>NZ_CP014233.1:0-1769679 GCF_001553915.1 Gemella sp. oral taxon 928
ATAACTTCCTCGTAATTATATTCATAAAAAGGAATCACCTCTTTAATATATGGTTGTGATACCGTTATCGTTCCGGTTTTATCAAAAACAAAAGTATCTATTTCTGCATATTTATCCAGAGTTACAGAATTTTTGACAACAATATTTTTATCAATTAAATTTTTAATCGCAGTTAAATAAGCTACCGGTGTAGATAGTTTTAAAGCACAAGAATAATCTACTAGCAAGAAAGATATAGCTTTACTGAAAGACTTAGTTAAAAGGTACGTAAGCCCCATAGCAATAAAGTTATATTTAACTATTCTATCCGCTAATTTTATATATTTATAATGGTATGTATTTTCCCTTTTTTCAGATTCTTTTATAAGTTGTATGAGTTCATGAATTCTTCCATTAATCTGAGAATTTTCTACTTTTACATAAAGTTCTCCATGAACAATAATTGTGTTTGAATAAACTTCATCACTCAAATTTTTATTTATAGGAAACGATTCTCCTGTAAGTGAACTTTCATCAACACTACCCGTTCCGAACACTACCGTTCCATCGAATAAAATTTCATTTCCTTCAGAAAATAAGATTACGTCGCCTTTTTTTATTGATGAACTTTTTACCTTTTTCTTTGTTTCTCCGTCAACAATCCATACATCTTTATCCTTAGTAGTTAAACTTTTTTCCAAGTCAATAATCGATTTTTTCTCCGACCAATTATTAAGGGCTTCTCCCAACTCTAAAATAAACATTATAGAGCTGGCGGTACTTCTTTGTCCGGTAAGTAATGAAACAAAAATAGCCGCCGAATCCAATGTTTCCATCGTTAACTGTTTATTGAATAATAATTTAACAGTATTTTTTAAATATCCCAATGCTTTCCACCATGTTTTTACTATCCTTATAGGTAGAGGAATAAACAATTTCGAGACCGCTCTCCAAAATAACGCATCTGATATTATTGTATACGGACTTTCTTCTTTTTTTAAAATAGGATATTTATAACATTTTTTTATATCCTCAACACAAATACTATTAAAAAATTTTCTAATACATTGTATGTTATCCGAATCAAAGAAAATATTAAAAGCAAATTCATCTTGATAAAATTCTATTTTTTTTATTTCTTTAACTTTTAATGCCTGTTTTTTAAAATATTCTCTCACATCCGGAGTTAGACAAATCGTAGACTTTATTCGTGCACGTTTACTTGACAAATGCACTATTTTAAAATACATTCTACTCTTCTCCTATTGATAACAGATTACTTTCCTGTTTTTCCTTTTCGTATAAATCTTTAGCATCCGCCACCACATCATCAGTGTGCTGTTTTACATTGGAAATAGTATTATCTATTTCATCTTTTGCTTTATATATTTTTGAAAGTGCAAGAGAATATCCTTTTTTAGCTTCTTTACTAGCTAACAACTTAAATACGACTGTTCCAAAAGCTACACCCCCTGCAAAAATACCGGGAGTTTTTAATGCTGATTTTGCAAGTTTTAATATTTTTATTGACATATATATGACCTCCTTATTTCGTTATATATTCACACCCTTATTATAACACCTTTTTATTCCCATGTAAATTTAAAGCGGGTATTAATAACACGATATTACAATAACTAACAAAAAGAAAATTTTATTTTGTACTTTTGAAAATTTTTCTTTTATTTCCCATAATTTAAAAAATAATATACTTGTATAATCACTATTAATACAACAAATAAAAACGTCAATACGGATAAAATCATAATATGTAACTTTCGCTTAAAATATAAATACCCAACAAATTCTCTGACAAAAGCATTTATACTAAAATATAATTTTGTCGATGCTCCATAACCGATACAACGTATCCCCTGTGCCTTTGCCAGTATCAACGCACGATAAACATGATAATAATTAGTAACAAGTGCAAAACGTCCCGCATCTCTCATTAATTTTTTAGAAAATTTAACATTTTCTTCAGTATTCCTTGATTTATCTTCCATGATAATATCATCCGCCGGCACTCCTTGCTCTAACGCATAATTTTTCATTGCAAAAGCCTCCGATACCACTTCATCACTACCACGACCACCGGACATAATAAGTTTACTGCCGGGATTTTTTCGATATATTTTTATTCCCTTTTGTATTCTTCCGGCAAGTAACGGCGTTACACGTTCTCCAATTAACCCTGCACCCAAGACCACAACATAATCCAGTTTCCTCGGAAGCAAATTAATAATATTAAGTGTACTCGTCACTAAATAAGATACCGCAATACAAATAAAATACAAAATAACCAATCCTACATAAATATATATACCATTCAACCAAATGTACTCATATGTATATTTTGCAATATTCGGCCAATATACTATATAAATTAACAACACTAACCCTACTCCAATCGCAAGCAGATTAGTTACCTTTAACCCCTCTCTTCTCACCAACATTATTGAACTATATCCGAACATAAATAACAATGCAAACGGGAATATTAAAACAATAAATAAAGCTATTACAAATAGTATTACCCCTACTCCATATACTATCTTATTCTCTGTGTTTTGTAATATTAAATTAAATAAAAAAACGGCAAAACTTAAACCTGACAATATAAAAAATATACCCAAAAATAAATTACGTCTATCTTTATACAATATTAAAAAAAATACAACTGCAAATAATACAAATAAGTAGAAACTTGCTTGTAACATTTTCTCCTCCTTATCTTAAAAAATATTTTATCTTACTCTTAACTCATTATAATAAACCGCAATAAGAAAGTCAATTTCGCTATCAAATAACACTATAATTGCTAGAAAATTTTATCAGAAATATTATATAATATTATTTATTTCATGCGATAAAAAGAGAGCAGCACAAAATTATAATTTTATAAAATCAAATTTTGTCATCTCTCTTAATAATTCTGTACAATATTTAAAAATTTCAATCTCTTAAGTTAATAGATTTATTTAATTATTCATTTGTAACTTTTTTGCCAAATAAAACGGATATACTACAGATACTACTGCAAAGATAATTACTAAACAAATAGATATTTCCGTTTTTAAAAAACCGCTTATAAAAATAACCAACCCACCAAACATCGTTAATTTAGCATAACTTCTAATTACTTTATCTTTATTTACTTTTTTCTCCAATCCGAAAAGATTTAATCTATAACTACCCCACCACTCTTGCTTCGGCATATAATTGCCAATTATCATAAATAATATACCTATAACAAAAATAACCAACTTAACAACTTCAAAATTATTATTAATAGCATAAATTATCAGCGAAATTTGAAATATTATACTTATAATCGGTATTATACTTTTTAATAAATATGCTCCTTTTTTAGCTGTTTTGCTTAAATCTATAGATAATGCCATAGCTATTTGAATTATAGAACAAAATATTGGTAGCATTATTACTCCTAATCCTTTGTTTATATATTTATCAGGAACACCATGATAATCAAAGTGTACCACTATTTTATCGGGTAAAATATTATAAAAATATAATCCAACCGCTATCGGCAATAAACATATAATTATACTGATAAACAAAAAATTTTTATCTACTTTATTCATCTTTTTTCCCTCCTAATTCATAAATCCATACAAGGACTTCTTCAAAAACCGTTGCGTTTAATTTGTAATAAATAAAATTTTTATGTTTTGTTTCTGAAATTAATCCGGCTTTTTTTAATTGTGATAAATGATATGATACCGTAGCCCCGCTCAATTCAAACACCTTAGCAATATCTCCTGCCGATCGTTCTTCTTCTTTCAACATTTCTAAAATATTTCTCCTTACAGGATCAGCTATCGCCTTTAGTGTATCACTTATTCCCATTTGCACTCACCTCTTTACCGCTGTTCGAACATATAATCTATTTCGATCTCTATCTAAATAGATTATACATCTTTTTCATAAAACTTGTCAATAACTATTTCGATTTTTTTCTAAATAGTTATTGTTATATGATTATAAAAATTCAATCTATTTATTTTTTATTTCTATAAAAATTTTTTATGTTTAATTTTAATTTTAAATAAAACAATTGTTTAGTTTGCATATACAATATTCACCATTAAAAATAATTTATCCAACGGTAACAATATTATAATTTTTAATTGAATTTTAAAATTTTCCTCTAATATTCTTTACCTTATTTTAAAAATATATTTTATTTTGAAAAAATTTTTAAAAAAATATTTTTGTTGACAAGATTATTTAAACAAGCTACAATGAAATTGTAACCGATTGTTTTGACGAAAATTATCTGTAAATGTTTCTATATTTTTAGTAACTAATATTCTTTGTTAAGAATTAAGTTTTTTACTACATCTACAATGCAAATTTGATAACATATTAGACAATACTTAAAATATTATTTAATACAAAATTGTATAAGTCAAAGACATATCTATGTCGCCTGCGAAAAATAACAACAGGAAAATTTTCCAATGTTGTTAATAAATAATTTTCGGTTGTTAAATTTTATAAAATTATTTAACAATAAACTTTTAATTTATTTCTAAAACTATTTTAGTTTTAGTTTACTACAAAATAACAAATTTACCCTAAAATTTTTATTTTGTGTTTATACAAAAACCAGCCTTCTCATCGGCTGGTTTTCATATTGACTATTACATTTTCAAATTATATGCTGTATTAATTAATATTTTATATTTTTCAGAAAAAACTTATACTTTCTAATCTCCTAATATTTCATTAATAGCTTCTTGTAATAATTTTATTTGTTTATCAAACTGCTCTTTTGTTGTATCGTTGTCGGCTAATAACTTTCTTGCCATAGCACGAGCACGTTTCCACTTAGATTGCAATTCCTTACTTGCTTCATTAAATTTAGTTTCTGTCTTCAATTTTTTATCAACTAATTTTTCCAACTTAGCTTTCGAATTCTCTATTGTTTCAATGACAGGTTTATTTTCTTTAACTTCATCTTCTACAGCTTTTTTTGCTTCTGCTACAAGTTGTCTTACCTCTTCTACTGTCTTAGCTTTATTAACTTTTGCAATATAAGGTAATGCTATTTGTGGTTTGTCAATAATTTTCAATTCCGCTTTTGCTTTTACCTTTTCGCTTCCCAATAACGCATTATTTATCGCCGTTTCTAAGTTTGTTACCACTCTAACTAATTCTTCTTTTGTAGAATTGGTATTATGTAAAATATTTTCTGCTTCTGTTTTTACCCTTATCCATTCGTTATTTGTAGGCTGATTGCCTTGGTTTGCTACATAATCTTTGTCTTCACTTAAATCCCTTAAAACTAATTTTTGTAGCTTTTGTATTAATTGTTCTTTCGTTTCGTCAGAAGATATTGGATTTTCCGGTTGCGGTTTATTATTTTCATCTTCACTAGGTGTCGGTGTTTCGGTATCGACCTTACTATTTTCTTCTATGGCTTTAATAGCATTTCCCAGCTGTGTTAATTGTTTTTCCAATTCTTCTTTTGTACTGTCATTAGCTAGTAGTTGTTGTGCCTTGGCACGAGCTTTTTTCCAAGCTGACTGGATTTCTGGTTTTAATTTATCATATCCCGCTTCTTTTTTTAAATCTCTGTTTGCAAGAATTGCTAATTTTTCTTTAATTTCTTCCAATGTATCATCTTTTGATTGTGGTTTTTCCGGTGTGTTCGGCGTTATAACCTCATTATTTGTATACACTAATACTATTTCTTTATCTTCATCACCAAATACACCTGTCAATGATTTATTATCTTTTACCACAATATTTTTATACCCTGATATTTCAGGTTTTTCTATATTATATTTAAACCAACTGTACCCATTTAATACTTTAGATTTTTTCAATTCCTTACCGTCTTCAGTTTGATATTTTACGGTTATAGAACGTTTCTCACCTGATTTTGTCGCCCCGGTTTTTTCAACAACCGCTGTTACTTTATGATTTTCATCAAAATTTACTCCGTCCGGTGCAAAAGTATAAGTAAAGGTCATATCTTTATCCAAACTATTAGGTAAAACAATCTCAGCTTCTTGATATGTACCGTCGCCTGAAATACCATTACCTAATTTACCTATTAACATCATAGGATAATCTGATGCAGAAACGTCACTCCCTTTTGTATGAATCGGCCATTCAACACCATTTTGATCAATTATTTTAACTTTTGTTATACTTGCCTTCAAATTAGTACCATAAAGATGAGCAACCGTTTTTTTTACTAACATTTCCTTTATCAGTTGTCGTAGTTGTCAAATCTGTGCTGTGATGCGCCTGATACGAGCTAATTGTTACAAAACTTAAAACAGCATCTTGTTTAGTTTTTCCTACCGGAAGCACCGTAATTACTCGTCCATTCTCTCCACGACCTTCTTCATATGTAGTCGTTACTTTTTGTCCATTTTTATCTGCAAAAATCAAATTATATGATTTTGCGTTATTTTCATTATTAGAGGGAACATTTATAGTAGCGATAATATTATCACCAACTTTTTTATAGACAATTCCATCGGTTAAGTTGTTGTTTTTAGTTGCTGTAAAAGGATCAAGAACTTTTATCCTAACATTGTCTACAGTCAAATTTTTACCTTTAATCACAACATCTAATGAACCGCCATTTGATTCTAATACCTTATTACTAATTTCATAACCTGTTATCACCGCTTTTTCTGTCGGCTGTTCCGGAGTTGGTTTTACTGGTTGTTCTGGTTCTATAGGTTTATTATCGTTATTCCCCGGTTTTTTCGGATCTTTTTCATCAGGTTTTGCCGGTTTTTCTTCTGTACCGCCCTTAACATCGGAAACAATTTTTTTTACTTTTTCTATTGTAGTCGCTTTTGTTATCTGTGGAATTAATTCAAATTTCCCTAATGAGATTAGAGTTTTTCGTGCTTTTACCTTTTCACTTCCTAATATAGCATTATACGTCGCTTCTTCCAATGAAGTTATCGCCTGTTCTATTTGTTCCTTAGTTGCTTTGTTATCAGCTAATACTTGCTCCGCCTTTGTTCTAACTTCAATCCATTTATTATTATTTGGTTGATTTCCTTCATTAGGGACATAACCTTCTTCTGATCTTATATCTCTTTTTATCAATATTTCCAGTTTATTTCTCAATTCACTTTCATTAACTACCGGATTTTCTGTTTTTTTATTTACTTTTATTTTAATATTAGTTAAACTCCAAGCATACTCCTCAAATCCCAATTTCAAATTAACAGGCACAGTTTTACCATTATTTTGTTTCAAAAATTCATCTGTAAATGTCAACTCAAAATTAGAAGTTGCAACATTATAAGTTGCACTCACACCTTCTACATTTGTTTTTATATCGGAGAAGAAATTAATAGCTTCCTCACTTTCTAATTGTTTAGCTAATTTTCTTCCTATTTCATTTATACCTACAAAAGGACTTGACATAGAAACATTTTTTGAGTTTACTTCTACTTCTTTACCATAGTTAATTTTCTGACCATCGAATTTTATACTTCCACCTTCTTCGTTAATCATCTTAACAATACGTGGAACTATGTAATCAACTACTTTTGAATAATCTTTAATATGATTACCGCCTAAAATTAATTCTTTAATGTTAGTCAATCCTGTTAAAACTGAAATATCTGAAATATCATTACTTCCCAGCGATAAAACTTCCAATTTAGTCATATTAGCCACTGCAGAAATATCTTTAATACCACCGCTAACGATAGGGTGACTTTCATCGCCTGTTTGATCATTATTATTATGAAGATCTAAATGTTTTAGGTTAACTAAATTTTTCAACGAACTTATATCCGTTAATTTATTTGAATATAAATCTAAAAATTCTAAATTTGTTAAATCAGACAACGGCGCTAAATTAGTAATTCTGTTTCTAAATAAACTTAGATGTTTTAATTTTTTCAAATTAGCTAAAGGTGTTAGATCCGTTATCTCATTTTCATCTAAATTTAATTCTTCTAAATTAATCGCTTTTTCCAAACCGGAAAGATCTTTTATTCCACAAGTAAATACAAATTTAAAATCTTGTGTTCCTTTTAGTAATTTTCTTTCTAATATCGCCTTATTATTTTTATCACGAAGTTTTATAATTTTTAATTTTTCTATTTCTGATTTAGTTATTTTTTGATTATCATCACGAGCCGCATCTATATTTTTATTAATTAATTTTTTCAATAACGGATCATTTATTATAACTTCCTGATCCTGATCGCCCGGATTTACCGGCTTACTTGGATCTTCCGGTGTTATCGGATTATCAGGTTTATCCTGTTCAGAGGGTTTATTCGGCTCTATCGGTTGTTTTGGGTCTTCTTTTCTACCATCTTCTGTATTTATTTCTTCTTCTGCATAGTAAGTTACTTCTACTTTTATCTCACTTCCCGCTATATTTGCCTTGCTTTCTATATTTTTCTTAACCGGAGCTGTATTTGGCAGCACTCTCTTATTAGCTAAATTTTTTAGTTGTCTTTTGAAATTTTCAAGCTGCTCTTTTGAAATTACTTTTTCTTCTTTTTGCCCTGCTTTCAGACTGTTAACACGATAACTTATTACTTTTTTACCGTCTATCGTTATTTTTACATCAACATTATTTACATCTCTTACCGCTATAATGTCTACTACTGCTCCGCCATTTTGTTCTTTAATGCTGATTTGTAAATCTTTATTTGCTTTTACTTCAATTTTTTCTTTTGCTTGAACATCTATTCTTCCTAATTGTGAAATACCGCTTAATACCACTACTCCACTTAGAACTCCACTTGTTATCTTTAAAATTGTTTTATTTTTCATACATTTTCTCCATGCTGCTTATTTTCATAAAAAAATTTTTATAGTATTGTAATATTTTTTTGTCAATTCAATATATTTTTTTTATTTTATCCATATAATTTACTCCTTTTGTTATATTACATACTAATGATACACTAAAGGAAAATAGTTTTCAATAGAGTTTGAGAATACTTATCTGTTAATAAATCATAGAATGTAAAAATAATATTTTTATTTTTTTCTAACTCATATTGATATATTAAAAATATAATAAAAATAAAATTATAAAATCATTATATTTAAAAAAATAAAAAATTATAATTTTAAAAAATCTATTTTATATAAAACATTGTAAGATAAAACTAAAAAAGATGATTTACAAAACGTAAATCATCTCATTAAAGTTAGAAGAATGGTTGAATGTCTGCTATTTAACTAGTTTTACAAAATGTTTTAATGTTCTAATAAGTTGTGCCGTATAAGACATTTCATTATCATACCAAGATACTACTTTTACCATTTGATTATCACCTGTTCCAATAACTCTTGTTTGAGTAGCATCAAACAATGAACCGTAGTTCATCCCTATAATGTCTGAAGAAACTATCGGATCTTCTGTATAACCGTATGATTCATTAGCCGCTTTTTTCATTGCAGCATTTACTTCTTCTACAGTCACTTTTTTCTCAAGATTAACAAATAACTCAGTTAAAGACCCTGTTGGTACAGGTACACGTTGTGCCGCACCATCTAACTTACCGTTTAATTCCGGTATTACTAAACCGATTGCTTTGGCAGCACCGGTTGTGTTAGGCACGATATTTTCCGCAGCAGCACGCCCACGTCTAAAATCACCTTTTTTATGTGAACCGTCTAATGTATTTTGATCCCCGGTATATCCATGAATAGTAGTCATCAATCCTTGAACAATTCCGAAGTTATCATGCATTGCTTTAGCCATAGGCGCTAAACAGTTAGTTGTACATGAAGCACCTGAAATAACAGTTTCACTTCCATCTAATATCTCATGGTTTACATTATAAACTATTGTTTTTACATCACTCCCACCCGGAGCTGATAACAATACTTTTTTAGCACCTGCTTTAATGTGTGCTTGAGCTTTTTCTTTACTATTAAATCTACCGCTACATTCTAATACTATATCTACTCCTAGTTCTTTCCACGGTAAATTTTCCGGTTCAGGTTCTCCAAATACTTTAATTTCTTTCCCATTTACTATAAAAGCACCGTCACCTTCTTCAACGGTTCCCGGAAATGGTCCTTGCGTTGTATCATATTTCAACAAATACACTATTTGATCTATCGGTCTTACTCTTGATCTGTTAACAGCAACAACCTCTATATCATCTGCGTGTTGCGCCTGTATTTGTCTTAAAACAAGTCTCCCTATACGCCCAAATCCATTTAGTGCTACTTTTATTGTCATGTGTTTTTTCCCCCAAAAAATCTTATTTTTTAATTTTTATTAACGTAAGCGTTTCAAACACCTAGAATTAATATATCATAACTTTATATCTTTTTCAAGTAGTGTGTTATATTTTTATAATATTATACATTAACTTTATATTTATACAAATATATATATTATTTTATTTCTCCGTATTTACTAAAATTAGATAATTTATTGAATTACAAATTCATAACTTATCCTAAAAAAACACATAGATAATAAAGAAGTATATAACTCTACAATTACTTATATTTTATTTATATAATTTTTCATAACCTTATAGATAATTCCGTTAACATCGGCGGCTCTACCTTTTCTTGATTTTTAGGATAATCTTTGTAAATTAGCATTGGATATTGATTTATATAGTTTCTCAACTCTTTATGAATATACGATATTTTCGATATAACATCTTTTTCCTTTTCAAATTCTAAATAACGTTTTAGATAAAATCCATTCAATTCATTTCCATAAATATTCTCAACCGCTTCAATATTCAAAAATTGTGCATTATTATCATAATCGGATTTTGGAAAGGTACTTGCTACATATACACTCGTATCATAATACCTTGTATCAGAAATAACTTTTTTAAATCCAAAATTCTTTTTTTGAATGGATAAGTAAAAAGGAATATCCGGATAGGCAGCCAACCTAACTTCTATTTCTCCGTCATGCGATACTAAATTAGATTTTTTGTAAGTATAGTTCCCATTTCCATATGTTGTATCTAAATATAACGAAATATTCTTCTCATCCAAATCTTCCCATTTAGCTAATTTGTTCTTACTTGTTTTTGGAAAAATAACAGAAGATTCATAAAACAATACATTAACTACTGCATCATCCACGATTTGCGAATAGTTTTCCCGCATATCTTTACAAAATTTTTCAATTTTACTACTAAGGGTTATTATATCCTTATCATCTTTTACATCCCATTTTATTTTTACCATTCCGGTCGAATATGTTATGTTCTTCATTTCATCTACGGTAAAGTATTTTGGTGCTACAAGATTACATACTTTTTCGATTCTATTGTCTACAAACTTATACTCGGGTACCGGAATGGAGGGATTAAAACCTACTTTTTCTTTTACAGTATATTTAACATCCGGATATTTAGTCAAAGAGACTGCCCAACTTTTCGAATCAATTTGTTCCACCTTAACTTCCCCCGTATTGTAACGTTCTTCAAGTCGTTTTTGTATCCCTTCTGTTGTAAGATGTTTGCTACCGCTCAAACTACACCCTGAACTGAGGATTATTATAAGGAAAGTTATTATTATCATGTAACAAGGTTTTTTCATTTATTTTACCTCCCATTTTCGATAGCTACTTTCCAAAATGTTTTTTTATTAATTTTTGAATTTTAAATAAACTATTAGTGTCCTGTTAAGCTTATCTGCAAAATACATATATACCCTTGTTTTCAATTTTAAATTTTTACAAATTTTTAGAGCATCCTTGAAGAAACCGTCAACACTGATAAGTTCTGTCTGTGTTTTATCTGCAAATTCAATCGGATTATCTATACTAAAATACATTTGTGCAGCACTGTTACCGGTTTTCTTCACATATTTATTTGCAAGTTTTAAACCCGTTGAATTTGTAACATCAAAAATCAACTCTCCTTTAGAAATATTATCTTGCATCCGTTTAATCATAGATAATATTTTATCTTCTTTAAAATATTGATATACTCCTGAAACAACAATCAAAGTTGGCAATGAAACATCAATTTCTTTTGCCCAATCAAGAGTAAACATGTCTCCTGAAATCAACGTTTCATTTTCCGCTTTTCCAAGCACTTGCTTTCTTATCTCTATCACATTCGGTAAATCGACTTGATAAAAATATGCTTTTGTATTTCCTATACGATTAAAGGCTGTTTCCAACCCCGCTCCCAAAAATACCACATTACATAAATCATTTTTCTCAAGAAATCTTGTTATCTTTTGATCTATTATATATTGCCTACAAACGCTTGCCATATAAAAATATTCTGTTGTATTTTCTTTTATGCTGTTTGCGGGAATATACTTTTCCAAAGATAAGGCTTTTTTGTCATAAAAAAATTCAGGAAATTTCTTAGACGCATATATTCTTGCCACTAATGGAATATATAAGGTATCTTCCACTCCTTTTAATATATTTTGTTCGTTCATTTTTTATCCTCACAAAAATACTTTATTAACTCTCTTTTCTCTATAAATTATTCTTACCATTATTATATCATAAACGTTGATTATGTTGAATTTCTACTCGTCTTACACTTCAGCTTTAAGGTTCAAATTATATCATTTTTATAATTAAGAAAATAACTTTTATTGTGTTAGTTGCTCGTTTAAAGTGTCTTTGCAGTAAGAAATATATAACAAACACTTTAATTTTATAAAACTGTAATCTTCGGTTCCTGTCATGCTACTCCAACGAATTTTCACGGATTTACCCCAAAAACCAAAAATTCTAATAGAATTTACTTACTAATAGTTAGAAGTAACCATTTATTGATTTCAAAAGTTATTTCAAGAAAATTTCAAAAGTCTGATAAACCGAATGAAAACTGCCTGTCAAAATTGATTTTATCGAGATAACAATTTTTAAAAACTCCGGAATTAATCCAAGTTAATTACTACTATTTTTAATTTTTCAAACTTAGTACAGAATATTTTCGAATACAGATACAGACATATCTGATATTTTTATCTGAAAAAATTTACCAAGTTTAATAAATTTACAAAAACTTTTTACGAAGGTATAATATATTTTATAAAAATAATTACAAACCAACAATTACGAGGTAAATTAAATGAAAAAGAAAAATTTTAAATTTTTGTTAGCAACATCATTAACGGCTACTTTACTTCTTTCATATGGAAAAATAAATTTTTATGATAATAATACAGTAACCGCTAAAAATGTTAATACAACTCAAAAAAATAATAATTCTTCTAAAATTCCTATGACCTTGGAAGAATACAAACAAAAAAGCGCCTTAGAATTAGCGGCTCTTATACGCAATAAGAAAGTCACAAGTGAGGAACTCGTTACTCTTGCCTACAGAGCAATAGAAGCTGAAAATCCAAGACTAAATCTTGTTCTTATGAATGAAAATGGAAATATTCCTAAAGCAATTTGGGATAAAGCATATGAAGACGCAAGAGAAATAGACAGACGAATTAACGCAGGTAACGCCGCAAGTAATCCTATTAACTGGCAAGAACAACCCTTTGCAGGAGTTCCCACACTTATAAAAGGGTTAGATGCCCTAAAAGATGGCGATCACTCTAACGGCGTTTTGTCGGAAAAAGGGAAAATCTCCTCATCAGACGGTCAAATCGCTAAAGAATTTCGTAAATTAGGATTTATTATTCTCGGTCAAACCAATTACCCGGAACTCGGTTGGAGAAATATAACCGATTCCAAATTATTCGGGCCTGCCGGAAACCCGTGGGATCCCGAACGTAATACAGGCGGCTCTTCCGGAGGTTCTGCAGGAGCCGTTGCAGCAGGTTTTGTTCCAATAGCAAGCGGAAGTGATGCCGGCGGTTCTATTCGTATACCGGCGTCTTGGACAGGTCTTATCGGTTTAAAGCCAACCGGTTCTGTTGTTAAATTCCCACTGGTAAAATCTGTTGAAGATGCCAAGGTTTATTTTGATAAAACTACTATTAATAAACCAAAAGAATTAACTCCCGTTCCTAAAGATTTAAAAAAATTGAAAATAGCATACACATTAAAAACTCCGTTAAAAGATGTTGAACTTAGTGAAGACGGTAAAAAAGCCGTTCTAAAAGCCGTTGAATTTTTAAAAGCACAAGGTTTTTCAGTTGAAGAAGTTACTGAATTTCCTATTGATGGTTATGAAGGAATTAAAACTTATACCGTAAATTCTATCGGTTATGGTTCTAACTATGTAGAAAAAGCGAAGAAAAAAGGAGAAAACGGAAAATATGATTTAGATCCGGCAACTTACACATTCGGATCGTCTTCTACAAAAGGAAACAGAGCAAATACTGATATTTCAGGTGTAAAACCCGCTTCTGAATACAAAAAATCTATAAATGAATTTTATAAAAAATACGACTTATTCTTAATGGCAACTAATGCCGTAACCGCTCCGTCTAACAATAAAACCATCGACCCCTATGTTAATCCGGATATTGAAAAACAACTATATAATATCAACAGCATACAAGATCCTAAAAAACGCTTTGAATTATTAGTTAAACAGTGGGAACCTATGATGAGACGTACTCCATTTACATGGTTATTTAATCTGACCGGAAACCCGGCAATTTCGCTGCCCGTTTATGTCAATAGTAACAACTTGCCACTTGGAGTAATGTTCGCAGCACAAGATAATTCCGAAAAAATATTATTAGAAATAGCACAACTATTCCAAGATAACAATCAATTTAAGTTGCATCCATCTATAACCAATAATGCCACCACTAAAAATGGAAACAAAGTAGCAACCAATGATTATGGAACAAAATTTGAATATAAAATTCCCGATGTTGCTCCTACAAATCCCAAACCTGAACTAAAAATCAAGGATAATCAAAATACCGACAAAAATAAAACAACCAAAACGTCTCAATCTGACAATAATCAAGATACTGACTACAATAATAAAAATACTACAAAAAAAATTCTTCCTAAAACGGGGCTAATTAATAGCTCATTATCATTAATTAAAATACTTACATTTATAATCATCGGTATTAGCCTTATATTAAAACGTAAAGTAAAATAAATTTTACAACTAAATTCTTTGAAAAATAGGAAAAGATCTTATAAGACCTTTTCCTATAATCTAATAAACTATACAGAGGACGACTTGCCAAAATCTATTTCTAACGAAATCACGATTTTTCAAGTCGCCCCTTTTATTTTGTATTAGCTAAGTTTCCCTTTTAGTTTCATATTTTTAACAATTTTTTCAATTGAATTTACATAAGCTGCTTTTCTCATCGGAATTTCAAAACGTTCTTTTACTGACCAAATATCATTAAATGCTTTTGTCATAACACGGTCTTGTTTTTCCACTACTTCTTCTTCACTCCAATAATAACCATATAGATTTTGTACCCATTCAAAATATGATACTGTTACTCCGCCGCTGTTTGCCAATATATCCGGAATAACAACTTTACCACGCTCCGTTAAAACTTTATCTCCTACCAGTGTAGCCGGCCCGTTCGCTCCTTCTGAAATAATCGGTGCATTTATTAAATTAGCTTCTTTTTCATCAATAGCATTTTCTAAAGCACATGGACAAAGCACATCAACATCTAATGCCCAAAATTCATCTAAACTTAAACGTTTAGTATTGGGTAATGTATGAAATCTTACTTTTGTATCCTTACAATGTTGAAGTTCCTCATAAGATAGTCCTTCAGCACGGTAAACTGCATACTGAACGCCGTTGTCGTCACGCTCAGTAACTGCAACAACAGTCCCACCGTAGTTGATTATAGTTTGAACGGTGTAGCTACCTACATTACCGAAACCTTGAACAGCAACTTTTGAACCTTTTACCGATTTTCCTAATTTTTCCAGTGCTAATTTCGCAGCCAAAGCAACACCATGCCCTGTCGCCTGTGTTCTACCTAATGAACCACCAAGCTCTAACGGTTTTCCTGTTAGTGTTCCAATCGCCTGTTCTCCTGTCAATGTATTAAACTCATCAATCATCCACGACATAATTTGACCGTTCGTATTCACATCCGGTGCGGGTATATCTTGTTTTTCCCCAAGATATTTATATAATCCTCGGATATATCCACGTGATAATTGTTCTAATTCACCTTGTGACAATTCCTTAGGATCTACTATAACGCCGCCTTTCCCACCGCCATAAGGTAGATTGGCAACTGCACACTTAAATGTCATCCAAATAGATAACGCTTTTACCTCATCTCCTGTTACTAATGGGTGAAAGCGTAACCCCCCTTTAGTCGGTCCTATCGCATCATTATGCTGAGAACGAAAACCTTTGAAGTATTTTATCTCTCCACTATCCATTTTTACCGGAATAGTTATTTCGATAAAGCGTTGCGGATCTTTTAACGCTTCGTATACCTCATCTTTGTACCCAAGTATATCACAGGCACTTTTAATTTGTTCTCTGGCATTAATTAATGGATTGTTATTCATAACTGATTCTCCTTAAACTTTTTAATTTTAAGAGTAATGATTTTACCCTACCTTATTATAACAAATTAATATCAGGATTGTAAACGGTATGTTTCTCTTATTAAAGCCAATTTTTTCAACTTTAGCCTATACCTTATTAATAATATTATAAGAGGTAAATTTTTATTTAATTAATACAATTTTTCGCCTTTTTTTGCTATTTTACTTAACATTATACCAACTATCTCCAACACCTGCCTCCGCTTTTAGTTTTACAGATAGTTTAGCGGCGCTCTCCATTATTTTCACTATTTCTTTTGTAAATTCCTCTACCACTTTTTTATTTACATCCAAAATTAATTCATCATGAACTTGAAGCAACAATTTAGCATCAATATTGTTTTTTTCTATATAATCGTTAACATTTATCATTGCGATTTTTATTATATCAGCTGCAGTGCCTTGAATTGGTGTATTCATTGCGATACGTGAATTTAGATTTACTATCATTTTATTTTTCGAATTAATTTCCGGAAGGTTTCTTCTTCTATGGTACAGCGTTTCAACATACCCCTTTTCTTTCGCAAAGTTTACAATATCTTCCATATACTGTTTTACCCCCGGAAATGTTTCTAAATACTTTTTAATAAATTCCTTTGCACGTTTTCTTGTTATTCCCAGATTATTTGATAATCCAAAATCGGAAATACCATATATTATCCCAAAATTTACCGCCTTAGCTTCACGACGCATAGCAGGGGTTACTTCTTCAAGTGTAACTCCATTCACATCACTTGCCGTTTTTGCATGAATATCAATATCATGTTCGAAAGCATCAATCATTCTGTCATCATTCGCAATATGAGCTAATACCCTTAATTCAATTTGGGAATAGTCAATTGACAAAATAACTCTATCTTCAGAGCCTGAAATAAATGCTTTTCTAATTTTCTTTCCTTCCTCTATTCTTGTCGGTATATTTTGAAGATTTGGATTAACCGATGATAGTCTTCCTGTTTGAGTTAATGTTTGTTCATAACGTGTATGAATTTTCCCTTCACGAGTAATATCTTTAACTAATCCTTTAGCATAAGTCGAATTAAGTTTTGCCAATATTCTGTACTCCATTATAAGCGGGATAATTTCATGAGCGTTTTGGAGTTGTTCCAATACTTCTACAGAAGTGGAATATCCTGTTTTTATTTTTTTTATAGGAGGTAAATTTAATTTTTCAAATAAAATTACCGCCAGTTGTTTTGGAGATGCGATATTAAATTCTTCACCTGCTAAAGCATGAATACCGGCCTCAAGCGTTGAAATTCGTTTATCAAGTTCTACGCTCATTATTTCTAACTCTTTTTTACTAACATGGATACCTTCAAATTCCATTTTTGCTAACACTTTTGCGGTTTTTATTTCTATGTTCTCAAAAAGATTCATCATATCTTCTTCAATTAATTTTTCCCTTAACGGCTCTTCTAATTTTGAAATATAACTTACTATCTGAGCTAAATAGGAATGAATCACACTATTAACCGGTAAGGTTCTTCTTGCTCCTTTGCCGTAGATTTCTTCATCACTTTTTAAAATTTCTCCAAGATAATTAAAAACTATTTTATCAATTTGAATTTTTGAAGTTACATCTGCTAAATATGCGGCAATCATAACATCAAAAACATCTCCGTTTATTGTAGTACCGTTTTTTAACGCTAAATACATCAATTTTTTGTAATCATATACTATCTTTTTATTTTCGGAAGTTAAATAGTCCAAAACCGTTTCGTTACTAAAAAAAGAATCTTCACTAAATAAATAAATTTTTTCTTGATTATAAACAGCTATTCCTACCACACTGGAATTATGATAATCTTCCGTATAACATTCCGCATGGATACTTGCTGAATTAAAATCTATTCTTGTTTTATCAGTAGCATGGATTATCTCCAATTCTTCCTCTGTTTCTAAGCCCTCTTTTTCCGCTTCTATACGTAATTTTTTTAAAAATGAGGTAAACTCCAATTTTTCAAATAATTTTATTTTCTTTTTTCTGTTTTCTTCAAAAATTAATTCTTCCAGTTTATTTTCTAACGGTACTTCTGTATGGATAGTAGCCAATTTTTTACTTATCAAGGCATCTTCTTTCCCCTCTGTTAGACGCTCTTTTAACTTTTTACCGCTTATATTATCAATATTATCTAAAATATTTTCAACACTTCCATACTCGGTAAGCAGTTTAATCGCAGTTTTCTCACCGACTCCGGCTATTCCCGGAATATTATCAGATTTATCTCCCATTAAACCTTTCATATCAATTATTTGTTCCGGAGTTAAATTGTATTTTTCCTTAATAAATTCCGGAGTATAATAATCAATTTCCGTTACTCCTCGTTTTGTATAATAAATTGTGATATTCTCACTTGCAAGCTGAGTTAAATCTTTATCGCCTGAAACAATAATAACTTCTAAGCCGGCTTTTTCTGCCAAACGTGCATAACTTCCGATAATATCGTCTGCTTCATAATCAAAATGCTCTTCATATTTTATTCCATAAGATTCTATAAGCTCTCTTACATAACCGAACTGTTCCACCAACTCGTCAGGCGTTTTATCACGTGTACCTTTATAATTTTCGTAACTTTTATGTCGAAAAGTTTGCTTTCCTTTATCAAAGGCAACAAGTGCATATTTCGGCTTAACATCGGTTAAAACTCTTTCCAACATTAAGGTAAAACCATAAACACTGTTCGTGTATAACCCTTTTTTATTTTTTAGTGCCGGCATAGCATAAAAAGCACGATAGCTCAAACTATTACCATCCAATAAAATTATTTTATCCATGTCTATCTCCTTATTATACCGTTAATAAACTAAAGAAAACTCACAAGTAAAAATTTTTTAAAATCACAAATTTTCTACCTCTGAGTTCCTCCTCTTTTAATTAATATTCATCATGATGATTATGTGAACAACCATGATGGTGATGATGTTCAAAATGTTCTATAATTTCATGAACTCTTTTACTTCCTGTTAGCTCATAAACATTTTTTAGTGTTTCCAAATAAGTCGGTTCGTCATGCAATAATTCAAAATAAGTCACCGCTTCTTCTTCAACAAAATCAATATAATCTTCCTCTTCCGATAGAGCATTTAAGGCAGCACCTAACAAAATCGGATCGTCTTTAACAATGGCGTGTTCATTATATAAACTATAAATTTTATCATATTCAAATAAAGTTTTTAAAGCATAAATCGCTATATATAGAGTTTCTTCCGAAATTCCCATATTTGTTAAAACTTCTTTCATCAACTGACGGATTTTATCATATTCCTTATCGTCGTTATAAAGAGAAATCAAGTGCAAATAGGCACTGTGTGCAACACCTTGAAGTTCGATGTATTTTTCAAGATATTTTTTCGCTTCTTCACCTTTTGACATATGACCTAAATGTAAATAAGAATCAACAAACTCCGAATCTAAATCTATTGTTTTTAAAAGGTACATTTTTGAATTTTCAATATCTTTAAGCTGATTGTACGAATATGCAACAGCGAATAATAAATTGGCATCTTCATACTCCCTACCGTGTCTTGTATAAAAATCAACGGCATCTTCAAATAAACCCATTACAAATAAATTATCAAATGCCAAATGAAAACCTTCAGCAGACGGTTCTTCATGGAAAATTCTTTCACTCATAATTTTCGCCTTATTTTCCCTACCGGTTTCTAAATAAATGGACACCAACTCCGAATCTATACTTCTTACAGCTTCAGGGTGTTTGGTTTTACTGCGTGCCTGTTGAAACTTATCTTCTGCAATTTCCAACAAACCGTCATTTTTATAAATCATACCCTCTAAATACAAAACCGGTGCTGTTTTTTCAGCATTATATAAAATAAAAAGGGCATCATCCTTTTTATCAAGATACATTAAATTATGAACATATCCTTCAATCGCATCGTCTTCTTCCTTATTTTGTTCATAAATAATTCTTGACAACTCAAGTGCATCCTCAAACAATCCATTATTAAATAAAATTGAACGGAAATTTTCCTGTTGTTCTCTATCTAATTGTTCCAAGTCAATACCCTTAAATTCTTCTAAAAATTTTTGTATATCCATTATTTATCTCTCCTTGCTAATTTATTCATTACATATTCTAATTCCAGACGTATTTTTTTATCCATATCTCTAATGATAAAACGTGCCTTTTCTAAATAACTTACACTCACCGAAAGTGTTTGTTCCAATATCTCTTCATTACTTTTTATAAAATCTATTATCTTCTGCTTATACTCTATGCTACTGTCTTTACAAAAATCTAAAAATAACTCGTTATTATATTCTCTAGCAATTATCGCCGGTAAAGTCATATTTCCATTTATTAAATCCTGTCCCGACTCTTTACCGAGGTTATTTCCACCGGAAAAATCCAAATAATCATCAACTATTTGATAACTCATTCCAAGGTAATAGCCATATCTGTAACTGCTAATTATATCCTTATCCTCCGCCCCCGAAATAATGCTGCCGGCTACACAAGAAAAAGCGATAAGAATCGCAGTTTTACGTTTTATTTTTTTCAAATAATCTAATCTTCTCGTATTAACATTATACAAATCATCTTCTTGGATTAATTCGCCGACACAAAGCTCTTTTAAAGTCATCGCAAGATAAGTATGCAATCTCTCATCTTTAAATTCGCTAATTGTATTAAGAACAACCGCAAAAAGGTAATCACCAACATACAAGGCGAAATAATTCCCGTATTTTTTATTTAGTGTCACATCCCCGCGACGAGTTTGTGCATTGTCAATAATATCATCATGAATAAGACTCGCAGTATGAATAATTTCAACGATACCAGCAAGACGGATAATATCTTTTTTATTCTCACTAAAATTTCCTAATTTTGCACAGATAAGCAACAAAAGCACCCTTATCCTTTTTCCGCCATTCAAAAAATATTTCTTAATAACTTTATTTAATTTATTATCGTTGCTTTTTGTTATTTCAAAAATATCTTCTAGCACTTCCGCTATCAATCCGTCATACTGTTTTAACATTTAATTCTCCGCCCATACTACTTTTTTGATAAAGGTTCTGTCATCATCATCTATTTTTTTACCATAAAACTCAAACCACACATAAATAATATTAATAATGAATTTATCTACACTCGAATTATTATTTAATAATTTTTGATACCCGACCTTCATAATATCTGTCAATTTTTTCAGTTTAACCAAATCTTTTTTTAATAAACTATAATACTCAAAACTATAATAATCACCAAAAAGCAATGACTTAGTTTTAATGTTATCGGTAGAAAATTCCTTTATATGCTGCTCTAAAGAACTCAAAGCAAAAAATATAGCTTTGTTATATTCTTCATTATTAAAATGATAACGCTCTTTTATTTTAAAAAGATTTAACTTTTCTATAAATTTTTTATTATAACTATATGTCTTCATTGTAAAACCTCAAGTTTTTTATCCCTATTATTATAACACAATATAGATATTAATAAAAATTTCAAAACTAAAAAACTTTCTAACACTTATGAACTATGGTTACTACCTTTTGAAAAATTGAATAAATTTTTCGGTTCTTTTTAGTTAGAAAGTTTTATATGTCTTTTATCAAGTTAAATCAATAGTTTAATTTTTTATAAATAACTTACCGTTTCGTTTTGATTAATATCATCTTCAGGTTCTTTTCTTACAAATAACATTATCGCTACTATAAAGTGTAATATATAAATTGGGAAGAAAAATCCAACTGATGTTATACCGACACCGATAGCTACCAACAAGAAGAAAATACCGGCAATAATACGTTTTTTTATAATAAATGTCGCTATCAATGCTAATATTAATAAAACAATGTAAATTACCGTATAAATTTTAAATGTTGCAACACCTAATTCTAATGCTTTATCCGTAGGAATAGACGCATTTTGTTGAGCTAAGCTGGCTTCAAACGCTCTTAAAAACTCCGGATTTTTTAATATATCTTTTGTACTACTAATAAATGATACATAACTTAAACCACCGGTAATAATTAATAATAACACATTAGCTATCCAAGCTAAAATTTTTTCAGTAGTCCTTTTAAATGGTTTCATAAATAACTCCTCCTTATGTTTTAATAAATATTATAGTAACTTTTATATAAACTACCACAATCTTAGTATATCATATTTTAAATTTTTGCGCTAATTTTCCACTAAAGTGTCAAATTTATTATCCAGATGAAAAATAATACAAGAATATAATTTTTTCATACCCTGTATTTGGAACAGTTCCAAAATTTAATATGATATATGAAACAACTCAAAAACCATTACCTTTTTAGATAGATAATGGTTTTTATACTATTTATAATTTTCTTCAAAATGTTCTATTGCTTTTGCAAAACTTTCTACTACATATGTAGCCTGTTGCTGCACTTCTTTCGGAGCACCGCTCATACAGTAAGAAATGTCGGCTATTTTAAACATATCCACATCATTTCCGGAATCACCCAAAGCAATAATTCTATTATATCCTGATTTTATTAATTTTATTCCACTCGCTTTAGAAATACCCCTAGCTGTTATTTCCATTCTTGTTGATCCCGATTTGTAAATTTCTACATTCGGAAATAATTTTCTCATAATTTCATAATGAGAATTTAATTCTTCTTTACACGGTCTTACATTTATCTTATAAATTGTTTTCCCAACCAATAGTTCAAAAGGATTATCCACACAAATAAGCTCCATGTTCCAAAGTCTATCCTTTTTCTCATGATTGAAGTTGCCAATTCTTTGTTTGCCGTCTAAAGCATCAAATATAAGTTTATTTTCTTTTAAATATTTAAAAATATCCTCTAAATCTTTTTCTTGAATATATTTTTCAAATATAATTTCATTTTGTCTTGTTACAACCGCTCCGTTAAACCCTATCATATGTGTGACTTCTATATTATCACCTTCGGCAATATATTTGATTTCTTCAACAGATCGCCCGGTCGCAACTGAGAAGTCCCCATATTTTTTTGCACTATGATACGCCCTTAAATCACCTTGTTCGACGAACACCGAATTTTTTACAAATGTTCCATCTAAGTCTGTAACAAACAAATTTTTCATAAACCTATTCCTCCATACCAAGCATATCTTGAATTTCCATTTTTAACACATTTGCGTGAGAACCATAAATAGATTGCATCTGCATATCACTTTCCGCAAATCCCATAGCTCCCAGTTTAGTTGTAATTCTCTCTTGATCTACTAAACTTTTATCTTTAACATTTATTCTTAATCGTGTAATACAAGCATCTACCGCTTCAATATTTTCTGCTCCACCATGTGCTTTTACCAATTCAACAGCTTGCTTGTGAATTCCTTCCGGTGTTTTTTGAACGGTTTCCATAACTTCATCATCACTTGCTGTATTATCCACTTCTTTTGGTGACTCTTCTTTACCGATTGTTGCAATTTCTACACCCAGTTTAGCACGTGCTTCTTTTTTATTTGATAATCTCACATCGTCAGTATCTTCACGTCCCGGTGTTTTAAGATCAAATTTAACAATCATAAATCTAAAGACAACGTAGTAGATAAAGAAATATACTATCCCAACAATCGGCACTAACCACCAAGCAGTTTTAGGCCCTTGAAGTACACCGTAAATTACCCAGTTAATAAAACCATGTCCTGTAGGTGTCGCAACCCCCGCTCCCAACATGTGCATTACAAATAGTGCTGACCCCGCTAAGAATGCGTGTACGATATAAAGGATAGGTGCTACAAATAAAAATGTAAACTCAATTGGTTCTGTAATACCGGTTAAGAATGATGTCCCTGCTGCTGCAAATAATAATGAACCTACCATTTTACGTTTTTTAGGATCGGCAGTTTTATACATTGCATAAGCTGCACCGGATAAACCGAACATAAAGTAAACGAATTTACCACCGTTAAAACGTGTAATACTTGGGTCAACATGTGTTACATTAGGATCAGCTAATGATGCTAAGTAAGCATTAATTGTCCCAACAACACGTTGTCCACCAATTTCCCATGCTCCTCCAAGTTCTGTAGTACGAACCGGCCAGTTTAAACCGTGATGAAGACCAAACGGAAGTAAAGCACGTTCTACCAATCCGTAAAGAAATGTCCCTATCGGTCCTGATTTCAAAATAAATATTGACAGAACACTAATTCCTCTTTGTACCGGCGGCCAAACAAAGAATAATCCGGCTGCCACTACCGACATAATTATAATAGTCGCAATCGGTACAAAACGTGGTCCGCTAAAAAATCCGATTACCGTTGGAAGTTGTACTTTAACCGCCCATTTATGAACGAAGTAAACAACAATACCGACGATAATACCACCGAATACGCTAAGATCCATTGTTTGAATACCAAGAACTTTTGTCTGCATGGCATTTGACAATGCCAATTTAGCCTCATTGCTTGATAATTTACTGGTATCAACTAGTTTATGACTTTGTACAAGTAGGAAGTTTAGTACATAATGTAAAACGATAAATCCTAATAATCCTGATAAAGCAGCTGAACCTTTTTCACGTTTAGCAAGCCCTACCGCTACTCCTACTGCAAAAATTATCGGTAAGTTATTAAATGCCGTATCCCCAAGCACAATTAAAAATTTCATAATAAATTGAATAATATCATTTTTTAATGCCGGAAACATTTTTAAAGTGTTTGAATTACTGAATGCAGTCCCAATACCTTTAATTATCCCTGCACCGGGAAGTACAGATACCGGTAATAAGAATGAACGTCCGAATTGCTCAAAAGCGGAAACGAACTTATTTTTTTTCTTTGCCATTACTTTCTTCTCCTTTTTAAAATTATATGTATATATTATAACAAATCTGAAAACGATTTTTCTCATCTTGCTTAAAAGTTACTTTCATTGTATTTTTTTACTATTTAGGTAATATTTTACTAATCATCTTTTAAACTTGATACAATCGCTTTCCTTTTCATTATTTTTATGTTATTATACTTTATAATAATAATCACAATGAAAAATTTAGTAAATTTTACTCAAAGGAGTGAATTATGTTTTTTAATAACTTAAAAGAAAATTACGATAAATTATCTATCTCCGAACAACAAGCAATAGACTATTTAATGAAACAAGATAATATTGAGTACGTCACGTTAAAAGAAATTGGACAAGCAGTCTTAGTTTCTTCATCAACCATTATCCGTGCTTGTAAAAAACTCGGCTATAACACATTTATTGATTTAAAATATGATTTGAGAACAAGCAAAGAATTATCCAAAAGCGAAAATTCATCCACTTCCAACTTCGTTCAATTAAAGGAACAACTAAGCGTTGAATTTGGACGTACCATGTCTATCTTAAATCAAAAAGATTTTGAGATATTTTCGGATATTATTATAAAATCCCGCAGAATTTTTTGTGTCGGTAGTGGTTCCAGTTATATGGTTATGAGCGATTTCAATAGAAAGCTCAAACTTATCAATCTCTGGTCTAACGATTATTTCGAACATTATTCTATAAAACGCATATCCGATATTTCAACAAACAAAGATGTTATTTTGGTATTTTCTTTAGGAGGAAATACCGAGATTATCAACGACAGCCTTCTAGAAGCAAAACAAAACGGAACAACCATTCTTTCAATAACCAGCTTGTCTAACAGCCCCCTCGCTAAAATAAGCGACCATGTTATAAAAGTCTATGACGCACCTAAAACCAGAAAAAAAATCCGCTCTCGCCTTATGTTAAATGTTGTCGGAATTATTCTTTTTGAAACAATCGTCAACACCATGAGCCCGGGTCAGTATATTATAGACTAATAATACGAGTATAAAATAAAGATTTTTACACTACAAATAATTCAAAATATATTGACAAATATATTCCAAAATAAAAACTAAAAAACACTAGGTAGATAGCTATATTCAAAAAAATATTTTTTAAAGTACGGCTAAATAATAAGTTACCTAGTGTTTTATTATGTATATATTATTTTACAAATATTACAGTAATGATTAGTGGTATGAACTCCTACAACTACCCTACTACGTAAGTGGATTTTTAAGTTAGAATTATCGCTCTTCCATATATTTTTGAATTTCTTTGGAGGTTAACTTCCTCACTTTTGTATTATTATACTCTCTATACTTTTCAACAGCAAAAACAGATTTCATAGTATTGCAAGTTTTATCCTTGTTCTTCCTTAAATAACTTTTCAATTCTTTACTATTTGCTAAAATTTTATACGATAATCTTCCATTTCTCTCATTTTTTATCTCGTAAATACCACACGAACTTTTCATACTGTAATCGGCTGTTCGTAAATATAATTTTGCAATTTCCAAAGATTTAAAAGGGAAATTCCATCTTTTCAGCCCTCTAACCGGATCACATTCAATACAAATACAACGCCCACACATTCCACAAATATACTGAGTATGATCTTCTAAACATTCCAAAGGATTTAACAACGGTGTTATTCTATTTTCAGTTGAGTAACACTCCTCACACATTTTTTCTCCCACCTTTCCAATGCTCTTTTCTTGTACATTCACTTAATTATTTTTCCTATATTATACCATTTTACAATTTACTTATACAGTTATTGACCAATATACTTATAAAAAATGAAAGAAAGATGATATAATAGGATTAAATAGCGAAAGAAAAAAGGAAAAATTGTAATGAATACTCCAAATAACAAAAAAGAAGAATTATTAAAAAAATATAACCTTTGGATTAAAAAAAATATGTTCAAATTTTTATTTGGCGTTATTTTATATTTAATTATTCTAATAGTAAACTTTATTTTCTTTAAAAATAATAAGGTCACTATCTTCAGTACCCTACTTATTTTTTCATATACAATATATATTTATACTTTACGTTGGTTTATTACAAAACATCTTATCGGAAAAATTAATAATATTGATTTTTAACTATATAAAGCGGCTCAAAATTAAGATTTTATTAAAAATCAATTTTGTTAAGTAGAAATCTCCAACAATTCATTAGATTTGAAAAAACTTTTTAAAGCATATTCCTAAAGCAATAAATTTACAACCCTGACTACTTATAAGTAAAGTTTATCAGAATTTTTATTTTTTAAATCAGTTCTTTAATTATTGTTATACCACTTCAAAAAAAGAGATGAGTTTCCACACTCACCTCTTTTTTTCTTCACTACTAAACTGAAATATTCCCTTTTTAACCTTTATATAACTCTACTTTAACATATGATTTTCCCATAATTTTATTTCATTTTTATTGTTTACATAAATGAATATAATAAGAAAATCTTTTTGGGTCTTAATCACTTGTTAATATATCTAAATTTATTTTCTTCTTAGAAATTTATATAAATTTAACTATTACGAAAAGATTTTTTTTATGATATAATTAGAAAATATAATTTATAAAAGAAAGGAATTTACATAACACAGAAAAAAAATTCAAAACTATTTCTCGTTCTATTTTTAGGAACGTTATCTGCATTTGGACCATTTGTCACAGATTTATATCTGCCGGCACTTCCATTTATGGCAGAATACTTTGGAGCTAATACTTCGACTATTCAGTTAACACTTACAGGAAGTATGGTAGGGCTTGCGTTAGGACAACTTCTTATAGGTCCTATCAGTGATAAATTCGGGCGTAAACAACCCTTAATTATTAGTCTTATTATTTATTTAATCAGCACTATAGCTATTATTGTTTTCCCCAACATTTACGCAATGATTATTTTGCGATTTGTTCAAGGTATTTCATCAGCAGGGGCAGTTGTTATATCTCGTGCTATCTCTACCGACCTTTATCGCGGAAAAGAAATGGCGGAGTTTTTCGCTTTACTTATGGCGGTTAATGGACTAGCTCCGATAATCTCTCCTGTTGCAGGAAGTCTGTTGCTTCAATTAACAGATTGGCGCGGTATTTTTATTACACTTGCAATCATCGGTGCAATAATAATTATTGCAGCTTTTAAATTAGTAGAATCATTGAAAGAAGAAAAAAGACTTAATGTACCTATATTAAAAACCTATAATTCTATAGTTTTAGTATCAAAAAATAAACTGTTTACTATTCTTGTTTTAATTCAAGCATTTGCATTAGCAACCATGTTCGCTTATATAGCCGCATCTCCATTTATTTTACAAACACATTATAAACTATCACCATTCTTATATAGTTTGTGCTTCGGTTTAAACGGTTTCGCTCTTGTTGTAGGTAGTAAGGCAGCCGGACGCTTTAAAGAAAAGAAAAGTATTAAATTAGGATTAAGTATTATGCTAATTCTAAGTATTTACTTAGCTATTATTTTAACTTTAGCATTGCCATTTTTATTTGTTGAAGTAGGCTTTTTCTTTTTATTGCTGGGATTAGGATTTATACTTCCTTCGGGTTCCGCTCTTGCAATGAACTTGGAAAGAGAACGTGCAGGTAGTGCTTCTGCATTATTCGGTTTCCTACCGTTTTTCTTGGGGGGTGTAGTTTCTCCACTCGTCGGATTGGGTAATATTTTTCATTCCAGTGCTATAGCAATCGTTTTTTGTTCAGCAATTTCTTATTTACTGTTTAAAACTATCGAGAAAAAAATATAATATTAATAATCGTCAAATAATCTTGATTTGGCGATTATTTTAATTATCAATTATAAATTTCACAATAGTTATTCTATAAATAAACTTTTAATAAAGGTGTTTTACTTACCGAGATATATCAAGTTTGTTACAAAACATTAAAAGAGTGATGAATTTTTCCATCACTCTTTCTTTTCCTGATTTTTTAATCAGTTTTGTTTAATAGCCCAAAACGTTTATTACTTTTGTTTATTTCTATTCTTCATCTTTTCTTTTTCTTCTTAATGCTAATCCAAGTCCTGCCAATAATGTTGCCACTCCTGCATATATTCCATTTGTTGCCTCATTACCTGTTTTTGGTAATGGTGTTTTTGGTGTTGTCGGTGGTACCGGATTAGTTGTCGGATTGGTGTCTATGTCTAATACTCCGTCTGATGTACGGGCTATATTTTTAATCTCTTTGCCATATGTTTCTTCATTGACTTTTACTTTAAATGTTACTGTCCATGTTTCACCTTTGGCTACTCTCTTAGTCCATACTACTTCTCCGTTTGTGTATTTTCCATTGTTATCTGCTGAATTTTCTACATATGTTGTGTATTCAGGGATTTTATCTTTAATTGTTACATCTCGGTCTTCTCCCGTTGTATTTGTGTAACTTACTGTATATGTTAAGATATCTCCAGGTTTTACCGCTTTTCCGTTTATTGTTGTTCCTTTATTATCTACAACATCTTTTATCGGCTTTTTCGGTGTCGGGTTATTTGTTGGGTTGGTATCTATATCCAATACTCCGTCTGATGTACGGGCTATATTTTTAATTTCTTTACCATCTACGTCATTGTTTACTTTTACTTTAAATGTTACTTTCCATGTTTCGCCTTTAGCTACTTTTTTACTCCATGTTACTTCACCATTAGCGAATTTTCCGTTGTTATCCGCTGAGTTTTGTATATATGTTGTGTATGCCGGGATTTTATCTTTAATTGTTACTTCTCTATCTTGGTCTGTTGTATTTTTGTATTCAACAGTGTATGTTAGAGTTTCTCCAGGTTTTACTACTTTTCCGTTTATTGTTGTCCCTTTATTGTCTACAACATCTCTTACCGGCTCTTTTGGCGTTGGATTTGATGTAATGTTTGTATCGAAACTATTAGCAGCATCTTTTGTATGCCCTATATTATCGATTACTTTTCCGTTTACATCACTATCAACTTTTACTTTAAATGTTACACTCCATTCTTTACCGTCTTCTACTGTTTTTTTCCATGTAATTTTTTTGGTGTTATTGTCGTATGCCCCGTTATCACTTGCACTGTTTTCTATATATTTTGTGAATTTTGGAATAACATCGGTAATTTCTACTTCTTGTGTTTTTCCAGTTGTATTTTTATAATCAATTTTATATGTTAATTCTTGATTTGGTTTTACTACTTTTCCGTCTATGTTTGTTGTATCCTGCCCTGTAAATACTTTTTTACTTGGTTTTACCGGTGTATTTACTTTAACAGGCTCTGATATTACTTTGTAAACATTATTAATATCTAAATCAAAATGATTTTCATATTTTGTACCTTCTTTTGTTACCTTACCTGTAATAATCGGTGAAGGCACTTGTGCTTCTTTCGTCGGTTCAGCATTTATTTTACTTAATAGAGCGTCTTTTGCTTTAAATATAAGTAATCTGGAATCTTTATCATATGTTACATCATAATCCGGACTGGCTTGTTTTGTTCCTTCTAGGTTAAGTTCATACCCTTCCGGCAATATATCTTTAAATACTAATGATTTAATTTCTTCGTGTCCTGCAGGGAAGTTTGATGTTTGTAACTTAAATTTTACAACCGAACCTGTTTGAACTGTGGCGTTATTTATATCTTTATCAGCTTCATCTGTTACTTTTTTCTCAACTTGTGATTTAACATAAAGAATATCGTAATGATAATTTACTTTTATATCCGGTTTTTTAGGTTCTACCGGTGGTGTTGGTGGTGTTGGTTCTACAGGTTTTATTGGAACACCCAGAGCTTTAATGTCTGAGTTTAAAGCAAACCATACACAACCACTTTTGTATGAGGCAATATCTAAACTAATTTCTGGATTAGTCACTCGCCCTACAATAGCACCATACCACTTATTAGTTGCACTTTCTGTATCCCATTCTGTAACATCAAATCTTGATCCTCTACTTTTTGCCGTATTGTCTTTACTTGCATACGCACCACCATCAGCTTGTGGGGTAATAGAAGATCCTGAAATAGTAATATACTCTCCATTAAAAGAAGCAACCTTCTCAATCGCATCTATTTCTACTTGTGACGAACCATTCCCACGATTTAATGACGAAAAACTAAGCAATGCTCCTCTAGTATCAATTTCTTTACCAGCCTCATCATAAAATTTTACTTTTAAGTTAATTCGTGCACTACCAAAAAAGTCATTATACCATATCGTAACAGTGGGATCATTTTGTAGAACAACTGGAAGTTTATTAGGTACTTTTGCCCCAGTAATATCTGTAAAAGTGTATGTATATACTACTTTAGAAATTTTCTTACCATTGAAATAAGAATTTTGTAAATTTGTATAGGTAGCCACAAATGGTTTATTTTTTTCTAACATAACCCTTGCGGCATTAGCTCCTTGACCTTTGTTTAATATATCAAAATATACATATCTCCAAGGTTTTGTTCCAACATTCCAAGATTTTACTTCTTTTTCAAATTCATCTCTTGTATATTTCTTAGCAGAAAAACTTAACTTTGCGTTAGGTTCAGATTTAAAAATAAGAAATTGTGGATATGGCTTAACCATATAACCATCCTCGTTTTTCTTTTTCTCAAGCTCGTCCATTGCTTTTTTATATTTTTCAAGAGCTTTATCATATTCTTGTTTTTTCTTATCATACTCTGCTTTTTCTGCATTGTATTTATCTAATTCCTGTTTTGCTTGTTTTAGCTTTTGTATCTGTTGATTATAGTCGTCTTTTATCTCAGCGATTTTTTTATCCGCTTCAACTTTTGTCGCCGCTACCCCTTTATCAATATCACTTTCTTTTTTTACATTTACTCCGGTATCTTGTGCTTGTTTTACACTCTTGTCAAGTTCTGTTCTATCAACAGTTACTTCAATACCTTTATCTTTATCCGCTGCGTGTATTGTTAAATTCTGTGTTGATACACTAAGCAGCATTAATAACGATAAAAACAAGGTAGATGCCTTTCTACCTTTTTCTTTGAGTTTCATACTCATAATATAGCCTCCTTTATTATTAAAAATTAATTTTTCGATTAAAATTTTATTTTTGCATTTGCAAATTTTCTTCCTTTCTTTGTATTTTAAAGTAGGATTTAATTTACAACAATAGTTTAGTATGTTATAATATATATTAGGAATAATAGTTTACATCGCTGATATAAGTGGTTTCCTCTTGTTAAGTATTTTATAATATTATGTATTATTTAAGATGTAAATTAAATCCTACATTTTTATACACAATTTTATTATAATACAAGAAAAACACACCTTAGTAAATGTTAAAAAATTGTTTAAAATATAACTACTCACGAAAAATCCTTATCTAACAGTCAAATATTTGTAAGGTTTTGATGACTATATGCAAAACAAAAAAAGAGCAAACTTTAAATAATAAAGTTCACTCTTTTTCTTATTTTATTTATTTTTATCTCATACCCCAAGCCGAAAGTCCTTGTGCTTTATATGCTCTGGTTGCCGCATTTATTTGATCTTGAACCGTTGCTGTTGAACCCCAACCGGGCATTGTTTGGAATAACCCAGACGCTCCTGAAGCATTTCTAGCGTGTACTTGTCCGTTAGATTCACGCGCAATAATAGCTTCCCAAGTTGAAGCCGGTACTCCCGTTCTTCTTGCCATTTCTTGTGCAGCCGCTGAGCCTGTTGCACCGGCAGTATTACCATTTCTTAATACTATAGATCCTCCTGCAGTTTTTGCAGTGTATGTTGCCGTACTTGTTTCTGCCGCCGGACGTTGTTTTGTTCCGACAAGTACCACTTTAGTTGTCGGTTCTGAAATTACTTTCTCTGAAACTACTTTCTCTGAAACTACTTTTCCATCTTCTTTAACAGCTTCAACAGTTACTTCTTTTTCACCGTCTTTACCTTCTACTTTTGTTACTTTTTCATCAACATATTTAGAATCATCTTTTTCTTCTTTAGTTTCAAATTTAACAGCTTCTTTTCTCGTTTCGGTATCTTTATTTACACGAGTAATTTTTATAGTGTCAACAGTTGCCACTTCGCTATCTAAACTTGGTGTAACTTTATCATCCGATCCTAATGTGATATTCAATTCTTTTAAAATATCCTCTACTTTTGTATAAGTAGTTTTTCTTGTTGTTTCTTTACCGTTATCTACTATCGTAATTTCACGTGCTCTATAAATATTAATTGTTTCTCCGCCTTTTACTTTAGTATCCAATCCCGGTTCAACTCTATCGTCTGCTCCGAACGGAATATTATTGGTGATAAGAACTTCTCTTACCGTACCTTTTTTTGCTTTAATATCTATTCTGGTATTATCTAAATTCACGGCGAATGCTGATTGCCCTGTGTATTCTTCTGCAACCATAAAAGCTCCTGATAATAATACTCCTGCTGTTGCTGCCGATGCTACAATTTTTCCTAATTTCATCTAAATCATTTTCTCCTTTATATCTATTTTAAATAACTTACAAGCATTATTAAATGTTTGTTCTGTTAACGATTTATAACTCATCTCTCTAAGATCAGCTATCTCTTGTGCTACATAATGAACGTAGGCGGGTTCATTTCTTTTACCTCTGTATGGTGTCGGGGTCAAATATGGGCAATCCGTTTCGATTAGTAATCTATCAAGCGGACATGCTTTTGCGACTTCTTTAGGTGTTTTCGCACTTTTAAATGTGACCGGGCCACCAAGTGAAATATAAAAGTTTTCTTTCAGCATAATATTCATACTCTCTACCGAGCCTGAAAAACTATGCATTATCCCACCAATTTCACCTGCATTTTCTTCCTGCAAAATTTGAATTGTGTCTGCCATCGCATCACGAGTATGAATAACGATTGGCTTTTTAACTTCTTTTGCCAGTGCTATCTGGCGTCTAAATACTTCTTTTTGAACTTCTTTCGGACTTTTATCCCAGTGATAATCAAGACCAATCTCGCCGATTGCCACTACTTTATCATTCGTTAATGCGATTTTTTTTATCATTTCGTATTTTTCTTCCGTAAAATCAATCGCCTCTACCGGATGCCAGCCGACCGTCAAGTATAAAAAGTCGTATTTTTCCGTAATTTCTAATGCTTTTTGAATACTTTTATCATCGAAACCAACTATGTTAATTAACTTAACACCTTGCATTTTAGCACGCTCTATTGTTTCTTCTAAATCTTCTAAATAAGCATCATCATTCAAATGTGCATGTGTATCAAATAACATATCATGCCTCCTTCACCTTTACGATTATAACAAAACAAAGTGTCAATAGAATATCTAAACTATTTCAATTAGATTACAATATTTTTTCATCTACTTATAAATTATTATTTCTTAATATTAACCTTATTTAATTCATACTTAACAAATTCTTTGTTCATATTTATTATTTTCCATATTCTAATACATTACATTATTTAACTTCAGTAGCTTCTATCTTTTGCCGGTTGACATTCAAGTGTTATTTTTATAAAATTGTAACTATAAAATATTTATTAGGAGGATGTTTTATCAAATTGATAAAGCTAAACTGATTTATGAGTAAAAAAATATTGGTAACAGGCGGTGCTGGTTTTATCGGTTCACACACTTGTATCGAATTATTAAACAATGGAAATGAAGTTGTTATAGTTGATAACTTATACAATGCTAATAAAAAAAGCATTGATATTATTGAACGCATTACCGGAAAAAAAGTAAAATTTTACCAAGTAGATATTAGAGATGAAAAAGCTCTGGAAAATGTATTTGAAACAGAAAAGAATATTTTTGGAGTTATTCACTTCGCCGGTCTAAAAGCTGTCGGTGAATCTTGTAAAATACCTCTAAAATATTATGATAATAATATTACAGGTACACTTGTACTATGTCGTGTAATGGAAAAATACAACTGCAAAAATATTATCTTCAGTTCGTCGGCAACTGTATATGGTGATCCGCACACATTACCGATAAAAGAGGATTTCCCATTATCAGTAACTAACCCGTACGGTAGAACAAAATTAATGATAGAAGAAATTCTTGGTGATATTTATACAGCTGATAAAGATTGGAATATAGTTTTGCTTCGTTACTTTAATCCGATTGGAGCACATGAAAGCGGAGATCTTGGAGAAGATCCTACCGGTATTCCCAACAATTTGCTTCCATATGTTATGCAAGTTGCCGTTGGGAAACTAGAAAAAGTAAATGTCTTCGGTGATGATTTTAACACACATGACGGAACCGGCGTTCGAGATTATATTCATGTTGTTGACCTTGCATGCGGACACGTAGCCGCACTTAAAAAACTTGAAAAAGATAGCGGCTTAACCAAATATAACTTGGGAACAGGTAACGGATATTCAGTCCTTGATATAATCAAAAATGCATCTCTTGCAGTAGGTAAAGATATTCCTTATGTAATTACTGAAAGAAGAAGCGGTGATATTGCCGCTTGTTATGCGGATGCTACTAAGGCAAAAAAAGAGTTGGGTTGGGAAGCGAAATTTGACATTAAAAGAATGTGCGAAGATTCATGGCATTGGCAAAGTAAACATCCAAACGGATTTTAAGATTAATTAGAACTAGCCTAAACGCTAACATTTCAATAAAAATTTTTGAACCACTCCATGAAAATTCCAGATTTTGATTTAAACACAAAATCTGGAATTTATTATTTATATCTTTAAATTATTTATAAACTACCATAAAGGCTCCACCTAAAACAACATCTTCTGCTGCCGTGCTACGCTGCTGCCATATTTTATCCATGTTATACCAACGATCTGTTTTATCCATATTATCCGGATCAATCGCTTTTGTATTCCCATTATGATATCCGCTTAGAATAACGGAATGGGTACTATTTCCTTTAACAAAGATCCCATGCCCTACAATGCCAAAAACAATATAACCTTTTTTAAGAGATAATTCCAAATCTTCTTTAGAATTTACAATACGATATTTTAACCCCCAATTTTCCAGTGCCAACGCAGCACCTAGACTTGATGTGCCTGTAAATGTGGTATTCATCTCCATTGACGTATTATAAATATAATCGGCAACTTGAACAGGGGTTACATCTTCTTTTAATTCTGAAATAATCATTGCTAATGAGGTAGGTACGCAGCCTGTAATTTTCAAGTTTGATAAACCGTATCTCTTACCTCCCCATCTGCTGTCAGCTTGATAATACTGTGGAAATTTTATCGGTTTTGTAAAATCGGAATAGCTTTTATTGTAAAAATTTTCAATAGGTTCTTCATCGGCATAATACTCCCACTTCCCTTGTTGGTCTTGTATCCAATCTCCCTTTGCTTGTGTAATTCCATTGGTTAGAAATAAACCTATTGTTACTAAGCCTATAACCAATTTTTTCATAACTATACTTACTCACCCCAAACTATATATTTAACAATTTGTTAATAGTATTTTCATATTAATTATATTTTCATTATAAAAGACGCTATTCTTTTATTATTTTTAGCCATAATATTTTACAACTTAGTATTATATGAATTAAATTCTAGCCATATATAATATACTCTTAATTTTCAAAAATTTTTTAATAATTTCTATGTATATAATCTTTAACATTCTTATAAAAAGCCTGTTATTCAAACTGCGCTAATATTTTTTTAGCTGTTTCTAAATTCATGTGTTTTTCTTTTTGTAACTTTTCTACAACTTCTTCCAGTTGCTCATTGGTAGCTCCGGCTAAAATTGCTAACGATTTAGCGTGTAGTTTCATATGTCCCTTTTGAATACCTGTACTTACCAAGGCACGCACTGCCGAAAAATTTTGCGCTAAACCGACAGATACAATAATTCCCGCTAAAGTTTTAGCATCCGGATTTTTCATTAAGGAACGCGCAACTTTAACGCTCGGATTAATCCCGATAGAGCCTCCAACACTCGCTATAGGCATAGGAAGTGATAATTCTCCAATCAATAACTCTTTTTCATAATCACAAGTCCAAGTCGATAATCCCTCATAGCGAAAATTTTTAGTTGCGTAGCTTTGGCAGGCAGATTCTACCGCACGCCAATCGTTTCCGCTGGCAACAACTACACTATCTATTCCGTTAAAAATTCCCTTATTATGTGTAGCCGCACGGTAAACGTCCATTTTGGCAAACTTTCCGGCCAATTCCATTTTTTTAGCTATCTCTTTGCCGTTTTCTTTTGAAAGTTTATCAAACGGAATCTCACATTTTGAGCTGACTATTGACCTGGTAGCATAATTAGAAAGAATAGCCATTAAAGAATTTCCGCCTGTTAATTGTTCAAGAAACGGCTTAATTGCTTCCAACATTGTATTCAGCATATTAGCACCCATTGCTTCCAAAGTATCAACAATTAAATAAACTACAACAAAAGTTACATCATCTTCGTTAAGAATTTTTACTTCCAACTCTCTTGCTCCGCCACCACGCTTAACGATTGACGGATATGCTTCATTTGCTATTTTTATAATAGTTTCACTGTTAGTTGTAATAGTATCTTTGGCAAGGGTATAATTTTCTACATCGTATAACGCAACTTGACCTATCATTTTTCTGTCATGAATAACGGTCTTAAATCCGCCACAAGAAGAAATAATTTTCCCGGCGTTACTGCACGCCGCAACAACAGACGGCTCTTCTGTTACAAAAGGAACACAATAGGTGATATTATTAACAACAAAGTTTGGAACAACACTAAACGGTAGCGAAAAAGTTCCCACTACATTTTCCACCATATTAGTTGCCGTTTCAAAATCTAAAACCTTATTTTCTTCCAATAACTCAAAACTACTTTCATCAAGTATTTCTTCTTTTATAATATCCAAACGTTCTGCTCGGTTTTTTTTATAAAATCCGCTCCAATTTTTTTTCATGAAATCTCCCTTTTAATTATTGTCTTTTATAGATACGTTTATGATTTTCTATTTTTTCTAAAACAAACATACTGTCATCTTTAATATCTGAAATATCTAAATTACCGTCTTTATCAGGTAAAGTACATCTAAAGAACATATCTTCATATTGCTCCACTGTAATTCGTTTACGTTTATTAAAATCATCAAAGCGATTATTACGAAGATGATCTCTATACCCTTGTACAAGCGTCATGCTGAAAATTTCCGCTACAGCTCCGCTACCATAACTATAAAGAACTATCTTATCCCCGGCATTTAATTCTGCACTATTTTCTATAAGAGATAATAATCCTAAAAACAGTGAGCCGGTGTAAATATTCCCTACTCGTTGACTATATAACATAGATTCATCAAAACGAGTTAATAATCTTTCTTTTAAATCTGTATCTGTCTTATTTTCTAATAAGGCATTTAACCCTTTAAGACCAAGTTTTGGATAAGGCAGATGCAAACAAACGGCAGAAAAATCCTCCAGCGAAACTTTTGCTCTTTTTTCATACTCGTCCCATGTTGTCATTAAACAATCAAGATACTGCTCTGTAGAAAATTTTCCTTCCACAAAAGCATAATTTGAATAGTTTGGTCGCCAAAAATCCATCACATCACGAGTTTGACAGATATTATCATTGTTCAATTCCAATACTCTCGGATTTTTAGCAACAAGCATAGCACAACTTCCTGCTCCTTGAGTAGATTCTCCGGAAGAATTTTTTCCATATTTAGCTATATCACTGGCAATAACCAATACTTTGGAATCCGGATTATTAAGAACATGATTCTTGGCAAAATCAAGACCTGCAGTTGCACCGTAACACGCCTCTTTTACTTCAATTGCTCGAACAAAAGGATTCATATCCAGTAAATTATGAATAAAAACAGCGGCGGCTTTACTTTGGTCAACCCCCGACTCAGTTCCGACGATAATCATGTCAATTTTTTCTAAATCATCTTTATCTAAAATTTCATATGCAGCCTGAGCTCCTAATGTTACTATATCCTGACTGGCAGGCGGAATACTCATTTCAAGCTGTAATAAACCTTTTGTGAATTTATCAGGTTCTACTCCACGTGCAGCTGCCAAATCACAAATATCTAAATAATACTCCGGCATTGCGAACCCAATTTTATCAATTCCAATTTTCATATCAATTCTACCTTTCGATTAATAATCAAACTTCTATCGCAAATTTACATTATTCACAAATTATAGTTAAATTTGTCGCAACTACTATTTTATAAGATTTTTTCAAATTAGTCTACTTATACCCTCCAAATTTAAAAATTTATTTCTATTTTTGCTTGTTTTTTTAATATAATCGTATAAATATTACAATTTTTTTATAAATTTTTATCAATAAGCAATGGTATTGAATATATTTATAATCAGCTTGGATTAATCTTAACATTTTCAGCATTAGATATATAAAATATATAAAAATGACCTACGTTCGGTATAAATATTTATTCCGTTATTAATGTACACAGTAAATTTCTTAAGGTTCACCTGAACATATACCCTCAAGTGAAGCCGGTATCCCATCACTAAGAATAACAACAAGCCTAATAGCAATGTTTGTAGTTGTAGGCGTCCATACTACTACCCATTGTTAGAATATTTGCAAAATAACACACCGTTATTAAACACTAAAATATATTTTTATTATTATTGAGTGGACATAATTGAAAATGAAAACTAAATTTTATTATATATAACTATTTATTAGATTATAATTTATTTTAAATTCAAAAAGGCTGTTTTATCAGCATTTATATTTTTTATTAAAAGATATTGATAATCTCTTTCATTTAAAACGGTTTTATGATATAGTATATTATGTTATGAATAAAAATTAAGTTCAGGAAATTTTTAATAATTTTAGAAAGGGGTGAACTTATTTTCTGATATTAAAATTTCTTGAAGTTAGAAATAAATTAAAGGAGATAAACATGAAAACACAAAACAAATTATTAAAATCCGGTATAACTGTAGCGCTGGCTATGACGATAGGAGGTGTAACCGCTGTAGCATGGCCGGGTGTTCAAACAAACCATGTAGCTAAAGCTGATTTTGGAGATGAACCTGCATCTTCTAAAACTAAAGAACAATTAAAAACTGTTATTGATAAAATTTTTGCCGATGAAAATTTGACAAATAGATATTTGGGAACTATGTTTTACCATAAAGAATCAAAATTTCCTTACTATCACATAACCTTTGAAAATCATCAAGTTCCTGAAGATGTCATTGACACTACACCTTGGTACAATATGTGGAGTGAAGCTGCCGCCGCTAAAGCAAAACTTGATGCAAACTCATATACAGAAAAAACTGCTCAAAATGCGATAAGAACCCTTGACTACTTCACAAATCTTTTTAATTTTGAAAGAAGTCAGCACCTTACTAATGACGGTTTTTATACAACTACCAACTTTACCACTCCTAAAATGGTTAAAAGCGATAGCGACGGTCAACAAGATTTTTATAAAAAAGCTGCTAATTCAAACAGCGAAGAAATAAAAAAACTGTTTAAAGATAACCTGCTTGGGGTTTACAAAAAGGGGCAAGATCTGGAAATAAACCTTGTTGCAAATCCTGACGAAGTAAGTAAAATCACCTCATTTACTGTAAACAAAATTTCTGCAATAGACCCTACAGTTCACCTAGGTCCTTCTGCCGAAGATCAAAAACAAGTTGCTTTCAGCATTCCCGGAGAATTAAAAGCAGAACAAATAATAGTTACTAATATGACCTATCTTGATAAACATGGGAATAAACATCAAACCGGAGCCTTTGCACTTGATATTGACTATTCTAAATTGCAAGCTAAACCTAATGCTGACGGCTCTAACGGTATTCCTAAATATCGTGAAGAATTGGAGTCAAAAATTCAAAAATGGATTGACCGAGGTCGCCAAGTAAACGAATGGCTACTTTCTCCGGCTACAACAAAAGACACCGTTATTGATTCGGACATAACTGAACGGGCAAAAATCAGTACAGCTATAAATGAATTGGAAAAATTAAAACGTGACCCTAATGCCAACTATGATAAACTTTATAAAATAGCAACTCCTATTCATGAAGCTGAAGATGTTGCTACCTTGCGTGAAGTATTAGATATTAAAGTTGCAAAACTTCTTGAAACATTTAGCATATATACTAAAGATATTTACACAGAAAACAGTATTAAAGATTACAAAAATTATATTGAAAGTGTTCCTAAACTTAAAAACGGAAAAAATATTAAAGAGTTGGTCAGCTTAATTAAAGAGTTTGAAAATTCTCATTATAAATATTTAAAATATAATACAAGCGAATTAGAAGATTTAATTAAAATCGGCGAACAAAAAATGGAGAGTGAATATACACCTCTAACATGGGGTAAATTCTCTATCGCATTACGCCATTCAAAAGATTGGATTGAACAAAACAAAAAATTCCATCCGCAAATTAATAATACCCCTGAGCTTGTTAAACAATTACGTGATTCTATAAACGGCTTAGTTAAAACAAACGGCGAAAAAGGTGAACAAGTTCCTGAGAAAAAACAAGATCAAAAACAGGACACTGCCAAACCTTACAATATAAAGGGTAAATTTGTTAAACGTGGCGAGGATACTGATGCCATAGGCGAATATAATAGGGACTTATCTTCAATTATAAAAAATATTGAAGTTCATGAATTAGGTAATGGCAAAAATGAAATTTATCTTAACCTTGAACCTAAATTAGACTCTTCAGGTAATGTCGAATTTGCACTTGTAGGAACATTCAAATATAACAGTGCCGGCAACGCTAATGCAGACAGTGAAACTGTTGAAACTACTACTATTAAGGGTAAACAATATCCTACAAAAATCAAACTTACAGTCTACAGCGACAAATCTAATATTGAATTGGCACTCCTAGGCGATATTCAATTTAAAGATTCTATGCACTTAGGAGATGATGGAATTTATCACCATACTGCAAATACGGACTTATTCCTAGACTACTCGTCTAAATCTTCTTCTGATGAAACTAAAAAAGATCCGTTAAAAGAAGAACTACAAAAACAACTTGATTATTTTAATAAAAAAGAAGTTCAAGAAAATCATAAAAAAGTACCTGATAAATTCAAAACACAATTAGAACAATTAAAAACACAGGCAGCTAATCTTCTAAAAAAAGATTCACTTTCAAAAGAAGAAGTATCATCTCTTGTCCACAAGTTATTAGATGAGAATACAAAACTTGACGCATTAGCTAATATGCAGCTTTCACTTGAAGGGCAAAAAGATACATACGAAAACTTCTGGAAAAATAATAAAGATTATACTAAAGAAAGTATTAAACTTGTAAAAGATAAATTAGACAAACTGGAACAACGCATTAATAATCTTCAAGCATCTGATGTGGAAGGTACTAAAGAAACTCTTACCGATGAACACGGTGAACAACGTGAAACTATCGTTTACAAAACTATTGATGAGATAATCGGACAACTTCAAAATATAGGTGATTATCTACGAGTTGATACAACTCCGTTAGAAAAAGAAGTGGCTAAAGCGGAAGAAAAACTGAAAGATACAACTAACAGTCCAAAATCTCGTCAAGCATTACAACAAATTATAGAAAAAGCCAAAAAATATATTGAAAATGCGAAACTTACACCTGACGATCACGGTACAGACGATAAAGTAAACACAAACCTTAACGATTACTTCATAGAACAATTAAAACTTGCTGTTCAAGATTTAAAACCGGATACAGATGACAAAGAAAAACCTGCCAACAAAGACGGGCTTAATGCTAAAATTAAAGAAGTAGAAGCGGTTAAACAAGGGAAGAAATCATCAGCAGCATATACCGCATTGCAAAATGAACTTGAAAAAGCCAAAAAAGTTTATGGTAAAACAGATGCTACGGATGAAGAAATCTCTCAAGCATTAACTAATTTAACTTCTGCACTTGATACCTTTAATAAATCAGAAGATTCAAAACCTAACGATGAAGTAAATCAAAGTAAAACAAAAGTAGAAGCAGTATTCAAGAAATTCGGAGAAAGCAGCAATTCGATGACTAATGCCGTTCTTAAAGAAGCATATTTTGTTACAGAAAACGAGAAAAATTATATTGAATTAATTCTTCAACCAATGTACAATAATAAAAATCAACCATCAGGTGTTCTGAGCAAATTAACAACATTTGATGACAATAATGCTGAACATGATACAACCGTCCTTGAAGAAAAAGAAATAACATTAACTTTCAACGGTCAATCCAATACCTATAAATATCCGACTAAACTGCGTATTTCTGTAGAAGGAAAACCTACAAAAATAAATGTGAACACTTACGCAAACAGTCCTGTATTCGGAATGGAGCAACACGTAAATAAGGCCACTTTAGAAATTTCTTATCCTACCGATAACAACAATGAAGGTAGCAGAGAAGAACTTCAAACATTATTCAAAACAGCAACCAGTAAATATTACGAAAGTTGGACAAGTGTATTCAAAAAAAATGGAGTTGAAAAAGATAAAAAAATAGTAGATAATTTCAACAACAAAATCAACAATGCACAAAGCGTGCTAAATAACAACTCCGCTACGAACGAACAAATCAGCACAGCTTATGTTGAATTACGTAAAGCACGTATACAATATGATTTCCTTATTCGTTTAAGACGTGAAAACGAACAACTATTAGCTAACTTTAACCTTGATAAAAATAGCGGTAAATACAGTAAAGAAAGTATAGATAAAGTTGATCACTATCTACAAGAAAAAGTTGACAGATTAGAAGCGTTATTAGAAGAAAATCCTTCTTCTAACGAAATAGAAGATTTATTTGACGCTATCAATAACTATTCTTACATGTTACGTTATGATACCGGAAAATTAGAAGAAGCTATAACAAAAGCAAATAAAAAATTATCAGAAAAAACTTATACCGAAGAATCTAAATCTAAATTAACAATAGCTATAAACAATGCTAAAGATTTTATAGAAAAAGCAAAAACTACCAGAAATCTTGAAGATAAACGAGAAGCATTACTAAAGGAAATAAATAAAGATATTGAAAATTTAAAAGAAACTTCTCAACCTGACGATAACCAAGGTAACAAACCTAATGAAAATGAAAAATTAGAAGCGGAAAAAACTAAATTACTAATTCCATTAGAAACAGCTAAAATCCTTATCAAAGATGATAAAGATAAAGACAGCATAAATAAAGATGCTTACAATAAACTTAATGAAGTTGTTGAAAAAGTTCAAAAAATTTATGATAATCCAAAATCTGTAGATGAAATAAAAGCCGCTAAAGAGGAATTAGATAACGCTATTAAAGAGTATGATAAAAATAAAAATACTAAACCAAGCGATGACAATAACTCAGGTAACGGAAACAATAATTCCAACGACAATCAAGGTAAAGATCAAAATAATAACTCTAAACCTGATGATACCCAAGGTAATAATCAAAACAACAATAACAACCAAGATAATAACAACTCTAACACAAACGACCAAACTCCAAATAAACCTACAGAAGATGTTGCCAAACAAATTTTTAACAACGATAAAACCGGAGTAAGTGTTGAATTATCAGGTAATACTAAAGCAAAAGGTTTATCAGCAGATGAAATAAACGATGCAGCTTTGGCTAAATCTATTTTAGAAAAATTAAATTTACCTGCCGATAACAAAATCAGAATATTTGATTTAAAACTTCTTGATAAAGATAATAAAGTTATAAATTCAAACGAAAAACGTACGGTGGCAATAGTTCTTAAAGCTGAAGAAAAAGATGTTGCCGTCTACCATGTTAAAGATAACGGTGAATTGGAATTAATTAAATCTAGGGTAGAAAATGGTGTTTTAAAATTTGAAATAGATCATTTTAGTAAATTTGCTATTGTGTCTAATTCTAAAAAACATAATACCGACAATGACCGCAAGCCTAATATTATGCCAACTTCAAATATTACACCAACCAACTCAACATTAAATTCTACAAAAACTCTAAGTAAAACAGGTTTAGAAAATAAATCTACTCTATTAATAGGTGCTATAACTTTAGGACTGGGTGTAGTTTTATTAACTAAACGCAGAAAAAACAAACATTAATAATTTTTAGATTATTATAGAAAATACAAGAGAGCGACTTGATAAAATTGATTAATTTTATCAAGTCGCTCTTGTCCGATTCGTTAGATTTGACAAATACTCTTAAAGCAAATTTCCAAATCTAACGAACCATTATATCTAACTATTAACATATAATTTTTTATAAAATTTTCAGTTTTTGGTTAAAACTGTGTATTTTTTACAACAAATATTTTTAAATATTATTTTTAATTTTAAATTCCTCTATAGCCTGTTTTGCCAATTTATCAGCAAGTTCATTTAATCTCACACCACTATGTGCTTTAACCTTAACAAAATTTACCTTAACCACTTCTAATAATTTATTCATATATTGAGCATAATGTTGAGTATACGCCAAATTCGCCTTCCATGCTCCGCTCACCCATGATTCAATGCCCTGATAATCATAGAATAACGTTATTTCCGGTATTTTATTCTCCTTTGCATAACGTGTAACAAATTTCGCCGCTTCTATTTCACCAGCAACATTATGAAATCGTGCCAATCTTCTATCGTTTCCTGCTAATTTAGTTTGATATTTCTTATCATTATTTACAATAACAATACCGGAACCGTACACTCCCGTTCTTTTATCAAAACTTCCATCAATATAAGCGTAAAAACCGTTAATTTTTTCAGCTTCAACTTCTTTTTTCATATTACCCGCTGTTAAAAAGTTTTCCGCTTCTTCTCGGGTGCTGAAACTTTTAAATACGGCACCCTTATATCCGTGAACCTGCTCTTTACATTCGTCCCAGGTTAAAAATATTCCTACTTTCCTTCCCTTGCTTACCGCATAATATTTTACCATAATACCACCTCTTAATTTCTATGTATAACAAGTGCTATACCCTGTCCTCCACCTATACAAAGTGAACAAAGACCTCGTTTCTTATTTTCATGAATAAGTTCATGAACAAGGCTCACTAAAATTCTTGTTCCGCTCGCTCCTATCGGATGCCCAAGGGCTATAGCCCCTCCATTAATGTTTACTTTTTCACTGTCCACACCTAATTCGTTAATAACTGCCAGCGACTGTGCTGCAAACGCCTCATTCAACTCGAATAAATCAACCTCTTCTTTTGAAATGTTTAACTTTGTCAATACTTTATTAACAGCCGGAACAGGGCCTAAACCCATTATTTTATTATCCAAACCGGAAGTAGCATATCCTTCTATAAACACCAACGGTTCAATTCCCAATTCTATTGCTCTTTTCTCGTTCATTAAAATAACCGCCGCCGCTCCATCATTAATTCCTGAAGAATTCCCTGCCGTCACAGTCCCTTCTTTTTTAAAAGCGGGGCGAAGTTTTCCCAGCCCCTCCATAGTAGAATTAAACCTCGGAAATTCATCGGTATCAAAAATACATTCTTCCTTTCCTATTTTTACTTTAATGGGGACAATTTCTTTCTTAAATTTCCCGGTTTCTATCGCCCTTTGAGCTTTTTTCTGGCTATCAAACGCAAAAAAATCCTGCTCTTTTCTCGAAATATTAAATTTTTCTGCAATATTTTCGGCGGTAATTCCCATATGATAATTCTCGAAAGCATCTGTTAAACCGTCAGAAATTATACTGTCTTCCAATTCAAAAGAACCTAATTTTTTCCCAAAGCGAATACCTTTCGTATAGTATGGTGCACCACTCATAACCTCTAGTCCACCACAAACAACTATGTCATTATCTCCAAGCAGAATAGACTGTGTCCCGAGTAAAACACTCTTTAACCCGGAACCGCAAACTTTGTTAACTACAAACGCCGGAGTTTGTTTAGACAGACCTGCTTTAACAGAAATTTGTCTAGCTATATTTTGCCCAAGACCACCTTGAAGGACATTACCAAAAATTACCTCATCCACCAAATTATATTCTAAGTTTATGTCGTCCAACGAATATTTCACAACTTTTGCCCCAAGTTCTGCTACATCAATATCTTTTAAACTTCCGCCAAACGCTCCGATTGCCGAACGAAAAGCGGAAACAATAGCAACTCTAGTCATAAAATTAAACTCCTATCTTAAATTAATCGTGTATATTTTACTATAAAAAAAAAGAAAGTTCAAATAAATAATCAAAGGAAGTGATTTAAACATTGTGATTTTGTTAAAAATAGATTTTACTATGTTACTCCTTCAATTCATTAGATTAGAAAACAACCTTTTTAAGTTAATAAACCGCTGAGCATAACTGCTTAATAAATAAATTCTATTAAAATTCTTAGCTTTTAGTTCAGGTTTATAGTAATAAAATAGAAATACCAAAGAAATAAATATTTAATATTTTTGTAATATTATTGTAACATTTTCTTGCTTTTTAAAATTTTAAATGTTATAATTTTAGTATCAAAGATAAGAAGAAAATTTATTATTAACAAAGAAGGTGATTCTAATGAATAACACATTAAAAATTGCAGGAACTTTTGTTTTAGGGCTTAGTATTTTAACAGGGTGTTCTGATAAAGTTGCTCAAAAATAGATTCAACTAATGATAAAAATAAAATTATAGCTATTGCAGATGGAGAAAAAATAACCGAAAATAATAATGAAAACACAAATAAACTGCTACCCTCTTATGAAAATAAAATTACTGATACCTTAGAAAATTATAAACAAAAAAATATTCCATCAAAAGCAAGTAACAGTAATAATTATAACCATGATTTCAAAGAAGCCGGAAAAATATTAAAACCTATGATTTACAGTCTTATTAATCTAAACGGCAGCAATATCGAAAATATAATTCGTTTTAATGTCAGCGAATCAGCCGGCAATGGTGAAATTACAACCACCTCTATGAGTAATATTTTAGATTTAATAAATACTTATAATAAGGAAACATACCATACGGAAGATGTTCTAAAAAAACTTAGAGCTAATCCTAATTTTATTGAATTGGACAAAAGTAAAAAAGATTACACAGTTGAGGGATTGACGAAGTTATTTAAAACAGATTCAACTATTATCTACTTTAAAAAAGATAACAGCTTCACTTTAAAAACTTTTGTTGGTTATGGAGGGGCTACTGACTCTATCTTTGCTCCAACTGAAAGCTGGAAAATCAAAGGTGACAGAATTATAATTCCTTACGTTACAGTAGCTACCAATAAAAAAACAGGCGAAATGACTTTAAGATTAAATAATAAACAGTATGAACACGGTAATAATAAAACAAAATATTATGTAGAAAGTTTCATTATCTTTTAAAAAAATAAGTGCAGTCATCAAAATGATTGCACTATTTTTTTGACTAAAAGTAGTCATCAATATCTAATTTATATACAAATAACAAAAGAGCATTATACTCTTTAAAGGGAGAATGGCTTGCCTAGGGAGCGACAAGCCACATTATGAAAAAAATTAAAAAGTTTTATTATCTGTTAATATCATAAAGAATTAACCGAAATATTGGTTTAAACAAAAATATTTTTTACTTAAAAGGGAGAAACGACAATTGTCGCTAAGTTTATGGAAATAATATTTTTGTCTAAGACATTATTATACTCTTTATACTTAAAATATACTTTAAATAATTTTGTTTTAAATATTTACCGATTTAATTTCTTTCTATCCGAATTTTCCAACAATAATTAACGACATTACGGACATCTACACCCAATTTGAATTAATTTTAGAATTTTTTTCTTAAAATTATTGCTCATCTTCTTTTTGAAATTTTTTTACTCTATAATCATTAAGAATCTTTTCAAGTTTTTCAACCTCTGAATAAATTTCTTCTTGTGTTTTGGTTGTATCATTAATTATATCATCTGTTTTCTTTATTAAATCTTTTAAATTTTCAATTACTTCATCATTGACTTTGCTTCTTGAAAATTCTTTTAATAAATTTTCCATCTCCATTTTTTTATTTTTTAACTCTGTTAAATCCAAATCTTTAATTTTAACAGAGATATTCAATAATGTATCCGTAAGATTTCTATCAAGATAAGTTATAGTAATCGGTACATTAAATTCTCCTTCCTTATCAGTTTTTGGAATAGAAAATGAAATTTTTATATTTTCCGGAAGATTAGTTTTATCTATTTTACTTAAAATATCCTCTTTCGTTAATTTGGCATTTTTAGTTATTTCTATTGAATTTTCAACTAAACGTGGTTTAAATAAGTTTTTATACTCTTCATCTGTTAGTGAAACTTGCTTTAAAGTTTTAAGCGGTTTTTCTTGAGCTCCAACACCATCTAACTTGTTTCTACTACCAATCTTGAAATTTTTTATGTTGTTAGCTATACTTTCAAAATAAGAACGTGAACTATGTCCCCTTTCAGTTTTTCCTATAATGGTCATTACATCTTTATCGTTATATATTTTTCCTACCAAAGCATCATTCTCTACACCATAATGTTTTATTTCCCCTGATTGCGCCAATTTTTTGCTGTATAAACTTGAATTAAACAAGTCTTTACTCCATATAGTTCTGGCTGCATTTACTTTAGGTGCGTTAAAAGTAGTGGCTTTTTTTAAAATATTATTATAAAAATTTTGATTTTTCTTTTGTGCGGATTCTATATAGTACGGATTGATTGATAATTCATACGCATCCACTACCGCTCGTTGAGCTAAATAACCTCCAAGTGAGTGCCCTGTAATGTATAAATTAGTTATATCATCACGATTAATATACGATCTAATCAGTGATTTTGCATCTTCTGCCTGAGTAGGGTTTTGCCCCCACGCTATTACAAAATCATTTGTCAAATCTTTTAAACTTTCCGCCTGAGTTCCACGAATTGCCAACACTTGGACAGTTCCATTTTTCAAAAACGGAAGTTCACTTCTGGTTTCAAACAACACCGCATCAAATCCGCTATCTTTATGATAAAATTCTTTGACTTTCCAATATGGTGCCAACTCGTTGTGCATTAATTCATATTCTTTTCTACCTTCCTTTTCTCCATTTTTTCTATAATTATCTTCCTTACTCCAAGTTCTATTGTTATTGAGAACTTTATTTATATATTCATCGTCACGATAACAAAGCTCCATAAGTAGCGCCATATCTCTGTCAGTCACATGCCATTGTAAATTATCATTATCTTTATCAGTAGAGTTATTATTATATTCTGATACTTTTGTATCTATTAAACCATCGCCGTCACTATCCTTTAATAATGGGTGACTGTTATATCCTAAATATTTTTTCCCATTTTTTTCATAAATGTAAATTTCATCTTTATTTAAAATTCCATCGTTATCATCATCGGCATTTGGATCTAATACCTTTGTACCTTTATTAAAAAGTAAACTGTCATATTTTCCGTTTTCCAGTCCAATTAATCCTTTAGAAATTTTTTCAGCATAATTACTATCTAATTCTATTTTTTTAAAAGGTGTTGTTGTATTTTTTTCGTTGGTATTTTTTACATTATCCGCTTTACCGTTTACTTCGAGATTATTAGCTTCTACTAAATTACTTCCAAAAATAAAAAATGTTCCAACTAAAGTTAAACTAACACCTATTTTTAACTTGTTAATGGAATATCTTATTAATTTTTCACCAAATTGTTTTTTCATTTTTATAACCACCTTTTTATTAAATATATTATTACGCTACGCTTCTCCATTATACTAAAAAATATAATTTCTTGCCAATGAAATCGTTTTTTTATACTAAAGTTAAAATATATCCAGAAAAAAGTTCAAAAATGAAATAATAGATCAAGGAAAATTTTTCATATTCCTTAAATTTTCTTCATTATTGTAAATCTAACAATAAAAAGGAGAAAGACCCGCAAATTAGCGAGTCCCTATATTATGAAAAAAATATTATTAAAAGTTTTGTTCTGATTATTAGTATACTCCTCTAAGTTTAAGAGAAGTTAAAATAAAAAACTTTATAAAAAATATTTTTAAATTAATTCAAATCAAAGTTAATTTCCGTTTTTCCACATTCTCTTAAAAACTGATTCGTTCTTGAAAAAGGTTTACTTCCAAAAAAACCACGATACGCTGACAACGGACTTGGATGAGCAGATTCTATAATTTTATGCTTTGTTGTATCAATTAACATCTTCTTACTGCGTGCATATGCCCCCCAAAGTATAAAAACAACATTATTATTCTTATCAGAAATCGTCTTAATAATATAGTCCGTAAAATTTTGCCACCCTATATTATTATGGCTGGCAGGTTTGTTTTTTTCTACAGTAAGCACCGCATTTAAAAGAAATACTCCTTGTTTAAACCATGGTTCCAAATTTCCGGTTTTCGCCGGTTTAATACCTAAATCATCATATAACTCCTTATAAATATTAATAAGGCTTTTAGGTAATGCCACTCCGTCATTAACGGAAAAACTTAAACCGCAAGCTTGTTTTTCATTATGATAAGGGTCTTGCCCTAATATAACAACTTTAATATCTTCAATAGGTAGTTCAAAAACTCTAAAGACTTGCTCCTTCGGAGGAAAAATAGTTGCCCTGTTCCTTACTATATTTATATTATCTACCGTTTCGCCTAATTCTTTTCTATATTGATAATTCTTAAATATTTCTTTCCATGATTTGTCCATAATATTACTCCTTATATAATAAATTTATTATTGATAACAATAAAAATATTTTTTCCTAAATAGCAACTTAAAATCTATTCTTTATTAGTATACCACATTTTATTCTAAATCTTTAAATTTTACTTAATTTCTCTGGTGAATTTTTAAAAAAAGTTTTATAATGAAGATAATAATAAATTATAGGAGGTTTTTATGAAAATAGGATTTATCGGTGCCGGCAAAATGGGAGAAGCTATACTAAAAGGGTTTATAAAGAAAAATATTGTCCCGAAAGAAAATATATTTATAAGAAATTCCTGTGATAAAAGCACAAAAATTATAGCCGAACGAAACAATGTTAATTTTTGTAAAGATATATATGATCTTGTTAATAATTCCGATCTTATAATTATAGGAATTAAACCTTACCTTATTACAGATATTTTAGAAAAAATAAAAGATATTATTGCTGAAAAAATAATTATTTCTATGGCAGCAGCCGTGTCTATTTCAGATATGGAAAACATTATTCCGGATAAAAAAATAATCCGTATAATGCCGAATACTCCGGTTGAAGTCTGTTCCGGTGTTATCGGTATGTGTGCAAATACTTTTATTACACCTGAAGAAAAAACGACCATTCATACTATCTTTTCTACACTGGGCATTTGTATAGAAATTAAAGAGTCTGATATGTCATCACTTACCGCCATTAGCGGTTCGGGTCCGGCCTATGCTTATCTTTTTGTTGAAGCCTTGGCTGACGGAGCTGTTCTTAACGGGCTTAAACGTGATATATCCTATAAACTTGCCGCACAAACACTTTTAGGTTCGGCAAAAATGTTGTTGGAAACCTGTCATCATCCTGCAAAACTAAAAGATGATGTTACTTCCCCTGCTGGTAGCACCATTGAAGCCATTAGAATTTTAGAGGAAAAAGGATTTAGAAGTGCCGTTATTGAATGTGAACGGGCTTGTTTTGAAAAATTAAAAAAAATGTAATTTCCTTTTCTCTTCACTAATAATTGAGAATTTTAAGTCAATACATATTTATTACTAAACTTTAAAAATCACACATGAGTATTTTTTCTCAAGTGTGATTTTTATATTTACCTTATTTTTCGTTTAGTTAACAGCTTTTAAATTATTATTATTATTTTATATTGAGGGTGACTAATAAATCATAATCCCGAAACAAAATCTTATTAATCACTCTACAATTTTACTCAACGCTAAAAATCTTTTATAAAAAGAATTTAACCATTGATAAACTATCATATCTTAATTAAATTATAGTCCTTTTACGATAACTTAATCTATTTTTTCTTTTATTTTATTAACTTTATTTATTGAAATTATGGTTATTTCTTCGTTTTTTCTTTTACTTCTTTCCTTTTCTTAAAGCTGCTGTCTATTATAGTTTAAACTTCACTTTTTATTTTTCTATATTACTATTACCTTATTTTTTCTTCTTTACTCCCTTGTATATTACTGCATTCTTTTCCCTATTTTTAGGGGTTGTTTCTTTCGTTCCTCCCCTTGCTGTTTACCAAAACGGTAATTACCGTCTTCTTTAATTTTTATGGCTGTTTACTATTTCTTAGTTTTCAAAACCTACCCTGTTCGTATAGTTAAAACTTCATTCTTTCCTTTTTTTCGCTTCTTTTCCTGTTTCTAATGTTCTGTTATTTATTCTATAATTTACCGCCCATATTTCAATAAATTATCTAAGTAACAATGTCATTGTCTATCCTTTTCAGTTGTATCTTTACCCTCCTTAATACAATTTTCCCTATTTTAAACACTGCTACCCTTACTACATAATTTTCACCTTCTCTTTCTTACTATTTTAAGTATTACTATACATTAACCTTATATATATTAGTTTCAATAGTTCATTATAACTTTAAGAGTTATAAATTATTATATATGTGTTTTTTGTATAAATACACTTGTCCCTATATTATAGTAAAATTTTAGCTATTATTCAACATGAATTTTTTTAATAATAAATATATAAATTAATATTTTTGTAAAAACATTACCTCTACATAACAATCTATTATACAAATATACTTATAATATATAGTTACCCTTTTATTTACACAATATTTAATACCTTCATTAATACAAGATATAATCATCTTTTAAAATTTTACTCCATTTTAAATTTAAAACACTATAATTTAAAAAACAAATGTCTTTTAAATTTATATTTTTGTTTAAATTCAATAAATATCTTAAAATATGAGTAATAAAAAATTAAAGACTCTCCTAATTTAAAAAATATATTAAATCCATTCTATTATTCATCATTATTAAATTGTTTCTGTATTCTTTATCCATTTAGATAATGTAGAATGACTTACTTTTAATATTTTGGCACCTTCTCTTAGTGATATTTTCCCGGCGTTATGGAGGTTATAAATATCCATATAATTTTTTGGTTTTGTAATTGTCGGTCTCCCAAATTTTTTCCCCTTCTTTTTAGCCTCTCTTATTCCTTCCATTTGTCTTTTATGAGTATTTTCTCTTTCTATTTGTGCTACATACGATAATATCTGTAACACTATATCTGACAGAAATTTTCCGGTTATATTATTTATCTTATCCCTTGTATCTAAAAGTGGAAAATCCAATACTATAATATCTACTTCTTTCTTTTTTACCAAATAATTCCATTCATTTATTATTTCTTCATAATTTCTTCCCAACCTATCTATTGATTTCACAAATAACTCATCACCTTTTTTTAATTTTCTAATAAGACGTTTATAACTTTTTCTATTAAAATCTTTCCCCGAAACTTTATCAATAAATATATTATTTTCTTGTATATTCTACTTTCCCATTGCGACCAACTGCCTTTCAATATTTTGGTCTTTAGTTGATACTCTAACATATCCATATTTCATTATTATCCTCCTACAATAGTATAAGCATATATTTTACAATTAAAATATGTACTTAATATAATATTTTCTTTAATTATATAATGTAACATATTATCTAGTATTCATTTGTAACTTTTATATTTTTATTCAATAAAAAAGTTATATAATAAACCGATATTTAAAACTTCAACCAAGATTTAAATAAAGAATTAATAAAGAAATTAAATTGAAATTAAATCCATTATTCATAAAATTATTTATTATCATAACCGATACTGCCGAAACAAAATTAAATACGATATGATTAGTAATAGCAACTAAAAGCTAACCATGACTAGCGAAATTTTCAACTTTATATTCTTTAAATAATAAATTTTTTTATTACAACAACACCTTATCCCTTGAATAATATATCCGAAAGTAATACAATAAAAATAGAAAATATTTCACCGAGGCGAAATATTATGAACGTTATAATTTTTTAAACTTTATAAGAATAAGCAAACTAAAATCTTTAGAGGTACTATTCTTAATTAAAAAAATTATTGTTTAATTGTATAAAATTTCAAATAAAAAGGAGATATACTATGGGATGTACAACTATTCTTGTCGGAAAAAATGCCAGTTTTGATGGTTCTACAATGGTCGCACGTACGGAAGATTCACCATCGGGAGTTTTTAGAGCTAAAAAATTTATAAATGTTTCACCTGAAGAACAACCACGTAAATACAAATCTGCAATTTCAAAAGTAGAAATAGATTTACCTAACAATCCTGTTCGTTACACTGCTGTACCTAATGCAATTTTGGATAATGGTATTTGGGGGCAATGTGGTGCAAATGAATATAATGTATCTATGAGTGCTACTGAAACTATTACTTCTAATGAACGTGTTTTAGGTGCCGATCCTCTTGTAGAATATAAACCGGCTATCGGTACTCCGGGTGATGCGAACTATAAACCGGAACAACTTGGCGGTATAGGTGAGGAAGATATTTACACCATCGTTATGCCATATATCACAAGTGCACGTGAGGGCGTAACATTTTTAGGGAATTTATTAGAAAAATATGGTACTTACGAAATGAACGGCATCGCCTTCCAAGATGAAAATGAAATTTGGTGGTTAGAAACTATCGGCGGTCATCACTGGATGGCACGTCGTGTTCCGGACGATAGCTACGTTATTATGCCAAACCAACTTGGAATTGATAAATTCAACTGGAAAGATGCTTACGGTGCTAAAAAAGAATTTATGTGTTCAGCTGACCTGAAAGATTTTGTAAAAAAATATCATCTTGATTTATCTATAGATGGAGAATTTAATCCACGTCATGCTTTCGGTAGCAGAAGTGATGCCGATCATACTTACAATACTCCTCGTGCTTGGATACTTCAACGTTATTTCAACCCAACGTCAAATACTTATGATGGAATTAATGCTGATTACCGTCCCGATTCTGATAATATTCCTTGGGCGAGAGTTCCTGAGAAAAAAATTACGGTTGAGGATATAAAATATGCACTATCACATCATTACCAAGGAACAGAGTACGATTCTTATTCAAAAGATATTCATTCAGTGAAAAAAGGAAGCCTTCGTCCAATCGGTATTAACCGCACGAACTTCTTAGGCTTAGTCCAAATCAGACCGTATATGCCTGATGAAATAAAATGTATTCAATGGTTAGCGATCGGTTCTTGTGTCTTTAATGCAATCGTACCGTTTTACACAAATATAAATCGTACACCGGAATATTTGGCAAATACAACTAACGAAGTTACAACAAATAACTTTTACTGGACAAATCGTCTAATAGCTGCACTTTCCGATGCTCATTTTGCAGATACCGCATCACCTGTCGAACGTTATCAACTAAAAGTTCAATCTCAATCGACAGCATTAATAAATAAATATGATGAAAAATTTATTACGGAAAAAATTTCAAACAATGATGCAAAAGATTTCTTAGAAAAAGCTAACGATGAAGTCACACGTGCCCTTAAAGTCGAAACAGATATTCTGTTAAACGATGTACTATATGTAGCAAGTTGTGAAATGAAAAATAAATTCTCAAGATCTGATGCGTAAATATATCAAAAATATCAAAAGAGCCATGTGATTTTAATATCACATGGCTCTTGAAAGGAGAACGGCTCATGAATGTTAATAAGCCGTTAAATATCATGAAAAAAATATTATTAACAATTAAGAATTAAAATTTTCTCATCACTCTTCTTGAAAACTAAATTCTTATTTATATGCTCTACACTGTAATTGCTTTATCTTTAATGTACAATCGTGTATTGCATTTTTATTATACGTTTATTATATCTTTTTCACTTTATATGTAGTTTATACCATACCTAATTTAAAACTTAAATTTGTAAAATTATCTAAACTTTAGCGTTTTATGTAATTCAAAGAATTACCAAAGCGTTAGTGCAAAATAAAAAGACTACCTTGCCCTTGGTAATCTTTTAAAGTATAATTAGATTTTTAATTTAAAGGGACAAAAGGTGTACCCCGGAGTTATTCCGGGATACATTAGAGCTAGACGTCGTAGCCTTTTCCTACGCATTTCAAGCACTCTTTTGCCTTCTAAAACTAGTTTAATTGCTGTATGTGTTGTTTTGTTGTGTGTATGTAGTATGTTATTGTTGTATGAAAAAATTTTTATTAAACTAATTCTATAATAACTGTTTCTGCACCATCACCTTTACGTGGCCCAACACGTAAAATACGAGTATATCCACCATTACGGTCTTGATATTTAGGTGCTACTTCTTCAAATAATTTTTTAAGAGCTAATTGACTCTTACCTTCTTCAGTTGCTACTGCAACAGGTTGAATGAACTTAGCCGCATTACGTCTTGCTGCCAAATCACCTTTTTTACCTAATGTAATCATTTTTTCTGTTAATGAACGAACTTCTTTCGCTCTTGTAACAGTTGTTTCAATTCTACCATGTACTAGTAGAGCAGTTACTAAGTTTCTTAACATCGCTTTTCGGTGAGCTGATGTACGTCCTAATTTTCTGTAACCCATTAGTATGCCTCCTTTATTTTAGTTTATTCTTCTCTAAAGCCTAATTCTAAATCCGCCAGTTTAATTCTAACTTCATCTAGTGATTTACGCCCTAAGTTTCTTACTTTAATCATTTCTTGCTCTGTTTTGCTAGCTAATTCTTGAACTGTATTTATACCTGCACGTTTTAGACAGTTATAACTACGTACTGATAAATCAAGTTCTTCGATTGACATTTCCAACATTTGAACTTTATTATCTTCTTCTTTGGCTACCAATATATCAGCAGCTTTTGCTTCTTCCGACATTTCCATAAATAACTCTAAATGAGAAATAAGAATTTTCGATGCTAGTGCCAAAGCGTCGTTAGCTGTGATTGTACCATTTGTTGTTACATCTAAAATAAGTTTATCAAAGTCTGTACTTTGTCCTACACGTGTTTTTTCAACTGTATAGTTTACTTTAGATACCGGTGTGTAAATAGAATCAATTGGAATTACTCCGATAGCTAAGTCACGTTTTTTATTTCCGTCAGCCGGAACAAAACCACGACCTTTTCCTACTGAAATAATCATTTCAAATTGTCCACCTTCTGCTACCGTAGCAATATGCTGATCTTTGTTAATTACTTCAATATCAGAATCAATAGCAATATCTTCAGCTGTTACTAGTGCCGGACCTTTTATATTAATAGATACTTCTTTATCTTCTTCTGAATGAATTTTGAATGCAATGTTTTTAACATTCATAATTATTTCAGTTACATCTTCTACTACACCTTTTATAGCTTGAAATTCGTGTTGAACTCCTTCTATATCAATACTTCTAGCCGCTGCTCCCGGTAATGATGAGATTAACATTCTTCTCAATGAATTACCTAATGTAGTCCCATATCCACGTTCTAACGGTTCTACTACAAAGCGACCAAATCGTTTGTCATCTGATTCTTCGATGATATGAATTTTTGGTTTTTCTATTGCTAACATTATGTTAAACCTCCTAAGTTTAGTCTACGTTATTACTATACACGACGACGTTTAGGTGGGCGACATCCATTGTGAGGGACTGGAGTTACGTCTTTAATTGATGTAACTTCTAATCCGGCAGATTGTAATGCACGAATAGCTGCTTCACGTCCTGCACCTGGTCCTTTAACTGTTACATCTACATATTTCATTCCATGTTCCATAGCTTGTTTAGCTGCTGCTTCACTTGCCATTTGTGCTGCGAATGGAGTAGATTTTCTTGAACCTTTAAATCCTAATGCTCCTGCACTTGACCATGATACTGCATTACCATGTTCATCTGTAATTGTTACTATTGAGTTATTGAATGTAGAACGAATGTGTGCTATACCGTTTTGTATATTTTTTTTCACACGACGTTTACGTGATTGTTGTTTACGAGCCATAGTTTATTTTCTCCTCCTATCCTAATTATTTTTTCTTGTTCGCAACTGTTTTCTTAGGACCTTTACGAGTACGAGAGTTGTTCTTAGTATTTTGTCCTCTTACCGGTAGTCCACGACGATGACGGATTCCTCTGTAGCATCCGATTTCCATTAGACGTTTAATGTTTAATGAAACTTCACGACGTAGATCACCTTCTGTTTTATAGTTATCTACAGCTTCACGAATTTTATCTAGTTGTTCACCTGTTAAGTCTTTAACTCTCACATCTTCAGAAACACCAGCTTCTTTTAAGATTTTTTGAGAAGTTTTTAAACCTATACCATATACATAAGTTAATGATATTACAACTCGTTTTTCACGAGGTATATCGACTCCTGCGATACGTGCCATTAAGTTTGCACCTCCTAATTAATTATCCTTGTTTTTGTTTATGTTTTGCATTTTCGCAAATCACTAATACTTTACCACCACGACGAATTATTTTACATTTGTCACATATTTTTTTTACTGATGGTCTTACTTTCATCGTTATTTCCTCCTTGAGTTTATAACTTACTTGAATCTATAAGTTATTCTACCTTTTGTCAGGTCATACGGACTCATTTCTACTGTAACTTTATCCCCTGGTAAAATTCTTATATAATTCATTCTGATTTTTCCAGAAACATGAGCTAAAATAATATGACCATTTTCTAATTCTACTTTAAACATTGCATTTGGCAAGTTTTCTACTACTAAACCTTCTACTTCAATGACATCTTTTGCCATATTTTTCCTCCCTGACTATTTCAGTTTGTCTAATATATTTTGCACGTCTTTGAACACTACCTTGATGTCTTGATCACCGTTAATATTTTCAACTACATCTTCTTTTTGACTATAAAAGTCTAATAATGGTTTAGTTTGTTTAATATTTACTTCTAAACGATTTGCAACTGTTTCTTCGTTGTCATCGCTACGTTGGTATAACTCTCCACCATCTTTATCACAAACACCTTCAACTTTTGTCGGATTGAAGATTAAGTGATATGTAGTGCCACATTGCTTACAGATTCTTCTACCTGTTAATCTTGGTAATAAGATAGTCGGATCTACATCAATGTTTAATACTTTATCAATTTTTCTATTAGTTTTTGCTAAAATTTGATCAAGGGCTTCAGCTTGTTCTACTGTTCTTGGAAAACCGTCAAGTAAAAAGCCTTCTTTTGCATCTTCTTGATTCAATCTTTCTTCAACTAATCCTATAGTTACGCTGTCAGGAACAAGTTGTCCTTTATCAATATAACTTTTTGCTTCTTTTCCAAGCGGTGTCTCATTTTTAATCGCAGCTCTAAACATATCTCCTGTTGAAATATGCGGAATTGGATAATTCACTTTGATTTGATCTGCCTGAGTTCCCTTTCCTGCCCCCGGCAATCCCATTAGAATAATATTCATCATAATTTATTTACCACCTTTTCTTCCTGTAATAAAACTTCTGTAATTTCTTTCTGTTAATTGTGTACTAAGTTGCTTAACTGTTTCTAGTGCTACACTGACAACAATTATTAAACTTGTTCCACCGATATGAACAGAAGCCGGTAATTTAGCTAAATTGGTGAATATTGTTGGAAGAACCGAAACAGCTGCTAGGAATATTGAACCTACAAATGTTAATCTATATAAAATACCTGTAATGTATAGTTCAGTTTTTTTACCTGGTCTAACCCCTGGAACAAAACTTCCTTGTTTTCTTAAATTGTCCGCCATTTTCTCAGGGTTAACTTGAACCATTACGTAGAAGTAACAGAACGCAATAATCAATGCTACATATAATGTTAAACCTAACCAATGACTGAAATCAAAGTATGATACTACTTTTTGTAGTTTTTCATTGTTTGGAGCGAAGATTGCTATTGTTCTAGGTAACTGTAAAAATGCAATAGCGAAGATTACCGGAATAACCCCTGCACTATTTACTTTTAACGGCAAGTAAGTTGATCTTGCACCTAACATTCTACGCCCTGCTCTTGCTTGTGAATATTGAATCGGGATTTTACGAATAGCTTCTTGGATATAAACAACCGCCGCTACTATTAAAATAACTATCAATGCAACTATCACAATTTTCAAAATTGCAAGAGTAAGATTCTCAGCATCTTTAATTTGTGATTCATAAATTTGAACAAATTCCGTCGGCATACGAGCGATAATTCCTGCTAAAATGATAATTGAAACACCGTTACCTACACCATATTGAGAAATTTGGTCACCTAACCATAATAATAATGCAGTACCTGCTGTTAATACTAAAGCCACTGTTATAAATCCTATAATTGATGTGTCTTTAATTAATCCTTTATACGCATTGTTAAATCCATAAGACATAATAAGCGATTGAATAAAGGCTAAAACAATTGCTAAGATTCTTGTTACCTTTTGAGTTTTTTTCTGTCCTACTTCACCTTGTTTTGACCACTCGGTTAATGTAGGAATAACGTCCATTTGCATAAGCTGAATTACAATAGATGCTGTGATATAAGGCATGATACCCATAGCAAATACAGAAAACTGTTGTAACGCTCCTCCTGCAAATGTATTAAAAATTCCGAATAGACCAGACGCATCTTGATTTTTAAGAACATCTGCATCTACGCCCGGTATTGGTAAGAACGAACCAATACGGAATAAAAGTATACCAAATAAGGTAAATAATATTTTCTTACGAGTTTCTTTAACTCGAAATAAATTAAGTGCTGCATTAAACATTATAGCACCTCGCAGACTCCTCCAGCTGCTTCAATAGCTTCTTTGGCTGAAGATGAAAATTTATGTGCCTGAACGGTTAATTTTCTTTCCAATTTACCGTTAGCTAATACTTTAACACCTGAAAGTTCTTTTTTGATTACTTTTGTTTCCAATAATAGAGCAGGTGATACTACAGTACCATCTTCGAATTTATTTAAATCTTTTAGATTTACAACTGCATAATCTTTTCTGTTTACGTTGTTAAATCCACGTTTTGGAATACGTCTGAATAGTGGGTTTTGTCCACCTTCAAATCCCGGGCGAACCCCGCCGCCACTACGTGCTTTTTGTCCTTTTTGACCACGGCCACTTGTTTTTCCGTTTCCTGATCCAATCCCACGACCTACTCTGTTACGTTCTTTACGAGAACCCTCAACCGGTTGTAATTCATGTAATTTCATTTAGACTAGCACCTCCTTGTATTAATAATTATTTTTCTTCTACTGTTACTAAGTGTGAAACTTTATTAATCATACCGCGAATCGCAGCGTTGTCTTTATGTTCTACTGTTTGGTGCATTTTTTTTAGACCTAGAGCTTCTACAACTTTTTTTTGATTCTTCGGACGACCAATTATACTACGAGTTAGGGTTACTTTTAATGTCATGTTCTATCCCTCCTCTTATCCTAATAATTCTTCTACAGATTTACCACGTAAATTTGCAACGTGTTCTACTGTTTGTAATCTTGTTAAGCCATCAACTGTTGCACGTACCATGTTAATCGGAGTATTAGAACCTAAAGATTTAGATAAGATATTTGAAATACCTGATAATTCTAATACGGCACGCACCGGTCCACCTGCGATAACCCCTGTACCGGGAGCTGCCGGTTTAATTAATACTGAACCTGCACCGAACTGTCCGATAATTTCGTGCGGAATAGTTCCGTTAACTACCGGTACGGTAATTAAATTATGTTTTGCAGCTTCTACCGCTTTTTTGATTGCATCCGGTACTTCTTGAGCTTTACCGGTACCGAATCCTACACGACCATTCTTGTCACCTACTACTACTAAAGCAGAGAAACGAAAACGACGTCCACCTTTAACAACTTTAGCTACACGACGAACGGCAACTACGCGTTCTTCAAATTCTTTTTTGATTTCTTCTTGACGCATCTTGTATATTTCCCTCCTTTATTAGAATACAAGTCCGTTTTCACGTGCTGCTTCAGCTAATGCTTTAACACGTCCGTGATATAAATATCCTCCACGGTCGAAAACAACTTTTGTAATTCCATTTTGTTTTGCTACTTCTGCGATTAGTTTTCCAACTTCTTTAGCTGCTTCAACACTTGATTTTGATACATTTTCAAGTTTTAATGAAGATGCTTGAGCTAGTGTAACACCTTTAGTGTCATCAATAATTTGTGCATAAATATTTGTATTTGAACGATAAACGTTTAAACGTGGTACTTCAGTAGTCCCTTGAACTTTAACACGTACTCTTGCGTGTCTTTTTTTACGAACTTTATTTTTGTCAAGTTTCGTAATCATATTTGAAACACTCCTTTCTGTTATCTATTATTTACCAGTTTTTCCTTCTTTACGACGTACATATTCACCAACATAGCGAATACCTTTACCTTTATAAGGTTCTGGCGGACGTACTGCACGAACTTTTGCTGCATATTGTCCTACTACTTCTTTGTTAATACCTTCGATACTAACTTTAGTGTTTCCTTCAACACCTAATTTGATTCCATCAATTTCTTCAAATTCAACCGGATGTGAATAACCGACGCTTAGCACTAATTTTTTACCTTGCATTTGAGCACGATACCCAACCCCGATTAATTCAAGTTCTTTTTTAAATCCTGTTGACACACCTTCTACCATATTTGCTAAGATAGCACGTGTTGTACCGTGAATTGTACGGTGACGTTTTGAATCAGATGGACGTACTACTGTAATTTCACTTCCTTCAATGTTGAAAGTAATTTCTTTGTCAAATTGTTGTTTTAATTCACCTTTAGGTCCTTTTACTGTTGCGAAGTTATCAGCGATGTTAACTTCAACCCCTGCAGGTATTGTAATAACTTTATTACCTATACGTGACATTTAATTGGCACCTCCTTATAATATTACCAGATGTAAGCTAATACTTCTCCACCTGTATTGTTTTTACGTGCAACTTTATCAGTTACAACTCCATTTGAAGTTGATACGATTGCAATCCCTAATCCGTTTAATACTTTTGGCAATTCATTTGCTTTAGCATAAACACGTAGACCAGGTTTTGAAATTCTTTTAATTCCTTTAATTACTCTTTCGCCTTTAGCGTATTTAAGAGAAATTTTAATAATTCCTTGTTTGTTATCTTCGATGTACTCTACATCTTTGATAAACCCTTCTTCTTTTAATATTTCTGCAATTTGCTTTTTAATGTTTGACGCAGGTACTTCTAATGTTTCGTGTTTTACCATATTAGCATTACGAATACGTGTTAGCATATCTGCGATAGGATCTGTCATTGTCATTAGGATAAATCCTCCTTTCTTCTACTATATTACCAACTTGATTTTTTAACTCCGGGAATTTGTCCTTTGTAAGCTAATTCACGGAATTTAATACGGCTGATACCGAATTTTCCAATGTATCCATGAGGACGTCCAGTTATGCTGCAACGATTGTGCAGTCTAGCCGGTGCTGAGTTTTTAGGAAGTTTGCTAAGTCCGATGTAATCACCTTTAGCTTTAAGTTCCGCTCTTTTAGCTGCATATTTATCAACTAATTTTTGGCGTTTAAGTTCACGTTCTACCATTGCTTTTTTAGCCATGTATTACTACCTCACCTTTCTTATTTTGCAAACGGCATACCACAAAGTGTTAGTAACTCACGAGCTTCCTCATCTGTGTTTGCTGTTGTTACTACTACGATGTCCATACCACGTACTTTACTTACTTTATCGTAATCAATCTCTGGGAAAATTAATTGTTCTTTTATTCCTAGTGTGTAATTACCACGACCGTCAAATGCTTTTTTAGGAATACCGTGGAAATCACGTACACGTGGAAGTGCAACTGTTACTAATTTATCAAAGAATTCATACATTCTTTCTCCACGTAAAGTAACTTTTGCTCCGATCGGCATACCTTCACGCAATCTATAAGTAGCGATTGATTTTTTAGCTCTTGTTATCAACGGTTTTTGACCAGAAATCAAAGCTAATTCAGCTACTGCGTTATCTAGGGCTTTAGAGTTTTGAACTGCATCTCCCACACCCATGTTAATTACTATTTTCTCAATTTTGGGTACTTGCATTACACTTTTGTACTCAAATTTTGTCATTAATTCTTTTGTTATCTCAGTTTTAAATTTTTCTTCTAAACGAGCCATCTAAAATAGTGCCTCCTTTCTTCAACTATTAATTATATTTCTTTTCCTGATTTTTTAGAGATACGAACTTTTTTACCATCTCTAGTTTCAAAACCTACACGTGTCGGTTTACCTGTTTCAGGGTCTTGTAACATTACGTTTGATACGTGAATTGCCGCTTCTTTTTCAACGATTCCACCTTGTGGAGCGTCTTGAGAATTTTTAACGTGTTTTTTGATAATGTTAACACCTTCAACAACTACACGATCTTTTTTAGGTTGTGCTTCAATTACCGTACCGACTTTACCTTTGTCTTTACCAGTAATAACTACAACTTTATCACCTTTTTTAATGAACATTTCTTGCTAGCCTCCTTCTTTATTGTACTTGTATTATTATAATACTTCTGGAGCTAGTGATACGATTTTCATGTAGTTACCGTCTCTTAACTCACGTGCAACTGGTCCGAAAATACGTGTACCACGTGGGCTCTTATCATCACGGATAATTACACAAGCATTTTCATCAAATTTAATATATGAACCGTCATTACGACGAGCTCCTGTTTTTGTACGAACGATTACAGCTTTAACTACATCACCTTTTTTAACAACTCCACCTGGTGTTGCTTTCTTAACAGAACATACAATTACGTCACCGATGTTAGCAACTTTACGCCCTGAACCACCTAGAACTTTGATTGTTAAAACTTCTTTAGCTCCTGAGTTATCAGCCACTTTTAAGCGTGTTTCTTGTTGAATCATGCGCTTTTTGCCTCCTTCTTAGGGTTTATCCTAGTTTTCTTAAATAATAACTGCTTCTTCTACTACTTCTACCAAACGGAAGTGTTTAGTTGCAGATAATGGACGAGTTTCCATTATTTTAACAATATCGTTTAATTTTGCTACATTATTTTCATCATGTGCTTTAAATTTTTTAGAATATTTTACACGTTTACCGTATAAAGGATGTTTTTTGTATGTTTCTACTAAAACAGTAATAGTTTTATCCATTTTATCAGAAACTACTTTTCCAACGTAAACTTTTCTATCGTTTCTCTCAGTCATGTTTGCCTCCTATATTATTTATTCGCTAATTCTCTTTCGCGAATAACAGTTTTCATACGAGCGATTGATTTTCTAACTTGACTAATACGAGCTGTATTTTCTAATTGACCTGTTGCCAATTGGAAGCGTAAGTTGAAAAGCTCTTCTTTTAATTCTTTGATTTTTGCTTCTAACTCTTGTGAAGTTAATTCTCTAATCATAGATTTGAATTCATTTGTTTTCATTATGCTTCACCACCTGTTTCTTCACGTTTTACAAATTTACATTTAACAGGTAACTTATGAGATGCAAGTCTTAGAGCTTCACGTGCAACTTCTTCACTTACTCCAGCAACTTCAAACATCACTCTACCTGGTTTAACTATTGCAACCCATCCTTCTACTGCACCTTTACCAGATCCCATACGAACTTCTAAAGGTTTTTTAGTATAAGGCATATGAGGGAAGATTTTAATCCATACTTTACCACCACGTTTCATATAACGAGTCATCGCAATACGTGCTGATTCAATTTGGCGAGAAGTAACTCGTGATGCAGTAGTTGCTTGTAAACCAAATTCACCAAAGTCTACTACATTTCCGCCTTTAGATTTACCTTTTGTTGATTGTCTATGTTGACGACGATATTTAACACGTTTAGGCATTAACATAAATTAGTTACCTCCTTTTTCAGATTTTTTAGCTGGTAATACTTCACCACGGTTAATCCAAACTTTAACCCCAAGTTTACCATAAGTTGTATCTGCTTCTTCATGAGCATAATCAATATCCGCTCTTAATGTGTGTAGTGGCACTGACCCTTCTGAATAGTGTTCTGCACGAGCGATATCAGCTCCACCAAGACGACCTGATACTTGAGTTTTAATTCCTTTTGCTCCTGCTCTCATAGCTCTTTGGATAGCTTGTTTTTGAGCACGACGGAATGACACACGTGCTTCTAATTGACGGGCAATATTTTCAGCTACTAATTTTGCATCGATATCAACTTTTTTGATTTCAACTACATTAATGTGTACTCTTTTGCCTGTTAGTTTATTTAATTCTAATCTTAATTTGTCAATTTCAGATCCACCTTTACCAATTACCATACCCGGTTTACCGGTGTGTACTGAAATATTTACTTTCTTATCAAATCTTTCAATTTCAACTTTAGAAACTGAAGCATCTTTTAATTTTTTACTGATGAACTCACGAACTTTAAAGTCTTCGTGTAAGTTAGTAGCAAAATCTTTTTCTGCATACCATTTTGAATCCCAATCACGAATTACTCCGACACGTAAGCCTATTGGATGTACTTTTTGACCCACAGTTTGTAGCCTCCTTTTACTAGTTTAGCTTATTAATTTTAATTATTTATTGTCACTTAATACGATAGTAATGTGACTTGTTCTTTTATTGATTGAACTTGCAGCACCTTTTGCTCTTGGACGGAAACGTTTAAGTGTCGGTCCTTCGTTTGCAAATGCTTGAGATACTACTAAGTCTTCTACATTCATTCCATAGTTATGTTCAGCGTTTGCAGCAGCTGATTTAATTACTTTAGCTACTGGTAGTGAAGCTGCTTTAGTTGTGAATTCTAAAATTCCTAATGCTTCGCCCACTTTTTTACCACGTACTAGGTCTAATACCAATCTTACTTTACGTGGAGCGATGCGGACTGTCTTAGCGATTGCTTTTGACTCCATGAATGTGCCTCCTTGTGTTATTAAAAATTTCTATAAATTATCTTCTTGTTTTTCTGTCATCTGCTGCGTGACCTTTGTAAGTTCTTGTTGGTGCAAATTCACCAAGTTTGTGCCCTACCATGTCTTCAGTCACGTAAACAGGAACGTGTTTTCTTCCGTCATATACTGCAAAAGTAATTCCGATAAATGATGGGAAAATTGTTGAACGACGTGACCAAGTTTTAATTACTTGTTTTTTCTCTTGTCCGTTCATTTTTTCAACTTTTGCCAATAAGTGGTGATCAGCGAATGGTCCTTTTTTTAAACTACGAGCCATTGTGTTATCTCCTTTCTGATACTTTGTGTTATCATTAGGTTTTTGGTAAAGAGCTTTTGCTCCTCACCACCTAACCTTCTATATGCTTTATTATTTAGTTCTAGCACGTACGATAAATTTGTTTGAATGAGCTTTTTTAGAACGTGTTTTCTTACCAAGTGTAGGTTTACCCCATGGTGACATAGGTGATTTACGTCCGATTGAAGTACGTCCTTCACCACCACCGTGTGGGTGATCGTTCGGGTTCATAACAGATCCACGTACAGTAGGTCTTTTACCTAACCAACGAGTTCTACCGGCTTTACCGATATTTACCAATCCATGTTGTTCATTACCAACTTCTCCGATTGTAGCACGGCAAGTTGCTAAGATCATTCTTACTTCCCCTGATTTAAGACGCACTAATACGTATTTACCTTCTTTACCAAGCACTTGAGCACTTGCTCCGGCTGAACGTACTAATTGTCCACCTTTACCGGGTTTAAGTTCAATATTGTGAATTAATGTCCCTACCGGGATATTTGATAACGGTAATGTATTACCTATTTTGATGTCAGCTTCAACCCCTGATATTACTACTTGTCCTACTTGTAATTCTTTGGGAGCGATGATGTAACGTTTTTCACCATCTGCGTAGTGTAGTAAAGCGATATTCGCTGAACGGTTTGGATCGTACTCAATTGTGGCAACTTTTGCCGGTACGTTGTCTTTATTTCTCTTGAAGTCAATAATACGGTATTGTTTTTTGTGACCGCCTCCGTGGTGACGCACAGTAATTTTACCTTGGTTATTTCTTCCCGCTTTTTTCGGTAGCGGTGCTAATAATGACTTTTCTGGTTTGCTTGTTGTAATTTCTGCAAAATCTAATGATGTCATATTACGACGCCCATTAGTAATAGCTTTATATACTTTAATAGCCATTTGTCATTGTTCCTCCTTAGTGGTATATGGAATTTATTCTTATGCGAATAATCCTTCGATTGTTTGTCCTTTAGCTAACTTAACGATAGCTTTTCTTCTTTTGTTAGTGTACCCACCGTATCTTCCGACACGACGGAATTTCGGTTTGTAGTTCATTACGTTTACTTTCTCAACTTTAACACCGAAGATTTCTTCGATAGCTTGTTTAATTTGAGTTTTGTGAGCACGTGTGTCTACTAGGAAAGTGTATTTATTTTCTTGCATTAATAAATAACTTTTTTCAGTTAATACTGGGCGTTTGATAATATCGCGTGCATCCATTATGCTAATACCTCCCCAACTTTTTCTAGTGCATCTTTAGTGAAGACTACTTTATTACTTCCTAAGATGTCTAATACATTAAGACCGGTTGTTTCTACGAATTCAACCCCCGGAATATTTCTTCCTGATAATACTGTATTTTCTTCAAATTCTGAAACTACGAACAATACTTTTTTATCCAGGTTTAAGTTTGTCAACATTGTTTTAAAGTTTTTAGTTTTAATTGTATCAAATGCTAATGTTTCCAATGCAAACACTTCGTTAGCCGCTACTTTAGAAGATAAAGCAGAACGCAATGCTAAACGACGCATTTTTTTAGGCATTTTGAAGCTGTAACTACGTGGTGTAGGTCCAAATACTGTACCACCTCCACGCCATTGTGGTGAACGGATAGATCCTTGACGAGCACGACCTGTTCCTTTTTGACGCCATGGTTTGCGACCACCACCTGAAACTTCAGAACGTCCTTTTGTTTTGTGTGTACCTTGACGAAGTGATGCACGTTGTAATGTTACCGCTTGGAATAAAACGTGTTGATTAGGTTCAATTCCGAATACTGCGTCATTAGCTTCTACTGCACCGACTTTAGTACCGTCTTGTTTAAATAAATCTAATTGTGGCATTTTCTAATTTCCTCCTTCCGTATATTTTCTGATTATTTACCAGATTTAACTGCTGATTGGATTTTTACGAAGCTTTTTTTAGAACCCGGAATACAACCTTTAATTAAGATTAATCCATTTTCTACATCTACGCTTACTATTTCTAAGTTTTGAGTTGTAACTGTAACTCCACCCATTTGCCCCGGCAGTGCTTTACCTTTAAATACACGGTTAGGTGCTACAGGTCCCATTGATCCAGGACGACGGTGGTAACGAGAACCGTGAGCCATCGGTCCACGACTTTGCCCGTGGCGTTTGATTGCCCCTTGGAATCCTTTACCTTTACTTACTCCTGTTACGTCAACTAAGTCCCCTGCTGCAAAAATATCAACTTGGACTTCTTGACCTACTTCATAACTAGCAACTTCTACATCTCTGATTTCTCTAATGAATCGTTTTGGTGCAGTGTTCGCTTTATCTGCGTGACCTTGTTCAGGTTTATTCGCAACTTTTACTAAACGATCTTTACGTTCTTTATCGTAAGGACGTTTATCGTCGAATCCTAATTGGATTGCATTGTATCCTTCAACTTCTTCTGTTTTCTTTTGTAGAACGACATTCCCTTTCGCCTCAACTACTGTTACCGGAATTAATTCCCCATTTTCAGCGAAGATTTGCGTCATACCTACTTTTCTTCCTAAGATACCTTTGGTCATCGAAAGTCACCTCCTATATTATAATTTTAATTCGATGTCAACACCTGATGGTAAGTTTAAGCTGATTAAAGCATCAACTGTTTTTTGTGTTGGTTCAATAATATCGATTAGGCGTTTGTGTGTACGTTGTTCAAATTGTTCACGGCTATCTTTATAAATGTGAACTGAACGTAAAATTGTATATACCGCTTTTTCTGTTGGTAACGGGATTGGCCCAGATACTTTAGCACCAGAACGTTTTGCAGTTTCAACAATTTTTTCTGCACTTTGATCAACTAATCTGTGATCATATCCTTTTAAACGAATACGAATTTTTTGTTTTGCCATCATTTCTCCTCCTATACATTTATTCGCTGCTATCGAGTAGCAACTTCTCCACGAAAGTTCTCCAGCACGCCATGCCATGGCAAAGCGACCGGGCGTGTCAGTAACCTTTCGCTTCAACGCAAGTCCTCTTCAGACCGACATTCACTATTATACATGATATTCCGCTACATTACAAGTGTTTTATCAAAAAAATATAAATAAAAAGTCATGAATATGTTTTCTCAAATTTTTAAGTTAAATATTTTGCATTTATATGGAAAAAATAATTATAAATTAGATTGAATTTGCTCAAAATATAAGCCAAACATTTTTTAAAGTCATAGTTTTGATTAAAATATCTATATACTATTTTGCTTTGTCAATTATAGCATACCTTTTCCAAATATTAATTAACTTTTCTAAAGTAATTGTACTAATACAAAAAAATTACTGTTTACACAAAATACATTATGGTATATAATTATATTGGACAAATATAAGGAGGAAAGCGGCAGGTTGTCACAAATAATATAATGATTGATTTTAAAAAAACAGGAGTAGTTTTCTTAGCAGCAGGTTTGATGCTTAGCGGATGTTCTACTAAGAACAACTCTTCTTCACAAACTCAAAAAAAGGAAATTAAATCTATTTCTTTAGAAGATTTCACAAAAAATATAGGAAACTCTGATTATCAATTTATTGATACACGCAGTGACGAAAGTTACAACGGATTTAAAACCGATGATATTAAAAACGGAGGTCACTTAAAAAACTCTATTCAATATTCAGCAACATTTATAGGTAATGTTAATAAAGATAAAGAAGATAAATTTATTAGCGATAAAGGTATTGATAAAAATAAAAAAGTTGTCGTTTATGATACTAATAAAGATAACCTAAATAAAGTTGCTGATAAATTTGCAAACTTAGGTTATGAAGTTTATAAATTTGAAGATTATAAAAAATTTGCAGATAATGATGCTAATAAAGAAAAATTAGTTAGTTATCCCGAATATCAAAACTTAGTTTCTCCTAAATGGGTTAAAGACGTTCAAGATAATAAAAAACCTGAAACCTATACCAATGATAAATATAGCATTTTCGAAGTTTCTTGGGGTGAGGGAGATAAAGCAGTAGCTTATAAAGAACATATTAAAGGTGCTTATCACTTTAACACAGACTGGGTAGAAGATGGTCCGGTATGGAACCTACGTTCGGCTGATGAAATTAAGAAAAATTTATTAAAACAAGGTATTACTGCCGATAAAACAGTTATTTTATATTCAGATGATGCCTCAGCGGCATTTCGTGTAAACTGGGCGTTGAAATGGGCAGGAGTAAAAGATGTCCGCATAATGAACGGTGGACTAAAAGCGTGGAAAAATGCAGGCTTTGAAACGGAAACTAACGTTAATACACCTAAAGAAGAAACAGACTTCGGTACAAAAATACCAGCTCACCCGGAATACAATATATCTCGTGCTAAAGAAATGGCACAAAAAGTTAAAGATGAAGGAATTAAATTAGTAAGTATTCGCTCATGGGATGAATACTTAGGAAAAACCAGCGGTTATGATTATATTGATAAAGCAGGTGAACCTCAAGGAGCAATTTTCGGTTTTGCAGGAGAAAACAAAGCCGACTTAAGCGACTATTACGATCCGGACGGCACACTTCGTAATCCGCAAGAAATTTATAATTTATGGAAAGGTCAAGGTATCAGCGAAACAGATAAAATTGCCCTATACTGCGGTACCGGTTGGCGTAATGCTGTACCATGGTTTATGACTCAACTTACCGGACGTGCTAACACTTACTTCTACGATGGAGGTTGGAACGATTGGCAACTTGACGGCTCATTACCTGTAGATATTAATAAAGACAAAGGGCAAAAACCTGATGCTAAAAATGATTATAAATAATTAAAAATAAAGAGAGTAACTCATAAAATCTTGTTTTAAAAAATCACGATTTTTAAGTCACTCTCTTTTTTGCTATTTTAAAACCTTACCGAATAAAGTTTATATTTCTTTTTTTAAATCTAAAGTTAAAAATTGAAGAAAACGAAGAGTATTTAATCCCCCGCAAAATATGACAATATAGTAATAGATAAACTCACTGTCTACATTGTTTGTTAAAATATAGTACGCTGAACCGATGACTAAAATAATGTTAATTACCAATGAAAAAATAAATTTTTTATAAACTATAACTAAAATAACCTGAATAATAACAAATAAAATTAATACACCCAACATAAGTTTTATATTATTTTCCGTTAATACCTTTGGAAATTTATAAATATTTTTGTGCATAATATGGCGTACCATACCCATTTTACGATCTTTAAAATAATTCCAGCCAATTAAAGCTACTATTAAAATTATCTCCAGTACCGCTATAAAAATATAAAATTTCTTAAAATGAATTTTTCTTAACATCCAGTTCTCCTTGTTTTTAAGTTTTTTTAATGATATAATCTCTATTATAGATTATAAAAAATTATTGGTCAATTACAACAAAAACGGAGGAACTATGAACATCAAACGTTACTTCACCGCACTAAGCATTCTCGTGCTGACTTTCTTCTTTTTATATACATTTAATCTGAATTTTGATTTAACCAAACAGCTAAATATTGCTAATTTCGGCTTAACGCTTTTAACATTTATCCTTTGGCTTGTTGCAGGTTATTTATTTTTAATTAAAGATATCCTAAAAACAAACGAAAAAGAGCGTAACGGTATTACACTTATATTAGTATTACTTGGAATTATCTTTTTTTACTATAATCCGTTACCCAATCCCAAAAACTTTTTTGTGGAAATACCGAGAATTACATTTTTTATAATGACATTATTTATTTTTATAAGTTTAGTTCTTCTAACCTATAAAGATAAAGTTCTTGGTTTTATTCTGGCGGTAAGTGCACCCATAACAATCCAAAGTTTTTTAGTAAATGTACTTAAAAACACATCTTATACAAATTACACCGTTTATATTATAATTTTCCTTGTTATTATTGCATATACTGTAAATTATTTAAAGCAGAAGTAAAAATATATCCGTCCTCAAACTTCATCTGAGTTTTGAGGACATTTTACATTTTATTGTTAATTCTATTAGGATACAACTTTATACTAAAACAATATATTTATTACAAATATCCGCAAAAAATTGCTGAATATTTCCGGCATTTAACATCGTTTCTTGTTCTTCATCAACAATGTAATTTTCATCTGCTTCCATAACTGCAAGAAGTCGTGTAAAAGTATCAATAAATAAACTCTCATCTTCATTTAGAATATAATTAAACTTTTGTTCTGAGAAAAAAGGAACAAAAACTTCTCTGAAAGCACCTTGACGAATTCTTCCAATTAATTTTTTCCCATCAATTTCAAATAAATTTTTATTTTTTTGAACAAAATTACACGCTTTGGAATAATTTGAAAATAATTGAAAACCTTCCGCCTCGTTATATTCCCTAAAAACGGGAATTTTTAAACCTTTTTTATATAACTCTTTATCAAAAACAACAAAAATTTCTTCAAGTTCCCACAGTTCTTTAGCAATATAATAAAATGCTATCCGCCATCTGTTATCACTTTTTGGTAATCTTTTAAAAGTTGATATCTGCTCAACTAAACGTATATTTTTTTCCATATTAACTCCTTTAGCTAGTCTATTTGAATTAATGTTCCTATTCTTTTCGATGTTTCCTTATCTTTTCTATAAGAGAAAAATTTATCGTTGTTTTTTACCGTGCATAAATTAGAAAAAATAATATTTTTCTCCAATACTCCACTTTTTACTAACAATTCTTTATTTATCTGCCACAAATCCAAATAATACTTACCGTTTTTTTCTATATAATAATCCGCTACATTTAAGCTACTAAACTTATCTACCAATTCTTTTGATACTTCATAGTTTTCTATTGATATTGAAGGTCCTACAATAACTTTTATATCTTTTTTATCACAATTATAATCTTGAACCATAGAACGAATTATTTCCTGAGAAATATTACTATACGTTCCACGCCACCCTGCATGAGCTAAAGCGACAACATTTCTTATTTTATCATAAAAAACTAACGGCACACAATCAGCGGTGAAAATTAAAAGTGGAATTTTTACCGAATTTGTTATTAAACCGTCTGCTTCCAAACCGTTATTTTTTAAATCTTCTTTTCTTTCTATTTTTCTTACATTTGCTCCGTGAACTTGAGTATTAAATGCTAAATTTTCAAAATCAAAATTATATTCAGTCGATATTTTTTCCATATCATTTATATTTTTAGAATCAATTTGTCGTTTAGTAAAAATTACTTTTATATTATCATCATTAAATATAAAAGCGTTACTGTTCTCTTTCATTGACTTCTCCTTTATTAATAACTTTTTATATTATTGAAAAGTATCCTTACTTATTGCCTAAATAAAGTAACTTTTGTAATATCTTTATTTTCACTTTTCCCTTGTTATTAATAATTATAACATAGTTAATTATTTATTTAAAATATACCTTTTATGCACTTTAAAAAACAGTTTTTTATTTTTTCTAATTAATAATACCTTGTAGAAAAATAAATTTTTATTAATTTTAATTATCTAAATACAAAAATAACGGAGAATAAGGAAAATCCCAAGCAATAATTTATTACTTGAGATTTTTCAAAAATATTCAATTTTTAAAAGAATTGATTATCTATTAAGTAGCTGTTCCTACCGGATATGCTCAATGATAATTATTTTTTTACGGGTTTATTTATTATTTTTTTTACGTTTAAATACTAACGCTAATAATGCTAAACCTGCCAAGCCGTAACCCCCTAATGTTGCTTGACTTTCTAATCCTGTTGATGCTAAATATCCTTTTAATCCACTTCCGTCATTTCTTAATCCTGCATTCTCGTTATTACCTTGTAGTTGTTTAACTAATTTTTTACCGGGTATTGTTGCTGTACTTCCGTCTGGGAATGTTACTGTTGTTGTTCCGTCTTGTCCTACTTCTACTTTTGTTGCTGTAGGATTTGCTTTCTTAACTGCTTCTTCGACTTTTGCTTTTTCTTCGTCTGTTAAGTTACTTGGATCTTTTACAGGGGTTACCTCAGGATCTTTTACTCCATTTGCGTCCGCTGATTTTATTGTTTTGTCAGGAGTTATTGTTGCTGTTGAACCGTCTGGGAATGTTACTGTTGTTGTTCCATCTTGTCCTACTTCTACTTTTGTTGCTGTAGGGTTCGCTTTCTTAACTGCTTCTTCGACTTTTACTTTTTCTTCGTCTGTTAAGTTACTTGGATCTTTTACAGGTGTTTTTGCTTCAGGATCTTTTACTCCGTTTGCGTCCGCTGATTTTATTGTTTTGTCAGGAGTTATTGTTGCTGTTGAACCGTCTGGGAATGTTACTGTTGTTGTTCCATCTTGTCCTACTTCTACTTTTGTTGCTGTAGGGTTCGCTTTCTTAACTTCGTCTTTTACTTTTGCTTTTTCTTCATCTGTTAAGTTGCTTGCATCTTTTACAGGTGTTACCTCAGGATCTTTAACGTTATTTGCATCTGCTGACTTAACTGTTTTATCAGGAGTTATTGTTGCTGTACTTCCGTCTGGGAATGTTACTGTTGTTGTTCCGTCTTGTCCTACTTCTACTTTTGTTGCTGTAGGGTTCGCTTTCTTAACTTCGTCTTTTACTTTTGCTTTTTCTTCGTCTGTTAAGTTACTTGGATCTTTTACAGGTGTTTTTGTTTCAGGATCTTTTACTCCGTTTGCGTCCGCTGATTTTATTGTTTTGTCAGGAGTTATTGTTGCTGTACTTCCGTCTGGGAATGTTACCGTTGTTGTTCCATCTTTTCCTACTTCTACTTTTGTCGCTGTAGGATTTGCTTTCTTAACTGCTTCTTCGACTTTTGCTTTTTCCTCATCTGTTAAGTTGCTTGGATCTTTTACAGGTGTTTTTGCTTCAGGATCTTTTACTCCATTTGCGTCCGCTGATTTTATTGTTTTGTCAGGAGTTATTGTTGCTGTACTTCCGTCTGGGAATGTTACCGTTGTTGTTCCATCTTTTCCTACTTCTACTTTTGTCGCTGTAGGATTTGCTTTCTTAACTGCTTCTTCGACTTTTGCTTTTTCCTCATCTGTTAAGTTGCTTGGATCTTTTACAGGTGTTTTTGCTTCAGGATCTTTTACTCCATTTGCATCTGCTGACTTAATTGTTTTATCAGGAGTTATTGTTGCTGTACTTCCGTCTGGGAATGTTACTGTTGTTGTTCCGTCTTGTCCTACTTCTACTTTTGTTGCTGTAGGGTTCGCTTTCTTAACTTCGTCTTTTACTTTTGCTTTTTCTTCGTCTGTTAAGTTACTTGGATCTTTTACAGGTGTTTTTGTTTCAGGATCTTTTACTCCGTTTGCGTCCGCTGATTTTATTGTTTTGTCAGGAGTTATTGTTGCTGTTGAACCGTCTGGGAATGTTACTGTTGTTGTTCCATCTTGTCCTACTTCTACTTTTGTTGCTGTAGGGTTCGCTTTCTTAACTGCTTCTTCGACTTTTACTTTTTCTTCGTCTGTTAAGTTACTTGGATCTTTTACAGGTGTTACCTCAGGATCTTTAACGTTATTTGCATCTGCTGACTTAACTGTTTTATCAGGAGTTATTGTTGTCGTACTTCCGTCTGGGAATGTTACTGTTGTTGTTCCGTCTTGTCCTACCTCTACTTTTGTTGCTGTAGGGTTCGCTTTCTTAACTGCTTCTTCGACTTTTGCTTTTTCCTCATCTGTTAAGTTGCTTGCATCTTTTACAGGTGTTTTTGTTTCAGGATCTTTAACGTTATTTGCATCTGCAGGTTTTACCGTATTGGTTAATTTAAGCGGTTGTTTTGCGTCTGAACCCGCTCCTTTATGGTTATATGTTACATCTCCGTTAGCTTCCACTTCTATATCAGCTTCTTCTATTCCCGGATTTGCTTTTTTAACTTCTTCTTTTACTTTGGCTTTTTCTTCGTCCGTCAAACTACTTGGATTTTTAACAGGTACTTTAGTTGTTATAGGATTTAAGCCAGCATAGCCACTTACTTCTTGTGACGGTCTTGTTCCTTTCGGCATTGTATTATCTTTATTTTCCGCTCTTGTTACAACTCTGTCGCCTGCTGCAAATGTTTCTCCGGTCGGTAATGTTAATTTAATACTTCCGTCTGCTTGTTCTTCTACCGTCACATTTGCTTGATTTGATACTACTTTGTATTTTCCGTCTGCTTGTTTTTCCAGTTTAGCTTCTTTTCCTTTTACACCTAAGAAAATTAAGTCCGGTTTGTCTTCAGGTGTAATTGTTACGCTTGTGTCACCATGTTTAAATTCTTTTATTTTTACTTCTTTTGGTGCTTCTACCGGTTTTTTAGCTTGGGCTTTAGCCACTTCTGATGGGTCACTGTTACCGTTTGTTGCTGTTGCACTTACTTCTGTATTATCTTTCACCACATTTGCCGATAATGTTACTTTTCCGGTTGTTTCGTCAACTGTTACTCCTGCCGGCGTTGTTCCTTCTGCTTTCCATTTTCCGTCAGCACCTTTTTTAACGATTACTGTTTGTGATGCTCCATTTTCATCTGTATATTTTACTTCTGTTTTGTCTGCATCACCTTGTGGTGTCACCTCTACAACACCATTATCTTTTGCTTCTACTTTTGGTGCAAGTGGCGTTTTTTGTTTAACTACAAATACTTTTTGTGCATCTAACTCATCTGTACTACCGTCATTATAAGTTACAATTACTTTACTACCATCAACAGATAGTGTTACACTACCTATTTTATCTTTAAATGTACTATTGGCATTTTTTACAGCTTCTTCGATTTTAGTAATATCCGCTGTCGGTTCAGTTACAAGAATTGGTGTTGCCGGTGCTTTGGCATCGTATTTACTTGTTTGTTCTTTTACAATAAAACGAATATAACCATTTACTGATGGTTTATTTTCATATGTTTTTGTTGTTTCATTCCCTGCTTCATCTTTTGCATATAAAAAGCGAGTAAATCCTGTACCTGCAGTGTATTTCCCTTTAGGCACCTTACCTGTTACTGTGATTGATGCCGGATTAGCTACTGTTGCAGTTGTTTCTGTTGTTATTTTATCAGCTTTTAGATATAACGCATATTGGCTATTACCATTCATTTGATCATCCCAAGAGCCGCTCACCGGTAATTTCAAACCAAATTGAACTAATTTCCCTGAGTTGTCTGTGGCTTTTAGTGTAATATTTGTTTCTTCAGTAGCGTATACGTAAATTTCTTTTAATGTTGGGTTATCATAAGGTATTTGAAGTTCCGGTACTATAGTTTCTTTATTACTTTTTGCTGTTTCAGTTTGTGTAGCTTTGTCACTGTCTCCCTTTGTTGCATCAGCTGTTACTTGTGAATTGTCTTTTACCGCTTCTTTAGGTAATGTTACTTTTCCGGTTGCTTCGTCAACTGTTACTCCTGTCGGTGTTGTTCCTTCAACTTTCCATTTATTATCTGAACCTTTTTTAACAGTTATTGTTCGTGGTTGGTTATTTTCATCTGTATATTTTATTTCTACCTTATCAGTATCTCCTTGTGGAGTAATTTCCACACTTCCGTCATCATTTGCCGCTACTTGTGGTACGGGCGGAGTAGGCGTTTTCTTAACTTCTACTGTAATTGTAACTGTTGATGCCTTACCTTGGCTGTCAATCGCTTTATAAACAACACTATAACTTCCAAGTTTGTTTGTATCAACTGTTTTTGTATTTACATCACCATTAACAGATACCACCTCTGCATGAACAGGTGTTCCTATTGTAGCATTTGCATTATCTTCTTTATCAGCAACAGTTATAAGTGACATTAAATCTAAAGAAGTACCTTTAACAACTTCTTTTTTATTTCCTGTTACTTTTGAAGTAATAGTCGGCGCTTCATTTACAACATTAATTTTCTTCCAGCCATCAAGATTCGAATAACCGTTTTCTACGGCATTTGATGTAGAAGATGCGCCATTAGTACCTTCTTTTATTTTTTGTTTCATTTCGAGAACAACTGTATCATAAAAACCATCTGAGCTATATGATTTTACTTTCCCTTTTGACTCATCAACAGAAACCCAAGGCGAATTTAAAGAATCTCGTTTAAAACCAAGTTGACTATCTACGTTAGCATCATTTTTATATTGGAAATAACCCATACCAACGTCATGCGGTACTTTTACAGTAACTTCCTTTTGTCCGGCAATTAAACTTTTGCTATCAGCTGATAAAGATGATGCTTCAACATTTGAATGACCGATAGAAACAAATACATTCACTTCTGTACTTTCTACACCATTAAGCGTTTGTGTAACAGTTATTCCATCTTTATCAGTAAGGGTAGCTCCATCTCCGGCATTATTATTTAAACCTTGCGTAAGTTTAACAACCCATTTCCCTGAATTATCTACTTTTGCATTATAAACAACATGTCCCTTAATTTTAACATTAATAGTAGCTCCAGGCTTACCTGTCCCCGTTAATTCTCTATCGGTTGAGGCTACTGTTGCTATTTTAATATTTATTGATGTGTTAGAATAAGTAGTATTTACAGTTGGAGCGGGAGTTACTTGTCCATTTAAAAGATAATTCACACCACCTGCATTGTTACCGGTATGAGTTGTCCCGTTAGATTCTCCGGATTTAATACTTCTACTTCCCTCTCCTACATTTTCTACTTTCTTCTCAGAACTTAACGACTTTGTTGATGTTTCGGCTGAAACCGTATCTACCTTAGCTGTATCCTTCGCCAAAGCTGCTGAAGACGATTGAGTTGCTAAAGCACCTACTCCGGACGTGAGAACAAGCGAACAGCTAAATAGGATATTTTTCCCCTTTTTGACCATTCGCCAATTTTTTTGTGTAGCATTCTTTTTATTAAACATAATATTCCTCCTTAACATTTATAACACTTTTATAACACACAATTTTATAGTTCTATATATTTCTTATTTTTGCATATTATTTATTATTTTTTAAGTATACATAATTACGCTATATGTATATACTACTATTAATATATTTGATCTGTCAAGCAAAAACCTTATTGTTTCCTTAATATTTTTTGTTTTTTATGTAACTGATAATGAAAAAACTTACAGAAAATATTTTAGTTTTCCAGCGTAATTAAACGTTTTTTTGTAAATTTAATAATTATTTATTATTACCGCTTTAAATACTCTTTTTTGTATTTTTTGTTGAACTTTTATAGTTTTCTATCTAAATTATAGATATTGTCACTTTTTTCTCTTTAATTTATACCTTTACCATATATTTTTATAGTTTTTTAGCACATTTTATTGCAATTCTTCTATTATAACTTACAATTTATCACATAGTGCTATTACATTGAAAATCACATTAAATAATTTTCGATTTTCTTTTTTTAATTAAATTCTATAAAAATAAAAAACCTCTAAATCATCTAAACTTTTATACTTTAGAGCTGATTTAAAGGTTTTCTAACTTATGCTTTTACTCCACTAAATCTAAATATACTTTTTTGCTAAATGTCGTTGAATTTAGTACAGTACGAATCGCATTAATGACCATACCTTTTTTACCGATAACACGTCCGCAGTCTTCGGGGTGAACGGTTAAAATATAATGTTCACGTGCATTTTTTACCAATTTTTCTATTTTGATTTCATCTTTATGTGCAACTATTTCACTGACAATATTATAAATTAATTCTTCCATGTTATTCTCCTTATTTTGCTACTATATTGACTAATCTACCCGGGACAACAATTACTTTAATAATATTTTTACCTGCTAACAGTTTTTTAACTTCAGCATTTTCCAATACTGTTTGTTCTAATTCGGCAGATGTTAAATCTTTTTTAACTCCTAATTTAGTTTTTACTTTACCCATTAATTGCACAACGATTTCTACATTATCACTAACCAATTTGCTATCATCAAATGTCGGCCACGAGATATATGATATTGATTTATTGTTTCCGTAAATAGACCACATTTCTTCTGCTAAATGAGGGGCAAACGGTGCTAATAATTGGATAAAACCTAACGCATATTTACGTGGAATATACTCCGCTTTGTAACAATCATTAACAAAAACCATAAGTTGAGAAATGGCTGTATTGAATTGCATTGTTTCTATATCTTCTGATACTTTTTTCACAGTGTAGTTATAACTTATTTCCAACTTAGAATTATCCTTGTCTTTAACTTTGTTATTTACCATACCGGTTTCTTCGTCAACAAACAGACGATATACTCTATCCAAGAAACGGCGTGATCCGTCAAGTCCATTTTCACTCCAAGCGATAGAGGCATCTAACGGCCCCATAAACATTTCATAAACACGCAATGTATCTGCTCCATGAGAGATAATAATATCATCGGGATTAACAACGTTTCCTTTTGATTTTGACATTTTTTCCGGACGTCCGTCTTTTCCTTCCGCTAAAATCATACCTTGGTTAAATAGTTTTTGGAACGGTTCACGAGTCGGAACTAAGCCTAAATCATAAAGCACTTTATGCCAAAAACGTGCGTACAGCAGATGTAAGACAGCATGCTCAGCTCCCCCGATATATACATCAACAGGTAACCAGTATTTCAATTTTTCAGGATCTGCAAACATTTCATCATTATGCGGATCAATATATCGCAAGTAGTACCAACATGAGCCTGCCCATTGCGGCATTGTATTTGTTTCACGTTTTCCTTTTTTACCGGTTTTAGAATCTACAACATTTAACCAATCTTCAATATTCGCCAGCGGTGATTCTCCCGTCCCTGATGGTTTTATATTATCGGTTTCCGGTAGTAATAACGGCAGTTCGCTATCCGGCACGGTTGTCATAGTGCCATCTTCCCAATGGATAATCGGAATAGGTTCTCCCCAATAACGCTGTCTTGAAAACAACCAATCACGAAGTTTATATGTTACCTTGCTGCGTCCAACTCCGTTATTTTCCAAAAATTCTATTACTTTTACTTTAGCATCTTCATTATTTAAACCATTGATAAAATCTGAATTGATATGCTTACCGTCACCGTAAAACGGTACAACCACCTCACCGCTATCTTTAATAACAGCCTTTATAGGTAAGTTGAATTTTGTAGCAAATTCGTAATCACGTTCATCATGTGCAGGTACCGCCATTACAGCACCGGTACCATATGAAACAAGCACATAATCTGCTATCCAGATTGGTAATTTTTCATTATTTACCGGATTAATTGCGTATGCTCCGGTGAAAACCCCGGTTTTATCTTTATTAAGATCTGTTCTGTCCAAATCCGATTTGTGCTTAACAATATCTAAGTATTCATCTACAACAAAACGCTGTTCGGCAGTTACAATTTTTTCCACTAATTTATGCTCGGGGGCAAGTACACAATAAGACGCTCCGAACAAAGTATCCGCACGTGTTGTAAATACTGTAAAACTTTCTTCCGTTTTATCGATTTTAAAATCAATCTCCGCTCCGACAGATTTCCCAATCCAGTTGCGTTGCATTGCTTTTAAACTCTCCGGCCAATCAAGAATATCAAGATCAGCTAATAGTTGTTCAGCATATTCGGTAATTTTTAGAACCCATTGACGCATAGGTCGACGTTCTACCGGATGCCCACCACGTTCCGATTTCCCGTCAATTACCTCTTCGTTTGACAACACCGTTCCCAAAGCCGGACACCAGTTGACAGGTACTTCGTCAACATACGCCAAACCTTTTTCATATAATTTTTTAAAAATCCACTGTGTCCATTTATAATATTTCGGATCTGTTGTGTTAACCTCACGATCCCAGTCGTAAGAAAATCCTAATTCTTTAATTTGTCGACGGAATGTATCAATATTTTTTTTTGTGAAATCTCTCGGATCATTTCCGGTATCGAGCGCATATTGTTCAGCCGGTAAACCGAAAGCATCCCACCCCATCGGGTGTAAGACGTTATAGCCGTTTGCTCGTTTATAACGGCTTAATATATCTGTCGCCGTATATCCTTCCGGATGTCCAACATGTAACCCTGCTCCCGACGGATAAGGGAACATATCCAATGCAAAAAATTTTTCTTTACTATGATTTTCTAATGTTTTAAATGTTTTATTTTCTTCCCAATATTTTTGCCATTTCTTTTCTATAACTCTATGATTATATACCATATTATTTAAGCACACTCCTTCGCTTCAAGTTGTCTATTGTCTAACTTATAGTATATCAATTTTAATGTCATTTAGCAACACCTTACCGGTTTTCAAAATACAATTACATTGTAGTGTTACAATAGATGTGAGACATATAATAAAAAAAAGAAGAGTAAATCCTGTATAATGAAGTTACCTACAAATCAAAAAAAGGAATTTACTCTTATGAAAACTATTATAACAGAAAATATAGAAAAAACACAACGATATATACCTCATACTTTACAAACAAGAATAGCTGCAGTTAAAACTTATAGAAATGGTAACTCTATCCGCTTTATTTGTAGGCGCTATAAAATATCAAAAGCCTCTCTTTTGCGTTGGAATAAAAAATATGACGGTACTAAAGAGTCTCTTATAGATAAGTCTCATAGACCTCATTCCATTCACCCTAACGCCCATACAGTTGAAGAATTGTCTTGGATTAAAAATCTTATTAAACGTAATCCTAATATTTCTATGATTGAATTATATGCTAAACTTAAATTCAACAAAGGTTATAAAAGACATCCTTGTTCTTTATTTAGAGTGCTTAGAAAATTAGGTTTTTATAAAGATACTAAGAAAAAAGTAATTCCTTATAAACCTAAACCCTATAATACACCTACTGAAATTGGTAAAAAATGGCAACTTGATGTGAAATATGTTCCTAAACGTTGTTATGTAGGAGAAATTCCTGATAAATTTTATCAATATACTATCATTGATGAAGCTACTAGGGAAAGATTTATTTTCCCTTTTAAAGAACAATCATCATACTCTACTGTTCAATTTGTTAAAATGGCTATTGATTATTTTGGGTATAAACCCAAGATAATTCAAACTGATAATGGTTTTGAATTTACACATTTTAAAGATACTAAACGAATACACCCTTTTGATGTATTGTGTAATAATCTTGGCATTAAACATCAACTTATTAGACCTAGAACTCCTAGACATAACGGTAAGGTTGAACGTAGTCATAGAAATGATAATGAACGTTTTTACAGGCGTTTATCTTTCTTTTCGTATGATGATCTTATATCTCAGATGAAAAAGTATCTATATCGCTCTAACCGTCTTCCTATGCAGACTTTAAATTGGCTTTCTCCTGTTGAAAAAAGAAAAGAGTTACGGAAAGAGTCTATAAAAATATGCCGGCTTTAATTCCTTGTTAGATAATAGATTTCACAACTTATTTGTCAAGGACAAGGGCTACGCCTTTTTCAAATCCTTGACAAATAAGTTTTAGAAATCTGAAATGTTCTCTAAGGAATTAAAGCTGGCAAATCTAATCAAATAATGTAATTTACGTCGGGGGCTTCATACGGTTTACATAGAAGCTAGCTTCTATGTAATTCTATTATATCCGGTATTTATTTTTTACTTTTTTTGTCTCACATCATTTACAAATGTACATACCGGTTTTCAAAATACAATTACATCAAATATTATACTGTTTTTTATTTGTTATATATATCTTTTTAACCTAATATCTTGATAATATTTTTGCAAAAAGGTTATTTGCTATTTATTGCACTAATTTTAATAATTTTTCATATAAAACAGTAATACCCGACCGGAATTTTCCGGTCGAGCATTCACTTAATTATTTTCTAACTGTTATTTTGCACCTTCGTTAGCGGTTAATTCCAACTCGTATAGTTTAAAATCACCTTTTTTAACTTTTTCTAAATCATAAGATTTAACACGTTTATTGAACCAATAAATATTTGTGTTCCAACTTAATGGGAAGAATGGTAGTTCTTCTGCTACTTCCATATCAAACTTATTATATGCTTCTTTTAATTTATTATCATCAAACATTTCATCGGTTGCTTGTTTTTTGAAACTTTCTTCAAAAGCATCGGTAGTATAACGGTATAAGTTTAACGGTGCTTTTTTACCTAATAACTCTTGACGGTTAGGATTTGTTCCGTATTCCCATCCGGCTTGGAAAATATCGATTGACGGATCATCTGCTTGAACACGAGAAGCGAAGTCTTTTGGTGACATTAATTTCCCGTCAACAAGTTTTACATCTAATCCAACATCTTTCCATGATTTAATAAATGTATCCGCTAATGCTTGGTCATAGTCAGCTCCGGTATTACGAATAGCAAAATTAAATGTTAATTTTTTGCCGTTTTTATCTTCACGTAATCCATCACCGTCGGTATCTTTATAACCTGCATCATCAAGTAATTTTTTAGCTTTTTCAACATCTTTTTTAACGGCTGTTGCATTTTCATTTACCAATTTACCTACTGCCGGCGGATACATACCTGATCCTGTCGGTGTAAAACGAATACCTTTATAAACTTTTTCATTGATTTGGTCACGGTCTACCGCATATAAGAATGCCTGACGTAAGTTTTTATCGGCTAATTTAGCATTCGGATCTACAACATTTTCTCCTTTTTCTTTGTCGAATTTACCTAGTTTAAATCCAACATATGTCATATCACGTGAAGTTTCTCCTAAAAATGTACCGTTTTTCAAATCTTTACTGTTTTCATAAACAGCCGGCGTAGCAGCCAAATAGTCTATGTCTCCATTTTTAATTAGAGAACTTGCTTGTGACGGTGATACAACCTTAAATTCAATTTTATTTAATTTTACTTTGTCTTTATTATAGAAGTGCGGGTTAGCTTCTGCAAGAATACTTTCTCCATTTACTTCTTTAGCAATATAGTAAGCACCATATGATAACGGTTTTTTGTTTAAGTCCGCTTCTGCAAATTTTGCAAAATCTTTAGAGGCTTCCGCTACTTGTTTTGCATTTAAGAAATCGGCGATAAATCCTTCTCCCCATAACAATGATGGACGAATTTGAGTATACTTAATTACAATGGTCTTATCGTCTTTTACTTGCAAGCCTGAAATTGTTTTTGCACTACCTGAGTGATATTCTTTCATACCTTCAATAAATTCAAAAGCATCATTATATCGGGTGTTTGTAGTGAATTTAGGATTACCCATAAGTTCGTATGAAGCAACAATATCTTTTGTTGTTAAATCTTCTCCGTTATTCCATTTAACTCCGTCATGAATAGTTAACGTTACTTCTTTTTTTTCTCTGTCTAAATGGAATTTAACCGCATCATCAGCATTATCTTGTTTAATACGTCCTTCTTTATCGACTGTAAAAGTTCCACCCATAACAGCATCATTAACATACATATCTTCTGCTTTATCTGCGAATATAGGATTCCAAAGTCCGGTTAACGGTTGTGGTGAAAGAATACCAAATTTTAATGTTGCATCTTTTACAGCCGAACCACCATTATCAAAACTTGATTTGAATTCAACTTTTGCTTTTGGTGAATTTTTACTTCCTGAATTGCTTGAACTTGAGCAACCGGCTAAAATCACCGAAAGCGCCATTGCCGAACTAAATACTTTTAAGAACTTACCTTTTTTCATTTTATTCCCTCCATAAAATACAGTTGTTTATTTTCAGTTAATATGAGAATATTCTAACATCATTTTAATAATAAGTCAATATAATTATCTGAAAATTTTATTTATATTTAAGTTTATTTAATTCAATAATTTGATAGAACACGTTCTGCAAAACTGCTTTTTTATTAAATAATATCAGCCGTTGTTTAAATATTATAGCTCTACTTACTTTTCCATTTCTACAAATTCTTATTCTATATTTTTTTATTAAATTGGAGAAATTGATTTTTGCAATGTTATCTTTATTTTATATAGAAGAAACTTTATTATTTTCAAATCTGACAATTAGTCTTTTAAAATTATTAATACAATCGAAAAAATAGTTATCCAAATATAATTAACATTTATTTAGCAAAAAATCATAAAAAAAGAGGGGCGACTTAAAAATCGTGATTTCGTTAAAAATCGATTTTGTAAGATCACCCCGCACAGTTCATTAGATTTTTGAAAAATTCTCTAAAGAGTATTCCTAAATCAATGAGTCTTTGCGTCTAACTGCCAATAAGATATTCTATTAGAATTTCCGCTTTTTAGGGCAGCCCTCTTTTTGTTTTTAATAATAATTAGTATTTTCTATCCTTTTGCACTGTCATCTGATGTAAGTTCTAATTGATATAATTTCATTTCTCCTAAACTCAATTTTGCTATATCAATATTTTTAATACGTTTATTAATCCATGTCATTTCATTTGTCCAACTGAATGGTAACCATGGTATTTCATTAGCATAATCACTGTCGAATTTTTTGTATGCTTCTTTTAATTTGTTATCATCGAACATTTCTTGTGTACTAAGTGCCGCCAAGTCTTTGTTCAAAGTATCACTGGTATAACGTGTATAATTTAACGGTGTAGTAGTTCCCACCAATTCACTAGGGTTCGGATCGGTTCCTAAGCCCCATGCACCTTGGAAAATATCAATACTTGGATCATCCGCTGTTACACGACGTGACCAGTCTTTAGGTGCCATTAGTTTTCCGTCAACAAGTTTTACATCCAGTCCAACTTCTTTCCATGATTTGATAAATGTATCAGCTAATGTTTGGTCGAAATCCTGCCCTGTGTTACGAATTGCGAAGTTAAATGTTAATTTTTTACCGTTTTTATCTTCACGTAATCCGTCACCGTCAGTATCTTTCAGACCGGCTTCATCTAATAATTTTTTCGCTTTTTCTGTATCTTTGGTAAATTTTTTACCGTCTTTATTGTGGAACATTTCTACACGTGGAGGATATAACCCTGAATCAGTAGCTGTAAAACGCAATCCTTTAAAGACTTTTTCGTTGATTTGATCCCAATCAACTGCATAACCGAACGCTTGACGCACTCTGACATCTGCCGCTTTCGCATTAGGATCTACGACATTTTTACCTGTTTCTTTATCAAATTTACCAAGTTTAAAGCCGACATATGACATATAGAAGTCCGGTTGCCCTAAAACTGTTCCGTTTTTAGCATCTTTAATACTATCATAAACCCCTGTTGTTATTGCTTTCATATAATCAACATCGCCATTTTTAATTGCCGCACTCGCTTGGGCAGGAGAGATAACTTTATATTCAATTTCTTTAACTTTAACATCATCTTTTTTGTAGAAATGAGGATTTGCTTTCGCTAAAACACTTTCTCCGTTTACTACTTTATCAAAGTAATAAGGGCCGTATGATAATGGTTTTGTATTCAGTTCGGCTTCAGAGAATTTTGTAAAATCTTTTGAAGCAGCTTCTACTTGATCTTTGTTAAGGAATGTGGTTATAAATCCTGTACCCCATAATAACGCAGGTTTAATTTCTTTATATTTAATCACAACTGTTTTATCGTCTTTTTTGCTAATTCCTGAAATACTGCTTGCTTTTCCGTCATGATATTCTTTCATACCTTCAATAACTTCAAATTCATCGCTGTAACGTACGTTATCAGAATATTTCGGGTTACCCATTAAATTATAAGTTGCAATAATATCATCTGCCGTTACATCTTTACCGTTGCTCCATTTTAAATCTTTATTAACGGTTAATGTAACTTCTTTTTTATCTCTATCCATGTGGAACATTACAGGATCATCACTATTATCTTGTTTCATTCTATATGATTTATCTGTTGAGAATGTTGCTGTCATTGTATCTTCCATGACATAAAGATCTGTTGCTTGTAAATAAAATACAGGGTTAAACATACCTGTTAGTGGATCAGAACTTAGAATACCGACTTTAAGTTTTCCGTTACTTACCGCTGTTCCTCCATTATCAACAGATGTTTTAAATTCTACGGCAGATTTACTCCCACCGGTTTTGTTACTTGCACTTGAACAACCTGCAAGTAACATAGTGAGCGCCATAGCAGAACTAACAACCTTTAACATTTTTCTTTTTTCCATTATCTTATCCTCCTATCGTGTCTAAAGCACACGACCTTTCTTAATCGTTTGTTGTTTGGTATTATATCAGAAGAATCTAACACGGTCAATTAATTGTCAGAAAATTTAACATAAAAGTTTCTCCTTAGGAAACATTTTTTGAAATATTACAGTTGTATTTTCTATCAAGTGCTTTTATTTAGAAAATAGCAAACGAATATATTCATAAACAAACTATTTTACTTTATAGCTGTATAACATCTAACCTAGTAGCAGCATTTTCATGATTATAAGTGCAACTTACCAAAACAAATTTCTAATGAAATCATGATTTTTTAGTTACGCGTTTTTTCTCATGCCTCGCATTTGACACAGAGCCGAAAAAAGCTAAACAACAAAATGCTGCTTAGCTTTTCTTTTTTCTATTTTTTACTTTAAAATAATTTAATATATTTGCTATAATCTTTGTCTTGCATCTAAACTACGTTTTAATGCTCCACCGATTGAATTAATACATAAAACAATAATTAAAATCGCAAGGGCTGCCGGTAACCAGATATACATTTTATTAATAAGTACATCGGCATCTTTGGCATAAGATAACATTGTCCCGATACTCGGTGTCCCTGCCGGAAGACCGAAACCAAGGTATGTCAATCCAACTTCAATACCCATATTAGCAGCTAAGGTTAAAGTTGCTTCTACAACAATAATCGAACTGATATTAGGCAATATCCCTTTTAACATAATTTTCCAATCCGGTGTTCCCATAGTTTTTGAGGCAAGAACATAGTCACGACGTGATTCACTAAGTGCTTTACTTCGTACTAAACGTGTTGAACTCATCCAAGCGAACGCTGCCAGTATTAAGATAAATAACACAATACCGTAATTACGCTTAATACTAACGAATACTATAATTACCATTAGAATCGGAATAATTACCATAAAGTCTACAAAACGCATAACAATATTATCGACACGTCCACCGTAATAGGCTATTACCAACCCGACAGTCGTTCCGAAAGTAATCGTAATTACTGTAACGGCAACCGCAATCAAAATTGAGTTGAGCATACCCATCATAAGCCAACCGAAAACAGAATGACCACCTACGTCCGTTCCAAGTAAAAAGCCATCTTCACCGGGTTTTAAGAAAATATTCAGTAAATCCACATTAAAATAACTATCATAAAGATCCGTTACTCTTATGTAAATATTAAAAACAATAACAAATAATATAATCGCCGATAACACGATTAACGATGCAAATGCACCTTTATCTTTTTTAAACTCACGTGCTACAACCGAAAATCCGGAAGGAGTTTTTGTTGTAACTGTTGTTTCTTTAGCTTTTGACATTTTACTTCCTCCTAGTCCAGTTTAATACGTGGGTCAACAATAGCCATAATAATATCACTTAATGCACTACCTACTAAAGTTAAAAGCCCTGAGAATAACATTAACGTTGTAACAACACTATAATCTCGATCTTGTATTGCTTGGTAGAACAATTGCCCCATACCCGGATAACCGAAGATTGTTTCAACAAAAATACCACCGCTAAACAATCCTGTTATTGTAAATCCGAAAAACGCTGCAATCGGTAAGATTGAGTTTCTAAAAATATGACCTGAATATACTTTATTTACAGGTACACCTTTAGCACGGGCTGTTTTTACATAGTCACTATGTTTAGCATCTATTACTTCATTTCGCAAATATTGAACCGTTGATACCGTTGATAGTAATGCTAAACAAATACCCGGTAAAATTAAATGCTGTAATTTATTAATATAATAATTAAAAGCCCCCGGGTCAAGATTAACATCTACAGATCCGCTTGTCGGAAACCATCCAAGACCGAAACCGAAAATCGCGATCATAAATAAATACAATACAAATGATGGAATCGCAAGGAAGAAGAAGTTATAAAACGTTACAAATTTATCAAATTTTGAACCGTTATAACGCCCTGCATACATTCCCATAGGAATTGCTACCGCATACATTAATATCGCTGTAAATAATGACAGATTAAACGTGTTGAAAATACGTTCTCCGAGTAATGTCCCTACCGATTTTCCGGTTGTATAACTCAAACCGAAATCACCATGGATAAAATTTTTAAGCCATGTTAGATATTGTTGATACCACGGATCATAAAATCCGCTCGCACGACGAATCGACTCGATTTGTTCCTGTGATATTTTCGGATTTTCTGCAAGTCCGCTAAACGGATCTCCGGGCATAAGTTTTGCCAAACCGAAAACTAAAATACTAAGAATTAACAGCTGCGGTATCATGATTAAAACACGTTTTAATACTACTTTCCACATTATACTTCTCCTCCTTTCATCGCAACATAGTGTGTATCAGTTAACTTTTTCAACGGATATACTCTGCCGGTTTCGTCAAAGTAATCTTCGTAATGTTTCTGATATTCTTTTTCTACAGCTTCCCTCACTTCAATAACTTCTTTCGCTTTATCTAAGTTTGTACTCGGAATAGCTGCAATCAATCTTTTAGTATAAATGTGTTGCGGGTTATTGTAAATATCCTCACGAGTACCACGCTCTACAATACGCCCACGATACATAATATAAATATAATCACACATATGTTTTACGACACCAAGGTCATGAGAAATAAATAAATAGCTGATATTAAACTCTCGTTGAATTTGTTTCATAAAGTTAAGCACTTGTGCCTGTACGGAAAGATCAAGGGCAGATACAGGTTCGTCAGCTACGATTAAACGTGGGTTACACGCAATAGCACGAGCTACACCGATACGTTGTCGTTGTCCACCGGAAAATTCAAACGGATATTTATACAACGACTCTTCTCCCATACCGACGATATTTAAAAGTTCTAAAACCCGTTTTTTAGTATCTTCTTCCGATAAATTATCAAAATTATTAATCGGTTCTGCGATAATATCAATAATGCGTTTTTTAGGGTTTAAACTCGACATCGCATCTTGGAAAATCATTTGAACATCACGATTATACTTTATTTTTTTACGTGCATTTTTCTTAGTAACATCTTCATCTTTATAAATAATTTGCCCTGCAGTAGCTTTTTCCAAACCCAGCACCACTTTACCGACAGTCGTTTTCCCACTACCACTTTCTCCTATAAGACCGTAAGTCTTTCCGGCTTCAATTTCAATATCAACACCGTCAACTGCATAAACGTGATCTTTTATCGTATTGAAAAAACCTCCACGAATGGGGTAGTGTACTTTTAAATTGTCAACTTTTAACATTAGCTATCCTCCCCTTCAAATACAAAGTGTTTGTAGCAAGTACATCTTACATAATGTCCCTCTTCCGCCTCATGTAAAGTCGGATTAGGTTCATGTGCTTCTTCTTTAATCCATGGAATACGATCCGCAAAACGACACCCGTTACGGTCAAGATTTTTAATAGACGGCACCATACCTTGAATTACATATAATTCATCATCTGCCGCATCATCGTCTAATTGTGGTATACTGCGTAAAAGACTACGTGTATAAGGATGTTTCGGATTTTTGAAGATTTGTTCTGCAGTACCGATTTCCACCACTTCTCCTGCATATAACACCGCCACTCTATCCGCCATTTCAGCAACGACACCAAGATCGTGAGTAATTAAAATAATTCCGGCGTGCATTTCGTTTTGCAATCCTTTTATCAAATCTAAAATTTGTGCTTGAATAGTTACATCTAAGGCTGTAGTCGGTTCATCAGCGATTAAAACATTAGGCTTACAACTCATCGCCATCGCAATCATAACACGTTGACGCATACCACCTGATAATTCATGCGGATATTGTTTTGCACAACGTTTCGGATTTGGAATACCTACTTGAGTTAATAACTCAATAACACGTGTTTCTCGTTCTTCCTTTGATAATTCAGTATGATAAATCAAAGCTTCTCCTATTTGTTTTCCTATTCTATGAAGGGGATTTAAAGAAGAAAGCGGATCTTGGAAAATCATACCAATATCTTTCGTTCTAATTTTATTCATCTCTTCTTCAGTCAGTTCTAAAAGATTTTTCCCATCGTAAATAATCTCTCCGGTAGAACGTGTTAAATTTTCATTATGAAGTCGCATAATTGTCGTTGCTAAAGTTGACTTACCGCAACCACTTTCTCCAACAATAGCAAGCACTTCATTTCTATACAAATCCAAACTCACCTTGTCGACAGCGTTAAAATAATCATCTTTAATTCTAAAAGCTGTTTCCAGATTTTTAATCTCTAATAGTTTGTCCATTAACTACTCCTTCCGAACATACCTAATATCATTTTATAGCTTTTCTGTTCAAACTTTATAACTTTTATATTTTTATATTAACTACACAGTCAATTTTTTTAAAACATAGTAATATATTATAAGATTTTTCGAAAAAATGCAATAAAAAAGTTGCAATTCCCACTAAAAAAACTAGAATTTTCTGAATATTCAGTGAGAATTGCTATAATTTTTTTATTATTTTTTCCCTGCATTTATTCAACTACAAATTTGAAAAATATAAAATTATTAAATAACCTCTTCCCCAAAATTTTATATTTCTATTATATCCGTCGGCAATTCCGGATCTGTATCAAAAATACAAATTCTGTTGTTACAATCAATATCTTTTGATTCCAATGTTGTTACAGCCGTCATCCTTGCCAGCTCCTTAGTATTATTTTCTTTACTAAGATGGGCAAGGTAGATATTTTTTGTATTATCCCCGATAATTCTTGTGAGATAATTTGCCGAATCTGTATTGGATAAATGCCCCATATCTGATAAAATACGTTGTTTCGTTTTCCAAGGATATGAGCCGCTGAGTAAAACATTTTCCTCATGATTGCTCTCATAAACAAGAGTGTCGGAGTCTTTTACATAATCTATCATTTTATCCGAAATATATCCGGTGTCTGTTAAGATACCAACTCTCTTACCGTCACATTCAAAAGTGTAAAACTGCGGATTAGCTGCATCATGACTTACTCCAAAACTGTTAACGACAATATCTCCAAAAATCTTACTTTCTTCTTTTTCAAAATGAAATTTCAAATCGGATTTAACTTCTCCAATTTTTGTCATATTATCCCAAGTCAGTTTATTTGCATAGATTGGAATATTGTATTTTCTCGCAAGAACACCAACCCCTTTTATATGGTCGATATGTTCATGAGTAACAAAAATTGCATTAATATCTTTTATATCTTTATCTATTTGTTCCAGATTTTCCACTATTTTTTTTCCGGTAAGTCCTGCATCAACTAAACATCTGAATTTAGGACTTTCTATATAAATGCTATTTCCACTACTGCTACTAGCCAAAACTGATAATTTCAAATTACACCTCCATTTATTAATATTTCTTGTTTATTATAGCATTACTTCGTGTCCTTTTCCACTAGCTAAAACACACTTTAATAATTTATTTCAAATTTCTTATCTTAAAATATCAAGTAATAATTATAAAATCATTATTTCATTTTAAAATATCCTATAATTAAATAGCTACTTAAATTAAAATTTATATATCCTTATCATAAAATTACTGTATATAAACTATAATTTAATAAATAATTATTAATATATCCTAGCTTTAAATCGTAATTATTATTAAATATCTCTTTAAGAAACATTTGTATTATAGCTTATTCTGATATATAATTAGTATATTGAATTTTTATAGGAGAATGTGCATGAATATCGCTAAAAGAGAGAAATGTATACTACTTGATTTTATTATTACACACGAACTTATTAAAACTACATGGCTTAATACATTACGTGATAATTTTGATAACAGTTCGGAAGCACTGCTGTTTAAACACACAATTTATAAATATTATTCTGACATCAGTGCATACCAAACACTTATCGGTGATGTTTTTACCGAACCGTCACTACCTCTTGTTCAAATGATTTATCGCCGTTTTATGACACAAAATGTTAATAACGTTGATGATTTTTTGCGAATTTTAGATGCTATCGATCCGAATGAGTTTAAGTTAGCGGTAGTTAAATACGCTTTTAATAAAAATACCATACTTGATAACGATACCTTTCTGGAAAATCTTTCTTTACTTGATATTGGAAACGAAACTAAATTTGTACTGTTTTCCGCCTACAGAAGTTTTGGAATTTATCGTAAAAAAATTAAAAACTGTTTTTCTACATTATACCCAATTTTTCTTAAGCACTACATTGATGCTGAAAAATTGTTTGAACCACAACTTACGAAATTTTATAAAGAAGTTGATAAAAATACAAATTCTTATTTTCTAAATATACTTGGAACGGAAAAACTCGATACTTTGTACCGTAAATATATTAATAATAAAGCTAAAGCATTATTGCAAGATAACCATGAGTCCGAAATAATACCCTTGATGTTTTCCGCTAATCGTCTTGTTATTATTAGCGACGAACCATTTACAACGAATAACAGTCCGTTTCAACCTGTTATTTGCCTTGGACTGTTAACAAGAGAATCAGCTACACAGTTAAAAAATGCCGATAACATTCGCAAATCATTATTAAAAGCTCTTGGCGATGATACACGTTTCGAAATTCTCCGCATGATTCACTACGGTTTTAATACAAACAAAAAATTGAGCGATTTTTTCCAAATCTCGCCACCGGCAATTACTTATCAAACAAATATTTTAAAACAAGCCGGACTTGTTGACAGCTATGGAAACGGGTTACTCTGTGTCAATTTCGAGAAAATAAAATTAGGTTTGAAATCAATAGAATTTTTATTCTTGTTGGTAGGAGAAACCGATAATGACGATAACACATAATCTTAAATAATAATATTGCGATAAGCTATAAAAAAATTTAATTAAAAATTAAAACCAAGATTAAAGAAACATACTTCTAAAATCTTGGTTTTTAAATATTTAAAACAATTAATCTTTTTTATTAAGGTTAATTAATTCTTTATAGTTTATCCTATTCTTTAGCTGACAGTGCTGCCATTGTGATATAGTTGTACGGTTTATTGAAGTGCGGTAAGAAGAAAATATCAGTTAATGCTAATTTTTCGATCGTTACTTTCTCTTGAATTGCCAATGAGAATAAGTGTATTCCCATAGAAACATCTTCTTTAGATGCAATTTGCGCTCCTAAAATTACACGGCTATCTTTATCATAAACAATTTTAATTTTCACTTCATGGTTGTCATGTTCAATAAATTCCGGTTTTTGCAAGTCTGTAAATTCAGTTACCACTGCATTGTATCCAAAACGTTTTGCTTTTTCTAATGTAAGACCTGTTGATACCATTTTTAAATCATAGATACAAATACCGTTTGACCCTTGAACTCCTGCCGATTCAACAACATCACCGTCACCTCCGGCATTTAAAGCCGCAACCAAACCGGTACGCACCGCATTTGATGCCAAAGCAATATAATTTGTATCTTCTATTGCATTATCGTACACTGTTGCACAATCTCCTATTGCATAAACATCTTTAATGCTTGTTTCTTGTTTTTTGTTTACCAAAAATGCACCATTACGGAATAGTTCTATTTTACCATTTCCTAGTGCTGTATTCGGTCTAAATCCAACAGCCAGAACTACCATATCAACATCGAATGTTTCTTTATCGGTAACCAATCGTTCAACTTTGCCGTCACCTTCAATAGCCTCCACTTTTTGCCCAAATGCCAATTTAATACCATGATCTTCCAAGTTTTTCTTCATTAAATCAGAAAATTCCGGATCATAGTAACCTGCTAGACATGTATTTACTATATCAACCACCGTTACTTCTTTTCCTAAACGTTCAAACGCCTCAGCTAATTCAACTCCGATATAACCGGCTCCAACAACTGCCACACGTTTAATATTCGGATTATCGTTTAATTTATTAATTACTTCCTCAGCGTTTTGATATAATTTTACAAATTGTAAATTTTCCAACGTTGCTTTAAATTCACGATTACCGGGTACCAGTTCCGCACCTTTTATAGGAGGTAAAATTGGTGTTGAGCCTGTTGCTAAAATTAATTTATCATATGATTCTACATGTTGTGTTTTCCCCTCCAATAACACATGCACTTCTTTTTTATCATAGTCAATCGACTCAACAGGTGAATTCATATATACCTTAGCACCGGCTTTTTCCAAAGACTCTTTATTTGCATAAAATAATCCTTCCGCACCTGAAATTTGTTTACCTATCCACAACGCCATACCACAACCTAAAAATGAAATATTTGAGTTTTGATCAAAAACTACAACTTCATTTTTATCACCATATGTTGCTAAAATCTTATTAACACAAGCTGTTCCTGCGTGGTTAGCCCCAACTACTACTATTTTACTCATATCAAATACCTCTTTATTATTAAATTTTTAATGATAATAATTATCATTACCGCCATTATACTCAGAATTAAATTCAATTACAAATTTACCGCTCATAAAAATAAGATAAATTTTAAAAAATTATTTTAATGGCATATTTTTGTATCTGTATTACTTCTGTATTAAAATTTTTTTAATAATCCCATTATCTAAAACTATAGATGTAGATTAAAAACAAATTGTCTGTATTAATAATTATTAATATCTGTATTAACGAAACATTAAATTAACTTTAAAAAATAAAAAATTATTAATGCTAATTATGTTTAAAATTAAATAAAAAAGCAAATGATTTTTTGTATCATCGCCTTTTTGTGTAACTATTATGTCATCATGCTATTGTTGTTATCAGATTTTAATAACTTTTCCAATTCTTTTGAATACTCGATTTTTTCTATATTATAGGTATTTTCTCTTGGGATGATAAGAGTATTAATGTTAAACCTAGAATTATCATTTATAATCAATCTGGTAAAAATTTTCTCACCGACACCTCGAATACTTTCGTAATCTATTGCATAATTTTTTATTTTAGATTTTGTTGTAAAAGCCTGTTTATCTTTTTCTAAAATTATTTTTTTATACAAACCTTTTGTATCAGCAGTTTTTACCGTTTTAATTATTTCTTTGTACCTAGGGTTATTTTTCATATAAATAACTCCCCCAATAGCAACAATAAAAGCAAACGTTCCGACTATTCTTTTTTTCATATTATACCCCTCCTTAAACATTATTTTAATTTTCAAAATTTTCAAATCTAACCAATGGTGAATTTATTAGTTAACCATTATAATATATCTTTTTTATATTTTTTTCAACTATTTTATTATATATTTTAGACTATAAAATAATTAATCGCTATTATTACAAGTTTTAAATAATGCTATTTTAGATTATGAAATAAATATTTTATAGTGAATTATTTATATTATATTGTGAAAATTTAATTTTAATTAATTTTTTCATCAGTCGAAGGTTTTCTAGCTATAATAGTCATTATATGCTAAAATACATAGTAACATACACAGAACAAGGAGAAAAAATATGCCAAAAAACATCAAACGTAGTATCGCTGTTTTTTTCACTTTAACTTTAACAGTCGTACTGAGTGCTTGTAGCATGTTACAGTTCAATAAATCAGCCGAAAACATTTTAAATAAAACGGCAGACACAGCTAAAAGTATAAAAAATACCGATTTTATTTCTACTAATGTTTCTGAAATAGTAAACGGTGAACAAACTCATAAAGTCGACAGCAAAATTTCCGGTTCTATTATTTTTGAACCATTCACTTTAAAAACTATCTCCGAAACTAAATCACAAAGTACAACCCAAAAATCTGAACTTTATGTCAAAGATAATGTTATTTACACAAAATCTTTTGAACAAAATAGTTGGATTAAAAACTCCAACGACAACGTTATGTCGCAATTTCAAAATCTAAAGAACATTGCTTACTCTGAAAAAATTTTTGAATTTTATAAGAAACTTGCCAAAGATTTTAAAGTAACTGAAGAAAATGGAAATTACGTACTTACTTATTCGGGAAGTGGCGAACAGTTTAAAGAACTCATGGTAGAAATTGTTAATTCTGCTTCTGGTTCTCAGCAAGTCGACACCAATACATTTAATGACGTTAACTTTAAAAATGTTTCTATTAGATATGTTATAACAAAAAAATTTATACCTGTTGATATTGAAACAACTATGGATCTTGAGATTAAAAACAACATCGGTTCAGCTATGAAACTAACTCAAAAAACTTCCTATACTAATGTAAATAAGGTATCGGACATTTCCCTACCTGATGACGTAAAAAATGCAACCGAATTAAAAACAGATTAATATTTTTTAATTAACCTAAATTTCAAAACAAGAAATTTAGGTTAATTTAGTTTTCTGGAAATATTAAATCTATTTACATATTTATTTTTATATGTTATATTATTGTCATATAATCATGATATGAAAGGAAGAAAATTATTTACAATTATAGCGCCCGAACTAAGCACCAACGATTAACAGGAGCTTAGTTGACGAGGAAAAAAGTTATCGAAAATTCGGCGGATGCTTTTTCGGAAAATGGAATTTCGTTAAATGCTGTACAAAGGTGTACTTTCACTACAAAAGCAGTATTATTTCCCATATATTATTTTACAAACATTGCTATTAGGCTTGTTGCTATTCTTAGTGGTGAAATACTGGCTTCACCTGAGATTATAAGCTCAGATGAACCTTAAGAAATCCACTGCGTAGCAGTTAGTTCTTAAGGTTGCCACACCACTATAGAATTAGCAACAAAAAAATTTTGTATATAAATATGTAAAATAATATATACTTTAATATATAATCTAAAACTATAATTTACTTAGTTTTATAAATAATTTAGGAAAAAGCAAGGAGATTTTATATATATGTGTGGAATCGTAGGATTTATCGGAGAAGATAATGGAGTAAAATTTTTAATTGACGGGCTTAGCAGTCTTGAGTATCGTGGCTATGACTCTGCCGGTATTGCCGGAATAGTTGATAAAGAAGCTAAGGTTATTAAAACCGTCGGTCGTATTAAAAATCTTGAGAAATTAACACCTGCCGACCTTTATTTTAATATTGGAATCGGACATACACGTTGGGCGACCCACGGCGGCGTTAATGTAACAAACTCTCATCCTCACCAAAGTTTTAACAAACGTTTCGTTTTAGTTCACAACGGAGTTATTGAAAACTTTCAAGAGTTAAAAGACAGATTTTTTAAAGATGTTAATCTTGTTAGTGAAACTGATACGGAAGTAGTTGTTCAATTAATTCAAATTTATAGTGATCGTGGCTTATCTACTAAAGACGCTTTTAAAAAAGCTATTTCTAAGCTACAAGGATCATACGCTTTATGCTTAATTGATACCGATGATAAAGATACCTTGTATGTTGCAAAAAATAAAAGTCCACTCTTAGTCGGACTTGGAGATAACTCTACTAACTATGTTGGTAGCGACACTCTTGCAATGATTAAATACACTAACAACTTTTTAGAAATTAATGACGGTGAAGTCGTTATTGTGAAAAAAGACAATGTAACTATTGAAGATAAAGACGGCAAAATCATAAAACGTAAACCTTTCTCTACTAACTTAAATGCGGGTGAAATTGACAAAGGTATTTACGAACATTATATGATTAAAGAAACAAACGAACAAGTCAGAGCAATGCGTAATATCATCTCTCATTACTTTAATGGACATGATGTAAATATTGATACAGAAATAATTAATCACATTAAAGATGCTGACAGATTATATATTATCGGTTGTGGTACCAGCTACAACGCCGGCTTGGTAGGTAGAAATTATTTTGAAAAATGGGCAGGTATTCCAACAGAAGTTCACCTAGCTAGTGAATTTGCCTACAATGTACCACTCTTATCGAAAAAACCAATGTTTATTTTCTTATCACAATCAGGAGAAACTGCGGATTTACGTGCCGTTCTTACTAAACTTCGCAGCGTAAACTCCAACTATAAATTCTTGGTATTAACTAATGTTGATTCTTCTACATTAAGCCGTGAATGTGATTATACTTTACTTCTTCATGCCGGTGTTGAAATCGCCGTAGCATCTACTAAAGCATATACTTCACAAATAGCAATACTAAGTATTTTAGCATATGAAGTAGCAACAAGACGTAACAGTAAACCGAAACTTGATATTGAAAAAGAATTATCAGTAGTAACCTCAGCTATTGAATCTATCCTTGATGATACCAAAACTATTAAAAAATTGGCAGAAGAGTTATTTACAGAACGAAACGCATTTTATATCGGTCGTGGCATTGATTATTATAGTGCCTGTGAAGCCGCTCTTAAACTTAAAGAAGTTTCTTATATTCAAACAGAAGGTTTTGCCGGTGGAGAACTAAAACACGGAACAATCGCTCTTATCGAAGAAAAAACTCCGGTAGTAGCTTTAATTACCAGCACAAAACTGGATCTTAATACCCGAAGCAATGTCAGTGAAGTAGCAAGCCGTGGCGCAAATACTCTAATTATCACATTGGAAAAATTAGCACGAAAAGGCGACTACGCTATTCCAAATGTTAACGAAGACCTTGCACCTATTGCAAGTATTGTTGTAACGCAATTATTCGCTTACTATGCAGCTGTCGGCCGTGGACTTGATGTTGATAAACCACGTAATCTGGCAAAATCAGTAACTGTTGAATAAGTAATTTATAATAATTTTAATATCCCCTCAAAACATGAACCGTTTTGAGGGGACTTATTTTAACCTTAATATGTATCTATTTTATATATTTTCTTTTTATTACAAACGCCAATATTAATCCAAAAATACCCAAAACGAAGTTACTGTTGGGAACTTCCCCTGTGTTTGGCAATTTAGTAATTTTTTTATTTTTTTTCGGAATATTATCCTTAGATTTTGGTGGTTGTTCTTCTTTATCTGTCGGCTTATCGGGTGTTGGCGGTGTTGGGACTGGCGGTGTTGGAGCTGGTGGCGTTGGAACAGGTGGCGTTGGTGTTGGTGGCGTTGGAACAGGTGGCGTTGGTGTTGGTGGCGTCGGTACAGGTGGGGTCGGGATTACTTCCCTATCATCAGTAACAACTAACTTTCCGTCCTTATACTCCGCTTTTCCACTTGTAAGTGTAGAATGAATTGTTATCTTTCCTTTTTCATCTACGCTAAATATAAAATCTGTTACTGCTTTAAAGCCTGTTGGTGCAAATATTTCCCTAAAGGTATATTTCTTCCCTACTTCCAAATCTTTAATTGTATGATTTTTCCCTTTTTCAGTTATCCATTCATCTACTATTCTACCATCTTCACCCTCAAAAATTCGTATCTTCGCTCCAACTACTTCTGATATTGTTTTATCGTCGTTGAAACTTATTTTGCTTACTACTACATCTTTTTTCTTAGGTTTCGGCAATATTTCAGGAATATATTTATTATCAATTACAAAATTATATTTTTTATACTCTGTAATACTAAATTGATATTTTTTATTATCTAAGCTAACGATATTATTTTGTTTAACGGTATTTAAATCCGGTCTAACTTCCGTAACGGTATATTTTATCTCTTGATTTTTACTATCAAATTTAGGAAGATTAGAAAATTCTACCTGCCAATTATTTTCAGGTTTTGCTATTTGATGTTTATACTTATAAACTCCATTCTCAAGTAAAAATATTTCCACTTCTTTTGCCGCTTCACCGTTTGACCAAGTCTTTTGAGCCGTAACTTTAACCTTTTTAGATTCTTTTAAAATATTCTTAATAGTGAAATTGTTATCTGAATTTTTTATATACTCAACATCAAATGTTTTTTCATTCAGTTGTATTTTTTTGTCAATTTCTCCTACTTCTCGAACTGTATAGACATGTTTTTTAACGTCTGTCCCTACTTTTTCGTATTCTTTTAAATCTGTAAAGGTATATGACCAATTATTTGATTTATTCAGTTCTTTGACTTCTCCCTCTTTTACCCCGTCTTTATATAGTTGTACCAGTATTTTTTCTACAGGGTCTTTTAAATTTTCTCCTTTTTCATCTTTAAATTCCTTATTCACATGGACATTTGTTCGTTTTACATCGTTATAAACTTTTAGAAGTTTCCCTACAATATCCGTATCTTTCATTTCAAATTCCATGGTCTGAGCTGTCGCCGGATTAAAGTCAATCCAATTAGGCGCTTTAATCTCTTTTACTTTATATTTCCCAATAGGAAGATTTTTAATATTAGCGATACCCTTATTATCTGTTTTTAAAATAATAGTATCTTTTCCGTCTATAATTGCCGAATTATCTTCTTTTTTTAGACTAAATTCAACGTCCGGTATTCCTATTGATGTTCCTTTTAAATATTTTAAGATTTTTAGTTCGCCTTTTACAGTTCCCGTAACTTCACCGTCTGCATAAATATTTTTTACAGTATAGTTAAAATCTTTCCCCACTACTTTTTCTTTATTGTATTCGTGATACCATGCTTTTGATTTATTTACAAATTCTTTTTGATTTTTGTTTATTATTTTTGTTTTGTAGTAAATTGAAAAATGATTTAAAGAAGCATATCCCTGAGGTATGTATATTGATATTTTATTACCATTTACACTAATAGATGATCCTTTATAATAATGTGCAAATTCATTTAAGGCATTAGCTCCATTGAATATTTTAGAATGTGTCCCTTCAACTGTGATATAAAAACTGTTTTTAACAAGTTCTTGTCCACCTTGAATTTCATCCTCAATCCTAATTTCTTTATTAACATGAGTTTTTCTCATATTTGCATTTAACCACCAATTAATATGCTCCGTATCTTGTGGATCTATATTACCTGTCTTGTAGTAAAATACACTTTCCGTTCCTGATTCCGGCTTGGTAACAGAAACCTGCACCCTTTTATTCCCCGAAACAATATCACCCGTCTTAATATCTTCTTTTGAAGTTTGAGTAGTGTTTCTTCCTGTAATTTCAAAAGTTGCCCAACCCTCTACATCATCTAAATTGTTAACTTTATCATTAAATCTAATTACAGCCTTATCTACAGTTACTTCCAAATCTGCCACATGCTGACCTTTAACTTCCAACTGTATTTTTTTACTATACCCTTCAAAAGTAGGTTGACCGGTTTTCTGCCAAGTAACCTCTATAAAATCTCCACCTTTAATATTATGAGCGGTGTTTTCTTTAAATTTTAATTGAACGGTAGTTCTCCCACCGTCTTGAATATTATTATTACTTACCGTTAAATCGGTAACAACTTTATCGCTTATATTATTTTCTTGTTCATAACTTTTACCAATTCCTAAAGAAGCACTTAGCGTAGTTAGTAAAAGTAATATACTTAATATACCTGCACTTAACTTATTTCGCATTATTTTTTAAATCCTTTCTGTCTTTCTTATTCCGTTTCTATAATTATTATCATTATTTTTTATTATATTTCTCTGTTATTAATCTATAATTTTTTTTTTAGCCATTTTTATTTCCTCACTTTTTGTTCTATTTTGTTGATATTCTAATATATAGATAAGAAGGCGGCGGTTTTAAGTAAATTTCTTACTTAGCCCCACCCCTTCTTATGAGTGTGTTATAAATATCAGGATATAATTAGTTGCTAGGTCCACTAATTATCCTTTTTCATTATACAACTTTAATATGTAATAAGTGTGAAATTAAGAAAAAATAATATAGTTTTTCTCAAAAAATATTTATTCACATATTGTAAAATTAAGTTAGCTACAAAAAATAAAATACTTAGTAAAAGCAAAAACGTACAGTTAAGGGATTAATCTAAAAGCTAAAAATTCTAACCGAATTTTCTTATTACAAGTTAAATACATGATTTATTTATTTGAAAATTCACTTTAAAATATCTTTCTCAAGTCTAATAAACTATACAAAAGCAGTCCGCCAAAATCAATTTCTAACTAAATTATATTTTTTAAAATTTCTTATTCTTATTACACCAACCACATTAAAAAACAAACCCTCTGCATAATTTAGCAAAGAGTTTGTTTCGCTTATATTTTATCCTTTTAGTTTAAATTTTAATCTTACAGGATTGTGATCACTGTAACGATAATCATATGGTAATGTTTCTACTGAACTTACTTCAATATTATCACTGGCTATATAACCGTCAATAACAAATTCATAAATATCTTTTTCACCTTTTTTATACGGCTTATTAGTTAATCTCGCTGAATTTGTTCCATGATAGAGTTTAAAACTACTTGGTAATAAACTTTTATCAAAATTCTCAGCACGCCATAAATCAAGAGGCACTTTTCCTAATTCTTCTTTTGATAATTCTCTAAGCGATTGGTTAAAATCCGCACCTACCAGTACATAGTTGCCTTTTTTATATTCTTTTTCTATAAATTCAACTAATTGCTTTGTCTGAGCAATTTTCCCTTTATTTCCTTTGTCATAGGCATCAAGGTGAGCATTAATAAGCACCAACTGTTTATCACTGTTGTTTATCTTACTGTAAATAACTGAAAAACCTCGTTTAAGATTGGCTATTTTTTCAGGAAAATTGAACGGTATAGGCATTTGATAACGTTCAGCCTTATCTATATTATATTTGGTCGCTGTATAAATACCGCTATTTACCTTCCCAAGCGGCGGCAACGGGTACGGAATATATTTTACCTTAAAATTATAAGCTAAAATACTATTTAACCCTAATTCCTTATTCAAATATTCTACCTGATTAATATTGTAACTTCGCTTTGAATCTTCGTCGATTTCTTGAATAAAAGTTATATCAGCATTTTCATTTTTTATTATTTTTGAAATATTTTCTAAATTTTCTTCAACATGGTTCTTATCCAAAGGTAAAACCATCTCTCCACCGTCCATAAAAAAGTCTTCATCTTTATCAAGCCCGGCATACCCTATATTCCAATCTAATGCACTGTAATCTTTGTTAAGTTCTACTACCTTACCACCTGTTCCGACTACGGATAATTTTTCAATATCTTTCGGTTTATACTCCGTCGCCATTAAATAGCCGACCAACGCACCGAATAACAAAAGACAGGTTAATATTGCATATAATATTATTTTTAAAATTTTCTTCATGAATTTTCTCCTTAAAATATATCAAAATTAAATTTGAAATTTCTAAACTAAAAAGTTCTAAACAATCTCTTTATAATTTTTATCGTACTTTATTAAATATAATAACACTTATAAGAAAACGCATCTTATTTTTTTAAAATCATAATTTTTTCCGTTAAATTACAATTAATCTTTAATTTTTTTATCTTTTTTCTGAGAAATAATTATGCCGATAAAAACAATAACCATTCCTACCGCTTCTCTAAGCCCGATATGTTCTCCTAATATTATAACGCCACCTATCGCCGCAACAACAGACTCCAAACTCATTATAAGTGAAGCAGTGTGGGCAGGTATATCACGTTGAGAGATAATTTGTAAAGTATAACCGACGGCACTTGATAATACTCCTAAAGCAAGCAGTGGAGCAGCTACACTTACCACGGCATCCAGTGTAATATTCTCTTTAAAGATTGCTAGACTTAAACTTAAAACACTAACTACTACCAGTTGGTTAATAGATAATAACATTGAGTTAACCCTAACTGTAGCATAACCGATTATTATAATATGAGCACCGTATAAAAATGCACTGATAAAAACTATTAAATCACCTGTTTCAAAGGTAAATTCTTCTTTTACAGATAATAAATAAAAACCGACAACCGACAAGATTAAACCTACAATAAAGTATTTATTAAGTTTTTCGCCAAGAAATACCCCGATAAAAGGTACTAAACAAATATAAAGCACCGTAATAAACCCTGCTTTCCCCGCTGTTGTCATAGCAAGACCTATTTGTTGAATATACATGGCTAAAAACAAAACTATACCGCAAAGAAGCGACCAAAGAAGCCTGCTGTACTTTACTTTTTGAATTTTAATCTTCGGTTCTTGAGTTTTATAAAGTGTAGGGAAAAGAAGTGCAACAGCACTAATCGCTATTACCGCTATTATCGAACGAAATCCGACAACGCTGAGCGGACCGAGAGCCTTACTTGCCAAACTCTGCCAAACAAAAGCTATTCCCCAAATTATCGTTACAATACTTAATAATATTTCCGCTATAAATTTTCTCACATTACAATTCCTTTCTACCGTAAAGTATATGAATAAAACCTCACCATGTAATTTTATAGTGTTATATTAAAAATTTCAACCGTTAACATTTATATAATACACTGTAAAATAAAATTCAAAAAGCAATGACGAAGTGCCGATTTGAACAAAATTAAAAAAATACCGATAAAAACCTTTCTTAATTTCTTTTGTAATTTACGGGTATTTATTTATGCGGAATTTACTGTTTTTTAACCCTCTTATCCTACGCCTATTTCGACCCTACAAACACTTTTACTAAATGAAAAATTTCTGTACATTTGTAAATGATGTGAGACAAAAAAAGTAAAAAATAAATACCGGATATAATAGAATTACATAGAAGCTAGCTTCTATGTAAACCGTATGAAGCCCCCGACGTAAATTACATTATTTGATTAGATTTGCCAGCTTTAATTCCTTAGAGAACATTTCAGATTTCTAAAACTTATTTGTCAAGGATTTGAAAAAGGCGTAGCCCTTGTCCTTGACAAATAAGTTGTGAAATCTATTATCTAACAAGGAATTAAAGCCGGCATATTTTTATAGACTCTTTCCGTAACTCTTTTCTTTTTTCAACAGGAGAAAGCCAATTTAAAGTCTGCATAGGAAGACGGTTAGAGCGATATAGATACTTTTTCATCTGAGATATAAGATCATCATACGAAAAGAAAGATAAACGCCTGTAAAAACGTTCATTATCATTTCTATGACTACGTTCAACCTTACCGTTATGTCTAGGAGTTCTAGGTCTAATAAGTTGATGTTTAATGCCAAGATTATTACACAATACATCAAAAGGGTGTATTCGTTTAGTATCTTTAAAATGTGTAAATTCAAAACCATTATCAGTTTGAATTATCTTGGGTTTATACCCAAAATAATCAATAGCCATTTTAACAAATTGAACAGTAGAGTATGATGATTGTTCTTTAAAAGGGAAAATAAATCTTTCCCTAGTAGCTTCATCAATGATAGTATATTGATAAAATTTATCAGGAATTTCTCCTACATAACAACGTTTAGGAACATATTTCACATCAAGTTGCCATTTTTTACCAATTTCAGTAGGTGTATTATAGGGTTTAGGTTTATAAGGAATTACTTTTTTCTTAGTATCTTTATAAAAACCTAATTTTCTAAGCACTCTAAATAAAGAACAAGGATGTCTTTTATAACCTTTGTTGAATTTAAGTTTAGCATATAATTCAATCATAGAAATATTAGGATTACGTTTAATAAGATTTTTAATCCAAGACAATTCTTCAACTGTATGGGCGTTAGGGTGAATGGAATGAGGTCTATGAGACTTATCTATAAGAGACTCTTTAGTACCGTCATATTTTTTATTCCAACGCAAAAGAGAGGCTTTTGATATTTTATAGCGCCTACAAATAAAGCGGATAGAGTTACCATTTCTATAAGTTTTAACTGCAGCTATTCTTGTTTGTAAAGTATGAGGTATATATCGTTGTGTTTTTTCTATATTTTCTGTTATAATAGTTTTCATAAGAGTAAATTCCTTTTTTTGATTTGTAGGTAACTTCATTATACAGGATTTACTCTTCTTTTTTTTATTATATGTCTCACATCTATTGTAACACTACAACACTTTTACTAAATGAAAAATTTCCTATGTACTTTACTTTCTTTCTATGTTATAATCATTAGTAAGCCGCTATAGTTAAATGGTATAATAGAGCAATGGTAATGCTCCGTTCCCAGTTCAATTCTGGGTAGCGGCATAACTTTAAAGTTTAAAAAGAAGTTGATTAACTTCTTTTTTTATTATGCTGAAATATCCGCTATCTTTGCATCGATTAACTCAACCAATACATCAGGTTTTACTTCAATCTGATGCCCGACTTTACCGGCTGATATAATAATTGTTTCCACATTATTACACTTTATATCAATAATTGTTGGAAATAATTTTTTCATAGCAAACGGTGAACACCCGCCTTTAACGTATCCTGTAATTGTTGTTAAGTCTTTTAGCGGTAACATAGATAATGATTTAAGTTCCACCGCTTTTGCTAATTTTTTAAAATTAATACTGTCTTCACTCATCAATACTCCGACAACATAATTCCCTTTACCGTCAGTTGTCATAATTGTTTTAAATACTTGATTGTGTTCTTTACCGATAATATCCGCTACCCCTACACCGGTTTTTGCCGCATCACTTTTCACATCAAACTCATAATGATTATATTCAACTCCATGTTCCTCTAAAAATCTCATAGCATTTGTTTTTAATTCTTTTTTCTTTACCATATATTCCCTCGGTTATATTAATTTTATTTTTTAATTATTAATTTTTATTCTACTTCAAAGTTTAATTTATGTCAAAGTAATATTAACAATTTATATAAATATTATCTATAAAACTTGATTTTCTCATACTCCATATTTGACACAGAGCCAAAAAAGAACGGATAAAATAATTATCCGTCCTTTTTATCGGTTAGTTATTAACCTTTTGGTTGTATAATAAATACGGGGCATGGGAAAAATCCATACCTCGTATTGTTCTTTAATATACAAAAAGACAAATATCCAATATAATTAAAGTGCAAAAAATAAACTATGAAAGGATATCTGTCATGAATAATTTTAACACAAAAACAAAAGAAATAAAAGAGGGAGAATTCATTAAAAACCTACTACAAATAAAAGATAAAAACATTACTATAGAGGAAACACATAGAGAAATCATTAAAAACAATCAAAAGTACTTTGTATTCAAAGGTACCTTAACATATAAACCCAAGAAGTGTGAATGCTGTGGTTGTCTTAATAAAGGTTATACTGTAGTTAAAAACGGCTTTAATGAACTTACTAGAATTAATCTATTAAAAATATCAGGTATCCCTGCTTATTTGGAACTAAGAAAGCAACGTTTCAAGTGTAAAACTTGTAATAAAAAATTTGTAGCTACTACTTCTTTTGTAGATAAATACTGTAGTATTTCTAAAAATGTTAAGTTTTCTATAATGAGTGATTTAGCTGATACTTTATCTTTTAAACAAATAGCCAAAATGAATAATGTATCGGTTAATACTGTTATAAGAACTCTTTATAAATGTAAATCCCATGTAGACATTCTTAACTATAATACCTTACCTGAGTATTTATGCTTTGATGAGTTAAAGTTTACTAAAGATAGTAAAAATGGTATGAGTTTTATTTTTTTAGATGCTTTAACTCATGAGATTATTGATATAGTTGATGGTAGAACTGAGTATATTTTAAATAATTATTTTTCCAGATTTTCTAAAGAGGCTAGAAGTAATGTTAAGGCTATTTGTATTGATATTTATACTCCTTATATGAAGTTGATTAGAAATAAGTTTCCTAATGCTGAAATTGTTATAGATAGGTTTCATATTATTCAAAATGTTAATAGAGAACTTAATAGAACTAGAGTTAAGCTAATGAATATTTACAAAAAACAAAAAGGTATTAATTATACTCTTTTAAAAAAATAATTGGAAGTTAATATTAGAAGATGAAAGTAATGTTACTCATGGTAGGTTTTTCTTTAATAGGAGTTTTAGGAGTTTAGTTACTAGACGTGATATTTTAGATTATTTATTAGGATTAGATTGTATATTTAAGGCTAGCTATGAGAGAGTTCAGGATATTAGATATGCAATAAGGTATAGAAATGAGTTGGAGTTTAAAGAATTAATTGAAAAATCTACTATCGATTTATCTGATGGTGTTAGTAAGGCTATTAATACTATGAGAAAACATAAAGGGTATATGCTTAATAGTGTTAGGTATTCTATTTCTAATGGTTCTTTGGAGGGTATTAATAATAAGATAAAGGTTTTAAAGAGAGTTTCTTATGGTTATAATAGCTTTTATAACTTTAGATTACGCATTTTAGTTGTTTCTAGGTTATTTGTTTCTGAGTATAAAAATAATATTTCTTTTAAGGGCGTTTTGAAAAATGCCAAGCAACACTGCATTGCTTAGCATTTTATCCTTATTTTTTCTCATGCCCCGTATTTGACACAGAGCCAACCTTTTCTTCTTCTTGAATAAGCTAATGCCGCTCCGGCTAGTAACAATCCTCCTGCCACTTCTGCCATACCGTTATCTGCTAAACCTGTATTTGGTAATGTTGATTTTGGTTTATCTTTCGGTGGTATAGGCGGTGCTGGCGGAGTTACCGGTTTGTTTTTATCGGTAACTGTTAATTTATTACCTTCTGCTTTTGCAGTGTTTCCATTTACATTTGTTATTTTTACGTTTCCGTCTTTATCTACTGTAAATGTTATATCCGTTACCGCTAAGTATCCTTCCGGTGCTGCTTCTTCATGGAATGTGTATGTTCCTGCCGCCAGTTTTAATTTATGTGTTTTGTTTTCAACTGATGTCCAGCTTGCTACTACTTTTCCATCTTTTAGAATTTGAATTTTTGCTCCTGCAATTTCTTTTCCACCTAAGTTTACTTTACTGAATTGTACTTCTTTCGGTTGATCAGGTGTTGGAGTTGGTGGTACTACCGGTTTTGTTTTATCTGCTACGATTAGTTTATTCCCCTTAGCTTCTACCTTATTTCCATTTACATTTGTTACTTTGACTTTTCCGTCTTTATCTACTGTAAATGTTATATCTGTTACCGCTAAGTATCCTTCCGGTGCTGCTTCTTCGTGGAATGTATATGTTCCTTCTGTTAGGTTAACTTTATGCACTTCATTTGTTGATGTCCAACTATCTACCAGTTGTCCTTCTTTGAAGATTTTAATTTTCGCTCCTGCCAACTCTTTTCCTGCTATGTCAACTTTACTGAATTGCACTTCTTTTTGTCCAGGTGTTGGTGGTTGTGGCGGATTAACCGGTTTTGTTTTATCTGTTACAATTAATTTATTACCCTTAGCTTCTACCTTATTTCCATTTACATTTGTTACTTTGACTTTTCCGTCTTTATCTACTGTAAATGTTATATCTGTTACCGCTAAGTATCCTTCCGGTGCTGCTTCTTCATGGAATGTGTATGTTCCTTCTGTTAGTTTAACTTTATGTACTTCATTTGTTGATGTCCAACTATCTACCAGTTGTCCTTCTTTGAAGACTTTAATTTTTGCTCCTGCCAACTCTTTTCCTGCTATATCCACTTTACTGAATTGTACTTCTTTTGGTTGTGGTGCTGGTGGTGTTACAGGTTCGTCTTGGTCGGTTACTGTTAGTTTGTTACCTTCCGCTTTTACAGTATTTCCATTTATATCTTTTACAGTTACTTTTCCATCTTTATCTACTGTAAATGTTATATCCGTTACTACTTTGTACCCTTTCGGTGCTGCCACTTCGTGGAATGTGTATGTTCCTTCTGTTAATTTTACTTTATGAGTTTCATTCTCTTTTGAAGTCCATTTTTCCACTACCGTAGTACCTTGTTTAATTTCAATTTGTGCTCCGGCAATTTCTTTACCTGCAATATTTACCTTACTGAACTCTACTTCTTTTTCTGTTTTTGGTTTAATAACCATTATCTGTGCTTTATCTTTAGGATCTTTATGTTCTAATGTTTGTTTTTCATCCGGAGTGCCGTTATTATCTTTATCTACCAGATTTTCTTTTGATGTTACTTCTTCGTATACTACATATGATTTACCGGCTTCTAAGTTTTTAACACTACCGAAATCAAGATCCCAATCACCCTGACCACTTGCATCTGCAGTAAATTCGGCTGTTTTTGTTTCTTTTACTTCTTCTTCATTGTCACCATTTACTGCATAAATTGTTCCTTTTACTTCATATTTTTCACCGGCAACTAAACCTTTATAATGTAGCGTATCCACTACTTTTACTCCGTCTTTATTTTCCGGTACTTCTACTGATTTTGTTGTAGTTGAAACCTGTTCATTTACTTTTACTGTTGTCTGTAATTTAGCATTTTTATCAATATCTTTTTTTGATCTGTTACTTTTAGTTTATTATTCTCTGTTGTTGCAGTATCACTAGTTTCTTTCTTAATGATTGTTACATTTCCATCTTTATCAACTTTAAATTGAATATCAGTTACCACAGTATAATCATTAGGTGCTGCTTCTTCGTGGAAAGTATATTCACCTTCTTTTAAGTTTACCTTGTGAACTTCATTTGTTGATGTCCAACTGTCTACTACTTCATCACCTTTTTTAATTTGGATTTTTGCTCCCGGCAATTCTTTTCCGGCTAAGTCCACTTTACTAATTTGTACTTCTTTTGCCGGTGTTTCTCTAAAGCGCCCTGTAAGAATTGCTTGATATCCAAGTTTACCACTATGCCATTCCGGTTTATAACCACGAAGTTCAAATTTATCCATAGGCACGGTGATTTTATTCATATCTTCACGCAATATATATAATGCTTTTTGATATTCTTTTGAATATTTTCCAAATAGGTATTGATTGGCTTGATTATCAATTTTTAGTCCATCAGTATAACGCCACATTTCATTTTGAATTAATTGCCAAAAATCATATATAGCATGTTCACGATCTTTCCAACCTGCTTTTTTTACAATATTAGTTGGATCTTTTAAATAAATATAAACTAATTTAGTAAAAAGATCCCAAAGCTGATCATCAGGTGTAGAAACATGGCTATAAGTATGATTATCTCTAACAAATTTAGAAAGAGAATCCTTGTTAAGTTTTGTTAATCTTTCATACTTACCAAAATATTGATCACTATTATAATCATACCTAGGAAATTGCTTACCATTGGCTAAGCAAAAACCAAAATACTCCGCAATTTTATGTTCTTCGTCTGATGTAACCATACCCAAACGATTACTTGTTCCGGCTGAATAATATTTGCCATCTGCTGAATCAGCTACGGCATCATTAGGATAACCGGTATCGCCATTAGAATTTTCCGCTTTTACATAATTAGCAGCTAATCCAACAACCATAAGTATCGTTAGAACAATACTAATAATTTTTTAAATGATTTTTTCATTTAATATACCTCCTGTATTTATTATAACTACTCATAAAAAACAAAAAGATAACCCACACAAGTAATATAAAAAATAATGCTTTAAACCCTATTTATAAATTACTTCCCTAGATTACCTTCATATTTTCCATTACAGATTATACCATATATTTTTTGATTTTACTACTAATAATATGAAATAAATATGAAATAATGTTAGTTATGTAAATAAACCAAAAACAAAATAATAAATTGTTAATCTATTTTTAAAATCAAGTACCTTATTTTACAGTGTTATTACTATTAATTATATAAAGTAATAAAAAAATTACTTTTAATTAATAATTTGAAAATTTTTACTAAAATCACAATTTTAATTAGTATAACTCCTTTTTAAATCGTTTTCATTTACACTTTTTATCAAATTATTAACAAAATTAATTTAAAATAAAATTTTTTCACCATCTTATATTTTAGATAATTCTATTCATTTTTACAACGGAATTTTTCCTTTTTTCATTTATTTTAATTTTGCTAATAAGAGTAATTTTCTTTTGTGTGAAATTTTACGACCTTTTATAATGGAAGAAAATCGTATTATTCAACAAAAAACACATAACCTTTAAAACTAAAAGTTATGTGCTTAATATTTGAAATTTTCTTCCCTTTTGGTTTAGTTTTAATATTTTTAATCTCTCTAAAACGATTTTTTATTCATGCTATTATAAGTCGTTGGTTTTCGACTTATATACGCCCTTTTTTATGTAGTAAAGATCCTATTATTACTCTAAACAACGAATCCGCAATAATTATCCCAACTGCTAAACCTACAGCACCGTAAAAGCTGTTTAAAAATATATGCGCTGAGTTTGAGTATTCATCAAGCAGCAATGTTCTAAAAGCATCGTAAATCGTTACCCCCGGTACGACGGGTACAAGCCCCGGGATAAAGTAAACCGTTAAAGGCATTTTAAATTTAATGGCGCAGATTTGGCTGATATTAGCTAATAGTAATGAACAGACTAAACTTGCCATAAAGACACTTTGACCGTGGCTCCACATCTCCCAATATCCGCACCAACCTATAGCCCCGATAACACCACCGGTTACTAAGGTTTTTTTAGGAACATCGCATAAAATCGCAAATGATACCGAAGAGATAAAACTGAACACAAAATGATACAATAACATTAACATTATGCCGCCCCTCCTACCAATCTAAGAATAAAGTAAACCGTTACGATTCCCGCTCCCAGTGCAAAGGCAATACAAAACGTTTCGACGAATCTAATCATACCCGATAAATAATGTCTTGCCATAATATCACGCATTGAATTAGTAATCGTAATTCCCGGTACAAGAGGAACTACCGCACCGACCATAGCAAATTTTAATGAAACACCGTTACAAAGTAAATATGTTACGTATCCCGCCGCCCCCCCTACAAAGGTACTGATATATTCTGAAATAAAAGGTGCTTTTAAATATCCTGCAACTCTTAAAAAAACGTAGTAGGCGACAACTCCGGCGATTCCCCCCGGAAAAACATCCCACCAACTACCTTCAAAAATAAGAACGATACTTCCACTTAAAATTCCGGCACATAAAATTTTGAACCATTCCGGAATTTTACTTTGTTCTTTTTCAACAATTTTTAAACTTTTATACATATCGGTTAATCCGATTTTCCCGGCTGTATATGCCCTTGAGAGTGTATTAACAGCCGTTGTTTTGGTCAGGTTATATGTTCTGTCTTCCACACGACGAAAATCAGTTCCGACATCTTCAATTCTAACAAAAAGCCCTGAAAGAGTGACGTGGGTGTAATAAATATCCATTCTAGGATCGCCGATACCCTTTCGAATAATTCGCTCCATTGTATCTTCTATTCGATACACTTCCGCTCCATTTTCCATAAGAATTTTCCCGGCAAGTAATGCTGTCTTCATTAATAATTTTTCATTCATAACAATTATCCATCTTAAAACAAAATGTTTTATAGTCCTTTCCTAGAATTTCAACAAACATATTATAGCATAAATATTTAACTAAAAATATAGTTTTGTTTAAAAATATTTTATATTTAGTATTAAGAATTTTTCAGGCTTTATTAGTTGCCCTTAATATCTTTGTATATTGGAAAAAGCTAACTATACTTCTTTTAAAAATACTTATTAAAAACATTATTACGGCGTTATTTTTAAATTATTTAAAAATAAAATTTTATTTTATCAAAATTAAAGAATAAAAAATCAACTTTAGGAAAATGTTTCCCCGCGGTTGATTTATTTTATCGGTAATTCTATTTTAAATCTCATACCATCTTTATATGGTAGAAAACTATAGTTCAACTCATAGCTTTCTAAAATATTTTTAACAATGTATATACCCAATCCCGTTCCTCTGTTTTTGGCATTATCAAATACTTGGGTGCGATAGAATATTTTAAACAGATTATCCAATTCACTTTTCTCAAGTGCTTCGCAAGTGTTATCCACCACCAAATAGTTATTTTGTAAGTGTATGCTTATCTCTCCATAAAATTGGGTATATTTTACGGCATTTCCTATAATGTTTGATAGTACTTTGCCAAACGCCTGTTTGTTCATTAGAATGGTTTTTTCTTCACAAAGTAGGTTTTGAATTTTTAATTTTTTATTTAGGTATAGCTCTTCATAATTTTTTAGAATATTTTCTACCTCTTTTTTTACAAAAAGTTCTTCTTTATTTTCAGTCCATTCTTGAAATTTTGACGATTCTAAAATTTCTTTAAGCAATTTGTCCATATCATCAATAACGGAAATACTCTTTTTAAGATAAGTATTATGATTTTTATATTTTCCGATATTGTAAAGCATACTTTCCTGCATAATTTTCAAACTGGTTAAAGGCGTTTTTAATTCATGAGAAGCACTTCGCAAAAAGTTAACTTTTTGTTCTTGAAGTTTTTCTATATTTTTATTTTTAGTTTTCAAAGTTTCAATAACAGCCAGCAATGTCTCATACAATTTATTAATATGTAATCCTACTTCTCCTATTTCATCTTTTTGAACTATATCGAATCTGGCATTAGGGTCTAATTTTTCCATTTTTTCTGTTACATCAGCAGCGTATAACAGCGGTCTAACTAATATTTTTGAATAAAAATAAGAAAATACTATCGAGAAAAACAAGGTAATTCCGACCACTGCCGGTAATGTTAACCGTAATGTTCTCGTGAATTTCTCTTTAACGTCTTTACTTAGGACGACTTGAACAATAACACGGTAGCCGTCACTTGTCGTTAATGATCTTTCTTCTATTAGTAATTGGTTATTTTCTCCCTTGTTTTCTATATCCAAATCATGAGTTAATTCGAACTTTCCATCATTTATATCTCTTTTTAAATGTGCCGTTAAATTTATATTTTTAGAGTAGGCTTCTAAAAATGTTCGTACTTCGGAAATATTTTTACCGTTTAAACTTTGAACTAAAACATCAGCCCTTTCTCTTATCTCTCTTTTTTCTTGTTTAAGATATTCATTAGGGAATACACAATAAAAAATTGCATGCGCCAACAATGATATACTTCCTAAAATAGTTATTGTGTAAATAAAAGTCTTGGGAAAAATTTTCATATTCTTCATTATAATTTTATCTTATACCCCACATTCTTAACAGTTATTATGCAGTCTAATACTAATTTCTTTCTTAAATTTTTTATGTAAACATCAATCACTCTTTCCAACGGAATACCTTCGGTATCGCTCCAAGCGTGTTCTATTATCTGGCTTCTGGTTAACACTTGATTTGGATAGCGAAGCAATAATCTCAATATATCCAATTCTTTTGGTTTTATATCGACTTCATGCCCGCCGTTGGTTGCGTTGTAACTGGTAAAATCGACTATTGTTTCACCGTAAGACCATGTATCGTGTATACCATAGTGTCTGGTTAATAATGCTTTTACCCTTTTTTCAAGTAATGCCAAAGAAAACGGTTTTATTACATAGTCATCAGCATCCAGATCAAAACAAATTAACTGTGTTTGTTCATCATTTAATGCACTTAGTATTATGACCGGTATATTACTGATTTTTCTAATTTCTTTTAACACTTCAAACCCATGCTTTTTCGGTAGCATCAAATCTAAAATAATTAGATCTACAGTATTACTATTAAATAGATTTAATCCTTGTTCTCCATTTTCTGCCAATAATACATTGTAATTTTCTTCTTTGAAAAACTCTGCTATTCCGTCTAAAATTATTTCTTCATTATCAATAATAAGTATATTCATATAGTCTTTCTCCAATCATAATATTATGGTTTCTATCAACTATTTCAATATATCCTTTTTAAATTTATAACAGTATTATCGTATCACTTTATCTTAAAATTTTCAATCTAATCATCAAAATTTCATATTTGTTTCATATAAAACATAATAATTTATGCTGGTATATTTTATAAACTTTATCTTATATTTACCCTCTTTTTACAATAAAAGGCTCTATATTAAATATTAAAATGAAATTTTTCCATGCCGGATATTTATTATACAACCTATAAATTTTATAGGAAAAGTATTTATCTTGTTTTTGGATAGTGCTGTAAGAAAAATTTCCATATAAATTTAAAAAAGCACCTCGAATATCATTCGAGATGCCTTTGAACTTTACTTTATATTATCTTACACGGATATATACAGCTCCACTACCTACGCTTGCAGTGTTAAGTACTGTTTGGTTTCCGTACCAACCACCGTGAACTGCTTGACCGTTTCCTGCATATACGGCAATATGAGCTAATCCTATTCCACCGTTAGCATAATAGATTAAGTCACCCGGTTGTGCTTGTGATGCCGGAACTACTGTTCCTAATTTCATGTATCCAGCCGGCCAGTCGTGGAAATTAATTCCTACTGCTTTAAGTGCATTTGTTACCAACATTGTACAGTCTTGGTATCTTCCTAATTGCGCTAAAGCCGCTTGATAAATTGCAGATCCTTTGCTAGAAGATCTCACTGTTGCTGCCGGAGCAGGTGCTTTAGTTGTTGTTTGAGCAACTGCTTTAGTTTGTGCTTTTGGTGCTTCTGCTTTTTTAACTTCCGCTTTTGGAGTTGCAGCCGCTTTTTCTTCAACTTTCGCTACAGTTTTAGTTGGAGTGCTTTCCACTACACTAGTTTTCGCTACAGTATTTTCCGCTTTTGCCGGAGCTGATTCAGTTACTTTTAATACTTCACCAACATAAATTAAGTTTGGATTAGAAACATTGTTTAATTGTACTAACTTATCTACCGATACTCCAAATTTATTAGAAATTTTACCTAAAGTATCACCTAAAACTACTGTGTAGTATCCTTGTGATTTAGCTTTTGCCACTTGTGATACAGTTTCGTTATAAGTTAATTTATCTCCAGGAAAGATAAGTGAACTTGTAAGATTGTTATCTTTCATAAGTTGGTCAACTGTTGTTCCGTTGTTAATAGCAATATCCCAAAGTGTATCACCTTTTTTTACTGTATATGTATCCGCATCAGCCACTTGTGCCAATCCGAAAGCCACTGTCGATACTATTGCTGTTGTTGCTACTAATTTATGTAATTTACCCATCTGTTCTAAAATCTCCTTAAATTCATATTTGTGAACTTATATTCACTTTTATCAATTTTCTTTAATGTATTTTCAATTTCTAAATTTATAGTTTCTTAACGTTTTTTCAAACCAATGTAGTAACATTGTATTATATATCTTTCACCTTTTCAATAGTTGTAACACTTTTGTAATAATAGTGATAATCTTCTGTTACATTGCTTGTGTTTCGTTACTTTACAGTAATTTGTTCCTATGAAAATAAATCACTTTTATTGCTTTCATGCAACATTTATTATATAGTAATATTGTAAATTGTACTGATTGGTCAATGATATATTATAAAATTATGGAGGATTATATATGTATGATTTCACAGCTTCAGCTTCTATCTTGAAGATATTTCTTTTATTTTTAGAAGGTGTACTGTCATTTCTTTCTCCTTGTGTTATTCCTATTTTACCAATTTATATAGGGATTTTAGCCGGGAAAAAGGAAAAAAATATCCAAGGTGAATTAGTATTTAATAAACGTAATATTATTGTTAATACTTTATTTTTTGTTTTGGGAATCTCGGCAACATTTTTTATACTCGCTTTTGCGACAAGTCGTATTAGTATCTTTTTAAATGATAATATTAAAATTCTACAAATTATCAGCGGTATTCTTATTATTTTTATGGGATTACTGCAACTCGGTATCTTTAAAATATCCGCTTTGAACAGAGAATTTTCGATGAAAAATAAATTGACACTAAAAAAAGGTAACACTACCCCAATCTTAGCATTTTTGATGGGCTTTACCTTTAGTTTTTCTTGGACACCCTGCATAGGCCCTATTTTAGCCGGTGTTTTCATATACGCAAGCAGCCATACCGGAATTATGAGTATTATTTTAGTTCTCGTATACTCACTCGGATTTATTTTACCGTTTATTCTTGTAGCATTTTTTGCGACACAATTACTTACGGTCTTTAAGAAAAACGATAATATTTTAAAATACACATCTATTATCTCGGGTGCTATTCTTATTATTATCGGAATTTTAATTTTAAGCGGTTCTTTCGCTACAATTATGAGATATTTTAACTAACTATTTATAATGGAGGTTTAACTATGAAAAAGAAAATTTTACTTACTCTACTTATTTGCGGGTCGGTGATTTTAACCGGTTGTTCGGCTGATAATCCGAAAAATAATGATTCTGATAACAAGAACAGTTCCAATTCTCAAACTACAAAAAAAACTGAATCACAGGCTTTTGATTTCAGCGCTATGGATAAAGACGGCAATACCGTTAAACTTAGTAACTTTAAAGGAAAAAAGGTATATATTAATACATGGGCAAGCTGGTGCGGACCTTGTATTAAGGAAACTCCAGAATTAATCAACACCTATAATAAATTTAAAGATAAAACCGACTTTGCGTTTTTATCAATGACGTCCCCAAATGACAGTTTATTTAAAAACGATAATCCCGGTGATAAAGATAAAGCTACTATTCTTGCGAAAGCTAAAGAGTTAGGTATTAATTATCCCATATTATTTGATGTAAATGATAGATTTTTTATTAATTACAATATCCGTTCATTCCCAACTCATATTTTTATTAATAGTAATGGGACAATTAATAAGAAAATTACAGGTATGATTTCTAAAGATGTATTAGAAAAAGAAATTAACGCTTTAGTTTAAGTTATCCAAATAATGACCACCCCTGAAAAGGGGTGGTTTTCTCTTCGGGTATAACCCTTTGTTACTAACACGCACCTCAAGGCGCTGGCTTTCACATTCGTTCAAGCCCTATTGTATTTTTACGCCCGCTACCCGTCAAACGGGTTTATCTATTTTTTCTTATTTCCAAATGGATTTGTATATTCTTTTGTTGTCAGTTTATCTATTGCAATATCATGCGCTTCTTGATCTTTGATGTATTTTCTTATTGTACCTTCATTCAAACCTACAGTACTTACATAGTATCCTTCTGCCCAAAACTTTCTATTCCCATACTTATACTTCAGGTTTGCATGCATATCAAATATCATCAGTGAACTTTTTCCTTTCAAATATCCCATAAAACTTGATACACTATATTTTAGTGGTATTGATAACAGCAAATGTATATGATCTGGCATTATATGTCCTTCTATTATTTCCACTCCTTTATACTTACATAACCTTTTTATTATATCTACTATATCTCGTTTGTATTGATTAAATTCTATTTTTCGTCTATACTTAGGGGTAAATACAATATGGTATTTACATATCCACTTTGTATGCGATAAACTATTATGTTTATTTGCCATAATTAAAATCATCCTTTCTTTATTTTAGTGCTTGAACTACTCTTATTTTATCAAGAAAGGATGATTTTTCAATTGTTTAACTCTTTTCTCGCACCCGCATAGCGGGTGGTTTATTGTTTCGGAGACTTCGCCTCCTCAACTGGCTAAAGCCATTAATAAAAACAGCGATGTGAATTATGAGATTATCTCAAAATACATCGCTGTTTTTTATATTTAATTATTTTTATTTACACGTCTATTAAATTAATTTTCTTTTATATATTTTTCATTTTTTGTATGGATAGTTAAACCTACTATATTTTTCTTATCAAATTTGAATATTAAACTAAAAATATAACCGAAGGCTAATGAACTTAAGAATGAAAAACCTGAGAATATAAATGGACTTTGTTTAGCGTATAGTGTGTAATCTTGGATATACCAGCAAACTATTCCTGCCGCAAATAATCCGACCAACGCACCTACACCGTTAGCACGTTTTGTGAAGATTCCTAACGCAAATGTCCCCGCTAGCGGCACTCCTAATAACCCTGTATATTTCAAGAATAAATCCCAAGTTTCTTTTTGGTTTGTATTAACAAAGTACAACGCCGCTAATGTTCCGAAAATACCGGCTAAGATAATAATTATACGAGCGATTAAAACGTCTGTTTTTGCATCTTTGCTGCAACCGAAGAAACGTTGTTTAATATCAACCGTGATACAAGCGGAAATAGAATTTAAGCTGGAAGCAATTGTTGATTGTGCCGCCGCTAAAATTGCCGCAATAACCAAGCCTGCCACTCCTGCCGGAAGAGCTGTCAGTATGAAGTAAGGAACTAACGCTGTTGTATTCGCAGTTTTTCCAACAACTTCAGCATTCATAAAGTTCGGTAATTTTGTTACAGCATGAGCCCCTTTGTAAAAACTGTACAATACGGTTCCCATTCCGTAAAATATCGGAATTGAAATAAATGCAAGTAAGCCATTTGTCCAAATAGATTTATTAGTTTCTTTTACCGATTCTGTTGTGCTGTAACGTTGAACAACGTCTTGAGAAGCTGTGTACTGTTGTAAATTGTTGAATATTGATCCTATAAATATAATAGGAATAGTTGATGCTGTAAATGACCAGCTAAATTTTTCTGAAGTAACAATCTTCCCGTTGGCAACAGCGTCGTTTGCAACATGAGAAAAACCGCCAACTTGATATATCCCAATAACAATAACTAAAATAGCACCTCCCAACAGAATAATACCTTGAATAACGTCCGTCCAAATAACTCCTTCCACTCCACCTAAAAATGAATAAATTACACAAAGAAGTCCAATTACCGCACACACTAAATAAGGACTGATAGTAGACACTGATGTAATAGCTACCGTCGGTAAATAAATAACTATTGCAACTCTTCCTATATGAAACAGTGAGAATAAGACACTTCCTATTACTCTCATACTAGGATTAAAACGTGCTTCTAAGTATTCATAAGCTGTTGTAACATTTAACTTTCTAAAAAACGGAACATAGTAATGAATTAGAATGGGAATAATTGCTATAATCGCAAAATTTCCGGCTGCATATGTCCAATCTCCATTAAATGCTTTTTCCGGTGTCGCCATAAACGTAATGGCTGATAATGTCGTCGCATAAATCGAAAAACCTACCGCCCACGAGGGAATACTTCCACCTGCTTTAAAAAATTCATCCGTGCTGGAACCTGCTTTTTTAGTGAAATACACTCCAACACCCAGCATTGCCAGTAAATATACCACCAGCATAATACCATTAAGAGTACCAAAACCGACTTTTTCCATAGATTAATTCCTCCACTTTTTTAAATTATAAGTTATAGTCTTTTACCAACTGTTCTACTTCTTTAAGTTTTTCAGAGGCAAATACTTTCATCGGTTGTTTACAGTAACCGGCATCAATACCTTTTACTTTTAAAATTTCTTTTAATGTTTGATAAAGCCCAAGTTCTAAAACTTTTTCAATCACATCATTAGCTTGATGTTGAAGTTCATAAGCTTCGGCAACTTTTCCGGCTTTCGCCAAATCGAAAATTTTTCTACTGGTTTTACCGTTTACATTATACGTAGAACCGATAGCTCCATCAACACCTGACACTACAGCTTGTACCAACATTTCATCAAATCCTGACCAAATTAATTTATTAGGAAATCTTCTTCTAAAACGTTCTAATTGATAAAAGTCCGCCGCTGTATATTTAACACCGATTACTTTTTCATTATCCAAAAGTTCAGCAAATTGGTCTAAGCTGATTTTTACCCCTGTCAATGTTGGGATATAATATAAAATCATTGTATTTTCCGTTGCATTGATAATAGTTTCGTAATAATGTTTTACTTCGGCAAATGATAACGGATAGTAAAACGGTGTTACCGCCGATAGCGAATCGTATCCCAAGTCGGTTGCATATTTTGCAAGTTCTACCGCTTCGTTTAAGTCAAGAGAACCGACCTGAGCGATTAATTTTACTCTGCTTCCGACAACTTCTTTTACAAATTTAAAAATTTGTTTTTTCTGCGTTGTATTTAATAAGAAATTTTCGCCACTACTTCCATTAACATATAAACCATCTACCTTTGATACTTCGATATTGTACTCAATAACTTGTCTTAAACCGTCTTCTTTAATGTTTCCATTTTCATCAAACGGGATTAATACTGCTGAGTATATACCTTTTAAATCTTTCATTTTAGATTCTCCTTGTTTTAAATTTTATTTAACACATTAAATTTTAATACATTTATATTATAAAACGCTTACTTTTGTTTTGTCAAGAACTATTTTTAAAAAATAAGATGTTTAACGCTATTTACAGCAAATTTTATTTTAATATTAACACTTTACAAACGTTCTAACTCTATTGTAAAATTAAAGTGCAAGTTATTTAACACGTTGATTGAAATACAAAAATAAAATTTATTTAGGAGATATTCGTATGAACAAAAAATTATTTTGGAAAAACATCGGAAAAGTTCCGGCTCAAAAAAATCAACAAGAAAATATCGGAACTGCCGGTTTAATAAAAGGAACGATTAACGATTATTTAATAATAGGCGGTGGTGCTAACTTCCCCAACGGAACTCCTGTCGAAAATGGCACCAAGGTTATTTATTCCGACATTTATCTTTATAAAGAAATTGACGATAATTTAAAACTGATTGAACAAACTAATTTTTCTTTTAAAACCGCCTATGGAGCAACGGCGCAAACTAAAAACGCTCTTTACTACATAGGAGCAGAAAATGAAACTTCATCAAAAATTATTAAAATTTCTGTACAAAATGAAAAGTTGTTTTTTGAAGAGTTATATGCTCTACCATTTTCGGTAGAAAATATTATCGCTGAAGTTTTGGGTGATTATTTATATTTTGGTGTCGGTTCTATTAATGGTACCAACAGTAATGAGCTTTATCGCTACAGTTTAAAAGATGGCGGTTTTGAAGTTATTTCAAACTTTCCGGGGTTATCACGTTCACAAGCTATATCTTATGCCGCAGGAAATTTACTTATTATTTACGGCGGTGGTGCGGACGTTACTTATAACGACGGCTTTAGTTTCGATACCAAAACTCTTACTTGGAATAATCTTTCTCCTGTTGTTATCAACGATGAAGAATTATCTCTACTCGGTGCTGATCGAACACTTCTTAACGAAAATGAACTTCTTATTATCGGCGGTTTTAATAAAGACGTTTGGAAAGAAGCTACTTATAATCTCAACACTTTAACAGGTGATGAGCGTGCTGAGTACAGAACAAAATACTTCACCATGCCGATAGAAGATTATCATTGGAATAAAAAAGAATTAGTTTATAATTTTGTTGAAGATAAATGGTACAAATTAAGGGAAATAAATTTTTACGCACCCTGTGGACATGCCCTTCTTTCAACAAAAAAATATATTTATTCGATTATGGGCGAGATAAAACCTGCTGTCCGCTCACCATTTATTCAACAATGTAAAAAATAATTTTTAATTCACACCTATAATTTACACAAAAACACAGGAACATGTAGACTATCTCCTAAAGCCGGACAAAAGAACTCTAACTTTAGAAAATAAGTTTATGTTATCCTGTGTTTTTATTTTAATTAATTTTTTATTTTTTAAACTTTATGAACTCAATTTTACTGCACCCTATCATAACTACCGATTAAAAACATTTCCCCGATAAGTTCATAATTACGACAAGCTGTCGTTAGTATAAAACTGTCACCTTTTTTTAACGAAAAAGTTTGTCCATCAATTTTTATCACACCGGCTCCATTTAAGACTGTAAAAAGATTACCTGTTTTATTTTTTTCAAGCGTAGCACTACCGTCTAATTCTATTTTATAAACACCGAAATAACGCTCTTGTGCTAAGTTTGTAATTACTGCATCATCTTTTACAGTTTTTGTATAATCAGATACTATCTTTTTGAACGGTACTGTCGTTGTTTGTTTTGTTTTTTCGATATGAAGTTCACGCTTATTGCCGTTTTTGTCTACTCTGTCATAATCGTAAACCCGGTAAGTTGTATCTGAATTTTGCTGTACTTCATAAATTAAAATCCCTCCGCCTATTGCATGTAGCGTTCCTGCCGGTATATAGAAGAAATCACCTTTTTTAACATTTTCCTTTATAAACAATTTATCCCATTCTTTATTATCAATTTTCTTATTAAATTCTTCGTGATTTTTCGCTGTATGACCATATATTAACTGAGAGTTTTTTTCTGCATCAAGAACATACCAACACTCTGTTTTTCCTAATTCACCATTTTCGTACTTTTTAGCGTAGTTATCATCCGGATGAACTTGAACCGATAATTCATCACTTGCATCCAATATTTTTATAAGCAACGGAAATTTTTCATACTGTTTTTGAGTAAAAAGTTTATAATCTTCTTTATACGCTTCTTTTAAAGTTTTACCGCTATATTTCCCGTTTATTATAAGCGAACTGCCGTTATCATGTGCCGCAATCACCCATGCTTCACCGATTTTACCGGCAGGTAGGTCATAGCCGAACTGCTCTAAGTTTCTCCCGCCCCAAAGTCGCTCACAAAGAACAGGTTTTAAAAATAATATTTTATCCATGCCAACCTCCTTAATATATCTATTTGGGTTAATTTTGGAATTTTTAGTATTGTAATGTGTAAAAATTCGTAGAAGTAAGATATGCAAGGCTACTCTAATCTTTTACTTACTTTGTTCGTAAAGATTAGCAAGTAGCTACCGCTTTAAAATTTATCATAGCACAGTATAAAAAAAATTCAAAGAGAAAATAAGGTTTTTGGAAATATTTATTTTAAAACGTTAAATTTTATGTTAAGATATTTGTTGTATAAAATATTAAAAGGCAGGTAAAATTATGCTATTAGGAATCGACATTGGCGGAACAAGTATTAAATTCGCCGTTTTTAATAACAACTACGAAATTATTCACTATGAAACTTGTAAAACACCGGATAATACTACGGTGAAAATTACCGATGAAATGTATCGTGTTGCCGGTATTATTCGTGAAAAGTATAACTTTAATGCAGTCGGTATTTCTTCGGCAGGAGTTATTGATAATATAGCTATGAAAGTTATCAGTGCCGCTCCGACAATTAAAAATTATATCGGCACTAATTTCAGACGTGAATTTGGTGATAAATTAGGTGTTGACATTTACGTTGATAACGATGTTAACTGCGCCTTACTCGGTGAACAGTGGCTCGGTTGCGCTAAAGGGCTTGACGAAGTTTTCTGTATGGCTCTCGGAACGGGCATCGGCGGTGCTTATTATCTTGATAGACTTCCTACAGGTTCGCAGTTTAGTGTCGGAGAAATCGGTCAATCTGTCTACGATTTTGATACTGAAACTACTTATGAACAACGTGCTTCAACGATTGCCCTTGATAAAAAAATCAAAACTGAAATCCATGATACTCTTGATGTTATTGAATTTTTTGAACTTTGTAAACAAGAAGATGCCAATGCTTTAAAAGTTCTTGATGAGTGGTTATTTGAACTTGCTCGTGGTATAGTAAATCTCTTCGTAATATTAGATCCTAAATATTTAATCATCGGCGGTGCTATTTCCGCTCAGAAAGATTACTTATTAAATAAAATCGAAGAAAAAGTACGTGAACTTAATCCTATAAAAATCGATAAAACAAAATTTTTAACAGCCGCTTTAGGTAATGATGCCGCTCTTTACGGAGCGATCAGTCCTTTTGTTAAAAAATAATATTCCTACCTGTACCGATCAAAAAGTTAAAAATTTTTATAGAATTTACTTATTTAACAGTTAGATAATGTACTTTAAAAAACTTTACAAAATCTAACGAATTATGCGAAAGCGACTTAATAAAATCAATTTCTAACAAAATTACGATTTTTAAGTTGCTCTTTTTTTATATATTATCTTCCTCCATTGTTAATTAAAAATATTCGTCTATTTTACTAATATTTCAAATTTTATCTTTACAAATTATCACTATGGTGATACAATCAAAATAAGTTAACACATTAAATTTAATATAGCTATGGAGAACAAAATGAAAAAATATGAAAAAATTATTAATGATATTATTCTAAAAATAAAAACCGGTATTTTTAAAGAGGGGGAGCAACTTTACACCGAAAGAGAAATTAAAGAAATTTACAATGTCAGTTCTACTACCGCCGTCCGTGTCCTAAACGAGCTGGAGGTTACAGGGTATATATTTAGAGTCCAAGGTAAAGGGAGTTTCGTAAATAAAACACTTGTTAACAAACGTGTTTATTTGACAGAAACCAATAATTTCAACAAAATATTTAAAGAAGCCGTTGTTGAACGTTCTGAAGTTATTGATGTTCAATTGGTTCAAGATAAAGAACTTTGTTCAAAATTACAACTTAAAAATCAAAAGTTACTAAAGGTAACCCGTATTAAATATATCGGTACTACTCCTTGGGCTTATCAAACCAATTACATTCCGATAAAATATTTACCCAATATTAATATAACCGATATTGATAACTTTAGAGAATTAGCAACAATGATTCGTAAGGAGTATCGCATTGATATTCATCAGGAGAAATCTAAAAAAACTATGAAAGTTATTACCGATGTTCCTGATGAGATCTCTAAATATATAGCTCCTAGCGGTGAACCTTGTTTCGAATTTAACAGATATACTTATTTTTCTGACGGAAAAATTTTTGAATATGTAAAAATATATATTAACTACAAATATTATAGCATTACTATAAAAGATTAAAAGTCTTAAGAATGGAGTTTTGTATGACTAAAAAAGAAGAACTGTTAAAAAAAATAAAAAATGGCATTATCGTTTCATGTCAGGCACTGCCCGGAGAACCGCTTTTTGTCGAAAAAGGTGGAATTATGCAGCTAATGGCACTTGCCGCAAAACAAGCGGGCGCTGTAGGTATCCGTGCCCAAGGCGTTCAAGATATTACGCAAATTAAAAAAATGGTTGATTTACCTATAATCGGTATTATTAAAAAAAGTTATGACGGTATGGAACAATTTATCACAGCTACTATGAAAGAAGTTGATGATCTTGTCAAAACCGGGTGCGAAATTATCGCTCTTGATTGTACTTTAAGACCTAGGTTTGACGGAACTACCGTTAATGATTTTGTCGCTGAAATAAAAGAAAAATATCCGGATATTATTTTAATGGCAGATATCGCTACTTTAGAAGATGGCATTAATGCTGAAAAATTAGGTGTTGATTTTGTCGGAACAACACTGAGCGGTTATACCGAAAATACAAAAAACCGTCCCGACAAAGTTGATTTAGAGTTAATTAAAAATCTTTCAAATACTATTTCCATTCCGGTTATTGCGGAGGGACGAATTCATTATCCACATCATGCAAAAGAAGCACTCGAAGCAGGAGCTTTTTGCGTAGTTGTCGGCGGAGCGATTACCCGCCCAAAAGAAATTACCCAACGTTTTATTAATGCCGTTAAATAAAGAAAATTCTCTATTTATTTAAAATTTTCTTGCCTTTGCATAAAATTATTTATAAAAATTAAAACGGGAGTAACTCAATAATCGTAATTTTTTAAATAAGATTTTATCAAAATACTCCCACAAGATTTACCGGTGTTCAAAAGACTTATTTGAACACCGGTAAATTAATGTTATAGACGTTTTTATACAAAATGTCAGACAGTTTTTTAAATTTAGAACCTTTTTATATAGTTTAATTTTCGTCTATAAAAATGAAAATATTTACTATCTATTTAACAAACATATATTTTGCTCCTTTTAGCTTAATTGTTTCAATAAGACGGTAGGCATTGCTTTTAGATATCTTTAAATTTTTTGCTGTTTCTTTAACGTTTAATGTTTTTAAGTAAGCCAAGAAAAACTTCTTTTCTTTAGGGGACAATACTTCAAGAAAACCGTTATAAAACTCAAATTTAACCATATCCATATTTGGTGAAATAAACAGCTTAGAATTTTCCACAAAATCAAAAGCAACCTCTTTTTTACGATTACGGCGACGAATTTCATCAATAATTTTCCTTTTTATCGCAACATAAGCAAAACGCTCAAAATCTTGTTTTTCTATCTTCCCTTCTTCTAAAATTAAAAAACTTACAAGTAATCCTTCCAAACCGAAAGTGTAAAATTCATCCCTGACCCCCGCCGGAATATTAAGTTTCCTTAAAGCTATGTTAATGAGTGAACTATGTTCTTCTACAACCTCCAAAAACCTAGATTCTTGTTCATCAGATAACGCATAATTTTTCATATACTTATCCTCCCTTATAAAAATAAAATATTGAAGTTATCCCTTCATAACTAAACCTTAAAAATCCTTTACTCTGTAACAAAAATTTTGTAATTTTTTAGAAATACTTTTAATTTTTGTAATATTTTATCACGTCTTCTTTTAATATCCATCGCATTCGTTTTTTCTTTTTTAGCTACCGCTCTTAGTGAATACTCTGCAAAAAACAAATAATAAATCAAACGTCGTTCATTTCCGGTAAGTTTTAACAAAGCATGACGAAGTGCTTGGAGAATTATTTTTCTTTCAAGGTTATCGTAGGGGGACGGAGTAGTTGCCTTTAACAACTCAATCCCGTTTTGATTTTCGCTATCAAAACTTTCCATATTAATCAATCCATGGCGGATATTTTCTTTGAACAAATAATACTCCCTATTTAAAATTTTTTTTAATGCTTTATAAACATCATCTTCAACAATTACTTTTTCTTTATTAACATAGATATATTTTGTCATAATTATTCCTCTCCTATAAGACACTTCAATAAAAGGGCAAACAAGAATACTAGGGAATACCATTATATAGCAAAAATTAAAGATATTCACAAAATATTTAACAAAACATATAACTTTTAATTGAAATAATTAATTTCTTCTTTAAATAAAAGCCAAGTTGATGCAAACTATACCCTCTTAAAGCAATTTTTAAATTATTGATAAATAATAATTATGTTTTGATTTAATGGCGGTTGTTGTTTAACCGTAACCGATTTGGGTGCATACAAATAAGGGACACGGAATATATCCATGCCCCACAGAAATTTTTTGGAGGAGTATTTATAAATTACATAATTTTTAATATCTTAAGTAAATATTTTACTTATCAGATAATCTTTTTCTTACAGCTAAACCGATTAAAGATATTAACCCTAATCCTAATGCTGCATTTTGAGTTGTATTTAGCCCTGTATTCGGCAAAGTTTTACCTTGTGATAGATCCGTACCTGGGTGTGTTGGCGTTGATTTATCAGGGGTTTTTTCTTTTACTTTTTTAAAGTAATGTGTTGTTATTCCATCTTTTTTCAAAGTTTTATCAAAAGTATAACCTTTTATTTCGCCTGCTTTTAGTTCACCTACCTCTGATGGTTTTAGTTCTTTTCCGTTTTCATCTACCCAGCGTGTTACTTTTAATTCCGATTTTTGTTCTGTTAAATCTTTAATCCCATCTTGCGGAGTTGATGTTGCCGGCGGGGTGTTCGGCTTATCTGACGGTTTGTCCGGTTTTGGCATATCCGGTTTTGGCATGTCTGGTTTTGGCATGTCTGGTTTTGGCATATCAGGTTTCGGTGTGTCCGGTTTTGGCATGTCCGGTTTTGGCATATCTGGTTTCGGTGTGTCCGGTTTTGGCATGTCCGGTTTTGGCATATCTGGTTTCGGTGTGTCCGGTTTTGGCATATCAGGTTTTGACATGTCTGGTTTTGGCATGTCTGGTTTTGGCATGTCTGGTTTTGGCATGTCTGGTTTTGGCATATCAGGTTTCGGTGTGTCCGGTTTTGGCATGTCTGGTTTTGGCATATCCGGTTTCGGCATATCAGGTTTTGGCATGTCCGGTTTTGGCATGTCCGGTTTCGGCATATCAGGTTTTGGCATGTCCGGTTTCGACATATCAGGTTTTTGTCCTTTTTTATCTTCTTTTACCTTAATATCAGCTATATCTTTTTTACCTTGTTCTACAACTTTTTTTAGTTTATCCGGATCAGTTTGTTTATTTATATTTTCATAAATCTGTTGTGTTTTTTCTTCCAGCTTAGAGCTTGCCTCATTTTTACTATCTTCTGTTGCATTCGCTTTATCTATTTCAGCTTGTTTATTTGCCGATTCCAAAGTAATATCATTTTCTGCTACAGTTTTTAACGCTTTTAGATACACCTCATATACTTTTTGCTGTGCTTGTTTAATTTGTTCCGGTGTATACTTCGGTCGTGCAGTATCCACTTTGTTCGCAATACCACTTATTTCGTCAAACAGTCTTTTAAGTTCATCTTCTATTTTTCTTTTAAGTTGACCTTTTTCAGCGTCAGAAAGATTTTTGTTATCTTTTATGGCTTGTAATGATCTGTTTTTTTCTTTATTTATTTCCTCAAGATACTTATCTACTCCAAGCGGATTTATTTCTGCTAATTTCTTTAAAAAGTCTTCTTTTATTTTTTCAATATCATAATCTATATTTTCTTCACTAACTTTATCAATCTTTTCAGTTGGCTCTTTTGTTTCATACTCAACCGATTTATTAGCTTCATTCAACTCAGATTTTGATAAATGATTATTAGCTTTTAACTGTGCTACCTTATCAGCTTGTAATAATTCTACTTCTATTTGAGCAGCACGTTTAATTACGGTATTTTCAATTTTATCTATTTCGTTTTGAAGTCTATCCGCTTCTGCAGAAGTATTAGCATTTTTAGCCAATTTTTCTATCTCTGCTTTTTTATTATCCACCAGTTTAATAATTTCATCTGTAAAAGCTTGGTTTTTTTCAGGTGTTAGATTTTTATTCTCAAGTATTTTTTTTACTAAACTATCTTTAACATCATCTAACTCTGTAAAAACTAATTCCTTACCTACAGGGTTAATTTTAGCTAAATCTGCCTTTAACTCCGTTTTTATTTTTTCTATTTCTCTATCAGTATCACTGCTACTTCTTTCTAATTTATCAATTGCTTCATTTGCTTTTGTTACTACCTGTGTTTTAGCAGCTTCTAATTCTTTTTCCGATAAATTTACATTAGATCCCAATTCTGCTTTTTTCTCTTCTATTAAAGGAAGAAGTGCTCTTCCACGTGTTTCTGAATTTTTATTATCTTTTACTTTCGATTGAGCCGGAGTACCGGTAGTATTTGACGCCTGTGCAACAGCCATACTTCCGCCCATCGCTACTCCCAGTCCTACTAGAACAGATGCTACTCCTATCTTGTACTTTCGTATAGAAAATTTTTCCTTGTTTTGCATTTTATAATCCTCTTTTTTCTTAATTTTATTATCACTATAATTAGGATGTCCTCCCCTACAACAATATTTATAATAACAGATAATTTAATATTATGCAATATAATTATACTTAAAATTTTACTTTTTTAGTGACATTTTTTAAGAAATGAGTTTTATATAAATAAAATTAAAATCCACTTAAATTCTACTTTAAAAGCCGTTAAGATTATATTTATTTTTAGTTTTAATTATGTAAACTTTAAATTTTTTAAGTATTTATTAAATAAACTTAGATTAATATTATTATACATAAAGGTGAATAAATATTCACTCATTTTTTATTCTCTGCTAAGCATATAAATATATTTTTCAAGATTAAAATTTAATACATTAATATACATATGTCCTCTTTAGAAATATTTTTTAGACAATACAAAAAAATATTAAAATCCCCTACTAAAACCTTAAAATCTGGCTCTGTGTCAAATACGGGGCATGAGAAAAAATAAGGATAAAATGCTAAGCAATGCAGTGTTGCTTGGCATTTTTCAAAACGCCCTTAAAAGAAATATTATTTTTATACTCAGAAACAAATAACCTAGAAACAACTAAAATGCGTAATCTAAAGTTATAAAAGCTATTATAACCATAAGAAACTCTCTTTAAAACCTTTATCTTATTATTAATACCCTCCAAAGAACCATTAGAAATAGAATACCTAACACTATTAAGCATATACTCTTTATCTTTTCTCATAGTATTAATAGCCTTACTAACACCATCAGATAAATCGATAGTAGATTTTTCAATTAATTCTTTAAACTCCAACTCATTTCTATACCTTATTGCATATCTAATATCCTGAACTCTCTCATAGCTAGCCTTAAATATACAATCTAATCCTAATAAATAATCTAAAATATCACGTCTAGTAACTAAACTCCTAAAACTCCTATTAAAGAAAAACCTACCATGAGTAACATTACTTTCATCTTCTAATATTAACTTCCAATTATTTTTTAAAAGAGTATAATTAATACCTTTTTGTTTTTTGTAAATATTCATTAGCTTAACTCTAGTTCTATTAAGTTCTCTATTAACATTTTGAATAATATGAAACCTATCTATAACAATTTCAGCATTAGGAAACTTATTTCTAATCAACTTCATATAAGGAGTATAAATATCAATACAAATAGCCTTAACATTACTTCTAGCCTCTTTAGAAAATCTGGAAAAATAATTATTTAAAATATACTCAGTTCTACCATCAACTATATCAATAATCTCATGAGTTAAAGCATCTAAAAAAATAAAACTCATACCATTTTTACTATCTTTAGTAAACTTTAACTCATCAAAGCATAAATACTCAGGTAAGGTATTATAGTTAAGAATGTCTACATGGGATTTACATTTATAAAGAGTTCTTATAACAGTATTAACCGATACATTATTCATTTTGGCTATTTGTTTAAAAGATAAAGTATCAGCTAAATCACTCATTATAGAAAACTTAACATTTTTAGAAATACTACAGTATTTATCTACAAAAGAAGTAGTAGCTACAAATTTTTTATTACAAGTTTTACACTTGAAACGTTGCTTTCTTAGTTCCAAATAAGCAGGGATACCTGATATTTTTAATAGATTAATTCTAGTAAGTTCATTAAAGCCGTTTTTAACTACAGTATAACCTTTATTAAGACAACCACAGCATTCACACTTCTTGGGTTTATATGTTAAGGTACCTTTGAATACAAAGTACTTTTGATTATTTTTTATAGTTTCGTTATGTGTTTTCTCAATAGTTATATTTTTATCTTTTATTTGTAGTAGGTTTTTAATGAATTCTCCCTCTTTTATTTCTTTTGTTTTTGTGTTAAAATTATTCATGACAGATATCCTTTCATAGTTTATTTTTTTTTGCACTTTAATTATATTGGATATTTGTCTTTTTGTATATTAAAAAACAATACGGGGTATGGATTTTTTTCCCATACCCCGTATTTATTATACAACCTAAAATCTTATTTTAAGTTCCTAGTAGGAGATTTATATCTTATAGTTATATTGGTAAAAAATTTTTATCTATACAGCAAATTGCTAATTCCCTTTATTTAATATATTAAGCTCTATAGCATCAACATAGTATTTTTTAACAACGTCATTTTTTGATACTATTTCGACATACCACGTCGGAATTAATACTTGATTTTCTGTTTGGGAAATATAGGTGTAGTACCCTAACGTCGCCTTTACTCTGCTGTCTTTCGGTATTAAATCTTCGTGGTATAATCGATTAATGGCTTGCGATTGAGTTACCAATGTTTCGTTTTTATCTTTTCTTATATTTGTTACGGCTGTTTGCTCGAAAGATTTTATATCTCCATTCGCTTCCACCTTAAACACAAGTCTTGCATTTTTATTATCAAATACTCTGACCCCGTCTATTATTTGTTCATAAGTTACCGTTTTTTCTGTAGCGTCATAACTTGAGAACATATAATGATTACCCGCTTTGTATTTTTCTGCTAAAAAAGTATCTAATTCAGCCCTATAATTATTTTTATCAATATTAGTAATTGCGGTATCCAATGTTCCTTTCAGCTTGCTATATTTATCTACAGTTTCTATTTCTAATTTTAAACCGCCGGTTTCTTTTTTTATATCTTTAAAATTTGAACCTGTTACATTGATATAACCGAGATTTTCTTTTTTCGGCTGATTTTCTTCTATCTTTATACCGTCATTTTTCATTGCACGTTCAATAACTTCTTTTTCTTGAACAATTTCCACTTTGTTTTTATAAACGGTGTAAACATAAAAGCCTAGGAGCATAACATTCAGAGCAATAAATAAATAAATAAACATCGTTTTTATTTTATTCCAATTCATTACTCCGCCCCCTTTTCTAAACTAGCCTTTAGATTTTTAAAACTTATGTACTTACCGTTATATTTTACATACCAAGTCGGCTTGTAATAACAATTAATTTTTGTTTTGCTAAATGTTTTTTCATAACCTAAAACAACATCGCTGACGCTTTTTAAATTAGCGTAATTATATAGGTAGTTTATTACATATTCACCACGTTCTACGTCGTAAACTCCCGCAGTTTTAGAGGATAAATAAGTTTTCGTTATTTTTTTAGGTGAAATAACCTGATATACTCCTGAACTGTTACTTAAAACTCTAATATTGGCTAATTCTTCTTTATTAAATACCAAACCCTCTTTATATGTTTCTTGAAACTGTGTTAAGTCTTCATATGAATAAATAAGCTGATAATTTTGGTTATTAACATACCCGAGATTTAAAAAATTGACCGCATATCCTAATGATGCTAAAGAGGTTGTTCCGTTTTTTTCTTCGTTTGACGGATTAATATAGGTTAATCTGTCCCCCTGTTCTCTTAAAATGGAATAACCATCGGAAATTTCATTATCACTACTGTTTTTTATGCCACCTTGAGGTTCAAAAATATCTCTACCAAGTTTATTTAAACTGATGTTTTCCGTACTAAATTCATCAATATAATACTTGTCCGCATCTTCTTTTAAGTAGATAAAATTATTATTCAAACTATATTTCCCATAACTCTGCTTAGCAGAAGAGAATTTTTCAGATATTTTTTTATAAATATCCCCATTTACTTTGATTTGGAGATAATTCTTTTCGCCTTTTTTATAAAGATAGATATTTTCCGGTTTTTCTTTTAAAAATACTACTGTATCAAATTCTAAACTTATATTCGAATTTTCTTCTGCAAAAAATATCGGTTTTACTAACGCTGAGTCAAGTGTCGCCGAGTATTCCAAGGTGATTTTTTCTCCACCGTTATGTATAACTTCTTCAATATCTTTATTTCGAACCCTTGTTTCAACACTTTCACTCTTGGTAACTTCTTTTATAATCTCTTTTTGAGTTTTTTTATCTTTTATTCCGTCAACAGTTGCAATTTTGGTAATACTGTTTTGAACCGGCGGTTCTTCTCTTGCTCCTCCATTGACTTTTACTATAATATTAGGTGTTAAAAAATGAAGTAGATCATCTACGACTTTTTCTTCATTGTCGTTTACTTTTTGAGAGGTTTTTTTGGTAAATATTTCATAATCCGGCTGATAAGTTGTTATTACATAGGTCAGAAAAATACTAGATATGACAAGTAATACCAGTATTATGGATTTAATCGTTTCTTTATTTTTCTTCATAGCATTCACTCCCTACAGCCACTCATCTTCTATTTTTTCACAAGGTAGCGTTACAAAAATAATGCTACCGTATCCTTCTCTACTTTGAGCCCAAATTCTTCCTTTGTGTGCATCTACTATTGTTTTTGCAAGTGCTAAACCTAAACCGGTTCCGCCCATACTACGTTGTCTGCTTTTATCAACACGATAAAATCTATTGAAAATTTTATCAATATGAACAAGCGGTATTCCGACGCCTTCATCTTTTATTGATATACTTACCCTATTATGATTATAATTTTGACGAACTCTTATTGTAATGTTTTTCCCATTTGGAGAATATTTTACGGCATTATTTATAATATTATCAAATACTTGCGTAAGTTTATCCTGATCTCCTTCTACAAATATAGGAGATTTCGGTATGTGTCTAATAAAGTTTTTCTCCGGATGAGTTAGTTCAAAACGACCAACTATCTGCTCAATCATTTTATTAATATCAATAAACTCTTTTTCGTAATGTTCTTCTTGAATATCCATTTTACCGAGCTGCATAAGTTCGTTAACCATTCTTATCATACGATTGATTTCTTTATGAATTGTATCAATAAACACCGGTGCTAATTCTTTATCAGCCATTACACCTTCTTCTAATGCCTCAATATAGCTATTCATCGTTGTTAGCGGTGTTCTAAGTTCGTGGGATACGGTCGATACAAATTCTCGTCGTTCTTTTTCCTGACGTTCCTGATCGGTTACATCATATAATACAATAATATACCCTTCAAGTTCTGTCGACATTTGAGTTAAATCTTCCGTTTCTTCTTTCACTACTTCTGAAAATTCCACACGAATCAAAAGATTTTCACCCTCATTATTAGTAATATTAACCAATAAGCTGTCTTCCGCTTCTATTATTTCTCCTATAGTTTCATATTCTGTTATATTTAAAACTTTAAGAGCATCTTCTCCGATAAATATCTCATTATCTTTTGTTCCGATCATTGTTTCAGCACTTGTATTAATAAGAATAATTTTCCCGTTGTTATCCGTAGTTATTACACCGTCTATCATACTGCTGATAATCGTTGCAAGTTTTCTTTTTTCCGTTTCGGTTACATCTTGTTCTTCTTTTATTCTTTTGGAAATTTGGTTAAACACTTTTGCCAAATCTCCAATTTCATCATTGGTATTTATTCCGACAACCGTACCGTAATTTCCGGAAGCCATTTTTTTAACCTGTGAGCTCATCTTCTCAATAGAGCTTGTGACCGTTTTTGACGCTAAAAGCCCTATTATTGTTGTTATTAAAATAGATAAAACAGTTCCGACAATAAATATTTTAGAAATGCCCGTTACTTCTTGATAAACACTTTCTATATCTGCCATTAATGAAATGACACCTATTACTTGATTATCTTTTTTTATCGGGCTTACATACATCCAAACACGCTTATTGGTGTTGGCATCTGTTTGAATTCTTTTTGCACTCTCACCGGTTTTTAGCACTTGGCTTACCAGCGGATCAAAAGATCTTTTTCCGAAGTAATCACTGTTCCCGTTTTTAGACGATGAAGCCAATATTTTTGTATTTTTGTCGATAACGTTAACTAATAACAGTTTTTGGGTATTAAACTCACTTATTAATTTAGCTACACCGCTTTTACTGTCAATTTGCAGTGAGTTTTGCGGATTATTTTGATTACGTTGAGTTTCTTCCAGCGATACCGATTCACGTTTTTCTCCGTTACCTTTTTTTGAGGCGTTATCTTTATCCAACTCTTCTCTTATATGATAATTAAGAACCTTTTCCTGTTCTATTATATTTTGTTCAAAGGTGTTAATATTTGTATTTCTCAACTGTGTTGTAAAAAATAAACCTATTAGTTGTAAAGAAATAATATTAACAAGCACATACACTATAACAAACTTTATTCTAATTGATGAAAAAAATCTTTTCTTTATTTTTTTATTAAAGAAATTCATTATTCTTCACCTATAAAATATCCGACACCACGCCTTGTCATAATATACTCCGGTTGCGACGAGTCATCTTCTACTTTTTCACGCAATCGTCTGACAGTTACATCGACAGTTCTTACATCACCGAAATAATCATAACCCCAAACGGTTTGAAGCAGATTTTCACGTGTTAACACTTGTCCACGATGTTGTGCCAAATAATAAAATAAATCAAATTCTCTTCGTGTTAAATCAACTTCTTGACCATTTTTTTTAATAACATATGCTTCCGGATAGATGACAATATTTTTAACAACTAAATTATCGTTGGCTTTTTCTTCTTTTTCTTCTTGGTTTTTAGTAACTCGGCGTAAATTTACCTTAACACGTGCCATAAGTTCTCGAGTTGAGAATGGTTTAGTAACATAATCATCCGCTCCGAACTCAAGTCCCAATACTTTATCAATTTCAGTATTTTTTGCCGTTAACATAATAATCGGAATGTTTTTTTGGGCACGAACTTCCCGGCATACTTCCATGCCGTCTTTTTTAGGTAGCATTAAATCTAACAGTATTAAATCCGGATTTTCACTAAAAGCAAGCTCTACCGCTTTTTCTCCGTCATTAGCTACTATTACCTCATAGCCTTCTTTTTTTAAATTAAAATCTAAAATTTTTGCAATTGGTTCTTCGTCATCAACAACCAAAATTTTATATTCAACCATTTAATTTCCTCCTTGTTACAGAAAGTATATATTATTTTACAAATATTCCAGCAATGGTTAGTAGTGGTATGGACGCCTACAACTAACCTACTACGTAGGTGGATTTTTCGGCTAGAATTTTAGCCAAGGTCTAAAATTCTCCAAGTAAAATGCTTTTAGCATTTTACTATTACCACTACAAACATTGCTATTAAGTTCGTTGCTGTTCTTAGTGGTGGAATACTGGCTTCACCTGAGATTATAAGCTTAGGTGAACCTTAAGAAAACTGCGTAGCAGTTAGTTCTTAAGGTTGCCACACCACTATAAAATCAGCAAAAAATAATATTTTGTATATAAATATATACTTTTCATAATAATTACACATAGAATTACCTACATTATATCATTTTTTTAATATTTTTTCAGTATTTAATATTAAATCGATTGCTTTCTATATCAAAAGTTAACTTAAAAACAGATTGAAACTTAATAAATTCGGTAATCTTATTTTTCTAAATTAATTATTTTTTAATTTTTTATCTAATAGTAAAACTTCTTGTTTTTCCACATCTTCATTATTAATATTTTTTGTTTCTGTTATTTTCTCTAAAACATTTGTTAAGAAGTATCTAAAATCAACATGGTATGGATTTTTATTGAGATTACACATTACCGTTTCACTCATCAACATGCCCGTTAGTTGATTCTCCAGATAAGATAATTTGTCTTCTGAAAAATATTTAAGCATATTAATCTCAGCGAGGCTGAATTCTTTATATTCTGTAGAAAGATTTTCTTCCTTAATATCTTCTATAAGTAATTCTTTTAAAGTAAGTTGACGTTCTCCGAGAAAATTTTTTATACCGTGCATACCCGCCTCTTTAATAATATATTCTTCTCCAATATAATAACCGATATTTAAAAGCTCCGCTATACGGGTAAATACATCTTGCTCAGAAACTATCCTTTTTACATCACCCGTAAATAACTGTTTCTTTTTCTCTATTCTGTTGACAACTCTTTTGTATCTCGATAACCTTCCTTGATATAATTCAGTATCTGCATTTTTGTTCATAAAAATATCTATTCCTCCGATTAGATACAACGGTGCGGCGTTATAAACAATCGTTTCTGCAACATTATACTCCAAAGCAACACGTTGAGCGATATTTCCACCAAGGGAATGACCGGTGAGAATAATATTTTCACCATATTTTTTCTCCATTTTTTTATAAAATTTATAACAAACTAAATAATGTTCTCCTTGCCCTAGACAAATCCCTACTATATCAGCGTATAAGTCTTTTTCTCTATCAAAATAAAAATTCGTTCCGGTGAAAGATAAAACATAATTATCTTTATCAATATTTTTAAATAATGCTCCGCTGCTACCGGTATTTTTATCATAAAAGCTGTGTAAATATTCCAACTCTTTCGGAAACTTACCTACTATTTTTTGCAATTCTATAAATTCCTTTATTACTCTTTTAGGTGTGTTAATTCTGTCCATAGCTTCTATTCGATATACAATAAACGAAGCATAGCTGGTTACTTCTAGTTCTTTTGCCACTTTTTTTCTCCTAATTTACTAATCAATAGTATTCTATCACACTTATTATATTTTTAACACTATAACCGTTGCCAATAAGTGATAATTATTTTCATCTACCTATTTAAAATAAAATTATTTTTTGTTATAATAATATCAGATGTTTAATAACAGCTTAAACGGAGGTTAGATTTATGAAAATTTTACTTGCTTACTCTAGCAAAACAAAAAACACAAGAAAAGTAGCTGAAGCTATTTACGAAGATATAAAAAATCTAGGGGACGTTGATTTAATTGATATAAAAAAACACAAGAAAAAAATGAATAAAGAGTACGATTTTTATATACTCGGTGCTTGGACGGATAAAACAAATGCTAATAAAAATATGCAGCATTTTATTGATATTCAAGAAATTCACAACAAAGATGTAGCAATATTTTTAACCTGCGGTGTTCCTCGTGAGCATTACCACGCCGATGATTCGATAAACAACTATATTGAATTTATGAAAGAGCGTAATAACCGCATTCATAAAACATTTATTTGCCAAGGGAAAATAGACCCGAAGGTAATGATTGTCTTTAGAATTTTAACATGGAAAGATCCTAACTTTATTCATAAAGTAACGCCGGACTTAGTGGAGATGGTTAATGAGTCTAAAACACACCCTGATGCTCAAGATTTAAAAGATGCACAAGATTGTTTCAGCACGCTTTTAAAAGATATAACTCTTGAAAAATCACCGCTTAATGTTTAATAATTTTATTTCCAAAGTAAATTCTCAAATAAATAAACACTGTGTCTAAATACCTATAAGCATTTCTATTAGGATTTTTACCTTTAGAAAAACGTCCTAATTAAACTTATTAAACCTGTTGCTAAATAATAACAACAGGTTCTTTAAATATATCTTTGTCCCCGGCTACCAAGTTATACAACCTCGAAACTTTTATATCATGTTCAAAATATTGAGCATTTTTACTATTTAAAACTGTAACCAACATTATTTCTTTTTTATTATTTATTTCTTTTATTAAATGAGTTTTTTCTTTTTTTACCGCCAGCACTCTAAACGCTTTTGTTCCAAAATACTTTTTATAGTCTTCCTTTGTTGTATTAGTCAGTATATGAAGCAGGTTTCGTTGTATTTTTTTATTACTGTATCTTTTTGTCGCTATATTTTCTACCAAATCCTTATAAGTTTTCGATATTCGTGCTGCATTAAATATTCTATTTTCCAATCCCTCATTAACATCGTAAATATTACTTAAACCGATTTTTCCTAAAATATTTATTTGATAGGTTATAAAGGAATAAAAATCTTCCAAGTAGATATTTTTTTTATTGCGAAGTTTTTCCAGCATTTCGGCAGGAAGATAGTTTTCTATCTCTTTTTTATAAATATTTGTCCTTAAGGCGGTAGCACTGAGAAATCTTGTTTTTTCCAAGTTTGAGTTGTTTAAACTTTGACCTTGTCGTTTTATAGGTATTAGTTTCACATTAGGAGCTTGTTTTTTTAACGCTTTGTAATAACTGTAAGCCAGAATAAAATTTGGAACATTTGTATCAATATCAAACAATAAACTATTTATTTTTGCGTGGCTATAACCCTGTTTTAATAATTCTTTATATTTTAATTTAATATCTTTTCCTTGTTGTTTATTATACAATGTGGAAAATTTTTCCATATTTATTTCTTCTGTTCCGAATATTAAATGAGTAATTCCCATCTTGGTAAGAATTTCCACACTTTTTTCAGCAAAGTCATCTCCAAAAGAAACGCTCGCTACGTAAGGTAGTGCAACTACCATATCGCAACCGTTTTTTACCGCTTCTTCAGCACGGGTATAACCGTCTACTATTGCCGCTTCTCCTCGTTGAGTAAAATACTCACTTATTACACAAACTATTTCTCCTCCACCGTGATTTTTTATATATTTTTTTGCTTGCTCTATTAAATATTTATGTCCATTATGAAACGGATTAAATTCCGCTATAATACCTACTCTAATACTCATTTTATCGTCCCTTTTATCAGTTATAATTTTAATAATTTTTTTACAGTTATATAGATGACTACCCTAACTTTAGAAAAATAAAGGTAACTTTCGTCACCTTTATCCATTATTACTTTCAAATATATCGACTGTCCAACCAACTAACTTACCATCTTCTGAGGTTACTCTGCTGATTGAAAATTGTCGAGGTTTTTTATCTTTTTCTATTAACCTTGCAATCTCTTGATTTCCATATTCCATAGCCTCTTTTTGTGAATTAAATACCTTTCCTGTATTCCCAAGTCCGGCACTATGAGATAATTTTTTACCGTCATATTCATAACTGTTTTTTTGATCTTGGTTTTTTGTTTTATTTTCTGTTGAACTTTGAGCCGAATCTGTCGTATTTGAATTTTGTTTTTCTTCTTTTTCTACCTTTTTGGTAGTATTGGTTTGTGATGTTTTATCTTTCTCTTTTGTAGAACTTTTTCCAAAAAAGTAACTATATCCTAGAAAAAGTGCACTTGATAAAAATATTACAAACACCATTCCCCATAGTATTTTTAATAAATTATTATTTTTCATATCCATCAGTCCTTTTTATTAAACTTTATAAATATTCACCCCCTAATTATACCACCGTTAGCTATTTTTTGCGAAGTTTTTCCCTTATAACCAAAAAGATACCCTTAGGTAAAGAATTTATAATATTCTCTACCTTTTGAATATCTTTTTTATCGGTGATTAACTTTTAAACTATTTTTTATTTGGTATAAAAACTACCGTTCTTTCCCCTTTTGGATCCTGAACAATTTTGTAAGTATAACCTGTTTTATTTTTCTTAATTAATTTATCCATCTCTTCATTTGCATATTTATGGGCTTCTTCTGAAGTTTTAAAGGTTCGTGAAGACGGTTTTTGCGAGTTATCTGAAGAACCGGTTTGTTCTTTATTATCTTGTTTCTTATCTTGATCGGTATCTTTTCTTTGACTATTATTTTTTATGTTAATTTCATTTTTTTTATTATTTGATGATGAATTGTTTTTATTATCTGAAGTTTCGTCTTTGTTGTCTGAAGAATTATTTTCTTCTTCCCCTTTTTCTTCCTCTGTTTTATCGTCATCAGACTTTTTATCATCTACGTTTTCTTCATTATCTTTATTATCTTCACTATCTTTTTTTACAAAACCGGATTCATTATCTTTTTTCGGCTCTTTGTCACCACTGGAAAAATAACTTATCCCTATAAATAATGCACTGCATAAAAATACAGCAATCACTATTCCCCATAATGTTTTTAGTAATTTATTATCTTTCATATTAAATCAGTCCTTCTTTTTTTACTATTTATTATTATAATACTCTTTTAAAAAAATTTCTATAGGCGATTTAGAGTAAACGTTTCCTTTTATTCCGGTTTTTCCAAATCTCCATTAATGGAAAAAAGGAGCGACTTTATAAGGTCGCTCCGACACGGTTCATTGATTTTAAAAAGTTCTTTAAAGTAAGTTCCCAACTCAGTAAACCGCTACTCTAATTATCAATAGCAAATTTTATTAATATGGCGTTACCCTAACAGAAATTGCCTTTATTTTAACTCTAATATTTTTTGTTGATTATTCGCATTATTTTCTACATATTTTGTATTATTATCAGCTTGTTAACTATTATACTTACCTATTACTTCAAACAAATATTTCCTAATATCTTCACTCGTAGAATTACTTAACATCGTGCGAAGTTTTTCTAATTGTTCATCTAAAGTAGCAATATCTATATCCAATGTTGTATTTTTATAAATCATTTTATTATCAGTTTTTTCACTATTTTCGTAATCAAGTGATAACTCTTCGTACATTTTCTCACCGGGGCGTAAACCTATTTCTTCTATATCTATATCTTTATACGGCTCCAACCCTGAAAGTTTTATCAAATTTGTAGCAAGATCTATAATTTTCACAGGCTCACCCATATCAAGTAGGAAAATTTCTCCGCTACTGGCATAGTATCCGGCTTGTAAAACGAGTTGTGAGGCTTCCGGTATTGTCATAAAATAACGAATTATGTTTTTATGAGTAATCGTTACAGGTCCACCTTTTTTTATCTGCTCCTTAAAAATAGGAATAACCGAACCGTTTGAACCTAGAACATTTCCAAATCTAACCGCTGCGAATTTAGTTTTGTATTTAGCACCTTTAGACTGTAAAATAATTTCCGTTAAACGTTTTGAAGCTCCCATAGCGTTGGTCGGATTAACCGCCTTATCTGTAGAAATCATTATAAAACGTTCAACTTCATATTCAATAGCAACATCCATAACATTTTTCGTACCGAAAACATTATTTTTTATAGCTTCTTGCGGGCGTCTTTCCATTAACGGCACATGTTTATGAGCAGCCGCATGAAAAACAACATCAGGCTTGTATTTCTCAAACACCTCTTTTAAAGCGGCTTTTTCTCTAATGCTCACTATCTCAGAGATATAATTTACCTGTTCGTATTCTTTAGCGTGAGATTTTTCAAAATCCAAATCACGCTCCAACATATATAGAGAATTTTCATTTATATCAACCAAGACCAATTGCTTCGGTTTAAACTTAAACACTTCTCTTGCGATTTGACTACCGATAGAACCGCCTGCGCCTGTTACAAGGACACTTTTTCCTTTTATATATGACTGAACTTCTCCTTGCGAAAGTTTAACTTCTCCACGTCCTAAAAGGTCTTCTATCGACACGTCTTTAAGATGTTTTGAAATGCTTTCGCCTTCTTCAAGTGCAATGCCCGAACCCATTACCTTAACTTGAACATCCGCTTCTTTTAAAATATTTAATATTCTATTTTTATCCTTGGTAGAAATAGACGGTATCGCTAAAAATACCTGTTCTACTTCATGCTTAGGTATAATTTTTAACAAATCATAGGTTGTTCCTAAAACATTTACACCGCTGATAATTGAATTTTTTCTATTATCATCAATAAGTCCGATAACATTGGCTTTAAAAACATTGTTTTTAGAAAGTTCTTTTAAAAGAATATAACCGGCATCTCCCGCTCCTATGATTAATGTATTTTTATAGGCATTTTTTCCATGAATATTATTTTCACGTTCTCTTAATGCTCTGTATAACATTCTAATAAACATTATCCCCGCAACAATAAGTAATGGAGCAAAAATAACAAATCTTACATTAGAAAATGTGTCAGGTAACATAAACTGATACAACACACCGCAAAATAAATCTGCAATCAATATTGAAGTACAAATATTAACTATCTCGGTAACTCCAAGATAAGACCATAAAGACTTGTTAATACCGAATATTTTAAATAATATTCCGTAAATAAAAAGTGACAGCACTACAAACTCTAAAATACTTACACCATGATTTTCCAACATCTCCAGCGGGTAAGAATTTCGCCCTAAAAAAATAGAGGCTAAAGTACCAAGTGCTACTATAAACAAGTCTATCATCATTATTAATTTAAAACGATGATATATATATAATTTTGATGAAAATAATTTTCTCATGTTCAACTCCTAATATAATAATTCAATAAAAAAATATATTATTTTACAAATATCCCGGCAATGGTTAGTAGCGATATAAACACCTACAACCAACTTTTTCACAATCTATCCTTTTAAAAGTTTTTATATTAATTTAGCAACAGCAACCTACCTGTATTCAAATTTGTTTTATGAAATTTTTTGTCCTTGTTAAACTTGAGGGATGACTTAACAAAATCCTACTTTAAAAAATTATGATTTTTGCGCCGTCTTCAGTTAGCCATCCCTTTTTTATCTTAAAATATTACCAATATACTTTTTATAAAGTTAACCTATATCCTAAGTAAGCCGCCGCAATAATTATTACTCCTAAGATAACGAAGCTCACTTTTCGAGTTTCTTTTATTACTATTATCTCAACAATTTTTTGAACAATTAGAATAACAAAACCTACTGCAATAAGGATATTTTTCATTTTTTCGTTATCAATAAACGTCGTGCCTATTATAATAACTAAGGCAACTACAGTAATCAACATACTTATAGCTAAAAATATTAGTTTTTTATCTACCATAAACCTCTATTTTCTCCTTACCTTAATTGTTACTTTTACTATTGGAGTATCAGTAGCGGTTTTTACATCTTCTTTCGGATAAATTTTTAAATTACTACGTTCTTCGGTTTCCTCTTTAACATCACTCAAATCAACATCAACATACATCGCTGATATTTTATCAAGCTCTTCTTGTGTTTCCGCTCTTACGGTTACCTTTGTTGAATCCGGTGTTATGGATACCAATTCGTAATCTGAAGAAAGTTCCCCCACTTTATTAACAAGTAACGGTACTTCTTTTTCTATTTTTTTAAGATCAATTGTCATTACAGTTGATTCCGTTTCTATTTGAATATCTTCTATCTTGTTGTAATCACTGTCATAAGCGACAATTTTAGCCTCTTCTCGTGTATTTTTGTTAATTTTAGTTTTTGTAGCACTTTCTGCCCGTACTTCTTTAATTCTATTAATACTGTCTATATCTCCGGAAATTTTTACCGTATCATTATTTAAACTTAGTTTATCAATTTCAAAACCGAGCAATAACCTTTCTTTTTTAACTATCGGAGTGACTTTAAATTCACGTGTTACTTTTTCTCGAATGGAAATAGTAATACTGCTAGGCTCAACGGTAGCCTCCAGCCCTTTTTCCAATCCTTCCACTTCCAACTTAACTTTCTGATCATCGCCGATTTGGGCATTTTTTAAATTAAGTTTCACCTTGAAATTTTTAGCAATACTTTCTTTTTGTACTTTTGATGGAGGCCCGCTTAATTTTACAGACACCGTATTCGGTATTCCTACTACATAAAGTTTATCCCTATCATAATCAGCTTCCAACGGTACATCTGTTATCCAAGCAGCCGCTATGTTGTCATTATTTCCGATAACGGAAATATTTTTGAAATTTTCATTTACCGAAATAAAAAGTAGTACCGCTATCAAAAATGATATTAATTTTAATTGGTTATTTTCTTTTAGTCTCACAATATCACCCCCTATTTTAATTTATCTCTAAGGAGATTATCTTTTTGAGTAAGCCAATTTTCTGTTAAATATTTTGAAAGTTCGTCGGATTTAAAGTCTGTCGTTAAAATACCGTTTTGACAAACAGAAATTTTTCCCGTTTCCTCCGACACAACAACGACAATAGCATCGGTTAATTCCGAAAGTCCTAACGCCGCTCTATGTCTTGTTCCATAACTGCTGGCAATACTTCTATTATCCGACAAAGGAAGAACGCAACTCGCCGCACGAATTTTATCTTTATTTAAAATCATCGCACCGTCATGAAGAGGTGTATTAGGGATAAAAATATTAATAATAAGTTCATTGCTAACAGTTGCATTGATTATTATCCCGCTTTCAACATACTCATCCAGACCGGTATAATTTTCCAAAACTAACAAAGCTCCTATTCTTCTACGTGACATATGACGTGTCGTTTCGACGATGGAACTTATAATATCAGCTTTATTATCTTTTTCTTTTTTAATATTAAGGTTAAGGATATTAGATAGCTGAACTCGACCGATATACTCCAACGCCCGTCTTAACTCCGGTTGGAATATAATCATTATACCAAGAACTCCCCATGTTACCACTTGGTCAAATATATAAGTCATTGTTGTAAAGCCTATAAAGCTAAAAAATATTTTTAATCCAATAACGATTAAAATACCTTTAACAAGTTGCATACCACGTGTTCCTTTTAACAGTGTCAGCAATTTATAAACTACTACCCAAACCAATAATATATCAAGCAGGTGAATAATAAGTGTCAAAGTTCCTATATTTGATAAATAATCAGCTATCATTTCAAAGCTCCTTTCTTTTTAATATTCTTTGTTACAAATATTTTTTATTAATATTAAATACCCATAACAATCCACTTTTTATTATAACATAAATAAAAAGGTTATGCTGTAGTTTTTTTCTTTTTTCTTCTGTATCATATAAACTTATTTTAAAATTTTCTTTACTGCAAAGAACAGATTAAAAAAATCGGTTCTTTATCAAATATCGGTATGTATTTTTCCCATATCACATATTTATTGTACAACCAAAAATCCCCACAAAGATACGTCTTTATGGGGAAATTTCTTATTCATTATCTATTATATTTTCAGTTGCAGAAACATCAATTATTTCTTCTTGCTGTTTTTCTTTTTCCAAACGAGCTTGTTCTTCATAATATTTTTTATTGACTATTCTATCTAATTGCTCAGCTTCTTCTTCGCTAAGTTCTTTCGGCATTTTACCGAATTGGTATAAAGCAACGATTTCTTTTCTGTCAATTGTTTCCACTTTCACCAATGTTTGAGCTATTAACTCCAGTTGTTCTCTATGAGTTTCTATAATATGAAGCACTTTTGTATAACATTCATTAATTATTTTTCGTACTTCTCCATCAATTTCTTTCAACATATCTTCCGAATAATTACCGATACTTGATAATTGACGTCCGCTGTACGGATCATGAAACGGTGCTTGCATCGGTCCTACAGCATCACTCATACCGTACTCCGTTACCATTGCACGAGCAATTGCCGTAACACGTTCGAAGTCATTATGAGCACCGGTTGATACTTCATTAAAGAAGATTTGCTCAGCGGCACGTCCTCCCAACAATCCACAAATTTTATCGATTAGATCCGTTCTTGTTTGGAAGTATTTTTCTTCTTCCGGTATCATTAAATTGTAACCACCGGCATCACCACGTGGGATAATAGTAACTTTTTGCACTTTATCGGCACTGTCTAAAACCATTCCGACGATTGCATGTCCTGCTTCATGATATGCTACTAAACGTTTTTCTTTTGGAGTATAGACTCTACTGCGTTTAGCAGGCCCACCAATAACTCTGTCCATTGCCTCGTCTAAATCTTCTTTTTCAATAGCTTTTTTATTTTCTCGTGCTGCAAGTAAAGCCGCTTCGTTTAAGATATTTGCAAGATCCGCTCCGGAAAATCCCGGAGTTTTTTGTGCAAGACTTCTTAATTCAACATCTTCTGCCAACGGTTTTCCTTTAGCGTGAACTTTTAAGATTGCCTCACGACCTTTTACATCAGGTGTTGATACTTTAATTTGTCTGTCGAATCGTCCCGGTCTTCTTAACGCACTGTCAAGAACATCGGCACGGTTAGTAGCCGCAATAACGATTATACCTTTGTCGCCGTTAAATCCGTCCATTTCTACAAGAAGTTGGTTTAACGTTTGTTCTCTTTCATCATTACCGCCACCGACTCCGCTTCCACGCTTACGACCTACGGCATCTATTTCATCAATAAAGATAATACATGGAGCACTTTTTTCTGCTTCTTTAAACAAATCTCGAACACGGCTCGCACCAACCCCGACAAACATCTCAACAAAATCAGAACCCGAGATTGAGAAGAATGGAACTTTTGCTTCCCCTGCCACAGCACGTGCAAGAAGTGTTTTACCTGTTCCCGGAGGGCCCTCTAATAAAACACCTTTAGGTATTTTAGCACCCATTTTGGTAAATTTGCGATGATCTTTTAAAAATTCAACCATTTCTGCCAGTTCTTGTTTTTCTTCATCAGCTCCGGCAACATCGGCAAAAGTGATTTTTGCTTCATCTCCATCGATTTTTTTAGCTTTCGATTTTTGGAAATTCATCATTTTTCCGCCACCGCCGCCTTGCATTTGCGACATAAAGAATACCAATAATCCCATCATTAAAATAAACGGTATTATATTTCCTAAAAATTGAAGAATTACACCCGTTTTCTCTGCCGGTTTATATTCAACAACGCTAAGTTTTCCTTCTTTTGCCTTATCGTTGATTTGTTCTCTTACTTTACTGTCACTTGCCGGTACTACCGTTTCAAAGTTTTTATTACCGTCTTTTAATGTTCCTTTAACATTGTAATTTTCGTCTTTTTGTTGCAAACTAATATCCTTAATTTTATCATCATTAATATTTTGGACAAGTTTAGCATAATCTATTTTCTCTGTTGTCCCCGGTAAATCTTGCTGCCAATAAGCAAATACTCCAATAGCAATAACTATTAAAGCTAGAATACCAAGAAAAGGATTCTGCCTTTTTCTATTATTCATAAGAAAAACTTTACCTCCTACTATTATCCTAATTTTCTAAAAGTAATTCATTTTAACACAATGTACTTTAAATCTAATTAAAGTTTTGACTATTTTTGACTAAAAATTTCTTTTCTTTTTTTCAGTTTTTAATAATACCTAATCTACTTGGTGTAAATTTCTTTTTTCAGCACCCCGATATATGGAAGATTACGATATTTTTCTTCATAATCTAATCCGAAACCTACTAAAAATGCGTTTGGAGATTCTATTCCAATATAGTCCGCTTGTACTTCAACAATACGTGCTTCCGGTTTATCTACTAAAGATGCACAGGTTACACTGTTCACGCCAAGTTCTTTTAAATATTCAATAAGGCATTTTAACGTTCTGCCTGTATCAACAATATCCTCAATTATAATGACATCTTTATCTTTAACGTCCATAGCTACATCTTTATTAATTTTTATTGATCCTGATGAACAAGTTCCGCCATGATAGCTTGAAACATCTATAAAATCAGTTACAACGTGTATATCAATATGTTTCATAACCTCTGCCATAAAAGGTAACGCACCTTTTAATGTGCATAAAAGCACCGGCTCTTTGTCCTTATAATCTTCTTCTATCTGCTTTGCTATTCTTTTGGAAGCATTTACGATTTTCTCATGACTAAATAGAATTTTTTCTATATCCTGCTTTAAATTTTCCACTGCTTTATCCTTTCGTTTTTATGTAATAGTCATATTTTATATTTTTGTTAACCTTAGTACCGATACCTAAAACTCCCAAAATACTATTTCCACTCCTTACAACCGCCAACTCATCACGCAAGCTTGCCGGAATCTTTTCATCAATAAATAATCTTGACAATTTCTTATTAATATTGCCTCTCTTTACTACATCTCCTTGACGCCTTGTTGTAATAATAAGTGGTAAATCTTCTTTATTAAATCCAAGCTCTGCACCTTCGGTATTTGTTGATATTAGAAACTTATTTTGATAAAATTCATACTCTTTATTATCTTCAATTTTATCTATAATTAATTCTATTTTACCATTATAACACTTTTTCACAATTTTATGAATATATATACTATCATATTCTACTACTATTTTAAAATTATTTTTCACATCATAACTTTTATTGCCTCCCCTTTGTTTTAAATCTTCTATTATCTTAAACAAAGTTCGTTGTTTGATGTCATAAACACAAAAATTATCTATAAAAATCTCTTTAAAAATAAAAAATATTTCTTCTCTTTTTAATAAAAGTAATTTTTCTTTATCAAGCTCTACAAAATTTTTTGAACTTTCTTTTATGTAAGTATCTTTTCTTTTTAAGATATACTCTTTTAGAATAGTATTCACATTGAAATAATACTCCGAAAAATTAATAAGATTATCAAAACTGGCATTATTAATGCCGTTTAACAGAGGAACTATATTATGGCGAATGTTGTTTCTTGTATATTCGGTATCGAAATTTGTTTTATCAGTATAATATGTTAATCTCTCACTTACGGCATATTTTTCCAATTCTTCTTTTAAAGTATCTAAGAGCGGTCTACAAATATTTAAACCGTTTATTATTGTCTTACTTTCTATTGAAAGGTTGTAATCAATACTTCGCCCACTTAGCAATCTCATTAAAATATTTTCAACTCTATCGTTTTTATGATGAGCTGTTAAAATTTTATCAATTTTTTCCATTTTTGCCATTTCTTTAAATGCTTTATATCTTAGCTCACGTGCCAACATTTCCTCAGAAATATGTGATTTTTTAACAACTGTTTTCATATTTAATTCTTTTTTATAAAATTTCACATCATAACTGCCCACAAATTTCTCAACGAAGTTCGCCTCTTCAAAAGATTCACTCCTTAACCCATGGTTAATATGGAAAACTACAAGTTCTTTATAGCTATTTTTATATTTTGTCACCAAAAGATGAAACAAAACAATAGAATCTACACCACCGGAAAGCGCTAATGCTATCTTCTCTTTTTTGTCCCACAAAATATTAAAATTCATCACTTTGTCCTCTACTATCTAAACAACCTTTTTCTAACAATTCTTGCTTTATATTTTCAAATTTTTTTATTTTTGATTCTGTTGTCGTTATTATTTTTTCTAAAAAACCTTCGGGAATTTCTAAAAATTCTTGCTTCTCTTCTTTTTCTTGTGTTAACTCTATTATAGCTTTTTTTCCTTTTTTAACAGATATTTTCATATTACCTAAATATTTCAGTTTATGCAAATCTGTTATTTTGGTTTTTTCAATTTTAGGTTCTTGATTTATTTCTTCTTTTTCTATATTATATATCTTCTCTTTTTTTATTTTTTTCTTTTTTACTTTTTCTTTTTTAAAAGGTGCTTTTTTCTCCACATTCTTTTCGTCATTTATTTTATCCTTTTGACTGAGAATATAGCAATCTTTTTTTAAATTTATCACCCTTGCTTTAACAATAAAACCAAAAGAAAAAACATCAATCAATTTTTTCTTTTTCCCAATATTCATATTTTGCTTTGGTAAAAATCCTTGATTGTTATCAAACTCAACAAACAAGCCATAGTTTTCAACTTTTACAATTTTTCCGGAAATTTCTTTTCCTATAATATCTTTTTCCATAAAAACACCACGCTTTACTCAATACAACTTTATTCATCATTATATCACAAGAAAAAATATCCAACAACTAAGGTAAATAATAATATAGTTTTTCTTTTAAAATTAGATTTTTATTTAATTTTTTCCTACTTTACAAAACTACTCTTTCTGTGTTACCATTAAGATAACAGAAATTTAACACATTAAATTTTAAAATATTAAAAGGAGTTTGTTTTATATGCTAATACGTAGTAAAAAAGTATGGTCTAATAGTCAATTTTTACCGTTAACACTTGAAATAAAAGAAGGAAAAATAATTTCCATCTATGATTATAATCATTTCAATACCGTCGATTATGATTTTGAAAACAATCGTATCTTGCCGGGATTTATAGATATTCATACTCATGGTGCCTATGGCTATGATACAAACGATGCAACAGAAGACGGTTTACGTAATTGGACTAAAAATATACCGAGCGAGGGAGTAACTTCCTTTTTACCAACGACTATTACCCAAACAGAAGAAGTTCTATTAAAAGCTGTAAAAAATATTGCTAATATTTATGAAGCAGGTTACGATGGTGCCGAAATACTTGGTATTCACTTTGAAGGTCCTTATCTTGATGCTGAAAAAAGAGGTGCTCAACCTCTAAAATGTATTCAAACTCCAAGTGTTGAACAATTTAAAAAATTTCAACAGGCTAGTAATAATCTTATAAAACTTATTACTATAGCTTGTGAAAAGGACATCGATTACAAACTTACCAAATACTTGGCAAGTCAAAACATTAAAGTTAGTCTCGGTCATTCGGCTGCCAACTATAAAGAAAGTTATTTAGCTTTTGCCAATGGTGCTACTTCTCAAACTCATGTATTTAACGGTATGGTTGGTTTTCATCATCGTGACGGCGGACAGGTCGGCTTCGCATTACGTGCTAAAGACGCTTACGGAGAAATTATTTGTGATGGTATTCATTCAACAACCGATGCTCTAAACACTTATTTTAATGCCAAAGGTCGTGATCATGCTATTATGATTACCGATTCATTGTGTGCAAAAGGCTGTGGTCGTGGCTCTTATGTTTTCGGTGGTGAGAATATGGAAATTTACGAAGATGGTAGTGCTCATCGTGATGATGGACGTTTAGCCGGTTCAACCTTACGAGTTATTGACGGTTTAAGAATTTTAATTGAAGAAGCGTTGGTTCCAATAGATTCAGCCATAAATTCATGTACTAAAAATCCTGCGGAAATGCTTGGTTTCGGTGATAAAAAAGGAAAATTAAAAGTTGGCTATGATGCTGATTTTGTAGTTATAAATTCTGATTATGAAATACTCAATACCTTTACCCGAGGAAAACTTGCTTATAGTAATAAAATAGGAGAATAATAATATGAAATATTTAGTTTTTGAAACAAAAAAAGAAGCCTCTAAAAAGGCTTATGAAATATTGAAACAACTTATTAATAAAAATTCTACTTTGGGACTTGCTACCGGATCCACTCCTATTGATCTTTACCGTGAAATGATTGAAGATTTTAAAAAAGGAAATTTCAGTTACAAAAATATAAAATCATACAACTTAGATGAATACGTTGGTATTAATTATGATCATCCTGAAAGTTACCACAAATTTATGGAAACAAATTTATTCAATCATATTGATATTAACAAAAATAATACCCATATTCCCAATGCCGGTGCAAAAAATTTAAAACAGGCTGTTGATGATTATCAGAATGAACTAAACGATACCATTATCGATGTACAAATATTAGGTGTCGGCTCTAACGGACATATCGGTTTTAATGAACCGGGTACTTCTTTTGAAACCGGAGTTCATATTGTAGACTTAAAAGAAGAAACTATTAAAGCAAATTCACGATTTTTCGATAATAATATAGATTTAGTTCCTAAACAAGCTGTTACTATGGGCATTAATGATATTATGCGTGCTAAACATATTATTCTTCTAGCTTTCGGTGAAGAGAAAAAAGAAGCTATTAAATATCTTACTTCCGGCAATTTAATAGATGAGAATATCCCTTGTACTATTTTAAAAAAACACCCTAGTGTTTATGTTTTTGTTGATAAAGAAGCAGATTATAAATAAAAAAACAGGAGCAATTAAACAATCTTTTTGTTTAATTGCTCTTATATTATGTTAAAAATTTTATATATTATTCTTTCGTTTTTTTATTTTCGTTAAAAAATAAAAACTCCCAAACGGGAGTTAAAACAAAAGCCTGGCAACGATCTAGCCTCGCAGGGCGTAAACCCAACTACTCTCGACGCTAAAGAGCTTAACTTCTGTGTTCGGTATGGGTACAGGTGTGTCCTCTTTGCTATCGCCACCAGACGAAAACTTTATACTCATATTATATCAATTCCTCTCCTTTTGTCAACTTCTTTACTTCTCTGCTTCTACTCTCTGATTAAGTCCTCGACCTATTAGTTTTAGTCAGCTTAATGTGTTACCACACTTACACTCCTAACCTATTCTCCTTGTCGTCTTCAAGGGGTCTTACCTTTGTGGGAAATCTCATCTCGAGGGGGGCTTCATGCTTAGATGCTTTCAGCTCTTATCCCTTCCATATTTAGCTACCCAGCTATGCCACTGGCGTGACAACTGGTACACCATTGTTATGTCCATCCCGGTCCTCTCGTACTAAGGACAGCTCCTCTCAAATTTCCTACGCCCACGACGGATAGGGACCGAACTGTCTCACGACGTTCTGAACCCAGCTCGCGTACCGCTTTAATGGGCGAACAGCCCAACCCTTGGGACCGACTTCAGCCCCAGGATGCGATGAGCCGACATCGAGGTGCCAAACCTCCCCGTCGATGTGGACTCTTGGGGGAGATAAGCCTGTTATCCCCAGGGTAGCTTTTATCCGTTGAGCGATGGCCCTTCCATTCGGTACCACCGGATCACTAAGTCCTGCTTTCGCACCTGCTCGAGTTGTCTCTCTCACAGTCAAGCTCCCTTGTGCCTTTACACTCTCCAAATGATTTCCAACCATTCTGAGGGAACCTTTGAACGCCTCCGTTACTCTTTAGGAGGCGACCGCCCCAGTCAAACTGCCCACCTGACACTGTCTCCCGGTTTTCTATTCCGTGGGTTAGAATTCCAATACACAAAGGGTAGTATCCCAACATCGCCTCCTCATACACTGGCGTGCATGCCTCTTTGGCTCCTACCTATCCTGTACATTCTGCATCAAAATTCAATATCAAGCTACAGTAAAGCTCCATGGGGTCTTTCCGTCCTGTCGCGGGTAACCTGCATCTTCACAGGTACTATGATTTCACCGAGTCCATCGTTGAGACAGTGCCCAAATCGTTACGCCTTTCGTGCGGGTCGGAACTTACCCGACAAGGAATTTCGCTACCTTAGGACCGTTATAGTTACGGCCGCCGTTTACTGGGGCTTCAATTCTTACCTTCGCTTGCGCTAAGCAATCCTCTTAACCTTCCAGCACCGGGCAGGCGTCAGCCCCTATACTTCACCTTTCGGTTTTGCAGAGACCTGTGTTTTTGTTAAACAGTCGCTTGGGCCTATTCACTGCGGCCTACTCTCGTAGGCACCCCTTCTCCCGAGGTTACGGGGTCATTTTGCCGAGTTCCTTAACGATGGTTCTCTCGCTCACCTTAGAATTCTCTTCCCAACTACCTGTGTCGGTTTGCGGTACGGGCACCTCTTATCTCGATAGCGGCTTTTCTTGAGAGTTTGGCTTCATTGACTTCGCTACTTTTTTTCGCTCCCCATCACGCTTCAGTCTTATAAGTAGCGGTTTTGCCTACTACTTAACCTTTGCGCTTAGGCGCCCTATTCCATCAGGGCACTCAATTAGCCTCCTCTGTCCCCACTTCTCTCAATCGATATTCGGTGGTACAGGAATTTCTACCTGTTGTCCATCGGCTTCACCTGTCGGCTTCACCTTAGGTCCCGACTTACCCAGAGCGGACGAGCCTTCCTCTGGAAACCTTAGTCTTTCGGTGGATAGGATTCTCACCTATCTTTCGCTACTTACACCGGCATTCTCACTTCTAACTTCTCCACTTCGCCTCTCGGCTTAACTTCTACGACGTTAGAACGCTCTCCTACCATATAACATCTGTTATATCCGCAGCTTCGGTTGTATGTTTAGCCCCGGTACATTTTCGGCGCGATGTCACTCGACCAGTGAGCTATTACGCACTCTTTAAATGGTGGCTGCTTCTAAGCCAACATCCTGGTTGTCTGTGCATCATCACATCCTTTTCCACTTAACATACAATTTGGGACCTTAGCTGGCGGTCTGGGCTGTTTCCCTTTCGACTACGAACCTTATCACCCGCAGTCTGACTCCCGTTTATATTTATCCGGCATTCGGAGTTTGTCTGAATTCGGTAACCCGGGATGGGCCCCTAGTCCAAACAGTGCTCTACCTCCGGTAAACTCTTTAACGAGGCTAGCCCTAAAGCTATTTCGGAGAGAACCAGCTATTTCCAAGTTCGATTGGAATTTCTCCGCTACCCACACCTCATCCAAACACTTTTCAACGTGTCCTGGTTCGGTCCTCCATTCAGTGTTACCTAAACTTCAACCTGGACATGGGTAGATCACTTGGTTTCGGGTCTACTCCATCATACTATCTCGCCCTATTAAGACTCGCTTTCGCTTCGGCTCCGTGTCTTCCACTTAACCTTGCATGATATAGTAACTCGCCGGTTCATTCTACAAAAGGCACGCCATCACCCCTAAGGGCTCTGACTACTTGTAAGCACACGGTTTCAGGTTCTTTTTCACTCCCCTCCCGGGGTTCTTTTCACCTTTCCCTCACGGTACTGGTTCACTATCGGTCACTAGGTAGTATTTAGCCTTACCAGATGGTCCTGGTCGCTTCCGACGGAATTCCTCGTGTTCCGTCGTACTCAGGTGCTCTCTCTTGCTTACTTAGCATTTCGTATACAGGTCTTTTACCTTCTTCGGCTCACTTTTCCAAGTGCTTCTACTATACTTCGTAATACAATTTCTTGAGAGTCCTTCTACCCCTATATGCATGCATATCGGTTTGGGCTTCTTCCTTTTCGCTCGCCGCTACTTGGGAAATCGATTTTTCTTTCTCTTCCTGCAGGTACTTAGATGTTTCCGTTCCCTGCGTTACCTCGCTTTTGCGTACCGCCTTTTTATTTGCGGTGGGTTCCCCCATTCGGATATCTACGGATCTTTGCTTACTTACTGCTCCCCGTAGCGTTTCGTCGTTTGTCACGTCCTTCTTCGGCTCCTAGTGCCAAGGCATCCTCCGTGCGCTCTTTTCTACTTAATCGTGTGTAGCTTTTTGCTTCGTTTTCTTCCTTGAACTCTTTTTGTGAATAAGTTTTTCTTACTTACCTTATTCTTCTGTTTCTCGGTTTTGTAAATCTGTTTTCTTTTCTAGAAATTTTTTGATCTAATATTTGTATTCAGTTTTCATTGTGCTTGAGTATTACTTGAACACTCAAAACTAAACGAATTCCCCAACATATCCTTTTTTCCTTAGAAAGGAGGTGATCCAGCCGCACCTTCCGATACGGCTACCTTGTTACGACTTCACCCCAATCATCTGTCCCACCGTGACCGGCTCCTCCCTTTCGGTTAGGTCACCGTCTTCAGGTGTTACAAACTCTCGTGGTGTGACGGGCGGTGTGTACAAGACCCGGGAACGTATTCACCGCGACATTCTGATTCGCGATTACTAGCGATTCCAGCTTCATGTAGTCGAGTTGCAGACTACAATCCGAACTGAGAATAGTTTTATGAGATTGGCTTACTTTTACAAGCTCGCTTCTCTTTGTCCCTATCCATTGTAGCACGTGTGTAGCCCAAGTCATAAGGGGCATGATGATTTGACGTCATCCCCACCTTCCTCCAGTTTGTCACTGGCAGTCTATCTAGAGTCCCCATCTTACTGCTGGCAACTAGATATAAGGGTTGCGCTCGTTGCGGGACTTAACCCAACATCTCACGACACGAGCTGACGACAACCATGCACCACCTGTATCTGTGTTGTCTCAAAGAGACAAACAACGTGATCTCTCACGCCCTCACAGTATGTCAAGACTTGGTAAGGTTCTTCGCGTTGCTTCGAATTAAACCACATGCTCCACCGCTTGTGCGGGTCCCCGTCAATTCCTTTGAGTTTCAACCTTGCGGTCGTACTCCCCAGGCGGAGTGCTTAATGCGTTTGCTGCAGCACTGATCTCTTTTGAGACCAACACTTAGCACTCATCGTTTACGGCGTGGACTACCAGGGTATCTAATCCTGTTTGCTCCCCACGCTTTCGCGCCTCAGTGTCAGTTGCAGGCCAAAAAGCCGCCTTCGCCACTGGTGTTCCTCCTAATCTCTACGCATTTCACCGCTACACTAGGAATTCCACTTTTCTCTCCTGCACTCAAGTTTATCAGTTTCCAATGACCTTCCACGGTTGAGCCGTGAGCTTTCACATCAGACTTTCTAAACCACCTGCGCGCGCTTTACGCCCAATAATTCCGGACAACGCTTGCCACCTACGTATTACCGCGGCTGCTGGCACGTAGTTAGCCGTGGCTTTCTGGTTAGGTACCGTCTGTTTTGTGTATAGTTACTACACAACCTTTCTTCCCTAACAACAGAGCTTTACGAACCGAAATCCTTCTTCACTCACGCGGCGTTGCTCCGTCAGACTTTCGTCCATTGCGGAAGATTCCCTACTGCTGCCTCCCGTAGGAGTTTGGGCCGTGTCTCAGTCCCAATGTGGCCGTTCACCCTCTCAGGTCGGCTATGCATCGTCGCCTTGGTAGGCTTTTATCCCACCAACTAGCTAATGCTCCGCAAAGCCATCTTATAGTGTCAGCATGACCGACTTTTAAATATCTCCCATGCGGAAAATACTGTTATCCGGTATTAGCTACAGTTTCCCATAGTTATCCCGGTCTATAAGGCAGGTTCTTTACGTGTTACTCACCCGTTCGCCGCTAAGAATTATCGGTGCAAGCACCAATAATTCTTCGCTCGACTTGCATGTATTAGGCACGCCGCCAGCGTTCGTCCTGAGCCAGGATCAAACTCTCCAAATATTTTCTTATTTGTTTGCTTGATTTAGCTCTTTTTAAAGTTTTATAGTTCCTTTTTGAACTGTCCTTTTTTGGAATTACGTTGACTTAATTCGTTTAGTTTTCAATGTTCAAAATAATATGGAGCGGGTGATGAGAATCGAACTCACAACATCAGTTTGGAAGACTGAGGTTTTACCACTAAACTACACCCGCATATTTACTATTTGTGTAAAAACACCTTTACAATTATACTTTATAAACAATAATTTGTCAAGTATTTTTTAATATCATCCTTAAAAAATTTCTTTTTTTGAAGACGTTTTCCATTCTACTATAGTTTTCATTAATTGTCAAGTTCTTTTTTAAAAACTTAACAATTATCACTTTATTTTTAATTATTGTTCGTTTTCTTCTTTATGAAGACTTTTACTATTTTATCACTACCGTTATATTATGTCAATACCTTTTTTTGAAAATAGATATAGAAAAAGGGGAGATTCTTAAAAATCGTAATTGTTCTTACCTAAATTTTTTAAGATCTCACCCTTACTATTTTTCATGTATTTAAAAATTTTCGCAAATCTAACAAAATAAAATTTAATGCTGACAAACTGCTGTGTCTAATAAATTAAATCTTAGTTTTTTTATCAACTCTTGAGTTTATCTTTAATTATTTTGTAGTTTGTCTATGAATTATTCTGTAAGGTAAGTACATTTCATTATCGTGTGCTTCTAATTCTTCCAGATCTTCTTTTTCGTACGGCTCACCTTTTCTTTTAGCTTTTTCTACATCAATTACTTTTGTCAAAATACGCATTGATACAGCACCTACGTCAAAGATTGGTTGAAATATTGAAGAAATTTTAGGTCTTGTCATATCCAACAACTTAGTATTTTCAAATGAAATTATTTCCAATTCATTAGGAATATTAACCCCGGTATCTAAAGCTTGATGCATTATTGATAATGCTACTTCATCAAACATGGTTATAACCACTTCCGCATTTATATTACGTATAGTTTTAAATATTTGATTACTATCTTTATACGTTTTATAACCATCTACTATTAAATTAGATTTAAATTCTACTTTACAATCAGCAAGTGCTTCTTTGTACCCTTTTATAATTCTCTGTGCTTTTTGCGATTCGTATTTATTTATTACTATAGAAATATTTTTAGAGCCTTTTTCTATAAATTCTTTTGTCACTTCATATGCAGCTTTTTCATAATTTATATTAACTGAATAAAACTCAGAGTCTAAACCTATATTTCCTGCCAATACTACCGGTATTTGAGTATCGTGCAAATAATTTTTTGAACTATCTGATAAAGAATGTCCTAAATAAATAATCCCATCTACTTGTTTACTTACAAACGAATTAAATATGCTTTTTTCTATTTCTTTATCATCGCAAGAATTCGCCAAAATTATATTGTATTTATACATATTAGCTACAGACTCTATTCCACTAACTATTTCTGCAGAGGAAAGATCTGCTATATCAGGTAAAACTATACCTATTGTAGTTGTTTTTTTACTGGCCAATCCTCTTGCTACCGCATTAGGAGTATATCTTAATTTTTTAATTACTTCTTGAACACGTAATCTTGTATCTTCTTTAACATTAGGATTGTTATTTACAACACGTGAAACTGTTGCCATAGATACTTTTGCTTCTTTCGCTACATCATAAATCGTTATTGTCATTATAAATCTCCTTTACATTTTTTTATTAAAAGCAACTAAAAGTTCATAAATAAAAGCATTTAAAACCTTTTCATTCAGCTTTATTGTATCAAAAAAATAATTAAAAGTCTAGTGTTTGAAAACAATATTTTCAATATTTTTTTATTTTTCTTTATAGGTTTTCATTTTTTCTTTATTTAACAATCTCTTATAACCTAAATTTCATTAACTAAGATAATTAATTTTTTAATAACTTTTTTTCCTTCTATAATTTTATATAATATAAAAGGAGAATTAAATTCTCTTCGTCGTAACAAATTACGACTACAAAAATCTAATTCTCCTATATATTTACCTATTTATAATTAATTATTTTTCTAATGAAGCGTATGCTTTTTCTAAAGTTTCTTTCAATACTTTGGCAGAATGTTGCATTTTAGCTGTTTCTTCTTCATTCAATGGAAGTTCTACAATTTCACGTACCCCTTCACGACCAATAATTGCCGGAGTACCGATGTATAATCCTTCAACTCCGTATTGACCTTCACAGTAACCACTAACTGCAAGTTCTGTATTTTCATCACGTAAAATAGCTTTTACGATAGTGAATAATGCAAGACCGATAGCATAGTAAGTAGCACGTTTACGGTTGATTACTTCATATGCTGCACGCATAACTTTTTCTTCAACTTCCTCAAAATCTTCTGCAGTATATTTAGAAGTAGCTAAGAAATCATCGAAACGTTTTCCGTATACATATACATTACTCCATGCCGCTAATTGAGTATCACCGTGTTCACCAACGATATATCCACGTACACTATTTGGGGCAATATTTAATTTATCACCTAACATGTAACGGAATCTTGAAGTATCAAGAGTTGTTCCAGAACCAACAATTTTGTTTCTTGGGAATCCGGTGAATTTTTGTAATGCGTTTGTCAACACGTCAACCGGGTTAGATGCAATAACGATAACTCCGTCAAATCCAGATTTAACAATTTGTTCAGACATATCTTTAACAACTTTAATATTTTTATCTACTAAGTCAAGACGTGTTTCACCTGGTTTTTGAGGAAGACCTCCAGCGATAACAATAACATCAGCATCAGCGCATTGTTCATATCCGCCTGATGTTACTTTAATAGGTGGTACTAAAGCACCTGCGTGGTTTAAGTCCATTGCTTCCCCTTCAGCTTTTTCCGGGAAGAAATCAATTAGTCCAAGCTCTTCACATACACCGCTTGAATATAATTGATAAGCAAAACTCATCCCTACCATTCCTGCTCCTATTAAAACTACTTTTCTGTTTTTCGCTTTCATAAAAAAACCTCCGTTATAATATATAGTTTTAGATATTTTAAGTAATTATTTTTACTAAATTTTTATGAACAAAATAGTTTCATATCCCTAATAAAAACACTTTCATTCACTTCACTTTAAATTATATCATAATCTTTGAAAAAAAGAAAGTGTTTTTACATCTTTAAATTTATTATTAAAATAATTATTTTCTTTTAATTTGAATATATTTTGAAAGTGCTAACTATAATTTTTTATTAATTATTTATTTTATTTTTTCAAACATATATACCGATTTATTAACAATATAACATAGAATTTAATTTTATTTTTTTAAACTGTTTAATTTATTTTTTAACTATATTACTTTATTTTTCTATCTATTATGCTTTTTTATTCTATATTTTTATACAATAAAATTTTTACCGGAAAAACAAATTGATTTTTTTACAAAAATTTTCATTAAAAAAGAGCCTCTTAAAATTTACGATTTCTTAAAAAATCAATTTTATAGAGTCGCTCCTTATAATCCATTAGCTTAAAAATATCTTTTATCAAATTCTTAAATCAATGAACCATTGTATCTTACCGTTAGTAAGTAAATTCTATTAGAACTTTTTATTTTTCCTATCAACTTAATTCTCTATTATATTACCTTTAGAACTACAATGTATTAAACTTATAAATAAAATTCCCGCTGTTATCAGTAATACATACAAAGCTATGTTCCAGTTCGATATATCTCTTATATATCCCAATAACGGTGGAAATATAGCTGCTATCAGATAACCGCCGGACTGTGCTAAACCTGAAACGGTTGCTGATTCTTTTTCATTTTTTGATTTTGCTGAAAATAAATACATCACATATGAGAATGATCCACCACCGGATAAAGCATATATTATTATCCATATCGCCATTAGACTGAAATTAGCATTGGTTATTACTATTCCTAACAACGCAACTATATATCCTACTGTAATAGTTACAGGTATTATCATTTTATTTTTCAATTTATCAGCCATTACCGGAACTAAAAATGTTGATGGAAACTGAGCGAACTGACTGATAGATAATAACAAGCCTGCCATTTCCGGACTAAATCCTTTACTTATCATTATTTCAGCAAACCATGATACACTACAATAAAATAGTGCAGATTGTAATCCCATACTTATAGTAATAGACCAAAGTTTTAGATTTTTTAATAAGTTTTTATTAACTTTCTCCTCATTTTCAAAAACTTCCACTTTTTTTCCTTTTGCTATAACTGAATATATTATTACATTTACTACAGCTACGACCAACCATATATTTACTGCCAGTGCTGTAGAAAATTTCTCATTTATTATATTTGAACTGGCTATCGGATAACTTATTCCTGCCGCTATAGAAGCACTTATTGTCATAACAACAGCATAGAATCCTGTCATAACTCCAAGATTTTCCGGGAAATATTTTTTGGTTAAACCGGGTAATAATACATTACCTACCGTAATACCTAATCCTATAATAAATGTTGCCAAAAAGAATATAGACGTATTAAGATAAAATCTTAAAGTTAAACCCAATGTAGTAACTATTGCAGCTAAAAGAATTGTTTTTTCAAGTCCTATTTTATGTGAAATTTTAATAACAGCAGAACTGAATAAAGCAAATGCTATTAATGGAATAGTCGTAATAAAGCCGACCATAGTATTATTAATATTAAGTAATTGTTTTAAATTTCCGGATATAGCACCTACCGATGTAATAGGTGTTCTTAAAAGCATTCCTAAAACAATAATTCCTAACAAAATAATTAATTTATTTTTTTTACTAGACATTTTTTTACCTTTTATATAAAATATAGCTTTCTTTTTTATTTTATTTATTGTGAAAGTTATAATAATATTATTAAATATAAGAAAATTGAACTTTCTAAAAAATTTTCTATAATTTTTACATTTATAATATTTAACCTTTAGTATGTTCTTACAGGTAATATTAATTCAATTATATCCCTATGATAATCGCTCGGTTGGATTATAAATGCTGTTAATTCACCGGAAAATTTAATGATAATTTCTTCTGAAGCAACGGCATTCACAGCATCTTTTAAATATTTTCCTGAAACTGAAATTTCAAATTTATCATCTTCCAGCATAGATTTTACATTCATTTCTTCTACCGCACTACCCAATTCTTTTGATTGTGATGAAATTTCCAATGAATTTTCAGAAACAATTAATTTTATAATATCGTCTTTATCTTCTCTACTCATTAAAGAAACCCTATCTACCGCATTAAAAAATTCTCTGCTGTTTGAAACAAGAGTACATTCAAAATTAGTTGGAATTAATTTGTCCGTATTCGGATAATTTCCGCTTATTAAAAGTACCGTATATACTACGTTTTGATAATATAATACTATACGATTATTTTCATAAAAGATTTCCACTTCTCCTTGCCCGTTTTCAATCATTTTTTGGAAATATTGTAGTGCTTTTCTCGGAATTATAAGATTAAACTCTTTTTCAGAATTTTCTTCGTTTAAAATAACAACTCTTCTACTTAATCTATACGAATCGGTCGCAGTAGCGGTTAGAATTTTGTTTTTTAACGAAAGATTAACGCCTTCTAAAATAGGTCTTTGATCATTAGGAGCCGTACAGAATACAGTTTCTCTTATAACATCATTAAAAATTTTTGTATCTAATTTAAAACTGTTATCTTTAGAAATAACAGGAAATTCCGGATATTCTTCAGGATCATATCCTTTAATATTAAATTCACTGTTTCCTGAATAAACTAAAATATTGTTAGAAACTTTCTCTATTTCTATAAAATCAGTAGGAGCTTTTCTTATTATTTCTATAAAATTTCTGGAAGGCAAAACTACTTGTCCTTCATCTTCTATATTGATAATTTCTTTATCATCAATATATTGATCTATTGCATATTCGACAGATACTAAAGAATCACTCGCCTTTAAAATAAGTTTATTATCAATAAGTTCTAGTTTTATTCCTTTTAAAATTTCTAAAATAGAATGAGGTGCAATAACTCTTGAAACATGATTTAAGCCTTCAAGAAAGTAAGATTTTTGAATGGTAAATTTCATTTTTTTCTCCTTATATAATATATTTATATATAATAATAGTAATAAGTATTGTTAAAATTGTTTAAAACTTGAAAAAACTAATAAAATAAGAAAGTTTTCAGTTGTTAAAAATTTGTTAAAAACTTGTAAATAAAAATTAACTATTTTTTTTTTAATCGTTCTTTCAATATTTCAATATCTTCAAATAAAACAGGAAAATCATCTCTATTCAAATTAGCGATTTTATTAAATGAATAGAGAATAGATGTATGATCCTTATTAAAATGTTGACCGATAGCCGGAAAAGAAAGATTTGTAAGTTCTCTACATAAGTAAATAGCGATATTTCTAGCTTGAACTACCTCTTTTTTTCGAGTAGAAGAAAGCATATCGTCTTTGCTGATTCGATAATAATCAGAACAAATTCCTATAATATTTTCAGGTAAAATATTTTTTCTACCGGCAGAACGAACATTTTTTAAGATACTCTCGGCAATTTTCAACGAGGGTTCATCATGATTAGTCGTAGCAATAAGCTTTATTTTTTTTAAAACTCCCTCAAGTTCTCTAATATTGGAAGAAACATTATTGCCGATAAAAGTTAAGGTAGATTCATCAAGAGGAACCTCAAATTGTTCACACTTATATTTTAAAATAGCCATACGAGTTTCAAAATCCGGTGGAGTAATATCGACGGTTGCTCCTTGTTGGAATCTGGAAACAAGTCTATCAGGAAGATCATTAAGTTGAGAAGGTTCTCTATCACTAATAAGAACAATTTGTTTTTGATTCATCTGTAAATCATTAAAAGTATGGAAAAAAGCATTTTGAGTTTCGGTTTTTCCACTTAAAAATTGAATATCATCAATTAAAAGAACATCAACTTCACGGTATTTTTTTCTGAAAATTTCATCTGTATTATTATTGGTTTTTATAGCAGAAATAAATTCATTAACAAATTTTTCAGAAGAAATACACTCTATTTTAAAATCAGGAAAGTGATGTTCAATTTCATTACCAATGGCATGAAGAAGATGAGTTTTTCCAAGACCTACACCTCCATAAATAAAAAGGGGATTGTAATTTTTACCCGGGTCTCCTGCAACAGTATACGCAACAGCATGAGCATATTTATTTCCTTCACCAACAATAAAAGTATCAAAGGTAAAGTTTTTATTTAGGGTAGGATTAGTTTTACTTATAGGAAGTGATTTATTAGGTGTAGGAGTTTTATAACCTTCTAAAGAAAAACTCTGCTTTTGATAAAAGTTTTGAGCACCGGAAGGTTTATCACCTTGTAAAAAATTTTGTTTAATAATATCTTCAGCAGGGATAGTATTTTCCTTAATATTATGATTATTTTTAACAGAAATAGCTGAAGAATCTAAAGAAACGTAATCTATATTAAAATTAAGTCCGGTAGTTTTGTAAAGGATAGCTTTGAGTTTATAATCAAAAGCACCTTTTAAATATTGAGAAACCAGAATTTCTTTACTTGTAATAGAAATATTTTTATTAACAAAATCAACTTCATCGATAGAGGCGGCTAAAAACCAAGTTTCAAAAACCTCCTCAGGCAATTCGGATTTTAATTCTTTTAAAATAATTTCCCATAAAAAATTAGAATTACTCACAAAAAACCTCCAATTAAAAAATATATAGAATATTATAACATAAAAAGAAAAAGAAAACAAAAAGATATTAACAACCTGTGAATAAAAGTTATAAACTTGTTAATAACTTTTAGTAATAAATATATTTTTTTCTGGAAAATTAAAAAGAAATAAAAAGAAAAATCATATATATTAAAAATTTTTTAACAAGTAAAAATAGAGAAATAAAAAGTTTTTAACACAGTATTAACAACCTGTGGAAAAACTTTAAGGTGAAATTGTTAGAAATGTTAATAAAAAAGTAATAAAATGTTAAATTTAAGAGGTAAAAATAAAGAAATTAGAAGTTTTTAACAATATCTTTTTTTAGAATTGTTAATAAAACTTCACATAAAAAATATTATTTTGTTTAAAAGTTTAGAATTTATAAAATAAGGAGCATTTATGTAAAAATTATTTTTCACTTGATTAATTCACATATATATGATAGACTAATTTGGTTATTACATCTATCATAAGAAAAAGAAAACTCGAGGAGGGCAAAATGAAACGTACGTATCAACCTAATAAAAGAAAACATTCTAAAGTACATGGATTTAGAGCAAGAATGAGCAATAAAAACGGACGAAATGTATTATCAAGACGTAGAGCTAAAGGAAGAAAAGTTCTTTCAGCTTAATAATTTTAGTAAGCAAGCTATAAGTTAAAAATTCTAATAGAGTTTACTTATAACAGCAGTTCGATGATTTTAGAATTTGCTTAAAAGAGCTTTTTAAATCTAATGAATTATATGAGAGCGACTTAATAAAATCGATTTCTGGTGAAATTACGATTTTTTAGTCGCTCAATTTTTTATATCTTCAGTTGAGTTTAGTTTATAAGTTATCTTATTAAAAAATATAACATGAGAATATAGTTGTAAATTTGTTAATAAACTGCTAAAATAATAAGGTGAGAAAGGTTTTAGAATGAAAAAAGAATATAGAATAAAAAAGAGTAGTGATTTTGATAGTATTATAAGAAAAAAAAAATCTTTCGCCAATAGGCAGTTTGTTATTTATTTTAAAGAAAACGAATTAGATCATATGCGTTTAGGTATATCTGTAAGTAAAAAGTTAGGAAAAGCATATAAGAGAAATAAATTAAAACGCTATGTAAGAGAATGTTTTAAAATAAGAAAAGATTTTATTAAAAATTATGATGTAATTATTATAGTAAGGAAAGGTGCGGTAGATTTATCGTTTGAAGATTTCGATAAATCTATAAATCATGTACTGAAAGGTTGTAAATTATTAAGATAAAGAGGAGTTAAAAATGGAAAAAGAATATATATACGAAGAAAAAACAGTTGATGAAGCCATAAAAAAAGGCTTGGCTGAATTAAATTTAGTTGAAGATAAGGTAAAGATAGAAGTAATTGAAGGTGGAGCAAACGGTATTTTTGGTTTATTCAAAAAAAATGCCAAGGTAAAACTTACACCGTTAGAATTGGAAAACGCTGATGTTTTAGAAAAAACAACAGAAAAAATAAAAGAGAAAGAAAATGTTGAAAAAGAAAATATTGAAATAGAAGAAAAAGAAGAAGAAAAAATCTTAAGAGAAGAAAAAACGGAAAAAAAAGAAAAAAGAGAAGATTATATAATAAAAAACAAAGAAAAAATTGTAAATTATCTTACAAACATAGTTAAAGCAATGGGATACCCTGATGTAAATGTAGATTTTAAAGAAGAAGGGAACAGACATTTTACTTTAAATATAAAAACAGAAGAAAATACGAGTTTAATTATAGGAAAACGTGGTGCTACTCTAAATAGTTTACAATTTTTAGTAAATAATTACGCAAAAAAATTCAGTTCACATTTCTTTAGAATAACGGTTGATTGTGATGATTATCGTAAAACTCGCCAAAAAACATTGGAAGAATTGGCATTAAATTTGGCGAAAAAATCTAAGAAAACGGGGAGACCTGTAGAATTAGAGCCGATGACAAGTGTTGAACGTAAAATTATTCATAACGCCTTAACCGGCATAAAAAATGTAGAAACGGAATCACGAGGAGAAGAACCTTTTAGATATTTGGTTATTACAGCTAGATAGGAGTAAAACAGAAAACAGATGGCAAAAATATTGATTGTTGATGATAGTGCATATTATCGCAAACGTGGTGCAGAAATAGCAAAGATGGCAGGTTTTGAGTGTTATTTTGCTAAAAACGGCAAAGAGGCTATAGAAATGTTTTCTAAAGTAAAACCGGATGTAGTTACGATGGATATTTGTATGCCGGTATTGGATGGATTAGAAGCAACACGTATTATCCATGATTTATATCCTACAAAAGCGAAAATATTGATTTGTAGCAGCGTAGGTCATGTTCCTACATATAAAAGACAGGCTTTTAATAATGGAGCAGTCGGAGTTTTATCTAAGGAATATGATATTGATGATTTGGAAGATGCGTTATCAGAAATAGAGTTATTAAAATAAAAATTTATACGGGTGGGATAAGAAGTAACGTTCTATCCTGCCTTTCTTTTCGAGTGGATAAGCAAATAAATTAAATATTTATAATATTATCGTTATAATAAGAAAGAAGAAAAAATAAGGAGTGATACAATGGCGGAAACAATTTGTGCAATTTCGACCGCATTAGGAGAAGGTGCTATTGGTATTGTTAGATTAAGCGGAGATAAAGCGTTTGAAATAGCGGATAAATTTATAAAACTACCGAGAGAAAAAACTATTCAAGAAGTTTCAACACACACTATAAACTATGGTCATGTTATAGATCCTAAAACAAAAGAAAAAATAGAAGAAGTAATGGTTGTGAAAATGAAAGCTCCTCGCACTTTTACGACAGAAGATGTTGTAGAAATTAATTGTCACGGCGGTATTATTACAATACAGCGTATACTGGGATTATGTCTGGAATGTGGAGCAAGATTGGCTGAACCGGGGGAATTTACAAAAAGAGCTTTTTTAAATGGACGTATAGATTTAACGCAAGCTGAGGCAATAATAGATTTTATTAAAAGTAAAACAGAAGAAGCCGGTATGATTGCTAATAATCAAATGCAAGGGCGTTTATCAAATTTAATAAAAAAATTGAGAGCGGATATTTTGGATATATTGGCAGTAGTTGAAGTGAATATAGATTATCCTGAATATGATGATTTAGAGATAGAAACTACACAAACGATATTGGAAAAGTCAACAGCAATTAAAGTTCGTTTGGAAAAATTGTTAGAAACATCAAAACAAGGAAAAATTATAAAAGATGGAATAAATACCGCAATAATAGGTAGACCGAACGTAGGAAAAAGTTCTTTACTTAATAATTTATTACAGGAAAATAAAGCTATTGTTACTGATATAGCGGGGACAACACGAGATATACTCGAGGAGTATGTTAATATAAAAGGAGTTCCGATAAAATTGATTGATACGGCAGGTATCCGGGAAACAGATGATGTCGTAGAAAAAATAGGTGTAAAACGAAGCAGAGAAGCGTTAGAAAAAGCGGATTTAGTATTATTTTTACTTAACAGCAACGAAGACCTAACAACTGAAGATATAGAATTATTAAAATTGGCAGAAAAGAAAAAAACCATAATTATTTTAAATAAACTTGATTTAGAAACAAAAATTGACGTAGAAGAAGTGAAAAAATTATCGTACAACCACCCTATTATTGAAACTTCTATGACAACATATAGAGGAATAGAACTGCTTGAAAAAAATATTAAAGATATGTTTTTTAACGGCACAACAAAGCCGAAAGATGCCACCTATTTATCTAATACACGTCAAATAAATTTAATAAAAAAAGCGTTAGCCAGTTTAAATGAGGCGATCAGTGCAGCAAGCTCGGGACTTGAAGTTGATATGGTATTAATAGATTATACGGCTACATTCAATTTATTAGGTGAAGTTATAGGGGAAAATTCTGGTGATGAATTAATTAACGAACTGTTCAGTCGATTTTGTTTGGGAAAATAAAAGTTTCATATGAAACAAAAAAAAGAAAGAGAGAATGATTAATGAAATGTATTAGTTTTAATGTTAATGGATTGCGAGCAATCGTCCAGAAAAATTTTGAAGAAAATTTTAAAAAGTTGGATGCAGATTTTTTCTGTTTACAAGAAACAAAAATGCAAGAAGGACAATTAAATTTAGAGTTTGACGGCTATTATAGTTATTTTAACTATGCAGAAAGAAAAGGATATTCAGGAACGGCTATTTACACGAAACATAAACCTTTAAGGGTGACCTATGGGTTAGGTATTGATGAACACGATACGGAAGGACGGGTTATTACGCTGGAATATGAAAAATTTTTCTTTGTTACGGTTTATACACCTAATTCAGGTAGTGAACTGAAGCACCTTAATTATCGTATGGAATGGGAAAAAGATTTCAAAGATTATTTAATTAAGTTAAATACTAAAAAAGGTGTAGTGGTTTGTGGAGATTTAAATGTAGCGCATACAGAAATAGATTTAAAAAATCCAAAGTCTAATACAAAAAATGCAGGTTTTACACAAGAAGAACGTGGGAAATTTACAGAATTGTTAAATGCAGGCTTTATTGACACATTCAGATATTTTTATCCAAATTTAACAGGAGTATATTCATGGTGGAGTTATCGTTTTAATGCACGTAAAAATAATGCCGGGTGGAGAATTGATTATTTTCTTATCAGTAGAGAAATAGAATGTTATTTAGAATCTGCAAAAATTCATAACGATATATTTGGAAGTGATCATTGCCCTGTGGAATTAATTTTGAAAGAGGAAATATTGTAGTTATGTTGAGAAAAACCAAGTATAGCGATTTAGAAATAGTGGAGAAAATACTGGAAGACGGTAAAAAATTTCTAAAGGAGCAGAATATTAATCAATGGCAACACGGCTCTTTATCTATTGAAGATATTAAAAATGATATAAAAGAAAAAACAGCCTTTGTTTATGAATTAGAAAATAAAGTTGTAGCAACGTTAAAATTAGCAAATTATGATTTTGATTATGAAAAATCAACGCTTTGGTCAACATCTGAAAAGTATCTTGCACTCCATAGATTTGCAGTATTAAAATCTGCTCGTAAAAAAGGTGTTGCTAAACAAATTTTGTTTTCAATTATAGAATATGCTAAAAATAATAATATCAAAAGTATCAAAGTGGATACTCATAAAGATAATATTATAATGAGAAGATTTTTAACAAATTTTGGATTTAGAGAACTAGGAGAAATAACACTTTCAATAAAAAATAATTTAGATGATAAAAAAAGAATAGCCTATGAATTTAAGATAGAAAAAGCAATAATCAACTTATAAAAAATTATTAAGATAAATAGAAAATATAACATATTTTTTATATAATTTCTTACAAAATATTATTGCAGTTGCTTATATTCGGTGTGTTGTTAATCTGAAATTTAAATTTTTAAGTCGGCTATATTTATTTCGGGATAGAATTTTTTGAATACTTATATAAACATATAATATTAATTGTTTCATATAAAACATATACTAAAAAACGGTAAAAAAACAAGAATAATAGAATTTTAAAATAAATTTAAAAAGTTATTCTTGTTTTTTATTTTTTTAAAAATTTTAAAATATAGAAAAAATTATTTTTTTTCTGCATTTATAAAATCGTAAGAAGAATCTTCTGAAAATTTTTTAACAACGTAAGAACAAGTCGGTTTAATTTTTTTGTTTTGTGTTGAAATATCAGCAACCAAGGTGTCAAGTAGTTTTTTTGCAACACCTTGTCCACGTAAAGAGGAATCAACAAAAGTATGATCAGCTATAACTACATTAGGATCGTTAGTCTGTTTATAAGTAATTTCGGCAATAACACGACCGTTTTCGTCGTATTTAACAAAACCGTTCTCTGTTTTAATAAATTCCATAAAAAACCTCCTAAAAATTAATAAATAGTAATAATTTGTTATTTCTTTAAAACCTTTGATAATGTAATTATAACATAAAAACGTTTTAGATACTATTTTTTAGATTAATTTTATTATATTATTAAGGAATTAAAATTTAATAAAATTTTTATTAATAAATAAATGATTTTATTAAGAAAATATATTTTATAATAAATATTTAGATAAATTATTATCGTAAAAGTTATAAATAAAAATCCACCTTACAGCAAGAAGGTTTCAAAAAAATTTTAAAAAAAGGTGTTGACAAAAATAATAAACAGATGTACAATTAGTTTAAATTTAATAATGGACGTTGAGAGGATAAGTAAATTAATAGCGTAGCTAAAACAGAGAGTTTTCGGTTGGTGTGAGAAAACGTGGTGAAGGTTAATTGAAAATGGTCTTTTAGTTATCGTTATCTAATAGGTAATGACGGAAAGTGGCACGTTAAAGCACGCAGTATGATGGTACTGAATAAGGTATTAATCGCAAGGTTAATATAAATCGAAGTGGTAACGCGAATTAACAGTTCGCCTTCGTTGTCTTAGGGCAATGAGGGCGATTTTTTATTTATCTTAAAACGTCTATTATTAAGGTAAATGAACTTGAAAAGGAGGAATAATTATGACAAGAAAATTTAGTTTTGAAACATTACAATTACATGCAGGGCAAACGGTTGGGGACACAAAATCGCGAGCAGTTCCTATTTATCAAACAACATCATACGTATTCGACGATACGCAAGACGCAGAAGATTCGTTTGCATTACGAAAAAATGGAAATATTTATACAAGAATAACTAACCCTACTACGGCAGTTTTTGAGGAACGTGTTAATGCGTTAGAAGGGGGAGTTGGGGCGTTGGCGACTGCTTCGGGAATGGCTGCATTAACATATGTATTTTTAACTTTGGCACATGCCGGGCATCATATTGTGTCATCAAAAAATGTCTACGGCGGAACGTATAATTTATTAAAATTGACTTTGCCTCGTTATGGTGTAAATGCTACCTTTGTTGATCCTGATAATTTTGAAGAAATAGAACAAGCTATTACAGATGATACACGTGCATTGTTTGTCGAAACATTGGGAAATCCGTTAGCTAATATTGCGGATTTGGAAAAATGGGCGGAAATAGCACATCGTCATAATATTCCTCTTGTAGTAGATAATACATTTGCTACACCTTACTTAATTAATGTATTTAGTCATGGAGCGGATATAGTTGTTCACTCTGCAACTAAATTTATTGGTGGACACGGCACATCAATTGCCGGAGTAATTGTTGATAGCGGGAAATTTGATTGGGAAGCAAGCGGGAAATTTCCACAATTAGTAGAAGAAGATCCAAGTTATCATAATTTAAGTTATACACGTGATGTTGGAGAGGCGGCATTTATTACAAATGTAAGAACACAACTTCTACGTGATACAGGGGCAGCAATATCACCGTTTAATTCATTTTTATTATTACAAGGTTTGGAAACATTATCACTACGTGTTGAACGTCATATAGAAAATACAGAAAAAATAGTAGATTTCTTAGTAAATCATCCGAAAGTGGCTCATGTAAATTACCCGGGATTAAAAGATAGCAAATATTATGAATTAGCTAAAAAATATTTACCAAAAGGAAGTGGTTCAATCTTTTCGTTTGATGTTGTAGGTGGAGAGAAAGCCGCACGTAAGGTAATAGACAGTTTAGAAATTTTTTCCAATTTAGCAAATGTTGCAGATGCGAAAAGTTTGGTAGTACATCCGGCTTCGACTACGCACGGTCAACTTAGTCCTGAGGAATTAGCGTATACAGGGATAACACCTACACAAATTCGTTTGTCAATCGGTTTAGAAAATAGAGATGATTTAATAGAAGATTTACGGTTGGCATTAGAACAAATATAATCTTTTAGAGGTTTATGATGCTAAAGGTTAAAATTTTGGTAGAATATCTTATTAACAGTAATCTAATATACTACGTCTAAGGTAGCTTAATAAAGTCGATTTCTAAAGAAATCATAAGTTTTAAGTTGTTCTCCAATGTGGGTCAAGAACGTAATTTATAAAGTTTGTTAAAGGAAATTAATTCTCTCTATCTTGACCCACAAAAAATTCAATTTTCTCTTTTTAAATTATAAATAGTCTCTTCGGTAACGGAGAGATTATTTATTTTATAAAAATATATTAATTTAACAATTAATTAATTTTTTTTAATATTTTCCTGATTAACGGTTAAATTTAAGAATATAAAAATAAAAAAATAATCATTATATAAATATTTCTTCGTAGAGATAAATAATAAAAAATTAATTATATAAATAAAAAATACAATTATGGAAATATTAACTTTTGAGATTAATTTGTGGTATAATTTTGTAAAGTGATAGGTGATAAATAATAAGAGGTAAATAAATATGTATACAGTAATGATAGTGGAAGACGATGAAGTAATTTCTAACAGCATAGCACAATATTTAGAGAAATGGAATTTTACTACTTATGAAGTAAATAACTTTGAACAGGTATTGACGGAGTTTGTTGAGAAAAAACCTGATTTGGTATTAATGGATATAAATCTTCCTTATTTTGACGGGTATTATTGGTGTGAAGAAATACGTAATATCTCTAAAGTACCGGTAATGTTTATTTCTTCTGCAAGTGACGATATGAATATTGTAATGGCTATGACAATAGGGGCAGATGATTTTATAGAAAAACCGTTTAAACTTGTTGTTCTTAAAGCAAAAATAGAAGCGCTGTTAAGAAGAGTTTATAACTTTAATGCTAATACACAGTTAATAACCTATAAAGATGTTATTTTTGATATAAATAAAGACGAGGTTAAGTTTCAGGGAAAAACAGCACAGCTGACTAAAAATGAAAGTAGAATTTTAACCGTCTTATTAGAACATAGAGAACAAATTGTAAGTCGTGAATTGATAATGACAACACTGTGGCAGAGTGATCATTTTATTGATGAGAATACTTTATCGGTTAATGTTAATCGTTTGCGTGCAAAGTTAAAGTCAATCGGTGTTAATGATTTAATAATGACTAAAAAAGGAAAGGGATATTTAGTTTAATGAAAGTATTATATAGTTATTTAAAGAAAAATTTAAAAATATACCTACTTTTTTGTTCTTTTATTATAATCTTTTTTATAATGTTTTACCTGTATGATATTCCGAGAGAAGTTCTTTACTATAGCGGGTTATTGTGTTTTACTTTGGCTATAATCGTAAGTGTTTTTGATTTTAACAATTATAAAAGAAGTTTCAGTGCGTTGCATTTTTTAAAAGATAATCTTATTAATGATTTAGATAAATTGCCGATTAGTTTGGATATTAGGGTTCAGTATTATCAAAAAATAATTACAAGGTTATTTAATGAATTAGAAAAAACTATTGAAGAAAATCGTAAAAAACAAACGCAGTTAGTTGATTATTACAGTATGTGGGTACATCAGATTAAAACACCGATAGCGGCAATACATTTTATATTGGATAACAGTGAACATGATAATTATATGTTGGAACAAGAATTATTTAAAATAGAATGTTATGTTGAAATGGTGCTGACATATATAAGGCTTGGAAGTGAAAATACCGATTATGTATTTGAAAAAATTGAATTAAGTGAAATAACACGAGAAATATTAAAAAAATATGCCAGCTTATTTATCAACAAAAAATTAACTCTTAATTTTGTTCCACAAGAAACATTTGTAATAACAGATAAAAAATGGTTCAGTTTTGCATTGGAACAAATTATCAGTAATGCAATAAAATATACATCACGTGGCGGTACGGTGAAGATAACTTTGGAAGAAAATAAAATAACAATAACTGACAACGGTATAGGTATAAAAGAAGAAGATTTACCAAGGATATTTGAACAAGGATTTACAGGGTTTAACGGACGCTATGAGAAAAAATCAAGTGGTATAGGTTTATATTTGTGTAAAAAAATACTTGATAATCTTGAACACACGATAAAAATTACGTCAACAACAGGAATTGGAACAACGGTAGAAATAGGATTTTCTCAAAATTATAATTATAGAGAGTGAAAAGATACTTATAAGTAAAACATAACTTTATTTCGGTCAATTATATAAATAAAAATATACAAACCTTACGATTTTGTAAGGTTTATTTATATTTTGTAAGGAAATTCGATAGAACGAATGAAAACTTTGCTGTAAAATAATAATTGTAAAACACAATAAAGTATATCGAATAAATGATAAAGGAGTTATAAATATGTTATTAGAGGTAAATAATTTAAGAAAAGTATATGCAACTATATTAAGTACAAATAGTACGGAGGCGTTGAAAAATGTTAATTTTGCAGTAGATAAAGGAGAATATGTAGCAGTTATGGGAGAAAGCGGAAGTGGTAAGACTACATTACTTAACATTATCGCTACTTTTGATAAAGCTACATCCGGTAATATAAGGTTAAACGGAACAGATTTAAGTAAACTAAAAGATAAAGAATTGGCAAATTTTCGTCGCGAAAATTTGGGGTTTGTGTTTCAAGATTTTAATTTGTTGGATAATTTTTCTATAAAAGATAATATTTTACTACCGTTGGTATTAGAAAACAAAAATTATAAAGATATGGAAAAGAGATTAAATAATATAATAAAACCGCTTGGTATAGATAAATTGATTAATAAGTATCCTTATGAAGTATCGGGTGGACAAAAACAACGTGTTGCTGTAGCACGTGCCATTATCACCAATCCGGCATTAATATTGGCGGACGAACCTACCGGAGCGTTAGATTCAAAATCAACAGAGCAATTGTTGGAAGTATTTGATAAGTTAAACGAAGCCGGTCAAACTATTATTATGGTTACTCACTCTGTAAAAACAGCCAGTCGAGCAAAACGCGTACTTTTTATTAAAGATGGAGTTGTATTTCATGAGTTGCGTAGAGGAACGCAAAACCATAGTGAAATGTATCAGAAAATTAACGATACTTTAACATTAATGCAGGCAGGTGAGTAAAATGAGATTCTTTTATAGTAGATTTGCATGGAATAATATAGTTAAAAACAAACAGTTGGTATTACCATATATATTTGCATCAATTTTTACAATAGCATCGTTTTATATATTAGGCTCTATTGCTCTTGGTACAAGTTTAAATAAATTGGAACACGGTTCAGCTCAAACAAAACAAATTTTGTCGTTAGGTCTTATAGTAATAGCGATATTTTCAATGATTTTTCTTTTCTACACCTATAGCTTTTTGATTAAACGCCGTATTAAAGAATTTGGTCTTTATGCTGTGCTTGGAATGACTAAAAAGCAAATAGCCAAAATTTTAATGAGAGAGACAATATTTATCGGTCTTATCACATTAACGTTCGGTTTAGCATTTGGAATAATGTTCGGTAAAGTTACCTTATTGGCACTTTTAAAATTGTTTAGCAAAGGTGTGGTATTCGGATTTGATATACCGGTAATTGCCGTTGTTACGACGATTGGTTTGTTCGGAGGGATTTACTTTTTAATTTTATTGTATACTGTTATAAAAATATCACGTTTAAAAATAATAACTTTGTTAAAAGAAGGAAGTACGGGTGAAAAAGAACCTAAGGCACGATTTATTTTAACATTAATAGGAATCGGATTGGTAGGATATGGTTACTATACGGCACTTACTGCAGGAAATCCGATTGAAGCATTAACATCATTCTTTTATGCCGTTATGGCTGTAATATTGGGTACCTATCTGATATTTATGACGGTAAGCATTACTGTGTTAAAAATAATGAAAAATAATAAACGTTACTACTACAAACCGAAACATTTTATCAGTGTATCGGGATTATTGTATCGTATGAAACGTAATGCGGTAGGGCTTGCAAATATTTGTATCCTATCGACAATGGTTCTTGTTACGATGGGAGCTACCAGTACAATGTATGCAGGAGTAAACGAAGCATATGAAAATAGATATCCAAGAGATATAAGTGTTGGGGTGAAACATAGTAATAAAGAAATAGCAAGTGAAGTACAAAAAGAAATTGATAAAATTTTGAAAAAACATAACGTAAAAAAATCTGATGAAGTATTCTATAATACCTTAATGACGGCAGGAGAAATGGAAGACGGAAAAATAACAGCTCCGGAAAACAATAAAATAAGCAATTTGGTAATTGTTATTGTAAGCACATTAAGCGATTATAATAAAATGAATGGTGAAAATAAAACGTTAAAACCTGACGAAGTGCTACTTTATCTTGACAAAAAGGCAAAATATCAACATAGTGATATACAAATTCTAAACGAGAAGTTTAAGGTAAAAGAAAAACTGAATCAAATAACAGGAGAAATCGGGCATACAGAAGCAAATATTATGCCAACTTATTATATTGTTGTAAAAGATGAAAGTATTAGGACAAAAATAGCTGAGAAATTAATGGTCACTGAAAGTGCTGAAAAAAGTAAATCTGATGAAATGCTGACAACAAACATAATGTTTAATATAAAAAATCCGAATAAAGAAGCAGAAATAGTAAAAGATATTAATAATTTAAATAAAAAATATGAAGTTTTTTCAGAGTCAAAATATGAAAATAAAGATGAATTTAAAGCAATGTTCGCATCATTTCTATTTATCGGAATTTTTATCAGTTTGATTTTTATAGTTTCACAAGTGGTAATAATGTATTATAAACAAATATCTGAAGGGTATGAAGATAAAAATAAATTTTCAATAATGAGAAAAGTCGGTTTAACAGAAAAACAAATAAAACAATCAATTCGTTCGCAAGTATTATTGATTTTCTTTGCACCATTAGTCATAGCGACAATACATACAGCGGTAGCTTTTCCATTTATTGAAAAAATAATGAATTTGTTTTTATTGAAAAAGACAACAGCTTTCTTAATAGGAATGTCGGGTGCAGTAGGAGTATTTACCTTATTTTATCTGATAGTCTATGTTTTAACATCACGTGTCTATTATAGAATTATAAAGGATTAAAAAAGAAGTTGATTTAAAAGATAAAAAACCGAGATTTTGAAAATGATATTTTCTTAATCTTGGTTTTTAACTGTTTAAAATAGAAAACAATTAATTAACTCTATAAAAATTAGGTGGGATAATTTTATTGTATATTATCTTTTATTTTTTATAATTTCAAGTAATTGCTTTGCATCTTTGTAGTTTAAGAAGTATTTTTTTCTTAGTTCAGCAATATTTATGGCATCATCTTGGCTAAAATTTATAACTTTTTCCAATTCTTTTTTATATTGTCTATCTTGCAATCTTGTTAAGGCTTCTTTACTAATTTCATCTCTTTTTTTCTTTTTATCACGAAGAGTAGTGATAATTCCGTAGAGAGCTAAGAAACCGAACAACACATAAAATGTATTAAGATTCATGGTTATACCCCTTTAAATTTATTAGATTAATTCTATTATATAGTGTTTATTGCCACAAAGCAATATATTTAAAAAGAATTAGTATCAATTTCTTAGTGTAGAGTTTTATATTAACTGTTTAACATTTTTTATAAGTTGTCGTTACTCTTATTAAAATTGTTTTAAAAATTATTTACGATTTAAAGGGATACTAAATTAATTTAAAAACATCGTTTAAATTTTCAGCCATTGCAGGATGGGTAAATACTTGGTTTTTAATATAGGTATAAGGAATATTATTATCCATTGCCAGTTTAATAAGGTTAATTATTTCCTCAGAGTTTTTACTAAATAATGTAGCACCTAGGATTAAATTTGTATCTTTGTCAACAATTACTTTGTAAATTCCACGTTGATCTTGATTAACTGCACCGCGCGGCATATTTGCTACATGTAGACTGGCAACGGCGATATTTTTATACAATTTGCGTGCTTGATTTTCATTAAGACCTACACGTGATAAGGTAGGGGTAATGAATACTGAGTAAGGTATATTTTCACGATTTAGACGTGTATATTCTTTATTACCATGTAGATAATTATTTACTATTCTAAAATCATCCAGTGATACATAAGTAAACTGTAAGCCGCCATTTACATCGCCAACAGCAAAAATATTTTCTACATTAGTGCGACAAAATTCATCAACTACAATAGAGCCGTTAGCCGCTAGTTTGATGTCGGTATTTTCTAAGCCTAAATCTTCGGTGTTAGCACGGCGTCCGGTCGCATGAAGTAGGGCATCAAATTCCAAGTTTCCATATTTTTCAGTATCAACAATTACTTTATTACCGTTGTTGCGAATTTCTTTAGTAGCAGTTCCAAGTTTAAATTCTACCCCTTGTTCTTTGAGATATTTTTGAGCAAGTATTGAAATATCAGTATCTTCACGACCTAAAACAGTCGGTGAAAAGTCTATAAGTGTCACTTTAACACCTAATTTAGAATAAAGATTGGAAAATTCTAAACCAATGTTACCTCCACCTAAAATTCCTAATGTTTTCGGAGGTGTTTTTAACTTTTGAAGTTCGGTACTATCATAAACATTTTTAGATGTTGTTAAACCGGGAATATTCAAAGTATTATTTTTAGCACCGGTATTAATAACGATAACTTCACCTTCCAGTTGTTTAGTTTCGCCGTTTTCGAAAATTTCTATCACTTTATTGGAGATAAATTTTGCTTTTGCAGTATAAATATCAATATTAGGATTATTATTTAACATTGCAAAGTTTTTAGCGTTTAATTTTGAAACGACTTTGTCACGTGTAGCTTTTGCTTCGGCATAACTTTTTTTATTTTCAGCTGCGACAATTAAAGTTTTTGTCGGAATACAGCCGATATTAATACAAGTTCCTCCATACATTTTACTATTTTCTTCAACAACGGCTACTTTTTTTCCTTCTTTTGCTAATGTGGTTGCTAAGGTCTTTCCGGCTTTCCCAAAGCCGATTACTAATAAATCATATTTTACCATAATTAACTCCTTAAAATTTTAATAATTTATTTCAAATAACTTTTATAAAATATAATACACTCTTTTACCGAACGGTACAACTTTTTTGCTTAGAGTTTAATTCAAAATTAGAAGTTATTTTTGTAAAACATATCTTTTTGCTGTAATAAAATGGTTGTATAATAAATACGGGGCATGAAAAAAAATCCATACCCCGTATTGTTTTTTAATATACAAAAAGACAAATATCCAATATAATTAAAGTGCAAAAAAAAATAAACTATGAAAGGATATCTGTCATGAATAATTTTAACACAAAAACAAAAGAAATAAAAGAGGGAGAATTCATTAAAAACCTACTACAAATAAAAGATAAAAATATAACTATTGAGAAAACACATAACGAAACTATAAAAAATAATCAAAAGTACTTTGTATTCAAAGGTACCTTAACATATAAACCCAAGAAGTGTGAATGCTGTGGTTGTCTTAATAAAGGTTATACTGTAGTTAAAAACGGCTTTAATGAACTTACTAGAATTAATCTATTAAAAATATCAGGTATCCCTGCTTATTTGGAACTAAGAAAGCAACGTTTCAAGTGTAAAACTTGTAATAAAAAATTTGTAGCTACTACTTCTTTTGTAGATAAATACTGTAGTATTTCTAAAAATGTTAAGTTTTCTATAATGAGTGATTTAGCTGATACTTTATCTTTTAAACAAATAGCCAAAATGAATAATGTATCGGTTAATACTGTTATAAGAACTCTTTATAAATGTAAATCCCATGTAGACATTCTTAACTATAATACCTTACCTGAGTATTTATGCTTTGATGAGTTAAAGTTTACTAAAGATAGTAAAAATGGTATGAGTTTTATTTTTTTAGATGCTTTAACTCATGAGATTATTGATATAGTTGATGGTAGAACTGAGTATATTTTAAATAATTATTTTTCCAGATTTTCTAAAGAGGCTAGAAGTAATGTTAAGGCTATTTGTATTGATATTTATACTCCTTATATGAAGTTGATTAGAAATAAGTTTCCTAATGCTGAAATTGTTATAGATAGGTTTCATATTATTCAAAATGTTAATAGAGAACTTAATAGAACTAGAGTTAAGCTAATGAATATTTACAAAAAACAAAAAGGTATTAATTATACTCTTTTAAAAAATAATTGGAAGTTAATATTAGAAGATGAAAGTAATGTTACTCATGGTAGGTTTTTCTTTAATAGGAGTTTTAGGAGTTTAGTTACTAGACGTGATATTTTAGATTATTTATTAGGATTAGATTGTATATTTAAGGCTAGCTATGAGAGAGTTCAGGATATTAGATATGCAATAAGGTATAGAAATGAGTTGGAGTTTAAAGAATTAATTGAAAAATCTACTATCGATTTATCTGATGGTGTTAGTAAGGCTATTAATACTATGAGAAAAGATAAAGAGTATATGCTTAATAGTGTTAGGTATTCTATTTCTAATGGTTCTTTGGAGGGTATTAATAATAAGATAAAGGTTTTAAAGAGAGTTTCTTATGGTTATAATAGCTTTTATAACTTTAGATTACGCATTTTAGTTGTTTCTAGGTTATTTGTTTCTGAGTATAAAAATAATATTTCTTTTAAGGGCGTTTTGAAAAATGCCAAGCAACACTGCATTGCTTAGCATTTTATCCTTATTTTTTCTCATGCCCCGTATTTGACACAGAGCCAATAAAATTAAAGTGTAAATTTATTGAAAAAATATATACAAAAAAAAAGACCAAGTGTAACTTAGTCTTTTCGGTAATACTTAATTATTTTACATCTAGAACTTGTCTGCCTTTATACATACCGGTTTTTTTATCAACACGGTGACCCATTACATAGTTACCGCTTGTTTTATCGATAGAAATTGATGGTGCAGATAGTTTTTTATGAGTTCTTCTTTTTCTTTTAGCTGTTTTTGATGTTCTTCTAAAAGGAACTGCCATAGTTAATTTCCTCCAATTATTATAAAAATCACATACTTACTGTTCTTTAAATAATCCGTTAAGTGCAGCAAATGGAGATTCTTTTTTTTTCGCAAGATCCACTAAAGTATCTTCAGAAAGCAGTTTCCAATCTTTGCCGGAAACCAACTCCATTTGTTCATCAGCTGATGAGGTAATCGGAATATTTAAAATTATAAGTTCATGTACTAAAGGTTTCAAATCAATATACATATCCATAAGATTTACATCAATTATGTCATTTCCAATTAATGATTTATCAATGTACTCTTCTTTTTCAAGAATTTCAAACGGCAATTCAACACTATTTAGTGTTCTACCGGAAATCATTTCGAAAACTCCAATAATTTTTAAATCGGCGTATATTTTATCTTTACCGCCTCTAGTTAAAGTTCCACTAACAATAACATCTTTAATATTTTTTAAAGAGGCATTATAGTGATTTACGTTAATATTAATTTTCTCTTCAAAAGTAAAAGTATTACTATTATTTTTGAATAAAGAAGATCTTAACCATTTCATTAAATATCACCCCATAAACACAATATTTATTATATATCTTTTAAAATTAGCTGTCAAGTTTTTTTATTGAACCTAAGTAATAAAAAACCTCACTTTAATAATTAAAAGTGAGGTTCGGGTTTATTTATGAATATCCTAAATTTAATTTAACCTAATAACAAGAATAAGTAATGTGCAACTATCCCTGCTGCTATACCACCGATTGTATGTGAAACAATCGCTTTTGATGACAGTTTTCTTACACCTAAGGCATCCATCATTCCTATATGAGTGCTTAAATATCCACTCCAACACATTCCCATCGCTGTGAAAACAGCAATATCATTAGGTCCAATAAGTCCTCCTTTAAGAAATTCGGGTACTAATGATATTGCGCCACCAACAGCACCTAATGCTGTGATTGGGAACGCTATTGCTTCTGCTGATTTGAAACCGAATAACGGTTCTAAAATAAATGTTAATTTTTCTCCTAACCAAGGTAAGAAACCAACACCTTCATAAGCAGCACCGGTATATCCGTTAGCCGGCATTTTAAAAGTTAGCATCATAACAAATGTACAAACTATTAAAACACCCGGTATTATAGCCATACCCATTTCTACACCGGTTTTACCTCCTTCTAAAATGGTATCCAGTACACGTTGGAACATATTACCGTCACGAATAATTCGGACTTTATTAGGGTCTTCTTCACCATCTTTAACTTCAATCGCAGGTTCGTAAGCCTTATCACCAAAAAATTTTTTCGTTTGTCTTAACATTAAACGAACACTAATAATACTACCGATAATAGCTCCTACATTACCGATTAGTGCGGCTTTAACAAAACCTGTACCTTGTCCCATCATAAACATAGTAACAATAAGCCCCATACCAAAAGCGGTTCCTAAATTACATAATGCCGGAACTTGATACTTTTTGAAAAATGATATAAAACGAGTATCTTTAGCGAAAGGGATAATAGCCGGATTATCTGATAAATAAGTCGCAACTGCTCCTGTTACACTCGCACCGGGCATTCCCCAAAGTGGTTTCATAAGTGGTGCGAAAATTTTATTAATAAGTGCTATTGCACCAAATTCTGATAATAATGCACTGATAGCCCCAGCAATGACCGCCATCGCCATTATGAAAAATACTGTATTAAGTAGCAAGTCGTGGGCGGTTGCCATCATTGTTTTAAACATTAAAGGAGTTCCCATCTTACGTGCCATAAGTCCGAAGATTAATAAAAACACGATAAGAAAAACAAATGTTTCAATACTGATTGCCTTTTTTACAATACTTTTACTCTTTTTTTTCCTGTCTGCATCCATATAAATCAACCTTTCTTTAATTATTTAATTTTTAAAAACTATTGTTTATTGCTAAGTTTATATTAACTTTTGTTATACTACAACTCTGTACTTATATTATATCACAATAAAATATTTTTTCAACTACCCTCTAGTGTTCTCTTAAATCAACACCTTAATATTTTACGATTTTAATTTCTTTATTTTTATAATTTTTGTGAAAAAAACTTATCATAACTTGAAAATAATATAAAAAAAATTTATCCATAACTTAAAGTTATTCTATTTAAGAGATAATTAGTAATTGCTTAAGGGTAATTTCGCCCTAGTACAGTATTTAATACAGTTTTAAACAGCTGTATCTTTTCGTTAATTGAAATTTTTTGTCTTTGTCCAAAAAACATTGACCATCTATCTTCAACACTTAAATTTTTTTTGTAATATTAATGAAAAGAAAAATTTAAAAATACCTCTTAATCATTGTACTCTTATTTTTATAATATATATTACATTACTTAAAAATAATTTCTATAATTTTTAGTATCATATTTTATAATAAAATTTGCTAACTGAGAGATACATTCAACTAAAATTTTTAAAATTATGTGAGATTTTGTAGTGGGGTTAACTTTTATCTAAGTTTTAATAATTTTCTTAATCTAAAAAATATAAAACCAATTCAAAACTTGTATTTTCATTATAAATTGATTTTATCAAGTTATTACATACAGTCCACTAAATTTTGAAAAATCTTTATAATAATTTCAAACTATTATAAAGACTGAACAATTCTTTTGTTTTTGAATATTGTAACAAAATAGACCAAGTTAAATGAAAACCTTAGAAAAAAGCAGAAAAACTAACCGGTATAGTTAATTTTTCTGCTTTTTTTAAAATTTGTATATTTTATTGTTTAATAGCTAATGATTAAATATAGCTTTTTGTAGTTAAATAATTTCCACTTCTTTTTTATACTGCTCTTTAATATTTTCGTCCAGTATGTTATCAGTTATTATCGCTGTTAAGTCTTTTAAGCGATAAAAAGAATAGAAAGCATGAGTGGAAAATTTACTGTGGTCTGCCAAAACATAGCGTTCAGTCGCATTGTTTAGTATAGTGTCATTGCAACGCCCTTCTTCTTCGTCGGAAATTGTAACTTTTTCCAAATCAATACCGTTCACTCCTACAAATGCTTTGTTGACACTTATTTTGCTGAGGGCATCTTGTGTAAAATAACCTACAAAACCTTTTGTTTTGGGGCGATACCTTCCGCCAATAAAAATCAAATCACATGAATTATTATCTTTAAATTGCTCAAAAACTGTAATGGAGTTGGTTACTATGTTAATGCTTTTATCTTGTAAAAACTCCGCTAAGTAACTCGTTGTACTCCCTGCCCCTATAAAAATTGTTTCATTATTTTTTATAATATCCGCTACTTTTTTAGCAATTTGTTTTTTTTCTTCAACATTTATCAGAATTTTTTTGTTGTAGTTATCTTCCTGATAAAAATTTTTGGGTTTTAATTTTGCTCCACCGTGGATACGAGTTAAATGACCATAATCTTCCAGTTCTTGTAAATCACGCCTTATAGTCATCTCCGTAACCTTCATATCATAAGCGAGTTTACTGACTCTGACTAAGTGTTTTTTCTTTAATTCTTCCAGTATATAAGCATGTCTATCCATTTTCATCATATAACACCTCTAAAGAATTATTTTTGGGATATTTCCACAACCCTTGTCTGCAATAATTTATCGTGCAATAATGTAATATCGGCTTGTTTTTCAAATAATTTTTTATATAAACCATGTGCTAAAATAACGGGTACGCATATCCAACCTAGTACAATTTTAATTAAAAATTCTCTTATAATATATTTTGAAAATTCTACTTTTTGGTTATTTGTCGGAACCATACGAATTTTTAGTAATTTTTTCCCAATAGTTTGCCCTTGCCATTTGTTTGGTAAATAACCGAACAACAGTAAAGCGTAGACAACAATCGCCAACATCATATACATTGCATTTCTTTCATTTTCAGCCCCACCTGCTTGGCGTAAATTTAATGTTGTAAAATGAAATAACGCTGCTATCGGCACGTAAGTTAATAAATCTATTGCATAAGCGATAACTCTTTTTCCACTTTTAGCATTTTCGTTTACTATATCCGGAAAATTTTTTACTAAAGATCTTGTTGCTTCTGTGGAAAAAGTCGGCTTTACATTTCTATCATTATAGCTGTATGAACTATTTTTCTTTATTTTTTTTACCATCGCTAACCTCTAATCCAAGTTAACATTGTGGTATACTTGTTGAACATCGTCACAGTCATCAAGCATATCCAACATGCGTTCAAATTTTACCCTGTCTTCTTCGGTTAATGTTACTTCATTTTGTGGAATCATAGAAATTTCAGCTACTTCAAATTCTTCTATTCCGGCAGATTTTAATGCTTCTTGAATTTCGTGGAAGTTTTCAGGCTCTCCGTAAACGAGTGCCAATCCTTCTTCTTCAACGATATCACGTGCATCAATATCCGCTTCCATCAAGATTTCTAACAATTCATCAGCACTTTTATCTGCGACACCGATAACAGCCGTATTGTCAAACATATAATTCACAGAACCAGTCACACCCAAATTACCGCCATTTTTTCCTAAAGCTGTACGAACTTCCGCCGCAGTACGATTAACATTATTGGTAAGCGTATCAATAATAATCATTGTCCCGCTTATGCCAAATCCTTCATAACGCAGTTCATCGTAGTTTTCCTCACTGCCGCCTTTAGCCTTTTCTATAGCTCGGTCAATAATGTTTTTAGGAACACGATAAGTTTTAGCACGCTCCAAAACAACTTTTAAGTTTCTGTTGCTTTCGGGATCCGGCTCACCACTTTTTGCGGCTTGGTAAATCTCCCTTCCGAACTTCGCATAAATTTTACTGGTATTCGCATCCTTTGCCGCTTTTTTTTCCTTAATGTTATTCCATTTACGACCCATAATAATTCTCTCTTTCTATTATTTTAAATTTTCTTAGTAGATTATAGTTTTTTTATAATCACATTGTATTTTATCTTATAAACATTCTCAAACATCATCGTTAAATAAAAATTTCATACTAAACAACACTAAAAATATTAAATCTAATATTGATGTAAAACAATGTTATATACCTCTCTATATTACAATATTTATTATAGTTTTTCAACACTTTAATTATTGTTTATTTGAACAAAATCGCAACCCTAAACTAAATTTTAAAATTTATAATCTTTTTATTTAAAGTATTGTAATAATCTTTTTTATGTCAGCCTTTAAAAATTTATCTTTTTATTAAATTCTAATTTAATAGATTGTCCCCTTTGTTAGTATTGCTTGCTTGTTGTATTTTATGATATAATTAAATAGCCATATTATATATTAATAGGGGGCGTTATGTCTTATACAAGAGATTATATTTTAGAAAAAATTTTAGAAAAATTACCTAAAATTAAAATTTATGAACGTAAGTTGAAGGAAAAAAGTATTTTTATTTTAGATTATAATGGGCATAAGGCTAAGGTTGATATTGATAATTTTGTTAAACGATTAAATAATGATAAAACAAAAATTAGTGATAAAAAATTTGAAGAGTTTCTTTATCATCTTGAGCAGAATTTTATCTCTCAAAACAAAATTACTCAAAATGAATTAGTCAAAGAAGATAGTTTTAAAAAAATATATCCCGTTATCAGATCTACCGGTTTTAATAAAGATAATAAGGTAGATTTGATTAAATTCAGTCATACCAATGAAACGGCTATATACTTAGCTTATGATTTTGATACAGGATATAAATTATTAGACAAAGACATACTGAAACAGCTAAATACAAATAAAAAAACCTTACTGGAAATTGCAGAAAGTAATTTGGAGAAATTACCGTTAAAATTCAATACGGACATTGTAGCAGGCAATACATTTTATTTTTTAAATGCTAAAGACGGTTATGACGGCGCCAGAATTCTTGATAAAAAAGTTCTTAATTATTTTTATGATAAAATTGGCGGTGAATATTATTTGGGATTGCCTCATCAGGATGTTCTCGTTATAGCTGACATAAAAAATAAAAAAGGGTTGGAGATTTTGCAAAAAATGATGATTCATTTTTTTACCGAAGGGTTGGTTCCTATTACAACAATTACTTTTAAATATGACGGCAGCAATATCGAAAGTTTGTTTATATTTATAGAATAAAAGAAATAATTTAGGAGATTGTGTTATGTTATTTTTTTACAATAAAAAAATGTTAGGTGAAACGCTATTAATCACTATTAAAAATGAAGACAGAGTTACTTTTGAAAATAAAAAGAATATTACACTGATTAGAGATAAGGATAATATCCTTGTCGGTTTAAATATTTTTAACGTTGAAAATTTAAAATTATCCGGAGAAGGAAGTATTGATCTTACTGACGAACAAAAAGAAAAACTTCAAGCTAGCCTTGAAAAAAACGGTATTAAAATTGATTCGGAAGGAAATAATGATGATTATTTTGTCGTTGGAGAGGTTCTTACAAAAGAAAAACATCCCGACGCCGATAAATTATCAGTAACTACGGTAAAAGTTTCAGATACTGAAGTATTGCAAATTGTCTGTGGTGCACCTAATGTTGATGTGGGACAAAAAGTTGTAGTTTCCCTAATCGGTGCTATGTTACCGAGCGGATTATTGATTAAAAAATCTAAACTTCGTGGTGTCGAATCTGACGGTATGCTTTGTTCTCGTAGGGAATTGGGACTTTCTTATGAAGAAGGGGTAAAAGGTATCTTAATTTTGGATAAAAATACGGAAGTAGGAACTCGTTTTAAGGACTTAAATCTAAAATAAAACTGTAGATAAGGAGGAGCAATATTATGGTAAACTGGAAAAAATGGTTTTCAGAAGAAGATGAAGACACTGTTTTTGAAGAAAAAAAGGTAAAAGAGGATAACGAATTTGATATAGAGTTTGCTGATGACGAGGGAGAAATTTTTTCTAAAAATTACGATACATCATCTGACAAAGACGCCGGTGAAGATGATCTTTATTTAGAAGATTATGAAGTTTTAGAAGATAATGAAGATGACCATATTCGTGCTGAGAAGAAAGTCGGTTTTTTTGATAAATTAAAAAATCTATTCAGTACAAAAGATCAGGTCGGTTATGATGATGAAGATGAAACTTTACTAGAAGAATTTGACGATATTAAAAAAGACGAAAAGACGGAAGATTATAAAACTTATTTAGAACGTCAGAAAAAAGAAACTACGCAATCGGATAATGATATACAGACCGAAGAAGATGACGTTCAAGAACAAGGCGGCTTTTTAAACAGTTTGAAAAAGTTAAAGGATAAACTTTTTGCTGTTTCTGATAAAGATATTGAAAAAGAAGAGTTGGATACTATCCTTGATGATTTTGAAGAAGAAAATAATAAAGCGAAAGATGTAGAACAGGAAACTTTCGAAGAAGAATTTGAAACAGTCCAAAAAGACGTTGATAATAGCGAAGTAATACCGGAACATTTCAATGAATCTGAAAAAACAGATACTCAAAATTTAAACTCGACATTGAGAAAACTTGGAGTTGATGATGTTGAAATAAAAGATGTTGATATTTTTGCTGATAAAACTGAAAGAAGAACACATCCTACACTTGCAGCTGTGAGAACTAAACGACTTAAACAAGATCATCAAATGGATAATTTAAGTAACGATTTGATTCTTGAAAAAGACAGCAAAGAGTTTAAAGAAAATATCACCCCTAAAATAACAAATACCGTTGAAGACAGCTATTCTGAACAAATAAAACGTAATTCTAAACATCAGGAAGAACGCAATCAACTGAACTCGGATTTTAATACAATTGCCAGAAAAGAAGACAGAGTTACTTCGGACATACCTTTAACAAAAAAAGAAGACGATAAGTTGGAGAAAATCTTCTCCGATATTAAAGAAAAAGAAGAAAAAACAAAAGAAAAACTGGTAGAAGATATTGACGTAAGAGAGTTGGAATCTATAGAAGATCGTCGTGAAAAATTAAAATATACAAGTGTTGATGATGTATTGGAAGGCTCAGAGGATTTGTTTGAAGATGATATTGATCGTACCAGCAAAAAAACTATTGGTGAAAATTTTGAAAAAGAAAATCAGCTGCCTACTGAAGATGTAATGAATTTTAGAAAAGATGTTTACCAAAAAAATGAAGAAGAACCGGAAAAAACTGAACTGGATAATTTAATTATTAGTGAAAACATAGATTTGGCTAATAAGAAAACAAAAACTCTTTCAGAAATTGAAAAATTAAATTCTAATTTAGCAGAATTGAAAAAAGAAAATACGGTTGAAGTAAGTGATACTAAAAAACAAATTTCAGATGAAGAACTTATTCAAAGGGCTGCTCATATAGAAGATATTGAAATCGAAGATTATGATGAAATAAAAAATTCTTCTAAAGATATTTTAGCGGATTATAGCGATTATCATTTGGACGAAGATGAAATAAAAGAACTTCAAAAACAAAATAAAATTGAAACTTACGCCGATGATATGGATATTGACAGTCTAACACGTGAAGTGGCACCGAGTGTGAAGAGTGTTAATCTAAACAACGATATTGATAAATTTGTTGAGGAAAAAACAATGCCGGCGAAAGTAAAAGTTTCTACAGCTGAACAAACCGAAACGGTAGAACAAACCGAGGATAAGGAAAATAAAGAGGAGGATATTGAACGTGGTATTGAATATACCGAAAAACTTTACAGTAATGAAGTGGATGATTATTTTAAAAAATCTAAAGGTTATACTTTAGGGGAATATAAAACTGTAGATAGAGGCTATAGACCTGTTAGTAAGGAAAAAATCGAAAATAATCAAAAAATACTGGAGGCTATTTTTGAAAAATATTCTTCTAATAATCTGACACCTTCAAAAAAATCGGTGACCGCTACAATAATGGAAACAAATACTATTACTCCTAAGGCTCCGGTAGGAAAATTTAAACCTACACCTGTCTATTCTTCTGTGTATGGATCAGGTCCTAGAAATATTGTTAATAGTAATTCTACCAAAAAAACGACAAAATCCAAATTATCTCAAAAAAAAGAAGAAAAATCAAAATTAACGGATGCGAATCTTTATAAAGAAATTGCTTCTCAAGAAGAAACTGTTTGGAATATCGGATCAGCAAAGCGTGTTCCAAAAAATAAAGTAAAAAACAAAAAAACAAAAAAATAACTTTTCCAATTTTAAGTGATTGACCTGAAAACCGGGAATCTAATGAATTGTACGGATACGACTTAAAAATCAATTTCTAATGAAATTACGATTTTTAAGTCGTTTCTTTTTTTATTTTTGAGAATTTTTTATTTTTAGTACGATATATATAATGTCAGAGGCCAAAGACACAAAATATATTTTAAATAAAAGGAGATTTTAAAAATGAAAACACTTAAAAAAACTTTGCACCTTAACTATTCAGTTCCAAAAGGTGAGAAAACTGTTCAAAAAAGTTACAACTTTGAAGCAAATACAAATATTGAAGATTCAGTGCTTAAAGAAGTAGGGGATGAACTTTCTAAATTAGTTGAAAAAAATATTGAGAATGTATCGCTTACTACCACTGCACTAATATAATATAAAGGAGATTTATTATGGAAAAAACATTAATTTTAGATTTTATTACTGAAGACAAAAAAAGTTATCGTGTAAATATTAATCACCCTAAAGATAATTTGAATAAAGCTGCTGTTGAACCTGTAGCACAAAAAATTATTGACAGCAAAGTGTTTAATAGCGATAAACGTGTTCTTACTTCTTTAAAAAAAGTTGCTTATGTAACTCGTGAAGAAGCGGTCTTAGAGTAGTAGGGAGGTTGGTGTGGCAAACGTCACACCTTTTTTATTATGGATATATTAAATTTTATTAATACTGTCGGTTTTCCGATTTTTGTTGCTGTATTTTTCTTGGTTAAGCTTGATAAAACTTTACAAAATATTGGCAACAATGTCGATGAACTCACTAATATTATTAAAGAAAAATTGCTTTCTAAGGGGGAATAAGTATGGCAACAAAAGAAGAAATGATTAATTGGGCGAAAGATTGCGTTTATCGTTGGATTGATATTGACGGTTATTATGGAGCGCAATGTGTTGATTTAACTATGGCTTATACTAAAATATTCGGTGGATACCAAATGTACGGTAATGCCCTTGATTATTTAAAAAATCCTATTCCTAAAAATTGGATAAGGTACTCTGCAAAAGAAGAAAAAATTGCTGCCGGAGATATTGCTATTTGGCAATGGAGTGCTAATGATATTTTTGGGCACGTCGGTATTGTAATTTCTGTCAATAATAACCTTATAACCTCAGTTGAACAAAATGTTGACGGCACGCCGGAACGTGGCGGAGTTGCTAGAATTAAAACTCGAGATAATGCTCATTTGGTAGGTTTTATACGCCCGTTTTATGACGAAAGTCGTAACTGGGAATTAAAAAGTGAAAATGGAAAATTTACTGTTCTTGTTACTTCTATTAATGTTCGGGTTAAACCCAGCGTTACAGCAAAAATAGTAGATAATTATTCGCAAGGAGAAATTATTTATTATGACAACTATGTTATTAATGAAGGATTTATCTGGATTAGTTATATTTCTTTTGGCGGAGAACGTCATTATGTAGCAACCGGAACACATGATGGAAACAAATGTACCAGTAGCTGGGGTGAATTTAAAGAACAATAAAAATTAGTGGAATTTTTTGAAAACAGCTAATTTGATAACGTAAAAACCAAGATTAGAGAAATGTATAATTCTCAAAATCTTGGTTTTTATTTTCTATTTTTCTGTTTTTTTACCGTAACTTAATGAAACTATTAATAATACCGCCCCTAATATTGAAGCTATTATTAAAGCCAGCAAGTACATCTGCCAATTACTTACCGCTCCGGCAATTATAGCAAAAATACCTCCGTGTGGTGCTTTTGATACTGCACCGAATGTCATACTTAATGCTCCCGCTACTCCACTGGAAATAAACAATGGTGGAATAACACGCGCCGGATTGCTTGCTGCAAACGGTATTGCTCCTTCAGTGATAAACGATAAGCCAATTACATAGTTTACCAATGCACCGCTACGTTGTGATGTTGGCCAAATATTTTTATTAATTGTCGCTGAGACTGCTATCGCTAACGGCGGAACCATACCACCTATCATTACAGCTGCCATTACATCACTGCCTGCCGTACCAGCTGCTGTTACCAGTGCTGTTCCTGTTACATAAGATGCTTTATTGATAGGACCACCCATATCTATAGCCATCATTGATGCTACAACAAATCCCAGAACAAATTTTCCACTACCGTTAAGACTTTCGATAAAGTGTTTCAAACCTTCCATAACGCTTGCCATCGGTGCGTTGATTACATAGATCATTAATAATCCCATAATAAGTGACCCGAGAATTGGGAATAAGAAGATAGGTTTAATACCGTCTAATGAACGAGGCATCCAGCTAAACGCCGCTTTTAATACTTGGATAATACCGCCTGCTAAGAACCCGGCAACCAATGCACCTAAAAATCCTGACGGCATATAAGCTAATAAATCAGATTTTAATCCTAAAATACTTGGGTCTGCCAATATACCGCCGATCATACCTACGATAAATCCGGGTCTATCCGCAATACTGCGTCCGATAAATCCTGCTAATATCGGTAACATCATACTAAATGAAATTTTACCGAAATAGAATAATACTTCTGCTACTTTGTTATATGATGGGTCTTTCGGATCAAAAGCATTAATTCCCCAGAAGAATGATAAAGCGATTAGTATACCACCTGCAACAACAAACGGTAACATATTACTAACACCTTCCATTAGGTGTTTGTAGGCTTTACGCCAAACTGTTTCATCACCGGTATTATCCGGTATTTTTTCATTTGCTCCGTCATGAATGTAAATAGGTGCTTCACCGTCTAAAATTGTTTGAATTAATTCCTGCGGTTTGTTAATTCCATCTGCTACTTTTGTTATAATAGTCGGTTTACCTGCAAAACGTGCTGTTTCAACTTTTTTATCCGCAGCTACAATAACGCCTGTTGCACGATTAATATCATCTTTTGTCAATTTGTTTTCAATACCGATTTGACCGTTCGTTTCAACTTTAACTTCCAATCCCATCTCTTTTGCTGTTTCTTTAATTTTTTCAGCTGCCATAAATGTATGAGCAATACCTGTAGGACATGCTGTTACAGCGATAATATAAGTTTTTTTTCGGTCGATAATTTTTCTTGGTTTTCTTTTTTTTGTAGTTTCGGTTTTTGCTATAAAGTTTGTAAATACTTTTTCTACTTCTTCTTTTGTAGTTGCTTTGTTTAAACCGTTTTTCACATCAATATCCATTAATGCTTGCGAAAGTGAAGCTAACGCCTTTAAATGTTCATCAGCACCACTGTCCGGTGCACAAATCATAAAGATATGGTTGGCAGGTTGACCGTCAAAGCTTTCCCATTCAACACCGGTATCACTTTTTGCATAAATAATCATAGCTTTATTAAAATCTGCACTTTTAGCATGAGGAATAGCAATACCCTCACCAACACCTGTTGTTGATTGCTTTTCACGTGTCATTAAAGCATCATAAAAGCTTTTCTTGTTAGCGATAATATCTTTTTCAACTAATAATGTTGTAAGTTTATCCAATGCTTCTTGTTTATCAGTTGCACTGAAATTAAATTGTATTAAGTCAAAATTTATAACATCTGTTAATTTCATCTTATTCTCCTTATAACTTATTTTATTTTTTTAACATTTATTTGTTCTACTACCGTTTCAATTAATTCTTTACTGCCGACACCGACCGAAAATGACGTAGCACCCCCTGCCGCAGAGGCATATTTTAACGCTATTTCATAATTTTTTGTTTTATTATACATAGCAACAAACATAGCAAGCATACTATCACCTGCTGCCACCGTTGAAATAATATCTCCTTTAGCTACATTAACCGAATAAACTTCATTGTTTTCTGTAAGAAGTATTGCTCCTTTTGCTCCACGTGAAACAAGGACATTTTTTGCTCCGTGGTCTTTTAATTTCGTTGCATAAGTCAAAATATCTTTTTCGTTGATAATTTTTACTCCGAACATTTCTCCCAGTTCAAATTCATTCGGTTTTACTACAAACGGTTTATATTGTAATGTTTCCAATACCAGATCTTTATTACTGTCAACAACGAGTAAGGCACCTTTTTGTGAAATAGTTTTAGCAATACGTTTAAAATTTTCAATATTCATACCGCTAATAACATTTCCTGATAGAAAAACGACATCATTGTCTGTTAGATTTTCCAATTTCGTAAAAAATTCTACGATATTTTTATTATTTACAGCACTACTTTGTCCATTTATTTCAGTTTCGGTTTCGGTTTTAAGTTTCATATTGATTCTTGTTACTCCGGCAGTTTCTACAAAATCATAATGAATACCTAGCTTATCTAGTTCTGATTTTATAAAATAACCTGTAAAACCTGCCACAAAACCAAGTGCCTTAGTTTCTACATTAACATTATTTAATAACATTGAAATATTAATTCCTTTGCCGCCGACTACATATTGCGCTTCTTTTGTTCTGTTAAGTTTTCCAAGTTCGAAATTTTCAGCACTAACTAGCATATCGACAGCCGGATTAAGAGTTATTGTATAATACACTATTTATCCTCCTTTGTTTTTACTTCTATTATGTTGTCATATATTTTAAATTCTTCCGGAACGGAATATGATATTATCGTTACATCTTTTAAATCTGCAAATTTTTGAAATTTTCTATGCCCAAATTTTGTTTTATCAGCCAAGATGAATTTTCTTTTACTATTTTTTAGGGCTATTTGTTTAATAAATGCTTCACTCTCTTCGGCGGTAGTAAGCCCGAACTTCGCATCTACACCGTTACAACCGACAAAACACATATCAAAACTGTAATTTTCAAGTTGTTTTATTGCGGAATGACCGATTACAGCTTGTGTTGAGTGTTTAATTGTTCCACCTAAAATAATAGTGTGGATTTTGTTGTGTATTAATCTTGCTAAGTGATAACTTGAATTAGTTACAACGGTAATTCTTTTATCACGAAGAAAATCAATTATTTCAAATGTTGAAGTCCCGGCATCAAGATAAATTGTTTGACCGGATTCTATAATATTGTTTGCTATATATCTTGCAACTTCTTTTTTATCTTTAATATTTTCTGAACGTTTAATAATAACACTTTCTTCTAAACCGCGTGCTGATGTTTTTTTAGATGCACCGCCATGAGTTCTGTAAAGTAGATTTTTTTCTTCAAGCAAGGTCAAATCACGACGAACGGTTGCCTCTGACACCCCGAGTTTTTCTATTAATTCTTGAAGAGTAACAAAACCGTTTTTTTCTAATAACTCTAATATTTTATTGTGCCTTTCGTTTCTCATCAACTAATCTCCTTATTCTTCTTTTATTATATCTAATGTAATACAGTTGTACAATCTTTTTCAAGTAAAAACACTCAAAAACAGTCATTTTATAGATTGTTTTTGAGTGTTTGTTTTGTTTTACTTGAATGTTTTTCATTATGAGGAGCGTTTTATTATGCAGTGAATTAATATTTTAGTAAGTTTAACTTTACTTCCCTTCTAAATTTATTATCCAAACTTCCGAGCGAGCGGTTGTTTTGAATGGTGGACCCCAGAAACCGTAACCGCTTGTAGTAAAGAAGTGTTTATTATTGATTTTTTTATAGCCATGATCTAAAACATAGACCTTATCTGTTATATAATTAAACGGCCAAATTTGACCACGGTGAGTATGTCCGGATAATTGTACGTCAATCGGTAATAAACTGTGTGTTTCTACGGCATTCGGTTGATGATCTATTAAAATTGTAGTCTTATCGGTATCAACATTTTTTAATAAATCCATAGTCGTTAATCTATCTCTACTAACACTTCTATCTTTACGCCCGACGAGTGTTATATCGTCGGTTAATTTTACGGTTTCATCCGCAAGAGTTTTTATCCCTGTTTTAGAAATTTCATTAATAATATCTTCCGTGTTATGATCGTGATTTCCCATTACAGTATAAACACCGAGGGGAGCGTGAAGTTTGCTAAGAGTTTTTCCCATGTTAAGTTTTTTGTACATAACCATATCATCATCCATTATATCCCCGGCAATAATAACAACATCAGGTTTTTGGTTTTCTATTATTGTGTTTAACTTTTCAAGTTGATTGTTACCGAAGAAGGTTCCGAGATGTAAATCGGCTACCATAGCGATTTTAAGTGGTTTTTCAAGGTGTTTATTAACTTTTACAGTTTGATTTTTTACTGTCGGTGAATATGCCCAAAATAATCCCAGTGCAGTCATATTTAGTAAAAATATACCTGTAAGTGTTAAACTTATGCCTTGTGATAAACTTATTTTAAATAATTTTAGTATCCGGTATAAAATAGTCAAAACAACTAAAGCCACAAAGCCGTGACTGAAATAGAAAAACCAAATATTTCCATAATTTACAATAGGTGCACCAAGTCTCAGTATATAACTTAATATTGAAAAATCGGCAACTATAAACAATATTATACAAAGCCAAAGTCTAACTTTTTGCGTTGTATATGGAGTTATCATCCATTTTAAACCAAACCAGAGAAGAAGTATCAAAAATTCATAAAAAACAGCAACCCCTATAAATACGGCGAATGTTTTCCAATTACCCAACATAAAAAATCCTCCAAACTTAACTTACTTTTCTAATAAAAATTAGGAGTTAGGTTGCCCTACTCCTAAAGTAACTAATAGTATAAAATAAGATGTTAAAATAAAGTTAAAAAATTTTTATTAAATTTAATAGAGGGAGAGTTAAAAATTGTTTTCCAACTCTCCTTCTATAAATAATTATTTTTTAAAATATTCTAAACCTTTTGTTAAACGTTCATTTACATAGTCCCAATTTACGATGCGGAAAAACTCTCTAATGTAATCCGGACGGCGATTTTGGTAGTTTAAATAGTAAGCATGCTCCCATACATCAAGACATAATAATGGGTATAAACCGCTCAAATATGGGCTGTCTTGATTAGCTGTTGAAGTTACTGCTAGTTTTCCTTCTTTATTCAGTACCAACCATGCCCAACCACTACCAAATCTTGTAGCTGCAGCAGTAGAAAACCTTTTTACAAATTCTTCATATCCACCTAATTCAGCATCAACTTTTTCTTTAATTAATCCTGAAAATTCTGAGCTGTCTACTTTAGTTAAAGATTTCCAAAATAGTGAGTGATTGTGATGTCCGCCGCCATTATTTATTACAGCTTGACGAATGTCGGTTGGAACTTTTTCTATGTTACGAAGTAAACCACAAACACACTTCGCTTCGAATTCAGGGTGTTTTTCTAATGCCGCATTTAAGTTATTAACATATGTAGCATGGTGTTTATCGTGATGAATTTCCATAGTTTTAGCATCGATAACCGGTTCTAAAAAATCAAATCCATAAGGTAATTCTGGTAATTTGAATGTCATTTTAAAATCCTCCTAAGGTAAACATTTATAGTTTAATTATAAGAAAAAACTTAAAATTTAACAACAAACTTGCTTAATAAATATTTTTTTCACGTTATTGGAAAAAGTATTTTAAATTATAGAAAGCTACTTGACCAAAATCAACTTCCAATAAAATTAAGATTTTTGAGATACATATAGTTCTTTATTTTTGTTATTTTGATTTTATATTTTAAGTTGTTTTTTTCTTTTTAAATAATATCTGATTTAATTTATCCACTATTGCAGATAATGCACCGTCACCTGAAATATTACAAGCTGTTCCAAAACTGTCTTGAGTAATATATAAAGCAATCATTAATGATAACATAATCTCATTAAAACCTAAAACTGATTGCAATAAACCAAGAGCTGCCATAACTGCACCGCCGGGGACACCGGGAGCGGCTACCATTGTTACTCCGAGAAGAATAATAAATTTAATCATTACTGCTGTTGTCGGGAATATTGCACCGTGTTGTAGCCAGTAAACAGCTGTTGCACAAGTGGTTAATGTGATTGTGCTTCCTGATAAATGAATAGTAGCAAATAAGGGAATTGTAAAATTAGCAATATTTTTATCTACTCCCATATTTTTAGTGCTGCGAAGTGTTACCGGAATAGTTGCTGCTGATGACTGAGTTCCTACGGCTGTCATATAAGCCGGAATGATGTTTGCCAGCATTTTAAACGGATTACGTCCATTTACGGTTCCGGCAAGAGTATATTGAGCAAGAATAATGATAATATGTAAGACTAAAATCACCGCAAAAACAAAAATAAAGATTTTTAAAATTTTAAATACTTCACCTGAAGCGGTAATATTCATAAATACCCCTAGGATATACAATGGAAGTAACGGAATAATTACAACTGAAAGTAATTTTTCAATAATCTCGCCAAAATCATTAAATCCTTGTTTTAAACCTTCTGATTTTACAGCAGAAATGCCTATTCCTAAAACAAACGAAATAATAAGTGCTGTTGTTACATCAAAAATAGGGTTCATTTTAAATTCGATATAACCTTTAAGCATTAGCTCTTCCGGATTTTGAAATGTTTGTAGGGTTGCATTAGCCAATATGCCCGGAAGAACCAGTTTAGCCACGATAAAAGCGAACGTTCCCGCTATCAAAGTAGAAATATAAGCCACTCCGGTTGAAAGTCCCAGAAGTTTTCCGGCGTTATTTGATACTTGACTAATCCCCGGGACAATAAATCCGACGATAATTAGTGGAATAGTAAACCCTAAAAATGAACTAAATATTGATGAAAATGTCACGAATACTCGGATAATAGATGTTGGTAAAATACCCCCTAAAATAATACCTAGTGCTATAGCTGCTATTAATTTAACGAGCAATGGAATTCTTTTATAAATACTCATATACAAATCTCCTTTACAATTTATTGTATTTTCTAAAAAGACATATGTGTATTATACAAGAATTTTTCGACTTTGTAAAGGAAATAATCTCTAAAATAAGCCAATATTCTACAAATTTTGTAAATAATAAATAATAAACAACACAAAATTATTATTATATTATTAAAAATTTATTTCATTATCACCCATTTGATTGCTATTAAGTTCGTTGCTGTTCTTAGTGGTGGAATACTGGCTTCACCTGAGATTATAAGCTCAGGTGAAGCTTAAGAAAACTGCGTAGCAGTTAGTTCTTAAGGTTGCTACACCACTATAAAATCAGCAAAAAATAATATTTTGTATATAAATATATACTTTTATTTACCTAGCAATAGTTTAAAAAAGTTTAATTTTTGCCCGTATCTTAATGTTGCCAAGCGATAAACTTTAACACTACCCAAAGCACAAACAAAAGTTGTTAAAGCTAATATTCCATATGATAACCATAAACTAGAATAACTTACATCAGTCAGTGCATAACGAGTAACCATTCCAAAATATGAAGTTAATGGAAAATACGATAATATTTCTGATAATTTTGTATTAGCACTTGAACCCATCAAATAAAAATTAATAAAAAATGCTGCGATAAATAATATCATAGGTATTGTTATAGCTCCGTTAACATCTTCCACCTTACTAACTAACGAAGCGAATGCCGCATACAAGAACATAAACATTACAAATCCCGTTAAAGTAAACAGCAATCCAACGCCGACAACTTTGTAATCTAAGTTTTCAACAACAAATTTTAACTTATCACTATAATTTGATAAATTTAACTTTATACCTACCACAAGTCCACCTATAATAACTCCCATTTGAATTAAAACTCCGATAGAAAGTGCAAGAACTTTCCCTAAAATAAGGGTTATCGGATTTACAGTAATTACTAAAAGCTCCATGGCACGATTGCTTTTTTCCTTAACAACATTTAAAGCAACAACACTACCGAATTGAATAACTGTCATATAAATAATAAATGTTAGCACATAAACAACTACCGTATTAACAGCTTGTCTTTCTTGGTTATCCGTCGAACTTACATTTATAATCTTAGGTTGCGGTACACTGGCTTTAACTTCATTAATCTTAGTTAAATCCAAGCCGTTTTGAGAATAGACTAAACGCTCTATATTTTGATTAAAAGCATTAGAAAATTCAGAAGATGAGTTACCAAAAATACTTTTTTTAGAAATATATTCATAACTGTCTTTAGTTAAAACAATCGCTTCATCCAGTTTATCTTCTTTAATATCCTTTTCAACCGCTTCCTTACTGTCATATTTTTTCGCCTCTTTTAAATTATCCGTTGAAACGGTCACATCTTTTATGACATAGGCACTACGTTGAAAATTTGAATTATCTTCACCTTTAAAAATACTGCTGCTCATTATAGATGGAACAAAAGTTATTCCAATAGCAATTATAAGATAAACAAAAAGAATAACCTTGTTTGAAGTTTTTGCGAAAAACTGTTTAAATTCGAAATTAAAAACCGTACTGAAATTCTTCATCTTACTTACCCCCGATACTTTCTACAAAAATCTCTTCTAAAGATGGTTTATAAAGTTTTAACTCTTCAACATTAAAATTACTTTGTGACAACTTATAAAAAAGTTTTTTCTTAGCTTCTTCTTCTTTAAAATCAAGGAGAACCATATCGTTGTTCAATGAATAATCAATCCCGAGCGGAATAGTTTTAAGATTAGCAAGTAATTCTTCTGCTTGAATATCGCTGACACTTAACAGCATTTTACCATGCCCAAGTTGTTTTTTTATGTAATCTAAGTTACCGCTCAAAACTATTTTTCCTTTTTCCAATATATTAATATCTTCACAGAAAGTTTCAACGACCGGCATTTGATGTGAAGAAAAAATAACGAGTTTATCTTTTTTTATAAAGTTTGTAATAATTTCTTTCAATTTTCCGACGTTAACAGGATCAAGTCCGCTAAAAGGTTCATCAAAAACTAAAATATCCGGATTATTAATAACACTCTGAATAATTTGTACCTTTTGGGCATTACCTTTTGACAAAGTTTTTAACGCTTTTTTATTATCCTCCAATTCAAAAAAATCTAACCAACGTTTCGCTTCGGTTTTTGCTGCCGATTTTGTCATCCCTTTTAACATTCCGAAATACGCTAATTGGTCTACTAAACCGATGCCGTCATACATACCACGCTCTTCCGGAAGATATCCTATTTTTATGTCATTATGATTAATAGGTTTACCGTCAATTAAAATTTCTCCTTTATCAGCCTTGAATATATTTAACAATATTCGAAAACTCGTCGTTTTACCACTACCGTTTCTCCCTAAATATCCGTTTGCAACACCACTTTTAGCGGTGAAATTTACTCCTTTAAGGACTTTTTTATCACCAAATTTTTTTTCTATATTTCTAAATTCCAAAATCATATTCGTAACTCCTCTTCATTTTTTATTCTATTCAATAGTTTTCTTAAAACTTTTTAATATACAACTTAAAAATCTATTTTAAACAAAGTACATATATAGCGTGTAAAATTTTTTATTATCAGCTCATAATAATTTTAATTACTCGCCACTTAATTCTTTTTTCAATCTAATATACTTTGGAATAAAAATACATAGACCTCCTACACCAAACTCAAATATACCACTGCGTAAGGCGGCTATTATATATAATATATCCATATATAAGTTAGCTATAATAAAATGCCCAAACAATTAAAATGCCATCCTAGGCTACTCATATATTCCGGTCTACGAATACAATGTTTATTACTCCAAGAAAAATTAACCAACCACTTCCTTTTACTCATTGTTCGCACCTCCTAATATTTTTTCTGCTACACTAAGCAGAAATACACGTTGTTTATAGTTATTATTTAAAATTTCACGTCCTTTAGTTGTTATGTAATATTCTTTTTTCGAATTATCAACCTCTTGTTCGACAATCCACCCAGCAGCAACCATTTTTGCAAGTGTTGTATACATTGTAGCAGGACCTATAATAACTTTACCTTGCGTTAACTCGTTCACCCGTTGCATAATCATATACCCATGAATCGGTTCAGTTAACACCAATAACGTAAAGAAGATGCTATCAGTTAACTCTCCTGTTTCATAGGGGCTTAACTTTGCCATTACTACACTCCTTTCGCTAATTAGAGATTATCTATATCCATAATAGATATACCCATCATTGATATTATTGTATATCCATTATGAATATATGTCAAGAAAAATTCAAATTAAAATAATTGTTGTTTAAAACATTCTTATATCTCTGTAATTTCTTAATCATAAACCCTGCAATGAATTTATTAATAAATGATTGCATAATAAAATATGGAACCTGAATTTTTTCATGTTCCATATTAAACTTAATACAAAATTTATCAATTATTTTTTCTCGTGGACTTGTCTTAAACCAACAACTTTATAAAGATGTCTATAATTGATTTAACCGTTGTCCAAATCTACTTAACAAAAACTTCTAAATACCTAATAATCTCCAAAGCCAGCTTTACAAAATAGATTTCTTCTAAACCTCAATTTTAAAGTCACCTTATAAAATCATTACCAAAGAGTTTTACTTATCAACTTTATTCCCTGCATCTAACCACGCCGCAATACCTCCGGGGTATCTATAAACATTTTTATATCCTGCTTGTCTGGCAAGCACAGCACCGACATGAGATCTTTCACATGATGTAAATCCGCAATAAAGAATAATCTTTTTATCTTTATTATCTCCTAAAATTTTCAAGAAATTATCTTTTTCTTCTTGTTTTAAATCCTTCATCTCTTTAGGAAGCCCAGCATTAACCGCTCCTTTAATTTTAGTTTCAGCAAATCGCTCTGCAGGAATTGTATCAATCAAAAGTATATCTTCGTTAGAATCAATCGCTTTTTTTAATTCATCTGTACTGATAAGATTATAATCTCCCTCTTTAGTTGCGTTTACCAACCTAATCGCAGATTTTTCTACAGCATTTTCTTTACCGTCTTTTGCCGAACGATTAAGTCCGTCCCCACTACTGCATCCCGCAATAGTAACTGCTAAAAGATACCCCATTATTCCGGTGCTGATTTTTTTAAATTTTTTCATATAATATATCTCCTTTATATTTATATAGTTACACTACAATTATAACATAAAAACAAAGTAAAAATAATGATGTATAACAACTATAAATAAGGTTAATAGTTAAAGAAAAAAATTTTTTATAACTTCACGCCGTAATTCAAACTTTGATCGCTATTTCACCTAATTAATACAAGCATAAACTATAAATAAAATTAAATGAAGATTATAAAATTAAATTAGTTGCCTAAAAAATATTAAGGGGATTTTTATTATCTTAAACTAATTTTTACACCTTTATATTATAAAATTTACTTTTAAAATAATATAATTAATTTATAAAAACTCGCTTCATTTTTTATATATTATAATCTTATGGAGTAAAATTACAATTACACAGGAGGAATATATTATGGGCTGGTTTGGAAAGAAGAAAGAATGGGATACTTAAAAATCCGACGCAAACAAGAGCAGATTAAGAGAATTATTTAATAGGGTTATGGAGGACGGAGACTCCTATGATATTGTTTATGAGTATAATTTAAATATAAAAATAGTGATTATATTTTGGCGCGTAAAACCACATACACATATACAAGTTTAATTATTGAGCATAGCTCTCTTGTAAACAACTCCGGTACTTGAGGGATGCAGTGAAGCTGAAATTTTTAGAAAAGACAATATTAAAAAAGCAAAAATTGCTACAGGTATGTATACCATTTATCATCAAGGCGGATTGATGGCAGGATATACTCAATTTGCAACTTTGGCAGGAAATGATGAAAAATTTCTTGCTTATGTATACCAACCGGAAGAATATGACAAATTTGATACATTTTCAAAAAAATTTCTGGTAAATAAGCTATGAGGTGGCTAACATATTTTTTAATCTTTTTAGTCATTTGTATTATATGGTTTTTTATTACACGGATTTGGGTAAGTAGAGTAGATTTGATTATATCTATTTTCAAGAAAATATTAGAACTTAATAAGAATGACAACGCAGAAAATTGGCATACTTTGGAAGAAATTAGGAACAAGAATAAAAAAATTAAATAAACAGATACAATTAAATTTTCTTCATTAGCAAATACGAAGAACGAAAGAATAAGAATAAAATGCTAAGCAACACCCTATTGTTTAGCATTTTTTTAATTACTATTTAAATAAAAATTTTTTACACCTAGAAACAACTAAAATATGTAATCTAAAATATCACATCTTGTTACCAAACCCCTAAAATCCCTATTAAATATAAATTTGTCATAAGTGACATTGTTCTCATCATTTATCTACGAACGGTATAATAACTATAAACTTTTTATTACAGGATTTATATTTAAAACATTGTTTTTTTTAATTCTAAGTATAAAGATAAGCCGGATATTTTTAATAGATTAATTCTAATTTCTCTTTTGGCTTCCATTTCTTATTTTGCGGTTTATGCCGCAAGGAGTATCCTCCTGATAAATCAACTATCCTTTTCCACTCTCTTTTTCTCTATTTTGCAGATTTGTCGGTACGCCCTAACATCTGTTTAACAAACTCCGGCATTTCCACATTTCCACCCTTTTTAGCGATAAGTTCTTTAACGAACTCCGGCATTTCAGGTACACTGTCTTCCATACTATCAGGATTCATCTCATCAAAGGTACTTTTCTCCGGATTTGAAAATCTAAACTCGTTATGTTTATTTTTTTCAACAACACTGACCAAAATATCAATAAAACGCTCATCAAAATTCGGCATCGGCGGTCTGTGATAATTAACACCAAAATCTTCACAAAGGTCTTTACATTCTACATCATTATCAAACAATACTTCTATATGCTCGCTGACAAAACTAAGCGGAACAAAAATGTAGTGTTCCGGATGAGAACTTTGTCCTTTTAAATACTCCAACACATCAGGTTTAACCCACGGCATACCAATATCACTTTCACTCTGCCAAGTATTAACGTAATTTTCCGGTTCAAGTCGAATGGTATTTGCGATTAAATCTGTCATATTAAAAACTTGTTCGATATACGGATCACTATATTTAAAAGCTATTTCCGGTACACTGTGTGCTGAGAAAATAACTTTATAACTATCACCTTTAACCTTATTCTCAATTATTTTTCCAATCTCCGTTGCCCAATAATTAATCAATTTTTCTTCATCATACCACGATTTAATAATATTAAATTTAATTTTTTCACTTTTAATAAACTTCTCATACCCCATTATGGAATAAAAAGAATAATGCGGTTCAAGTATTAAACAAATACACTCATCAATATTATCATTTTCCATTTGACATATCGCATCCGGAATAAACGGAGCAGAAAATTTATTTGCAAAATATACTTGATACTCATCTGAAACTTTTTTTGTAAATAATTCTACAGTTTTTTTAGTAATTTCTTGCAAAGGAGAACCATTAATTTTTAAATAATTGTTTAATAAAATATTTATTTCTTCATCTCTTGGCCTAACCTCACGGCGAATATTTGTAAAAAATTCCGCAATGCCCTCAAAAGTACATTCTGCAGGAGAACCATATGTCATAACTAAAATTGCTTTTTTCACCATACTAAAAACCTCATTTTTATTTTATATTTACATTATAGCATTTATAAATTAAAAAAGCGAAAAAATGTTACAAAAGATAACAAAATTTTATATTTTATAAAAAAAATAAACTCGAGTTGAAGAAAATTATTAAAGATATTATATCATTTTTAAAAGCGGTATAACCAAAATAAAAATTATAAAATAATATTCCATATATTTCCGCCTAGTATTGATAGATACAACTTAAAACGAATTCAAAACTGAAATTTCTAATAGAATTTTCTTATTAGCAATTAAACATAAGGGTTCATCAGTTTGGAAATTCGCTTTAAAGAGCTTCCCTAAAATCTAATAAACTGGACGGGAGCGACTGAAAATCTATTTCTAACGAAATCAAGATTTTCAAGTCACTCCCGTTTATATTTTTTATTTTTTCTTCTTAAATATATCCTCTTTAAATAAAGGTACATTGTCAAAATAATCACCCTTATAAAGTGGGTGACACTTTAGTAATCTTTTTACAGTTAAGTATGTTCCCAGAAAAAATCCGAATTTTTGATAACTCTCCAAAGCATACGCCGAACAAGTCGGAGAAAATCGACACGTACTTGGAGTATGGGCAGAATGTTTTCGATATAAATTAATTAAAAATATACATAGTTTTGCCATCGTACACCTCTTTTCTACACTAATTCTACCAAGTGACAATTATTATTTCAACTAATCAAAACTCTTGCTGAATGTCTATTGGTTTTTTTGTCTTTTCTAAATCAGTTAATTACCAAAAGTTTTTATTTAAGTTAATTATTTTTTAAATTTCATTATAAATTTTTAACTTAGTGTTTTTTCACCGGCAAAAGATACGATAATAATTCTCATTATTTTTCAAAACCCGTCTTTCTTTACATCAAATTTTCACGATGTTATAATCGAACTATGGTTTTAAGAATATTAATCATTCTTAATCAGCTTTTAATTTCAAAATGTTGATATATAACCTATATAAATTTTACAAAGGAGATTTAAATATGACACATAAAAAAGAATTAAATAAATTAGTAGCAAATCTAACAGTATTATACACGAAATTACACAGTTTTCACTGGTATGTTAAAGGACATTCGTTCTATACTCTTCACCAAGTATTTGAAAATTACTATAATAACGTAACTGAAACTTTAGACGAAGCAGCTGAAAGATTACTAGCTATTGGCGGGCATCCGGTTTCTACATTAAAAGGTTCTTTAGAATTGGCAACTATTAAGGAAGCAACAGAAAAAGAAACAACACAAGAAATGGTCGCTCAAGTGTTAAAAGATTTCGAATTATTAATCAATGATCTTACCTACCTAATGAGCGTAGCAGAAAACGAAGGAGACCAAGGAACTTCTGACTTTGCACTTGGGGTAAAAACAGAATTGGAAAAAAATGTGTGGATGTTAAAAGCATACTTAGCATAATATTTATTTAAAATTTTTTATTAACCTGAACTTTGATAAAATCATCGTTTAGGTTTTTAATTTACATAATAAATTGTATTCTTAACTGAAAAATAATATTTTATTACAACAAAATTTCAAAATTAAAAGGGTTATTACATTATTATAATACAAGAAAAATTCTACCAATATTCAATATTTTATCATCTATGTTGAAACTTAATTAAATTTTTTAAAACATAATTATTTACATTTAACTTTTATAGTTGTATAATGAAACTATAAAAATAATATAAATTATCTTCGGGGCAGGGCGTAATTCCCGACCGGCGGTTAAAGTCCGCGAGCGAAAGTTGATTTGGTGAAATTCCAAAACCGACAGTATAGTCTGGATGATAGAAGATATAGAATAATAATTTTTGATTTGAAGTGGTACTCTTTTTAGCGTACGTATATTTGTTGTACTTTTCTCTAATAAAATTATTTTCATACCTTTAGTCCCGTATTTTAGAATACGGTTATTTTTTTGCCTATGAAGATAGGAAAGAGGTTTAATATGTATAAAAAAAATGTTCATTCGCTGGTTCTTAGCGGAATGCTTGCAGTTATCGCTCTACTTCTATCTTTTTTTAGTTTTGCTGTGCCGTTTTTGCCACCATTTCTAAAATTTGATTTTACGTTTATTCCATTATTTATGGCAATATTACTTCTTGGTTATAAGGAAGCGTTGGTAGTTTCTCTTTTAAAAAACTTCTTACACTTCGCACTTGTTTCTCATGAACCGGTAGGAGCTGTGGCAAATATTGCGGTAGAATTTATTTTCCTTAGTATTATTATACTGGTTTATAAAAAAGGTATTTTCAAAATTATAATAGGCGGTATTGTCGCAACAATTGCAATTACGCTTTTCATGGCTCTATTTAACTACTTCGTTTTGTTGCCGGCTTATGGTTATATTATGAATTTAGGCGACATTGTAAAAAATATTAAAACTATAGTTAGTGTTGGGATTATTCCGTTTAATCTTATAAAAGGTTCGTTGGTTACTTTCTTATTCTTTGTTACGAAAAGAGTTTATAAGTCTATACCGGCGAGTATTAAAACAAGATTTGCTTAAAAAATTACCACCCCTTTTTTAAGGGGTGGCTTTTTCTTTACGGGTATAATTCAAAGATTACTCGCTCGCACGACGAGATTTTACATTTTACCTTTGTTTAAACCCAATTTTATTTTTTGGTATTTCCTATCTGTTAAATAGGTATTTGTTTCAATTACTTCAAAACAGTTCTCTATACTATTTTATCATTATTTCAACGTGCTTTTCCGTTATATTCTATTTTTTCTCCCAAGCATTACCGTTAATATAATTAGATTTTTGATAATTATTTTTACGTGGCTTTGTCGGAAGCGTCATCGCTAAAATAATATATACCACTATCGCTCCACCGAATGAAATTAAACTGACACAAAGCCATAGAACACGCAACAATGTTATATTGATACCGAAACGATTGGATAGTCCTTGGCAAACTCCGGCAATCATCGCTCCACTAGGTTCTTTATAAATTTTTTTATCTTCCAAGTAACCTAAAAATCTTTCCCACAATTTATTTAAATTATTAATCATAAATCTACCACTCCTATTCTTTTGAAGATTGTAACATCAACACTTAAAATGTGCATTAAACTCCCTAATAAATCTAACAATTTCTGTTTTTTACATCATTAATTTTTTCGTTAAATAAAAAATTTCAACAATATGTCTTGTTTTCGTATTTTATAATTTAATTATATCACCGTTAATAAACAAGTCAAATAATAATTTTTTGTCATCTTTTTATCTTTTTGAATTTTTTCGTAACATTCTTATTTTTCATTTTCTTTAATGAAGTTATATAGTATAATTAAGGCTACAACAAGTGATAACTATTATCATCGGAAAGGAGTTTCTATGAAAATCGATAAACGTGCTTTAGCACTCTTTAATATAAAAAGGGAAGTATATATCGTTGCTTTATGCAAATTACTCACATTTTGGTGTTCATTATACTTTGTTTATAATTTTGTCGATTTATTATTTTATCTACTCAATAATAACTACGACGATAATTTTATTCTAATATTTACACTGCGTACTGTACTCAGCTTAATTATCTACTATTTGGCAACTACCGGCGATAATTATTTTAGCCACAATATTTCACGCAAAGTACGAACCGCATTGCGTTCGGAGATCTATAATAAGGTTGAAAAGCTGTCGCTTAACTACACAAACGCCGTTAATACCGGTCAACTACTCGTAATGAACTCATCATCTATCGTTAATATTGAATTTTATTTTAATAAATTTGTTCCTCAGATGTTTGCGACTATATTTATCGTTCTAAGTTCATTTATCATTTACGGCAGCATTAATATTTGGTTATTTGTTGCAATGCTTGTTTTGTATCCGTTAATACCTATTTCTATTATGGTAATTGTGAAAAAATCAAAAAAAACTAATAAGAAAAATTTTAGTGATTTCCTAAGTTTATCTGAAGTTTTTTATGATAGGTTATCCGGCTTTACAACAGCGAAAATTTATGGAAAAGAAGATAATGTTACCCGTGATGTTGATACTCGCAGTTCTCGCTATAGAAAATCTACAATGGAGTTACTTCGCCATCAACTTAATTCTATTAATGTTATGGATGCGATTACTTATATTTCGATTTTTATTTTATCAATTATCGCAATCTTTACAATAAAAGACAATAAATACATTATTTTTATTATTGTAGCAAGTTTGGAATGTTTTAAACCTCTTCGTGCCTTAGGCGGTCTATTCCATATTTCGATGAAAGGAAATGTTGAACTGGAAAATATTTATAAACTGCTTGATTATCCTGAACAGGAAAAAGATAACTCCCTTTTCATTGAACCCGGAAAAAATATTGCATTAACTAATGTAGGTTTTGCATACAATGATAAAGCGATATTAGAAAATATCAATATGATATTTAAACCAAGCACTAAAATAGCGCTTGTCGGAGAAAGCGGTAGCGGAAAATCTACATTAATAAAATTAATATTAGGTTTATACTCGAATTATTCAGGAACTATCCGTTACGATAATATCGATATTGATACTGTTCCTACAAAAGAAATCTCGAAATTATTCACACTTATCACCAATGACAGCTACCTTGTAAAAGGAACTATCCGCGAACATCTTTCAGTTAATAAAAATATTACAGAAGATAAAATGTGGCACGCTTTGGAACAGGTGAATTTAAAAGATTTTGTCCTAAATAACGGCGGGCTTGATTATCCGCTTTCTGCCGGTGCAGGTAATCTATCCGGAGGACAAAAACAGCGCCTACTCGCTGCTAAAGCTATATTAAAGGACAGCTATATTTATATTTTGGATGAAGCTGTATCAAATATTGACGATTATAGTAAACGTATTGTCTTAGATGCTTTTAATGCCGTAAAAGAAAATAAAATAATTATCGTTATTTCTCACGATCTTGATGTTCTTAGAGATTCCGACAATATTTATGTACTTCGCGACCATAAAGTGGCTGAAACCGGCACGCATAAATCCCTTATGAATAGCGAAACACTTTACAAAAAACTGTTTACCGAGCAACAAGAATTAAAAACAAAATTTTTAATTAAAGAGGGAGAGTAATGACATCATTAAAAGAATTAAAACAATTGCTTAATATCACAAAAGAGTTTAAACGCCCTCTACTACGTGCAACACTCTTTGGGAGTTTAGGACATTTAACACTTGTTATTTTCACTTACTTCCTTACATTATTCTTTATTGCAAAAATTACGACTGTAGCAGCTATACTTTTTATTATAATCCTTGCATTAGCAATACTGAAAGGATTATTCAGCTATATAGAACAACTGCTTAACCACTATGTTGCGTTTAAGGTACTACATGTATTGCGTATTAAGGTTATGGATAAATTCAAAAAAATATCCATCAACAGTTTCACACAAAACAGTTCGGGTGATTATATGACGATGATTACAACGGACATCGAATTACTTGAAGTATTTTACGCTCATACTATCACTCCATTTATGATATATATTGTCCAAGCATGTGTTGTTTCAATATTTGTTATGATATTTAGCGTACCGCTAGGTATATTGGCGTTGGTCATTTATATTATTATCGGACTTATCTACCCGTTGACATTTAAAAATAAAGGACAGGCGGTAGGCGATAGTTATAGAAGGAAATTAGCAGAGGTTAATAACCACTCATCAGAAGAAGCATATGGTATTTTTGAAACCGTCCAATATGATAAAATAGGAGAAACCAAAAAAGATTTAGTCAGCGAAACTGAGGAATTAACATATAGTGCTTATTTAAAAAATAAATTTCTTGTTGATTTGAATGCACTTAATATCGTAACTTATAATTTTGGAGTTCTTGCATTTATTTTTGCTGCAACTAAACACATAAACAACCCTAATATAATAATCACCTTATCGGCAATGTTTATAGTTTCATTTATTCCGATTTTGTATATGGGTAACTTAGCTTCAACACTTAGTCAAACTATGGCAAGCGGTAAAAGATTTCTTGAACTTATGAATACACCGGAAGAAAATGTTAATGACGGTGTAAAAGTTCCTTTTAATACCTTAACTGTTAAAAACTTATCATATCATTATGATGATAAAACTGTATTTAAAGATATTAACTTTACAGTTAATAAAGGTGAAATTATCGGTATTAGCGGCCCAAGCGGTTGTGGGAAATCAACTATTGCAAAACTTATTATGAAATTTATTGACAATAGTAAAATGGGCGGTAATATTATTATTGATGGTGTTAACGTACAAGATATTGATAATGCGTATTTTAGAAAACATTCATCTATTATTTTACAAGACAGTTATCTTTTTAACACCTCTATTAAAAATAATCTTACTTTTTTTGATAAAACTATTAATAAAAATTTAATTGATAAAGCGTTAAAAAATACAAATCTAAAAAATCATGTTGATAGCCTGCGTAATAAAACTGATACAACTATAAGTGAGCGTAGCGCTAATATAAGCTCAGGACAAAAACAAAGATTGTCCGTAGCCAGATCGTTTTACAATGAGAGCAAGCTACTTATTTTAGATGAAGCTACTGCAAATATCGATATATTTAGCGAAATCGAGGTATTAAAAGCGTTAGAAAAAGATAAAAATGACAAAATCACTATAATAATATCCCATAATAAAAGCACTTTATCTATCTGTGATAGAGTAATAAAATTAGGAGAATAACCGAAGTACGGGCAATATGTAAATTGCTCGTACTTTTTTCTGAATTATTTTCAAAATGTTGGAACTAAAATAATTTTCTAAATAATAAAATTATTATCCTATTTTATAAATAAAATAATATATTTTACTCAAAAAACAATTTTTTATATTAAAGATATTATGTATAACTTTCTACCTTGTTAATCTTGGAAAATTTATTTTTTTATTATTTGATTTTACTTTATAATTATCTACAAAATACATTTAGAAGATATTTTCTATTGTAGCACAATGTATTTGTCTGTTGCTTCTAATAACGCTATCTAATATTATTAATAATTTTTTATGAATTCCCTTTCAAAATATTTGACATCTTATTTTATATATATTATATTATTTATATAAAATATTATATAAGGAGATGAAACTATGAATAAAAGATTATTATTCAAAACTTTTTTAACATTAAGTACCACTATGTCTTTACTAACTGTGCAAGTTCTTGCAAATGATACTCCTGTTCAGAATGCCGGAACTTCCGTTACAGAAAAAGAGAAAGATAATTCAGCTGACCTTAATAAGTATTTATATGGTCTTTCTTACGACAGTCGCACTGTTTTAACACGTCAGGGTGAAACTCTTTCTAATATGTTTAACAAAACGGGTACGAACAAAAATGGAGAATTTGTTGTTGTTGAAAAAATCAAACGTTCATTATCACAAAGAACTTCCGACATCAGCATAAACGCTAATAACAGCAACGTAGTTTTTCCGGGAGCTTTATTAAAAGGGGATAGTGCTCTTCTTGAAAATAACCCTACTTTAATCTCTTTAAATCGTGGGCCTGTTACACTAAGTGTTGATCTTCCGGGTATGAGCGGCGAAGACGGACGCTTAACCGTTGATAATCCTACACAAAGTTCAGTAAGAGGTGGAGTTAATGCACTGGTAGACAGATGGTTTTCAAAATACGGTTCTTCTTATAGTATCCCTGCAAAAATGCAATACGATGAAACTACCGCTTATAGTATGAGCCAATTAAAAGCAAAATTCGGTGCTGACTTTGAAAAAATCGGTGTACCTCTTAATATTGATTTCTCTGCTGTACATTCAGGAGAAAAACAAGTTCAAGTCGTTAACTTTAAACAAGTGTACTTTAATGCCAGTGTAGATGCTCCTAACAATCCTGCAGATTTCTTAGGAAAAAATACAACTACTCAAGATTTAATAAATCGTGGCGTTAATGAAAAAACACCTCCTGTATATGTTTCAAATGTTTCTTATGGTAGAAGTATGTACGTAAAATTTGAAACTACAAGTAAAAGTACAGAAGTAAAAGCAGCTATTAATGCACTTATTAAAGGAGTTGACATTAAAGCTAACAGTGAATATAGCAACATTTTGAAAAACACCTCTATTACAGCGGTTATTCTAGGTGGTAACGCTAATGGTGCCAGCAAAGTCGTTACAGGAAATATTGATGATTTCAAAAAACTTATCCAAGAGGGTAGTATGTTTAATAAAAATAACCCCGGCGTTGCTATTTCTTATACAACTAACTTCTTAAAAGACAACCAACCTGCTACTATTCAAAATAATACAGATTACATCGAAACAAAAGTAACTTCTTACAAAAATGGTTATCTTACTTTAAACCACAGCGGTGCTTATGTAGCTAGATACTATGTTACTTGGAATGAAGTTAGCTATGATGCTAAAGGAAACGAAATTCTAACTCCTAAATCTTGGACATATAACGGATACGGTCGTACTTCAGGATTCTCAACAACCCTTGAATTTAAAGGAAATGTTCGTAACTTACACGTTCAAGTACAAGAATGTACAGGTCTTGCTTGGGAATGGTGGAGAACTATTTATGACAAAACCGATATACCTCTAGTACAAAATAGAACTATCAGTCATTGGGGAACTACTTTAAGCCCAAGATTATCTGAAGAAGTTAAAAATAACTAGTTAAAACGAAAAATTAATTTAAAAAGAAAAAAAGACCTAATTCCATAATTTAATGGAGTTAGGTTTTTTATGGTTGTATAATAAATACAAGATGCTAACACTCCTTTGAAAAATTCAACTTCAAAGGAATAATACGTTATTAATATAGTATTATAATTTGTTTTTAGCATATTCCTCCGCCCTTGCGATTTTCGGTTTTGTCGAACGCTTTATTATATTAAATTCCCTTAGTATTTTTTCAAAAGCTAATTTCCCATCGTTATAATCACTAACTTCAAATTCTAATTCGTAGTCTACAACATCATTTAAAAATATTGTTTTATCCAAAACTAATAACCCTTGCGATAGTCTTAATTCCTTACGTATGGTTGTTATTTTCTGAAAAAGGAGTGGTGTTTTAATGTTTACATTCATGGCTTTCAATTCCGCCATTATTACTTCCGGCAATGACGATAAAACTTGCGGAGCGTTAGGATAAAGCTTGTTGTCTATCGGAACATTAATCTCAATATTACCCTTTAATTTTCTTGTTTTTAGTGTTATTTCATTTTTTCTCCCACTAAATCTCAATCGTAATGCCGCACCGAATTTCTTTAATGTTTTTTCATTATCATCATAGTAATAATTTTTATTAATAATTGTATTAATTTCTCCTAAATTAAAGGCTGTGAATAATCTTTGATATTCATCTTCCGTCAATAAATTTTTAAATTCTATTTCTTTTTCTCTCATCGCCTAAAACTCCTTTTTCTTCTCAAGTGCAATAACAAAAGGTGCATTATTTTTTTGATTAATAAATTGATACTGCAAAACTTCAACATTGTGCTGATTAAGTGCGGTTAGCGTATCTAAAAGTGCCGCCTTTTCTATTTTACCATTTTCATGACCCCAATAGACAACAATAACAATAATTCCTCCAATTTCTAAAACTTTCAGAAACTTCTCTATTGTCGTAACGGTTGTATCAGCTGTCGTCGTGATATTGTGATTTCCTTTAGGTAAATATCCAAGGTTAAACATTACGGCACGTACTTTACTTTTAATATAATTATCAAAATTAAAATGAGAATCCAAAATAAGTTCACACTTACTGTCTACCTCATTGTTTAGGAGTAACTGTCTTGTATTAAAAATAGCCTGTTCTTGAATATCAAAAGCAAAAACTTTTTTAGCGGAGGTTTTCGCTAAAAATAACGTGTCATTTCCATTTCCACATGTCGCATCTACAACTATGCTGTTTTTATCAATTTTTTCTTTTAATATTTTCTTGGAAAAAATTAAAACATTATCCATTTTTTCTATCCTTTTTCATTTCATCTAAAATATCCGAAAATTCATAATAGCTGTCACCCGCTATTGTAAAATCCAGTGCTGTATTTATTAACTTTGCCAGCAACTCTGTATTTTTTTGAGATAAATCACTAGATTTGCTATTTTCTCTAAGTTTTTTGATAATATTTTCTAATTTTTCTATAAGCTGTACTTCGGTTATATTGGCATTTTCATCAAATTCTAGAGTATAATCTTTAATATTAAAACTCTGCCCTTTTTTAAACGGTGGTATATATACGGCACGTAAATTATTTATCTTTTCTCCTACGGTCGCCGATAATTCATTTAAGGCAGATGTATAAAGTCTTTCATTCTTCGAACCGGCTTGTTCAACAATCTTAACTTCATAATCATATGGATAATAATTCATAAGCTCTGTGGAAATATTTGCCGCTGTCAAATCATCATAACATTGTGTTATTATTATGTGATGATATGGATTAATATTGCTAAATGACTTTAGATTCGTTGCATCCAGCAATGTAAAACTCTCAACAGGGTCAAATCTGAAAGCATTAAAACAAACATCAAGAAAACTTTCTCCACCGACAACATTTACTTCAACATCACTTTCTATTAAAAGCTGAGTAGTAAGTTCCGCTACCATAGGATGCCCCGGCAAAAGATAAAGAACATCATTACTTTTAGCAACATCAACGATATATTTAGCTATTTGTTTATAAGTATCTTCAAAATTATCATTTTCTAAATAAAATCTATCACAAGTTTCAAACAAAATATTATTATCACGCAAAAAATTCATAGCGGGATGCTCATCAATTCGGGCAATAATTTTTGCATTTTTATTTTCAAGAATAAGTGTTTTAATATTTTCTTTAATATTGTAACTGTCATTAGGACCAAGCCCAACAATATAAATCATAATTAATCTCCTATTAAAAAATCTTAAATTTATTATACTATGTTTCCTAAAATAATAATAGAGAAGAATATTTTTTATAATTATTTATGGGAGAAATTTTATCTATATATTATATTACATAATGTCGTAATAAAGAAGTAATTTTACTACACTATCATATTGAAATAATGCTATCAACTTAGTATAATAAATATAGAGAAGCAAAATAAAAGGAGGATTATATGGAAAGGTTAAAAAGTATTTGGTTTTACTGGACATTAGTCTTAATGTTTATTATTTCAATGATTGCTAAACAGCTTTCTCATGTATCATTTTTAAAATTATTCGGACATTTGGTAATAGCACTCGTAATAGGAATGTTGCTGCAAACATCCGCTCCGCTAAAAGAACAGACAAAAAAAGATATTCCATTTATCAGCAATAAATTTTTAAGACTGGGAATTATCTTATTAGGGTTCAAATTGGCGTTGGATAAATTACTAGTTGAGGGTAAAAAAACTCTATTATTAGCTTTTTGCGTCGTATTGTTCATGATTGTGCTTACCTATGTTTTATGCCGAATTTTTAAAGTTGATAAAGAACTTGCTCTACTGTCATCATGTGGTTGCGGAATATGCGGTGCTGCTGCCGTTATGGGTGTAAGCTCCCAACTACGTGCTAAAACGGAAAACAGTGTTCTTGCAGTAGCGGTAGTTGCTATATTAGGAACTATTTTTACCCTTATTGAAGTAACTCTAAAACCATATCTAGGACTTTCCGCTTATGAGTATGGAATTTTTACAGGAAGCAGTCTTCACGAAATAGCTCACGCCGTAGCAGCAGGTGGTGCCGGTGGACAAGTTGCACTGGATACGGCTATTTTAGCTAAATTATCACGTGTTTTGATGCTTATTGTTGTTGCAGGTGTTCTCGTTGTAATTAATCTTCGTTCAAAAGAAAAAGAGACCGGAAAAATGCCTATGCCTTATTTTATTATCGGATTTATCTTAATGAGTATTTTAGGCAGTTACGTTAATATACTAAAACCGTTAGCACCTTATTTTGTCGATGTTGCTTATATCTTCCTCGGAATGGCAATGGCAGCACTTGGTATGAGTGTCAATTTTACCGTAATAAAAAAACGTGGGCTTAGAGTGTTTTCTGCGTGCTTTTTATCTTCAGTAATTTTAATGGGCGTTTGTTATTTGGTCGCAAAATTTATTTTTTAACAAATATATAAATATTGAAAGGAGAAATACTTATGAATATTACAGAAGTTTTAAATATTGAGTATCCAATTATCCAAGGGGGTATGGCACAAATAGCAAGATATGAATTAGTCAGTGCAGTGTCAAACGCAGGTGGATTAGGTGTATTAGCTACCGGCGGTAGTACGGCTGAAGAGTTAAGATTTCAAATACAAGAATGTAAAAAACTGACATCAAAACCGTTCGCCGTTAACTTAATGTTAATGATGCCTAATGTTGAAGAACTAATAGACGTTCTTATAGAAGAGGGTGTCAAAGTAGTTACTACCGGTGCAGGAACACCGAGAAAATTTATGCCTCGTTTAAATGAAGCGGGTGTTAAAGTAATACCTGTAGTCCCTTCAGTAAAAACTGCAAAAAAAATGGAAGACTTAGGTGCAACAGCTGTAATAGTAGAAGGTATGGAAGCCGGCGGTCACGTAGGCGAGACAACAACAATGTCCCTAGTACCGCAAGTAGCCAGTGCAGTGTCTATCCCTGTAATCGCAGCAGGAGGCATAGGTGACGGGCGTGGTGTCGCTGCAGCTTTTTGTCTTGGTGCCAGCGGCATTCAAGTTGGAACTTTGTTTTTAGCAACTGATGAATGTCCGATTTCAAAAGAGTACAAAGAAGCAATTATCTCGGCAACAGATACATCAACAACGCTTACGGGTACAAAATTCGGTGCTCCTGTTCGCTGTTTAAAAAATGACTTAACAACACGTTACCATGAATTAGAAGAAAAATCGAATACTTTAATGGAACTTGAAGAATTAACACTCGGTTCTTTAAGACGCGCGGTATATGAAGGAGATATAGTAAACGGCTCTGTTATGTCAGGACAAATCGCCGGATTAGTCAAAGAAATACAACCGGTTAAAACGGTTATACAAACATTATTTAAAGAAGCCAATGAAGTATTGGAAAAAACTAAAATTTAAGTTTTTACTACTACTTCACAACTACAGAAGTAACAACAAAAAACTTTGTGTATAATTTATTCTTCACCTAGGTCCATTATTTGTGTAACAAGGGGAGGTTAAAGTTATGGTTAATTATAGTAATATTTTAGTGTCTATAATTGGTATAATAATAGTTATTATAGGCATATATATAATCTACAAACTAATAAAAAAATTAAAGTAAGAATATGTCTATATGAAAACAAAATTAGTTAATAACAGATAGTGAATTTTATTTAACAAAATTAGATTAATTATAATATACTGAAAACTTTATATATGCCATTTTTAATCTTTATTAGTATTGCGATAACCGTTAAAAAGAGATTACTCAATTTATGCTGAGTAATCTCTTTTAATATTAGAATTTATTTTTTTCTACGTTTATATATTACCTGATCGCCGGTATTTCGTTTTTGAAGACGATCATTTCTTGAATTTATTTGAGCGGTTTTTTGAGAATTTTCTTCCTTTAATGTCGGTTCAACATTAATCTCTTCTTTTTGAATATCAATATTTTTAGAGAAGGTTTCATTTTCTTCCGTATTAAATTGACTATTATTAGAGTTAAAATCCTGTTTTTGTGCGCTAAACTCTACATTTTGGTTATTAAATCTAGGGTTAAAACCTTGATTATTAGGATTTACCTGTTCGTTAGGATTAAAACTTTGAGCTGTTCTATTGTTAGTGTTAAATTGACCTTGATTATTAGGGTTGACGTTTCGACCATCTCCATTGAACTGAGAATGATTAAAGTTTTGACCTTGATTATTAAATTGAGAATTTTGTCCATTAAATCTTGGATTAACACCTTGGCTGTTAGGTCTTGGTTGTCCGCTTGCAAAATTTCCTTGTCCTCTTTGGTTATTAGAATTAAAACTTTGAGCATTTTGATTATTTCTATCGTAAGCTGTGTTGCGGTTTATCGGATTACCGAACTGGTCAAATTGCCCTCCTTGTTTAAAGTTTGGAATAGGATTACCAAATTGATCATATTGAACAAATTGTGAGTAGTACGCCTTAGCTTGCGGTGTCTGTCTTACAAAAAATTTAATAAAATCATCATTTTTATTAGTTTCAAGCGCATTAGAAGGTAATGACATTAGTATGAAGAAAAATCCTATAACATAAATAAATGATATTATGTATATTGTAAAGTAATTTAATAAATAAAACAATACAATTAAAATAGCCAATCCCCAGTTAGTAAAACCTACATCTCTTAAGCGACGTGCATAGCTTGCTGTTATAGGAATTAATATAATAATACCTATAACTATTAAAATAAAAATAACCGCTATACTGGTGGTTGCGGTAGATGCCGCATCAGCGAAAGAATTACCGGAAAAGTAATCATAATTACGATAAGCACGAGATGTAATTCCGGCAAAAGAAGCAAATACACTATAAAAAAATACAATTAATACAATTAAAAATCCAACGTGAATAGTTCCGACCGGAAACCAATGCCCGGCACGTGAAGAATAACCGTTAAAATCTACAAAACCTTTAAAAAAATCACTAAAAGCGGATCCAAAGGTAACGTGTTTTTTTCTTTGATCTATCATAAAATCCTCCTTAAAAAATAAACTTAGAATAATATACTAATAATATAATATCTATATAAATAAGTCAATTAAAACAAGGAATTTTATAAAGTGATTACCACTACAAACATTGCTATTAAGTTCGTTGCTGTTCTTAGTGGTGGAATACTAGCTTCACCTGAGATTATAAGCTCAGGTGAACCTTAAGGAAACTGCGTAGCAGTTAGTTCTTAAGGTTGCCACACCACTATAAAATCAGCAAAAAATAATATTTTGTATATAAATATATAGATTTACAATAAGGGGGATAATTTGTTTATCCAATCTTAAGTCTGGTTATACTTTTACCATAAATAATATAATATAGTAAGAAAATATATTTAGATAAAAAATAATATTTAAAATTTATATATAGAATAAAATTATAAATGGAAACATAGTGAATTATTAGATATGGAATTTTATAATTCACTATTTTTTATTTTTTGATTGATATTTTTTGTTGTTAAAAAGTTAAAGTAAATGATATTAAATTTGAAAGTAGAGTGTTTTTAAGGTATAATTGTTTAGAAGAATATAGTTTAGGATTTATGTGATGATTGAGATAATTGTTAATTCAAATAATAAAAATTCGCTAAAAAAATTAGCGGAACTTGAATGTTGTTTAAAACAGGAAAGAATAGTTTATAAAGTATTAAAAACATCAGAAAAAGAAAATGCAACATCGCTTATGGACAAAATAAAAGGTGATAATCTTATTGTTATAGGTGGTGACGGAACGATAAACGAAGTCATGAATAATTACCACAAGGAAAATATTATTTATTTTGCCAGTGGATCCGGAAATGATTTAGGTCGTTCTTTGCAACTTGATAAAAAAGTATCAAAGGTAACGAAACTTTTAGAAAACGGAGAAATCACTTATTATGATGTTGGTGAGATAGATGGAAGAAAATTTTGTACAGGTTTTGATATAGGGTATAACGCTGATGTTATCAGAAGGGTTGAAAGTTCGAAGTTTAAAAAATATTTTAGGAAGTATATTTATTTATTTTGCGGGATTATAAGTATTTTAAATTTAAAAAAATATAATGCTGAAATAATCTTTAATAATAAAAAAATAGAAACTACTAAACTGTATCTATTAAATGTGATGTTACAACCTTATGAAGGGGGAGGAGTAAAATTTTCCCATACTGCAAGCGGTAAAGACGGCATGTTCCATATATTAATTATGAGAAACATGAATCCGCCACTTTTTGTTTATAATTATTTATGTTTACTATTAAAACGTCATGACAAATTAAAAAAAGTGGAAATATATACTGCTAAAACATTAACGGTAAAAACAAATCAAAATTATTACCAAGTTGACGGAGAATTAATAAAAAATAAAAAACAACTAATGCTAAAATGTTTAGAGAAATATTATAAAATTAAAAAATAAAATAGAAATTTTAAAAATATTATATTGGTAATATGTAGTTATAGTTGTAAATATTTTGAGCTAATTTAAAATATTAAGGTAATTTCTCCTAAATTGTTCCAATTATTTATAGAAATTATAGAAACTTTTTAAAATTTTGTACGTATCTATGTGTGTAACATTAATGTAATAGACAACAGTTAAAATAAGTGATAGAATGGATAGAAGATAATTTTATAAAGTTAGGAATTAGAGAAATGTCAAGAAGAAATAAAAGAAATTTTGAAGAGGAATCCGGTAGAAAAATAGGTGGTTTTGATATCATAAACGGTATATTAAGTGCTGTGCTGTTAATAAGCGGGGTACTGGTCGGATACACCATGCTGAAGTATAATTTTTTAAATTTTAGAGGTGTTAATTATATACTGTTAGCTGTAATTATTTTTGTATTTATTATTTCTATAGTGTTATTAATAAAAAGAAAAGCAAAACTTTTTACAACCATAGCTTTATTGATTTTAAATGTAATATTAATATTTACATTTTTACAATTCAGAACAGCGATAAACTTATTTAATAACCTGAACAACACAGCCGGTGTCAATGAATATACCATGAGTGTTGTAGTATTAAAAAATAATAAAGCAAATAACTTAAAAGATATTGCCGGTGAACAAATAGCCGCACCTGTTTCGGCAGACGGTGAAAATATTAATAAACTGATGAAAAATATTCGTGATAATGAGAAGCTAAGTTTAAACTTGGTAGAAGTAAAAAACTATGTAACCGGTTATGAACAGCTCAAAAGTGGGAAAACTCAAGCGATGATATTAAATAGTTCATATGAGAGTTTCATCACAGCGCAATATCCGGAGTTTTTAGAAAATACTAAGAAAATTTATGAATTTAAGATAACAAAAGCGGTAACTGCAAAAAATAATGCGAAAGCAGGGGATACCTTTAACGTTTATATCAGCGGTATTGATACTTACGGGCCTATCTCATCGGTATCACGTTCAGATGTCAATATAATTATGACTGTAAATAAAAACACCGGAAAAATATTACTAACGACTACACCGCGTGATTCTTACGTGAAAATTGCAGACGGCGGTAATAATCAATATGATAAACTGACCCATGCCGGAGTTTATGGGGTGGATGCTTCTATACATACTCTCGAAAATCTATATGGAATTAAAATAGATTATTATGCAAGGCTTAATTTTACATCGTTCTTGAAGTTAATTGATACACTTGGGGGAATAGATGTTTATAACGATCAAAGTTTTAAATCACATATTGGCGGTTATGATTTCAGTCCCGGTATGGTTCACCTTGACTCACAACATGCTCTTGCTTTTGTTAGAGAACGTTACGGTTTAACCGGTGGAGATAATGATCGTGGTAAAAATCAAGAAAAAGTTATTGCGGCAATTATCAAAAAACTTTCTTCTAAAGAAGGGTTGGCAAACTATAACAGTATAATTAAAGAACTTAGCGAATCTATCCAAACTAATATGCCGTTGGAAACAGCGATGAGCTTGGCAAACGAGCAACTTAGTGCAGGAAAAGATTACACCGTATCATCACAAGCTTTAACAGGACATGGTACAATGGGACTACCGTCATATGCAATGCCGGGGGCTAATCTTTATATGACACAAATAGATAATAACAGTTTAAAAGAAGTTAGTGAAAATATTAAAAATGTATTGGATGGGAAATAATTAATGAAAGATTCACACAGGATGATAGATATTCACTCCCATATTGTGTTTGGAGTGGATGACGGAGCTAAAACAAAAGAAGATACTGAAGATCTCCTTAGAGAAAGCTTTAAACAAGGTGTCGGAACAATAATAGCGACACCTCACCGTAGACGCGGGATGTTTGAAGAAAGTATCGAAACCATAAAAGAAAATTTTAAAGAAGTAGAAAAAATAGCTAAAAATATTTCGGAAGATTTGAATGTTTATTTGGGGAGTGAGATTTTCTACAAGGAAGGGGAACTTGCTAATATTGAAAGTAGAAAATACCCGACATTGGCAGGCACTGATTATATATTGGTAGAATTTTCTTACGGAATCAGCTATAGAGAAATGTACAAAGCATTAAACGGAATAATTTTATTAGGATTATCACCGGTGATAGCTCATATAGAAAGATACGCTTGTCTTGAAAAAGATTTAAATCATGTTCAAGAATTAATAAATATGGGGTGTTATATGCAGGTTAATGCGGCAAGTGTCTTAAAAACGAAACTTTTTGGCGATAAACATAAACACTATAAAAAGCGTGCAAAAAAATATTTGGACGGCGAACTCGTACATTTTATAGCATCGGATATGCACAATATGACCTTACGAAGACCCCATATGAGAGAAGCATACGATATAATAGAAAAGAAATACGGAACGACAGTGGCTTATGAATTATTTGAAAAAAATGCCGAAAGGCTACTAATGAATAAAATTATATAAAGCGAAAGGAAATAATAATGAACAACAACGAACAAGATTTTGTGCAAATAGATATACTATTTCTATTGAGAAAGTTATGGAGTCAAAAATTAGTTATAGCGGTAATTTCGCTAACATTTACGGTGGTGGCGTTAGCTTACAGTCTATTTGTTGCGACACCGAAATACCAAAGTACAACCAAAGTATATGTTGTTAATCAAAAAAATGACAATAAAGCGATAACAACACAAGATGTTCAACTGGGAACGCTTTTGGTAAAAGACTATAAAGAAATCATTCTTTCTAATAAAGTATTAGAAGATGTCATTTCACAGAACGGTTTGACATTGTCGACAAAAACATTGGCTTCAAAAATTAATGTAGATGCACCGAAAGATACTCGTATTATTTCTATTTCGGTAACTGATAAAGATCCGGAAGCGGCCAGTAAATTAGCAAACGCCGTAAAAGAAGTATCAGCCGCTAAAATTAAAGAAGTAACAAAAATTGATGATGTAACAACATTGGAAGAAGCAAAACCGGCAGTGGTACCAAGTTCACCGAATATAGTGAAAAACGCTGTTTTGGCTACAGTATTAGGTTTTATCATATCGGTATTAGGTGTTATATTATTAGAACTACTGGACGACAGAATACGTAGACCTGAAGATATAGAAGAAGGATTAGATATGGTGTTGTTAGGGATAATACCTGATACAAAAGGAAATAAAAAATAGGAGGATAATATGGCGGAAATAAGTGTACTGAATAATGAAAAAATAGTAGATTCATCTATAAAAGAATATTACAATGCGTTAAGAACAAATGTGCAATTTCTTGGTAAAGATATTAAAGTAATAGCCATAACATCAACAAGTGAGAACGAAGGGAAAAGTACGGTGTCTATAAACTTGGCTATCTCACTGGCGGAACTTGGATTAAAAACAGTATTAATAGATGCCGATACTCGTAAATCGGTAATGGCAGGTAGATTTAAGTTTAAAAATAAAATAAACGGTTTAACAAACTATTTATCAGGAGTATCACCAATCGAGGATATTATTTATGAAACGGATGTTAATAATTTGAATATTATACCGGCAGGACAAGTGCCTCCAAATCCTACAGGACTACTGCAAAATCGAAACTTTAATGTTATGATAGATGTCTTTAAAGAATATTATGATTATATAATTATTGATACTCCTCCAATCGGAGCAGTAGTGGATGCCGCAATCATCTCCCAAAAATGTGATGGTTTTGCAATAGTTGTAGAATCAAACAAAATTAAGAAAAAAGTATTGGAAAAATCAAAAGAACAACTGGAAAAAGCAGGTTCAAAATTCCTCGGTGTAATTTTAAATAAAGTAGATGTTAAAGAAGTAACTTACGGTGGCTATGGTGCATATGGAGGTTACGGAGAATATGGGAAAGAAAATTAGTAACAAATTTAATAGGGAAAAAGTATGTATTATGTAAGAAGAAATAATAAAGTTTTGTTTTTAGTATTTGATATATTAGCGCTGTTCATTTCATACATGACGTGTTTCGATTCTATTTCGGGTAAATACAATCTGTATTTCTTCTTTGTATTGTCTTTAATAGCGGTAAGTATTTCATTATTTTCAGAAGAATACTGGACGATAACGGATAGAGGGTATTTATTAGAATTAAAGTCTACGTTTTTATATGTTTTAAAATTAATATCACTTTTTGTGTTATATTTAGTAGTATTTCACAATGCCATGTTATTAATATCTATTAAAGATTTATCGCTTCCGATTTTTAGTATAGCATTATTTATTATTATTTATATATTTAGAACAATAGCTAAAATAATAAATTTAAAATATCGAGATGATAGTAGAAAAATAATTATTTTGTCAAATTTTGAAGATCTCAATAAGTTCGGGGCTTTTCCTGCCAACTATCAGGTGGTAGCCTATTTTAATAATTCTGAAAAGAAAATTTATAATAATATACCTATTGTTCACAATATGGAGGAAATGAGAGAGTTCTTATCCCACAATAGAGTCGATGAGATTTATGCTAGTGTGAGCCATGAATCAAACGTTGTAGAAATTTTGGAGGGTTTTGATATTTTAGGAATACCGTTAAAAATTAATATAACACCGATTTTTAAGGGAATAAAAAGTAATTCAACATTAACTTTTCAAGGAGATGACGTATATCTTACGTCGGCAATAAAAATATCAACATTGAGGCAAATGATATTAAAAAGAGTAATAGATATTACTTTAGGAATATCGGGAACAATTTTAACAGCATTGGTAGCTGTAATAATTTATCCTAAGGTGAGAAGACAGTCACCCGGACCATTAATATTTAAGCAGGTAAGAATAGGGCAAAACGGGAAAAGATTTGAAATTTATAAATTTCGAAGTATGTACCTAGATGCGGAAGAGAGAAAAAGAGAGTTATTAGTACAAAATGAACATACAACAAATCTTATGTTTAAAATGGACAATGATCCGCGGGTTTTTCCATTCGGTCAGAAAATGAGGGATTGGTCATTAGATGAGTTGCCACAATTTATAAATGTCTTAAAAGGCGATATGAGTGTGGTAGGGACAAGACCACCAACAGTAGATGAATATGAAAAATACAATTTGCATCAGTTCAAGAGAATGAGAGTGAAACCGGGAATTACGGGAATGTGGCAAGTAAATGGTAGAAGTGACATAACAGACTTTGAAGAAGTTATAAAACTTGACATGAAGTATATTGAAAACTGGTCATTAAGATTGGACATAAAAATAATCGTAAAAACAATAATGGTAGTATTAAAAAGAGAAGGAAGTAAATAAAGGGAAGTGAATAAGAAGTGCAAAAGGATAGAAAAGGAGAAATATGCTTAAAGTTAATATTATAGCTGATTATACGACCGATTAATTTGGTTTTCTGTGAGAATTTATCTTTTCAGAACAAAGAATCAAAGGTACGTAGAGTGTAATTAAGTATAGATGAAGAGACAACAAAAATGTAGAGTGTGAAATATATAATATAAGGATAGATGACAAAATGGATTATTGTATAAGTATAAAAAAAGAATTGAGAGATACTGCGGGCATAAAAGCTCCTGAAGATATCTCTAATATAGCTAAAAAAAGAGGAATGGGAGAAATTTTATTTCCTAAATTCCCTACATATAAAAGTAAATTTTATCAAAAAGCGTGGCTATTTTTTGTAGTAGGGTATAATTGGTTAAAGATGTTCTGGAAGTTGAAAAAAGGTGATAGGGTAATCTTTCAACACCCGATGTATGGCGTAAGAGTAGCTAATTTTTTAATTCCTAAATTACAAAAATATAAAAAAATAAAATTTATATCTGTTATACATGATCTGGAATCTTTGAGAAAAGGGATAGATGGAGTTATAAAAAACAATCAAAATACAAACAAACTTGCAGATACGGAATTATTGAAAAAATTCGACAAAATAATATGTCATAATATTAAAATGCACAATTATTTGGTTGAAGCAGGAATAGAAGAAGAAAAATTAGAAGAATTACAAATATTTGATTATCTTAGTGAAATAGAACCTAGTTATAATATTGGAATAAAATATAACACAATTGTCATAGCAGGTAACTTAGCAGCAGGTAAGAGTAGTTATATCTATGATTTAATAAAAAACTCTAAAAAAGTTATGTTTAATCTATATGGACCAAATTTAAAAAAAGAAAAATTAACAGACAATGCTAAATATGTTGGTTCATTTCCTCCTAATGATTTAATAAAAAATATTAAGGGAGATTTCGGTTTAGTATGGGATGGTATTTCACTTGAAACTTGTACAGGAAATACAGGAGAATATTTAAAGTTTAATAATCCGCATAAGACGTCACTATATTTAGCAGCAGGACTTCCGGTTATTGTTTGGGAAGAAGCGGCAATATCAGATTTTATTAAGGATAATAATTTAGGATTTACTGTGAGTAATTTAAGTGAATTAGAAGAAAAATTAATATCACTTGACACAGAAAGTTATTCTGAGATTTTAGAAAATGTAAAAAGTATATCTCAAAAAATTAGAGAGGGATACTATTTTGGAAGAGTTCTGGATAAGACTCTTAGTGAGTTGTAGTGAGGTATAAAATGAAAATCGATAAGAATAATAGTAACTTGAATACATTGCAGAAAGAAATTTTAGATATTTTTTCACAACTATTACTAATATTTGATAATATGAATATAACTTATTATATCCAAGGCGGAACAATGCTGGGAGCTGTGCGACATCAGGGATTTATACCTTGGGACGATGATATAGATATAGCTATACCAAGGGAACAATATAAATATTTCTTAGATAATGTAGAAAGATACTTGGGGGAAAATTTAGAACTTAGGGTATATGATGATAATTCAGATCATCATTATTATTTTTCAAGAATAGTAAATAAAAATCATCAAGTCAAAAGATTAGGAAGTAAAGATAATAGAATAGAAAATGTTTGGGTGGATATTTTCCCATTAGACGGTATGCCTAGCGGAAGAATAAAAAGAGAGATCCACAAAGGAAGATTATTAGTAAATAGATTATTATATCATATATCTTGTCTAGAAAAAGTAAATACAAAACGACCGGATCGTTCTTTTTTGGAAAAAGTTATTATAAAAGTAGCGAGTGTAATTCCTATAGGGAAATATTTTGATACTAATAATCGATTGATAAAACTTGATAAATTATTGACTAAATATCCATATGAAAAATCAGATTGGGCAATTAATTTTATGGGTCAAACATCATATAAATTTAATGAATTATTTCCCAAAAAAATCTACAGTAGTTGTGAAGAATATAAATTTGAAAATTTAAAAGTAATAGGACCGAAAGAATATGATACATATTTAAGAACCTTATATGGAGATTATATGAAACTTCCGAAAGAGAAAGATAGAAATGCACATAAAACAATTATTGTTGAGGTAGATAAAGATGATGAGAGAAATAGCTAAGCAGTTAACCGAATCGGAATTGAAAAATATACAAAGGGTATTGCTTGTGATATTGGATGACATTATTGAAATATGTGAGAAAAATAAGATAGATTTTGTATTAATAGGGGGAAGTGCCATAGGAGCGGTAAGGCATCAAGGATTTATACCTTGGGATGACGATATAGATATAGCTATGACAAGAGAAGGTTTTGAAAAATTTATTAATATAATTAACGTACAATATTCTCATAAATACTCTATGTTAAATCCGGAGGAAAAACAAAATTACGGTCGTGTTATCCCTAAGATAAGACTTAAAGGGACTACATATAGAACGGTCTTGGAACAAGATTTAGATGATGTTGGAGTATTTATTGATATTTTTATAATAGAAAATGTTTTTGATAATAAACTATTAAAACATATTCATGGTATAGGTTCATTAGTTTTAGGTTTTTTACTATCTTGTCGAAGAAAATATAAAAATAAAAAAAATGATGATAAAAATATACGAAAGTATATAGGAGGATTGATTAGTTTTATAAGAATAGAGACACTTGCAACTCGTTATGATATGTGGAATAGAATGTGTAAAAATAATAATTCCAAAGAGGTTACGGTACCGGTTGATAAATTTCACTTTTATGGAGAAATTGAAAAAAGAAGTGATGTAGAAAAGCTTATTTCTGTAAATTTTGAAGGAAGAAATTGTTATATATTTTCTAATTACGACGATTATTTAATGAGAAGATATGGAAATTATATGAAGATCCCCCCGGAAAAAGAAAGAGTATGGAATCAATATATAGAATATGATTTAGGAAAATATAAATTAGGAGAAAAAGTCGATGATTAATTTTTCGGTAGGACCGGTACATTTAACAGAGGAAGTTATGGAGGCATATGGAGATATACCGTATTTTAGAACAAATGAATTTTCCGATATTATGTTGGAAAATGAAAAGTTGGTTAAAGAATTAACCAATGCGAGTGATAATGATAGAGTAATTTTTTTAACAGGATCGGGTACAGCCGGTATGGAATCAAGCGTAATAAATACTCTGACTTTAGAAGATAAGATATTAATAATAAATGGCGGTAGTTTCGGAACACGTTTTGCAGAAATTTGTAGTTTGAAAAAATTAAATTATGAAGAAATAGTTGTAGGGTTTGAAGAAATATTAACTCTTGAAAAATTAGAAAAATATAGTAATAAAAATTTTACAGCACTCGTAGTTAATTTGGATGAAACATCTATAGGGAAACTGTATGATATAGAATTAATAAGTAAATTTTGCAAGGGAAATAATTTATTTTTAATTGTTGATGCAATAAGTGCTTTTTTAGCAGATGAAATTGATGTGACAAAACACGGTATTGATGTTTTGATAATAGGTTCTCAAAAGGCGTTGGCTTGTCCTCCCGGCGTGGCAATAATTGTATTAAGCGAAAGAGCGATTGATAGAATAAAAAATATAAATCACGACATATTGTATTTTGATTTTAAAAAAGCATTAAAAGATGGAGAGAGAGGACAAACACCATTTACTCCGGCAGTAGGGATATTGTTACAATTAAACGCTCGATTAAAACAAATTTCTTCTACGGGCGGTGTAGAAGCGGAAAGAAAAAAAATAGAAAAATTAGCAAATGATTTTAGGGGAAAAGTAAAGGAACTACCTTTAACAATACCGCAATACAAGTTATCTAACACGGTAACACCTTTATTGACTAATAATTGTTCTGCAAAAGACATATTTAATATACTGAAAGATGAATATAAAATATGGGTTTGCCCTAATGGTGGAGAATTAGGAGAAAAATTATTTAGAGTAGGACACATCGGAAACTTATCGGTAGAGAAAAATAATGAGTTAATAAGTGCATTATATGAATTAAAAGAAAGAAATATTTTAAAATAGTGAGGATATAATGATGAAAAAAGTTATAACATATGGAACGTATGATTTATTACATCATGGGCATATAGCACTCTTGGAAAGAGCGAAAAAGTTAGGAGATTATCTGATAGTTGGAGTTACGGCAGATGCTTTTGATAAGAGGAGAGGGAAGCTAAATGTAAAACAACCGTTAGCAGAGCGTATAGAAGCTATAAGAAAAACCGGATTAGCTGATGAAATAATAATTGAAGAATATGTAGGTCAAAAGATTATAGATATTCAAAGTTATGATATAGACGTATTTACTGTAGGTTCTGACTGGATTGGTAAATTTGATTATTTAAAAGAATACTGCGAGGTTGTATATCTACCGAGAACAGAGGGAATTAGCAGTACCAAAATAAGAACAGAACAGAATCCTATTTTAAAGGTAGGGTTTTTAGGAACAGGAAGAACTACGGATAGATTTTACAAAGAAAGCACCACCGTGGGGTCATTATGTGTAAAATCTGTATATGCTCAAGAAAACACATATGGTTATAACAACGATGAATTAGAGTATTATTCAAATAAAAAAGAATTTTTTGATAGTATAGATGCAGTTTATATAGATAGTTCTGCGGATAAACACTATTCTATGATAAAAGAATCTTTGGAAAACGATTGTCACGTATTGTGTAATCCACCGCTATTTTTGAATAGAAAAGAAGCGATTGAATTATATGATTATGCGTACAAAAAAGGTTTAATTTTGTTTGAAGCGGAAAAAACACGTTATTTTCCTGCGTTAACTCATCTTCTTTTACAGTTGAAATCTGGAATAATAGGAGAGGTTAAAGATATAGATATTTCGTGTAGCCAAATCTTAAATAATATGGATAATGTAGTTAAAAATAAATATGAAGGAAGTTTTTATGATTGGAGTTCAACTGTGTTGTTTCCTATAATCAGTATATTGGGAAAAAATATAGGTGAATGTAAAATGTATAGCTTTGAAAAAAATAATTTCAGTTATCTAACAAAAGGCATTTTGGATTACGGAAAAGCTACAGCTACATTTAAAGCGGGGATAGGTGTAAAGACAGAAGGGCACTTGGTTATTACCGGAACAAAAGGTTATGTGTATGTACCATCTCCTTGGTGGAAAATAGACTATTTTGAAGTAAGATATGAGGATTTAAGAGATACAAAGAAATACTTTTATGAATACAAGGGAAATGGTTTCCGTTATTTAATGTTGGAATTTATAAAATTGATAAATAATATTAATGTAAATAACGCAAACAATAAGGAATACTGTATGTTATTTTTAGACATAATGGAGAAATATTCACAAGCTAAAGTTAGTTTATACGAATAGAAAGGAGAATTTTTTGGGGATTGTAAAATTAATGACATTGAAAGAATTGCAGGGAGCATATCTGGAATTATTAATTGAATTCGATAGTCTTTGCAAAGAATATAATTTAAGGTATGATTTATGCGGAGGCTCGATGTTGGGTGCAGTAAGACATCAAGGATTTATACCTTGGGATGATGATATAGATGTTGCCATGCCTCGTACAGATTATGAAAAATTATTGGAGTTAAATATAACCAATTCATTGATTATATCAGATGACAGAAAAATAATTTCTAATAGAGATAAATCTTTTGCACGTCATTTTTCCAGATATATAAGAAAAGATGTAGGCAGAATTGATGAAATGGCGGAGAAAGAGGATTGTCCGTATATAGGAATAGATATTTTTGTAGTTGATGGTATTCCTAGTAATAAATCTTTATTTAGTATGCAAGTATTTATCATAAAACAATTAAGAAGATTGCTATTAACTTCTGTGGAAAGAAAGAACACAAGCAGACGCGGAAAATTTAGTGCAAAAGTAAAAAATTTATATAGACCGATATTGAAGAAGATAGGTTCATATAATTTAGTAAGATTGTTAGAGTCGGTATGTAAAATTGTTAAATTTGAAGATGCCAAATATGTAGGAATTATAACAGGTATGTACGGCAAAAAAGAAAAATGGTTAAAAAAAGAAATGCTGCCACAAAAAGAATATCTTTTTGAGAAATACAAAGTTAAAGGGTATGCTAATTATGATATATATTTAACTAATTTGTACGGAAATTATAGAAAGTTACCTCCAAAGGATAAACAGGTGGCACATAATTCCAAAGGGTATAGAATTGATAAGAATTTAGGAGAAAAGCAATGAAAATTAGAATATCAAAAAATCATATAGGACAACTATGCTTTTATTTTTCATATAGTATATTTTTATTGTTTTCTCTTTTAAGTACATCGTTATATTATAAATATTTTTATGGAGCAACATATAAAACAATACTAATTGTATGTCTTTTATTTTTGATATTAAAAGAATTAACACACAATAAGTACAATTACAAGGATATTATATTACTTTTACTAGTAATAATATCGTCTGTAATAACATTTATGGCGGCTACCAATACAGAACAAAAAACAATCCCGCTAATGATAGTATTTATCTATTCAGCAAGGAATATAGATTTTAAAAAAATAGCACAAATATCTTTAGTAATCAGCAGTTTTGTTTTGGGTTTTGTAATAGTGAGCAGTTATTTTAACATAATTGAAAATTTTTTCGTAAATAAAGCGGATAGAACTCGAGAATATTTGGGATTTAGGTATGCTTTAAATTCAGCTACTATTTTTTCGAATATAGTATTTTTAAAAATATATATAGACAAAGAAAAAATAAAACTAAAAACATTAGGGATACTATTTATAATAAATTATTTAATTTATATTTATACAGATTCAAGACTAACTTCATTTATAAGTTTATGTTTTATAATATTTGCAATAATTATAAAATATCTTCCTAATGTAAAGCTGCGATTATTATATTATGTTTTCCCGTTCATGTATTTAATTTGTTCAACAATAAGTATTTATTTTACAATAAATTATAAAATGTTAAGTAATTGGCAATACAACTTAAATAGTATGCTTTCGGGAAGATTGTCTTTAGGTCAAGATTCTATACAAACATATGGATATGGTTTATTTTGGAAGAAGTTGTACTTAGTAGGAAACGGGTTAGATGTAAACGGAGAAATAAATTTCACTTCATACAATTATGTAGATAATTTATATGTACAGGTATTACAAAGGTATGGAATTATATTTATAATTTTACTTATAATAATTTTGACCGTAGTTATGTTTTATATAACTAAATTAAAGGATAACTATTTATTAGTAATATTTGCATTATTGGCTATTCATGGGATTATAGATGATTTAATTATATATCCTTATTATAATACTTTTTGGTTTATTTTAGGACACATATATTACAATAGCTCAACAAAATTTATTAATATCCATAAAAAACAGCGTAACTTAAATTACTAAGGAGAAAAGATTTATGAGAGATATTACTATAGATATGTTGAAAATTATAGCATGTTTGGGTATTGTCTTGTTACATGTTATGATATTAGGTTTTGATTTTTTCGGCGGTAATAACGTGAGTGCGTACTTATATTACATGGGTACATTTTCTGTACCATTATTTTTTATGATTAATGGTTATTTTTTATTGAATAAATTAAATTTATCGTATAAATATTTGATTATAAAAATAAAAAATATAGTAATTGTAGTGTTTAGTTGGAATATTATTTTATGGATAATGAAGAGGGATTTCTATAGTAATCCTATAAAGAAAATTGTCGGCTCTTTGTTGCAAAGGGGTTATTTTTTTCAATTTTGGTTCTTCGGTTCATTAATAATAATATATTTAACATTACCATATTTAAAGAAGTTACTAAATAATAAAAAAAATTATTTGAGAATATTGTTATTATTGCTGACAGTAGGAATAATAATAGAAATTATCAATTTATTTGTAATAGTGGAACCGATACAAAGATACATTCCACAAACTTTTAGATTATGGACGTGGTATTTTTACTATATTATTGGAGCTTACATAGGTAGTAGAAAAGAATTTATAATTAAACTTAAGATAAATAAATATATAACTTGCTTTTTCTTAATTATGTTATTTGTTTCTCCGATATTTTTATATTCTGTAGCCAAAAGTATTCATCATAATATTTTTGCAGAGTATTTTTATGACAGCTTGTTTATAAAAATTCTCAGCATAGGTATCTTTATTATATTTTTAAAGTTGGATTTTTCTACAATTAAACAAAATTACAAAAATACTATTTATCATTTGTCCGCCTTAACGATGGGGGTATACATATTGCATACTTATGTGATAAAATTCTTAGTGAAGATTATAAAAATAGGGTATTGGTATGATACAATATTGGTATTTGGATTAACGATAGGAATAAGTCTTTTAATATCGGGAATAATATATAGAATTCCGATTTTAAAGAATATTATTAAGATATAAGTCAATAATATAACTAAAATATATTTTTGAATATTATTAAAAGGGGTTTTAACATGTACGATTATTTAATAGTAGGTGCAGGACTTTCAGGGGCAATTTTCGCCTATGAAGCAACGAAAAAAGGAAAAAAAGTAAAAGTAATAGATAAGAGAAGTCATATCGGCGGAAATATTTATTGTGAAAATATAGAAGGTATTAATGTGCATAAGTATGGAGCACATATTTTCCATACTTCAAACAAGGGAGTATGGGATTATATCAATCAATTTGCCGAATTTAATAACTATATAAATTCACCGGTAGCAAATTATAAAGGAAAATTATATAACCTGCCATTTAATATGAATACATTTTATGCTTTATGGGGGACTAAAACTCCGGCTGAAGTAAAAACTAAAATAGCGGAGCAAACCGGTCACTTGCAAGATACTGAACCTAAAAACTTGGAAGAACAGGCGATAAAACTGATTGGAACAGATGTATATAAAACGCTAATCAAAGGGTATACAGAAAAACAATGGGGAAGAAGTGCAACAGAATTACCGCCGTTTATTATTAAAAGGTTGCCGGTAAGATTTACGTTTAATAATAATTATTTTAATGATCGTTATCAAGGTATACCAATCGGTGGGTATAACGTTATTATTGAAAATATGTTAAAAGGTATAGAAGTAGAACTGAATGTAGATTTCTTTGAAAATAGACAGGAATTGGAAGGCTGTGCTAAAAAAGTAGTTTTCACCGGAATGATAGATCAATATTTTGATTATAAATATGGCGAATTGGAATACAGAAGTCTTCGTTTTGAGCATGAGATATTAGATGAAGATAATTTCCAAGGAAATGCAGTTATCAATTATACCGAACGAGAAATACCATATACCAGAATTATTGAGCATAAACATTTTGAATACGGAACTCAAGAAAAAACTGTTATTACACGTGAATATTCAACTAGTTGGCAACGTGGAGACGAACCATATTATCCAATCAATGACGAAAAAAATAATGCGATATATCAAAAATACTTAGAAGAGGCGAATAAAAATAATAATGTTATTTTTTGCGGGCGTCTTGCAGATTATAAATATTACGATATGCACGTAGTAGTTGAACGAGTATTAGATGTGGTGAGAAATGAATTAGAAAAGTAGCGGGTATGTTTCAGGCTAAATTTTCGATAAAGATTTGTAATGAAATAGATACCTATAATTGACTTATAGAGAATTGATTTTGACTAAGGTTCAAAAATCTCCAAGTAAAATGCAAAATATTTTACCGTTACCGCTACAAAGAATAATCAACAAAGAATTTTGTATAAAACAAATAATTTCAATAAAAAGTTACGAAAATTTTGAAAAGGGGACTTATTGTGAAACTCTTAAAAAATTATTTATACAATGTATCATACCAATTATTAAATATTATATTGCCAATTATAACGGTACCTTATGTAACACGTGTTTTTACAAGCGAAAATTTGGGGAATTACGGTTTTTATAATTCTATTGTCAGCTATTTTGTTTTACTGGCTAATCTGGGAATAAATATTTACGGTACAAAGCAGATAGCTTCATCAACCAACGTAAACAAAACATTTTGGAATATTTATGCTATTCAGGTAACAACAAGTATAGTATCAATTTTATTGTATTGTGGAGCACTTAACTTAGTTCCGACGATGAATAATAAAATAGCTGTTTTGTTAGTTATTAGTTTGTTTTCAAAACTTTTAGATATATCTTGGTTATTTACCGGCAGAGAAGATTTTAAAAGAATCACAATAAGAAATGCGAGTGTAAGATTACTCGGGGTTATTAGTATTTTTCTATTTATTAAAAATGAAAATCAGATTTACCTTTATGTTTTTATTCTAGTTATTTTTGATTTTTTAGGGCAATTAATAATGTGGTTTCCTGCTAGAGAGTATATAAGAAAACCTGAATTTAGATGGGACGGCATAAAGAAAAATATTAAACCTACAATATTACTATTTTTACCACAGATTGCAATTTCATTGTATGTTGTTATGGATAGAACGTTACTGGGAATATTTGGGTCTTTTTATGATGTCGGTATTTATGACCAAAGTCAAAAATTAATAAGTATCTTGCTTACGATTGTCAGTTCGTTAGGGGCTGTGATGTTGCCGAGAGTTGCTAATTTGTTAGCTGAAAAAAAAGAAAAAGAAGCTCTACAAATGGTTGAATTTTCTTTTTTGGTTTATAATGTAATAATTTTTCCTATGATTTTTGGGTTGATGGTTATTAATGAATTGTTCGTTAATTTATTTTTAGGGGAGAATTTTGGAAATGTAAAATACAGTTTATATATTATTTCTTTTAATATTTTATTTATAGGTTGGACTAATATTTTAGGATATCAAGTGCTTGTTGTTAGAAATAAAAATAAGGAATTTATGTTGTCTACAACTATACCGGCGATTGTCAGTATTTTAATAAATATCGCATTAATTCCTTTATTGGGGTACATCGGTGCTTCAATAACATCGGTTATTGTAGAATTTTTAGTATTTATCTTACAATGGAATTACAGTAGAAAAATAGTAGATATTCGTATCATTTTTAATAACAAATTTATTAAAATATTGTTTTCTACAATAATAATGTTTATTGTAATAGAATTATTAAAAGTATTGGTTGGATTATCTAATATAATAGGATTAGTAATGTATATTTTAGTAGGTGGAATGGTATACATCAGCTTAATTTTATATTTAAAAGTTATAGATATAAAGGAATTAAGAGAGATGATAAAATAAGTTGATTGGTTAAATTAATGAGTTTTATACCAAATGGCTAGTTTTATTTTAAAATATTTTTTATCTTTTTTCACGAAAATTATGGGGAAAACGGTTTTATGTAAAATATAAATAATATTGAGAATGAAAGGGTACTAGTTTCCAAAACTTATCCAAGTTTTGGAAACTAGTACCTTCGATGTTTAGTATTTGACATAGAGCATATTACCTTATTTGATTATTTATTAAAAAATTTTATAGTATAATTTACAGGAAGTATTTCTTCAACAATTTAGATATTTTTTCTTGTATTAATTATTTCGCTCATATCTTTACTATATATCCCATTTAAACACTGTTTTAAAAGCATTGTTTAAGTCGCTTGCAAATATTTTATGAATATCACCGATATTTTTTACAGATTGTTCTAAGTAGATAATGTTTTTAAATCTACGTTCAAATTTTTTATCTTCAAGCATCGCTATTGCTTTTTCAAAATCACTTCGTCCGGAACGTGATGAACCGATTAAGGTTAGACCTTTCTCAAGGATATCACGTGTATTTATGCTTACATGATATTCACTAACTCCCATTAAGACAAGACTACCTTGCGGTTTAATATATTTAATAATATCATTAATAGCATATCCGCTTCCATCTCCACCACAGCACTCAAATCCATGATCAAATGTAAGATCAGCAGGAATATCATCTGTTAAATATGTTTCCTTGGCAAACGAGAATAGCTCTAATTTTTCCCAGTGTCTTCCTATCACAATAATTTGCGTTTCCGGTAATGTGTAGTTTACAATATTTGCCATAACAAACGCAAGACTACCGTCACCAATTATCGCAATACGTTCTTTTTTACTGTGTGAATCTTTCAAAAAACGTTCCATAGCGTGCATTCCGACACTTATAAATTCAGTTATTGCGGCAACACTATCATCAACTGTGTTATAAGGTACTACTCTATCTGCAGGTAAAGCAATAAATTCACGCATAAAGCCATCAAATCCGCTGGATAAAAAGTGAGTCCCCGGCATATAATTTTCATACATTTCTTCATCACTTGCACGAGGCGGTTGATTTGGTATCATTACAACGTGTTGTCCTACTTTATATGTTCCGGTCGGATCTGCAATAACTACACCGCAGCATTCATGAATAAGTGCCATTGGCAACTTCTTGGCAAGTATCTTAGGATCACGCTTACCTTGATAATAACGTTGATCGGCATGGCACACAGCCATATAATTCGGGCGAATAATAACTTTATCTCCGTTGGATAAATCTTCTTCCTTATATTTAACATTAATAAATTTCGGTTTTATTAGTTGGTATATATGATTAATCATTTTACTCGTCCTCTAACATCCCTTTAGCTATTTTCAAATCCGTTACCGTTGTTATTTTAATATTCGAATATTCTCCTTTAGCTAAAGCAACTTTTTTCCCTTTGATAACAAAAATTTTACAAGCATCTGTAAGCACTGATTTTTCTTCCGCACTCAACGAATCATATAATGATAGAAAATCTTTACAACGAAAACTTTGAGGAGTTTGCCCTTGATAATAATGTGCTCTATTGGGAATAGTTGTAATATAATTCCCGTTTGTACTTTCTACAATCGTATCCACCGCTTCCACAACCGTATCTACCGCTTCGTTTTCTTTTGCCAGTCGGATATTATCTCTTATAACACGTAATGTAATAAACGGGCGTACAGAATCGTGCGTTATGACAATATCATCATCTTCTAACTTTTTATAATCGTTAATAGATTCAATTATTTTTTTTATTGTTGTATTTCTATCACTACCTCCTGCGGTAATAATTATTTTTCCACGGAATGTAGGTAAATATTTATCAATCAAATCCTCTGCATGACTAACCCAGTCCTCATGTACCCCAACAACAATTCGTTCAATTTCAGGTTCAAGAACGAATTTTTCTATCGTATGAATAATAATAGGTTTATTCCCTAAATCAAGAAATTGTTTAGGCATATTACTTATGCCCATGCGAGTTCCTGTCCCGCCTGCTAATATTCCAGCATATATCATATATATTCTCCTTAAATATTCTCATTTTTTACTTAATTAATACCATTATAACATAAAACGTTATATTTTTACCATATCTTATCAGTTTTGTATTTGCTTATTTTTAACCGTATAGTACATGATCTTAACATTTTCATAACACATGATAGAATATTTATGGTATAATAAATAGAAATAATTTTGTAGTAAGGTGCGAAATGAGTAGTATTGATAAACGATTTGAAACTGAAATAGTAGATAGATATAAAAAAATAATAGAACAACGCAAAATGTCGTTGTATTTGAAGTTGTTTTTTGACAAGTTGTTGGCATTATTTTTGTTAATAATACTGTCACCGGTAATATTATTTTTAGCATTATGGATAAAAGTAGATAGTAAGGGACCTATTTTTTATAGACAGGAACGAATTACGATTTACGGTCGACCGTTTAAAATTTTCAAATTTAGAACGATGGTGCAAGATGCCGACAAAATCGGTTCAGCCGTTACCCTTCAAGATGATCCACGTATTAGTAGAGCGGGCAGAAAACTACGTAAGTTGCGACTTGATGAATTGCCACAGCTTATTAACGTTCTTATAGGTGATATGAGTTTTGTAGGTGTCCGACCGGAGGTTGCGAAATATGTTGATAAATATACCGATGAGATGAATGCAACACTTTTGCTTCCGGCGGGTATTACTTCCCCTGCCAGTATTGAATATAAAGATGAAGATGATGTGATTGCACGATATAAGGATAGTGATTTATCCATTGATGATATCTATATGGAAAAAGTATTACCGGAGAAAATGAAATATAATCTACAATATATTAAAGAATTCAGTATTTTAAATGATATTAAAATTATGATAAAAACTGTGGTTGTAGTATTAAGATAACTACTAATAACAGTTAAGAAAATGCAAAATGTGAATAGAAATAGTTCTGTATCTATTGAGTGATATGGAGCTTATTTTTGTTATGTAGGTAAAATTATATATTTATATACAAAATATTATTTGTTGCTAATTCTATAGTAGTGGTAACCTTAAGAAATCAACCACAAAGGATAGAAACGAGCCTAATAGCAATGTTTGTAAAATAATATATACTTTGATTTTCATATAAAACCTATAATTGATTATTATGTTGTAATTTGATATAATCAAGAGTATAAAAATGTAGAATTACAGTAATTAAAAAAAGCGTTCTGCTGGTTTAAAATAGTAATACAATATTTGATTAAAGCGGTTTTAAGCAGTATATTTTGTATTATTAAAACGGACAATGAGTAGAAATTAGAAGAGTATTTTAAGAAAATAATTACAGTAATAAAAGTAATAATGGTATTAGTGATACTTACTATGTAACTAAGGAGAACAATAATGAAACGATACAATATTCCATTTTCTCCGCCGGATATTAGCGAAGAAGAAATTAACGAAGTAATTGACACTTTAAAGTCAGGTTGGATTACAACAGGACCGAAAACAAAAGAATTGGAGCGTAGATTGTCAGAATTTACCGATACACCGAAAACGGTTTGTTTTAATTCTGCAACGGCTGCTCTTGAATTGGCATTGCGTGTGTTAGGTATCGGTAAAGGGGACGAGGTAATTGTTCCGGCAATGACTTATACTGCATCATGTAGTGTTATTTATCATGTTGGCGCGAAAGCTGTTATTGTTGATATTCAAAAAAATGGTCATGAGATGGATTATGATAAATTGGAGAAAGCCATTACATCTAAAACAAAAGCCATTATTCCGGTGGATTTAGCCGGAATACCTTGCAATTATGAACGTATATTCAGCATTGTAGATAGTAAAAAAGATTTGTTTAAACCGAATGGAAAATATCAAGAAAAGCTAGGGCGAGTGGCTGTTGTTGCTGATGCGGCACATGCGTTAGGAAGTGTGTACAAGGGGCAAAAAATTGGTAGTGTTGCCGATTTTAGCACATTCTCGTTTCATGCGGTAAAAAACTTTACTACAGCGGAAGGTGGTAGTGTTACGTGGAGAAATAATCCGGTATTTGATAATGATGAGTTATATAAAGAGTTTCAAATTTTATCATTGCACGGTCAAACAAAAGATGCTTTGTCTAAAATGAAAGCAGGGTCTTGGGAGTATGATATTATATTACCTGGTTATAAATGTAATTTAACTGATTTGGCGGCATCAATAGGCCTTGTACAGCTAAAACGCTATCCGGATCTGTTGAAGCGAAGAAAAGAAATAGTTGAAAAATATGATACAGCTTTTAGAGGTACACGCATAGTACCGTTAGTGCATAAAACGGAGAATTTTGAATCATGTAGGCATCTTTACATTACTCATATAAAAGGTGCAACGTTTGAACAACGAGGTAAAATTATAGAAAAAATGGCAGAGATTGGCGTTAGCTGTAATGTTCATTATAAGCCTTTACCATTATTAACAGCGTATCATAACCTCGGTTTTGATATAAAAAATTATCCAAATGCGTATGCTTATTACGAAAACGAGATTACTTTGCCACTTCATACATGCTTAAGTGACAGTGATATTGATGTAATAATAGATAAATTTAAACGAATTGTAACGGAGGTTGTGGGTGAGTAATTTACAGGAAATTCAAAATAGAAGTTTAGAAATGGCTGAGTATTTTGTAGAATTTTGTAATGAACATGGCTTACTATGTTACTTGTGTGGCGGTGGTGCGATTGGTACTTTAAGGCATAAAGGGTTTATTCCGTGGGATGATGATTTAGATTTTTTTATGCCTCGTGAAGATTACGAAAAATTACAGGTGTTGTGGCAGAAGTATGCTGATAAAAGATATTTTTTGTCAAAAAGTAATAGAGATTTTGTTGATAGGAATTTATTTATTACTATTCGTGATACTCAAACTACATGTATTAAACCTTACCAACAGGATTTAAATATGCCGCACGGTTTAGCGTTAGATGTGCTGCCGCTTGATTACTATCCTAAAGATAGCACAAGTAGAAAAAAACAAGTGCGTTGGGCGTTAATATACTCGCTGTTTTGTGCTCAAACTATTCCAACAAATCATGGGAAATTAATGCAAATAGGAAGTACAGTTTTATTAGGTATTACTCCGAAAACTTTACGTTATAAAATTTGGAAAAAAGCGGAACATGAGATGACGAAATACACTAGAGCAGAAAGCGATGGTATAACAGAACTTTGTTCAGGACCGGGATATATGAAAAAAAAATATCCGTTGGATGCTTTTGACGAAAGTATATTTATGCCGTTCGAACAGACAAAAATGCCGATTCCTAAAGGTTATGATGTATATTTAAAAACAGCCTTCGGTGATTATATGACTCCACCGCCGAAAGAAAAACAAGTCCCTCATCATGATGCTCTTGTAACGGATATGGAGAAAAGTTACTTAGAATACGGAGGAGAATATGGGAGATAAGATTAGTGTCATTGTTCCAGTGTACAATGTAGAGCAATATTTAGAACGTTGCGTTGATTCTATTATTAATCAAACATATAAAAATCTTGAAATTATTTTAGTAGATGATGGTTCCACTGATAATAGTGGAAAGCTTTGTGACGAACTAGTTCAAAAAGATGACAGAATTAGGGTAATTCACAAGGAAAATGGTGGACTTTCCTCTGCGCGAAATCGTGGAATAGAAGAAGCTACTTCGGATTTAATAGGGTTCATAGATAGCGACGATTATATTGATAAAGATATGTATGAACTCTTGCTAAATAACCTGAAAAAAGAAGAAGCGGATATCTCTATGTGCGGACATTATGATGTGTTTAGCGGTGTTGTAGAAAATCAAGTTACAAAAATACAGCAGTGGAAATTAACTAAAGAGGAAGCTATAAAAATGGTAATGGAAGCAAAAATTCTTTCAGTTACGGCTGTTAATAAATTATATAAAAAGATCTTATTTGAAGATTTAAAATTTGAAATTGGAAAAATAGCAGAAGACGCGTTTATAATGGTGAAACTTCTAGATAAGTGCAACATAATAGCAGCAACAAATGAAAAAAAATACTACTATATTCACAGAGGAAATAGCATTACTACACAAAAATTTTCTCCAAAATTTTTAAATGTAATAGAAGCATATGAGCAAAATTACGATATTATTAAAAATAACTATCCGAATTTGTTAAATGTAGCTATAACTAGGCTGAATTGGGCGTATTTTTATGTTCTAGATAGATTATTAGTAGATAAAGATTATACAGATAAAGAATTAGAAAATAAATTAATAAATTATTTAAAAACAAATAGAAAAAATATATTAGAGGATAAATTGTTTACTAGGGGAAGAAAAATAGGTTTTGTTTTCTTACTAATTCATAAGAATTTGTATAAAAAAATACTTAAAAGAAAAACAAATTAGGAGATAATCATGATAAAACTAATAGATAAAAATTACTTCAAAATAAATCTTTTGTTTATAGTAACAATTTCTGTGTATTGTATGTGTGGTTTGATTGTACCACTGCAATTTATTTCAGCAAATAAAATAATTACAGCCTCTATGACTTTGTTAGGAGTACTAATAGCGACATTTAATTTATGTACAAAAAAAATATTTTTTAATGTGAAAAATATAGAATATTTAATACTATTTTTTATTTTGAATATAGTAACTTGTTTATTTGTAATAAGAGAAGGGTATGTAGCTAATGTGAAAAACATGGTAGTTTTTTATATATACTTTTTCGCAATATATCCTATATTTAAAGTTATTTCTAGAGAAAACAGTATAAAATTATATAATGTATTCTTTATTATAATTTCATTTATAAATACTGTAGGTGTAGTTATATCACTAGTTCAATTTTTGATGATAAAAGGCTACAGGGTTCATGACTACAAAGGCTTGCTAATAAGACAAGGTTTTATGGAATCAAGGTTATTTGGTATCCTAGCAAGTCCTAATTACTTGTCTATAGTTTCGTTAATAGTAATTATATACTTAGGAAGTATCTTGTTAAAAGTGACTAAAAATTATAAGATAATTATACTAGTAACTATCTTCTTCAATTTTACATATGTAGTTCTTTCAGGGGCAAGAACAACACTATTGAGTTTAATGATAGTGACAGTTGTATATTCAATTATTAAATTTTTTGATAGAAAATATTATAAAGGTGTATTAAAAATATTCTTAGCGATAGTTGTGGTACTTTTTAGCTATAAGGCTATTAATTTTTCTAGTGATCAGTATCTAAAACATTACAGCAATGAATTTAAGCAGACAGAAGAAAAAGATAAAAAAGATTTAACACTAGAACGAACGGATACTAGTGAAGAAAATATTTCTAACAATAGATTTGCAATCTGGAAGTCAACTTTACAGTTTGTACCCAAAAAACCATTATTAGGGTATTCTTCAGGAAATTGGTATGAAGTAGCAAAAAAACAAGATAAAGATGCTTATATAGTAAGAGAACATTATTTAACTCATAATGGATATTTAGAGATATTATTTTATAATGGTCTCTTAGGATTTTTATCAATAGCTGTATTTTTTGTTTCATTTTTGAGAAGTATGTTAAAAAATACTATAGAAAAAAAAGGGAATGGTATAGAGAATAAGCCCTTACAGCAAGTCTTATTGACAGCCATAGTAATATTAGTTTCTAACTTGTTTTTGAGTTCTACATTTTATGGAATTTCTCTTTTAGGAATAATATTATTCTTAGCGGTAGGTTATTATTTTAATATTATTTTGGTAGACAAAGAAGAGTATGTAGAATTAAATGAAACTCAGTTAAAAGAAGTAGAATTAGGAGTGATGGACTATATTCACAATATTTGTAAAAAAGAAGAAATTAAATATACTTTAGCTTATGGAACTTTACTAGGTGCTGTAAGACATAAAGGATTTATTCCTTGGGATGATGATATAGATATATCTTTAACAAGAAAAGAATATGATAGATTATATGAAGCTATAGTAAAAGATGAGAATACCCAATATGGAGTAGTCTCATATAAAAACAACAAAAAATATCCATATCCATTTTATAGAGTATATGATAAAACAACATACTATGAAAACAATTATATAAATAATGATTTAAAATTAGGGATTTGTGTGGACATTTTTCCTTTTGATGCATATAATGATGTAAACAAAGAGATGACGAAATTAGATATATATAGACAGTTATCAGTTTATACAATGTATGGCGTGACTAATAAAAAAAATGGTTTAAAAAATATATTTCGTTATTTGTTAGTTTTAGGATTTAGAATATTTTCTGTAAGAAAATGGAATGAAAAAATGAATAACTTAGCTTCTACTGGTAGTAATGAAGAGTATATAGATTATCTTATGGAAAAAAAATCAAAAAATACTAAAATTAGAAAAAATGCATTAGATAATACGATAAAAGTCAAGTTTGAGGATAGAGAATATTATATTTCGAAAGAGTATAATCATATACTTAGCACTATATATGGAAAAAACTATATGGAAATTCCTAAGGAAGAAGATAGAATAAAACATGATAATTTTAAAGCATATAAAAAAGGTGGGAATATCTAGTGTTACAGTGGTTAAAAAGAAGTTTGGCTAGTTTTTTAGGTGATAAAAAAGACATAGTTAAAAATTTTCCTATTATAAAATCTTTGAATAAAAAAGCAAATATAGAATTAGATACCAAAAGAAGTGAGTTATTAAGTGATAATTTCGTAGAGATTTTGGACGTAGTTTATTCTTCTAAATTAAAAGATTATTCATTATGGTTAGATTTTGGGACATTGTTAGGGTATTATAGAGAAAATGATTTTATAAGCCATGATTTAGATATGGATTTTGGTATTTTAATACCAAACTTAGAAGAATTTTATAAAATAGAAAAAACATTACTTCAAAAAGGGCTTGCAAAAACTAAAGAATTTTACTATGATGAAAAATTAGTAGAATTATCATACGATTATAAAGGGTTAAATGTTGATTTTATAGTTTATGAACGGCAAGGAAACAGCTTAAATTCAAAAACTATCTTTTATATGAAAAATTCCTTAGGTAAACCGACTCGTCTAGAAGTTTATGACTACAGTCTACCTTTTTCAGAGTTAAAAAAAGTTGATTTTAAAGGGATAGATATAAAAGTTCCAGATAATGCGAAAGAATATCTTTCAGCTTTATATGGGAAAGATTTTGAAATTCCTAATACAAATTATAATTGGAAAGGAAACCCAATTTATAAAAAAATTGATGCAAATAATGCGTCAGTTGTATTAAAAAATAGAAAGTAAATTATTGGGAGATAGATTTATGAAGCAAAGAGTAGCTTTGTGGGATAACTTGTCACATGTGTGATAATTGGACATTTTGCAGATCAGTTTACTGATGTATCTCGAATTTATGATAGTATATTTTTGTTTATTTATTCATTTCATATTCCATTATTTATATTTATATCAGGATATTTTTATAAGAATAAAAATATCACAGGAAAAGCTATATTTTTTATAAGTATTGGTTTTGCATATAAGATATGTTCAGCTATTATAGAAAGGTTTTTAGGTACTATAAATGTAGAATTTAATCTTTTATGGGATGGAGGTATCTCATGGTTTATGTTTGCGATAGCGGTATATCTAATAACAACGAAAGTATTAGAAAATCAAAATATTAAATTTATATTTGTGTTTTCTATTCTTTTAGCATTATTTGTTGGATATGATCAATCTATAGGTGATTTTTTATATTTGTCAAGAATAATAGTATTCTTTCCTTTTTATTTGATTGGTGTACTTCTAAAAAAATTTGATATAGTAGAGTTTAGGAAAAACAATAATCAGTATATAATTTTGGGGATAATTATTTTAGCTGTATGGTTAGGTATATGCTTTTTTAAAGTTGATACATTCTATGGATTGAGATATCTATTTACAGGAAGAAATTCATATTTTCCAAAAATTATGAGTATTGCTCCTATTATTAGATTAGGATGTTATGTAGTGTCTTTTATTGTAGGAGCTGCGATTGTAATGGTAATACCTAATAATAAAATTCCAATTATCAGTGATATGGGGAGAAACTCAATAAATGTTTATTTTTGGCATATGAATGTATATTATATTTTAAATAAATTGTTTAGAGTTTTGAACTTGTTTTTCTATGGAATACAAGGGAAGTTTGCATTTTTACTATTAGCTATCATAATTAGTTTATTATTGTCTTTAAATGCATTTAGTTTTCCTATAAAACAAATTAGAAAATTTGTTTTATAAGAAAAAAACATCGTGGTTATTAAAATGGCTCAACAAAAAAACGGACTGATGAAAAAATCAAGTCCGATTTTTTTATGACAAATTCACAAAAAAATATAGAAAAAAACGTAAATATCCGTTATAATTTAATCGTCTAAAACTAAAGAAAGGATACTTACGTCATGAATAATTATAATACAGATTTAAAAATATTACTAGGGGTTAATGATAATAATATAAAAATTACAGGAGTAGAAGATGTAAAATGTACGAAACAATCAACACAACTACTTCCTAAGATACTATTCAAAATAGTTCACGCAAAGGTAGAATATCCTCAACCTAAATGTAATAACTGCGGAGTAAAAGGTTGTGCAAAAGTTTTAAAAAATGGTAGTAAACTCTCACGTATAAAACTTCAAAAATGCCGAGGAAAAGCTACCTATCTACACTTAACCAAACAACGATACTACTGTAAAAACTGCAATAAATACACAACAGCTAAAACAACCGTTACCGAAGGAAAATGTACTATCTCCCTTGAATTAAAACGAGAAGTTATATCTAGATTAACACTGGAATCATCACGTAAATCAATAGCTAGAGAATGTAAAATTAGTGATACAACGGTATATAATATCCAAAAAGAACTATGTAACTCTTTATCTAAAAGACCATCTACCAGATTACCGGAATATCTTTGTTTCGATGAATTTAGAGCGACTAAAGATGTAGAAGGACACCTCAGCTTTATATATTGCGATGCTTTAAACCATAAGGTTATAGATATTCTTACAAACAACAGAAAGTCAACTATAATAGATCATTTTAAAAAGAGATATACATTTAAAGATAGATTAAATGTAAAAATGGTCTGTATGGATATGAACGCCGGATATATGGCTATGGTAAAAGTATTGTTCCCTAATGCATCTGTAATTATTGATAGGTTCCATATTATTCAAGCTTTTAATAACACTTTAAATAACTTAAGAACACGTGTTATGAGAAGATTTAAAGATAATGATAACGATAGAATATATAAGCAATTTAAAAGATATTGGAAGTTATTATTGAAAAGAGAAGATGATGTGCCTAGTGATGATTATGGAAGAAAATATCATTTTAAACAATGGATTACAAGTAGAAAAATAGTAGAACACCTTATTAAACAAGATAATGAGTTAAAAGAAGCATACTATACTGTACAAATGCTTTTAGATGCATATGATACTCATGACTTTACAGGATTTTTTGATGTTATTAATTTAAGTAAAACTACTATCGCTGAGGAATTTTCAGCTACTTTTAAAACTTTTATTAAAAACAAAAAGTATATAGAAAATGCTTTAAGATATAATTTATCTAACGGTCCAATAGAGGGAATTATTAATAAGGTGAAAAATATTAAACGCACTAGCTATGGATATAGAAACTTCTTCAGTTTAAAAGCTAGAGTATTAATAATATTTAACTTAGGCTACTCTAATACTGATAGAATCAATAAAGATGTAATAGATTACAGTATTAATATTGCTTAATTAGGTACACGAAATTATTCTAAGTTTGTATTACTTTATTGACTGTCTGCTTATTATTATTTAAAATAAATACTATGTATTAAATCTATATAATAAAATTTCTCTTTTTCTCCTCTTTTTTAAAAAAAAGAGGAATATAAGTTCAAAACTCTTATTCCTCTTCATCAGTCTTATATTTTGTAGACCCATTAAAATCACGATGTTTTCTTTTTAATTGTTACTAAATAAAAAATGTATCCAACAAGAATTAAAATTAATATAATAAGTGGGTAATTTCTGTAATCAGAGAAACTAATTTTTCCCTCGTTATTTGTGTGAATAAAGCCCACCCATCGATTTTTACTAAGGTTACCATCTTTTTCAAAATGATAAAAGTTTTCCCATTCATTTTTGGCATTATCCCATTTTTTTTGAAGTATTTTAGAGAAGAATCAATTTTTTTCCAACTATCTGATAACACACCTGTGTTTTTATCAATATAATATGTATTACCGTTATCCTCTAAAATTCCATTATGTAAGGTTCCGTTTTCATTAAAATAAAAATATTTTCCGTCTATAGACTCCCATCCTACTGTAACTATTCCGTTGCCTTTTATATAGTACCAATTATCATTTTCTTGAAGCCATCCCTTTTCTGGATAGTTGTTATTCCAATTTTTAAATTTTAGAGTATTATTCTCGTTATAAAAGCCGTAGTGAGTGTATTGTGTAGATACATCGTTAATAGAGTTATTTTCAAAATCAAGAACAACGGCTTTAATATCACTACGACCAGCATTAATAATTTTGATATTTTTGTTATCAAGATATTTTTTATAATTTTCTTCGACTGGACGTATTCCGGTTTTGATAATATATTTTGGTCTTAGAGTGTCTATAAAATTTGTTGCATTAGATTTTGTTGTTTCGACATGATGATTAAATTTCATGACATCAACTTGTCCTATTAATGGGGCGTAGTAATCCTCTAATTTTAAGTCTGTGTTTTCTAAATCTCCACCTAAAAACACTTTAACATTATTTATATTTAAAACTGATAGAATAGAATTCAAATTATCATCATATACTTTTTTTAAGTTTCCGTCACTATCATATTCATTTTTATAATTTAATAAATTAATAGAAATATTTCCTAGTTTTATATGAGAATCTGAATCTTTTATATCCTGAATAATGTCTACATTAGTTTCTTTTGCAGCATTAAGTACTTTATCGTAAGAATATAAGTTATCCCATAGTCTCTCTTTATCTGAAATTCTTTCATCACTATATTTTTTTAAATAAATTTTGTCCGTAGGAATCGATTTTAAAATATCGGCAGCAGCCCCAGTGTGATCAGAATGCACATGAGTAAGAAGAATAAAGTCAAGTTTTTTAATTCCTAACTCCTTTATATGTGCAAACAATCTGTCTTCTGTTATTAGATTAGGATCTTTGGTTATTCCTTCGCGGACGGGATATTTAGGATTGTTTCCATCAGGATAACTGTAATCTTCTCCGGTATCAATCATTGCAAAATGGTCATCGCTTTCTAAAATTATAGCGTCTGACCAAGAAGAAACAGTTATTATGTGCACTCTATCTTTTGCATAGATTTGTTTAGAAAAAATTAACAAAAGAAAAAGTAGTGATAAAAAATATATACAGCGTTTAGTAAATTTCATATAAACTCCTTTTAACGTTGTATTTTATTTTTAGCTATACTTATAACATAGTTAAGTGTTTTATCTTTTGATATATATAATGCTATTAAGTAGTAAATACCAGAAATTACAACTACACAAATGATCATTAACAACATATTAAAGGTAATCGCATAAGAATTTATATTAAATATTGTTTTGCAAATAAAATATATAGGAATAAATCCTAGAGAAATTGCAGTATATTTAAAAACAGTGTTAAATAAAGTTTTTAAACTTATAAGTTTATGCTTAACAATAAATAAGATTTCTAATATCACAACAAAAAGTTCAGCAAGCATAGTCGTAGCTATATAGTATTCAGGTCTATATAAATGATTAAAGAAAAGTAGCGAGTTTAATAGTATATTAATTCCGCCTCCTATAAAGTAATAGGAGGTTAATCTGTTTTCGTAATTATTGATAAAAATAATCTGTTTTCCTAAAATTAGCTCGACAGCCCAAATTATAGTTCTTACGGCAAAAACACTAGTAACGATTCCAGCTTCTAAATACTTCTCTGAAGAATAGATGACAGTAGCATAAGTTCCTAAAATAGAAATCCCTATACTAGTAGGAATAATTAGAAAATAAAACAGTGCGCTACCTTGGTTAACTAGACTTTCGTATGCCTTATAGTCTTTTTTCCCTAAATAATACCCAAGACGAGGGAGACTAACATTAAGTGCCCCCCCGAGTACATTTGCTATTAGCATAACGATACTAGAAGCAATAGTATAATATGATATAAAATTCTCATCCTGGCCTTTAGTAATATACATTCTGTCGAGCAAAGTGTATAGCATATTTGCGTTTGCTAAAAGGAGCATAGTAGTTAATCCTTTAAAAGATGCAAGTAAATCACTTAAAGGTACTTTTACGAATCTTACTTCACGTTTTATCCAGATAAAACTTAAAAGATAATTTAGAATAGTTGTAGCACTCATAATAATAGTGTAAGGGATTATATCATCTGCTGTTTTTACAAAAACGAAGATTGAGACTAGCATAGCTATTCGTATAAACAGTGTTTTGTATAAAATAAATGTATAATTCTCATAAGCCTCGTTCATCCATTCTATATTTAAAAATTGGAAGAAAGCTTGAATGCCGAGTATATAATAAAGTATTTTCAAATTTTCGATCTCTGTACTATTAATAAATAAGAAATAACAAATAGTAGTTATTACAGATGTTAGTATTGATATATAAAATAATTTTGAAAAAATATAGTTTATTCTGTTTTTATCATCTTTTACTTTGCTTATAGAACGTATCCCGTAGTTATAAATTCCAAATGCGGCCAGAGGTATAACAAAGCTCACCCAAGTATTTGCAGTATTGAAATAACCATAGCTTGATTTGCTTAGAATACGTGTTAAATAAGGGTTTGTTATTAAAGGAAATACTATATTTAGCACATTAACCATTAAACTAGCTAATGCATTAATTTTAATATTTTTCATATTGTAATTCGTCCTTTTCGAAAGTTCTTTGACTATTATAACATATTTAGAAAGGAAAGTAGAAGTTATTTTATATTATCTTACATTTATTGTAATACTATAATATTTTATCTCATATAGTTTTACTTATAATTGATTTTGTATATTTATGTATAGTATAATTTTATTATAAATTGAGGAGGTTTTAGTTGAGAATTATGTTTAATATAGAAAAACGTATTATTAATCATATAGAAAAATATATTACTTATTATTTTGTTATTTTAATGAGCATATTGGGAATTATTATTAGATATATAGTTCTTTTGTAATTATAAGTATTCTTTTATTAATGAAAAGGAAGTTTATAAAATCGTTTATTGTATTAGGTGTGGCTTTTTCTTTTAAATTACAAACTATTTTTATTGTACCTTTATTTTCTTTTTAGTATTTTAGAAATAAAGACTTTAGTATTATTAAAATGATTAGTGTAATAATAGCAACAATGTATTTTCTAAGTTTACCTGGTTTGCTAATGGGAAGAAGTATTTTTTCAATATTTATAATATATATACAACAGTCAGGATATAGTTATTTATGGGCTAACTTTCCAAGTTTTTGGGCAATTATTTCTCCATCAACTTTAGAAACACATAGTTTATTCAAAAAAATTGCAATTATAATAGCGTTTATTATTTTAAGTTTAGGATTGTTTTATACTATTCATAAGAAAATTGAAATTAAAGGTGATATAGTATGTTATATTGCTATTTGGACAATATATACTTGTGTTCTTTTTTTACCAAACATGCATGATAGGTATTCCTATTTATTAGATGTATTTTTTATTATAAGTATTGCTGTTAACAGAAAGATGCTGTTTTTTAGCATAATACCTTTTTTAAGTTTAATAATACTATATGCATCATATTTATTCAAACATACTGTTATGGCGATTGAAATAATATCAATTTTCTATATTGTTAATTATATATTATATTCTTATCATTTATTCATTTTAAAATATAAATATGGGGATTTTTAAGTGTTTCTGCGTTAAACAATATGAATATTTTTTATATCTTAGTTTATTGTTTAAACTTCATGAGAAAAGTAGCAATAGTACTATTTTAAAAGGGTAGTAATTATTTAGTATTGTTACAGCATTATTTTCCTTGAAATTTTAAATAGGTTATCGTATAATACCAAGAAAGAAGTAGAACATTAGTTGTTTTAATGTGGAAGGAATGGAGATAAAATCTCGTATCCTAAACAGAAAGAATTTGGAGAAAATAAAAAAAGGAGTGTGGCACTTGTCCCTCCTTTTTAGGTATATAAGGAGATTATTGTGAAAAAATATTATAATATTTTGATGTTAATATTACCGATTTTAATAGTATATCTATATAGAATAAATTACAATTATCTATATCATGCTGTAGATGATGTGGCAATAAATTATTCTATATTAAACGGGGAGTATATGTTACTTCCTTATATCGGTATTGTACTAAGTTATTTATTAGTGATTATTCAAAGTATAATACCAGCTATAAATATTTATTTTATTTTTCTTATAGTAGCTTATAGTTTAAGTTTTTCTATTTTTTTATACTTGGTGAAAGAACATAAGAATAAGTATGCGTTATTTTCAGTTATTTTAATATTAGAAATTTTGATTTTAAAGTATTTTACATATTCTGTAGTGGCTTATTTATTGTCTTTGGCAGGCGTGCTCTTATTGTATAAAAATAAGCATACTTTACTGTCGTACGTTGTTATCTTTGTTGGATTCTCGCTCAGAATTCAGGTAATAACAAGTATTTTAATATTATTGATATCGATAATTCTTTATGAAACGATTGTAAAGAAGGAAAAAAGGAAAGTATTTTCCTTAGCGTTGATAATAATAGCGATTTTCTTATCGAATAAGATGGTTACTACTTCTAACCAGACAGTTTCGGAGTATTTATCATGGAATGATAAAAGTACGCAGATAAGAGATTATCCAGCTATAAATTATGAAGACTACGTAAAACAACTTCAAGAGATTAATATTTCTCAAAATGATCTGGATACTTATAATAGTTGGATATTTGCCGAGAAGAATGTCTTTAATGAAAATATGCTAAGTAATCTAGATAATATGCGCTCTATAAGTGAAAAGTATAACTTTTCTATAAGAGAAACCGCATTGGAATTATTCTCTAGTGAGTTAATAAAAGTGTTTATTTATTTTGTTATATTATTTTTAATATTTTTTAGAGTGAAAAATAGATATGGGTATTTATTAATTTTGACTCCAATATTATCTCTAATTGCATTAGTAATAAGACAAAGGTTAGTAGAGCGTGTTTATATACCGATAATATGTGTGGCAATTTTAGCCATTATATTATCTGGAGAAGATTTTTTTGAAAGAAAAAGATACAAAATTTTAAAAAATACTGAAGGTATTAGCTTTGGAATATTATGTTTTTTATTTTTATCTTATATAATTTCTTTTGGAAAAAATAACTTATATTGGTTTACTTACCAAAAACATCAGTTGAATCCTGAATACAATAATGTTTTGAAAAACAACAAGGAGAATTTATATATTTTCTTAGGGTATAGTAATATAATAAATAGTCAAGCCAATGTATCTAAAGTGTTTGTGGATAGAAATAATTTGTTTTCAAACTCTACTACGTTAGGAACGTGGTAGACATTTTCGCCAGAGTATTATACTAAACTAAATAAATTGAAAATAAATAATCCAGATAACTTATTATCGAGTTCATTAAATAATAATCAAATTAAATATGTTATACCTAATAATTCTTCATTTGAACAAAAAATTAAAACATTATTTAGAGAACATTATAATAAAGATGTAATTTTTGAAAAGCAAGACTTGATTAATGAAGAAGCGGCTATATACATTTTAAAGGAGAAGTAATTTATGCAAAAAACGAGAATTAAATATATAGATATGCTAAAGGCGTTAGCTATAATACTTGTTATCTTAGGGCATATGTCGTACACGCCCTCAAAAGTAAAATTGCTTTTATATATTTTTCATATGCCATTGTTTTTTTTCTTATCAGGATTGGTCTTTAGTGTAGAAAAATATAATACTTTTTGGAGTTTCTTTAAAAGAAAAGCAAAAACGATAGTTATACTGTTTTTCTTGTTAAATATTTCAGTATTTGCAGTGAAATCGATATTATTGCAACCAAATTTGATATTGAAGATAGATATTGTATACTTCATAAAATCTCTAGTACTAGCGGACAGAATGCATATTTATTATCAATTATGGTTTTTAAATGCTTTATTCGTATCAGAAATCATCAGCTATCTTATTGTGAAATATTGTAAAGTGTGGTACCAATGGCTAATGGTGGTGGTAGGGTTATTTTTATCGATATATGTAGGGAAAATAGCATACGCCAATGAATACTGGTTGATTTGGAGTATTGATTTAGCACCGTATGCTGTGCTATTCATATTATTAGGGTACTACGTGAAAAATAATATGAGAATTTTTAATAACGTTTTGAAAAAGAGATATTTTCTAATAGCTGTTTTAATAAGTATAGCATTAGGTGTAGTTAATAAGAGAGTAGACTTATACTATCAAGAGACAAACAATATAATATTATACTTTGTTGCCGCTGTTTTTGGTATTTGGGCATGTTTAATATTTTTTAAAAATATACCAGAGATTAACTTTATAGAAAAAATAGGACAAAATACATTAATATACTACGCCTATCATTCGCCGATAGTTTTGTATATTTTAGATATAATATTTGAACAACTGGCAGGTAGATACACTGGTATATTTATTAACAACTATGTAATTATGATGTTTGAAATTATTTGTGCTGTTGGGATTTGTGAATTAATAGCACTTATAATTAACAGAACTTTTCCAGTTTTGGTAGGGAGAAGATAAGTAGAAAAATGAAAGTGAGAAAAGTATGGGAAAAGAATTAGAAGTTGTGGAAGAAAATAAGTACACTGTTGTAAAAGGTCATGAATATAAGAAAGATAAAGAAAGAATTTTAAAAGAAAGAGAAGATGAAGAAGATTTAGAAAAGAAAATAGCTGACAAGGAAAAAGAAATCAACAACGAAATAAAAAAAGCTTTGAAACCGAAGGAAAAAGTAGAAAAAAAAGAAGAATAATAGAAATATTAGATGAAAAATATTTTCAAAGGGATATAGTTATTGATTCGGGGAAATTAGGGATAATAGCTTACTACAAGGATAATAAATTATTTTATAAAAAATTAATAGAATATGAAAGAACAAATAAAATATTAGATATTTTTAGTGTATATATTTATCCTATTGTTATTGGATTATTTATATTACGTATTTATTTTTTAGAAATAAATAAAATTAGTATACTTTATAAAATTGTTAATTTTATTTTACATATATATTTAAGTCCAATTACAGCAGTAGGTTCAATTTCAATTAAAACTATAGTTTTACCCATAGAGGAACCTCTAGTTTTTTTCTCGGTTTTAATTATGTACATTTGTAAATGATGTGAGACAAAAAAAGTAAAAAATAAATACCGGATATAATAGAATTACATAGAAGCTAGCTTCTATGTAAACCGTATGAAGCCCCCGACGTAAATTACATTATTTGATTAGATTTGCCAGCTTTAATTCCTTAGAGAACATTTCAGATTTCTAAAACTTATTTGTCAAGGATTTGAAAAAGGCGTAGCCCTTGTCCTTGACAAATAAGTTGTGAAATCTATTATCTAACAAGGAATTAAAGCCGGCATATTTTTATAGACTCTTTCCGTAACTCTTTTCTTTTTTCAACAGGAGAAAGCCAATTTAAAGTCTGCATAGGAAGACGGTTAGAGCGATATAGATACTTTTTCATCTGAGATATAAGATCATCATACGAAAAGAAAGATAAACGCCTGTAAAAACGTTCATTATCATTTCTATGACTACGTTCAACCTTACCGTTATGTCTAGGAGTTCTAGGTCTAATAAGTTGATGTTTAATGCCAAGATTATTACACAATACATCAAAAGGGTGTATTCGTTTAGTATCTTTAAAATGTGTAAATTCAAAACCATTATCAGTTTGAATTATCTTGGGTTTATACCCAAAATAATCAATAGCCATTTTAACAAATTGAACAGTAGAGTATGATGATTGTTCTTTAAAAGGGAAAATAAATCTTTCCCTAGTAGCTTCATCAATGATAGTATATTGATAAAATTTATCTGGAATTTCTCCTACATAACAACGTTTAGGAACATATTTCACATCAAGTTGCCATTTTTTACCAATTTCAGTAGGTGTATCATAAGGTTTAGGTTTATAAGGAATTACTTTTTTCTTAGTATCTTTATAAAAACCTAATTTTCTAAGTACTCTAAATAAAGAACAAGGATGTCTTTTATAACCTTTGTTGAATTTAAGTTTAGCATATAATTCAATCATAGAAATATTAGGGTTACGTTTAATAAGATTTTTAATCCAAGACAATTCTTCAACTGTATGGGCGTTAGGGTGAATAGAATGAGGTCTATGAGACTTATCTATAAGAGACTCTTTAGTACCGTCATATTTTTTATTCCAACGCAAAAGAGAGGCTTTTGATATTTTATAGCGCCTACAAATAAAGCGGATAGAGTTACCATTTCTATAAGTTTTAACTGCAGCTATTCTTGTTTGTAAAGTATGAGGTATATATCGTTGTGTTTTTTCTATATTTTCTGTTATAATAGTTTTCATAAGAGTAAATTCCTTTTTTTGATTTGTAGGTAACTTCATTATACAGGATTTACTCTTCTTTTTTTTATTATATGTCTCACATCTATTGTAACACTACACTAGTTTTTTTCTCGGTTTTAATTATAGTTTTAACTATGTTTCTTATTTTAAAATCATTCTGTATATATAAAAAAGAAGGAAGTTATAAACCAAAAGGGAGTAATATAATAGAAAAAATACATAATTTACTTTATATTGCCGGATTAGATGTGAAGTTATCGAAATATAAAATTTTTTATTCAATAATTTATCTTATTGTATTAGGGGTTTTCATAGATAAATATAGATATGCTACAATAGCTCTTATTATAGTAACTGCAGTCGTCTTAAATGAAATTAAGAAAATATTCAGTCTTGATAAATGGAGTATAATGATAATAATTATAGTTTTTTCTATAGCAAATGTTTTAACACCAGAGTTGTTGACGGGGAGTGTGTTAGCGTTTTTGTTATGTGTTGCTTTAGTTGACACTGAAAATTTAAGTAGTAAGTTGAGTGATAAAAAATATTTTTCAGAAAGAAATATCAGAGAAATAAACGAAAGACAACTTGAATTTAAAATGTATATAATGCTAACCATTATTATTTTGTGTATTATTTTTAATCTTTTTAGTTATTTTGGAGTATATGATTTTATAGCAAAATCAAATAATAAGTTTTTAGCAAGTTTATTTAAGGGTGAGATAAACCTTATCGCAGTGGTATTAGTAATTTTTGCAATAAAAGAATTTTTTAGAAAGAGAAAGGGTTTATTATTAGAAGTTGTAAAAACAAAAATTTACAAAAATGAAATTTCCGACGCAAAAAAGAGAAGCCTGAAGTTATAGAAAGTTTACCTATAGGCATTAAAAGTATTGCTAAAATAAAACCTGGGACGCTTATAGATAATAAAGATACCATCCCTAAAGATATACAAGTGTTTTTTGAAGATGTGATTGAAATAGATAATAGGAAAAATTTAGTAATTATTTATCCTACGGGGGTAGTGTATAAATATCAATATATAATATCAGAGAACAATGTGAAATGTGTAAAAAAACTGTCTACCGAGGAAATAAAACCAAAAACCTTTAAAAACAATTAAAAAATCTCAATTTTATGTTATAATAAATAATATTATGCAAATAAGGAGAAGATAAAGTGAAAGAATTAATACGTGATAAAATAAGTATATTGTTATCTCCTGAAGAAGAAATAATAAATGTAGAACGTTTAGGTGGAATGACCAATAACAATTACCTAGTCGAAACTACGGATAAAAAGTATATTGTTAAATTTTTTGGGAAAGGTACAGAAAAATTAATAGACCGTAAAGCTGAAAAATATAATTTAGAGTTGCTGCAGGACTTGGAACTCGATGTGAAAAATTATGTGTTTGATATAGAAGCAGGAATAAAAGTTAATAAATATATAGAAAATGCCAAAACTTTCGATAAAAATTATATAAAAACAAAATTACCGAGTGTAGCGGAAATTTTAAAAACAGTGCATAGTTCAAAAAAAGAGCTTAAAGGTGAGTTTAATCCATTTTCTGAAATTTTGAAGTATGAGAGTTTGATAATAGGGAAAATATATTTCCCTTATTATAATAAAATAAGAGAAAAAGTAATGTCGTTGAAAAAACCACTAGAAGAATTAGGTATACAAAAAAAATCTTGTCATATTGATTTAGTACCAGAAAATTTTATAGAAGATGAAAAAGGGCACATTTATCTAATCGATTGGGAATATTCAACTATGAATGATCCAATGTGGGATTTAGCAGCGTTATTTTTAGAATCTGATTTTGAAAAATCAGAAGAAGGAGATTTTCTCAGGTATTATAATAGTGAAAAAACACCTGTTAGTGTTGGGAAAATATTGATTTATAAAATACTTCAAGATTTTATCTGGAGTCTTTGGACGATTTATAAAGAAGAACAAGGTGCAGACTTTGGTACATATGGTAAAGATAGATATCAAAGAGCATTAAAAAATTTGAAAGAGTATGTGAACAGTTATGAAAAATAAAAGTGGTATATCATTTGGTCTATTTTCAGGTTTATTTTGGGGATTAGGTCTTACAATTAGTGCATATATATTTTCTTCATACAATATTTCTCCGTTTATTGTAGCGTTTGTACATGATTTTATTAGTATTTTTATATTAGGAGCAATATTGTTGATTAAATATAAAAGAATAGATTTTAGAATATTTCTTAATATAAAAAATATGAGTGTAATAATAGGTGCTATTTTAGCAGGACCGGTTGGAATGCAAAGTAATTTATATGCTGTTAAGTACATCGGTAGTGCATTGACATCATCGGTTACTGCTATTTATCCGGCAGTATCTGTAATTTTAGCATTTTTTGTCTTAAAACATAAAATTTCCAAACAAACAATTTTAGGGATTACATTAATTATTATAGGAATTTTTATACAAAGTTACAAGACCGAGCAAGTTCAATCATTTTATATTGGAATAATATTTGCTTTTGGTTGTGCAGTTGCGTGGGGAAGTGAGAGTGTACTTAGCTCATATGCAATGAGTAATAATCTTAGTGAGATAGAAACATTATTAATAAGACAAGTTACATCGTTTTTATCATATCTTATTATTATAGTTTTCAATGGTTTTGATTTTAGTAGCTTTACTGACATAAAATTAGGTGGCATAATTTTTATTTTTGTACTTAGCAACATGATTTCTTATATTATGTATTATATTGCTATTAATCGTTTGCAACCAGCTAAAGCAACAGGGCTTAATGTTAGTTATACAGTGTGGACAATAATTTTTACTGCGTTATTACTTGGCGGAGAACTAAGTGCACAAGTAGTGATAACATCGTTAATTATTGTGGTAGGAGTTTATATTATTATAAAAGATTAAAGGAGAATATAATATTGAGAGCAATTATTTTGGCAGCAGGGCTTGGAACAAGATTAAGACCAATGACTGACAATACACCTAAATCACTTATTAAAGTAAAGGGGAAACCGCTAATAGAATATCAAATAGAATATTTAAAAGAGACAGGTATAGAAGATATAGTTATAGTAACAGGATATTTGTGTGAGCAGTTTGAATATTTAACAGAAAACTATAATGTTGAATTAGTATATAATGATAAGTATGCTGAGTATAATAATTTTTACTCATTGTATTTAGTGAAAAATCTATTAGCAGATAGTTATGTTATTGATGCAGATAATTATTTATTTAAAAATTTATTTAGAACAAATATAGATCGTTCTACATACTTTAGTGTTTATCGAGAAGATTGTGATAATGAGTGGTTTTTAATATATGGTGATGACTATAAAGTAACAGATATTATTGTTGACAGCAGGGGGGGAAGGATTTTAAGTGGTGTATCATTTTGGGATAAACAAACAGCAGAAAAAATAATTAAGTTTATTGATAAAGCATATACTGATAAGAAATTCATGGATTTGTACTGGGATAATATAGTTAAGGATAATATTAAAGAACTTGATGTTTATGTTGAAGAATTAGAAGATAATACGATTTATGAGATTGATAGCGTTAAGGATTATAATAGGTTAGAAGAAATTTTAAAAAGATATAAGTAAGGTATCAAACAATGAAGTTATAACAAAATGAATTAAAAAAGTATACAGGGTGGCTTACGGAACTGGTGCAAAAGAGAATCCTAAAAAAGGTGGAATGATCTAAAAAGTAAAAATTTTAGTAGAATTTACTCATCAGTAGTTATATGAAGGGGTTCACTAATTTAAAAATTTGCTTTAAAGAATTTTCGTAAATTTAATGAATTATACAGGGGTAACTCGACAAAATTGATTTCTAATGAAATCATGATTTTTGGGTTACTTTTTCTATTATACGTAACAAATTTGTAATAAAAATCATTTAATTGTAATAAGAACAATAACAAGCTTATGATATAATTAATATGATAAATTTATGTAATAAAATGTTGAAAATGAGGATATAGAAAAATGAATTCAAAAAGTGTAAAAAGTGGCTTAATGTTTTTAACAGTATTAACAACACCGATAGTAATAAATGAAGTAGTAGGGATGGAAGCACATGCGGCGGCTCAAGGTTGGGTACAACAGCATGGTACATGGAGCTACTACTATAATGGTGCACAAGTAAAAAATAAATGGGTAGGAGATTATTATCTAGGTAGTAATGGATACATGGTAAAGAATACTTGGATACAAGGGAAGTATTATGTAGACAATAACGGAAAATGGGTAGCAAATGCCCAAAAAGGTTGGGTGAAGAGAGGAGCTACATGGTATTATTATAACCAAAATAACACATTGGCAAGGAATCAATGGGCAGGAAACTACTGGTTAGGATCAGACGGAAAGATGGCAACAAACAGCTGGGTAGATAGTGGACGTTATTATGTTGATAATAATGGAAAATGGGTAGCAAATGCCCAAAAAGGTTGGGTGAAGAGAGGAGCTACATGGTATTATTATAACCAAAATAACACATTGGCAAGGAATCAATGGGCAGGAAACTACTGGTTAGGATCAGACGGAAAGATGGCAACAAACAGCTGGGTAGATAGTGGACGTTATTATGTTGATAATAATGGAAAATGGATAGCAAATGCCCAAAAAGGTTGGGTGAAGAGAGGAACTACATGGTATTATTATAACCAAAATAACACATTGGCAAGGAATCAATGGGTAGGAAACTACTGGTTAGGATCAGACGGAAAGATGGCAACAAACGGCTGGGTAGATAGTGGACGTTATTATGTAGACAATAACGGAAAATGGGTAGCAAATGCAGGAAAATCTAATAAAACCTATAGCGGTAATACTTACTCAGGATATTATAAAGTAAAAGGATTGTATATTCCGGTTTATGATGCTAGCGGAAAAATATTATCACATGTATCACAAGGAACGGTCTTATTTAGAGACAGTAGAGCAACCTCAAACGGAAGAATACCGGTACAGGTAGCAGGTTTAACGGGGTATGTAAATCCTTCTCAAGTACAAGCCGTAACGGAAAATACAACATTTATTCCGGATTATGTAAGTGATGGTAAATATGTATATCATCGTTATTCGCGATATAGTAAAGTAAAAGTTGCATATCATAATCCGAATATGGTAGTGGGTAAAGCTTATTATTCAGCAGATGGTGTTAATTTCGGAACATTTAAACTTGAGCATCCGTTCCAATTTAATAATTTAAAATCAAAAACAAATTATTCGGCAGCAGATCTTAATCGCCTTTATAACTTAATGGGAGCGAGCAACAGTATGTTGGCTGGAAGAGGTGCAACATTCAAAGAAGCTGAAAGAAGATATGGAGTTAATGCACTTTATTTAGTGGCACATAGTGCTTTAGAAAGTGCTTGGGGTAAAAGTAATATAGCGAAGAGAAAAAATAATTTCTTCGGTATTGCCGCTTATGATTCAAATCCTTTCAATTCAGCTAAACGTTTTGATAATGTTGATGCCGGTATATTGGGGGCTGCACGTTGGATTAGTGAGAAATATCTAACTAATGGTAGATACCCTGCACATGGTGCATATTTAGGAAATAAAGCCGGCGGTATGAATGTAAACTATGCAACAGCACCGTATTGGGGCGAATCAATCGCAAGTATAATGTTTGAAGCTAACGAACGTTTAGGAAGAAAAGATAAATAAAAAAGTAGGAGCCGGGCAGGTAAATTGCCTTGCTCCCTTACTTTTGGCAAGGAGACTATATGTTAGTATCAGTAGTTATTGGGCTACTTAATGAAGAAAAATTTTTACCGCAATTAATTGAAGATTTTAAAAAGCAAACGTATAATCATAAAAAAATAGAATTGATATTTATTGATGGTATGTCGTCTGATAGTAGTTGGGATATATTAAAAAAATTTAAAGATAATAATCACGAATTTTATGATGTGGTACTTTTAAAAAATCCTAAAGTCATTTTATCAGCAGGAATGAATATAGGTATAAAGAGTGCAAAAGGAGAATGTATTTTAAAAGTGGATTGTCATTCTCATATTACGGAGAATTTTATAGAAAATAATGTAAAAGTGATTAACGAAGGAGAATATGTTTGTGGGGGGCCACGACCTAATATTATAAATGGTGGGAACAATTTTAGTAAAACTTTATTGTTTGTAGAAGAAAATATGTTTGGCAGCGGTGTGGCAAGTTATCGAAAAAAAACTTCAAAGAAGTATGTTAGATCCGTTTTTCAAGGAATGTACAGAAAAGAAGTGTTTGATAAAGTAGGTTTATTAGATGAGTATGTAGGTCGTGCAGAAGATAATGAATTGCACTATCGCTTAAGAAAACATGGGTACAAAATTCGATATAGTAATGATATTTTGTCTTATCAGTATACACGTCCAACATTAAAACGTATGTTAAAGCAAAAATATTCCAATGGTTATTGGATAGGAAAAGTCAGCCATGTTTACCCTAAAGCGTTTTCAATATTTCACTTTGTACCATTTGTATTTGTAGTGGTGATTGTCGTAAGTTTATTGGCTTTGCCTTGGACATGGATACTATTGGAATTATTAATGGGTGTGTATGTATTTTTTACGATAATAATAACTATTGCAACTATATTAACGAATAAATTTAATTTAACATTGTTGTTAATGCCGATTATTTTATTTTTAGTACACATTTCTTATGGGCTAGGAACTTTAGTAGGATTAGTCAAAGGTTTTTCTTGGAAGAAAGTTTATTTTAAAAAATAACTTTAAGAACTGTTTTTCGCTATTATTGCGAAAACAGTTCTTTTGGCTCTGTGTCAAATATAGGGTATGGGGAAAAATTTATACCCTTATTATTTTATACCTTTCCATTATCTCACAATAATTTCTTTTTCACTTTCTTATATGATATAATTATAAAATATACTTGAAAGAAGGTGAAGAAATGGAAAGTAGCGTAAGCAACAAAGAAATAATAAAAAAATTATCACAGTTGCTTTATAGGGATAAAATTAGAATTGGAATTGCATTAGTAGCTTCATTTTTTTCATATTATTTTACTTTATATCCTGCCAATAGATTAAATTTTATAGTAGACGGAATAGCTAACGGTTCTATCACCTTTGACGGTGTAATAAAAGAGATAATTAATATTATTTTTATAGGATTAGCATTATATTTCGTCTATTATTTTAAAGAATATTATACTTTTATCGGGTATGATAAAATAATAAAAGATTTAGGCTATGAAGTGCAACGTGATGTTTACCGCCATACACCTATCTTTTTTAATAAATTTAGCATAGGGGAAGTTATTAGCCGTTCAACCAATGATATCGCAAACTACATTGCTGTTTTTTTCAGCTATGGAATACTTCTTATATTTGACGGTATTATTTATAATATTTTTATAAGTATTTTAATATTTAATAAGTCTAATTTAGGGTATTTAGCATTAATACATCTACCGCTTATTATACAGACTATTTATTTAGTTAGCAGAAGAGAAGTACAGGAAAAATACTACAATAAAATGGCTAAAACGATGGATAAAATTACCGAAGAAACATTAGAAAATGTAAAGGGAATTAGGGTTATAAGAACATATAGCTTACTTTCAAAAGTTAGAGACAGTTTTATAAAAAAATTACGCAGTTATTCAAAAACTAATGTAAGATATATGAAAACAACACTTCTTTACCAATCGCTTAATACGGTATCTTTGGCTATAACTTATGTTTTAGCTGTCGGTTATGGTTTTTATTTAATTAATATTGGGAGTATGACACTTGGAGAACTTATTGCAGTTTGTGTTGTTGTAGGTATGCTTCAGTGGCCATATATAGCTTTATCCGAGTTGATTGTTATGCTTATAGAAGTTCGTCAGGCAACAAAACGTGTTATTGAAATCACGAAAAGAAAGCCTGAAGTAAATAACGATAGAGCGGATACCGTTTTTAAGTTTGGTGATAATATTGAATTTAAAGATTTTGATTTCAGTTATAATGATGTAAAGGTTTTAAAGAAGATTAATCTGGTAATAAATCGTGGAGAAACAGTTGGTATTATAGGAAAAACCGGTTGCGGTAAGACAACTCTTATAAAACAATTTCTTAGACTATATCCGATAAAAGAGAAGACTTTGTTTATTGATGGTAAACCGATAGAAGAGTATTACGATTATTCTATTCGTGAAAAGATAGGTTATGCCCCGCAAGAGTACCAATTATTTTCAAAGACTATTAGAGAAAATATTTTATTTTACAGAGAAAATTTAGAAAATAATTTGGAAGAAAGTTTAATTCTTTCCGATATAAAAAAGGATATTGATAATTTTAAAGATGGTTTAGATACTTTAATCGGAGAGAATGGAGTTTCGTTATCAGGGGGACAAAAACAACGTTTGGGAATAGCACGGGCTATTTTAACAAATCCTGATATACTGATTCTTGATGATAGCTTAAGTGCAGTTGATGCCAACACTGAAAAAGTAATTATCGAAAATATAAAAAATCATCGAACAGGAAAGACCAATATAATTGTTTCGCATAGAATTTCTGCGATAAGACATGCTGATAAAATCATTGTAATGGAAAACGGCAGGATTTTAAATATCGGAACACATAGTGAGTTATTGGAAAATTGTGCATGGTATAGAGATTTAGATGCTTATCAAAATAAGGAGGTAGAAGAAGATGAATAATAAAAATCCATTATTACAATTTCTACCTTATTTAAAAACAGCGAAAAAAGATTATTTGCTTGGAACAATTTTCTCAATATTGAATGTTGCATTTGGTGTAGGCGGAGTTTATGTTTTATCAAAAGTTTTTGACGGGGTTAATGGTGATGTAACAACTCAAGTAGTAAAAAAATCATTGGTAATAGCTGCAGGTTACGGTTTAATTTTGCTATGTTCAGGTATTTCCAACTATATAAGAAATATTTATTTGGTAAAGGGTGCCAATGAAATATATGTTCGTATACAAACGCAAGTGTATGATCATATTCAAAGTTTGCCGATTCGTTATTTTGATAATATGCCTGCGGGTTCTGTTGTATCAAGGATAACAAGTGATGTTAATCAGATAAGGATATTTTTTGTATCTACTTTTATTCAGATTATGATTATTGCGATGAAAATTATTTTTTCTTATATTGTCCTGTTTTATGTAGATATTAGATTTGGAATGTATATGTTGCTTTTGTTACCGATAATGTATGTTATTTTGAAGTTTTATAATAAAATGACTATTGGTAGTATAAAAGGGTATCGCCGTAAATTTTCTGAAAGCAATGGTATTGTTAATGAAAATTATCAAAATTTAGAAATAATAAAAGCATTTAACCAAGAAGAAGCGGCACTATGTGATTGGAATAAACATAATGAAGAACGTTTCGGTTATTGGAAAAGCCTTAATATCGTAGATAGTTTATTATTACATAATATAACAGGAATAATTAGAATTATTATTTTTATCGGAATAGTTTACTATTATGCTTATTCACACTTTAATAATGTTTTTGGTATAACGCTCGGAATGGTTTATCTATTTATTAATTATACAACGGATATAATATATCGTATTGCCGATTTCACATTTAGTATTTCTAATTACGTTCGTGCCGTAGGAGCGGCAAATAATATTCAAGAAATTTTGAAATTGGAAATTGAAGAAGACATTGAAATGGAAGAGATAGAACATTTCCAAGGTAATATTGAATTTAAAAATGTTTCTTTTGCATATAAGGAAGAAAACTATGTTTTGAAAGATTTGAATATTGATATTAAAGAAAATCAAACGGTTGCCTTTGTTGGACATACCGGTAGCGGTAAAAGTACGATTATGAACTTGATTGTCAAATTTTATGAGGCTACTAAAGGAAAACTTTTAATCGGAGGTCGTGATATAAAAAAATATAGTAGAGAATATCTAAGAAGACAAACAGCGATTGTTCTCCAAGATACTTTTTTATTTGAGGGAACTCTTCTTGAAAATATTACAACAACCGGCAATGAGGAATTGGCAAAAACGTCTTTAAAAAGAGTTGGAGGAGATTTTATTTTAAAAACAAGATCGTTGAATTCTAAAGTAGAAGTAGGGGGTAATAATTTTTCTACCGGAGAAAAGCAACTAATTTGTTTAGCGAGAGCTTTGGCAAAAAATCCGAAAATCTTAATTTTAGATGAATCAACTGCCAATATTGACAGTGAAACGGAGCAAATAGTAGGAAGGGCGATTGATGAACTTAAAGATGGAAGAACAACACTTATAATAGCCCATAGATTATCAACGATAAAAAATTCCGATATGATTTTTGTGTTAAATAAAGGGAAAGTAGTGGAAAGTGGAAATCATGAGGAATTGTTAAAACTTAACGGTGTTTATAGAAAAATGTACGAAACACAGATCAAAGGTTAGAAAGGATAAAAGATGAATTATAAAGAAAGGATGTTGGCAGGATTACCTTATTTAGCATCTGACGACAAGTTGCAAAAAGAAAGACAAAGAGCAAGAGAGTTCTGTTTTAAATACAATAATATTTCTCCTACTGAAAAAGAAAAAAGAAAAAATATGATAGATAAGTTTTTCGGAAAAGTTGGAAATGGGACAGTTGTTCAATCACCTTTTTATTGTGACTATGGGTATAATATAGAAATTGGAGATAATTTTTTTTCGAATTATAGTTTAACGATATTAGATGTTGCTAAGGTGAAAATAGGGAATAATGTATTGTTTGGGCCTAATGTAAGTCTTTATACGGCGGGGCATCCTATTCATCCAGTAAGTCGTAATTCGGGTTATGAGTACGGGTTTCCAATTACAATAGGTGATAATGTTTGGCTTGGTGGCAGTGTAACTGTAGTGCCGGGGGTAACGATAGGTGCTAACAGCGTAATTGCTGCCGGGAGTGTCGTGGTTAAAGATATACCGGATAATGTGGTAGCAGCCGGTAATCCATGTAAGATTATAAGAAAAATAACAGCAGCAGAAATCGATTATTATTATAAAAACAGGCTATTCGATGTATATGATTATAAATAATGATAGCCCTGAAAATATCTAAATATACGAACTAACCTTACGTTAATTTAAAAAGGGTTAGTTCGTATTATATTTATGCTATCCATTAGTCCTCATACTCTAAATAACCTATTGCTATTGCCCTTGGGCCGGCATGAGCCCCGATAACCGGAGAAACTGTAACTATTTCTGTTTTTATTTCTCCGAATATTTCTTTAATTATATTTTGTGTTTTTTCTAACAGATTATTGTTGTTTGTGTGGAATATAATAAGGGACTGTGGATTTTTTTTCTTAATTTCTTCACACATTTTTTTGATAACTTTTTTTATCCCGCGCTGTTTACCGCTTACTAGAAGAGCGCCGTCTTTTACAGTAATAATTGGCAGAATATTTAACATATTTGATAAAATAAATTGTGTTTTACCAAGGCGACCGCCGGCATATAGAAAGTCCATTGTTTCAACGGTAACCAATACATTTTGTTTTTTGTAAAGTTTGTTATATTCTTCTTCAATATTGTTATAAGAGATTAAACCGTTAGAAAAATCTTTAATGATTTTTTCAATAGCACGTCCTGCTATTCGTGCAACTTGTTTAGTATCAATAATTTTAATTTCTAAATCTTTTATCAATGCTTTAGCTTGAGTAAAAGATGAGAATGTTCCTGATAATCTTTCAGAAATACTAAAAATTACTACCCTTTTATAATCTTTTTCTTTTAAGGCATTTAAGGCTTCTAACACTTTTCCGACTGATGGTTGGCTGGTACTCGGTTTCATACCTTTTTTTATATATTCATAAAATTGTTCAGATTTAATTGTTATATTATCCTCATAAACCCTATTATCTAACCTTACCTCCAAAGGAATTATTGTTAATGGATAATTTTTTGTAAATTCTTCACTTACTTGTAATGTTGAATCACATAAAAATGCTGTTTTCATTTTTCCCTCACTTAATATTAAAATTTTTAAAGACTATTCTTTAAATATTGAATAATACATATAATATACTAAAAATTAAATTTTTCCAAATAAAAAGAATAAAATATAGTTATCTAATTGAAATGTATATTTTAATTAGAATAGGGATTTTAAATATCTCTTACAGGGTTTGTAAAGAATTTAAAATATTTAACTAACAATATAAAAAATTCAGTAATTAGTAATTAATTTTTTATTATTTTTCAAATAATAAAGTTAGCGACAGACGTTTATACTACTATCGACTTTTACTAAAATAATATATAAAATAAAGTCAATTACAACCGAATAAAAAAAATATCAGTAGGGAAAACTATATAAGAAAATAGCTAAAAATCCCGCCGTAGGTGAGATAGGCGAAGTTTTTAGCTATTTATAAATATTTTAATCGGTTTTATTCTGCTTTACGTTGGGCTAAAGAGCGGATAACTTTCGGATCTTTATGACTGAAGAATTGACTTTCTTTTCTGTCCAACGCTGAAATCTTTTGAATATCATCACTATCTAATTTAAAGTCAAAAACGTTTAGGTTTTCTTTCATTCTTTTAGGATGTGATGATTTTGTTAATACTACGATGTCTTGTTCAATAAAATAACGAATGATTATTTGTGCAACAGTTTTATTGTGCTTTTTAGCAATATCAACTAGAGTTTTATTATTAAAAATATCATCTTTTCCACGTGCGAATGTTGACCATGCTTCAACAACAACACCTTCTTCTTTAAACTGTTTAACAGCTTCTTTTTGTTGACAGAAAGGGTTAAGTTCTATTTGGTTAATTACCGGTTTTTCTTCGCTAAATAGTGAAAGGTCAACTAGTTTATCAATGCCGAAATTGGAAACTCCGATTGCACGAATTTTTCCTTCGTTTTTAAGCTCGATCATTGCACGCCATGCACCGAATGTATCATTATACGGTTGATGAATTAATAATAAATCAACATAATCCAGTTGTAATTTTTCTAATGAACGCATAAATGATGAACGAGCATTTTCGTAATTGGTATTGTTTATCCAAATTTTTGTAGTTATAAATAATTCTTTACGCGGAATACCGGAAGCCTTAATACCTTCACCGACACCACGTTCATTAAGATATAGTTGAGCTGTGTCGATATGACGATAACCGGCTTTGATAGCACTTGCTACGGCATCTTTTGTTTCTTCATCTGAAATATTAAAAACTCCAAAGCCTAGAACGGGAATTTCTACTTCATTATTTAATTTTAAAGTTTTCATAAGCAATTCTCCTTTATTTGTAGTCTACTATAATCAAACCAGATATAAGAAGATAAGTCAAGTAATTATATAATATTTTTATATTTTAATAATATTTGATAAATATAATAAATAATTTAATAAATTATATGGGTTGTATTATAATTTTGTCGTAAAAAACAAATTTATTTTTAGCTTCCCGGAATAACTAACTTTAAAAGTTAAAAACTCCGGTGGAATTTATTTATTGATAAGTTAAACGTTGAAATTTATTGATTTGAGAGAACTTTTCTTGAAATTTATGGAAAAAGCTTGGCAAAATTGATTTTAAGTTGTTTATAAATAATTTTTCTTGTTTTTTACAGGTGAAGATATTTTACAAGATTTACCTTAATAAAAATACCCTAGAAAAATTTTTCTAAGGTATTTTGGTATGTATTATACTTTTGAAGTGTCAATATCGTTATAATCAATAAATTTTACTTCTTCATCTTCTTCAATAATTTCTTTAACTTTTTGCATTTGATTATCCAGTTTTGCACTAATTTCCGCACACAATAAAAGACGACGTTCAATTTCTTTTTCTTTTTCAACACTGAGATTTTTTTTATAACGTAATTTATGTTCAAGGCTTGCCCAAAAATCCATTGCGATTGTTCTGAATTGAACTTCTACAGCCACATGTTCAACACTACCTGATAAAAATATCGGTATTTCTACAATAAGGTGATAACTGCGATAACCATTGTCCTTATTATTTTTTATATAATCTTTTTCGGCTATAACCGTAATATCATCTTGTTGTTTCAAAGCGGAAACAAGTTTATATACATCATTTTTAAATGAGCATATGACACGTACTCCGGCAACGTCGTAAATATTTTGTTTTATGGTATTAACATCGAAATCTAAATTTAAACGTTGTAACTTATTCATCAAACTTACGGGGCTTTTTAAACGAGTAGAAATTGATTCTATTGGATTATTTTCTCCATGCAGTGAAAATTCTTTATCGAAGACATTAAGTTTTGTCTCTATTTCAAGCATCGCACATTCATAGTGCATAAATAATTCGATAAATGGTTGTATCTCGTTAAAGAGAATATTTTTACCATTATTTTCAGCAGGAAATAATTGTTCTGTTAATGTTTCAATGTGACTTTTTTTCATTCGTAACTCTCACTTTTATATTTTATTACACTTATCATAATATATAATATTCTTAAAATAAAGTTTAAACAATGGATAAAAATAATTTTTTATAAAAAAAGGAGATAATATAAGGAGAAGCGAAACTGTACTAAGAAAATGAGTTAATAAAAATTAATACAGATTGTAATAAAATTTAAGAAAATTCCTATGTCAACAATAAATAATAAGTTTGTGATAAAAAAACAGTTTACACAAAAATTTCACAACTAACTGAGGATGGCTATATAATCGCAAATTCAATTTCCGGGGAATAATTTAGGTATAGACAAATCACTTTTTTTACTATAAGATATATAATATAGAAAAAAATATGGGAGGAATTTTGATGCAGGTAGAAAAATGTTATTCATATACAGAAAAAAAACTAGATATATTAAAAGAAAAACTATCAGTAATCAAGCGTGATGGTAGAATTTCACGTTTTGATGCAGAAAAAATTTATAAAGCTATAGAAAAAGCGGTATTTTCAGTTTTTGGAGAAAAGCATAGTGTTGATATACAAAAAATAGTTGACAATGTTGTACTGGAAATTGCTAATCGTTTTAATACAAATATTAAAATTTATGAAATTCAAAATATAGTAGAACATACACTTGTGCAACTGGGAGAAGTTGCCATTTATGAAGAGTATGTAGGTTATCGTAGTAAGCGTGATATTGAACGTGAACAGAGTCTGGATATTAATGTAGCAATAGAAAAACTCGTAAATCGTGATGAGAGTCTTGTTAATGAAAATGCCAACAAGGATAGTTTAGTATTCAACACTCATAGAGATTTAACAAGTGGCATTGTGGCAAAAGCAATTGGGCTTAAAATGTTGCCGAAGCATGTGGCTAATTCACACCAAAAAGGAGAAATTCATTACCACGATTTAGATTATTCACCATATCAGCCGCTAACCAACTGTTGTTTGATTGATTTTAAAGAGATGTTAACAAAAGGGTTTAAAATTGGGAATGCCGAGGTAAGCAGTCCAAGAAGTATTCAAACGGCAACAGCTCAAATGGCACAAATTATTGCTAACGTTGCCTCAAGTCAATACGGTGGATGTAGTGCTGATAGAATAGATGAAGTATTAGCACCGTTTGCTAAGTTGAACTATGAGAAAAACTTAAAAATGGCACGCGAGTGGATAGAGGGTGAAGAAAAACAAGAACGCTTTGCCCGTCAAAAAACAAATAAAGATATTTATGATGCAATGCAATCGTTAGAGTATGAAATAAACACGTTGTATTCTTCTCAAGGACAAACCCCTTTTACATCTTTAGGTTTCGGTTTGGGAGAAGGAGAATTTGAAAAAGAAATTCAAAAGGCGATATTACAAGTAAGAATAGAAGGACTTGGTGTCGAGAAAAGAACGGCGATTTTCCCGAAATTAATTTTTGTCATAAAAGATGGGTTAAATTTAAAACCGACAGATCCTAACTATGATGTAAAAGAATTGGCATTGAAATGTGCAACACAACGTATGTATCCGGATATTTTAATGTATGATACTTTAGTGAAGATCACAGGTAGTTGTAAAACACCGATGGGTTGTCGATCATTCTTACCGGCATGGCGTGATGAAAATGGTGAGTTGGTAGAAAGTGGTCGTATGAATTTAGGGGTGGTGACACTGAATTTACCACGTATCGCTATAGAATCAAAAGGAAATAAAGAATTATTCTGGAATATTTTTAATGAACGTTTAGACATTTGCAAAGAAGCATTAGACTATCGTGCAAAACGTTGCGGAGAAGCAAAACCGAAAAATGCACCTATATTATATATGCATGGAGCGTTTGGGAAAAGACTACAACCTGAAGATAAGGTTAAACAACTTTTCGATAAACAACGTGCAACGTTATCATTAGGGTACATCGGATTGTATGAAGTAGCAAGTGTATTTTATGGCGGAGATTGGGAAAAAAATCCCGAAGCTAAGGCATTTACGTTAGAAATTATGAAACATATGAAAGATAATGTTGATAAATGGACACGAGATGGTGATTATTGGTATAGTATTTATTCAACACCGAGTGAATCGTTGACAGATAGATTTTGTCGAATGGATACTGAAAAATTCGGAATTATAAAAGATGTTACAGATAAAGAATATTATACTAATTCATATCACTATGATGTTAGAAAAAATCCAACACCGTTTGAAAAATTGGAATTTGAAAAAGACTATCCATATTATGCAAGTGGCGGGTTTATTCATTACTGCGAATACCCGGTATTAAAACAAAACCCGAAAGCATTAGAAGCTGTATGGGATTTTGCTTATACACGTGTGGGTTATTTAGGAACAAATACACCGATTGACCGTTGTTACAAATGTAATTATGAGGGAGAATTTGAACCGACAAAAAAAGGCTTTAAGTGTCCGGAGTGCGGTAATAATGATCCAAAAAGTTGTGACGTTGTTAAAAGAACTTGTGGTTATTTAGGAAATCCTCAAGCACGTCCGATGATAAAAGGGCGTCATAAAGAAATTGTAGCTCGTGTAAAACATATGAAATAAATAATTTAGAAGTAATTACAGTAAAAACTAAGGCTTCTGTGTCAAATACGGGGCATAAGAAAAAATAAGGATAAAATGCTAAGCAACAAAATGTTACTTGGCATTTTTTTAATTGCCATTAAAATAATATTATAATAAAGAAAGAATTTTAATTGTATATACTAATTCTTAGATAACTGGGGTATTTTTTATATTATTCGGTATTTATATATCTATAGCTAATTAAACATTTCCATTTTATTTTGTAATTTTCGTTACAATAATATAACAGAGAGATGTGCAGATCTATTAATATTTTTTTCTTAAGAGAATATCTTTTTTTACGTAAGTTTAGTAAAAAGATAAAATAGATATGAAGTAAAGAGATTGGATAATAAAAAGAAAGAAAACAAAAGAAATGAAATTTTTGTTTTTATACAGAGAAACGATAAAAAATATTCAAAATCTATAAGAACTGTTTAGTACAACGAAATATGTGTTTTAGAAAAAAATTAATAAAATAACGGTTTTTTATGTATTAAAACTACAATAAATATTGAAAAAATTTTTTATATTATCTATGTATATATCATTTATTATGAGAATAAAGGGAAAAATCTATACTAAAAAAGTTAATAAATAGTAAATTAATTATTTCAGTCTTTATTTTCCTGTTGTATATATCTGTGATATAATTAGTTATCATTATAGTAAGATAGTATGCCAAAATGCTACTTCATATAATTAAAAATTTGATTTAAAGTTTTAAGGAGAACAAACAATTATGATAAAAAAAGAACAATAACGATTTTCTTTAAGAAAATATAAGGTTGGTGTCGCATCTGTATTTTTAGGTTTAGGTCTTAGTTTTGTCTTAGCCAGTTCTGGAGAGGCACAAGCTTCTGATGCTAATGAAAAAGCCGAAACTCCAACTACAAGTGAAGTAGCAAAGGCGGAAGAAAAAACCGAAACTACGGCAAAAGTAGCAAATACTACTACTGCGGTAGCGACAGAAACTAAAGCGGAAAAAACTGCAACGGTAAAAGCTGAGGAAACAAAAAAAGCAGAAGAAACAGTGAAATCTGAAGCCGAAGCACCAAAAAAACGTACAAAACGAGATGCAACAGATAATTATGCTAGTAATCCTATTTCTGTTGAAACTATATTGAAAGATGGAGAAAAGGTTACTCCCGAAATGAGCAATCCGAATGGAGCTTCTGTAAAATCACAGGAGATTCCTGACAGCAGTTATAAGAAAGTAGAAGATACAACTAAATATACTTTTGAAGTGATTAATCTTACTCGTTTTAATAAAAATTATAATGTAAATTATTATATTCGAGCATACAAAAACTATGATAATTCTAAAAATGCTACTGTCGAGTTAGTTGATAAAACAACGAATAAAGTTATTGAAACTATCAATATAGCTCAAGGCGGGGCTAAGCAATCATTTACCAAAACTACGGAAGCTTCAAATAAAGATATGACATTAACTATCAGTAGTGTTGAAGGAGCTAGTGCAACTAAAGAAAAATTACCTTTCTTACATATTGAATGGGATATCAATCCTACTATTCTTTCTTATGCGGAGATGTCAGGGAATACACAAGATGAAAAAGAGAAAAAAGCTAAATATACTAAGGTAATGAACACTCGTTCAATGAATGATATTTTTAACGCAGTAGAACCTACATATAATGGGCGTGAAATTACACACTCAGATGTTATTATTCCTAGTGTTTTAGGAAAAACAACTTATTATAGGGTAGTTGATAAGGCTAACCAAACTTATAAGTCGGATAAAACTGATACTTCTGTTCAGGATTATGTTCCAAATGGGAAAGAGACTGATTTGGCGAGCTATACACTAAAAACAATGGAAGGGCAAAATTTCACTGCTTCAGGTGTAAGACAGTTTGAGGGTTATCGACTATATCAATCAGCAGCTGCAGATTCACTAAGTGGTTATGTATCGCGTCCATATGTTGTAGGTACCAAATTCTTGGATGCTAATGCAAATGGAATTAAACGTATAAAAGAAGTGGTTAAAGAAGATGGGACAGTGGGTATTCGAGTTTATGTATTAGATCCACGTCAACAAGAAAAACGTTCAGATGGTACATTAGAAACTGATGGTTATATTTTGATGGCTGAAACAGGTGAGATACCTCCGGGTGGGAAAAATACTGTAAGTCTTCCGGATAAGGAAGTCCAAACAATAGCTTTTACAGATAAAAATGGTGTAGCACATCCGAATGGAATTACTGTTAAAGGTCACACAAGCACGGGACACTTAGGAGGCCCGGATAACTATTTTATACCATTCCTAGGAGATAAAATTGGACATAATTCACAAAATGATCAATTGGTGAATGGAGTACAAAATAACGGAGCTATAGGGACAAATGTTTTCTTAAGAAATTCGTTGGCGCCTTATAAACCAACAGTGTATTACTATGTTAAAAATGAACCGGCTGAAGTAGAATTAGGTGTTACAAAAGTGTTGAACAATCGTAAATTGAAAGAAAATGAATTTACTTTCAACATTAAAAATGCTGATGATAAAACCCCTGCTTTAAATCAGGATAAAACAAATGCAACAGATGGAACTGTAAAATTTGATAAAATATCATTCTATAAAGCTGGGACATACACATATACGATTACTGAAAAAGTTGGTACGGACACAGATGTTGACTACGATGCAATGACAGTAACAGCTGTCGTAACGGTTGTAGAAAAAGATGGTAAATTAACTGTAGAGAAACCTAAATATTCGTATCCAAACGATGCAAACTCAAACGGGAAATTTGACAACTATTATGTAGCTCCAAAAGAACTGGACTTTTCTGTTGAATTCACAAAAGTTCTTGATGGTCGTCCGTTAAAAGATAGAGAGTTTTCATTCACGATGAAAGATAAAGACGGAACAATTATTGCGAACGGTACGAACGATACAACCGGTAAGATTACATTCACATTTGTGGATGGTAAAAAGCCAATGTATAAAAAAGCCGATGCCGGTAAAACATTTACATATACAGTAGAAGAAGTACAAAAAGTTGATGATAAAGAAACGGGTTATGATCCGATGAAAGCGGAAGTGACAGTAACTGTTTCTAAAGATGAAAGTCATGTCTTAACAGTTGTGACAACACCTCCAAAAGATACAGAATTTAATAATACTGCAAAACCGCCAAAACCGGAATTCCAATCGGAGAAATATGTTGTAGATCGTGAAAAATTTGACATTACCGGTGAAAAACTTCTAGATGATGATAAAGAATTGACTGACAAGTATGGAGATACAAATAAAGATCCATATACAGACAAAACTGACAATAACGAAGCGGAAAACTTAAATACTAAGACTCTAAAACGTGGACAAAAAATTGTTTATCAAGTATGGTTAGATACAAATAAATTTGAAGCCGCTCATAAGATTCAACAAGTAGGCATTACAGATGAATACGATAGTGCTTATTTAACGGTTGAAAAAACAGGTATTAAAGTATATGATAGTAAAACCGGTAATGACGTAACAGATTTATTCGATATTACTGTTGAAAACGGTAAGATTACAGCAACCTCTAAAGAAAGTTTAATCAAAGATAATGTATTAGATTTAACACAATTTTCATTCGGGCGTTATTACAAATTTGACATCGTTGCGACAATTAAAGCGGACACTCCTGATGGAGTAGATATTGAGAACACAGCAAAACAAACAGTACATCAATACAACCCAGTTAGTAAGAACGTAGAAAAACCTGAAAAACCAACTCAAAAACGTGTAAATAATATTCCGGTAGAGCTGGAGTTTGACTTTACTAAGAAACTTGAAGGACGTGAGTTAAAACAAGGTGAATTTAGCTTCGTACTAAAAGATGAAAAAGGTAATGTAATCGAAACTGTGAAAAATGATGCTGACGGAAAAGTTAAATTCAAAGTTGAGTACAAAAAAGGTCAAGAAGGTACTTACAAATACACAGTAGAAGAAGTGCGTGGAACAGAAGTAGGTATAGAATATGATAGAATGGTAGCGACAGTGATTGTAACTGTTACTAAAGAAGGTAAAGTATTGACAGCAACTTCTAAATTACCGAAAGATACTGAGTTTAATAACAAAGTAACACCACCGACACCACCGACACCACCAACACCACCAACACCGCCAACACCGCCAACACCGGTATTACCAAAAACCGGTCTTGACACAACAGGTAGTACGGCAGGATTCGGAGTGTTGTTAGCGGGTATTGCATTAGCAGTAAGAAAACGTCAAGAAGAAAAATAAAATCTAAGGACAAAGTTTAGATTTTAAACAAAAAACAGACTTGATAATTCACTATATCAAGTCTGTTTTCTTTAATTTTATACAACCGTTTTTTGTTATATATTCCAAGGATAGCTGACGAAATTGAGATGGTGAATATATACTTTTATAAATTTCTATTTTTTAAAATTGACAAAAACTTATTATTTATAATTATTATGTATAGAAAATATACAAAATGTAATGAAATAGTATCATTATAAATCTTTACTTTAAGATATATTTCTGATAAAATCTTATGTAGTATATATTAGGAGGAAATTCAAATGGGTAAATTAACTAAAGGGTTATTTTTAGGTGTTGCTTCAGCGGTGGGAGCATACTATTATAAAAATCCAAAAGAATTAGAAAAACATAAAGAATTATTAAAAGAAAATGTAAAATTAGGTTTGAATAAGGTGAACGATTTTATTAATGGTGACTGTTGTTGTAAAAGAGATGGTGTGGATCGTACCGGAGAAGATATAGCGAAAGAACGTCTGGATAAATTGACAGCTGCGTATAATAAAGAAGAAAAAGCTGAACCGTTTGTTGAACTGAAAACAGATGAAAAACCAATCGAGCAGGTTGAAATTGTAGAAGAAGAACCACTAACGGAAACTGCAGAAGATTTAAAAGAAGAAATCGAAAAAAGCGAAGAAGTTGATGAAGTCGTTAGTGAAGAAACATCAGAAGATCTTCAAGAAGATACAACAATAGAAGAAGTTATTGGTGATGAACAAGAGGAAACTTCGAAATTGGAACAGGAAGTAGAAGATGCTAAAATTGAACTGGGTCGTTTGATTGAAGAAAGATCACAGGAAAAAACAGAAGATAAAGATGTGACTGAAGATAAAGCTGCAAATAAAACAACATTAGATTCGATTGTATCGCTATTTTCATCAAAAGAAGATAAATAAAATATATTAAAAGACAGGTTTTTTATACTAACTTTAAAAGTAGAATAGCTTTAGAAGTTGAGTATTGTTACCTGTCTTTTTATAATTATTTTATACCATTTATCAAGTTTATTATAATACCGTTCGGGTCACTAATAGTAATACTATCACCGGTTTCTTTTAATATATTTACATTATGACTTTTAATATGTTGTAAAACTGAGTTATAAGTATCACTATCAATAAAATGAATATCAAATTTCTCTAAACCCGGTGTTCCTTTTTTACGTAGGTTTAAATTAGGGCCTGCCCAGTTGTTAACGGCAAGATGATGATGATAACTTCCATAAGCAATCCAACTTGCACTAGGAACGGTAAATTTGTCTTTGAACCCTAGAATGTGTTGGAAGAAGTTACTTGATTCTTTAGAATTTTTAACACTTAGGTGAACATGACCGACTGATGTACCGACAGGCAATTGATAAGGGGATCTTGGTTGCGAAATATTAAGAAGATGTTCGGCGTCAAGTGCTTCTGTTATACCAATAATACGCCCGTCTTCACGTTTATCCCAAAATTTTTCATCTTTATCATAATAGACTTCAATACCGTTACCTTCAGGGTCTGAAAGATATATAGCGTTGCTATAACCGTGGTCTGCCCCTCCTTCTAATAAAACTTTAGTTGAGACAAAATGGTTTAGGATATTGGCTAAATCCTGCTCGCTCGGTACAAGGTAAGCAACATGATATAAGCCATACGAACGAATAAATTTAGTATGAACCTTATTCAATATTAAAAGCGGTTTATTATCAATTGTACCTAATGTAGCAGATGTTTCATTGTGAGAAATAATGTGCATACCCATTGTATGTGTATAGAAGTTAAGTTGACTATCTAAATTATTAACATTTAATGTGATCGTACCAAGTACGATGCCAGAATTATATTTTTTCATAAATTTTCACCTCAATTATATTTATTAATTTATTATATATATATTTATATACAAAATATTTTTTGTTGCTGATTTTATAGTAGTGTGGCAACCTTAAGGATTAACTTTTGAACAGCAACGAGACTAATAACAATGTTTGTAGTGGTAATAGTAAAATACTTTTAGCATTTTACTTTGAGAATTTTAGACCTTGGTTAAAATTCTAGTCGAAAAATCCATTCACGCAGTGAATTAGTTGTAGGCGTCCATACCACCGCTAACCATTGCTGAAATATTTGTAAAATAATATATAGTATATTTTACAAGGTACAATATTTTTTAGCAAGTAGGTACTTTTTTGTTCCATAGTATCTTTTTGAATGGATTTATATTGTTTAAGTAAATATAATTATTAAAAAATTAATTCAATCATAGATATAAGATTAAAAATTTTAAGTATTTATTCTAAATTATTATTATATTGAATGTCAAGTAGTGTTTTTTATGATATAATAATAAAGTTGAATACGGTAAGGAACCGAAACGAAAATAATCAAAAGGAGTGAGTACCAATATGGCATTGACAGCCGGGATAGTTGGATTACCGAATGTGGGGAAAAGTACCCTTTTTAACGCAATAACTAAGGCAGGAGCATTAGCGGCAAACTACCCATTTGCGACAATTGATCCAAATGTGGGAATTGTTGAAGTACCTGATAAAAGATTAATTAAACTAACAGAATTAGTAGAACCTAAAAAAACAGTACCAACATCATTTGAATTTACAGATATAGCCGGTATTGTAAAAGGAGCATCAAAAGGAGAGGGACTGGGGAATAAATTTCTTAGTCATATTCGTGAAGTAGATGCGATTTGTCAAGTGGTTCGTTGTTTTGAAGATGAGAATATTACACATGTTGCCGGAGGTGTAGATCCACTGTATGACATCGAAGTAATTAACTTAGAACTTATTTTAGCTGATCTTGAAAGCGTTGAAAAACGAATCGGGCGTGTTGAAAAACAAGCTAAACAAAAAGATAAAGATGCAGTAGCAGAATTTAGTGTATTATCTAAGGTGAGAGATATTTTAAAAGAAGAAAAACCTGCACGATTACTGGAATTAGATAAAGAAGAACAAAAAATTGCTAAAAATTTACATTTACTAACGATGAAACCAATGCTTTATGTTGCAAATGTAAGTGAAGAAGATTTACCTAATATTGATGGGAACGATCATGTAAAAAAAGTTCGTGAATTTGCAGGAGAAGAAGGCAGTCAAGTAATTGTTGTCTGTGCGAAAATTGAAGAAGAAATGGCATCATTGGAAGATGAGGAAAAGGCTATGTTCTTAGAAGAATTAGGTATTGATGAGAGCGGATTGGATAAACTGATTAAAGAAAGTTATAGTTTATTAGGACTGGCGACATACTTTACAGCAGGTGTTCAGGAAGTAAGAGCGTGGACGTTTAAAAAAGGAATGCTAGCACCGGAATGTGCAGGAATTATTCACTCTGATTTTGAACGTGGTTTTATTCGTGCTGAAACGGTAAGTTATGATGATTTAGTTGAGTATGGAAGTATGCAAAAGGCAAAAGAAGCGGGACGAGTACGTCTTGAAGGAAAAGAATATGAAGTAAAAGATGGCGATATTATGCTGTTTAGATTCAACGTATAGAGTACAAAATTTAAAAAGTAAATCAATAATTAAATAATGTAATTATCCTACGAAGAAAACCGTAGGATTTCTTATATTTTATAGAGGTATGTTATAATTATGTACAAAGAGGTGAAATGTTATGTTGCGTTTTTTTCATAGACCGCTCTTAATAGCAAAACTGACATATTACGAGTATTTAATAAAAAATAATAAACGTCAATCAACAATTGAATATAAAATTAAACGGATAATAAAAGAGGTCACCGAAGAAGAAATTGATGATATTAAGGTGTTTAATAGTGGATTATCAACGCCTAAATTAAGTAAAAACGGATTTCAAGCAACAGCGATATATGTGCCTGAATATGAAGAAATACTTATTATTTTTAGAGGAAGTGAACGTGATGATATAAGTGATTGGTTTTATAATTATACGGGTATTGTATCCGGTGCAAATACCAGTCAACTTGATTCCGCATTTGCTTTTATTAAATTTCTTAAACATAGCATTCCAAATTTTGATTTATGCTATAAAGTGGCAGCCGGGCATTCGTTAGGGGGACATTTGGCGATTTCATTGGAGTTGTTAAAAGGCATTTTTCAACGTGTTTATACCTATAATACCGCACTACCTCAACTGAAACAACTCAGAAAATATGATAAGAAATATGATAAAAAACTTCGTGAATATTTTTTAGAAAAAAATCTTGCGGAAACTAATAAACTTCAAGAATTTACAGCCAATTATTATAAAAAGAAAGCACATCATATTTATAATTTTGTGAGAAGAAACGATTTTGTAGAATCACTTAATATGACTGTAGGAACTTTTAGAGTAGGTAAGGATATAGAGTATCCTCCATTATTGAAAGTATTTATAGCACCTGAAGAGTATTTGACCCAAGAGGATACTTATGAGCTTGATAGATTATTTGAAAAATTTTACAACAGATTGAAAACTAAAGGTATTACGTCAGATATGGTGAAAGATATGCCGAAAGAGATTGCTGATGAGTTTGTAAGTTTGGTAGTAGAAGAAATTAAAAATCCTATTCAAAATCAACTAAATTCAATAACACGGCGAAAAAATAAAGATACTACAGATAAAAATAATAATATTGCAAATTCATACAAAACTTTTAAAGCTCTTTATAATTATATGCTTTATTTGGCACATTCGGGTATTATTTCGGATGATATAATTAAAAATAATGAAAGTAAAAATGCAACGAGTTTGTATGAGAAGGTGCTGAACAATGAAACTGCAAAAAGTTTGAAAAATCTCCTTAAACCGCTTCAGGAATTTTATACTTTGACGAAAGCGATTTATCTAGTTGTTCATGCTAAGGAATTTGAAGATTTTAGCGGTTGGGTAGAAATCGCTAAAGCCCATGATTTGCCTCCGTTCTATGATGTTTTTGATGAATAATAAAATATGAGTTTTTTCATCCGGAAAATTTTTAGGGAGTGGCTTAACAAAATTTGATTTTTTAAAATCATAATTTTAAGTCACTCCCATTTTCTTTAATTAAGTTATTCGTGATCGTCATCGTCTCTTGAAGACGGGTTTTGCGGTTCTACTGCATCAGATGTTTGATTGTCCTTATCTTCTTTATCTTTGTCATCATCTTTGTCCTTTTCTTTAGGTTTAGATGGAGTTCGAAAAGTTAAAGTTTTATCAATATTAAAACCGAATTTTAATAAAGTTTTTTCCTTATCTAATTCTTTAAAGTCTTTTGGTATCATATCCGAAATAGTACCTTTAGAATTGTTATATGGATTAATATCCGAGTCTATGACAGAAGAAGGTTTTTCAAATTCCGTATCAGGAGAAACTAATTTATTACTATAGTCGTATATAGCATTCATGACATGTGTCCACGCTTTATGTGCATAGTCATACGACGGAACTGTTGTCGGTTTGTCATAACCTGCCCATAATCCGACTGTGATGTTTTTAGTGCCGCCTACTACCCAAAGGTCATTATAATATTCTGAAGTACCCGTTTTAACAAAAAGGTTTTTATTATTAAATTTCAGATTTTTACCAATATCGACTGATGTACCATAGCTGGCATTAATAACGTTGTTTAACATTTTCACTATTAAATAACTTGTTGATTCTTCATATATTTTTACCGGTGCAAAATTTGAAGAATAAACTAACTCATCTTTATTGTTGCGAATTTCATCAATAATATAGGCTTTCTTATATTTTCCGTTATTGGCGAAAGTGGCGAAAGCATTTGTATTTTCTGTAACTGAAACCCCATGTGATAAACCGCCTATTGCAGCGGCGAGATTCTTTTTATCACCCTCATCCATTTTTTTAAAATTCATTCTTTCTAAATATTGTTCAACAGGATTCTCATTAACAAAAGCAGAGTATAGTCGTACAGTTGATAAGTTGAGAGAACGTGCTAATGCTTCTTTAGCAGGGATATAACCGTACTCTGTTCTGCTGAAGTTTTCAGGTTTCCAGCCATTATAATTAAATCTTTTGTCCAGTACTGTTGAGTTAGGAGTGATATATCCTTTATCAATGGCAGGGCCATAAACAAGTAAAGGCTTAATAGAAGAACCGGGAGAACGAAATGTTCTTGTAGCGTGATTAAGCTGTTGCTTATTATAATCTACCCCGCCGATAAATGCTAAGATTTTTCCTGTATTGTTCTCGATAACAGAAGCCCCTATTTCCATTGGATAAGTAACACCTCCGTTTCTCGCACTTGGATACGATTTAAAAGTATTTTTAGCATTATTTAGTGTATCATACAGATTTTTATCAATGGTGGTTTTTACTTTGTACCCGCCGGTAATAAACTTAATACGACTTTTTTCTATAAGCTCTTCACGATATGTGCTGTCGTTTTTAAATTTTTCAAATTCATTATTTTTCTTCGCTGTCTGTTCTGCCAAAATTTCTGCGGCAGATGTGGTTATTTCGTCGCGTATATATGGGTAGTTTGTATATTCTGTGCTTTTTTGTTTAATGAACGCCCCTTTAATATCAAAACGTAACGCTTCGTTGTAATCATCTTTTGAAATATAACCTAATTTTACCATGCGTTTTAGTACATATTGTTGACGAGCAAAGCCTAATTGTAGTTCTGAATCAGATTTTATATTTCCTTTTTCATCAAACGGTGTGTATTTGAATGGAGATTGAACAAAGCCGATAAGATAAGCGGCTTGAGCAATATTTAATTCTTTAGCATGTTTACCGAATACCCCTTGTGAAGCTGATTCAATACCGCTAATATTTTGCCCGAGACTATTTTTTCCAAATGAGGCAACATTTAAGTAAGTTTCAAGTATTTCACGTTTTGTAAAACTATTAGTAACTCTAAGTGAAAGTAGTATCTCTTTAGCTTTTCTTTCATAAGAATGCGTGTTATCAAGCAACTGATTTTTGACAAGTTGTTGAGTAATGGTACTGCCGCCGGTATTTGATTTGCCGGACATTTCGCTATATAATGCTCTAGCTATTGATAATACTTCAATGCCGCTATTTGAATAAAAGTTGGCATCTTCACTGGCAATAATCGCATTTTTAACATTGTCACCCATCTCATCAAAACTGATAGACTTTCGAATTAATTCGGAGTTAATTGTTCCGAGTTTTTCACCGCTACCGAAATAAACATCACTATTTTCGCTAATATCATTAATTTGTTCGTGCATTTCTTCAAAAGATAATAGTGGTTGTGATTTGACCAATCCACCGATAAAGCCGAATACTACACCGACACCGAGGCTAAAAAGAAGTGCTAACCCAAGTAATATTTTTCCTTTGTATTTTTTTTGTTTCATTAAAATCTCCTTGATGAATTTATCATATTTATTATACCATAAGTTAACAAAAAAATAAAAACATGTGAAAAATTATTATTATTAATCAAATAAAGTAATAAAAAAAGTTTTAAATTATGGTATAATGTAACATAAGTATTAATAATATAAACGTATTTAGGAGGTTAATGTATGAGTAAGTTGCTAGAAGATTTAAAGTATAGAGATTTGGTATACCAACAAACTGATGAAGAAGGTATTAAAAAATTATTAGAAAGAGAACAAGTATCAATTTACTGCGGAACAGATCCGACCGGTAATTCACTACATATAGGTCACTTATTACCGTTTTTAACATTAAAAAGATTTCAGCAACATGGACATAGACCGGTTGTTCTAATTGGCGGCGGTACGGGTATTATCGGAGATCCGTCGGGACGAAGCGAAGAACGTCAATTGCAAAGTTTAGACGTTATCAAAGAAAATGCTAAAAAATTAGAAGCACAATTACGTAATATTTTTCGTGGAGATGATAATATATTATTTGTTAATAATTACGATTGGCTTAGTGATATTTCAATGATAGAATTTCTACGTGATTATGGAAAATTAGTCAATATTAACTACCTGCTTGCAAAGGATTCAATTTCAAGTCGATTGGAAAACGGTCTATCATTCACGGAATTTAGTTATACAGTCCTACAAGGTATTGATTATGCCCATTTGAATGAACATCATAATGTAAAAATGCAAATTGGTGGTTCTGATCAATGGGGAAACATTACAACAGGATTGGAAATTATGAGAAAACTTCGTGGTGATGTAGAGGCGTACGGGTTTACAATTCCGTTAATGTTAAAAGCTGATGGAACAAAATTCGGGAAATCAACAGGTGGAGCGGTATGGTTAGATCCGGAACAAACAACACCATATGAATTTTATCAATTTTGGTTTAATACGGCAGATACAGAAGTTATTCCTGCACTTAAAAAATTCACATTTTTAGAAAAAGAAGTAATAGATAAATTAAGTGAGAGCGTAGAAAAAGAACCAAACTTACGTCTTGCACAAAAAACATTGGCGGAAGAAATGGTAAAAATTGTTCATGGAGAACAAGCATTGGAAAGTGCCTTAAATATTACAAAAGCACTGTTTTCAGGGGATATTAAAACACTAACTTCAAAAGAACTGGCACAAGCTGTAAAAGGATTGCCAAAAAGTGAATTAGATAAACAAGAACGTAATATTATAGATTTCTTAGTAGACAGCAGTATAGTGTCATCAAAACGTCAAGCACGTGAAGATGTAAACAACGGAGCAATCTACATAAACGGAGATAAAATTACAGATTTAGATTATACAGTAAGCAAAAAAGACCACTTAGAAGGTAACTATACAATTATACGCCGAGGCAAGAAAAATTATTTATTAGTTGAATATAAGTAGCGTAAATATTTATAGTGATAAAAGTATAAGTTTTTTGTTTACACTAATTAAAGGAAGGAATACTTGTTAAAAAATAACGGAGAAACGAAAATGAATTTAAAAGAAATTGTTGGTAAAAAAGCTGCCGAATATGTAAAAGATGGGATGATAGTAGGACTGGGAACCGGTTCGACAGTTTTCTATTTTGTTCATGCTCTAGCAGATAAGGTGAAAGCCGGATTGAACATTGAAATGGTTTCAACATCAATTCAAACTGTAGAATTAGCTAAAAGTCTTGGTTTAAATATCAGGGCTTTGGAAGATGTAGATCATATTGACCTTGCTGTTGATGGAGTAGATGAAATAGATAAAAATTTCAATGCCATTAAAGGTGGCGGCGCTGCTTTGTTTAGAGAAAAAATTGTTGCCGATATTGCCGATAAGGTTATCTGGATTTACGATGAAAGTAAAGACGTGAAAAAATTAGGTAATTTTAATTTACCGGTGGAAATTTTGCCCTTTGGTTATAGTCACACAATTCGCAAATTGGAACAAATAGGCTTAAATCCGATATTACGTCTTAAAGATGAAAAAATACTCGTAACGGATAATCATAATTACATTGTTGACTTACATTTAGGGTATGGTTTTGATATAAATGATGTAAAAGAAAAATTAAGCAATATTGTTGGGGTAGTAGAGCATGGATTATTCCTTAATATGTGTAAATTATGTATAAAAGGTACTGATAATGGAGCTATTGTTATAGAAAATCCAAATAAAAAATAATTTTTTAAGGAGTATTTTGTGAGGAAAAGTTATACAAGGGGTTTAAAACGAACTATATTGGTTACACTTATTATGTGGTTTATAAGTATTTCTATGATAACCGCTTTAGGATTTCAAAGTATAGAAAAACAATATAAGAATGGCGATGTTTTTGATGGACATTCAGGCTATGCAATAATAAAAATTTTGGCAGTAGAAGAACAAAAGATACAAGATAAAATTTTAGAAAAAAATGAAAAATTTTATCTTATTGAACACGAACATGGCTATATTATGTTAAGAACAACTGCGGAAAAATTAGATAAAATGCTCGGTGGCAGGAAATTACAAGACGGCAAAATTCTTGACCTCGGTAAAGAAAATATCTACGCACGTATAGACAGTATTCCGGCTACAGCTAGGAATAAAAATGATTGGAAGACGACCGTATATATATCAGCAGAACTCCGGAAGAAATTTGAAAATTCCGCTCAACAGAGTTATCTAATTAAGAAAAGAACTTCTGAGGTTATAAAAGAAGTTGGGGCAAATGTTGATAAAGCTGCATATAAAAAGAAAATAGAAGAACGACCCTTTTATAATGATGTTTATATAGTACCGGTAGGAACTGCATATTACACGGTAATGATTATTATAGTAACTGCTATTTGTTTATCAACGCTATGGTTAACTGTTTCTTTTGTAAAAAAGGTTAAGAGAGCTAAAGAAAATTATGAAAAATTATTTATAGAATATCCTGAAACTGAAAGAGATATAGATATTTTAGTAAGAGATGCCGGATTTGTAGATGAAAAATTAAAAGTATTAATCTATAAAGATGCTCTTATAATATATAATCGAATTTTTAATTTTGAATTGTTGAACAATATAAAGACTATAATATTTGATAGAGAAATAGGTAGTAGAAGTAAAGAAAAGAAATATTTTTTTAAAATTGAAGATAGAACGGGTAAAATAACTAAGAACATCAGTATAGGAAAATATAAGGAAAATACTGAGATGCAGATTGTTAATTTAGGAAAATTGATAAAACAAAATCATAAAATAAAGGTGATATATACCTTTAAATAGCATAGGAGGAAATATATGGAAGATTTAAAAGATAGAGTAATAGAAGCACTGGAAACAGTAATAGATCCGGAATTAGGGATTGATATAATGAATTTGGGTCTTATTTATGATGTTAAGATGAGTGAGGATAATAAACATGCCGTTGTAGATATGACTTTAACATCAATGGGCTGTCCTATGGGACCACTCATCGTTGAACAGGTAGAGACTGCGATGATGGGGGTAGATGAAATAGAAAAGGTTGATGTTAATATTGTTTGGGAACCTGCATGGACGAAAGATAAAATGTCAAGATATGCAAAAATAGCATTAGGAGTAATTGATTACGAATAGGAAAAGCACCTTGCGGGGTGCTTATTTCTTATAAATAAAATATATTTTAACAAAGAGTAATTAACGAAACATGAGGGTATAAAAATTTTCTAATGATATAAAAATTATTTAATTACTATAAATTAATCTTTATCCTGCAAAAAATTGCAAATATAATAAGGAGAAAAAACAATGTTTTATTATAGGTGCTTAATACGAGGTGATTATTACTACTTGGTAACAAATAGCGATGATTTAGTATTCGTTGGCAGTCCTAATAAAAATATAGATGAAATTTATAATTTTTTGGGCGAAGTAAATTTAATAGAAAATTACAACAAAGTGAAAAAATATAGTCAGAAGCTTTATGAATATTTTATTAATCAAAAAGAAATAAACAATATAAAAATTCCTGAAGGAACCGAATTTCAAAAGTTGGTTTGGACGGCGGTAAGGAGTATTCCTTATGGAGAAATCAGAACATACTCGGATATAGCAAGACAGTTGGATAAGCCGAAAGCAGTCCGTGCTGTGGCTGCTGCAATAGGGAAAAATCCGCTGTTGATATTTATACCCTGCCATAGAGTATTAGGGAAAAACTGTAATCTTTGTGGGTATCGCGGGGGATTGGAATTGAAGCAAAAATTGTTAGAAATGGAAAAAGTTTTTAAGAAATAATAAGCGGAGCCAACCCGAGTATTTTATCCGATGTATTTTAAACTAATTACTAAAGTATTTAATATAATAATATTGTAAAGATTGGGAATTCACTGACACTTTAGTTTAAAATTAATCAGAATAATGAGTTGGCTCTATTTTAAAGGAATTTATGATTATGAATGTAAACGTCTAGTAAGTAAGATAAGAGGAAAGGGCGGAGCTATTGTTCGCCCCTTCTTCTTTATGTTAGAGTTAACTATTATTTATTTTCTACAAATTTCTTTTTATCGTATCCGAACCATGCAGCTTCCATAATGCCTGCCATATCATCAATCATAGCTAATCTAGGATTTGCAGGAGTACATTGGTCTTCATACGCATCCATCGCAAGAGTAGGAAGAGCAGCTTTAAATGCTTCGTAGTCAACTCCATGGTCTTTAAAGCACATAGGAGTTCCGACACGTTTTCCAAGTTCAAATACTGCTTGTGCATAAGAATCGACAGCTTGTTCAGGGGTGTCGGCTTTTAACCCTAATAATTTGGCTATATCTTGGAATCTTTCATCTGCTTGATAATGTTCATATTTAGGCCATAGTGATACTTTACCGGGGCGAGTACCATTGTATTTTATTACATAAGGTAAAAGTGTTGCATTAGTTTCGCCGTGTACAGTATGGAACTTACCACCGATTTTATGTGCCATAGAGTGCGATATTCCTAAGAATGCATTGGCGAATGCCATACCGGCTAGGCAAGAAGCGTTGTGCATTTTTTCACGTGCATCTTTGTCAAACTCTTTAACAGATTTTTCTAGGTTTTCAAATACCAACTTAATTGCACGAAGTGCTAAACCGTCTGTATAGTCATTTGCCAGAATAGAAGTATATGCTTCTGTCGCATGAGTAAGAACGTCCATACCTGTTGCTGCTGTTGGGCGTGACGGTACGGTTTGTACCATTACCGGATCAACGATAGCAACATGAGGGGTAATAGCATAGTCAGCTAATGGATATTTTTTGTCATTTTCTTTATCGGAAATAACGGCAAACGGTGTTACTTCACTACCGGTACCTGATGTTGTCGGTACTGCGATAAATTTAGCTTTTTGACCAAGATGAGGGAATTTTACAGTACGTTTTCTAATATCGGCAAATTTTTGCACCAGTTCTGTAAAGTCTGCATCGGGTCTTTCATAAAACAGCCACATAATTTTAGAGGCATCCATTGGAGAACCACCACCAAGTGCAACGATTGCATTAGGTTTAAATGTGTTCATAGCTTCTAACCCACGGCGTACAGTTGTAATATCAGGGTTAGGTTCAACACCGGCAAATACTTCATATTGAATTTTATTTTTGCGACGATTTAGTTGATCGATGATACGTCCGACAAATCCTAATTTAACCATAGATTCGTCAGTTACGATCATCACTCTTTCTAAACCCTCCATTTCACTCAAGTATTTAATCGCATTTGGTTCAAAGTAAATTTTAGGTGGTACTTTAAACCATTGCATATTATTATTTCTTCGACCGATTAATTTAATATTTAACAGGTTAATTGCGTTAACATTTCCGGATACAGAGTTTCTACCATAACTACCGCAACCTAATGTTAGAGAAGGGATAAAGGCATTATAAACATCGCCGATACCACCGAATGTTGAAGGAGAATTCCAAACAACACGACATGCTCTTACTACTTTACCGAACTCTTCGGCAACCGCTTCATCTTGTGTGTGAACGGCTGCGGTGTGTCCTAATCCGTTAAATTCAACCATTTGACGAGATTTTTCGATACCATCTTCGGTGCTTGTAGATTTTAATACTGCAAGAACAGGAGATAATTTTTCACGAGTTAAAGGTTCATTAACGCCAACTTCACTACATTCAGCAGCTAGGATAACTGTTCCCTTAGGAACTTCAAAACCTGCCATTTTAGCAATTTCTGTAGCAGGCTTACCAACTATAACAGAGTTTAGTTTAGCACCGCCACAATTTTCAGAATTAGCTTCAACACCGAATAGTAAGTTTTCCAATTTAGCTTTTTCTTCTTTGTTAACGAAATGAACATGGTGTGATTTCATAATTTTAATAAAATCAGTATACAATTCTTTATCAACGATAGCTGCCTGTTCACTTGCACAAATCATACCGTTATCAAATGCTTTACTAAGAACAATATCATTTACAGCTTGTTTTAGTTTAGCATCTTTATGAACATAAGCGGGTACGTTACCGGCACCAACTCCTAAAGCAGGTTTACCGCAAGAATAAGCGGCTCTAACCATTGCATTACCACCGGTTGCTAAAATAGTAGCGACTCCGTCGTGATTCATAAGAGCGTGAGTTCCTTCCATTGAAGGTTTTTCGATAAACTGAATGCAGTTTTCAGGCGCTCCTGCTTTAACAGCGGCATCTCTTACGATTCTTGCAGCTTGTTTAGAACATTCATTAGCAGATGGGTGGAAACTGAAGATAATCGGATTACGTGTTTTCAAACAAATAAGTGATTTGAAAACTGTAGTTGATGTAGGGTTTGTAGTCGGAACTACACCGCACACAACTCCAACAGGTTCTGCGATTGCTGTTAAACCGTCCACATCGTCTTTGCTGACTATACCCACTGTTTTTAAGCCACGCATATAGTTAACGATGTACTCGCAAGCATAAAGGTTTTTAGTAGCTTTATCTTCAACGATACCGCGACCTGTTTCCTTAACAGCGGCAACCGCTAATGGTCCATGAGCTTCCAACGCAGCGACAGCAGCCGCTTGAACGATAGTATCAATTTTTTCTTGATCTTCTATCTTCTTAAACTCATCTAAAGCAACGAGTGCTTTTTCAACTAATGTATTAACTTCTTCGACTGGGTTAACAGCCGCAATAGTTTCTTTTACCATAATAATTAACCCCTTTATAAGTTATTTAGTTTATTTGCAAGCGAACTAATTTTTTGATTTAGAACACTTTTTTCTTTACTGCAACTTCAGTTTACCATATTAAAAATAAAAAGTAAAGTTCTGTTATATAACTAAAATATAGAGTTTAAATAATTATTTTTTCATTTCCAAGTTTAAAAACATAAAAAAGACAACAAGGTAATTTATAGTCGTATATATTTAGAATTTATTTTTGTTATATAAAAAATCTACACTATAAATAAAAGTTTTTATTGTTGTTTTAAAAAATATAACTATTATATTATATAACAGATTATAAAAATTAAATAAGTATAACTATATTAATAAAAATTCTGATAAAACTAACTGAAAAAGAAAGTTATAATTGATAACTCATATCAATTTCATAAGTAGATGTTTTTTAAAATTCTTGTTAATTCCTGATATGATCGTGTTTCGTGATTTTTAATGTTATGATACAGTGATGTGGAAAAATAAACTATAATTTAGATATTAAATTTCAGGAAAACACTAATTGAATGTGATATAATACCTAATGAATTAAAGTTAATATTAAAATAACTTATTTAAGAAAGGATACTGAATGAAACAATATGATGTAATAATTATCGGTCTTGGAAGTGCAGGGCTTATGATAGCTGATAGGTTAAATAATAGCGGACTTAATGTTTTAGTTCTTGAGAGAAATAAGCGAGCGGGAATAAAACTTCTTTTAACAGGAAATGGCAGATGTAATGTTATGTCGAACGATAATGCTGAAGATTTTATAAATGCAGTTCATAACGGTAGATTTTTAAGAAGTTCTTACCATAAATACAATATTAAAAAATTTTTCGACAAACATAATTTACCACTAAAATTAGAGAATAGAAGACTGTATCCTGCCAGTGAGAAAGCGATAGATGTCGTTAATTGTTTTAAGATAGACCACATTAAGGTGAATTATAAAGAAAAAGTAGAAGATTTAATTTTTAATAATGAAAAACTCATTGGGGTAAAAACTCAGACGAATTCTTATTATGGGGAAAATATTGTTGTTTGTACGGGTGGAAAAAGCTATCCGAAAAGTGGTAGCGACGGTATGCTTCATAAAATACTAAAAAAATATGGTATAAAACAAACAAAAATTTATCCTAGTGAGGTGGCATTGATATTTGATGATTTTATAGAATTGTCAGGTGTAACCTTGCAAAATGTCAGAATGTTTCATAAGAAAAATGAAAGAATAGGAGATTTGCTCTTTACTCATAAGGGATTAAGCGGGCCTTTAGCGATTTCAATGGGAGAGTTCGTGGCGAGATTTCCGGAAGATAAGTTTTATTTAGATTTTTATCCGGAGTTAAATGAAGAACAGTTATTTAATAAATTATGGAGTGACAATAAGTTTTTAAGTAAAAAATTTCCAAAAAGTTTTTATAATTTTATGCTTCGGTATTTTCCGGAAAATATTAGCAAAAAAGAATTGAGAAAGTTTATATCTAAAATTAAACGTTATGAATTAATCGGCGTAAAAACTATGGCTTTAGAATATGCTTTTACAACAGCAGGAGGTGTTGATTTAAAAGAAGTTAATCCGAAAAATTGTAGTCATAAGAAGATAGATAATTTATATTTTGCCGGAGAAATTTTGGATTTGCATGGTGAAATAGGTGGTTATAATCTTATGGTGGCATGGTTAACAGGTATGACGGTAGCGGATTCTATAAAGGAAAAGTTTAGTAAATAATACATTACAATATTTAATAAAAAATATATAAGATTTGTTGAGATAATGTTTCTATAGTGGGTGTATTAATTATCCTTGGTTCAAAAGTACATGATATGTCTATAACTTTGTTTTTATAGGAGTAAATTACTTTTAAAGATTTATGGTTGCTCGACAAAGCCTATTTTACTACATGGGATTTACTCTTTTTTTATATTTTTTTGTAACTATAGAAATGTTACGATATTTTAAACTTTCTTTTAAAGTTTCTTATTTTAAAATAATAATAAAAATGTTATAATATTTGTAAAATGATTTTATAAACTTATCTACAAGGGGTAGATATATGTAATGTACTGAGAAAATTTTGATGAACTAAGAATATTAATAAAACACTTGATGAAAGTTTGTGGCTTACATCTACAAACGTATTCAAAATTAGTAGAGAAGAGTCCGACAATATGGAAATTTTATACTGTATAGATATGTATAAAGTGTTGATTTTGCTAGTGTTTTTCTATTTATAGGTAAATCTGTATAGTGAGAAACTATAATATTTTCATATATTTTGAAAAGCGGTATCGATATAAAAGTTGTTATAAAAATAATTGAAATTTTCAAGAAATATGTAATTTTTTCACTTTCTAACAAAAAATATTTGTTAGTCTTAAATAGGTTATAAAGCAATGTTTAATTAATAATGTGAGGTAATTAAGAAATGTCAAATTTTGTAAATGGTAATAATGAAGCAATACAGAGAACAGAATTGCATAGAAAAATTTGGGCTATCGCTGATGATGTTCGTGGGGCGGTAGATGGTTGGGATTTTAAACAGTATATTTTAGGAATTTTATTTTATAGATTTATTTCTGAAAATATTACAGAATTTTTTAATTCTGCAGAACAAGAAGCTGGAGACTTGGAATTCGATTATGCAGATATTTCTGATGAAGAAGCAGAACAATACTTCAGACCTAATACTGTAGAAGATAAGGGATTTTTCATATTACCGAGTCAACTTTTTAAAAATGTTGTTAAATTCGCTAAAGATAATGAAAACCTTAATACTGATTTAGCCAATATATTTAAAGCGATTGAAGGCAGTGCGATAGGTTTTGCATCAGAAGATGATATTAAAGGTTTGTTTGAAGATGTTGACACAACCAGCAACCGTTTAGGTGGAACAGTAGCAGAAAAAAATAAAAGGTTAGCTGATATTTTAATAGGTATAGCGGAAATAAATTTTGAAAACTTTCAAAATAATGACATAGACGCTTTTGGCGATGCTTATGAGTATTTAATTTCGAATTATGCAAGTAATGCAGGAAAATCAGGTGGAGAGTTTTTCACTCCGCAAACCGTATCAAAACTTTTAGCAAGAATTGTAATGGACGGAAAAGAAAAGATAAACAAAGTGTATGACCCAACTTGTGGAAGCGGAAGTTTACTTTTACAGATGAAAAAACAATTCGACGACCATATCATAGACGAAGGTTTTTTCGGTCAGGAAATAAATATGACTAACTTTAACTTGGCTCGTATGAACATGTTTCTTCATAATATTAATTACAATAACTTTTCAATCAAAAGAGGAGATACTTTACTCAATCCAACGCACAAAGATGAAAAGCCTTTTGATGCAATTGTTTCAAATCCACCCTATTCAATTAAATGGGTAGGAGATGCTGACCCAACATTAATTAATGATGAACGTTTTGCTCCTGCGGGAAAATTGGCGCCGAAATCTTATGCGGACTATGCTTTTATTATGCACTCATTAAGTTATCTTTCAAGTAGTGGTAGAGCTGCTATAGTATGTTTTCCGGGGATTTTCTATAGAAAAGGTGCGGAAAAAATTATACGTAAATATTTAATAGATAATAACTTCATAGATTGTGTAATACAGTTACCTGAAAATTTATTCTTCGGTACATCAATAGCAACCTGTATCTTAGTTATGGCAAAAAATAAGATTGAAAACAAGGTGCTTTTTATTGATGCAAGTAAAGAATTTAAAAAAGAAACGAATAATAATATCTTGGAAGAAAAAAATATATGTGCAATAGTGGATGAATTTAGAAACAGAACAGACAAAGAATATTTTTCAAGATATGTAGATAGAACTGAAATAGAAGAAAATGATTACAATCTATCTGTTTCTACTTATGTTGAAAAAGAAGATACCAGAGAAGTAATTGACATAAAAGTTCTAAACAAAGAAATTGAAGAAACAGTAAAGAAAATAGACGAACTAAGAAGCTCAATAAATGAAATTGTAAAGGCGCTTGAAGATGAGTAATCAAGCAACAAATTTTTTTAATTAGCTAAAATACAACTGTTTCCAAAATGAAAAAAGAAGGAAATGGAGATGTCAAAAAAACATTTAATTTTTATAATTTAGATGCAATAATTTCTGTCTGATATAGAGTTAGTTCATATAAGGGGAAAGGAGCGTTGTTATGAGTAAAGAAATAAAACAAGATAACGGAGAGATATTAATATATAACGCAGATGATGGAAGTACCAGAATAGATGTTCGTTTTATTGATGAGACAGTATGGTTATCACAACAGCAAATGGCAGAGCTATTCAAAACTTCTAGAACAAATATTGTAGAACACATAGGAAATATCTATGATGAGGGTGAATTGAATAAAGAATCAACCTGTCGGGATTTCCGACAAGTTCGAAAAGAAGGAAATCGTAACGTTTCAAGAAAAATCACATTTTATAATTTAGATATGATAATATCACTTGGATATAGAGTAAAATCAAAAATAGCCACTGATTTTAGAAAGTGGGCGACAGAACGTTTAAAAGAGTATATTATCAAAGGCTTTACAATGGATGATGAAAGGCTCAAAAACTTGGGTGGTGGAGCATACTGGAAAGAGCTTTTAGAAAGAATTCGTGATATTCGCTCAAGCGAAAAAGTATTTTATCGTCAAGTATTAGATTTATTCTCTACAAGTATAGACTATAATTCTAATAGCGAAGAAGCTAAACATTTTTTTGCGACAGTTCAAAATAAACTTCATTATGCTATTCATAATCACACAGCAAGTGAGATTATTCATAGCCGTGTTGATAGCAAAAAAGAATTTATGGGACTTACAATTTTCAAAGGAGAGTTACCCACATTAACAGAGGCAAAGGTGGCAAAAAATTATTTGAATGAAAAAGAACTAAAGAGTCTAAATTCTTTAGTTTCAGGATACTTAGATTTTGCAGAAAGACAAGCAGAAAAAAAAGTTATGATGACTATGAAAGATTGGATAAATCATGTGGATAGAATATTAATAGCAACCGGAGAAGATTTGCTAAAAGATAATGGCAAAATATCAAGACAACAAATGATAGAAAAAGTTGAAAAAGAATATAAAAAATATAATGAAAAAACATTAACACAAGTAGAAAAAGACTATCTTCTTGAAATTAATAATATAAAAAATATTGCCTCAAAAGGTGGGGATGACAATGAGTAAAATAGATGAATTACTAAAAGACGAAAAAGTAGAATGGAAAAAACTTGGAGAAGTTTGTAATATTAAGAGAGGTCGTGTTATATCCAAAATCTATTTAGAGGAACGTAAAGGGGAATTTCCTGTATATTCATCTCAAACAAGAAATAATGGAGAAATAGGAAGAATAAGCACATATGATTTTGATGGAGAATTTGCAACATGGACTACAGATGGAGCATATGCTGGGACAGTTTTCTATAGAAATGGAAAGTTCTCAGTAACAAATATTTGTGGACTGATTGAGCCAAAAGATAATAAAAAATTATTGGTTAAGTTTATAGTATATTGGTTACAAATTGAAGCAAAAAAGCATGTAAAAGGGGGTTCAGGGAACCCAAAATTAATGAGTAATGTAGTTGAAAGAATAAAAATTCCTATTCCATCAATAGAAACACAAGAAAAAATTGTAAAAACACTTGACAAATTTACAAATTATGTTACTGAATTACAGGCTAGAACTAAACAGTATGAATATTATAGAGATATGCTTTTAAGCGAAGAATATTTGAATAAAATTTCTGCAAAAATAGAAGGAATTAGAAATAATGGGGAGATATCATTTTATACATTATCTCAAGTATTTAATACGAAAAACGGTTATACACCTTCTAAATCTGTTCAGGAGTATTGGAATAGTAAAGATATCCCGTGGTTTAAGATGGAAGATATTAGAGAAAATGGAAATATATTAAGTTATGCAAAAAATTATGTTTCAAATTCTGCAATAAAAGGAGAACTATTTGAGCAAAACTCTATTATTTTATCAACATCTGCGACTATAGGAGAACATGCTTTAATAACAGTTCCATTTTTAGCGAATCAAAGATTTACTTGTTTTTCATTGAAAGATAATTACAAAAAAGAAGTAAATATAAAGTATGCATATTATTACTTTTATATAATTGATAAATGGTGTAGTAATAATATAAAAATTGGTAATTTTCCGTCTGTAGACGTTAGTATATTGTTAACACAGACAATTCCTATACCAGATATTGAAATTCAAAACAAAATAGTTGAAATTCTTGATAGATTTCAATCTTTATTGGCTGATACAAAAGGTTTGTTGCCACAAGAAATTGAACAAAGACAAAAACAATATGGATATTATAGAGAAAAATTATTAAGTTTTAAAAGATAGTTTTAAAGTGAGAGTGCAATGAATAATATTAAAGACAGATTAAAGGGTGTTCTCTATGGTTTTTCAATCGTAGATGTAATGGGAGCTACTACCGAGTTTATGAGTGAGGCTGAAATAAAAAGAGACTATGGCAAGCTGACTGATATAATAGGTGGAGGTTGGCTCAACTTAAAAACTGGAGGAGTTACAGATGATACACAGATGCCGATTTGTGTTATGGAAGTCTTATGAGAGCTCTGCCTTGTACTTCGTTAAATTCAGAAAAATCGCCTGAACTTAATTTTATTTAGGGCAATATTACTCATAAATAATAATATTTGTAGAAATATTTTAAAGGAATATACTGAAATTATAAAAACTCATATTTTAGGAAAGAGAATAAGTCTAAAAAAGAGAGTTCTTTTAGAGCTAAGTGATATATTATCAATACTTTTAAAGATGCTATTTATTGGAGTGAAAAGAAAACTTTTGAAGATTGTATCATCGGTGCTGTAAATCACGGTGGAGATGCGGATACAATTGCAGGGATTGAAGGAAGCATTGCTGGTGCAAAACTTAGATACGAAAATATACCTAAAAGATGGATTGAAAAAATGGATAAAGAAGTAGTAAAGAAATTGGAAGAATTTTTAGAATATGTTTTTAAAACTTACGGAAGGAGTAATTCAGATGTCAGAAGAACGACTAAACTATAACACATCTACAATTGCCGAGATGACAAATGGAATCATTTTGGCTAATTTCGAAAAATATTTAAAAGTTAGAGAGACTTCATATCAAAGTGAGGCAGAACTTGAAAAGCAAATGATTGAAAATTTAGTTTCTCAAGGTTACGAGAGACTAATGGTAAAGTCAAATGATGAGTTGTATAAAAATTTAAAAATTCAAATTGAAAAACTAAATGAAGTATCTTTTTCGGGTGAAGAGTGGAATAGATTTTTAATTGAATATCTGGATGCTCCAAATGATGGAATGATTGAAAAACTCGAAAGGTACAAGAAGATTATATCCATGATTTTATTTTTGATGATGGACATTTACAAAATATAAAAACTATTGATAAGAAAAATATTCACAATAATTTTTTGCAGGTTGTAAATCAAGTTACTGGCGGAGAAAAAAATCAAAATCGTTATGATGTAACTATTCTAGTAAACGGATTGCCTCTAGTTCATATTGAGTTAAAAAAACGTGGAGTAAATTTACACGAGGCATTTAACCAAATTCACAGATATAGCAAAGAGAGTTTTAATTTGGATAATTCTCTTTATAAATTTGTACAAATTTTTGTAATTTCTAACGGAACCTATACCAGATATTTTGCAAATACAACTGCAAAAAATAAAAATAATTATGAATTTACTTGTGAATGGGCAGATGCTAAAAATAAGGTAATTTGTGATTTAGAGGATTTTACTAAAACTTTTTTTGAGAAGCGTGTCATTCTTGAAGTTCTCACAAAATATTGTGTTTTTGATGTTAATAATACTTTGTTAATAATGCGCCCCTATCAGATTGCAGCTACAGAAAGCATTTTGTGGAAGATAAAATCAAGTTATGAGTCGAAAAAAGCCGGTAGACCTGAAGCCGGAGGTTTTATTTGGCATACAACAGGTTCAGGTAAAACATTAACTTCTTTTAAAACGGCACGACTAGCTACAACATTAGGTTATATAGATAAAGTATTTTTTGTGGTAGATAGAAAAGATTTAGATTACCAAACGATGAAGGAGTATCAAAGATTCCAGCCGGATAGTGTAAACGGAAGTAAAGATACAAGAGAACTGAAAAGGTGTATCGAAAGAGATGACAATAGAATTGTTGTTACTACAATTCAAAAGTTAAATGAATTTGTAAAGAAAAATCCTAATCATCCAATTTATGATAAGCATTGTGTTTTTATATTTGATGAATGTCATCGTTCTCAGTTTGGAGATGCACAGAAAAATATAAGAAAAGCATTTAAAAAATACTACCAGTTCGGTTTTACGGGAACACCGATATTTCCACAAAATTCTCTTGGTGGAAATACAACATCGGATATATTCGGAGCTCAGCTTCATAGTTATGTAATTACAGACGCTATTCGTGATGGAAAGGTTTTAAAATTCAAGGTTGATTATAATAATATCATACCTAGATTTAAGATGGCAGAAAAAGAAGAAGATGAAAAAAAATTAGCAAAATTAGAAAATAAAATGTTGCTTCATCCGGAGCGAATCACGGAAATTACAAAACATATTCTTAAGGTGTTCGATACAAAGACACATCGAAATGAATTTTATGATTTAAAACATAGAAGATTAAATGGATTTAATGCGATGTTTGCTGTTCAAAGTGTAGAGGCTGCAAAATTGTATTATGAAGAGTTTCAAACAACAAGAGTTTCTACCTGAAGAAAAGAGATTAAAAGTTGCTACAATCTATAGTTTTTCTGCAAACGAAGAACCCTCCGCTATTGGTGAAATAACAGAAGAAAATTTTGAGCCGTCTGCTATGGATTCAACTTCAAAAGAGTTTTTGAATAAGGTTATTGATGATTACAATAAACAGTTTAAAACAAATTATTCAACTGATGGAAAGGAATTTCAAAATTACTATAAAAACTTGTCTCAAAAAGTAAAGGATAAGGAAGTTGATTTGCTAATTGTAGTAGGAATGTTTTTAACAGGTTTTGATGCGCCAACATTGAATACTCTGTTTGTAGATAAAAACTTAAGATATCACGGTTTAATTCAAGCATTTTCAAGAACTAACCGTATTTTAAATAAAGTAAAGACTTTTGGAAACATTGTATGTTTTAGAAACTTGGAAAAAGCTACAGAAGATGCAATTAAAACTTTTGGAGATGAAAATAGTGTCAATGTTATTTTAGAAAAGAGTTATGATGAATATATACATGGTTTTACAGACGAGGAAACAGGAAAGACGTTTAAGGGATATGTTGATATATGTGAAGAAATAATTGCCAAATTTCCGGATACAACTGAAATTGTTTTTGAAGCAGATAAAAAAGAATTTGTACAACTTTTTGGAGAATTGTTAAAAGCTGAAAATATTCTTAGAAATTTCGATGAATTTGAAAGTTTTGAAAAAATTATTTCTGATAGACAAATGCAAGACATGAAAAGTGTATATGTAGATATCAGAGAAAGTATTTTGAATGAAAGACGAAGTGAAAAGGCTGAAGGCGAACAGGTTGATTTTTCAAATGTCGAGTTTCAAATTGATTTGTTGAAAACTGATGAAATAAATTTAGACTATATTTTGGCTTTAATACTGGAAAAATCAAAAGAAAACGAAGATGTAGAAAATTTGAAAGCAGAAGTACGTCGAGCAATCAGATCAAGTCTTGATACAAGAGCAAAAGAAAACTTAATTATGGAGTTTATCAGCAAAACAAAATTGTCAGAATTAAAGAATACTGATGATATTCTTGAAAAGTTTTATATGTTTGCAAGAAAAGAAAAAGAAAATAAAATTAAATCTTTAGTTGAAGAAGAAAAGCTGAAAGAGGGAGCAATGCGTTTTATAACAAAATCTATTGATAACGGGTATGTGGAATATGCTGGAGATGAATTAGACCGTATAATTCCTCCAACTTCACGCAGAGGTGGGGGAAGAGAAAAAAAGAAAGAATCAGTATTAGAAAAAATAAGAAAAATTGTGGAAATTTTTGTAGGTATTTAGTTGCGATTTTAAATTATCAGAATAATGCTAGATTGATTTTCTAGCTGTGAAGTGTTATATAGACTAAAATTAGAGGAATTGAGGGAAGAGTTTTTGATAGGGACAAGTATTTACCTTATCATTTAATCTTACTCTCTTTCTTTCTTAATTTGCCTTATATTTAGCGTAGAGTTATATATAAAATCCCGATTTACCGTATTTAGTAAGTCGGGATTTTAAGAGAATTAACTTATAGTTATAAACTTATTTATTTTCCTATAAAATAATAGTTAACTATTTATTTTCTTCATATTTTTTCTTATCATATCCGAACCATGCAGCTTCCATAATTCCCTCTAAGTCTTTAAGTAAAGCAAGTCTTGGGTTGGCTGGAGTACATTGGTCTTCATAAGCATCAAGTGCCAAGGTACGAAGTTCAGCTTTAAATGCTTCGTAATCCACACCGTGATCTTTAAAGCTCATAGGAGTACCTACACGTTTACCTAATTCGAATACTGCTTGTGCATAAGATTCAACAGCTTCTTCAGGAGTATCGGCTTTAAGTCCTAACATACGAGCAATGTCTTGGAATCTTTCTGCAGCTTTATAGTGTTCATATTTTGGCCAAATAGACACTTTACCGGGACGAGTACCGTTATAGCGAATAACGTATGGAAGTAAAGTAGCGTTTGTTTCACCGTGAATAGTACCGAATTTACCACCGATTTTGTGTGCCATAGAGTGACAGATACCTAAGAACGCATTAGCGAATGCCATACCGGCTAAGCAAGAAGCGTTGTGCATTTTTTCACGTGCATCTTTATCAAATTCTCTAACAGATTTTTCCAAGTTTTCAAAAACAATTTTAATTGCTTGTAGAGCGATACCGTCGGTATAATCATTAGCAAGTATAGAAGTATAGGCTTCTGTTGCGTGAGTAAGAACATCCATACCTGTAGATGCTGTAGGTCTGGCAGGTACTGTCATAACCAAATTAGGATCTACGATTGCTACATGCGGTGTAAGTGCATAATCAGCTAATGGATATTTTTTACCATGTTCTTTATCTGAAATAACAGCAAAAGGAGTAACCTCACTACCTGTACCTGATGTAGTAGCAACAGCGATAAATTTCGCTTTATTTCCTAAATGCGGGAATTTTACAGTACGTTTTCTGATATCCATGAATTTTTGAACAAGTTCTTTAAAGTCTGCATCAGGTCTTTCATAGAACAACCACATAATTTTACCGGCGTCAATAGCAGAACCACCACCAAGAGAAATTATAGCATTAGGTTTAAATGAGTTCATAATTTCCAAACCGCGACGTACGGTTGTAATATCAGGGTTAGGCTCAACGCCTGCGAATATTTCATACTGAACTTTGTTTTTACGTCTGTTAAGTTGATCGATGATACGAGCTGCAAATCCAAGTTTAACCATAGATTCGTCAGTTACGATCATCACCTTTTCTAAACCCTCCATTTCACTTAGATATCTGATGGCATTGGGTTCAAAATAAACTTTTGGTGGAATTTTATACCACTGAAGATTGTTATTTCTACGTCCAACTAACTTGATGTTAAGAAGATTTACTGCGCCGATATTTCCAGAAACAGAGTTACCGCCAAAGCTACCACAACCTAATGTAAGTGATGGAATAAATGCGTTGTACACATCTCCGATACCACCGAATGAAGCTGGAGAATTCCAAATAATACGACAAGCTCTAACTACCTTACCGAATTTTTCAGCAACATCTGCATCTTGAGTGTGGACAGCGGCACTGTGTCCTAAACCGTTAAATTCAACCATTTGACGAGATTTTTCAATACCGTCTTCTGTGCTGGTTGATTTAAGAATAGCAAGTACCGGTGAAAGTTTTTCACGTGTAAGAGGTTCATTTACCCCAACTTCCTCACATTCAGCAGCCAGTATAACGGTTCCTTTCGGAACTTCAAAGCCTGCCATTTTAGCAATATCTTCAGCATATTTACCAACGATTACAGAATTTAATTTAGCGGTATTAACATTTTCAGAATATGCCTCAACTCCGAATAATAATTTTTCTAATTTAGCTTTTTCTTCTTTATTAACAAAGTAAACACGATGTGATTTTATAAGTTTAATAAACTCATCATAAACTTCTTTGTCTACAATAGCAGCTTGTTCACTGGCACAAATCATACCGTTATCAAAAGCTTTTCCTAAAACTATGTCGTTAACAGCTTGTTTTAGTTTAGCATCTTTATGAACATAAGCAGGTACGTTACCCGGACCAACACCAAGAGCAGGTTTTCCACAAGAGTAAGCGGCTTTAACCATTCCGCCACCACCGGTAGCAAGAATAGTAGAAACGCCGGGATGTTTCATTAAAGCGTTTGTACCGTCTAGTGTAGGTTTTTCGATAAATTGGATACAATCTTTAGGAGCTCCGGCTTTAACGGCAGCTTCATAAACGATTCTTGCAGCTTTTTTAGAACATTCGTTCGCTGCAGGGTGGAAACTAAAGATTATAGGGTTACGAGTTTTCAAACAAATAAGAGATTTGAAAACAGTGGTAGAGGTGGGGTTGGTGGTAGGTACTATACCGCAAATAACACCGACCGGTTCAGCAATCGCAACAAGACCGTCCGATTCGTCTCTATCAATAACACCGACAGTTTTTAGTCCACGAAGATTATTCGTAATATATTCAGAAGCATATAAATTTTTAATAGCTTTATCTTCTACATTACCGCGACCTGTTTCTTCAACTGCTGCAATAGCAAGAGGACCGTGCTCTTCTAAAGCGGCAACAGCGGCGGCTTGAACAATTGAGTCAATTTTTTCCTGATCTTCTATTTTTATGAATTCGTCAAGTGCAACTAGTGCTTTCTTGACAAGAACATCAACTTCTTCTTCTGGATTTACAACAGTTTCTTTTTCTTTTACCATAATAATTACCTCCTGTATATTATCAATAATACCAATAATACTAACTGTGCAATCACGTAACTTCATAATCTTAGATGATTCTGAATAATTGTATATTTCAGTACAGAGTTTCAATATGGTGTAATAATTGAGTAGATATAACAAAAATTACATCGTTTACATCTAAGGTGCTCAAGTTACTTAGGAATCGTTTGAAACAATTGCATGGAATGTCGACATATTTATCCTTGCAATTTAAGTGTAGCACATACACAACCCAGAAGCAAACACTTACAAAGGTTTAGAAAATGCTTGTAAAATAAACTAAATTATATATATAAATAATCACGATATGTTTTGAAAAATATATGTATGTTTATGTAAAAGTACAGTTGATATAACTATAAGCGATAAGAACAATGTAACAGTAAAAAAGGATCTATACTAATTATAGATACTATATAACAGTTATAAAATAATAGGGCATTCAATTATATTTTTATAAATAAATGTATAAATATTACACATTTATTACCTTACAATGATAATGGTTATCATTTACATTTTAAAAATGTTATTTTCTTAGAAAAAATATAGAACCTTACCGGTAACTTTTTGATTGTTGTAATAAAAATTTATCAGAAATTAAGAGAACAATAATAAATGAATGCTAAGTTATTAATAATAATTCTAAAGTGTTAAAATATGGAAATTAATTATCAAATAAAAAATTATAGATGGCTAAAAGACGAAAAATAAGGGTTAAAAAATATAATTGGTACATTTATAAGCATAGATATGGATATAAAAGAAAATATTTAATAAATTTTTTATTTATCGTAATATTGAAAAATACTCTAAATAAGTTATAATTAAATTTAGAGATACAAAAATAAACTTTGATGGAATGAGTGTTGAATATTTAATAAGATTTGATAACAAAATAATAAAAAGAGTTCAGTGTTTTGAAGTGTAGGTTCGGAGTTATAGAACGAGTAAAAGTTGAACTATTGAGTTAATTAGAGATACTTAAAGTCTATATTAGTGATTTTTTTTATTTACTTTCCTTTGATAACATAGTATAATCAACAATATGTTTTATTATGAAGAAAGGAACGTAACAATGAAAAAACGGTTTAAAAAAATATTGATTGGGGTGCTTATTGTTATGGTTGCAGGTTTTGGTTTTACAGGTAATTATTTTTATAATTTTGCATTAAACCCAAAGGTAGATAAAAGTGCGATAGTAAGTCAGGATAATGATGGCAATAAAGAAGATAAAGCTGTATTGAATCAGTGGTTTGAAAGTAATAAGCAAGAAGTAACGATGAGTTCTGTTACAAAAAACAAATTGGTGGGTTATAAGTTTATTAATCCGAAAGCAACTAAATGGATTTTTGTCGTTCACGGTTATACTAGTGAAGCTAAAAAAATGGTAACCTATATCAAACAGTTTTACGATAAAGGATACAATGTTTTTGCTCCTGATTTAATAGCACATGGGAAAAGTGCCGGAGATTTTATCTCCATGGGTGGCTACGATTCAGATGATTTAGTAAACTGGGTGAAAAAAATCTCAGCAGAAAATAATAATGCCGATACCGTATTATTTGGGATTAGCATGGGGGCTGCAACGGTAATGAATGCTATCGGCAAAAATTTGCCGACGAATGTTAAAGCGTTCATCGAAGATAGCGGGTATGTAAATTTAAAACAGGAATTTACATATCAGTTGAAAAAATTATTTAATCTTCCGAGTTTTCCCATTATACCGGCAGCTAATACGGTGACAAAAATTAGAGCGGGATATTTTTTTGGAGATGTCGACGCAACAACGGCTTTAAAGAATACAAAATTACCGGCGTTGATTTTGCACGGTGAAAAAGACGGCTTTGTACCGATCGAGCATGGAAAAGAAGCGTATAATTTGATCAGTTCTGAAAAAGAATTTCATAGTTTTGCCGGAGCAAAACACGTCCAAGCAGAACGCAAATATCGTAAAGAGTATTGGAGTATAATAGAAAAATTTTTAAATAAATATTTTAAATAATCGCTTAATAATTATAAAAGAAACTGACTTAAAAGGTAAGTTTATTATATAATTTATTTAGTTAACAGTTAGATATATATATATTGGTTTGGGAATATGTTTTGAAGAATTATTCCCAAACTTAATAAACTATGAGGGGTGGTTCAAAAATAATGATTTCGGTAGAAATCAATTTTTTGAGCCGCCCCTTTTTATAAAGAAAGGGCGATAAAAACATCGCCCCAAAAGTATTGTAGTTATAAAAAGTATTTTCGAAAGATGATCAAGTTGAAAATTAATCTTCTCCAATAACTACAAATTCTTTGTTTAATTTATTTAAGACTTCAACACCGTCCTCAGTAACAAGAACTAAGTCTTCGATACGAACCCCCATACGTCCGGGTAGGTAGATGCCGGGTTCGATAGAGAAAATCATACCCGGTTCACAAACCATTTCGTTTGTACTTGATACATCGCCGTATTCGTGATCTTCAAGACCGATTTGGTGACCGGTACGGTGAGTGAAGTATTCTCCGTAACCTTTTTCAGTAATATAGTCACGACAAGCGGCGTCGATGTCACATAATCTAACTCCGGGTTTAACCAATTCTGTACCACGTTTTACTGCTTCAAGAACAATTTCAAATACTTCTTTATCTTCCGGTGTCGGTTGTTTAAAGAACACAGTACGAGTCATATCTGAGCAGTATTTATCTTTAATTCCGCCAATATCGACAATAATAGATTCCCCCGGTTTTGGAAGTCTGTCACCAGGCAAACCGTGCGGATTAGCTCCATTATCACCATAAGCTATAATAGGTGGGAATGATGTTCCTTCAACACCGATTTCTTCGTAATAAGCAAGCAGTTTTTTAACCATGTCTTTTTCAGAAGTAGTTTCAGTAATGTTGTCGATAACAAACTGACAAGCTCTATCATTTAATTCAGAAGAAATTCGCATTAATTCTTTTTCTTCTTCGTCTTTAAGCATACGAGTAGTATCAACAAGAAGAGATACATCAACAAATTTATTATCCGGAAGTTTATCCATTAGCGGTAATAAGAAACGAGCAGGGAAAATTTTATCTATTCCTAATTTAGTACCGGCTTTTATATGATCGGCAACGATACTGATAATATCATCGGTATCTGAAATGCTTACTATATCCAAGCCTAAATCTTTATCCAGCGGGAACAGGATATTTAAAAACAATTTGTGATCCCCATTTTCATCTAATAAAACAGCAAAAAATCTTTCCCCCGGATTTTCTAAAAATCCTGTTAGATAAAAAATAGAATAAGGATCGCTAACAAGTGCTTGTGAAATGCCTTGTTCTTTCATTTTAGATAGAATCTTATTAGTTCTTGAAAGTTTCATATTATACAACTCCTTTAAAATATTCTGAACTTTATTTTTATTATAGCACTACTAAAATACAAATACAATACCCATAAAATAAATAATGATAACATTTACACAGTGTACATTTGTAAATGATGTGAGACAAAAAAAGTAAAAAATAAATACCGGATATAATAGAATTACATAGAAGCTAGCTTCTATGTAAACCGTATGAAGCCCCCGACGTAAATTACATTATTTGATTAGATTTGCCAGCTTTAATTCCTTAGAGAACATTTCAGATTTCTAAAACTTATTTGTCAAGGATTTGAAAAAGGCGTAGCCCTTGTCCTTGACAAATAAGTTGTGAAATCTATTATCTAACAAGGAATTAAAGCCGGCATATTTTTATAGACTCTTTCCGTAACTCTTTTCTTTTTTCAACAGGAGAAAGCCAATTTAAAGTCTGCATAGGAAGACGGTTAGAGCGATATAGATACTTTTTCATCTGAGATATAAGATCATCATACGAAAAGAAAGATAAACGCCTGTAAAAACGTTCATTATCATTTCTATGACTACGTTCAACCTTACCGTTATGTCTAGGAGTTCTAGGTCTAATAAGTTGATGTTTAATGCCAAGATTATTACACAATACATCAAAAGGGTGTATTCGTTTAGTATCTTTAAAATGTGTAAATTCAAAACCATTATCAGTTTGAATTATCTTGGGTTTATACCCAAAATAATCAATAGCCATTTTAACAAATTGAACAGTAGAGTATGATGATTGTTCTTTAAAAGGGAAAATAAATCTTTCCCTAGTAGCTTCATCAATGATAGTATATTGATAAAATTTATCTGGAATTTCTCCTACATAACAACGTTTAGGAACATATTTCACATCAAGTTGCCATTTTTTACCAATTTCAGTAGGTGTATCATAAGGTTTAGGTTTATAAGGAATTACTTTTTTCTTAGTATCTTTATAAAAACCTAATTTTCTAAGTACTCTAAATAAAGAACAAGGATGTCTTTTATAACCTTTGTTGAATTTAAGTTTAGCATATAATTCAATCATAGAAATATTAGGGTTACGTTTAATAAGATTTTTAATCCAAGACAATTCTTCAACTGTATGGGCGTTAGGGTGAATAGAATGAGGTCTATGAGACTTATCTATAAGAGACTCTTTAGTACCGTCATATTTTTTATTCCAACGCAAAAGAGAGGCTTTTGATATTTTATAGCGCCTACAAATAAAGCGGATAGAGTTACCATTTCTATAAGTTTTAACTGCAGCTATTCTTGTTTGTAAAGTATGAGGTATATATCGTTGTGTTTTTTCTATATTTTCTGTTATAATAGTTTTCATAAGAGTAAATTCCTTTTTTTGATTTGTAGGTAACTTCATTATACAGGATTTACTCTTCTTTTTTTTATTATATGTCTCACATCTATTGTAACACTACAATAAATAATGATAACATTTACACAGACAGTTGTAGTTTTTATACTGCTGTGTTATAATATGTAATATAATTATTTAAGAAAGAAGGGGTTTTTTTATGTCTGAAGTTGCGGTTAAAAAAGGAAAACCGTGGAGTTTTTATATGAGCTCTATTACGTTCTCATTTGAACGTGCCGCTTACTATTCATCGCGTTGGCTATTATTTACATATGTAACCGTAGCCGTAATATCTGGAGGAATGGGAGAAAGCGGTTTAGGGTTAGGTAAAGTTGAAGGTGCGGCAATGCAATCCAATATTGTTGCCTTTACTTATTTAGCACCTGTGTTGTTCGGTTTTATCGCCGATAGGTTTTTGGGAGCGAGATATTTGATTCCGGTAGGATTATTATTAATGGCTCTTGGCTATGGATATGCAGGTTACGTCGGAACATACTCAGCAATGTGGGTTATGATTGTCTTGGTATCAATCGGTACAGGTTTCTTTAAAGGGAATATTCAAGCGTTAGTAGGTCGTATTTTTGATGGTGATCAATCTCGTAAAGACGATGCGTTTTCAACGATGTATTCATTTATTAATATCGGATCGTTTGTAGGAACTACGTTTGTAGGAATATTGTATGTTAAATTAGCTACAGCGGGAGCTAACGGATACTTACAATGTTTTAAAATAGCAGGGTTACTTTGCCTGATAGGTGCGATTTGGTTTATTTTAGGATATAAATCTCTTGGTGAAGTAGGGAAACGTCCTTTTGCTGAAGGTGAAGTTAAACACGAGGAAAAACCTAAAGAGAAAAGACCGTTACAAAAATACGAAGTTCGTCGCGTATATTCAATTATTATTATTTCATTGCTATCAGTTATCTTTTGGACTTTCTGGTACCTAACTTATGTAATTCTTTATGATTATATGCCTAAATTTGTTGATACTAAATTAGGAAGTTTCACAGTTCCTACTTCATGGCTGGATTCTGTTAATGGACTATGTTGTATTATTCTGGGGCCTATTTTGGGTGCGTTATGGTACAAACTTTCTAAACGTCCGCAAGGAGACTGGAGCTTATATAAAAAAGCATCAATTGCTTTATTATTGCTAGGTGCGACTTTTGGTATTTTAGCATTAACAGAATTTACTCGTGGAGTAGGGGCTCCTGAAAGCCAAAAAGCAAGCATACTATGGGTTATCTTATTCTTCGTAGTACTAAGTATTGCTGAAATGTTCTTCTCTCCACTAGGAGCATCATTTGTTTCTAAATATTCGCCTAAGAGTATCTTATCAATAATGATGGCAGTTTGGATTGTAGCAACATTTGGAGCAGCTAAAGGGTATGGTATATTATATGAATATATCGCGGATATCCCAACTGTAAAATTATCATTAAGTATTGGTGCGTTCTGTTTAATAGTTGCAGTATTAATATTTGTTTTTGAGAAAAAACTTGCTAGCCTTGTAGAATTAAGAGAAGGCGAAACTTTAGTAGAAGATTAATTAATAATAATTTAATAGAAACTGACTAAAAGCTAAAAATTCTAATAGAATTTGCATATTAGCGGTTGGACGTACCGGTTTATTAATTTGGGAGTTTACTTTAAAAAACTCTCTCAAATCTAGTAAACCGTGTGAGCGGCTCTGTAGAATCGATTTTTAACGAAATCACGATTTTTGAGTCGCTCTTTTTTGTTGTGAAAAATAATTAACAAATATATTTGTTTCTAAAAATATGATTAATGTTTTAGTAAAGTAAAATTTTAAAATAATTTATTTCTAATAATTCACTGCTGCTCATAATAAATTTTGTTATAGTGTATATTATGTGTAAAAAATAAATATATTTTTTATAAAAACTAAAATGAAAAAATTTATTTCAAATTAGTAATGAAAAATACTATGTTTTATGTTAAAATTATAGTGTATATAAATTATTAACATAGGAGGTTATATCATGGCTGAACTTAGAGTATTTTATCCTGAAATAAAAGAGAATTTCTCAAAATTTTTAAAAGTAGACGATACGCATACAATTTATTATGAAGAAAGTGGGAATCCGAACGGAGTACCGGTAGTATTTTTCCATGGAGGACCCGGCTGTGGGACATCGCCTACATGTAGACGATATTTTGATCCGGAGTTTTATCGAATTATATTATTTGACCAACGTGGAAGTGGGAAATCAACACCGCATGCTTGTTTAAAAGATAACGATACGTGGCATATAATCGAAGATATTGAAAAAATCAGAAAAGAATTGAATATAGATAAGTGGTTGGTTTTTGGCGGAAGTTGGGGCTCTACACTGGCATTATGTTATGCTATTAAACATCCGGAGTGTGTGACAGGTTTAGTGCTTCGTGGTATTTTCTTGGGACGTCGTGAAGATATAGTGTGGATTTACGAAAAAGGAGGAGCCAGCAACGTTCATCCAGAAGTGTTTGAACGTTATGAAAGCATTATTCCGCAAGAAGAACGTCATGACATGATCCGTGCATATTACAAACGTTTAACAAGTGATGATAAAAAAACACGTGAAGTAGCTGCAAAAGAATGGAGTATGTGGGAAGGTAATTTGGTAACGTTGTATCCGGATCCTAATTTGGAACAAAGTTTTGGTGAGATAAATTATTCTATTTCAATGGCAACTATTGAATGTCATTTTTGGATGAACAATATGTTCTGGGAAGATGATAATTGGATTTTAAATAATGTTGATGTAATTAAAGATATTCCAACATGGATTGCTCATGGCCGTTATGATATGGATTGTCGTGTTGTTGGTGCTTATGAGTTAAGTAAAAAATTAAATAATTGTAATTTAGATATAGTAATATCAGGACATTCATCAGGAGAACCGGCTATTGTTGATTCGCTGATAAGAGCTACTGATAAATTCAGAGAAGTTTTAAAATAGTAGTTATTAAGGAAATGTAAATAATATATGTAATATCCTTATTATAATTTCCCCTTAAATCTAAACATTATTATTGCTATAAAAAATTAAATTAAAAATATTTTTTATCGACTTTTGTTGTATAAAACGCCAAGAAAGTGTGAAAACAAGTGCTGAATTATTAATTTATTATAGTGATAAATAAGGTATAAAACAAATATATTTATACTAACAAAACTAAATAATAAAATTTCATTAAAATCAATAATGAAAAACGCTTTATTTTGTGATAAAATAATATTGTAAAAAATATAAAGATTGGGGGAAGTTCTAATTATGGGGGAGCTAAGGACGTTATATCCAGAAATTAAAGAGAATTTTTCAAAAATGCTCAAGGTGGATGATACGCATACGATATATTATGAAGAAAGCGGTAATCCCGAGGGAATACCGGTAATCTTTTTGCATGGCGGACCGGGCGGAGGCACGACGCCGACAGGAAGACGGTTTTTCGACCCTACAGCGTATAGAATTATTCTCTTAGACCAACGTGGAAGTGGAAAATCGACACCACGTGCATGTTTAGAGAATAACGATACGTGGCATATTATCGACGATATGGAAAAAGTCCGTAAAGTATTGAATATTGATAAATGGCTTGTTTTTGGTGGTAGTTGGGGGACAACATTAGCATTATGTTATGCTGTTAAACACCCTGAAAAAATGCTTGGACTAGTGTTAAGAGGGATTTTCTTAGGACGTCGAGAAGATATTGAGTGGCTTTATGAAAAAGGAGGCGTAAGCGAGATTTTTCCGGAAGCCTTTGAACGCTATACATCAATTATTCCACAAGAAGAACGTGATGATATAATAGGTGCATACTATAAACGCTTGACAAGTGCTGATAGAAAAATACGTGAAGAAGCTGCACGTGAATGGAGTATCTGGGAAGGCAGTGTAATGACATTATACCCAATACCAAACGTTGAAGAGAGTGCGGGGGAAATTAATTTCGCTATATCGGTGGCAACTATTGAGTGCCATTTTTGGATGAATAATATGTTTTGGGGCGGTGACGATAACTGGTTATTAAATAACGTAGAAGCGATTAAAGATATTCCAACATTTATCGTGCATGGTCGTTACGATGTGGATTGTCGTCCGATTAATGCGTATGAGTTAAGCAAACGACTAAATAATTGTGAGTTGGAGTTTGTTATTTCCGGACATGCATCGTCGGAACCGGCGATTGTGGATGCATTGGTGCGTGCGACCGATAATTTTAAAGAAACATTAAAATTAAGATAATTAAAATTTATAATTATGAAAAATATAGAAAAAAGGAGTATGAAAAATGACAGTAAACGAAAAGGTAGCTCAACTTAGAGCGTTGATGGAGAAAAATGGGGTTGACGTGTATATGGTTCCTACGGCGGACTTTCACAATAGTGAATACGTGGGAGAGCATTTTAAAGCACGTGCATTTGTGAGCGGTTTTACAGGTTCGGCAGGTACTTTAATCGTAACTAAAGATTTTGCCGGATTATGGACTGATGGGAGATATTTCTTGCAAGGTGCTAAACAATTAGAAGATACTGTAATTGAGTTGCAAAGAATGGGAGAACCGGGGGTACCTAAAATTGTAGAATTTATCATAGAAAACACACCGGAAAATGGTGTTGTAGGATTCGACGGGCGTGTTGTAACGTTTGGAGAAGGAAAAGAAATAGCGACTAAATTAAAACAAAAAAATGCTACAGTTAAATACGAAATAGATTTAGTAGATGAAATTTGGACTGCTAGACCACCTTTATCAGAAGCACCTGCATTTTACTTGAACTTGGAACGTGCCGGAGAAACAGTTGCCAGCAAGTTGGAAAGAGTTCGTCGTGAAATGAAAGAAGCGGGGGCGAATATTCATGTAATTACTACTCTTGATGATATTGGATGGTTGTTAAACATTCGAGGAATGGATGTTGATTTCTTCCCGCTATTATTAAGTTATGCGGTGGTATGTGAAGATAAAGTTGATTTATATGTTGATGAAAGAAAACTTTCTGATGAAATTAAAGGGCATCTGAAAGAAGATAATGTTAACATTAAACCATACAATAACGTCTATGAAGATGTTAAAAAATTTGGAAAAAATGATGTTGTTTTAGTCGACCCTGCTCGTTTAAACTATGCTGTATTTAATAATATCCCTAAAGAAACAACACTAGTAGAAAAACGTAATCCTACAGTGTTGATGAAAGCTATTAAGAACGAAACAGAATTGAAACATACCGTTCAAGCACATGTTAAAGACGGTATCGCTCATACTAAATTTATCTATTGGTTAAAACAGCTGGTTAAAAACGGAACCAGTGAACAAGAAGATGAACTTTCTGCTTCTGATAAACTTGTCGAATTTAGAAAAGCACAAGGCGGATTTATTTGCCCAAGTTTTGCACCGATCTGTGGACATGCGGAAAATGGTGCTATAGTTCACTATTCTTCTACGAAAGAAACATCTATTCCACTACGTGCGGGAACATTCTTCTTAACAGACACCGGTGCCCACTATGATGAAGGATCTACGGATATAACAAGAACTACGGCAATGGGAGAAATAAGTGATAGATTAAAACATGATTATACTCGTGTATTACAATGTCATCTTCGCCTGTCAAGACTTAAATTTATGGAAGGTATTTCAGGTGCCAATGTCGATTTATTTGCACGTGCTCCGTTGTGGTATGATTATGAAAACTTTAATCATGGAACAGGGCATGGTGTAGGTTACCTAGGTAATATTCATGAAGGACCTCAAGGTATCCATTGGGGAATTCAACGTTCAAGTGAACCGTTCAAACATGGTATGACTATGACAAATGAACCGGGATTATATATTTCAGGTTCTCACGGTATTCGATTAGAAAATGAGTTAATTATTCGTAACACCGTTAAAAATGAATATGGTCAATTTATGGAATTTGAAGTAATGACATTCGTTCCTTGGGATTTAGAAGCTGTTGATGTTTCAATGTTAACAAGCGAAGATAAATATGAACTTAACAAATACCACAAAAAAGTGTTTGAAGTTTTAGCGCCGCATTTTGAGGGTGATGAACTTGCTTGGTTAAAAGAAGCTACAAGAGAAGTTTAATAAAGCAAAAAGGTTTTGAGTTCTCTCGAAACCTTTTTATTAACTAAATTTTATTGTAGAACTTTTGAATCATTGGTATAATAGTGTGTAAGAACTTTTAATTGTTAAAGTTGGAAATAAAAATAAGGAGCGATACTATGGATTTAAATAAAAGATTGGAAAATTATGCTAAATTAATGGTTAAGGTCGGACTTAACGTTCAAAAGGATCAACCCGTTTTGATAAGAGCCAGTACAGAAAGCAGAACTTTTGTAGCTAAAATAGTGGAAGCATGTTATAAACAGGGTGCAAAAAAAGTTGAAGTCGAATGGCGTGATCAAGAGTTGACGAAGTTAAATTTAAAATATCAAACAGAAGAAACTTTGAGTAATATAAGTAAATCCTATGTTGACCATTACCAAGAATTATTAGATGAAGGGACGGCTTTTCTATCAGTTATAGGAGATGATCCGGACGGTTTAGCAGGTGTAGATAGTGCTAAGATGAAAGCATCTATGGTAGGACGATCAAAAGCATTGAGAGAATATATGAAAGCTATAATGAGTGATGAGTGTCCTTGGTGCGTTGTTAGTGCATCAACAGTCGGTTGGGCAAAACGTCTGTTTCCGGAATTAAGCGATGAAGAAGCATATTTAAAACTATGGGATGAGATACTTAGTGCTTGTCGTGCGAAAGGTGAAGATCCGGTAGCGGATTGGGAAGAACACATTAGAGTATTAGATGAGAAAGCGAAATTTTTACATGAGAATGAATTAGTTAAGTTACATATAACTAATGACTTAGGAACAGATTTATATGTGGGACTACCTAAGGGACATATTTGGCAAAGTGCCGGAAGTTATGCGAAAAAAGCAGGGCGTTTTGTTGCAAATATTCCGACGGAAGAAGTATTTACAATGCCACATAAAGAAGAAACCAGTGGAATAGTTTATAATGCAAAACCGTTAAATCATGGTGGTGTTCTAATAGATGATTTCTGGTTAAAATTTGAAAAAGGTAAAGTAGTTGATTATGGTGCTAAACGTGGCTATGAAGCTCTTAAAAATATATTAGAAACCGATGAAGGTTCGGTAAAAATTGGCGAAATGGCATTAGTACCATTTGATTCACCGATTTCAAATACGGGGATACTATTTTTAGAAACATTATTTGATGAGAACGCTGCATGTCATATAGCTTTAGGTAAGGCGTACCCAACTTGCGTTAAAGGCGGAAGCGAGATGAGTGATGAAGAATTGGCAGAAGTTGGTGCTAATGACAGCTTAGTACACGTTGATTTTATGATAGGAGAAAGCACAACGAATATCATAGGATTTACTGCGGATGGAAAAGAAGTAGCTATCTTTAAAGATGGAAATTGGGCTTAGAAAAAATAAAATATTGTTTGCGGTGTTATTATGATGTAATTTCACCGCGAATTTTTATGAAGAATAAGCGATAAATATTTGCGTTAAGTAAATAAATATGTGATAATATTATAAGTAAAAAATTCAGGAGTAATAATATGCGTTTAGATAAATTTTTAAAAGTATCGAGAATAATAAAAAGAAGGACAGTTGCTAACGAAATTTCAGCAGGTGGGCATATTTCTATAAATGGAAAGCAGGCTAAACCGTCCAGTCCTTTAAAAATCGGGGATAAAATCACCATATATTTTGCGAAAAAAGAAATTGTTTATGAGGTGCTGCAATTAAAAGACAGCACAAAAAAAGAAGATGCGACAAAAATGTTTAAAATCTTATCAGAAACATTGAGAAAAGAATAAAACGATGGAACAAAGTACAGAAAAACAATTTCGTAAAGATGTACTGAAAGCAAAAGCAAAATATAGAAAGCGCCGTAAGTTTTTAATATTAAGTATTATGACCCTTACGCTCGTTGTGACCTTGATACAAACATTTTTATATACTCGTGAAAAAAAAGAGTTGAACACACAACTTTCTGAACAAAATAAAGCTATTGAAAAACTTGAAAAACAAAATAAAGTTAATGAAATTGTTATTGATAAATTAAAAGATCCATATTTTATAAGTGACATGGTAAGACAAGAGTATGGTCTTAGTTATAACGGAGAAATTATCTTTAATTTACCATTAAGAGAAAAATTTTTACAAACTACTATTAATTCGATTATGCAGAGTGATTTAAAAAAATCACAAGATAAAAACGGTCGAATAGATGACAGTAAAATTCCTGAATTAAATAAAAAAGATAACGAGAAAACTGATAGTAAAAATTCTAATGACAAAAATAAGAATACAGCTAACTCAGAAGACAAAAATAACGACAAAAAACAATCAGAAGATACTAAAAATAAAGAAGATCAAGAATGATATGTACCCCTTTTATCGGACAAACCGGCGAAAGGGGTAATATTATGCGTTAAGTTATGGATTTAAGATAAAATGTGTTAAGACGTGTGAAAGAGTAGAATATCCGGATACACGCTATGGAGTATCTTCCGATGGGTTTAAATATAATATTATAGCGATGTATAAAAATAATTATCTTGTTGGAAAATAATTATAATATTTGTTAAATATGTGTTAAAGTGTTAATATATAGGTAACTAAATTTTTAGAAATAAGGTAATTTTGGAGGAAATTATGAATAAATATGAAGGTGACGCTCTGCATACAGACTTATATCAAATTAATATGGGGTATGCGTATTTTAAAGACGGAATTCATGAAAGAAAATCTTATTTTGATGCTTATTTTAGAAAAATTCCGTTTGGTGGAGGATATGCTGTTTTTGCAGGCTTAGCCAAAATAATAGAGTATGTAAATTCTTTTAAATTTACAGAAGCTGATATTGAGTATTTAGATAAGTTAGGGTATTATGATAAAGAATTTTTAGATTATTTAAAAAATCTTAAATTCACAGGTAGTATACGTTCTGTAAGAGAAGGAGAGATTATTTTTGGGAATGAACCGTTGATTCGAATAGAAGCTCCACTTATACAAGCGCAACTTATGGAAACTGCGATATTAAATATAATAAATTATCAAATATTAATCGCTACAAAAGCCGCTAGGATAAAACATGTTTGCCCTAATGAAGTTTGTATGGAGTTTGGTACAAGACGTGCCCATGAATTTGAAGCTGCGGTGTGGGGAGCACGGGCTTCTATAATTGGTGGTTTTGATTCAACAAGTAATGTTAAGGCTGCTAAATTATTTGATATTCCGTGTAGCGGAACGCATGCACATTCATTTGTTCAAGCGTATCAAGATGAAAAAATTGCTTTTAAAAAATATGCGGCTGCCCATAAGGATTGTTACTTCTTAGTAGATACTTATGATACATTGCGTTCAGGAATACCTAATGCAATAGCTGTGGCAAATGAGCTGAAAGATGAAATAAACTTTTTAGGGATACGTCTGGATTCAGGGGATATAGCTTACTTATCACAAGAAGCTAGAAAAATATTGGACGATGCCGGTTATCCAAACGCCAAGGTAGTGGCTTCAAATGATTTAGATGAAGATACTATAACCCACCTTAAACAACAAGGGGCCAAAATAGATGCTTGGGGAGTCGGCACAAAACTGATAACAGCTTATAACAATCCGGCACTTGGGGCAGTATATAAACTCTCATGTTTAGAAGATGAAAATGGAAATATGATAGATAGATTGAAAATTTCTGAAAACCCGGGGAAATTAACAATACCCGGTATAAAAAGAGTTTATAGAATAATTAATAAAGCAACCGAAATGGCAGCGGGAGATTATATTGCTTTGGAAGAAGAAGATGTTAATTCGGAAAAAACTATAAAACTATTTCACCCAACTCATACTTATTTAGCAAAAGAAGTGAAAAATTTTGAAGCAAGAGATTTGCACGTAGATGTTTTTAAAAATGGATTGCAAGTATATGAAGTACCGACAGTCTGGGAAAGTGCTGAGTATTTTAAAGAAAATAAAAAATTGCTATGGAACGAGTACCAAAGGTTGTTAAATCCCGAATTTTATCCGGTAGACCTTAGTCCAAAATGTTGGGAAAATAGAAACAATATATTGAGAAAAATAACAAATAAAGAAAATTAACAGGTGAATTTATGACTTTTCAAGAAGAAGTAATAAAAAAATTAAGATGTAAATCTGAAATAAATGTTGATGAGGAAATAAGGTTAACTATAAATTTTTTGAAAGATTATTTAAAGGAAAATAGTTTTTTAAAAAGTTTAGTGTTGGGAATCTCCGGAGGGCAGGACTCTACTTTGTGCGGAAAATTATGCCAACTTGCTGTGGAGGAATTACGTAAGGAAACAAACGAAGATTATCAGTTTATTGCTGTTAGATTACCTTATGGAGAACAATTTGATGAGGAAGATTGTAGAGACGCTTTGGATTTTATAAAGCCGGATAAAGTATATACTGTAAACATAAAAAATGCAGTTGATGCAAGTGTTAAATCGTTAAAATTGGCAGGGGTAGAAATTACTGACTTTGCCAAAGGAAATGAAAAGGCACGAGAAAGAATGAAAGTACAGTATTCTATTGCTACTATGAATAATGGATTAGTGGTTGGGACAGACCATGCTGCAGAAGCCATAACGGGATTTTACACAAAATATGGTGACGGAGGCGTTGATATAGTTCCATTATATAGATTAAATAAACGTCAAGGGAAAGCATTGTTAAAAAGATTGGGATGTCCGGAGCATCTTTATTTAAAAAAACCTACAGCGGATTTAGAAGAAAATCGTCCTGCATTGGAAGATGAAGTTGCATTGGGTATTACTTATGATAATATAGATGATTATTTAGAAGGGAAAATTCTCGAAGATAAAATAAGAGAAAAAATAGAACAACATTATTTAAAATCAGAACATAAGAGAAATTTACCGGTTACTGTTTTTGATTTTTATAATATGTAGGCATTAAAAAAGATGGGGGTTAGATAAAGAAAATATATAATGTTTTCTTGGCAAAATCCCCCTTCTTTATTCTGATTAATTATATTTTGACATTTAATCATTTTATTTGCCAAATTTACCGTGAAAAAATATATTTTTTTATAAAAAAGTATTGACAATAATAAACAAAGATGATAAACTAATACACGTCTTCGCACGAAGACGGAACAAATATTCAAATCAAATAAACTTTTTAAGAAAAGTAGAAAAAAGACCTTGACATAATAAAAAGTAAATGATAGAATAATAAGGTCTTCAAGAAAGAAGACGAACAGTAAAAGATTTTAAAGTAGGAAAAGTTAAGGAAAAGAAAAAAACTTGACAAACCTGAAATAAAATGATAAGATAGAAAAGTTGCTAAAGCAACAAATTGAACATTGAAAACTAAACGAATTAAGTCAACGTAATTCCAAAAAAGGACAGTTCAAAAAGGAACTATAAAACTTTAAAAAGAGCTAAATCAAGCAAACAAATAAGAAAATATTTGGAGAGTTTGATCCTGGCTCAGGACGAACGCTGGCGGCGTGCCTAATACATGCAAGTCGAGCGAAGAATTATTGGTGCTTGCACCGATAATTCTTAGCGGCGAACGGGTGAGTAACACGTAAAGAACCTGCCTTATAGACCGGGATAACTATGGGAAACTGTAGCTAATACCGGATAACAGTATTTTCCGCATGGGAGATATTTAAAAGTCGGTCATGCTGACACTATAAGATGGCTTTGCGGAGCATTAGCTAGTTGGTGGGATAAAAGCCTACCAAGGCGACGATGCATAGCCGACCTGAGAGGGTGAACGGCCACATTGGGACTGAGACACGGCCCAAACTCCTACGGGAGGCAGCAGTAGGGAATCTTCCGCAATGGACGAAAGTCTGACGGAGCAACGCCGCGTGAGTGAAGAAGGATTTCGGTTCGTAAAGCTCTGTTGTTAGGGAAGAAAGGTTGTGTAGTAACTATACACAAAACAGACGGTACCTAACCAGAAAGCCACGGCTAACTACGTGCCAGCAGCCGCGGTAATACGTAGGTGGCAAGCGTTGTCCGGAATTATTGGGCGTAAAGCGCGCGCAGGTGGTTTAGAAAGTCTGATGTGAAAGCTCACGGCTCAACCGTGGAAGGTCATTGGAAACTGATAAACTTGAGTGCAGGAGAGAAAAGTGGAATTCCTAGTGTAGCGGTGAAATGCGTAGAGATTAGGAGGAACACCAGTGGCGAAGGCGGCTTTTTGGCCTGCAACTGACACTGAGGCGCGAAAGCGTGGGGAGCAAACAGGATTAGATACCCTGGTAGTCCACGCCGTAAACGATGAGTGCTAAGTGTTGGTCTCAAAAGAGATCAGTGCTGCAGCAAACGCATTAAGCACTCCGCCTGGGGAGTACGACCGCAAGGTTGAAACTCAAAGGAATTGACGGGGACCCGCACAAGCGGTGGAGCATGTGGTTTAATTCGAAGCAACGCGAAGAACCTTACCAAGTCTTGACATACTGTGAGGGCGTGAGAGATCACGTTGTTTGTCTCTTTGAGACAACACAGATACAGGTGGTGCATGGTTGTCGTCAGCTCGTGTCGTGAGATGTTGGGTTAAGTCCCGCAACGAGCGCAACCCTTATATCTAGTTGCCAGCAGTAAGATGGGGACTCTAGATAGACTGCCAGTGACAAACTGGAGGAAGGTGGGGATGACGTCAAATCATCATGCCCCTTATGACTTGGGCTACACACGTGCTACAATGGATAGGGACAAAGAGAAGCGAGCTTGTAAAAGTAAGCCAATCTCATAAAACTATTCTCAGTTCGGATTGTAGTCTGCAACTCGACTACATGAAGCTGGAATCGCTAGTAATCGCGAATCAGAATGTCGCGGTGAATACGTTCCCGGGTCTTGTACACACCGCCCGTCACACCACGAGAGTTTGTAACACCTGAAGACGGTGACCTAACCGAAAGGGAGGAGCCGGTCACGGTGGGACAGATGATTGGGGTGAAGTCGTAACAAGGTAGCCGTATCGGAAGGTGCGGCTGGATCACCTCCTTTCTAAGGAAAAAAGGATATGTTGGGGAATTCGTTTAGTTTTGAGTGTTCAAAGAATACTTTTTCTCAAAAAAATAGGGGCCTATAGCTCAGCTGGTTAGAGCGCACGCCTGATAAGCGTGAGGTCGATGGTTCAAGTCCATTTAGGCCCACCATTTAAATTTAATTATATAAACTATGGGGCCTTAGCTCAGCTGGGAGAGCGCCTGCTTTGCACGCAGGAGGTCAGCGGTTCGATCCCGCTAGGCTCCACCATTTTTTGCACAATGAAAACTGAATACAAATATTAGATCAAAAAATTTCTAGAAAAGAAAACAGATTTACAAAACCGAGAAACAGAAGAATAAGGTAAGTAAGAAAAACTTATTCACAAAAAGAGTTCAAGGAAGAAAACGAAGCAAAAAGCTACACACGATTAAGTAGAAAAGAGCGCACGGAGGATGCCTTGGCACTAGGAGCCGAAGAAGGACGTGACAAACGACGAAACGCTACGGGGAGCAGTAAGTAAGCAAAGATCCGTAGATATCCGAATGGGGGAACCCACCGCAAATAAAAAGGCGGTACGCAAAAGCGAGGTAACGCAGGGAACGGAAACATCTAAGTACCTGCAGGAAGAGAAAGAAAAATCGATTTCCCAAGTAGCGGCGAGCGAAAAGGAAGAAGCCCAAACCGATATGCATGCATATAGGGGTAGAAGGACTCTCAAGAAATTGTATTACGAAGTATAGTAGAAGCACTTGGAAAAGTGAGCCGAAGAAGGTAAAAGACCTGTATACGAAATGCTAAGTAAGCAAGAGAGAGCACCTGAGTACGACGGAACACGAGGAATTCCGTCGGAAGCGACCAGGACCATCTGGTAAGGCTAAATACTACCTAGTGACCGATAGTGAACCAGTACCGTGAGGGAAAGGTGAAAAGAACCCCGGGAGGGGAGTGAAAAAGAACCTGAAACCGTGTGCTTACAAGTAGTCAGAGCCCTTAGGGGTGATGGCGTGCCTTTTGTAGAATGAACCGGCGAGTTACTATATCATGCAAGGTTAAGTGGAAGACACGGAGCCGAAGCGAAAGCGAGTCTTAATAGGGCGAGATAGTATGATGGAGTAGACCCGAAACCAAGTGATCTACCCATGTCCAGGTTGAAGTTTAGGTAACACTGAATGGAGGACCGAACCAGGACACGTTGAAAAGTGTTTGGATGAGGTGTGGGTAGCGGAGAAATTCCAATCGAACTTGGAAATAGCTGGTTCTCTCCGAAATAGCTTTAGGGCTAGCCTCGTTAAAGAGTTTACCGGAGGTAGAGCACTGTTTGGACTAGGGGCCCATCCCGGGTTACCGAATTCAGACAAACTCCGAATGCCGGATAAATATAAACGGGAGTCAGACTGCGGGTGATAAGGTTCGTAGTCGAAAGGGAAACAGCCCAGACCGCCAGCTAAGGTCCCAAATTGTATGTTAAGTGGAAAAGGATGTGATGATGCACAGACAACCAGGATGTTGGCTTAGAAGCAGCCACCATTTAAAGAGTGCGTAATAGCTCACTGGTCGAGTGACATCGCGCCGAAAATGTACCGGGGCTAAACATACAACCGAAGCTGCGGATATAACAGATGTTATATGGTAGGAGAGCGTTCTAACGTCGTAGAAGTTAAGCCGAGAGGCGAAGTGGAGAAGTTAGAAGTGAGAATGCCGGTGTAAGTAGCGAAAGATAGGTGAGAATCCTATCCACCGAAAGACTAAGGTTTCCAGAGGAAGGCTCGTCCGCTCTGGGTAAGTCGGGACCTAAGGTGAAGCCGACAGGTGAAGCCGATGGACAACAGGTAGAAATTCCTGTACCACCGAATATCGATTGAGAGAAGTGGGGACAGAGGAGGCTAATTGAGTGCCCTGATGGAATAGGGCGCCTAAGCGCAAAGGTTAAGTAGTAGGCAAAACCGCTACTTATAAGACTGAAGCGTGATGGGGAGCGAAAAAAAGTAGCGAAGTCAATGAAGCCAAACTCTCAAGAAAAGCCGCTATCGAGATAAGAGGTGCCCGTACCGCAAACCGACACAGGTAGTTGGGAAGAGAATTCTAAGGTGAGCGAGAGAACCATCGTTAAGGAACTCGGCAAAATGACCCCGTAACCTCGGGAGAAGGGGTGCCTACGAGAGTAGGCCGCAGTGAATAGGCCCAAGCGACTGTTTAACAAAAACACAGGTCTCTGCAAAACCGAAAGGTGAAGTATAGGGGCTGACGCCTGCCCGGTGCTGGAAGGTTAAGAGGATTGCTTAGCGCAAGCGAAGGTAAGAATTGAAGCCCCAGTAAACGGCGGCCGTAACTATAACGGTCCTAAGGTAGCGAAATTCCTTGTCGGGTAAGTTCCGACCCGCACGAAAGGCGTAACGATTTGGGCACTGTCTCAACGATGGACTCGGTGAAATCATAGTACCTGTGAAGATGCAGGTTACCCGCGACAGGACGGAAAGACCCCATGGAGCTTTACTGTAGCTTGATATTGAATTTTGATGCAGAATGTACAGGATAGGTAGGAGCCAAAGAGGCATGCACGCCAGTGTATGAGGAGGCGATGTTGGGATACTACCCTTTGTGTATTGGAATTCTAACCCACGGAATAGAAAACCGGGAGACAGTGTCAGGTGGGCAGTTTGACTGGGGCGGTCGCCTCCTAAAGAGTAACGGAGGCGTTCAAAGGTTCCCTCAGAATGGTTGGAAATCATTTGGAGAGTGTAAAGGCACAAGGGAGCTTGACTGTGAGAGAGACAACTCGAGCAGGTGCGAAAGCAGGACTTAGTGATCCGGTGGTACCGAATGGAAGGGCCATCGCTCAACGGATAAAAGCTACCCTGGGGATAACAGGCTTATCTCCCCCAAGAGTCCACATCGACGGGGAGGTTTGGCACCTCGATGTCGGCTCATCGCATCCTGGGGCTGAAGTCGGTCCCAAGGGTTGGGCTGTTCGCCCATTAAAGCGGTACGCGAGCTGGGTTCAGAACGTCGTGAGACAGTTCGGTCCCTATCCGTCGTGGGCGTAGGAAATTTGAGAGGAGCTGTCCTTAGTACGAGAGGACCGGGATGGACATAACAATGGTGTACCAGTTGTCACGCCAGTGGCATAGCTGGGTAGCTAAATATGGAAGGGATAAGAGCTGAAAGCATCTAAGCATGAAGCCCCCCTCGAGATGAGATTTCCCACAAAGGTAAGACCCCTTGAAGACGACAAGGAGAATAGGTTAGGAGTGTAAGTGTGGTAACACATTAAGCTGACTAAAACTAATAGGTCGAGGACTTAATCAGAGAGTAGAAGCAGAGAAGTAAAGAAGTTGACAAAAGGAGAGGAATTGATATAATATGAGTATAAAGTTTTCGTCTGGTGGCGATAGCAAAGAGGACACACCTGTACCCATACCGAACACAGAAGTTAAGCTCTTTAGCGTCGAGAGTAGTTGGGTTTACGCCCTGCGAGGCTAGATCGTTGCCAGGCAAATACGGAGGTTTAGCTCAGCTGGGAGAGCACTTGCCTTACAAGCAAGGGGTCAGCGGTTCGATCCCGTTAACCTCCACCATTTATGCCGGCCTAGCTCAGTTGGTAGAGCAACTGACTTGTAATCAGTAGGTCGGGGGTTCAAGTCCTCTGGCCGGCACCATTAATTACTATTTAGAGCCATTAGCTCAGTTGGTAGAGCATTTGACTTTTAATCAAAGGGTCGAAGGTTCGAGTCCTTCATGGCTCACCATTCTTTTGCGGGTGTGGCGGAACTGGCAGACGCACTAGACTTAGGATCTAGCGCCTCACGGCGTGGGGGTTCGACTCCCTTCACCCGCACCATTCTTAAATTCGCGAAAGTAGTTCAGGGGTAGAACATCACCTTGCCAAGGTGAGGGTCGCGGGTTCGAATCCCGTCTTTCGCTCCAATTATTTGTTAATATAATGCCGGGGTGGCGGAACTGGCAGACGCACAGGACTTAAAATCCTGCGGTAGAAATACCGTACCGGTTCGATTCCGGTCCTCGGCATCATTATATTAGCGCCCATAGCTCAATTGGATAGAGCGTTTGACTACGGATCAAAAGGTTAGGGGTTCGACTCCTCTTGGGCGCGCCATAACTACGGGAAGTAGCTCAGCTTGGTAGAGCACTTGGTTTGGGACCAAGGGGTCGCAGGTTCGAATCCTGTCTTCCCGACCATTTAAAAAATATTTAGGGGCCTTAGCTCAGCTGGGAGAGCGCCTGCTTTGCACGCAGGAGGTCAGCGGTTCGATCCCGCTAGGCTCCACCATTTATAGAATTGAATTTAAAGCCTTTATTGGCGGCGTAGCTCAGCTGGCTAGAGCGTACGGTTCATACCCGTAAGGTCGGGGGTTCGATCCCCTCTGCCGCCACCAATAAAATGTTAGTGAATTCTAAAGGAACACGGACTCTTAGCTCAGTTGGTTAGAGCTATCGGCTCATAACCGATCGGTCGCAGGTTCGAGTCCTGCAGAGTCCACCATATTAAGGAGGAATACCCAAGTCCGGCTGAAGGGATCGGTCTTGAAAACCGACAGGAGTGTAAAAGCTCGCAGGGGTTCGAATCCCCTTTCCTCCTCCATTTTTATTATCGCGGGATGGAGCAGTCTGGCAGCTCGTTGGGCTCATAACCCAAAGGTCGATGGTTCAAATCCATCTCCCGCAATTTTTTATTTAGGTCCCGTGGTGTAGCGGTTATCACGCCTGCCTGTCACGCAGGAGATCGCGGGTTCGATTCCCGTCGGGACCGCCATTTTTTTATGTAAAAATAAATATTTGCCTCGATAGCTCAGTTGGTAGAGCAATGGATTGAAGCTCCATGTGTCGGCAGTTCGACTCTGTCTCGAGGCACCATGTTGCCGGCCTAGCTCAGTTGGTAGAGCAACTGACTTGTAATCAGTAGGTCGGGGGTTCAAGTCCTCTGGCCGGCATTTTAACGTAGGGAAGATAGCGAAGAGGCTAAACGCGACGGACTGTAAATCCGTTCCTTAGGGTTCAGTGGTTCGAATCCACTTCTTCCCACCATTATTTAGGGACGTAGTTTAACGGTAGAACAAAGGTCTCCAAAACCTTTGGTGTGGGTTCGATTCCTGCCGTCCCTGTAATAATGAAGGTGTAATCAGCAATGGTTACACCTTTTTTTGTTGTCTTAACGATATACTCGAAGTTAGGAAATATTTTCTTTTATAGGTTAGTTTACTAGATTTTGATGAATTATTTTTGGGAAATAATTTTGACAAAAATTCTTAAATATGTTATCGTTATAGTGTAAAAGATTTTTTAGGAGGTATAATATGATGGAGAGTGTAAAACCATTCAGTAAGTTATATGATTTAACTCATAGGGCTGAAAAGGTTGGAATTTCTGATGATGATGTATTAAGAGAGATTAGAGTAGAAAATATAGTGCCGAATAAATATCAACCGAGAAGAGAGTTTACGGAAGAAAAAATTAAGGAACTTGCAGAATCAATAAAACAAAACGGTTTACTACAGTCGATTACCGTTAGAGATATGGGAAATGGTTTTTACGAACTTATCGCAGGTGAAAGACGTTTAAGGGCAATTAAATATTTAAACTTAGCTACAACTAAAGCAATTGTTAAAGAACTAACAGATGATCAAATGGCAACGTTGGCACTTATTGAAAATATTCAACGTGAGGAACTTACACCTATTGAAGAAGCATACGCTTATCAGAAATTGCTTAATATAAATAGGCTAACCCAAGAAGAACTTGCTAAATCTCTTGGAAAAACTCAGGCTACTGTAGCAAATAAAATAAGGTTGTTAAAACTTAGTGATAAAGTTATTAAAGCTATTAATTCAAAAAAAATAACTGAACGACATGGTAGAGCAATGGTTAAGTTAGATGCTAAAGCACAGGAACAAATTTTAACGCAAATACTAAGTCAAAATCTAAATGTATCACAAACAGAAGAAAAAATTGAAACTTACCTAAAAATTAAGAATGATAATAAGGCAGTTGATAATTCCCGTGTCGGTTATGATGCACAGAAAATAATAGCTAAGCTATCGAGAGAAATAGCTAAACTTGAGGAAAAATACAATATTAATTTAAACAAAGAAGAAGACGAAACTATGGAAAATGTGGTTATTACCGTAACAGTTCCACGTTATAAGAAAAGAGGTAAATAATGAAAATAATAGCAATTTGTAATCAAAAAGGTGGAGTTGGGAAAACGACTTCATCAATTAATACAGCGGCATCTTTAGCATATTTAAAGAAAAAAGTATTGCTTATTGATACAGACCCGCAAGCCAACGCAACAAGCGGTATTGGAATTGATAAAAATGATGTAAAGTCGTCTATTTATAATATTCTCGTTGATGAGGTGGATATTAATGAGGTAATATTAAAAACAGATTATGAAAATTTAGATATTGTGCCGTCAAGTATTGCATTAGCAGGTGCAGAAGTCGAATTGGTATCTGCAATTAGTCGTGAACAACGTATGAAAAATGCTATTGCTGATATAAAAGATCAATATGATTATATAATAATAGATTGTCCGCCATCATTAGGTCTTATTACCTTAAATTCACTAACGGCTGCTGATGGAGTGATTATTCCTGTTCAAACGGAATATTATGCTTTGGAAGGGTTAAGTCAACTTATGAATACCTTTAATATTGTGCGAAAACATCTAAACTCACACTTGGATATCTTTGGTGTCTTACTTACAATGACGGATAGTAGAACAAATATTTCTAATCAAGTAGGGGAACAGGTAAGAGAACACTTTAAAGGAAAAGTATTTGAAACGGTTATTTCACGTACAGTACGTTTAAGTGAAGCACCGAGCTTCGGAGAACCGATTATTGAATATGCAAAAAACTCAAACGGTGCAAAACAATATATCGCATTGGCAAAAGAGGTGATTGAACGTGGTTAAAAAACAAGGTAAAGGATTAGGACGAGGTTTAGATGCTATCTTTGCAGCAGAAAAAGTGGAAATATCAGCAGATAATTCAGCTGTCATTGAGTTAAAATTAGAAGATATAAAAAAAAATCCGTATCAACCACGTACAATATTTAATCAGGATAAACTTGATGAGTTAAAAGAATCGATTACTAAAAACGGATTATTGCAGCCAATTATTGTAAAAAAAGCGGTAAAAGGCTATTATATTATTGCCGGAGAACGTCGCTTTCGTGCATTTGAACAATTAGAAAAAGAAACTATTCCTGCGATAGTAAAAGAGATGACTGATGATGAGATGATGATTTTTAGCGTTTTAGAAAATTTACAACGTGAAGATTTGTCCGCATTGGAAGAATCCAACAGCTACCGTAATTTAATGGATAAAATGAAGCTAACTCAAGAAGAGCTGGCTAAACAGCTTGGGAAAAGTAGACCGTATATCGCAAATAGTTTACGTTTATTGAAATTACCGCAGAAGATTAAAGATTATCTGGAAAACGGTGTTATAAGTACGGCTCATGCTAGAACACTTCTTTCAATAAAAAATAAAGAACGGATGTTAGAAATATGCGAACGTGTTATTGCACGCAAGATGTCGGTAAGAGAACTAGAGGAGTATATAGTACGTCTTTCGAATCCTAAAAAAATTTCAACTAAGTCGAAAGATATCTTCATAGAAGAGCAGGAAAATATTTTAAAACGTCGTTTGGGTACCGTTGTTACAATTAAGCAAAATCGCAATAAAAAAGGGAAAATTGAGATAGAATTTAAAGATAATGATGAATTTGAACGTATTATCGCACTTTTTAAGGATGAATAATAATGGCTAAGTTAATAGATAAAGTACAACAGACATTTAGTAATACCGATTTTGTTTTTGTTATATTTGAAAAGATAATTGTCATAATGTTAATAATTGTGTTGGCATCTATTGGCGTAAAACTTTGTAATAAAGTAATTGATTATATAATGACGACAAAGGAAAATGCTAATAAACGTTTTAATATAAAAATTAATGAAAAACGTTCTGAAACATTACATAAACTGGTAAAAAGTTGTGCACGCTATATAATTTACTTTATAGCATTTTTTCAAATGTTGTCGACACTTGGTATAAATACGACAAGTATTGTGGCAAGTGCGGGGATTGCAAGTGTTGCAATAGGTTTCGGGGCACAAAGTTTGGTAAAGGATATTATATCGGGTTTTTTTATTATACTTGAAGGTCAATTTGATGTAGGAGATAACGTAAAAATTTACAATCAAGGTGCATTTATTGCAGGGGGATATGTAATGGCATTAGGATTACGTTCAACCAAAATCCGCTCAAATAATGGAGAAATATACTTTATACCGAACGGCACTATTAATCAGGTTATTAATTATTCATTGACATATAATTTGGTTGTACTTCAGTTTTCAATTCAAATAACGAGTACGATGGAAGAAACAGAGAATAGAGTAGAAAAACTTTTAAATAAGGTGAACAGTAATGGCAGTTATCATAAATTAATATACAAAAATGATAAATTACATATTGATTGTATAGAGAAAATAGCGGATAATATTGTTACAATTTCGATAGCGGGAAAAGCTAAAATTGGGAAGAAGCAAGAAGTAGAAACTATGCTAAGACGGGATTTTTATAATGAATTTGGAATAGCATTGACAACAAGAGGAAAAGTGGAGGAGTAAGAGATGGAATATGATTTAAATGATATTGTTGAGATGAAAAAAAAACATCCATGTGGTACTAATCGTTGGAAGATAACGCGAATGGGGGCGGACATAAAAATTAAATGTCTTAAATGTGATAACAATATAATGATGCCACGTAGAGAATTTAACAAAAAAATAAAAAAAGTAGTTGAAAAATATAAAGAGTAAGGGTGTAGAGGATTAATTTTTGAAAGGTAGTGTACTATCTCAAAAGTTAAAATTTTAGTTAAATTTATTAATAACCGGATGCAGCAGGTTATTGATTTGCTATAAAATTTTTTCTCAAAGTAATATTTGGACATCAGTTTATATTTTTGATACCCATAGATTAATAATTAGATTTTGAATAGTAACGAAAACAGTGATGGTATTTTTTGTTGTAAAAGGAGGTATATTATGAAAGTAGCAATAGTAGGTGGTGGGATAGTAGGTGCGACTTGTGCCTATTATTTATCAAAAAATAACGATATAGAATTGACCGTATTTGATTATGGAAAGGGGCAGGCGACAAAAGCATCAGCCGGTATAATAAGCCCATGGTTTTCAAAGCGTCGTAATAAACCATGGTATACTATGGCAAGACTTGGTGCGGATTTTTACCCTGAATTAGTGAAAGATTTGCAAAAAAATAATTTTGAAACTAATTTTTACTCACAGTGCGGGGTTTATTTATTAAAAAAATCTGAAGAAAAACTTCCGGAGTTAAAACAATTGGCAGAAAGTAGAAAAAAACTTTCTCCAATGATAGGGGAATTAGAAATAATTTCTAAAGAAAAAGTAAAAGAAAGAATACCTAGCTTTGATAATAATGGTGATGTATTATATGCAGGTGGCGGAGCAAGGGTAGAGGGAGAACGATTCGTAAAAATATTACTTAATGCTTCAAAGGCAGAGATTATTAACAAAAAGGTAAGTTTAAAAATAGAAGAAGATAAGTATATAATTGACGACAGTGAATTTGATATTGTTGTTCTTGCAGTGGGTGCATGGCTTAATGATATTTTGGTACCTTTAGGTTTTAATGTTGATATAAGACCTCAAAAAGGGCAACTTAGAGATTATAAAATAAAAGATTTAAACACGGGAGAGTATCCGGTAATTATGCCTGAAGGGGAGCTGGATATTATTCCGTTTGAAGACGGTATAGTTAGTGTAGGAGCAACACACGAAAATGATAAAGGTTTTGATCTTAACGTTGATAAAATTCAACTTGATAGTTTTGGAAAAGAAGCGGAGCAATTTTTAAATGATTTAAAAGAAGCTGAAATTATTAATGAACGTGTAGGGATAAGAGCATATACTTCAGATTTTTCTCCATTTTTCGGGGAAGTACCGGCACTAAAAAATGTTTATGCAATTAGCGGTTTAGGCTCTTCAGGTTTAACAACAGGACCTATAATAGGTTATAATGTTGCACAACTTATTTTAAATGGCAAGTTAACACTGGAGCTTAGCGATTATCCCGTAGAAAAATATATTCAAAGATAGATAATTAAAACATCGATTTAAAAAGAAAATACCGAAGTAGCCTTGAGTATATAATAATTAGTATGGGTAGAAAATCCGTGCTAATTATTTTTTTAAGAGAAAAACTATTATTTAACGTAAATATAAGTTACAGGAATTATAATGATATTACTTAGAATAAAAAGTATGGTATAGTTTCCAATAATAATATATATGGAGGAAGTATGAAGTATTTAACCGGTGAACAAGTACAAAACTCAAAAAAAAATATTAGTAACATAAAGCCTTATAAAACAACTAAAGAAATTATTTTTTCTAATATTTTTACTTTCTTTAATGGAATGATCTTAGTGCTTGCTATTTTTGTAGCTACAACGCTGAGGTTTGAAAATTTGCTTTTTGTCGGAGTTATTGCGATTAATACAGCAATAGGAATTTACCAAGAAGTGAAGTCGAAAAATGCTTTAGAAGAGTTGAGTTTGTTAGGTAGAAGTAAGTACAGAGTAAATAGAGATAATAAGGTTATTGAAATCACTGTTGAAGAAATAGTTTTAGGGGAATATCTTCACCTGAATTTAGGTGATCAAGTTCCATGCGATGGAAAAATAATAACCGGCAGTATAGAAGTAGATGAATCACTTTTAACCGGAGAAAGTGATAACATTTATAAAACAATTAATGATGAGTTAATGAGCGGAAGTAATGTTGTTAGTGGGAGTTGTTTGGTAAAAGTAACGGCAGTAGGTGAAGATAGCTATATTAATAAACTCGCTAAAAGAACAAAAGAATTTAAAAAATATCCGTCAAAATTGCGTGATTATATGGATGCGATATTAAAGGTTATTTCTGTACTTTTAATACCGACAGCTATACTTTTATATACTCGTGGTTATTATTTAGGGCGTTCTTATGTTGATATAGTTTTAAAAAGTGCCGGTGCTTTAGTCGGAATGGTGCCGGAGGGATTAATATTATTGGTTAGTGTATCGCTTGCCGTTGCTGCTATGAAACTTGCCAAGAAAAAAGTCCTTGTTCAAGAATTATATTGCGTTGAAACTTTAGCACGTGTTGATGTCCTTTGTTTTGATAAAACAGGGACAATAACTACCGGTAATATGAATGTGGTAGAAATTGATAAAGAAGTAAAGGAGAAACTATCAAGCTATTTAGCTTATTTTGATGATGAGAATGCAACATCAAGGGCTTTAAAAAAATATTTGAACTGTAAAAAAGAGTGGGAAGTAGAAAGTATAGGAGCATTTTCCAGTAAAAATAAATACTCTTACATCCAGCTAAAAACCGGAGGTACATATTTTTTTGGGGCATATGAATTTTTAGGTTTTGAAGATAAAATGACACCTTACTATGAAAAGTTTAAAAAACAAGGATTTAGAATTTTATCACTAGGTTATACTGCTGATAAAACGAAAGTTCCGATTAATATGAAGTTAGTCGGGCATGTGGTGCTTTCCGATGAAATAAAAGAAAATACTAAAGAAACATTTAAGTATTTTGAAAGTCAAGGCGTTGAAGTAAAAATCATAAGTGGTGATAATTACAAAGCTGTTTTAGGAGTAGCACTAAAAGCAGGTTTTAAACGAGAGGCAAAAGCTATTGATATGACAACAGTAACCGAAGAAGATTTTGAAGGTGTGGTATTAGCTAATGATATTTTTGGCAGAGTAACACCTGAACAGAAGAAAAAAATGGTTGAAGTTCTCCAGAGAAATAAAAAAACTGTTGCTATGAGTGGTGACGGTGTTAATGATGTTTTGGCACTTAAAAAATCAGATATCAGCTTTGCGATGAACGGTGCGACAAGTGCGGCGAAAAGTGTTTCAAATATAGTATTTTTAACGGATGATTTTGGTGTTTTTTATGACATATTAATGGAGGGAAGACGTGTTATTAATAATATCCAAAAAGTAGCATCACTATTTTTAACTAAAACATTCTTTTCAATCGTATTTTCAGTGCTGAGTGTTGTTTTTGCTTTAGAATTTACTTTTATCCCTATACAATTTACGATTATTTCCGCTATTACTATAGGGGTGCCTTCATTCTTTTTAACATTTGAAGCAAATAAGGAAAAAGTTAGTAACAATTTTATGAAAGATGTTTTAACCAGTGCGGTAATTGGTGGGGGAACATTGGTTTTAACCGTTCTACTTACAAATTTTATTTTAACTGATTCAAGTCAGGTGAAATTTATCTGTTTTATCCTAGCGCTGATTAATGGGCTTTGTATGGTAGCAAAGGTAAGCACACCATTTAATAAGTATAAAATTGGTTTATTGACACTTCTTAGTTTAACTGCCCTAGTTGGTGTGTTTGTTAATATTTTTATATTGAAAAATTATTTTACGCCACTTCTTACAAAAGATATTATTTATTTAATAATAGCAGGAGGGATAATAGCATTTATCCACTTTATGACAAGAAGAAAAAAGATAAACTAAAAAAACTGGCTCTGTGTCAAATACGGGGCATGAGAAAAAATAAGGATAAAATGCTAAGCAATGCAGTGTTGCTTGGCATTTTTCAAAACGCCCTTAAAAGAAATATTATTTTTATACTCAGAAACAAATAACCTAGAAACAACTAAAATGCGTAATCTAAAGTTATAAAAGCTATTATAACCATAAGAAACTCTCTTTAAAACCTTTATCTTATTATTAATACCCTCCAAAGAACCATTAGAAATAGAATACCTAACACTATTAAGCATATACCCTTTATGTTTTCTCATAGTATTAATAGCCTTACTAACACCATCAGATAAATCGATAGTAGATTTTTCAATTAATTCTTTAAACTCCAACTCATTTCTATACCTTATTGCATATCTAATATCCTGAACTCTCTCATAGCTAGCCTTAAATATACAATCTAATCCTAATAAATAATCTAAAATATCACGTCTAGTAACTAAACTCCTAAAACTCCTATTAAAGAAAAACCTACCATGAGTAACATTACTTTCATCTTCTAATATTAACTTCCAATTATTTTTTAAAAGAGTATAATTAATACCTTTTTGTTTTTTGTAAATATTCATTAGCTTAACTCTAGTTCTATTAAGTTCTCTATTAACATTTTGAATAAAGTTCTCTATTAACATTTTGAATAATATGAAACCTATCTATAACAATTTCAGCATTAGGAAACTTATTTCTAATCAACTTCATATAAGGAGTATAAATATCAATACAAATAGCCTTAACATTACTTCTAGCCTCTTTAGAAAATCTGGAAAAATAATTATTTAAAATATACTCAGTTCTACCATCAACTATATCAATAATCTCATGAGTTAAAGCATCTAAAAAAATAAAACTCATACCATTTTTACTATCTTTAGTAAACTTTAACTCATCAAAGCATAAATACTCAGGTAAGGTATTATAGTTAAGAATGTCTACATGGGATTTACATTTATAAAGAGTTCTTATAACAGTATTAACCGATACATTATTCATTTTGGCTATTTGTTTAAAAGATAAAGTATCAGCTAAATCACTCATTATAGAAAACTTAACATTTTTAGAAATACTACAGTATTTATCTACAAAAGAAGTAGTAGCTACAAATTTTTTATTACAAGTTTTACACTTGAAACGTTGCTTTCTTAGTTCCAAATAAGCAGGGATACCTGATATTTTTAATAGATTAATTCTAGTAAGTTCATTAAAGCCGTTTTTAACTACAGTATAACCTTTATTAAGACAACCACAGCATTCACACTTCTTGGGTTTATATGTTAAGGTACCTTTGAATACAAAGTACTTTTGATTATTTTTTATAGTTTCGTTATGTGTTTTCTCAATAGTTATATTTTTATCTTTTATTTGTAGTAGGTTTTTAATGAATTCTCCCTCTTTTATTTCTTTTGTTTTTGTGTTAAAATTATTCATGACAGATATCCTTTCATAGTTTATTTTTTTGCACTTTAATTATATTGGATATTTGTCTTTTTGTATATTAAAAAACAATATGGGGTATGGATTTTTTTTCATGCCCCGTATTTATTATACAACCAAAAAAAGAAACAATGGGGCTTTCCTAAAAGGAGAGTCCCATTGTTGAAAGATAATATCATTTATTATTTTATACCTTCAGGCGTAGGAACTGTTGTTGAGTTAATGTCAGAGAAGGTATATTTTATATCCATTTTGTAATTATTTTCAGGTTTATCTTTTTGAGAAATTTCTACTGAAAGTTCAGATGTAACGGGTTGGAAATCTGATTTTTTAACAGTAATTTTGAAAGAAGCATTTTTTATATCAACACTATCTAAATTGCTAATATTTTGCCCTGTAGTTTTAACAGAAGTTTTTAATAACTCTTTGAATTTTTCATCATTACCTGAATAAGATAATACATAATTGTCACCTTGTGCTTCTACTTTAAAATCATTAGCATTATTTTTGTAATAATTTAATGCATCTTCAGTATTACCGACATTTTTTAACGATTCAATTTGTTTTTGGAATGTCCCACTGATTGGAAGTTTAGACCAATTAGTTTGGCTGCCTTGTTTTGCATATAGTACATTATCTTTAAGGTATATCGACATTTTTTGGCTTTGAGTCGCTATTTTTGATTCTGAATCTACCAATAAACTTAGAGGTTCAGTTGCTACTGATCCGTTCATCTTCATGATAACTTCTCGTGTTGTGTTATTGTTAGTCATTTTCACATTGATATCAGAAGTGAATTTTGCACTTTTAATATTTTTAGCCGCCTCAACATATTTATCCACAGCTTCTTGTGAAGAAATAGTTTTAGTGCCACCTCCGCCTGAACTGCACGCAGCAAGAACTACGGTTAGTAGCATAGTAGTGAATAAGAATAAAATACGTTTAATAGATTTTTTCATAATATCCTCCAATATTTTAATTTATATACATATGAATATATGTACTACAATAATGATAATATATATTAAAAAATAAATCAACTTAAAAGAGAGAATATGAAATATTTTTGAGAATGTTTGCAAATGCTTTAAATTAAGGTTTTGTCGTTATTTAATAATATAGTGATTAGGGTTTTTCATGTGTTTTTTATAATCCTTATTATCTTATCTAAAAGTGGAGTAATAACTATAAGGTGTTGATCTAAAAGATAAAAATTTTAATTGAATTACTTATTAATGGTTAGCCGTAGAGTTATCATTTTATTATAGATATGCTATAATCATAATATAGATAATGTGCAGAGGTAAACAATATGGAACAGTATATAATGGCAATAGATCAAGGGACTACTAGTTCAAGGGCAATAATTTTTAATAAAAAAGCGGAGATTGTGGCAAGCAGTCAAAAAGAATTTCCGCAAATTTTTCCAAAAGCCGGATGGGTGGAACATGATGCGAATGTTATCTGGAATTCCGTTCAATCCGTAATAGCAGAAGTTTTTATTGAAAGTGGGATAAAACCGGTACAAATAAAGAGTATTGGAATAACAAACCAGAGAGAAACGACTGTTATTTGGGATAAAAAGACCGGAGAGCCAATCTATAATGCAATAGTTTGGCAATCACGACAAACTGCAAAAATAGCAGAGGATTTAAAAGAATGCGGTTTTGAAAAAATAATTCATGAAAAAACTGGACTTGTCGTTGATGCCTATTTTTCTGCAACAAAAGTAAGATGGCTTCTTGATAATGTAGAAAACGCACAGCAACGTGCCGAAAATGGAGAATTACTTTTTGGCACGATTGATACTTGGTTAGTATGGAAATTAACAGGTGGAAGAACTCATGTAACAGATTATACAAACGCTGCCAGAACAATGCTATATAATATAAAAGAATTAAAATGGGATGATGAAATATTGAAACTTTTAAATATCCCTAAGATTATGTTGCCGGAAGTAAAATCAAACTCGGAAATTTACGGTGTAACAACGGATTATCATTTTTACGGCGGTGAAGTGGTTATCAGCGGTATGGCAGGCGATCAACAAGCTGCATTATTTGGGCAACTTGCTTTTGATAAAGGAATGATAAAGAATACCTATGGGACAGGATCATTTATTATTATGAATACGGGAGAACGCATGGAGTTGTCAAATAATAATTTATTGACTACCATAGCTTATGGAATAGACGGTAAGATAAATTATGCACTAGAAGGTTCTATTTTTATAGCAGGTAGTGCAATTCAATGGCTTCGTGACAGTCTAAAAATGATAAAAAAATCTGCGGATAGTGAAAAATTAGCACTGCAATCGACCAGTGATGATGAAATTTATTTAGTGCCGGCTTTCACCGGATTGGGAGCACCTTATTGGAATTCTAATGCACGCGGAGCAATGTTCGGCTTAACCCGGGGATCAACTAAAGAAGATATTGTAAAAGCTACTTTACAATCAATAGCCTACCAAGTAAGGGATATAGTTGATACTATGAAAATAGATGCTCATATAGAAATTCCTCTCTTGAAAGTAGACGGGGGAGCGGCTCTTAATGATTATTTGTTACAATTTCAAGCTGATATACTCGGTGTGAAAATAGCCAGGGCGGAAAATTTGGAAACAACAGCACTGGGAGCAGCATTTTTAGCAGGGCTTTCGGTGGGATATTGGAAAAATATTGAAGAAATCAAAAATTTGAATTCAGCAGGGAAACTTTTTATTCCTAATATGACAGATAAAAGGCGTGAAAAACTTTATAAAGGCTGGTGTCAAGCTGTAAAGGCTACACAGGTATTTTCCGAAGAATAAGATTGTGTCAAAATTATAAGATAAAATGTAAACATTTTACCTTATAGCTAGAACTTTTATACTTTTTTTTATACAATAAGTAGTAGATGAGAAAAATATAATGAAAAATGTTAAGGAGAAGTAATAATGAGTAGCTTAAATAAACGATTAGCCCATTTATTGGAAAAATTAGAACAAGGTGGAGCGCTGGAGAAAAAGAAAGTTAATGTTTTAAAATTTAAAGATATTGAACTGGCAAAACATATTCAAAAAAGGTTTAAAGAACAATATCCGGAAATGGAAATACGCAGACTTTTGGAGAAAGTTCATTATGCCAATACCTACGAGGATAAAAAATTAAAAGAAATTGCATTTTTAGTTGATGAAATTAGCGAGTATATGTTTAAGTTGGAAGTAGCAAACCGTGATTTTGTTGTAGGATATTTTAATACATTGATTATTGATCCGCAACTCGAAATAACGGAGAAAAATTTTGTTTTAATGGAAATAGAAAGTCTTATAGAAAATAGTTTTTTGGTTTTACCGGAAATGGAGTAGTAATCGGTGAAAATATTAATACCCACAGCAAAAGAAATGAATCTTAATATAAAACATTATGACTTTTTAGATAAATTAAATCGAAATACTATAAAAATAATAGATGAATTTGCTAATAAGAGTTCAGAAGAATTAGCGAAAATATATAAGGTGAAGAGCGAAAAAGCAAAAATTGAACACAAATATTGGCAAGATTTAAAAAAGAGAAGAAGTTCTTTCTATACTGCACTGGAATTATTTAATGGGCTTATGTATAGAAATATCGCAAGAGACAGTTTTGATAATAGTGATGTTGAATATATTAAGGAAAATGTGTTGATAACTACGGCACTATGCGGAATAATTAATCTGTATGATTTTATTCCGGTGCATCGTTTAGATTTTTTACAAAAAGTTATGGTTGAAAATAAGACGTTAAAGTTTTTGTGGAGGGATAATTTTGACAGTCATGTAAAAGATGAAAGTTTGGTTATCTCGCTACTATCTAATGAATTTGAGGAGGTATTTTCAAAAAGTATTCGAGATAATTTTATAAAAGTTATCTTCATGGAAGAAAAAGATGGAGAACTTAAAATTCATTCAACAATTTCTAAAAAAGCACGAGGAAAATTTTTAACGAAATTGATAAAAGAAAAGGTAGAAAATATAGAGCAGTTAAAGAGAATAACTTTCGATAATTACAGTTATGATGGGAGTTTATCAGAGGATAAGAAGTTAGTATTTATCGCAAGGTAATACGTAAGAGAGGTTAGTAAAATGAAAGTAGAGATAGAAACTAAAAAATTATATTATGGTTTTCCGGTAATATTGGTCGGGTATAAGGATAGTAAGTGGAATTATAATGTAACGACATCCAGTTCGTCATATACGCTGGGTGATACGATAACAATGGCATTATCGAGTGCGAGTAATGCTGTAAAGAATATTAAACAATATAAAGAATTTACTGTTAATGTGCCACGTCAAAGTATTTTGAATAAGGTTGAAATTTGCGGTTTTTACTCCGGTCAAAATAAAATAGGAATGGCAGATATAACATATGATATAGGAAAATATGTTGATGCACCTTTACTTGACGAGTGTATGTTGTCAATAGAATGTACGGTGCATAGTATAATTGACCATAACGGATACACTAATTTCATAGGTACAATCAAGCGACGTTTAGTATGTGAAAATTTGATTGATGCTGAATCAAAGTTAATTGGAACCGAATTTAATCCGATTTATTACTTGGGTGATGACAATCAACGTATATATCGCTACTTTAACGAAGAAAGTAAGATTTCAGGTGAAAACATGGGTTGTTTTTCAGATGAAAGTATCTGCGGATAATATTGAATTTAGTTGTTAAAGTATTTGATAAATACTAATAATAAAATAAAAGACACTAAGAAGCCTTGAATAATCAAATCGTCTCTTATAAAAAAGAAGAGTTTTTTGGAATTTTAATATGCTTATAGGTGTCTTTTTTTATAAAATAAACAGAATAAAAGACGTTTTTTAGAAACGATCGAATCATTGACAGCAATAGTATTACATAGTACAATTTAAAGTGCTGAACGTAGAAAAAATTTAAAATTAATAAAGAAAAAGGTCATTTAGTTTTTTATTTTGAATTGATAAGTTTTTATTATGGCTGAAAGGAGGAAACAATATGTATAATTTACAAGTTCATAGTGCATATGATTTATTAAATAGTACAGTAAAATTAGAAGAATTATTTCAAAAGCTGGTAGACGATAACCAATATACAGTCGTTATTGCAGATCCGAATATGTACGGTGCAATAAAAGCGTATAAATTGGCAGATAAGTACAATATTAGACTTATACATGCGTTAGAAGTTAAATTGATGTACGGCATGAAATTATTAAAATTTAATATTTTATGCAAAACGGAACAGATGTTTTATACGTTACTGAATATTGCTACACAGTTTCAACATAATGAAGAGATAGATGTAGAAACATTTGCTCGGAAAATGGAAGAAAGTAGTGAACATTGTATATTAATAGTTGTTGATGAATTGTATGATAGTGTGGAGTTCAGTTATTTGAACCAGCTATTTGAGAATTGTGATTTTTATTTCGGCTATAACGAACAGTTCAATGAGAATATATATGTAGACTATGACAATATAGTTTATACTCAACCGAGTTATTACATAGATAATAAGGATTATCAGCAAGTAATTGTAAGTCGTGCTATTCGTGATAATAAAAAACTTAATATTGCTGAATTAACAGTGACAAGTGGGATACATTATGTTCGTACACAAGAAGACTTTAAAAAATTATTACAAAATAGTTCAGATTTAAAAAATGAAATTTTAACGCGTTCTTTAAAAATGCAGCAAAGTATAGTAAACAGCTGTCAATATAGTCTTGATTTTTCAGGTTACCATTTACCTAAGTATATTTACGGAGAACATGAAGAAATATACAATTCTATGACTAAAAAGGAGTATTTATCTTATCTTGTCTTAAAAGGTGCAAAGGAGAAATTGCAAGGTAAAGATGTTTATGTGTATAAAAAACGTTATGAATATGAATTGGAAATTATAGACGAAATGGGGTTTAATGACTATTTTTTAATTGTCTATGATTTTGTTAAATATGCTAAAGAACATAATATTTTGGTTGGTGCAGGACGAGGTAGCGCAGCGGGAAGTTTAGTTTGTTACTTATTAGATATTACCGAAGCGGATCCATTAGAATATAATTTATTGTTTGAACGTTTTTTAAACAAAGAGCGTATTTCATTACCGGATATTGATATAGATTTTCAGGATACACGTCGTGATGAAGTGATAAAATATGTTGAAAAAAAATATGGTGCGGATAAGGTAGCGCAAATTACTACGTTTACTACATTTCAGTCAAAAAGTGCAGCACGTGAAAGTGCACGTATTTTACAATTTGATGATGAAACATTAAAATTTATAAGTACCCATATCAGTTCTACACGTACGTTAAAGGAATGTTATAGGGAATCGCAGTCTTTAAGGAATTTTGTGAATTCAACTAATAGAAATAAACGTTGGTTCAGTATTGCAATCGGTTTGGAGAATTTACCGAAAAACACGTCAGTACATGCGGCGGGTATCGTTATCAGCGACAGTAAACCGTTAGTTGCATATACTCCTCTTGCACCATCCAATATGACACAGCACATTACACAGTGGACGATGGATGATATAGAATATGTAGGATTATTAAAAATTGATTTCCTCGGTATTCGTTATTTAACTATGATTGCAAATATTGTTGAACAAATTCATCATGATAATCCGGAGTTTGATATTAAACGTATTAATTATAAGGATCCAAAGGTATATAAGATTTTTGCCGCCGGGAGAACAGAAGGAATATTCCAATTTGAATCGAGTGGGATGAGAGAAAAATTATGTTTACTGCAACCTACGGAATTTAACGATATAGTAGCTATGAATGCACTGTATAGACCGGGACCTATGGCACAAGTAGAAACTTATATTAGGAGAAAACATGGTAAAGAATGTATAGAATATCCGCATAAAAAATTAGAGAAGATATTAAAAGATACATATGGGGTTATTGTTTATCAAGAACAAATTATGCTTATTGCGGTGAATTTTGCACATATGACACTTACCGAAGCGGATAATATGCGTCGTGCTGTTGGGAAAAAGAAAAAACAAGATTTAGAATATTATGGTAATATCTTTATTGAAAAAACTGTAAAAGCAGGTCATGATATTGAGATAGCGCGACATCTATTTGAATTAATAGTAACGTTTGCCAATTACGGATTTAATAAAAGTCATGCTGTTGTGTATAGTATGTTAGCTTACAGATTAGCATATTTAAAAGTATATTATACAAAATATTTTATGACAGCTCTTTTAAATAATGTTATCAGTAGTGAGAAAAAAATAAATGAATATAAGCAAGAATTAAGCAGTTTCGGAATAAACTTAATAAAACCGGACGTTAACGTTAGTCTTAGGGATTTTAGTGTTTATAAAAATGAGATAGTTTTTGCTCTTGTTGCCATAAAAAACGTCGGTTATCGAAGTGCTTTTGAAATTGTTCAAGACAGACTTAACTTTGGGAAATATTTGGATATTGATGATTTTTTAAAGAGAATGAATAAGAAAGTCGATTATCAAGCGGCAGTATCATTAGTAAAAGCCGGAGCATTGGATACTTTTGGGTATAACAGAGCAACATTAATGAATAAAGTAAAAGAATATTATGAAGATACACGTAATCATATGTATACCGTTCGTAATGCACTTTATGCAGAAAGCGGATTAACACTTAAAATAGAAGAGGTAGAAGATTATCCTATTCAAGAAAAAATTCGCATGGAAAAAGAAGCGACAGGAACATATTTTTTAAAACACCCTGTCCAGATTGAAAAAGAACGCTATACATATTTACCACTACATTATATCGGTAAAAATTTGGCGGACAGCTATGTTGAGGTAGTATCAAAAAAAGAAATAAAAACAAAAAACGGTGACTATATGGCATTTTTAACAGTTAATGACGGAAAAGGTGACTATGATGTAACTGTATTCCCAAGTGTTTATAAATATGCCGATGCTTTTATTGAGGTTGGAAAATATGCTGTGGTAACTTTGAAAAAACAACTACGTGATGGACGTGAGCAGTACATACTCGAAAAAATAACAAGTTTAAAAAATTATAATCAATATTGTATAAATAATATAAAAAAGATTTATCTGGTAGCGGACAAAGAAAGTGGAGAATTACTTTCTCGATATAAAACAACCGAAAAAGGTATAAAAGTGGTAAGTTTATTGGCTAATGATTCCAATAAAGCGACAGCTGTTAAAATAAAAAATGAACAAGAATTTGTTCATAATTTTTTGAAAACATATCCTGATAAGCCTATTAAAATAGAATATAAGGATAAATAGTAAAAAAAACAAACAAAAAACAAACAAAACAAATTTTTTACTAGAAAAAAGATAAAAAATATGATATTGTTGTAAAGTAAATTTAAAAATATTCAGTATAATATCTGATGAAAATCTATACAAAATATGGAAGAAGGTAAGACTACATGAAAAAAATAGCAGTTTTAACAAGTGGTGGCGATGCACCGGGAATGAATGCGGCGGTGCGAGCGGTTGTAAGAACAGCGATTTATAACGGATTGGAAGTTTATGGAGTATACCAAGGCTATAAGGGATTAGTAGAAAATAATATAAAAAAATTAGAAGTCGGAGATGTAGGAGGTATTATTAACCGTGGGGGTACAATACTTTATTCAGCACGTCTTCCGGAATTTGAAGATCCTAAAGTTAGACAAATAGCTATTAAAAATTTAGAAAAATTAGGTATTGACGGATTAGTTGTTATCGGTGGAGATGGATCTTATCGTGGTGCGATGGCACTTAGTAATGAGATGTCTATTAAAACAATCGGTATTCCCGGAACTATTGACAATGATATTTGCTGTACGGATTTTACCATCGGGTTTGATACGGCGCTTAATACTATTGTTGACGCAATTGACAAAGTTCGTGATACAGCTTCAAGCCATGAACGTGCGTTCATTATTGAAGTGATGGGTCGTAATGCAGGGGATTTAGCTCTTCTTGCCGGTATTGCCGGAGGTAGCGAAAGTTTGTTAATTCCTGAAAAAAGAGAAGATATTTCCGATATTGTAAGCAGAATTAAAGCCGGCGAAAAACGAGGGAAAAAACATTCTATTATTGTCTTAGCAGAGGGCGTTATGGGTGGACAAGTTCTAGCCGCACAACTTAAAGAATTAACAGGTGAAGAAATCAGATGTACTATCTTAGGGCATATTCAACGTGGAGGGACACCGTCAGCAATGGATAGAGTATTGGCATCACGCTTTGGAAATTATGCGGTTCAACTATTGCTGGCAGAAAAATCAGGTCGTGCTGTTGGTATTCAAAATAACAGATTAGTAAGTACACGTTTTGAAGATGTATTCAGTAATACACATGAAGTAGATTTAACGATTTACGATGTTTCTAAACAATTATCAATTTAGAAAATTATTTTTGTAAAATAGTGAAATAATTTGAAAACATATTGAAAATACGATACAATAAGTGTTGGATAAAAGCTAAGAGGTAAATAATTATATGATACAGAAAAAAACGAAAATTATTTGTACAATAGGTCCTAAATCAGAAACAAAAGAAAGATTAACCGAGATGGTAGAACTGGGAATGAATGTATGCCGTTTAAACTTTTCACACGGAGATTATGCTGAGCATGGGGCACGTATTAAAGCGATTAAAGAAGTAAGAGAAGAAACGGGTACCTGCCTTGCAATCTTATTAGATACAAAAGGGCCGGAAATTAGAACACATAATATGGAAAATGATGCGATTATCTTAGAAAAAGGGAAAGATGTTATCGTTTCAATGGAAGAAGTGTTGGGAACAGCGGATAAATTCTCAATTACTTATGGAGAATTGGTACACGATGTAAAAGCCGGGGATACTATTTTATTAGATGATGGTTTAATCGGTTTAACAGTAAATAATGTAGATACAGCTGCCGGGTTAATTTATACAACAGTTCAAAACGGTGGGGTACTTAAAAACAAAAAAGGTGTAAATGTTCCGGGAGTTTCAACAAAATTACCGGGAATTACTGAAAAAGATGAAGAAGACATTCGTTTCGGTTGTAAAAATGATATTGATTTTGTGGCAGCATCGTTTGTCCGTACAAAAGAAAATGTATTAGAAGTACGACGCATTCTTAAAGAGGAAGGGTGCGAGCATGTTCAAATTATTCCTAAAATTGAATGTCAAGAGGCTATTGATAATATTGATGAAATTATTGAAGTATCAGACGGTATTATGATTGCACGTGGTGACCTTGGAGTAGAAGTGCCGGCGGAAGAAGTACCGATTATGCAAAAATCAATTATTACTAAATGTAATCGTGCCGGTAAATTTGTAATAACAGCAACTCAAATGCTGGATTCAATGCAAAAAAATCCACGCCCTACACGTGCGGAAGTATCAGATGTAGCGAATGCAATCTACGACGGGACTGATGCGATTATGTTATCAGGAGAATCAGCAGCCGGTGCTTATCCGATTGAATCGGTTCGTACTATGGCAACCATTGCAAAACATACAGAAGAAATGCAAGATTATTCACGTATCCTAAAAGATCGTTCAAAAAAAATTGTATCAAAAGATATTACAAATGCTATAGGAGTGTCTGTGGGTTACACAGCATTGAACTTAGACCTGCACACAATCGTAACATATACAGAATCTGGGCAAACAGCACGTTTAATTTCCAAATATAGACCAAATGCGTCAATTTTGGCAGTGACACCAAGTGAAAAAGTAGCACGTGGTTTAAGTCTTGTATGGGGAGTTGATGCAAAAATTTCGGAACAGGTAAAATCAACAGATGAAATGTTGGATACAGCGAAGAAAATTGCAGAAGAATCGGGATATGCTAGAAAAGGTGATGCAATTGTGATTACCGGTGGTATTCCTGTGAATACTTCAAGAAGTAATGTAGGCTCTACTAACTTTTTAAAAGTGTCTGTAATAGATTAATAGTAAAAACTATACAAGGATCGGCTTATACTGATAAGTCGGTCTTTTCGTATTTTGAAATGAAATTCGTTACTATAAAGAGTTGATCGGAAAATCCGTTTTACTGCTAATCATTACTAAAGAATTTATCAAAAGTTACTACAAATAAAAAAAGAGGTGAAAACTTCACTTCTTTTTTTAGGTTATGGCAAAATAAAGGAAAATGCTTTCTATATTTATATAAAACCATTTTATATGAATGATTTTAATAAAATTTTATACAAACTGCTTCAGGTACCGAAATTTCTTTATCGACAGCTGTTAATTTCCCTGTAATTGTGTTAACCATGTATGTTGTAATGGTTCCACTTGTTTCATTTGTCGCAATGGCAAGATGATTGTCTTTGCTCAAATTAAAATCACGTGGATTTTGCCCATAGGTGCTAATAGTTTGGATATGGGTTAGGATGCCGTTATTATTTTTAAAGACGACGATACTGTCTTGACCACGGTTTGATACATATATGAAACGATTATTATTTGATATTTTTATGGCACTGCCCTTATTTTCTTTAACAAAATTAGAAGGTAAGGTTGCATAGTATCTAGGATTTGACAACTTACCATCGTCATAATCAAAAACTATAACTTCACTTGTAAGTTCGGTAATGACAAATGCATGGGTTAGTGTACTGTCAAAGATAATATGACGAGGTCCGCTACCACTTTTTACAGGAGTGGTATATCGTTTTGATAATATACCGTGTTCTAATGTGTATGTTGTGATTTCATCAGTACCTAAGTCACAGCTGAATACATATTTATTATCAGGTGTAAAGCCTGAAAAGTGGACATGGGGCTTTTCTTGACGAGGGTGGATACTGCTACCGAAGTGTATATCCGTAGATAAAAGTGAGGATAATTTACCATCTACTACGGAATAACTGTCAATCGTTCCGGTGTGATAGTTAGCTGACAGTAGATATTTATTATCCCGGCTTATTTCTACATAGCAAGGAGGATTGCCCTCTTTTTCAACTGATGTAAGTTCTTCTAATGTTCCATCGGGTAAAATTTTAAAACTTGTTACGGCACCGCTCTTATCTTTTTTTGATACGCTGTATAAATATTGTTTATCTGTAGAAAAGTCTAAATATGTCGGATTTTCTATCTTGGCTACCGATTCAATATTTTTAACTTTTCCCTGAACATCCAATTCTACTTTATAAATACCTTGACTTTCCTTTTTTGTATATGTTCCTATATAGGCTTTTGGCATAAATTATCTCCTAAACTGTTGTAATTATTTACATTATATCATTTTATTTATTACTCTGCTAATAAATGAAAAAATTTTCAAACTATGCTATAATAACTAAGATATATAAACCTTTTAGAATAGGGGAATGATAATGAGTAGAACACTAGACAGAACAAAAGACATTTTTTTAGATACAATGCTTTTGGGAAATGAAATTTTAATTAAACGAATAAAAACGTCAGGAAAAACTAAAATAACAGTTGTTCTTGCAGCATTTAGAAGTATTAGTAGATTACGTGATGTATTAGCAAATGTTTTTAATCAAACAATGCAAGAATTTGAAGTGATAATTATTGATGACTCAACCGAACAGAAAATAGAAGAATTTATTACAAATCACGATAACAGTAAGATTAATTACATTAAAAAGCAACTAGGGTCAAATGCCGCCGCAAAAAATTGTGCATTGGAATTTGCCAAAGGAGAATATGTGATTTTTCTCGAAGAAAATATAAATTTTGAAAAAAATTATTTTGAAAAATTATATTCCTCAGCAAACAATAATTCCTTAGATATAGCCATTGCAACTAGAAAAAATTATAGTACCGTATTAGAAAATAAAATAATTACCGGAGTAGATTATTTAATAACTGAAATTAAAATATTTAAAAATGATATAGACTATAATTTAACATCTTGTTTGTTTAAGAAAAAATTTCTTGATGTTTATAATCTTCAATTCCAAGAAGATATGTTGGCGTTGGAGAATTTATATTTTAAACTGAAAACATTTGATCTCGCTATGAAAGTTTGTCAAAGTGATAAATGTAGTTATAGAGAATTAACGGAACAAAAAACTGTTCGTAATCAGGCGATGATTTCAGCTTCAACAAGAAGAATAATGAATGCTACCGAAAGAATAGAAGTATTTAAAAAAGGGAAAAAATACGAAGAAACTCTTAATTTACTATGCGGTTATTTATGGCTTGATATACTTCGTATGTATGATAATATGGAAGAAGAAGTAGAATTGGTTCAATTAATAAAAACGAAGAAACATTATTTCGCTACCGACAGTTTTATAAATAAAATGTTATTGAATATATCACCGATAGTATTTGCCGGTCATTTAAACAGAAAAGAAAGGGGATAGTAATGAGAAGAATTTTACATAATGTGTTTGCATATGTTTTTATCGGACTTTTTACGATAGTGCTTATTTGGGCATATGTTGCACCGTTTGTTTATGAGCGTATTCTCAATCCGCTTGCTTTATTATTAGGTGTTCCGGTGTTCTTTATGTTATTTATATACGGGGCAAAAAAAATACTAAACACAGATGAAGAATTGTTAAAAAAATACAATAGAATTATTGTTGTGGTATATTTAATATTTCAAGCTATTATTCTATCGATGGATACGCTGAATTTTTCCGATGGTGCTGAAATAGAAAACGAATCACATTATATGCTAAACTATGGAAAATTTTCAGGTGAGCGTTATTTTTTAGTTTATCCGAATAATATTAATCCTACGATTATTTTATATTGGATATATCGTATAGCCGGGGTATTACATATATCAGAAGTATGGGCATTGCATATTTTTTGTTTTGCTATTACTTCAGTCACAATGTATTTAACATTTAAAACGGCAGGGAAATTGTTATCAAAGCAAAAACAAACAATTATACTGGCGCTGATGTTATTATATATTCCATTTCAAATGTATAGTTTATTTTACTATTCAGATAGTTTAATGGTTATTATGGTATCGCTTATCATTTATGTACTTATCCCATCTGACGGCAGTTTTATTTTTAGAACAAAACATATTGTAGCGGTTGCTATATTAATCGCTTTTGGCTGGAATTTACGTTCAAATATTATTATTGTTTTACCTGCCCTTATTGTTTATCTATTGTTTTTCAAATGGTATAAAAATTTAATGATATTACTTGTAACTTTCGCTATATCGTTTATTATTTTTGGTAAAGGGTTTGATATGCTGTGGAATCACTATGGTTTTATTCAAGACGCAGGATACAGATTTCCAATGTTACATTGGGTAATGATGGGGATGAGTATTCAAGGTGGAAGTTATAACTGGCAAGATTTTCAATTTACATATCTTAGTCAAAATAAAGCGGCGGATGATTTAGGATTATTCTTTAATCGTCTGACACATAGACCGTTATTTTTAAATTTATTGGTATTTGTCTTAAAAATACGTGGTAATTGGAGTGACGGGACTATAAATTACACCAACGGAACACGTGCTTTACGTGATGGCGACGGTTTTTTATGGCAGCTATTTTATGGCAGTAATAACAGCTTTTTTGTCTATATTTCGCAGATGATATATGTCGTTATAATCTTTGGTATGGTTTATTATATCTACAAGCGACGTAAAGAATATATTACATCGTGTTTCTTATTCCAAATTATTATATTCGGAGTATTTATGTTCCATCTGATTTGGGAAGCTAAACCTCGCTATGTTTACGCTTGGCTGCCGATTATTTTTATACTTGGGGCAAAAGGGTTAATACTCTTTGCTGAACGTTATGAAACAACTATTTTTGATCGTTATAAGAAAAAATTATATATTTCATTTGCTGTTGTTTTTGCCTTGCAAATTGGAACGGACAGTTTTTTACGCCCATCTTATTCAATGAATTTAGACTATGATTCACGTGTGATTAACGGAATCAGCATTTATGCAACGGATAACTATTTAAGAGACGGTATTGTCAGGGTAAATAAAGATACTGAGGTAGAACAAACATTTGAGGCAACTCGCAGTTTCAATTATATTCGAGGCTATATTTCATCATATGATGAAAAAAATAACTCACGTTATAAAGTTGAAATTATTGATAAAAAAAATAATAAAGTAGTAAGAGAACATACATTTATTTATCGTGAGTTGTATTGGGAAATCCCCCTACAAACTTATACATTGCGTTGGTATTTTGACGATTTGCCGGCAGGAAATTATGCAGTGAAATTTTCACAAATAGAAACTGAAAATAATGGCAGCATCGTCATATCAAGCGTACCGAATGAGATGGTTGATATGTACGAAGCTGGGAAACTTTATATTAACGGAGCAGACCAGAATAAAAAAGATTTATCATTGCAAATAGGTCACCGCTATAAAAAACTATGGTGGTATTAATATAAACATTGTTCTACGAAAATTAGGAAGATAAATATAATAAATTCTAATCCTATAATAAAGAAAAATAGGAAAATATTGTAGGGATTTTTAAAGTTCGCCTCTATGTCAAATACGAAGTATGATAAAAGTGCTAGGTAAATAGGTTGTATAATAAATACGGGGCATGGGAAAAATCCATACCTCGTATTGTTTTTTAATATACAAAAAGACAAATATCCAATATAATTAAAGTGCAAAAAAATAAACTATGAAAGGATATCTGTCATCAATAATTTTAACACAAAAACAAAAGAAATAAAAGAGGGAGAATTCATTAAAAACCTACTACAAATAAAAGATAAAAATATAACTATTGAGAAAACACATAACGAAACTATAAAAAATAATCAAAAGTACTTTGTATTCAAAGGTACCTTAACATATAAACCCAAGAAGTGTGAATGCTGTGGTTGTCTTAATAAAGGTTATACTGTAGTTAAAAACGGCTTTAATGAACTTACTAGAATTAATCTATTAAAAATATCAGGTATCCCTGCTTATTTGGAACTAAGAAAGCAACGTTTCAAGTGTAAAACTTGTAATAAAAAATTTGTAGCTACTACTTCTTTTGTAGATAAATACTGTAGTATTTCTAAAAATGTTAAGTTTTCTATAATGAGTGATTTAGCTGATACTTTATCTTTTAAACAAATAGCCAAAATGAATAATGTATCGGTTAATACTGTTATAAGAACTCTTTATAAATGTAAATCCCATGTAGACATTCTTAACTATAATACCTTACCTGAGTATTTATGCTTTGATGAGTTAAAGTTTACTAAAGATAGTAAAAATGGTATGAGTTTTATTTTTTTAGATGCTTTAACTCATGAGATTATTGATATAGTTGATGGTAGAACTGAGTATATTTTAAATAATTATTTTTCCAGATTTTCTAAAGAGGCTAGAAGTAATGTTAAGGCTATTTGTATTGATATTTATACTCCTTATATGAAGTTGATTAGAAATAAGTTTCCTAATGCTGAAATTGTTATAGATAGGTTTCATATTATTCAAAATGTTAATAGAGAACTTAATAGAACTAGAGTTAAGCTAATGAATATTTACAAAAAACAAAAAGGTATTAATTATACTCTTTTAAAAAATAATTGGAAGTTAATATTAGAAGATGAAAGTAATGTTACTCATGGTAGGTTTTTCTTTAATAGGAGTTTTAGGAGTTTAGTTACTAGACGTGATATTTTAGATTATTTATTAGGATTAGATTGTATATTTAAGGCTAGCTATGAGAGAGTTCAGGATATTAGATATGCGATAAGGTATAGAAATGAGTTGGAGTTTAAAGAATTAATTGAAAAATCTACTATCGGTTTATCTGATGGTGTTAGTAAGGCTATTAATACTATGAGAAAACATAAAGAGTATATGCTTAATAGTGTTAGGTATTCTATCTCTAATGGTTCTTTGGAGGGTATTAATAATAAGATAAAGGTTTTAAAGAGAGTTTCTTATGGTTATAATAGCTTTTATAACTTTAGATTACGCATTTTAGTTGTTTCTAGGTTATTTGTTTCTGAGTATAAAAATAATATTTCTTTTAAGGGCGTTTTGAAAAATGCCAAGCAACACTGCATTGCTTAGCATTTTATCCTTATTTTTTCTCATGCCCCGTATTTGACACAGAGCCGGTAAATATAATTACTTAGCATTTTTTGATTTTAAAACCTAAGGAAGATTGTAAAATCAAATTAGACAGGAAAAATAAATAAATATTACAAAGCTTCCCCTAAATAAAATAATTTTTGAGTATTGTCCAAGATAAGTAAAATTTGATATACCTATATAGGAGATTATTCGTTATTTAGTTGAAATTTTTTAGTATAAACTAAATTTCACTAAAATAATTCAGCATTTTCCGTATTAAAGTTTTACATATTTCATATTAATTGATATAATGGTAAAGTATTATTTATAAAAAAACTAGGAGGAACGCTGTGAAACACGAATTTATATTAGTTCTTGATTTTGGAAGTCAGTATAATCAACTTATTACACGTCGTGTGCGTGAGTTAGGTGTTTATTCTGAGTTACATGATAATGAAATATCAATTGATGAAATAAAAAAAATGAATCCTAAAGGTATCATTTTATCAGGTGGCCCAAATTCCGTATATGAAGAGAACTCCCTAACTATTGATGATGAGATATTTAACTTAGGTATTCCGGTGTTAGGTATTTGTTATGGTATGCAGCTTATGCAACATAAATTAGGAGGTAAGGTGGAATCGGCTACAAGCAGAGAATACGGAGCACATAATATCAATGTAGTGACAGGTGCTAAATTGTTTGAAAATACACCGACCACTCAACAAGTGCTGATGAGCCACTCTGATAAAGTAGTTTCTTTAGCTTCAGGATTTAAGACCGTAGCAACAAGTGATAATTGTCCAATAGCCGCAGCAGAAAATGTAGAAAAAGGATTTTATTGTTTCCAATTTCATCCGGAAGTGCGTCATTCTGAATATGGTTATAAGTTATTGGAAAACTTTATCCGTAATGCTTGTCATTGTACTGAAAACTGGACTATTCAAAATTTTATTGAAGAAAAAATTGAAGAAATTCGTGCAGAAGTTGGAAATAAAAAAGTATTATGTGCCTTATCAGGTGGGGTTGATTCATCTGTTGTTGCCGCATTATTAGACAAAGCAATCGGAGAACAACTAATATGTATGTTTATTGATCATGGATTACTTAGAAAAGGCGAAGCTGAGGGTGTTATGTCTACATTTAGTAAAGAAGTTGCCGGCGGTTTCAATATGAATTTAATAAAGGTTGATGCTAAAGAGCGTTTCTTAGGAAAACTTAAAGGGGTTAGTGATCCGGAACAAAAACGTAAAATTATCGGAAATGAATTTGTTTATGTTTTTGATGAAGAGTGTGCTAAATTACATGATGTACCATTTTTAGCACAAGGAACACTTTACACGGATGTCATAGAATCAGGAACAAAAAATGCCCAAACGATAAAATCGCATCACAATGTAGGTGGACTTCCAAAAGACATGCGTTTTAAACTAATTGAACCCTTAAATACATTGTTCAAAGATGAAGTTCGTGCATTAGGAGAAGCTCTAGGCTTACCACATGAAATCGTTTGGCGTCAGCCATTTCCGGGTCCGGGATTAGGTATTCGTGTTTTAGGAGAAGTAACGGAAGAAAAACTTCAAATCGTTAGAGATAGTGACTTTATTCTACGTGATGTTATCGCTAAACGTGGCTTAGAAGGAGAAATCTGGCAATATTTTACGTGCCTTCCAGAAATTCGTTCAGTAGGGGTTATGGGAGATGTAAGAACTTACGATTATACAGTTGCTGTTAGGGCGGTAACAAGTATTGACGGTATGACAGCAAGTTGGGCACATATACCATTTGAAGTTCTTGAAGAAATTTCAGCTCGCATAGTAAACGAAGTAGCTCACGTTAATCGTGTAGTCTATGATATTACAAGTAAGCCACCGGCAACGATTGAGTGGGAATAATTGTAAAAACTTATCAAATCGTTGGTATAATCAACTTATAACAATACTTGATTTCCATAAATGCAACCATTTTGCAACCAATAAATAAAATAATATAATTTATTAGCTTAAAAAAAGTAAAGGGCAAGAGTATTTTTTCGTAACCTTAAAAATCTTCCTTGCTGATACTTTACTTTTTTTATTTTTTGCTATTTTCCTCTTATGCGAAAGCATACGGAAAGAATAAATTATTTGCTCTATGCTTTCGGTCTTACAGTATATAGCAAAAAAATCGCCCTATTATTCTCTTTTTAACATTCTTGCTCTGCACCGGAAAGAATGACTTTGTATTATTTTCGTTTTCGTGTTATACTTACATCGTTACTTTTTCACTAATCTCGTAACAGAGGGAGGTGTAACTCTATGCTTAATATTATATTTACTTTTATTATTTCTATCATGGCAAGTGTATTTGCTTATTATATTTGCAAATGGTTAGATAGATTTTTTAAAAAGTAACTAGCCTATATAAAAAAGACAGGATTCACGGTCCTGTCTTTTCTCTATGCAAATTATATTTACTTTTTGCTTATACACTAATTTTAAACTAATACTTTCTTTTTGTCAATTCCCTTATCCAGATTACAAAAAATAATTTTGTAGTGTTACAATAGATGTGAGACATATAATAAAAAAAAGAAGAGTAAATCCTGTATAATGAAGTTACCTACAAATCAAAAAAAGGAATTTACTCTTATGAAAACTATTATAACAGAAAATATAGAAAAAACACAACGATATATACCTCATACTTTACAAACAAGAATAGCTGCAGTTAAAACTTATAGAAATGGTAACTCTATCCGCTTTATTTGTAGGCGCTATAAAATATCAAAAGCCTCTCTTTTGCGTTGGAATAAAAAATATGACGGTACTAAAGAGTCTCTTATAGATAAGTCTCATAGACCTCATTCTATTCACCCTAACGCCCATACAGTTGAAGAATTGTCTTGGATTAAAAATCTTATTAAACGTAACCCTAATATTTCTATGATTGAATTATATGCTAAACTTAAATTCAACAAAGGTTATAAAAGACATCCTTGTTCTTTATTTAGAGTACTTAGAAAATTAGGTTTTTATAAAGATACTAAGAAAAAAGTAATTCCTTATAAACCTAAACCTTATGATACACCTACTGAAATTGGTAAAAAATGGCAACTTGATGTGAAATATGTTCCTAAACGTTGTTATGTAGGAGAAATTCCAGATAAATTTTATCAATATACTATCATTGATGAAGCTACTAGGGAAAGATTTATTTTCCCTTTTAAAGAACAATCATCATACTCTACTGTTCAATTTGTTAAAATGGCTATTGATTATTTTGGGTATAAACCCAAGATAATTCAAACTGATAATGGTTTTGAATTTACACATTTTAAAGATACTAAACGAATACACCCTTTTGATGTATTGTGTAATAATCTTGGCATTAAACATCAACTTATTAGACCTAGAACTCCTAGACATAACGGTAAGGTTGAACGTAGTCATAGAAATGATAATGAACGTTTTTACAGGCGTTTATCTTTCTTTTCGTATGATGATCTTATATCTCAGATGAAAAAGTATCTATATCGCTCTAACCGTCTTCCTATGCAGACTTTAAATTGGCTTTCTCCTGTTGAAAAAAGAAAAGAGTTACGGAAAGAGTCTATAAAAATATGCCGGCTTTAATTCCTTGTTAGATAATAGATTTCACAACTTATTTGTCAAGGACAAGGGCTACGCCTTTTTCAAATCCTTGACAAATAAGTTTTAGAAATCTGAAATGTTCTCTAAGGAATTAAAGCTGGCAAATCTAATCAAATAATGTAATTTACGTCGGGGGCTTCATACGGTTTACATAGAAGCTAGCTTCTATGTAATTCTATTATATCCGGTATTTATTTTTTACTTTTTTTGTCTCACATCATTTACAAATGTACACTTATCCAGATTACAAAAAATAATTTTTCATATATGACAAACTCAAAACCTTATTGAAATAGTATTGCTTATCTATTTGGTTCGAGAGTTAAACTCTTACCACAATAATAAAAAATAACCTTTTTTAGGAATGTGTTATTTAATTCGTTTAGACTTGGTAGCAGTTAGCCTTTGACCAGGCTGACTTTTTTTCTTGATTTCTTTTTTGTTTTCATTTATAATGACGATTAAGGTTTTGCGGAAAAGCAAGGAGCAAAAGACAGCACTGGTCAACCTTATGGTGTGCTGTCTTTCTTTTTTTTATTTTTATTTTTCTCGTTTTATTCAAAAATAAAGAAGACCATATGATCTTCTTTATCTTTGAAATTTATCTAATCTTTTCGCTTTTTCTTATTTTTTTTCTACGTTTCTCAATTAATTTATAAACTAATACTCCAGCTATACCACCTGGAATACCAAAATATAAAATAGATTCTAAACTTATATACATTTTATCTATTGGCTGTAAATACGTACTAAATGTCCATATTTAAAATATGCCACAATTCCTCTACTATAGTCGAAATTATTAGATATTAAATTTCCAACAACAACAGATACAATTATTGATACTGCTGCACTTCCAAAAACACCTATTCTAGGAATTAATGATATTATAGCACCAGCTAACTTAAAAGGTTTATTCATAATGAAATCCTCCTTAAAATTAATTTGATTAATATATATAAAAATTAATTAATATAAATAAAAATTGTAATTTTTAAAAAGTAAATTTACTAGTATACAGGGAAAAAATAACATAAAAAAAACTAAAAAGCAAACAAACTGTTTAGTTAAAGAAAAATAATTAATCGAATTTTTTTATCTCTTATATCAAAATAAAAAAAATTATTAACTTTTTATTTCTAATTCTACCCTCATCACCAATTTTATGTTGTTTGCTTTAAAAAATTCAAGGGCAAGAGTATTTTTTTTATTTAATAATAAATAAAAAAAATCTTCCTTGCTATCCCTTGATTTTTTTAATTTTTCGCTATTATTATTCCTTGCGAAAGCATACGGAAAAACAATTAATTATTTTTTATGCTTTCTCTCTATATATTTTATAGCGAAAAAATCGCATTTTTATTTTGTTGTCTCCCTTTTTTTGCTCTAGCTCCGGAAAAAACTAATTGGGATTATTCGTTCTTTTTATTTTTATGTTATAATTATTTTGCTATCTTGAATAATTAACACCGAGGAGGTGGAAACATTGAGCAATTCTTTAGAACTTTTACTTTTCTTGCTTATTAGAGAAATTTTAAATTCTAACAATAACAAAAATGATAAATAATAATTGTTCTTGGAATTAACGTTTCTTTTATTCATTTAGTCAGATAGCAGCCACCTTTTAGCCGAGGTAGCTTTTTGTACATTTGTAAATGATGTGAGACAAAAAAAGTAAAAAATAAATACCGGATATAATAGAATTACATAGAAGCCAGCTTCTATGTAAACCGTATGAAGCCCCCGACGTAAATTACATTATTTGATTAGATTTGCCAGCTTTAATTCCTTAGAGAACATTTCAGATTTCTAAAACTTATTTGTCAAGGATTTGAAAAAGGCGTAGCCCTTGTCCTTGACAAATAAGTTGTGAAATCTATTATCTAACAAGGAATTATAAAGCCGGCATATTTTTATAGACTCTTTCCGTAGCTCTTTTCTTTTTTCAACAGGAGAAAGCCAATTTAAAGTCTGCATAGGAAGACGGTTAGAGCGATATAGATACTTTTTCATCTGAGATACAAGATCATCATACGAAAAGAAAGATAAATGCCTGTAAAAACGTTCATTATCATTTCTATGACTACGTTCAACCTTACCGTTATGTCTAGGAGTTCTAGGTCTAATAAGTTGATGTTTAATGCCAAGATTATTACACAATACATCAAAAGGGTGTATTCGTTTAGTATCTTTAAAATGCGTAAATTCAAAACCATTATCAGTTTGAATTATCTTAGGTTTATACCCAAAATAATCAATAGCCATTTTAACAAATTGAACAGTAGAATATGATGATTGTTCTTTAAAAGGGAAAATAAATCTTTCCCTAGTAGCTTCATCAATAATAGTATATTGATAAAATTTATCAGGAATTTCTCCTACATAACAACGTTTAGGAACATATAACGATAGACGAGGCTATTTCAATTGCTGAACGTGATATTCAATCAGATGGTGAATTGCATGAAGCAGAAATGACACTGAAAGCATTGAGGACGAAACACTTTGGTAAGTATCGTGTGTTGTTATCAACTAAGGCGGTTCAAGATATAGACGATATTTATGACTACATTGCGAATCATTTGTTATCTTCTTAATCGGCTATAAGCACTGTTGAACAGATAGAAAAAGCAATTCTTTTATTAGATGAATTTCCAACCAAAGGAGCTATTTGAAAAGTTGGATAATTTGCCAATAAAGGCTATCGATAATTATTGGCTCAACAAAAAAACGGACTGATGAAAAATCAAGTCCGATTTTTTTAAGGTGTTGATTTTGGAGATATGGTTTCAATTATAGAGCAAAAGAAATAAAAAACTTGAGGTGGCAAAATGGAATCTCAAGTTTTAAAGGATGGAGGTATTTATGGCAGAAGATAAAAATCTCGTCATTGTTGATAATAAAGAAATACAGAATCTGATTTATACCATTAGAGATAAGCAAGTGATGATAGACAGTGACTTAGCTATTCTATATCAAGTTGAAACAAAATATTTAAACAGGCAGAGAAGCAGAAATGCCGATAGATTTCCAGAGGATTTTTGCTTTCAATTGACTAAAGAAGAGTATGAATTTTTGAGGTGCCAAAATGTCGCCACAAAAAAAGAAAGTGGTTCGGGTGGCAGAAGATATATGCCATATGTATTTACAGAACAAGGTATCGCCATGCTTTCTGCTGTTCTTAAAAGCGATGTAGCAGTCGAAGTCAGTATTAAAATTATGAATAGCTTTGTGGAGATGAGAAACTTTTTGCTTTCTAACAGAGAAATGTTTGCTCGTCTTGATAGAGTTGAGTTAAAACAATCAGGAACAGATAGGAAACTGGAGGAAGTCTTTAACTACATAGCTGCCAATACCGAGGTTAAGCAAAATGTTTTTTTCGATGGGCAAATATATGATGCATTTAGCTTTATTGTGGGACTTGTTAAAAAGGCTAAGAAAAAAATAATCTTAATTGATAACTATGTAGATGTCAACACCTTAAATATTCTGTGCAAGAAAAATCAAGGTGTGGATGTTACTATTACGACAGCCGGCAAAGGGAGCTTATCAACAAAAGATGTAACGAAATTTAACGCTCAATATCCAAAGCTATCGGTTAAAACTACTATGGATTTTCACGATAGATTTTTGATCATAGATAAAGCAGAAATTTATCATATTGGAGCTTCTATCAAAGATGTTGGTAAAAAGAGTTTTGGAATTACGAAAATAGAAGATAAAGACTTGGTTAAGAGTCTTGTAAATAAAGTGAGGTAGAGTATGGCGAATTTATCTAAAATCAAGCGAGAAAAAATGCTTGAGTATCTTGAGAAATTGAAGGTACAAAATAATAATGATGAAAACATTCGTGCTATTACAGAGATAGAAAATGCACTTAATGAAAAGAAATATGGTCTTGTATGGGAAGAACACTCTGAAAAAGTCGATAAAATGCTGGAACATAATATCCCGATCTTTATAGAAGATGAGACGAGAAAAATCACAGCAAACGAAGATGAACCATATAACTTTTTACTTGAAGGAGATAACCTTCATTCTTTGAAATTATTGGAGAAAACTCACAAGGGAAAGATTGATGTTACCTATATTGATCCGCCTTATAATACAGGGAATAAAGATTTTATTTATGATGATTCATTTGTAGATAAAACAGATGGATATGCACACAGTAAATGGTTGTCATTTATGGAGAAAAGGTTAGTGATTGCGAGAGAACTTCTTTCGAGTGATGGAGTAATATTTATTTCTATTGATGATAACGAACAGGCTCAATTAAAATTACTATGTGACAGTATATTTGGTGAGGATAATTTTATTGCAGTTTATAAATGGAACAAAACTGCTACAGCACCATCATTGTCACAAAAAGTCAGGAACAAGTATGAATATATTATTTGTTATGAAAAAATAAGAAATTCAATAAATTATAATGGCGGAACAGTGGACGGTGGAGATGTTCCGTTGTTGAATAGAGGAAATAATGTTAGGGACATTTTCTTTAAAAAAGGCAGTGTCAAGTTTATGTTTGATGGAGAATTAAAACCTGGAATTTACGACAGGGTTGAATTAAAAAATGATATAAAAATAATTGATGGATTAGCTGATAAAGATTTTACAATAAGTGGTGAATTTAAATGGACTCAAGAGACTTTGAATAAAGAAGTTGATTTAGGGACAACATTTATCGTGAAAAGTAAAAAGCTATCAATTCGTTTTATTAGAAAAGTAATAAAAAGCAAGCGTCCTTCCGATATAATTTCAAAAGAAGAATGTGGAGTAGATACAAATGAGACTGCTAAAAGAGAGCTATTCGAATTAGTTCCAAATAATAGCATGGATTATCCAAAGCCTAAATCCTTAGTATCTTATTTGGTCAAATTTAATGAATCTGGTCGTAAAAATAATATAATCCTTGACTTCTTCGCTGGGTCAGGCACTACTGGTCATGCTGTTATGCAACTTAATAAGGAAGATGGTGGTAATCGTAAATATATTCTCTGTACGAATAATGAAAACAATATTTGCGAGGAAATTACTTATCAAAGACTTAAGAATATTCAAGAGGAATTCCCACATAATCTGAAATATTATAAAACTGATTTTATACCAAAATTTTCTGATGATGAGGAAAGTATCTCAGATAAGATGATGGAATATATTAGAGAGTTGATTGAACTGGAATATGCTATCGAGCTTGATGATAAGAAATATATTATTCTTGACGATGAAGATGCGTTAGATAAAGCTATATCTAAAATTGAAAATGGCGGAAAATTATTTGTGCGTTCGGGTATATTCCTATCACGGAGTAATCAAAGAATACTTGAAGAAAAGGGGGTCAGTATCATTGAAATTCCGGAATACTATTTCAGAGAAGAACTAAAGGAGGTTGGCGAGCTATGATAAATATTAAACTTAAAAATTTTCAAGAAGATGCCGTTGACTTCTTATTTAGCAAAACAACAGACAGCAATTCCAAACCTAAGATTGTGATGCAGAGCCCGACAGGAAGTGGAAAGACTATTATTTTAGTTGCATATATTGAAAAATATCTCGATTTTCATAGAGATAGTGTAGTTTGTTGGTTCTGTTCAGGAAAGGGAGAACTTGAAGAACAATCGAAAGAAAAAATGGAACGCTTTGCTCCAACGCTAAAAACAGGAAATGTTTTCGATATTTTAAATACCGGTTTTGAAAGTGCGACTACCTATTTCATTAATTGGGAGGCTATTACTAAAAAAGATAATACTGCTATAAGAGATAGTGAAAGGAAAAATCTGTTTGAACGAATTAGTGAAGCACATAATAGAAACTTAAATTTTATTGTCATCATTGATGAAGAACATCAGAATAATACTTCAAAGGCAGATGATATTATCTCGAGTATTAATGCAAAATATGAAATTCGTGTATCGGCAACTCCTAATAAAAGGGTGGTCGGAGAGTTCTATGAGATTCCTGAGATTGATGTTATAAACGAAGGACTTATTACAAGGTTTATGTACATTAATGATGGGCTTGATACAGTAGCAGTCGAAAATACATTACATGAGACAGATATTTTATTAGAAAAAGCAGATGAAATTCGAAAGCAAATTGCTCAGGCTTATATTGACGAAAAGGAAGATATAAGACCTCTTGTATTAGTTCAATTTCCTAACTTGAATGATGATTTAATAGAACACGTGGAAGAGAAGCTGAATTTAATGGGATATTCATATGAGAATAAGCTTCTTGCAAGTTGGTTTTCAGCAGAAAATAAAGAGGATAAAGATAGGAAGTCAAAGAAATTAGGGAAAATAAATATTGGAACAACAGAAGATGATAGCGTAACAAAATCAAATGCAACTCCTGTATTTTTGCTATTTAAACAAGCTCTGGCGACAGGTTGGGATTGCCCACGTGCAAAGATACTCGTTAAACTTCGTGAGAATATGAGTGAAACCTTTGAAATCCAGACTCTTGGTCGTTTAAGACGTATGCCTAAAGCAAAACATTACGGCAAAGAAATTTTAGACTGCTCTTATCTCTATACTTTTGACGAAAAATATAAACTGGAGGTTATTAAAGCTGGCAATGGTTTTGAAACTCAAAGAGTATTTATCAAAGAAGAACCTAAAAATATAAAACTGGTTAAAGAGATAAGAAACCTTGACGGCAGTTATGTTGATGAGCAGGCTATTAGAAACAGAGTTTATGAGTTTTTTAAGGAAAAGTATCATCTTTCAAATATCAAGGCGGATAATGTTAAATTACTAGAAAATAACAGTTTTGTTTTTGGAACAGCACTATCAAGACAGTATTTAATTGGTAAATATACAACTTTAATGGAAGTGAGAGAAGAAGTTGTTAATTATAGTGCTATGTCAATTGAAGTAAATACCCATACACATGGTATTGAACTTCAGCATAATGTTGATGCTATAAAGAAGCATGTAGGACTTGTATATAATAAAACCAGTCAGATCTTGAAAACATTATTCTTAAAAGGGTTCGGTAATAATAATTACAAACTCTTAAACTTAACCTTGCGGGAATATTATGCTTTTATTATCAACAATGCAGAATTTCTAAAACGAGATTTTATTGAGTTTTCCGGGCAAAGACAGGATCAACTTATGTTCCTTGAGAATAAGACGGAAGAATTTAAGATTCCTCTTGAAGAGCATTACAGGTATGTTCCATTTGAACGGTATGTAAAATAGCTGGGAAGCAATGTGTATAAAGGATATAACACCTCTATGATTACAGATGATTTTCGCTCGACTTCAGAAAGACTATTTGAGAAATATTGCGAGAAAAATGAAAATGTGAAGTATGTTTATAAGAATGGAGACAGTGGACAGCAATATTTATCAATCGTTTATGGAACAAATTTTGATAAGCAAAGACTATTCTATCCGGATTATATTGTGCAGCTTAAGGACGATACAATATGGCTAATTGAAACAAAAGGTGGAGAAAATCAAGGACAAAGTAAAAATATTGATGTTCAAATAGAAAATAAGTTTGAAGCATTTAAGCAGTTTGCGAATAAGCATAAGTATAAGTTTGGGTTTGTTAGAGATAAAAATGATGAACTGTATCTGAATAACACAGAGTATGTGGATGATACGAATAATGATAGATGGATATTGCTTGAGGAAGTGCTTTAGAGGAGGTGTAAATTTACAATGGAAAGTATGAAATTAGTACAATTTAGAGTTAGGAATTTTAAATCAGTACAGGATAGCGGAGTTATAAAATGTGAAAACATAACCAACTTAATAGGTGTTAATGAAGCGGGAAAATCCAACTTATTATTGGCATTGTGGAAATTGAATCCAGCAAGAAATGGGGAGATAATTTTCACGAGTGATATGCCTGTAGAAAAATTAGCAGAATACAGGACAAATCCAGAACAACATTATTTTATAGATGCTGAATTTAAAATTATAAAAAAAGATTTAATTGAAGATTTATCAAATGAATTTTGTATAGATGCTTCGATCTTTGATGATGTATTAGTATCAAGAAATTATGCTGGAAAATATATTGTGAAATTTCCAAAATTTGAAGAGAGAGGAATTACAATTAAAAATATACTTTTGGATAAAATAGGTGATTTTAAAACAAAGGTTAATGATTTGAGTAATGCAGGAAAAGGAGAAGATGGATTTAAAGAAAGTTTAATAGAGAAACTAGATGCTTTGTTATCTAAAATTGAAATAGAAACTAACATATCAACAAATCAGTATTTGAAATTAAAAGAAGAAGTAAACCAAATAGAAAAAAGTAGTATGGCAACATCATCAATAAATCCCCACATTGATGAATTTGTTGAAAAATTTTCTGGATTGGATGAAATTGTAAATTTATTGAATAAAGAGGAGAATTCCAATATACGGGACTTGGTTATAAAAAATTTACCTAGTTTTGTGTACTATGCTAATTATGGTAATTTAGATTCAGAAATATATTTGCCGAAAGTTATAAAAGATTTTAAATCTACTAAAGAACATAGCGAAAAATTTAATGCCAAAATACGAACTTTGAAAGTTTTGTTTGATTATGTTAATTTAAGCCCTGATGAAATAATGGAGATGGGGCAATACTCATATAGAACAAAAGAATATGGAACAATCACCGAATTAACAGAGGAACAGATTAAAGCTGGTCAAGAAAAAACCAAAGAGAGAGAAGTATTATTAAATTCAGCATCTACCAAATTGACAAAAGATTTTAAGGAATGGTGGAAGCAAGGGGACTATATATTTGATTTGAGAGCAGATGGTGAGTATTTTAGAATTTGGGTTTCAGACGAAAAACGCCCAGCACGTATTCCTTTAGAAGATAGAAGCACAGGATTACAATGGTTTTTAAGTTTTTTTATGGTATTTTTAGTAGAAAGTAAGGACTCACATAAAAATTGTGTTTTATTATTAGATGAAGCTGGTACATCGTTGCATCCTATGGCTCAAAAAGATTTATTGAATTTTTTTGAAAATCTTTCTATTACAAATCAAATAATTACAACTACACATTCTCCATTTTTAGTTGATGTAAATCATCTTGAGAGAACTAAGGTTGTATTTGTTGATGATAAAGGATATACAAAAGTATCTGAAGACTTGAGAGCCGGGGAGAAAAAGAAAAATGCAACAGGAGCGGTATATGCGGTTCATGCAGCATTAGGATTGTCTGTATCGGAAGGGTTATTAAATGGATGCAATTTAATTGTTGTTGAAGGACAATCTGATCAGTTTTATTTAAACGCTATTAAGCAATATCTCATTTCTACTAATAAAATTTCGCCTGTAAAGGAGATGATTTTTGTACCAGCAGGAGGAGTAAAGTCAGTGAAGCAATTAACATCGTTGATTGCTGGGAAACAGCAAGAACTTCCAGTTGTTGTATTAGATTCAGATAAGTCTGGGGAAGATTATGCTTCTAAATTAGAAAAAGAGTTATATTCTAACGACAAAGATAAAATACTAATGATAAAAAAATTTGTTGGAATTGAAAATGCTGAAATAGAAGATTTGTTTCCTGAAGTGATTTTAGAACGACCAATTGAAAGAATAATAAATGATAGGGACTTTAGATTTAAAGATGAATTTGATAGAAATAAACCAGTAATAAGCCAAATTGAAGAGTGGGCGAATACTTATTCTATAGATTTAATTCAAGGTTATAAAGTTGAGTTATCAAAGGATATTAAACGCGACTTAATATCAGGTAATATTTCTGAAATGATACCTGATGAATATATTACGAAATGGGTTTCACTCTTTAATAAAATTATAAGATAAGTAAATATCATATTGGAACTGGGACTGGTACGGGTAAAAAAATCTAAAAATGAGCTTAATTTAAACAAATTTTCCAGCATCTAACAAACGAGAAGCCTTTATCTTGAACGGTTTTGGATATATTGAACAGCAGAAAAAGAAGAGTGGGAATAGAGTAATAAATATGTTTCTGTCAATAAAACCGTTGAAAATACAGTATTTCAGCGTTTTGCAGGAGCAAAAATCTCCTCAGTGATACTGTTTTGATACTAAAAATAGGAAAAAGTAGGTCTGAAAGGGAGTTGTTGAATTTAGGTAAATTATTTGGAGGACATTTCATCATTTTTATGGGAGGCTTTTTTGGAAGTCGTGGTAAGGAAATTAGGATTTACCGAATTAAAATTACTATTTGTATTATAAGCACAGGAAATAAAGTTATCATTAGTATTTAGTTCTATGAAAAAACATTTGGCATAAATTGATAACAAAATGACGTGATATGATGTTTACGTTCTTTGTATTTTTATGTATAATATATCTATCAAAAGTAAACAGAATATAACGGAGGGAAATATTATGACAAATAAAACAGCACTTATTACAGGTTCTACAGGAGGACTTGGTTCTGAATTCGTAAAGCTTCATGCAAAGAGTGGTGGAGATGTTGTACTTGTCGCTCGTAACCAAAAGAAGCTTGATGAGCAAAAAAAAGAAATCGAGAATAACTATAGAGTTAAGGTATATACCATTGCTGTAGACTTCACAGATTATAATGCTGCTGAAGTAATCTATAACAGAGTTAAGGAGATGGGGATCGCCGTAGATTATTTAATTAACAATGCAGGGTTAGGTGGTCAAGGTTCTTTCGCTGATAGAACCATGGAACAGGATCTTGAAATGTTGAATGTAAATATTGTAGTACCTACAAAGTTGATGAAACTTTTCATTCCTGATTTTGTAAAATGTGGCAGTGGTAAAATACTGAATGTTTCTTCTACAGCAGCACTTACGCCCGGGCCTCTTCAGGCAGAATATTATGCATCAAAGGCATATCTGACTTCTCTGAGCAATGCAGTATGGTACGAGCTTAAGGGAACGGGAGTAACATGTACAGTCTTGATGCCGGGAGCTATGGATACAGGATTTGCTTCTGCAAGTGGACTGACTACAACAAAGATGTTTTCAAACGCAGGAAAGCCTAATAAAGTTGCAGAAGACGGCTACAAGGGTATGCTTTCAGGGAAACTCAGTGTTATTTCAGGATTACCCGGTTGGCAGAGTGTATTTGTAGGATTAATGCCTATGATGCCAAAAAAAACAATAATGGGATTTGTTGCAGATCAGCAGACAAGTCGTTAAAAGGAAGCTGTTATGAAAAAATATATAGTAGATGGACAGTATGGTAGACTGCTTGAAATGAAGGGAATGAAACTTAACGAAGTGTTGAAAAAGGCAGACCTGCCTATAGGAATTTTCACTTCAGACAGGGTGATGATGACTTCAGATGAATACAAGAGATTTATGGACGCCATAGGCATGCTTGTTCCCGAACCTGAAATATTTATTCATATGGCAACAGGGGAAGGAATCGAGATGTTCTCGCCTCCAATCTTTGCAGCCTATTGTAGCAAAAATGGCGAAGAATGTTTGAAGAGACTGGGTAGATATAAAAAACTAATTGGACCTATAGTGTATAAAATCACGCAAAGCGATGAAAATTTTATTATAAATTTGACTTCCGTAGACAATGGGGAGTTATCACAAACTTTTGTTATCGGAGAATTCCTGTTTCTTGTAAGTTTAATTAGAAGAGCAACGAAAGAGATGATTAAACCTATATCAGTTATGATACAAGGAAAAGAAGTAGGACATGAGTATTCTAAATTTCTTGGTTCTGAAATTGAAATATCTGATAGCAATGAAATTGTATTTTCTATAAGCGATATGCAGATTCCTTTTATCACAGAAAATAGTGCTATGCTATCATATTTTGAGCCGGAACTGGTTAAGCGTATTGATGAAATGGAAATAGATAACAGTGTAAGTGCCCGTATCAGAAGTGTAATGTCAGAGCTGCTTCCGGCGGGAAAATGCACCATTGATGATGCTAGCGAAAAACTGGGGATGAGTAAAAGAACTTTGCAAAGACATTTGAGTGAAGAAAATACAACTTTTCAAAAACAGTTAAATGCTACCAGAGAGGTACTTGCAAAACATTATATAAAAACAACTACTATGAGTGTTGATGATATAGCGTTTCTTTTGGGATACTTAGAAACAAACTCATTTCTCAGAGCGTTTAATACATGGACAGGTATGAGTGTTGGTGAATACAAAAGAAACGGTGTCTAAGGTTAATATTAAATATACGGTGATTTTAAATAAATTGAGAGTGTAAATTTCCGATTTATCTAAAAAATGGATTACTAAAAAAGCACACGGCATTAAGATTAAAATCTTTCGGTTGTGTAATAAATATGGTACATGAGAAAAAAGGCTCTGCGTCAAATACGGGGCATGAGAAAAAATAAGGATAAAATGCTAAACAACACAGTGTTGCTTGGCATTTTTTAAATTGCCATTAAGGATAGTATTATTTTTATATCCAGAAATAAATAGCCTAGAAACAATTAAAATTTTTCTTAGCTTTTCTCTAAAATTTTCTACATTCTCTCTATTCGGTACAGCACCTATTTTTAAGAATAGTATTTTTCTTTGTATTCAACTAGCTGACGTTAATACGGTTATTGTTAATTTTAATTCAACTATTTTTATTAAATTTATTACATGATTTATCTATAAAAATTTTTTCTTCATGAATAATACTTTTCTCATATTTCTTCTCTTTTATATTTGACAACCGTATATTATTTTGTTACAATAAATCCATACATTCTATTATAATATATAAGATAAAGAAACATATAAAATAAAGGATAAGTATTATTACTCATTATGAAATAATAAAAATAATGATTGAATTAATTATTTTTTAATATCAATATAATCGTTGATGTAGAATAATATTGTAAAATTTTATTTGCTTTTAATATATAAAATGTGATATTGTTAGAATGTAATTATATAGATATAAAATTTTTGAAAGGGTGATATTATTAGAAATGCTTATAAGGGTAAAGTGGATATTTATACTATTATCGGTTACAATATCAGCTTGCTATTTTTTTTCGGCAACAATGCGGATAGGATTTTTAATTTTGATTTCAATTTTTCTTTTGGCAAGTAATATTGTTCCGGCGTGGTATACAGGATTACTATTTTTTACATCTTGTATTATCGGTAATTTAGCTCCTAAAGAGATATTGTTGTCTGGAGTTATTTCGGATGCTTCTTGGTTGGTTATATCAGGAATAATTATTGGTTCATCGGTTAAATATACAAAATTAGACAGAGTGCTTGCAAGGATTCTTTTACCTATATGTCAAGGAAAGTATTCAAAGGTATTGTTTGGTGTTATGTTGTTGGGAGTAGCATTACTCTTTTTAATGCCTTCAGCAATGAGCAGAATTGTTTTGCTACTTCCTATTTTAAATGCTTTATCAGAAGAGTTGGGTTATAAGAAACTGACTAAGGAATGGGAAGGAGTTCTTGTTATGGGAATTCTTTCGACCTATATACCGGCATTTTATGTATTGCCGTCAAACGTTCCTAATAATGTTTTTATAGGTATTATTCAGAATTTATATGCAACAAATATTTCGTATAGTCAATATTTTTTGTGGTATTTTCCGGTATTAGGTATAGGTAAGTTGATAATTTTATATTTTATAATGTTATTTTTTTATAAAAAATGCCAAGATACTAAGGTTATAAATTTTAATAAAATGTCACTTACAAAACAACAAAAAATATTATCAGTTTTGTTATTTATTACTATGGTTATGTGGATAACCGAGTATATTCATAAAATTCCGACAGGATGGACGGGAATGTTGACATCTTTAGTATGTATGGGTTCCGGAATTGGACTTGTGGATAGCCAACCGTTAAGAAAGATTAATTTTGAACCTTTTTTCTACGTAGCGGGGATTGTAAGTTTAGGTAATGTAGCTAAATATTCCGGTATTGCAAATTTGGCAGCAGAGTATATGGCGAAGGGAATTGAACTATCGACTAAAAGTAAAGTGGAAGTTGCGATATTTATTATAGTGTTGTGTATTATATTAAGTTTTATAGTAACTCTAGTTGGAGTTCCGGCGATAGTAACTCCGTTAATAGAAAAGATTTCTGAAGTAAGTAATGTTTCAAAGGAATTTTTGTATAAGACGGAAGTCTTAGGGTTTTCGAATATATTTTTCCCATTTCAAGCACCGCCGTTAATGGTAGCATTACAAAGCGAAAATTTATCAAAAACAAAAATGACGTTATATTGTAGCATCGTATCAATTTTAGGTTTGGCATTATTTCCTATTTTGGCATTATTCTGGAAAATATTAGGTGTATAATTGTTTAGCAAGTATTTGATGTTTAACTTCACTTTACAAAAGATTTTTAAACGTCTAGTAAATTTTATTGGAATTTACCTATTGGTAGTTAGAGGCAGCAGTTCATTGATTTGGAACTTTACTTTAAAAAATTTTTCCAAAATCTAATAAACTGTGGAAGGGCGACTTGGGGAAATCGATTTTTAAGTCGCCCTATTTTTATTATTGTACTTGTTATAAAACTTATAATAAGTTACTCTCTATTTTTTAAAACTTCACTGAAATTCATTTTTGATATTTTATAAAATTGCAATACACTTACAAATGCGTAGATTAATAGTGTTATAAGGATAGATAATATTACCGTTTTTGCAGAGATATAAAGTTCTAAATATCCTGAAAACTTAAGCATAGAATAATAAGTTATCTCTCTTACCGCATATATTTCAAGAGGTGTTAAAACTATTAAACTGGTCAATATTGTTATTGTTATAGGGCGGATATAGATTTTTGAAATTTCACCGTCAGTATAACCAAAAATTTTTAAATATGCTATTTGTACAGTATTTTTGTCAGTTATTATTTTCATAAGACTGTACATAAAACCTGCTAAGAAAATAGCGGATAAGAATATAAACGCATTTACAAGAGGTCCCATAACATCATATAATTGTTTGGAAACATCAGTTATAGTAGTTGCATCTATGGTAGTTGCAATATATTTCTCATCAATATTTAATTTTTCATTACTGAAGTACCCATTAAAGAAATTTTTTTCTTGTTCTATTTCTTCATTAAGAAATTCTTTTTTTACAAAAGCAGAAAGATTAGATGATTTTTTATAAATATCAACTATCTTATAAGTTTTTTCTTTATCTAATAATTTAGTTTTTACGGTTATTTCATCGCCTACATATTTTCTGAGTTTTTTTGAAAGATATTCACTTATAACTATTTCATTTTTATTTTCGGGTAGTTTTGTATTTTCAAAATATTTTGAATTCTCACTAATTCCTAAAAAGAGAATATTTTCATCAGTTTTTTTGATTGTATGATAAACACTTGCAGATATTGTTGTATATTTTTCCGCTGTTTTATTTTCAATTTCTGTCGGTGCTTTTAAGATATATTGATAGTTACACATTAAGTTTTCTTTTAATTTATTTCCATAGTTTTCAAATGTAGGTTTTGCGGAAATCCCAAAAATAAACAATATAGAAGTTATAAAAATTCCGAGTATTATTGCAACATAATCTCCTCTGTTTGATTTTACAACAGACTTTTTGAACGATCCTAAAAAATTCTTCTTGATTTTAAAATTTTTTATAGATTTGGCTTTTGCCTGATTTTTATAATGTTTTAAATTCTTTCTTAAAAAATCTAATGGAGAAAAATTTAATTTCCTATATATATATAAGTAATTAAAAATCAAAATTATAGAAATCGGAATTATTGTTGTAATTATTAGTGCTTCCAAATTAAAAGTAGGGGTGAAGTTTGGAAGATCATAAGACTTGTAGTAAACTTCTTTGAATGAGTTCGTGAAATACGTGTATCCTAAAATATTTCCCAAAATTGCTGCAAAAAAAGTTATTATTAACGAATTTGCAATATAATTTAAAACAAGTTCCGATTTTTTATATCCATTTGCGAGAAGTATTCCGATTATTTCAGATTCTTCTTGTATCTTACTTACGATAGAAAGTGCAAATATAAATCCTATTAAAATTACCATAAGACAAAGCATAGCGATCATCATAGGTCTATCTCCGCCCATATCATCTATTAGATAACTTATTGCATTATTATCTTTTTTTGTAATTTGTTCTGAAACGGTTTTTAATTTATTTGCTGATTTTAATATATTTTCGTTTTTTTCATCAATTTCTTTTTTGTTGAGATTTCGTTCGTTAAAACGGTAGGAAACTTGATATTTTAATTTACTTTCATTAAAAATATCTTTTTCTTCTTCAGATACCAAGCCGACTCCGAAGTCTATTGCATTAAATAATAAATCACTGTTTTTTTGAAATGCCGAGTTATAATCAGGTAGAGCGGCAAGCCCTACTATTTTGAAAGTATGTTCTTTTCCATCTTTAAAAAATTCTTTTTGGAATGTTATCGTATCTCCAATTTTTAAATTGTTATTTTTGGCAAACAGGTTATTTACAACTATTTCATTTTTATTTGTCGCAAGGGTACCTTCATTTATAACGGGAATATTTATGGTTGTTCTATTTTTAAAAATTCTAATTTCCTTGTCATTATTACCTTTTGTAATTCCCTTAACTTTTGTATCAATATAAGATGTTTTTTCGGCTTTTGTATTTTCTTTTTCAATAGATTTCATAATTTCATCCGTCGGATCAAAGGCGAATACTATTTTTCCGTCTTCTACAGTCCCTTTTGACATAAGGTCATAATATAATCCCTTAATACTTCCTGATGCAACCAGCATACCTGATGTTACGGAAATCATGGAAATCATAAGAATAAAGAGAAATAAATTTTTTGACCATTGTTTTTTTAAACTGCGAAAAATTCTTTTGTTTAAGTTTCTCATACTACCACTCCAATTCTTGTGCATCAACCACTTTTTCATTTTCTATTTTTTGAGCTATAGCGCCATCTTTAAGTCTTATGATTGTATTTGACATTTTTGTTATTTCTTCGTTGTGTGTTGCTATTATAATCGTAGTTTTATGTTCTTTATTGATTTTTTGAAGAAGGGATAAAATATCTTTTGAAGTTTTGTAATCAAGAGCACCTGTCGGTTCGTCACAAAGTAGTATTTCAGGTTTTTTAATTAAAGCACGGCCTATTGCACATCGTTGTTGTTGCCCGCCTGATAATTGTCTTGGATATTTATTTCTGTGTTCCCACAAACTTAAGTCTTTTATCAGTTTTTCAATATCCATAGGATTGTTGTGAATAAAAGAACCGACCTGAATATTTTCCGTTACGGTTAAATCAGGAATTAAATTATAAAATTGGAAAACAAACCCTAAATATTTTCTTCTGAAATTAGTAAGATCTTTTTGTTTTAAATTTGAAACTTCAAATTCATTTATTATAATAGAACCGCTGTCGATTTTTTCAAGTCCGCCGATTGCATTAAGTAAAGTTGATTTACCCGATCCTGAAGGACCTAATAGAGTACAAAGTGTTCCTTTTTCCAGAGAAAAATTTATATCTTTTAAAATATTGATTCTATTTTCTTTTGTTCCATAAGCTTTATTCAAATTTTTAACAACTAAAAACATAAGTTCCCCCTCATTTCATGTGTATCATTACTATCATTATACTACTATACTTGTAATTTTTAAAGAGAGATATTTAATTATTTAGTGTGATAGGAGTGCTTTTAAAAATATAATTAAGAAAAATAGTAAATTATAGTTGTTATTAAAAAATAAAATTATAATTTTGTTTTTAATAGTATTTTAATTAGTTATATTTAATAAACTCGGAGCTTTAGAAAATTTAAAGTTCCGAGCTTAAATATTTTTAATTTTTCTGGAGGCTCTCTATATAATTTATTAATTCAATGGTAAAGCTATATTGAGAAAAGGGGGTAATCAGATAAATGCCGTTAAAGTATTTTAATACTGTGTTTAGTAGTTTTTTACTTTCTTCCAAAGCGATTTGTTGGCAAGCTGTTTTATCATTCTTTACTTCTTCCAACTTGTTAAGGAACTCTTCTGATAATTTTATTCCCGGTACTTCATTGTGAAGAAATATTGCATTGTTATAGCTTGTAATTGGCATTATACCGATAAAAAATGGAGTATCCGGATATTTTTTGCAATTTCTGAGAGTTGTTCAATTTTTTTATGTTCATAAATTGGTTGCGTAATAAAGTAATCAGCACCCGCATTTATTTTTTTCTCAATCAGCCGTTCGGTTTTATTAATATCTCTTACATTAGGATTGTAAGCTGCCGCTACTGTGAAGTTAGTGGTTTTTTTCAGTGAAGCTCCGTTATAACCTAAACCGTTATTAAGTTGTTTAATAAACGGTATAAGTTTTAGACTTGTTACATCATAAACACTTGTTGCTCCGGGGAAATCTCCAAGTTTACTGGGGTCTCCGTTGATTGCAAGAACGTTGTTAAAACCTAGTAAATCCATTCCCATAAGTCGTGATTGTAGACCGATAAGATTGTGATCACGACAGGTTAGGTGTAGCAGTGTTGGAGTTGAAATATGTTCTTTTAGGATAGTCGCAGCACTTAGATTACAAATACGTGTACTTGTCAAAGAATTATCTGCTAATGTAATGGCTTCAATATTTTTTTTATCAATAGCTTTTGCCCCTTTGATAAATTTATCGATGTTTAAATGTTTAGGTGGATCCAGTTCAGCTATAATTGTAACTTTTTGTTTAACTTTATCAACAATAGTTGGCTTATTGTTAGAATCTTTTATTAATTCTTCTTCAGCGGGAAGAGGAGTTATTAATTTACGTTTAACAGGTGCCAGCCCTCTGATACCTTTTTTATAGCTCGAATATGGTCGGGTGTAGTTCCGCAACAACCACCTATAAGTCTAACACCTTCTTCAACTAATAGTTTGGCACTTTGTTCAAAATAGGTAAAGTTTCTTCTAAAACGATATTCACTACCGTTGGTTGTTTGGGTTAGTTGTAATAAACTTGCGTTAGGATATACCGATAAATAACTTTGAGCAAATAGCGGTACTTGTTTTAGACTTTTTATCATGTGATATGGACCTAGATGACAGTTTAGACCGACTATATCAGCACCGAGATTAACGAGTACGCTTAGAGAATTCGTTACTTTTTGACCGTCTTGTGTTATTCCTGCTTCAAGCAGAGAAATATTAGTTATTATAGGTAAAGATGTAAGTGGTCTTACCGCTTTAAGTACCTCCTGTATTTCTTCTTGATCGTAATATGTTTCAAAGAGTAGACCGTCTATTTTATTGGTTGCCAATAATACATTTACTTGAGCGATTGTTTCATCTACTATTTGGTCTAAAGTAAGTTCACATTCACGAAGTCCGCGAATAGCTCCGATAGTTCCTAATACAAAGTGATCTTCTCCGGCGGCTTTTCGAGCTATTTCGACCGCTTTTTTGTTGATTTCTTTAAATTTATTACTGTAGCCGTAGACTTTTAGTTGATATTTTTTTGCAGCGTAAGTATTTGTTTGAATTATGTCTGCACCGGCATTAATATATGAAAGATGTATCTTTTCCACACTTTTTGGATTTGTTAAATTATAGTTTTCATGACAACTCTCAAGACCATTACCATAAAGGGCGGTACCCATAGCACCGTCAGCAACGAGAATATCCGTTTCCAGTCTTTTTAATAAATCACGCATATACATGCCTCCTTATTTATCGGAAAGTTCTTGGCGAATTTCTTTAGTTGTTTCTACTAATATTTTAAGGGCTTCTATGGTTTCTTTTTCATCACGTGTTTTAAGACCGCAGTCCGGATTAATCCAAAATTGCTCTTTGGATAATTTTTGTAATGGACGTAAAATATTGTGTCTAATTTCTTCTTTTGTCGGGATACGTGGTGAGTGGATGTCATAAACTCCTAAACCGATTCCTAACGGATAGATTGCAGTTTCAAAAGCGGAAATTAATTCTCCGTGGCTTCTGCTAGTTTCAATAGATATAACATCGGCATCTAATGCACGGATCGAGTCGATTATCTCATCGAAGTTGGAGTAACACATATGAGTATGAATTTGGGTATCATCTTTAACCGATGAAGTAGCAAGTCTAAATGCAAATACCGCTTCTTCAAGGTATTTAGTTTTTTTGTTATTACGCAGCGGTAATCCTTCACGTAAAGCCGGTTCATCAACTTGAATAACGGAAATACCCGCTTTTTCCAGCAAATTAATTTCATTTTTAAGTGCTATAGCGATTTGATTAAAGATTTCAGCTTTAGGAATATCTGTGCGTTCAAATGACCAGTTTAAAATAGTTATCGGTCCGGTTAACATTCCTTTAACAGGATGATTAGTTAAACTTTGAGCATAGGCGGTTTCTTTAACAGTTACAGCCTGAATATGTTTTACATCTCCGTAGATAATGGGAGGTTTAACTCCACGTGAACCATAAGACTGAACCCAACCGAATTTTGTCGAAGCGAAGCCTGCAAAACGTTGACCGAAAAACTCCACCATGTCGGTACGTTCAAATTCACCGTGAACAAATACATCAAGATCAAGATTTTCTTGAATTTTTATCCAACGTGCAATCTCTTCTTTAATGAATTTTTCATAATCAGTATCAGATAATTCTCCTTTTTTCCATAAAGCTCGTTGCAAACGAACCTTTTTAGATTGTGGGAATGAGCCGATTGTTGTTGTCGGTAATAACGGGAAGTTAAAACGTTTAGCTTGAACAACACGACGAACGGCGTAGTTGGATAAGCGAGTAGAACGAATATTGTTTATTGATTCAAGTTCCAAATTTCTAAAATCAGCTTGTTGAAGTTTTTTGTAATTTTCGATGTGGTTATTATAATCAGGGTTGGTAATTTCGTCTAATTTTTCAGCTAATAATTTTAATTCAGTTAATTTTTCATCAGCGAAAGCCAGCCCGTTTAATAAAGTTTTATCTAATTCAGTTTCATTTTTAGCGGTTACCGGAACATGAAGAAGAGATGATGATGGTTGAATAATTAATTCTTTTACATTGTCCTTTAATATCTTTAATAATTTTTCAGTAGTTTCAAAGTTGTTGCTCCAAATATTACGTCCGTCAACAACACCGGCAAAGACGGTTTTATTTTTAAATAAACCGGATTCGATATAAGATAAGTTTTCTTCTAAGCCATGAACAAAATCTAAACCGAATGCAACCGGTAAATCTATTAATTTTTCAGAACTAACCAATGCTTCAAAATATGTCTGAAAAATTAATGTTGCATTTATATTTTTATTAAAATGATTATAAACTTCATAAGCATATTCAATATAATTTTTTCCTTCATCGGTAACAAAAATAGGTTCATCTATTTGGATATAAGTGGCGCCCGCAGTTACTAATTCTTTAAATACTTTGGTATAAAGAGGTACTAATTTATTCAAGGCGTCTTTAAAGTCGCTAACTCCTGATGATAATGCTATAAAGGTAATTGGACCTGTAATGACAGGTTTAGCTTTATTACCGACGATTTCACGAGCTTCTTTATATAAATCAAGTAAGCGAGTGTTATTTAGTTTCGGTTGGGCATTGTCCCATTCCGGTACAATGTAATGATAATTGGTATTAAACCATTTTTTCAATGCTGATGCAACATGTTTTTTGTTACCGCGTGCAATATCGAAAAATAAATCAATATCAACTTTTCTGTCAGAAAAGCGTTTTGGAATAATATTGAATTGAATTGATAAATCTAAAATTTGGTCATATAGCGAAAAATCTCCGACCGGAATAAAATCTACTCCCGCATCAAATTGTTTTTTCAAAAATTCTTTACGTAGTTTGGTAGTTTCTTCAAATAATTCATTTTGTCGAATTGTTTTGTTCCAGTAACCTTCAATTAATTTCTTCCATTCTCTTTTTTCACCTAAACGAGGGTATCCTAAATTTGAAATTTTTGTCATGTAACTTTCCTCCTAAAAAATTAAAATATGTATGACAGTATATTTATGCAGTAAAAAACGTCCTTTAACAATAAATACTATTGCTAAAGGACGTAAATTACGTGGTACCACCTTAGTTTATTTACACACCGTGTAAACCTCATTAAACATTAACGCTGTTAAGCGTAATCATCTCGCAGTGCTTGATGATTAAAACTCCAAGACCATATTCAAAAAAATTGTTTAATCTCTTTTCAGCTACCGAGATTCTCTAATATAAACGCCTTTTTTTACTCATCTTTTCCCTGTATAATATATATTAATAGACAGTTATAAAATAAACAAAAAGGCGGTAACACAAGGGACGAAAAAACCGTGTTACCACCCAAATTTATAATCTTAAAATAAAAAATTAAAATTACCTCAAAGATTTATAACGATAATCAATCGTGATTAATTTACTGTTGCTCATTAATCCTGCTCAGTGACTATCTACGACGGATAAAAATACTTTCTTTCACCTAATGAAAGCTCTCTGAAAAATTCAATACCGTTGTTCTTCACTTCAACGCTTATTTATTAACTGTTGATAAAGATAGTAACATATTATTTTTTTCTTGTCAATAATTTTTTGGGAAATATATATACATAAAAATTTATAATACCTTAAACAAAGAAAGTAGTAATATTTTAAAATAATAAATATATAGAATGTAATTTTCAAATTTTTTTATATTTTGGTAATTATAAAATTTTTTGAAAAATCCCGTTTAATTTGAATTTTTGTCTGAGAGTTAGTAAAATAGTATATGGAAAATACGAAGAAGGAGTGGAAAAATGTTTATTAACGAATTTAAAACCGATATGGAAGTTAGTATGTTTTTTCTTTTGGATAATGTAGTTCGTGGTATAGCAACAAGCGGGAAACCTTATTTAACCATAACCTTAAAAGATAAAACAGGGAGTATTGACGGGAAAATTTGGGATGTTAAAGATGAAGATACGGAAAATTTAAAATCAGGAATAATAATTTTTGTCGAGGGGACAGTATTAGATTATCGTGGTAAATTACAACTAAAAGTAAAAAATTATCGCTTAAAAACCGGTGATGAAAATATTAATATTCAAGATTTTATTCAAACAGCACCACTACCTAAAGAGGTAATGATAAGCGAATTAAATAATTTTTTAAAAGATATAGATAATGCAAAATTAAAAGCGGTAACAATAGAATTATTAAATAAATATAAAAAACAATTTTTGACTTTTCCGGCGGCGAAGTCTATGCACCATGATTTTTATTCAGGACTTATTTACCATACAACAACTATGTTAAAGGTGGCAAAAGCATTGCTTGTTATTTATCCGTCACTAAATAAAGATTTATTATACAGCGGTATTATTTTGCATGATTTAGGAAAAACAGTTGAATTAAGCGGCCCGATAGGAACATCTTATACACTCGAGGGTGAACTTTTAGGGCATATAGTTATTATGAGTGATGAAGTAGCCAGAGCGGCTGAAAAACTTGGTATAAATGGCGAGGAAATTATTTTGCTACGTCATATTATTTTGGCACATCATGGTAAGTATGAATTTGGTTCGCCTAAGTTACCGATGCTTAAGGAAGCGGAAATTATTAATTTTATAGATAATATAGACGCCAGAATGCAAATGTTTGATAAAAATTTAGCAAATGTAGAACCGGGTAGTTTTTCTGATAAACTGTTCGGTTTAGAAGGACGCCACTTTTATGTGCCGACATTTGATAAAGAAGAAGGATAAAGGAATTGGTAGATTATGAATAAGATGATGAAATATGTATTAGGTTTTGTTGGAATATTTTTAGCGGCGCTAGTTTGTGTTTTTGGAATAGTAAAGTATGAAGAGTACAAAGAGCAAAATACTATAAATGAAAGTGCCAATTTAGGAAATGTTAATAAACAGGATTTGTCAAAAGAAACAACGGTAATTTTGGAAAAAATAAATAATACAACAGATATAGAAAATTTAAAATCATTAATAAATTTGGATAACTATACTATAGGTACTATTAACAACTATAATTCACGTCTAAGTTATGCGGTAGATAACAGTTCCGGTGAAGATAAGATAGTTGTAAAAACAGGTGGTTATTACAAAGATAATAAAGCGATAGATATAAACAGATGGATAGGTATATATAAAGTCGGCAATAATAAATTAGAAAAAACTAATGATAATATTGAAGATTTAAAGACAAAAACTAAAGATAAATTGAAATGGAATAATATCAATTTAAAAAACACAAAACATAATAGACAAGCGGCGTATGAAACGGTAAGAACATATCTATTCCATATACATGATAAAAAGGGATATAAATTACAACCGGTAACTTTGTTCGGTTATCTTCCGGATCCTGACAAAAGAATACAAGGAACAGGCGATATAACCGGATTTACTGTTATTTCATTACAGGAATTAACGGACATATACAATACAGTTTATCCGGATACCTATAATGACTCACAAGTAAAAGATGATATAATAAATGTCATAAAAAATTCTAACACAAAAGAAATGTATAAAGAAATAGATGACAGTTTTGAGAAAAACGGAAAAACAATGCTTTCTGATATAAAATTAGGAGAAACGGTATTTTTTAAAAAAGATAATATATACTTAACCGCAATGGGCGGAATAGGCGGAGCGTCACCGATATCGCCTTCAGAAGATTTATCACAATATAAGGAAGATGGAGAAAGAATAATTGTACCGATAATAGATATTTCAAAAAATGGAAGAGTAGACGGTGAATATATCCTTCGTTTAAATAATAAACATTATGAAGGGGGAAACAGCCCAAGTAAATATTATATAGAGGAGATAAGATAGATATAGAAAATAACACCGCAAACTGTACTGTCCAAATGCTAAAAATTTTAAAAAGCCAATCTAAATTTTAGCATTTACTTATTAGTAGATAAATTATACGGGAATGACTCGATAAAATTGATTTTTAAAAAATCATGATTTTTGAGTCGTTCCCGTTATTTTTAAAGATTATAGTATTTAGAGATGGCTTGTGTTCCGTTAGTATTTTTAACTTCTTCTTCTAAACTGGTATAAAGTTTATAGACAAGTTCAAGACCCGGAAGTTTAATATTCATTTTTTCACATTCTTCTAGTGCCAATCGCATATCTTTTATAAAGTGATGGACGAAAAATCCGGGTTTAAAATCACCTTTCAAGATACGTGGACCGTAAGAAGTCATAGAAAAACTTCCACCGGAACCGGTTGAAACGGTTTTAAAGAAATCGTCCATATTCAGACCGACAGATTTCGCAAATTTAAAGCTTTCTGCTACTGAAATCATAGTAGTGGCAATAGCGATCTGATTAGCAAGTTTTGTATATTGACCTTTACCCGCTTTGCCGAAATAGGTGATATTTTTACCTAAATGTTGTACCAGCGGTAAAACATTTTTTTCAAAGACATCTTTATCTCCACCTGCCATAATAGAGAGTGTACCGTTTTTAGCACCTATATCTCCGCCGGTAACAGGTAAATCTAAAGCAAAAGCTCCAACTTTTGCAAATTCGGCACTTATTTTTTCTGCCAAAGTAGGTGATGATGTAGACATATCTACAAATATTTGCCCTTTTTTAGCGTTTTTTAAAAGTCCGTGTTCACCTAAATAAACTTCTTCAACATCTTTAGGATAGCCGACCATAGAGAAAACTATATCAGCTTTTAACGGTGCATCCTCAATTTTTTCTAAAAGGGTTGCTCCTCTTTTAATAAGGGCTGCTGTTTTAGACTGAGTTCGATTATAAACAAATAACTCATGTCCGGCATCCAATAAATGCCCAGCCATACTTTCTCCCATTACACCGGTACCGATCCATACAATTTTCATAATTATATCCTCCGTTATTCTATTTCTTTTTTTATTATATCATAAAATAATGTAAACGTTCTACTTTTAAATGCCAATCGGGATTTAATTATTTTCTTAATCTTTAATTTAATTATTTTTTAAGAAATATGCTATAATGATAAAGTATAAAATAATTTTTGGAGGTTATTGTGGATAAATTAAGAGAATTTTTCTTATGTACAAGACCGCATAGTTATCCTGCAGCTTTTGCACCCGTACTACTTGGATCAGCCTATGCTTTAAATTATGTTAAGAGTATATCATATATAAAATTTTTAATATTTTTAGTAGCATGTTTATTAATTCAAGCTGCAACAAATCTATTTAATGAATATTATGATTATAAGAAAGGCTTAGATAAAATTGATTCAGAAGGAATTTCCGGTTCAATAATAAAAGGTAGGTTAAGTGCTAAAGAAGTCTTAGTCGGTGCAATACTTCTTTATTTAATAGCACTGATTTTCGGGATAATTCTTTCTTTTATAACAAGTTTTAATATTTTTATAGTCGGGATAATTTGTATGTTTGCAGGATATTTTTATACAGGAGATAAGTATCCTATTGCATATTCTCCGTTTGGAGAAATTGTATCCGGATTTTTTATGGGTACTGTGATAGTAAGTTTAGCATTTTATATTCAAACAACTTTTGTAAATATAGATATAGTAATAATATCAGCACCGCTGTTTTTATTAATCGGCAGTATCCTTCTTGCCAATAACATTCGTGATTTGGATAATGATAAAAATTCAGGCAGAAAGACTTACGCAATAGTTGTAGGAAAAAACTATGCAATTAAAACATTAGCCGCAGTGTTTATTATTGTTTATAGTTTAAATATTTTATTCTCATTCACTAAGTACGGTACATTTTTTAACTTACTCGTTTTGCTAACATTACCTTTAGCTGTAAAAATAATAAAAGGCTTTAACGATAATAATGATAAAAAAACTATGGCACCTTATATGGTTCTTACTGCTAAATTAACTATTTTTATAGGATTATTAATGTCAGGTGCGTATATATTAAAGTATATATTTTTATAATATGAAGTAAATAGAAAATGGGAGCGACTTAAAAATTGCGATTTTGTTAGAAATCAATTTTTTAAGTCGCCCTTGATAATTTATTAGATTTTAGATTAGTCTTTTTCAATTTGTTATATTTAATTTATGCAGTAGTCTATTGGTGTTTAAATTAGTTTTGAAAACAATAATAAGATAATTATAAGGTTTCTTTTATTATTTTTGTTAAATCCATTTTTGCAGTTTCTATTATTCTTTCTTTATTATTTTTTCCCAAATCCAACCCTTGAACACGCAAAAGTTGCATATGATTTATTCCCATTACACCGAGTATTCCTCGGAGATAATCAACGGTAAAATCAAGATTTATATACTGAATATGGCTATCAAATTCTCCGCCACTTGTAAGAACAAAGATAATTTTTTTGTCCGGATTATCAAGCCCAATTAAAGTTTCTATTTCACATTCAAAAGTTTCATTTACTATAACGATATTATCAATATAATCTTTAAATTTAGAAACAATATTAAAATTATGAAGCGGCATATAGATAAATATTATATCAGTGTTTTTCCATTGGGCTAATAATTCTTTTTGTCTTGTATAATCTTTTTGTTCTTTTGGTGTCAATTTTTTGTTTTCATAATTAAACATATGTTTATCCATAACAGGAATATAACAATTCGGTGAGTACAGGTTTAAAGTTTTGATATTGTTAAAACCTTTCTTCTTTAATTCTGTTTCACCGGTTAAGGCTAAAATATTGGAAACACGATTTTTGTTATCAAAATCCGGATGGCAAAGAATTTGCAATACGTTCATAACAATTCTCCTTTGAAGATGATTTTTAGTAACATTATATCATAAAAAAGTATCTTAAACCGAAAAATTTAGGTTTAAGATACTTAATTGTTACTTAAATTCATTATAAAGGGCGGTTATTGTTTTTTCATAATCATTATTATGAACACCGATAATAATATTTATTTCATCATTGGTTTGTGAGATTAATGCAATATTAACTCCTGCTTTACCTAAAGAACCGAATAAACGTGCCGATAAGCCGAGAGAATTTTTCATTTTTTCACCAACGGTGGCTATAAGAGAAATTTCGTTTGTTACATTAATTTCATCAGCTTGAATAATATTTTTAATTTTTGCTACAAGTTCATGAATAAATGGCTTGATCGTATTTGTTTCGACAACAATAGAGAATGAATCAATACCACTTGGAATATGTTCGATATTGACGTGATATTCTTCGAGTACCTTAAGGACTTTTCCTACCAATCCGATTTCGTTTGCCATATGATTTTTTTTAATAGTAATGATGGAAAAATTCTTTTTGCCGGCGATACCGGTAACGATATTTTTATTTTCAATTATATCTGCATTATCGCTAATAATTGTACCGGTATTTTTAGGGTTATTGGTATTTTTAATTTGAATAGGTATTTCTTTATCACGAACAGGAAAAATCGCTTCTTCATGGAGAACACTTGCCCCCATATAAGAAAGTTCACGTAGTTCTGAGTAGTTGATTACTTTAATTTCACGCGGATTTTTTATAATACGCGGATCAGCCATAAGAATACCCGAAACGTCCGTCCAGTTTTCATAAACCTCGGCATCTGCGATATTTGCAATAATAGCACCTGTTACGTCACCGCCTCCACGTGACATTATTTTAATTTCACCATTCGGCAGACTTCCGTAAAAACCGGGAATTAATAATTTATCATGCTTTTTAATTAATTTATTAAAAGCATCTTGAGTTTTTCCGTAATCAATTTTACCTTGGTAATTGAAAAAAATTAAATTTTTGGCATCAACAAAGTAATAGCCTAAATATTCAGCCATAAGAAGTCCTGTCAAGTATTCGCCACGACTAACCAGATATTCTTCATCAATGTCCTTAGTAAGTTCATTTTTAAGTTTGGTAAGTTCACCTTGAATATCAAATGTTAATCCTAATTCATCTGCAATAGTTAAATATTTATTCTCAATCATTGAAAAAATAGTGTCAGTACTGATATTGTATTTAATATGAGCGTAGCACAAGTATAGTAAATCTGTTATTTTATTATCTTTGTTGTCAGCTTTACCTATTGCACTGACTACTACAAGTTTTCTTGCAGGATCCAGTTCCACTATATTTTTAACTTTTTTAAATTGTTCAGCACTTGCTACTGAACTTCCTCCAAATTTAGCTACTTTGACCATTTAAAATCTCCTTTTCAATAATTTCATTTGTTACTTTAGCATTATTTACTATTAATGAAATTTAGCCACTAATATATTGTTATCTTGTTTTAGTAATTTTAGCAGTTGTTCTAATTGTTCTAAAGTAATTTCCTTAGTTTTTAAATAATGATTTTCTTTATATTGTTCACTGCTTTCAATAAAATCATGGTTTAAATTAACTTTAGAGCGTAGTAAATAATTCTTTCTGGTAAGTTTTTTAGAGAAGACAAGATGATTTTTTATAGTAATCTCTTTTCTCGGTACGTTTGAATTAATATCAATTATATCTTGGACAATAGCATTACCGGTTGGAAACTTTCCTGCCCCTTGTCCGAAAAATTTAAGTTCGCCTATAAAGTTTCCGTTTAGTGTAATAATATTATTATTTAACGGAACAACGGCTTCTTGACTATCTTTAGAAAAAATAGTAAGCATAACGGAAGTTTCATAGTTTGAATCGTTAACATTTGCTTCACCGATATATTTTATAGCGAAATCATGTTTTTTCAGATAATCAATATCGTTTTTTGTGATGTAACGCATTGAGTATGTAGGAAATTCTGGTGAAATATGAATATTAAATCCTAACGCATTGCTCAAAATAATTTTGTTAACAACATCACCACCATCAATATCCGCACTTGGATCTGCTTCTGCATAACCGAGATTTTGAGCAGTTTTTAATGTAGAATCAAATTCTTGATTATTTCTATACATATTATCTAAGATGTAGTTGCTGGTTCCGTTGAAAATTCCGTAGATTCGATTTATTTTGTCTACTCTTCCCGCTTTTTCAAGACCTGCTAACCATGGTATTCCACCGCCGACACTTGCTTCAAATAAAAATTTAACATTATTTTTTTTAGCAAGAGCAATAAATTCATTAAGATACTTCGCAGCAACAGCCTTATTTGCAGTTACCACATGTTTTTTATGTTCTAGCGATTTTTTAATAAATTCATATGCAGGTGTTAAACCACCCAGACACTCAACAACAAGAGAAATTTCTTTATCATTTAAGATTTCGTTTATATCGTTTGTTGCAAGGGGCATCTTATCACGGCTGCGAGCGAAAACACTTTTTACTTCAATATTTTTTAGTTCCGAAGTAGTGGAATTGGCAATAATATCATAAACACCACTACCTACTGTTCCAAATCCTAAAATTGCTATTTTCATAATAATCTCCTTTATATTAATTTATATTTAAAAAATAAATAAAAAATTTTTATTCTTTTGAGAAAAACACTTGTAATTTTACAGAGAACATTGTATCATATATACATTGATAAAGCAAGGAGATTTTTTATGATTTATGAAAGTACACGAGATATAAATAAAAAAATTAGTCCAAGTGAAGCTATTCTTCAAGGATTAAGTGAAGAGGGAGGTTTATTTGTATTAAGAGATTTGGGAAAAAATAAATTGGATTTAAAAGGCTTGGTTGGTAAAAATTATTATGAAATTGCAGAGGAAGTATTAAAACTATTCGTTGATTTTAGCAGACAGGAAATTAAAGACTGTGTAAATAATGCTTATCGTGGAAAATTTTCTGATGAGAATATAACCCCGCTTGTTAAGTTAAGTGACGGTTATATATTGGAATTATTTAATGGTCCGACGAGTGCGTTTAAAGATATTGGTTTGTCATTATTACCGCAACTAACTAAGACAGCTTTAACAAAGGTAAAAGATAAAAATGACATACTTATATTAACGGCGACGAGCGGAGATACCGGAAAAGCAGCATTGGAAGGCTTTAAAGATGTAACGGGAACAAAAATAATGGTTTTTTATCCTGATGATGGAGTGAGTACAGTTCAAAAAATGCAAATGCAAACTCAAGAAGGAAAGAATACAAAAGTATGTGCTATTTATGGAAATTTTGATGATGCACAAAGTGGTATTAAAGAACTGTTTACAGATGAAGAATTAAAAAAACAATTATTAGAAAAAAATATTAAATTATCAAGCGCAAATTCAATTAATATCGGACGATTAATTCCTCAAATTGTTTATTATATTGTAGCATATGTAGATTTAATTAAAGAGCAAAAAATTACGGTGGGAGAAAAAATAAATTTTATCGTTCCTACCGGAAATTTCGGAAATATCCTTGCCGGTTATTATGCAGAGCGAATTGGTTTACCCATTAATAAGTTAATTTGTGCAAGTAACAGCAATAATGTCTTACATGATTTTTTAACAACCGGTATTTATAATAAAAATCGTGAATTTTTAAAAACTATATCTCCAAGCATGGATATTCTTATTTCCAGTAATCTTGAAAGGTTAATTTACTACATGAGCGGTTGTGATAACAAATATGTTGATAAACTTATGGAAGACTTAAAAGAAACAGGATGCTACAAAGTTAATGATGATATATTGCGAAAAATTACCGATAAATTTCAATCAGGTTTTGCTGATGATAACACTACTAAAAAAATTATCAAAGATATTTATAAAAAAGACGGATATTTATTAGATACTCATACAGCGGTGGCTTACAAGGTTTTGTTGGATAATCCGGATAAAGAACATATAAATGTTGTTCTTTCAACAGCTTCTCCGTATAAATTTACCGAAAGTGTTTATTCGGCAATAAACGGAATAAGTGATAAAGACGAATTTGAATTAATGAAAGAATTAAATAAAAAAACGCAGGTTTCTATTCCGGAAAATCTTAAGGATTTGGATAAAAAAGAAATTAGACACAAAGATGTGATTAAAAAAGAAGATATGAAAAAATATATTTTAGAGAAATTAGGTGAGTTATAATGGTAAAAGTAAGAGTGCCGGCTACATCAGCCAATATCGGTTGCGGTTTTGATACTTTAGGTGTAGCTTTAACTTTATATGCCACATTTGATTTTGAAATAATCGAAAGTGGAGTGGAGTTCGTCGGTTTTGAAGAACGATTTGCCAATGAAAAAAATCTGGTATATGTTACTTTACAAACGGTATTAAGAAAATTAGAAAAAACAATAAGCGGAGTTAGAATTTCTATTCAAAATGATGTTCCGATTTCAAGAGGCTTGGGTAGCAGTTCCACATGCGTTGTAGCAGGGATTTACGGTGCATATTTATTGACAAATACAAGGCTTGATAAACAAGAAATATTTACGATTGCTAATGAAATAGAAGGACACCCCGATAATGTTTCACCGGCAATTTTTGGAAGTTTGAGTTCATCGTGTACAACTGATGACAAAGAAGCTGTAACGGTAAAATATAAGGTGGACGAACGTTTTAACTTTTTAGCACTTATTCCGGATTTTGAAACATCAACGGAACAAGCACGAAAAGTTATGCCGGAAAAAATTTCTTTAAAAGATGCTATTTATTCATTATCAAGACTGGGTTCGGTGATTAAAGCGTTTGAAACCTATAATTTAACTTTATTAAATAAAGTAATGGGTGATAAAATTCATGAACCTTATCGTAAAAGAATAATACATGAATATCAAGAAGTAAAAGAAATTTGTGAAAAAGTGGATAGTAAAGGCTTTTTTATCTCAGGTAGCGGTTCAACACTTATGAATATAGTAGAGTGTGTAGAAAGTATAGAGAAAATAAAAGAAGATTTAGCCAAATTGAAATATAATTGGCGTCCGATTTTACTAAAAGTAGATACGGAAGGAACGGTAGTAATATAAAAATTATAGAAAAGAGGAGAAAAAATTATGCAAAAATCAAAAGTAGCTATTTTAGGTGCAACAGGAATGGTAGGACAACGTTTATTAGTATTATTAGAAAATCATCCATATTTTGACGTTGTTAAATTGGCGGCTTCGCCACGCTCGGCGGGGGAAAAATACAAAGAGTTAATGGAAAATCGTTGGAAATTGGATTTAGCCATACCGGAATATGCAAAAAATTTAATAGTAGAGGATTTATATGAAATTGACTCAGTAACTAGGGGTATTGACTTGGTATTTTGTGCGATTAACTTAGACAAAGAAAAATTAGTTAAATTGGAAGAAGACTATGCAAAACATGAAGTCGTTGTTGTTTCCAATAATTCTGCCAATAGAAATAAAGATGATGTACCGATGATTATTCCGGAAATAAACTCAGCACATCTTGATATTATTCCAACCCAAAGGAAACGACTTGGGACTGAAAAAGGATTTATCGCAACTAAACCGAATTGCTCAATTCAAAGTTATGTGCCTATTTTTGAGGTTATTAAAGAATATGGAATCAAAGAAGCATCTATTTGCACTTATCAAGCAATATCAGGAAGCGGAAAAACATTTAATGAATGGCCGGAAATGATAGAAAATATTATTCCTTACATTGGTGGAGAAGAGGAAAAAAGCGAAAAAGAGCCGTTAAAAATTTTTGGAGAAATTAAAGACGGAAAAATTGTTCCGACTGATAATATGAAACTGTCAGCACAATGTATTCGTGTACCGGTGTTAGATGGGCACTTAGCTTGTGTATCGTTTAATCTAAAAAATAATCCGGGAAAAGATGTATTAATTGAAAAAATTAAAAATTTTGTACCGGAAATTGAAAAATATAAACTTCCTTTAGCACCAACACCATTTATTAAATATTATGAAGAAGACGACAGACCTCAACCTGTCTTAGATCGAAACAACGAAAAAGGAATGCAAATAACTCTAGGACGTCTTCGTGAGGATAATTTATTTGACTATAAATTTGTCGGTTTATCACATAATACCTTGCGAGGTGCGGCAGGGGGTGCGGTATTAACTGCAGAATTAATTAAAAAATTAGGTTACTTAGATTAATAATGTTTGATTTCTTCTAAAATAAAATAAATTTATGATATAATTATGAGTAGAGAAAACTTTAAAGTAGGTGGCCAAATGATAGAAATAAGAACAGTAGATTTAGAAGATGCACAAAAATTAGTCGATATCTACAGACCATACGTAGAAGAAACAGCGATTACTTTTGATTATGAAGTGCCTAATATACATGAATTTGAAGAAAAAATTTCAAAAACGATGCAAAAATACCCTTTCTTAGTAGCTGTAGAAAATAAGAAAATTCTCGGATATACTTATGCCGGAGAATTTTATCCAAAGCGTGCTTATGATTGGACTGCGGAAATTACAATATATTTAGATAAACAGGCACGAGGAAAAGGGATTGGAGAGTTGCTTTATAATGAGTTGGAAAAACAATTAATTGAAAAAGGAATTTGTCGTTTAACTTCATGTATCTCATATCCTGATGAAGGGAGTATATCTTTTCATGAAAAACATAATTTTAGAAAAGTGGCACATTTTGAAAAAGTTGGTTATAAATTTAATCGCTGGTATGATGTTGTGTGGTATCAAAAAGATATTCAGGAAAAAGAGTTTATTGAGTAAAAATAATTTCATAAAATATAATTATTTAATTTATCTTATTTTTTAACCGTCTTAAATGAAATGATTAAATCAAAGTATGGGCATTTTCTCATAAAACGCTGATATATAAGTTTTTTGGCTATTTTTAATTTTTTTCAAAATTAAATTAAAATTTAAGTTATATTTAAGGTTCGATATTTATAATATAGATATAACTAGTAAATAGTTATAAACTTCATAAACTTTCCTTTTCTATAAAAGACCGAGATTAAAGTTCTCGGCTCTTTTTTTTATAAATTTTTGTTATTTTATTGCAGAAAGATTTTATATAAGTATGTATTAAAGTTTTCTCATCACTTTTGTTATATTTTTCGGTATCATAACGACGGCAGGGGTTAAGTCAACTGCCGGATAATTCGGATCTATACATTCTTTCCAATATTTTAGGTGCTGTTTATCAATGGCATTTTCTGATGTTTCAACAGGTTCTCCGTCTTCGCCTTGAATAGAATACCAGTACAGATATTCTGCACCGTTTAAGGTTTCACGAAAAATAGTTTCAACATACATCTGCTCACGTTCAAGCGTTAATAAAACGTTTTGCATATTACCGTTAAGAAAATCAAGCCATTCATCTACTGTTTCACTTTTGCCGTCTTTAACTTTAAAACGTGTTAATTCTATATTTAATTTATCTATTGTTTTCATATATATCCCTTTCATCAATGGTACTTTGTTTAATAAGTATGTTATCATCATTAATAATAAAAATATTTAATTTTCCGCCGTAAACACAACCGCCGTCAATATTAATTCTATTTTCTTTTATTTCATAATATGGTTCTTCCATAACAGGACTATGACCGTAGAATATTTTTTTATTATATTTGTTGTTACTGCTTAAAAAGGGTTCTCTTATCCAAATCATATCAAGATGGTTTTGATTCCAAAATGTTTTAGAAAGATCAACACCGGCATGAACAAAGTAAAAATTATCACTTTCATATCTTGTTTGCAGATTTTTTAACCAGTATCGTAACGCTTTATGTTTATCAGCTATTTTTTTAAAATAAAAGCCGCTTTCTTCTTTTGTAGCCTCCGGATAAAATGATCTAAGTGTCATAAGCCCACCGTTTCGGAAATAATGCTCTTGTCTTTTTCGTTCATAAGGTTTATACATTGCTTCTTTCATTGCAAGGTTAAACATATCTTCATGGTTTCCGAGTAAAACTACATGATGAGTACACTCTTTTTGTAAAGTAAAAAAGTATTCCCATACTAATCTTGTATTTTTCCCGCGATCACCCATATCACCTAAACAAATTAATTTATCATTATTAGGATTAAAGTTTATTTCTTTTAATAAATGCTGCATTGTATAAAAACAACCATGAATATCTGAAATTATAATTTTTCTCATTTTGTCACCTACTTTTAGTATATAAACCTTATATTAAAACAAAAATATAAATCTGTAAACTAAAAGATAATAAAAAGTAATAGCATAAAAACCGGTAAGTAGCTATTGTTGAAAAGTGTTAGTTGACTAAAATATATCATTTATCACTTGCAATTTATTCATGTTAAATTTACAATATATTGTTTTAGTTGCTATTATTAATATGATATAATAAAATCATTCATAATGAAGAAATAAATAGCGTGGGAGATTAAAAATGATTTTTGCATTAGATGTTGGGAATACGAATATTGTTTTAGGAGTATTCAGTAGTGAATATAGATTGCTACATTCATGGAGAATAGCTACCGATAATACAAAGACGGAAGACGAGCTGTATGTTATTATCCGTAATTTTTTTGTCGATAAAAATATTAAGTTTGAAGATTTTAACGGTGTTGTAATTTCAAGCGTTGTTCCTAGAATGATGTTTGCACTAAAGTTACTTAGTAAAAAATATTTCAAAAAAGATCCGATTATTGTAACTGCCGGTATAAATACCGGTATAAAAGTACCTGCTCCTTATAGCAGTAAACTTGGTTCAGATAGAGTGGTGGATATAGTAGGAGCTAAGGTGAGTAATTATCTTCCGGCTATTGTTGTAGATTTTGGAACAGCAACGACATTTGATTGTGTTGATAGTGATATGAATTATCGTGGCGGTATTATTTGTCCTGGAATGAATGTCAGTGCCGAAGCATTGTATACAAAAGCTGCCAAACTGCCACGTGTCGAATTTGCTGCTGTTGATACAAGTTTGGGAATGGACACTACTTCCCAAATGCAGGCAGGACTTTTTTATGGTTTTTTAGGACAATTTGAGAATATTATTAAACATTTAAAAAAAGATTTAGACGAAGAGTATCGTGTTGTTTTAACCGGCGGATTATCAAAATTTATTGCAAGATATAGTAGTTTAGTTGATATTGTTGATGAAGATTTAACTTTAAAAGGTATTATAGAATTGTATAAATTGAATAAGGACGTATAGTGTGTATAAGGAATAAAATAATGTTAGAGAGAAAAGATATAGACGTAATAGAATTTGCCAGAAAAATAAGTATGTTAGACGGTAAAACTCCTTTGGCAGATAGTTATGATACGAGATATGGACAAAAAGATAACAGGTGGTGGCTAAGCCAAAGAGAACATCTTACCGTATGGTGCTTATTTCAACCAACCGGGGGAATTAAAGATTTTGAGCATGCACCGAACAACAGTGCGTTAAAAATGTATAATAATTTTGGTCGTCCTGAAACGTTAATATGGTTGGTGGAGGCGTTGAGAGAAGAGCCGAAGATTGTGGAAAATCTTATTTCAAAAATAAGCAAACCCGGTATGAACGCACGCACAGCATGTAAAGAAATTAGGGGGAAAATTCCTTTTAATCGCATAATGGAGCTTTTAGAAAATATATAATCAAGCTATGTTCCTTAAACTATAATTCTTTTTTAAAGAATAAAGAATTGGTATTTCAAGGAAATATAGTGACAATGGAATTTCTAGCCCCTACTACTAACTATTGCTGAAATATTTATAAAATAATATATATATTTGTAAAATAATATATACTATAAATAAACATTATAACTTGTTTGTTGAAAAAAACCGTATATAATAGTAAAATACATTCTAAAGGGATAATGAAACTGTTTTGCGAAAGGATATATTATGAAAGATTATTTAATACGAGGCTTGGCTTTTAATGATGAAATTCGCTTTTTTGTGACTAAGACAACAGATTTAATAGAAGAAATAAGACGACGTCATGATGCTTATCCTACATCAATAGCTGCAGTAGGACGTACTGCAACGGTAACAACTATGATGGGAGCAATGTTAAAAAGTGGGGATAGGGTTGATATAGCAGTTAGAGGCGATGGCCCTATAGGTACAATTTACGCCACATCTGATGAGTTGGGGGAAACAGCGGCTTATGCTAAAAATATGCAAGTGCATATCCCGAGTAATTCCCAAGGGAAGTTAGATGTTAAGGGTGCAGTAGGGGCAGGGAACATCACAGTAGTACGTGATTATGGGCTTAATGAAAAATATACGACGACCTCGCCGATTGTTTCAGGAGAAATTGCCGAAGATTTTACTTATTATTTTGCTGTAAGTGAACAAGTACCTTCTTGTGTATCGCTTGGTGTTTTAGTAGATACGGATAATTCGGTAATTGCTGCCGGTGGTTTTATTTTCCAAGTATTACCTAATGCTACGGATGAAACAATTACTAAATTAGAACAAGTAATCAATGATATTAAACCTATTTCGTCACTTATTCATGAAGGGAAAACTCCTGAAGAAATAGCAGATATATTGTTTGGAAGTGGTGAAAATTATCGTATTTTACGAAAAAATGATGTAGTTTTTAAATGCACCTGTTCTAAAGAAAAATATGCCGATGCTTTGGTAACTTTAGGGCGTGAAGAATTAGAGACATTGGCAAAACAAAAAGAAACGGAGTTGGTCTGCTCATTTTGTAAACAGAAATATCTGTTTTCTCAAACCGAAATTACTGATTTATTAGAAAATTCGCAGTAAATGTTCGAATAAAAAGAGATAATGAACAACTTTTAGTTAGATACTTGAGTTTTTTGTAAAAATTTGGTATTATTAATAAAAAAATTAATTATTGGTAAAAATTTTAAATAGAAATTATTACGAAGGGATAGGAAAAATACCTAATCCCTCTTTCTAAAATATAAATCAATATTTCGTTGTCGGTAGTAGAAAATAAACACACTATTTAAGGAGGAATAATGGAATTACTAAGAGAAATGGTACTTACTGATGGTAAGGTCTATGATAATAATGTGTTAAAAGTTGACTCGTTTTTAAATCATCAAATAGATGCGGACCTTATGCTTAAAATGGCAGAAACTTTGCAAGATTATTTTAAGGATAAAGAAGTTACGAAAATATTAACGATTGAGGCGAGTGGTATAGCACCGGCTATTATGGTAGCAAATTTATTTAGGGTACCGATGGTATTCGCTAAAAAAAGTAAACCGTCAACACTAAAAAATAATGATATTTATGAGGCGCAGGTACATAGTTATACTAAAAATATTACAAACACGGTAGTAGTTTCAAGTAAATTTATTAACAAAGATGACAAAGTGTTGATTATTGATGATTTCTTGGCAAACGGACAGGCGACGTTGGGACTTATGCAAATTGTTGAGCAAGCAGCTGCAAGTTTAGTAGGTGTCGGTATTTTGATTGAAAAAAGTTTTCAATCCGGTAGACATTTATTGGAAGAGCGTGGTATTGATGTATGTTCGTTGTGTCGTATAGCCTCTTTAGAAAATAATAAAGTGACATTTAATATAGCGGACGATGAACGATAAGAAAGGATATAAAAATAATGTGGGAAGATAAATTTCAAAAAGAAGGTTTAACATTTGATGATGTGTTGTTGTTTCCGGCAAAAAGTGATGTATTACCTAAAAAAGTGGATTTAAAAGTAAATCTAACAGAACGAATTAAATTATCCGTTCCTGTTATTTCAGCTGCAATGGATACGGTAACAGAATATAAAATGGCTATTGCTATGGCACGTGAGGGTGGACTGGGTGTTATTCATAAAAATATGTCTATAAAAGAGCAAGCGGAGCAGGTAAGAAAAGTTAAACGTTCGGAAAGTGGAGTTATTACAGATCCTTTCTTTTTAACACCGGACAGTTTAGTAGATGAAGCGGAAAGTTTAATGCAACAATATCGTATTTCCGGTGTACCTATTGTTAATAATGTAGAAGAAATGAAAGTTGTCGGTATTATCACAAATCGAGATATGCGTTTTTTAACTGATTTTGATGTGAAAATTAGTGAGGTTATGACAAAAGAACATTTAATTACAGCACCGGCGAATACAACATTGGAGGAAGCTAGCGTTATATTACGCAGTCATAAAATTGAGAAATTAATTTTGACTGATGCTGACGGTAGATTAACAGGATTAATCACGATTAAAGATATTGAAAAACTTGCAAAATATCCAAATTCCGCAAAAGATGACAAAGGACGTTTATTGGTAGCGGCATCTGTAGGTGTTACTAATGATACAATAGCACGAGTAGAGGCATTGGTAGATGCCGGAGTGGACGCAATTGTTGTTGATACCGCTCATGGTCATTCTAAAGGTGTATTAGATGCGGTAAAAACGTTGCGTACAAATTATCCGGAATTAGATATTATAGCGGGTAATGTTGCAACCGGAGAAGCAGCACGAGATTTATATAAAGCCGGTGCAGATGTTGTTAAGGTTGGTATTGGACCAGGTTCTATTTGTACTACACGTGTAGTTGCGGGGGTTGGAGTTCCTCAAATTACGGCAATTTATGATTGTGCAACGGTAGCACGTGAATTAGGAAAAACGATAATCGCCGATGGGGGAATAAAATATTCAGGAGATGTTGTTAAGGCTATTGCAGCAGGTGGACATGCTGTAATGCTCGGTTCAATGTTGGCAGGTTGTGAAGAATCACCGGGTGAATTGGAAATTTTCCAAGGTCGTTCATTCAAAACATATCGTGGAATGGGTTCTATTTCGGCAATGGAAAAAGGTTCTAAAGATCGTTATTTCCAAGAAGATGGTAAAAAACTTGTACCGGAAGGCATTGAAGGGCGTACACCTTACAAAGGAGCGGTATCGGAAACGATTTATCAAATAATTGGTGGATTGCGTGCCGGCATGGGATATACCGGTTCAAGAAATTTGCGTACATTACGTGAAGAGGCACAATTTGTCCGAATGACAGGAGCGGGGCTTGTAGAATCACATCCGCATGACATTCAAATAACAAAAGAAAGTCCGAATTATTCGAAATAAAAACTTAAATTTAAAATTATTATTAATTATTAAAAAGAAGAAGTTGATAACCTTTTTTTATCAACTTTTTCTAATTTTTAGTAATTATTTATATTATTCATCACCAAGCTGCATATAAACTACTTGTGTAGTTAAATATTCTTCTAAGCCGTGTTTACCATCAGCACCTCCAATACCTGATTTACGACGCCCTGCGTGGAAACCTTGCATTGCTTCGAAGTTTTCTCGATTGATATAAGTTTCACCGAATTTCAGTCCATTAACAGCTTTAAATGCTGTATTTAAGTTTTTTGTATAAACTGAAGATGTTAAACCGTATTCTGAATCATTGGCATAATTAATGACTTCTTCTAATGTTTTAAATGTGGCAATTGGAATAACAGGACCAAATGTTTCTTCTTTCATAATGCTCATATCATTGGTTACATCTGTTAAGACGGTAGACCCGTAGAAATATCCTACTTGTTCTTTATCTACATCACCGCCATATGCTAATGTTGCTCCTTGTTTAACGGCATATGCTACTCTTTCAATGACTTTTTTTAATGCTCTTTTTTCAATTAACGGACCATAATCCAAACCACGTTCTTTGTTCGGGTCACCGAATTTAACTTTGTCTAATTCTGCAAATAATATTTGTTCAAATTGTTCTTTTACATTTTCATGGACATAAACACGTTCAGCACAGTTACAAACTTGCCCTGAGTTGATAACACGCGATGCAACTATCGCTTTTGCCGCAAGTTCTAAATCGGCATCTTCAAATACAATAGCAGGAGCCTTTCCGCCAAGTTCTAAAGATACGTTGGTAATATTATCGGCAGCAGCTTTCATTACCTCTTGTCCGGCTGCCAAGCTACCGGTAAGACTAACTAATCCCACTTTAGGATGAGAAGCTAATCTGTTCCCAACTACAGAACCACGTCCATAAATAATATTTAATACCCCTTCAGGTAATCCGACTTCTGTACAAATTTCCGCAAAAATATTGGCATTAATCGGGGTTAATTGACTAGGTTTTAAAACAATGGTATTACCGGTAAGTAAAGCCGGTGCAGCTTTTCTCGCTATTAAGAAAAATGGGAAGTTCCATGGTAAAATACCTGTTGTTACACCATAAGGACGTTTGAATAAGAATATATGTTCATCTTTTCTATCACTTTGAATTATTTCTCCCTCATATCTTCTAGCCCACTCTGCCATATAATCCATGTAATCAGCCGTGAATAACACTTCAACCTTAGCCAGTTCAAAAGTTTTTCCACCCTCATTAACGATAGTTTGTGTAATTTCCGGTTCTCTTTGTCTAATACGATCTGCTATTTTTTTCAGATATGCTCCACGTTCTATAGCGGGTAGTTTTTCCCAAGATTTTTGAGCAACATCGGCAACTGTAATAGCATGATCAACATCTTTACAATTGCCGGCTGGAATTTTCGCAATAACTTCCTCAGTAGCGGGATTTACCACTTTGATAAATTCTCGTTTGATATTTTCTTCAAATTTTCCCCCAATAAACATCTTTAAAACTTTAACTTCACTCATAAATAAATTCTCCTTATATATAAAATTAGGTAAGTAAACGTTACCATCCCTGCATAAATTATACAATATATAGTAATTAAAACTCAAATATTTTGTCTTCAAAGCAAATTTTTGACTAATGAAGTAATCCTTTGTATATTTTTCCAATAAGAAAACGTTTAATAAATATTTTTTAAGAAAAAGTCTTAGCAAAGATAAAAATTAGTGGTATAATGGATAAAAAAACTAGGAGGCTCACTTAATGAAGCAAAATATCGGAGTGATCGGTTTATCGGTTATGGGGAGTAACTTAGCTTTAAATATAGCTGATAACGGATTTGAAGTAGCAGTGTTTAACAGAACAACCAGTGTTGTTGATAAGATGTTAAAAGAACATCCTCATAAAAATATAGTTGGAAGACACTCATTACAAGAGTTGGTAAATGGATTGGAAAAACCAAGAAAAGTAGTATTGATGGTTAAAGCCGGTGCAGCTGTAGATAGCTTAATTGAACAGTTAACACCTCTTTTAGACAAGGGGGATATTATTATTGACGGAGGTAATTCATTTTTTAAAGATACTCAAAGAAGATATGAACTACTGTTAAATAAAGGAATTAATTACTTTGGTGTAGGTGTTTCAGGAGGTGAAGAAGGTGCGAGATTCGGCCCTGCATTAATGCCGGGAGGAGATGAAGTTGCTTATAAAGAAATTCGTCCGATTTTAGAAGCTATTGCTGCCAAAGTAAACGGAGTTGCTTGTTGTAGTTATACGTCAACCGGTGGTGCGGGACACTATGTAAAAATGGTTCATAACGGTATTGAATATGGAGATATGCAGTTAATTTCCGAGGCGTACAAAGTATTAAAACATCTTGGAGGTTTTAATAATAAAGAATTGCAAGAAATTTTTGAAGAATGGAATAAAGGGGAATTAGAGTCTTATCTAATAGAAATTACCGCAAACATTTTTAAAGTTAAAGAAGAAAACGGAGATTATCTAGTTGATAAAATTCTGGATAAAGCCAGTCAAAAAGGTACAGGTAAGTGGACAAATGAGCAGGCAATCGATTTAGGTATTGATGTTTCCGTAATTACAAGTGCATTAAATGGTCGTTATATGTCTAACCTTAAAGAAGAACGTATTAAAGCAGAAAAAGAATTTTCACGTAAGGTTTATAATGTTGTAACAGATAAAAAACATTTAGTGGAAATCGTAAAAGATGCACTGTTTATTTCCAAAATTATTTCTTATGCACAAGGGTTTAAATTGTTTCAAGCTGCTGAAAAAGAATACGGGTGGGAGTTTAATTATGCCGATATAGCCAAAATATTCCGTGGTGGGTGTATTATTCAAGCAAAAATATTACAAAACATTATTGAAGCATATCAAAATAATTCTCAACTGGAAAATCTTATTTTCGATCCGTTCTTTAAAAATATTATAGAAACAAGGCAAGATAATTTGCGAGAAGTGGCAGTATTGGCTATTCAAAATAGATTGCCTCTAAGTGCAATGACTTCTGCTATTTCTTACTTAGATATTTATACAACAGCAGATAGTGGAGCTAATTTAATCCAAGCACAACGAGATTATTTCGGAGCTCATACTTTTGAAAGAACGGATAAAGAAGGAAATTACCATTATGATTGGGTGGGAAATAATGAAAAATAATAATGCAATTACATTATTCGGCGGAACAGGTGATTTAACTTATAGAAAATTACTACCGGCTTTATATAATTTAGATGTATTAGGAAAATTAGACGATAATTTTAAAATAATTGTTATTGGTCGTAGGGCGTACACTCCGGATGATTATATCAAAATAGCACGAGAGTGGATAAAAGAACATGCAAGAACGAAATTCGATGAAGAGCAGTTTAGTTCGTATGCACGTCGTATTATTTATTTTAAGATGGATATGACAAATGAAGAAGAATATCGTATATTACAAACATTTTATACATTAATGGAAATAGATCAGCATATTTATTACTATGCGGTAGCTCCGACGTTTTTTATTACTATAACAAACGGTCTTAAAAAATATTGTGCAAATAATAATGCAAAGGTTATTATTGAAAAACCGTTTGGAGAAGATCTGGAGAAAGCATCAATATTGAATGACAGTTTGGCAGATTTCTTTGGACAACATGAGATTTATCATATTGATCATTATTTAGGAAAAGAGATGATTCAGAACATATTATCTCTTCGCTTTAAAAATGTTATTTTTAAAGGAATTTGGAACAAAGATTTTATCGAAAATATCCAAATAACAGCAGCGGAAACCGTCGGGGTAGGAACACGTGCCGGGTATTACGATAAAAACGGTGCTTTAAAAGACATGGTACAAAATCATCTACTTCAGGTATTATCAATTGTTGCTATGGAGGAGCCGATAGAAGATAACAGCACCGAGATACACAATAGCCAATATAATTTATTGTCCGCAATAAAACCGGTAGAAGATACCAATGCCAATTTAGTTATGGCGCAGTATAACGGTTACTTAAATGAAAAAAATATTCAACCTAATTCAAAAACAGAAACATATGCAGCGCTAAAATTGTTTATAGATAACGAACGTTGGGAAGATGTTCCGTTTTTTATACGTACAGGTAAAAAAATGGGTGATAGAGAAACTCAAGTTGTAGTCCAATTTAAAGCAATAGGAGATACACCCGGAAATGTATTAATTATTAAAATACAACCGGACGAGGGAGTGTACTTCCAATTTAATGCTAAAAAACCGGGAACGGAACAGGAGTTGCAACAGATTTCTTTAGATTTTTGTCAAAGCTGTATATTGGAAAACAGAATAAATACTCCTGAAGCGTATGAACGTTTATTAGATGCTTGCTTAAAAGGTGACAGAGCATTGTTTTCGCAATGGGATCAAATTGTTGTATCATGGCAGTTTGTTAATAATTTATTAGATAAATATCATAAACAAGGGGCACCTCTTTATAGTTATGACCAAGGTTCAATGGGACCGGAAGAGGCGAATAAGCTTGTTGAATGGATTAAGTAATAACTAACCGGAAAAATATAAAACTTTAAGGAAAAATGATACTTAGAGTTTTATATTTTTTTTATGCGTGTTATAATAGAGGGCATGAGTAGAATTTAGGAGAAGTATTAATAATATTATTTTATTAGAATATATATAATTATAATTGATATTTATTATAGAAGGAGAAAGGTATAATGAAGAAAATTTTAATAATAAGTACCGGCGGTACTATTTCAATGAGTGAAGATCATACTACAGGCAAAGTATCGCCAACAAAAATTAATCCTATAGGAATGAGTGAAAACATTTTTTCATATATGGGAGATATAACCGTAGAGGAGCTGTATAATTTAGCATCACCGCAAATAACAGAACAGGAAATGCTAGGTATTCAAAGAAGAATACTAAAGGCTGTTGAGGAAGAGTATGATGGAGTAGTTATAACTCATGGAACGGATACTTTAGAAGAAACAGCTTATTATTTAGAGTTAACGTTGGATGTAAATATTCCCGTAGTTGTAACGGGAGCGATGCGTTCAAGTAATGAATTAGGATCTGACGGGCTGGTAAATCTAAGAAGCGCATTGGTAGTAGCAATAAGTGATGAAAGTTGTGATAAAGGTGTGCTTGTGGTAATGAACGATGAAGCACATACAGCAACATATGTTACCAAAACTCATACAACAAATGTTGCTACTTTTCAAACGCCGACATTTGGCCCGGTAGGGTTGGTATTAAAAAATAAAGTTATCTATTTTCAAAAATTAATAGAAAAAGAGCATTATAATATTACTACAAACAATAAAAAAGTATTTTTATTAAAGGCATAAGCCGGTATGGGAGCAGAGTTGATAGATTCAGTTTGTAGTTTGAAAATAGATGGTTTAGTAATAGAGGCATTAGGAGCAGGGAACTTACCGCCTAAAACAGTTCCGGCAATAAAAAGATGTATTGAAAAAAATATTCCCGTTGTTTTTGTATCAAGAGCTTTTAACGGTGTAACTCAAGATGTTTATGATTATGAGGGCGGAGGGAAAAGATTTTGTCAAGATGGAGTTATTTTTACAACCGGTTTAAGTGGTCAAAAAGCAAGAATAAAGTTGTTGGTTTTATTGGAAGCGGGAATAAAACCGGAAAAATTAAGAGAAAAGTTTTAATATCAAATTTATAATACTCAATATTGAATATTTTTCCTAAATATGATAGTATGATAAAGGATTTTAGTAAGAAAGGGGTATAATTTTGAAATTCAAATATCATAGGGCGTACAGAGGATTTTATCTATTAGATAATAATAAATTTAAACGACCGTTTATGAAATTAGACGAAGATAAAACGATCAAACTTTTAAATGATGCCGGTATAGAGATAATTTTTAATAAGAAAGAACTCATCACAATAGAAGATAGATATGTTATATTCTATAATAAGGAGAAAGCTGAGGGAAAACATAATATTAAAAAATCTTTAAAAATAGATTTTAAGAAATTGGAACTTGATTATCAAATACCAAAAGTATTAATAGAAAATATTTATAAAATGTTAAATACGCCTGCAACAGCGAGTAAAGAGTTGGAATCTACCTTATCAATAATTAGTAATATTATGATTTCGGATAGATTATTCGCTACAAAGGTAAAAAATATATTCTTTTATAACGAGAAAGAATTAGATTTAATACTGAATAGATATAATCTTAAAAAGATAAGTATAGATGATTTGAAAAAAGAAATTGAATTAAATTATCCAAAACAATATATTTCGCCATTGCCGCTAGATTATAAAGAACATGAAATGATTTTTGTTTTCTACTTTATTATTCAAGTAGAATTGTTAACGGTTTTAAAATAATGGATAAATTTTTTGATAGAATTATAGTTAAAACTCTTGATTTTTTAAGAGTGCTCTGTTATAATACTATTCAGAAAGTTTATTTTTTTACCACAACTTGGACGTATTTCGACCTATAAGGACGTATTCCGACCAACGATAATATTAAAGATGAATTTTCAAACAAGAAGGGCATGATAATATGGATATTTTACATTTGTTACATATGCAAAATAAACTTGTACCCGAGATGGTGAAAAAATTTAATGATCGCTATGAGTTACTTCTTACTATTAAAATAAATCAACCGGTAGGAAGAAAAACATTATTAAATTTTGTGACCATAACTGAACGACAGTTACGTACTGAATGTGAGGTATTATCGAAACTGGGTTTAATTACTAAGAAAACTACCGGAATGAGTCTTACGGAAAAAGGCGAGGAATTTTTAGTAGAAATAAAATCTTTTATTACCAATGATACATTCGTTAAAGAACGAGGTATTATAAAAAAACATTTTTCAATAAAAGATGTTTACATAGTGGCAGGAGATTTTGTAAATAGTGAAGCGACTAGGGTAGAGATGACGGACTTACTTCTTGATAAGGTTAATTCAAAAATAACCAAAGAGTGTGTAATCGGAGTAAGTGGAGGAAGTACAATGTACTATGTTGCAGATAGGGCAGATAAAACATTCGGATATGGAAAAAATGTTACTATAACACCTATTCGCGGCGGATTATCAGAAGTTAATACGGAGTATCAATCAAATGATATAGCGGCAAAAATGGCTAATAACTCCGGAAATAACTATCAATTACTACACGCACCGGATAATATAGGACAAAAAGCATTAGGAGAACTTGTTAAAGAACCTGTTGTGAAAAATGCTTTGGACGTTATAGAAAAAACATCAATTATAATACATAGTATAGGGAATGCTTTTGAGATGGCTTATAGAAGAAGAACTTCATCAGATATTCTCGAAGTGTTAAAAAAGAAAAATGCTATTTGTGAATCATTTGGAAGTTATTTCGATGAAGACGGTCACGAAATATTTAAAACCTCTACTATAGGGATGAGTTTTAAAGATGTTGATAGCATTGGAGATGTTTTTACAATAGTTGGTGGAGAAAATAAAGCGCAGGCGGTATTTAGTTACTTAAATACAAAACCGATCAATGCAACACTTATTATTGATGAAGCAATATGTAGAAAAATAATTACTAAAATTAATAAATAAAATTTTTAGGAGGAACTAAAAAATGACAGTGAAAGTAGCAATTAACGGATTTGGACGTATTGGGCGTCTTGCATTAAGAAGAATTCAAAACGTAGAAGGAATTGAAGTAGTAGCAATTAATGATTTAACTCCGGTTAATCAATTGGTACATTTGTTAAAATACGATACAACTCAAGGGCGTTTCCAAGGGGAAGTTTTTGAAAAAGACGGTAGTTTAATAATAAACGGTAAAGAAGTAAAAGGTTTTGCTAATCCAAATCCGGCAGAATTGCCATGGGGAGAGTTAGGAATAGATGTAGTGTTAGAATGTACAGGTTTCTTTACTTCTAAAGTAAAAGCGGAAGCACATATTCAAGCAGGTGCTAAAAAAGTTGTTATCTCTGCACCGGGAGGTAGTGATATTAAAACTATCGTGTTTAATGTAAACCATGAAACATTAGATGGAACAGAAACTGTTATCTCAGGGGCATCATGTACAACCAACTGTTTAGCACCTATGGCAAAAGCACTACACGATAACTTTACAATAGTAGAAGGGTTAATGACTACAATTCACGGATATACAGGTGACCAAAATACACTTGATGCACCGCATCGTGGTGGGGATTTACGTCGTGCTCGTGCAGCAGGGGTGAATATCGTTCCTAACACAACAGGTGCTGCAAAAGCAATCGGTTTAGTTATCCCTGAATTAAACGGTAAACTTGACGGAGCAGCACAACGTGTACCGGTACCGACAGGTTCACTAACTGAATTAGTAGCAGTAGTTGAAAAAACTGTAACTGCTGAAGAAGTTAACGCTGCTATGCATGCTGCTTCTACTGAATCATTCGGATACAATGTAGATCCAATCGTTTCTTCTGATATCGTAGGAATAGAATTCGGTTCATTATTTGATGCAACTCAAACAAAAGTATTAACAGTAGGTGATAAACAATTAGTAAAAGTTGTTTCTTGGTACGATAATGAAATGTCTTACACTTCTCAATTAGTAAGAACATTAAAATACTTTGCAGGATTGATAAAATAATTTATAATAGATAATAAGAAGAATAGATAAGGAGCTGACTTAAAAGTAGGAAATGATGAATAATTAAGATAAACATACAAAATTCATCAAATAGTATTTTCAACTATGGTGGTAAAGTATCTTGAAAAAATTAATTTATAATTAGTTTTTTCTTGTAGTATACTACATACAGTTAAGAGTATTAAAATCTTGCTTATAAGTTGGCTTTTTGTCTTATATTCTAATATATTTAAAAAGGAGTTTTCCATGAAGAAATCTATCAAAGACTTAGGTAACTTACAAGGAAAGACTGTCTTAATGCGTGTTGACTTTAACGTACCATTAAAAGACGGTAAGATTACTAATGATAATCGTATTACTGCGGCATTGCCGACTATTGAGTATGCCCTTAATCAAGGTGCAAAAGTAGTAGCATTTTCTCATTTAGGTCGTGTGAAAGAAGAGGCGGATAAAGCATCTAAATCACTTGCACCGGTAGCTAAAAGGTTATCAGAATTATTAGGTAAAGATGTTAAATTTGTACCTGAAACACGTGGTAGTAAATTAGAAATTGCTATAAAAGAACTGAAAGATGGAGAAATCTTAATGTTCGAGAATACACGTTTTGAAGATATTGATGGCAAGAAAGAATCTAAAAATGATGCAGAACTTGCGAAATATTGGGCATCACTAGGTGATGTTTATGTCAATGACGCATTCGGTACTGCACACCGTGCTCATGCTTCTAATGTCGGTATTGCTACAAATATTGGAGAAGGTAATTCAGCTTCAGGATTTCTGGTAGATAAAGAAATTAAATTTATCGGTGGTGCCGTTGATAATCCTGAACGTCCATTAGTAGCTATTCTGGGTGGCGCTAAAGTATCGGATAAAATCGCGGTTATTGAAAATTTATTGGAAAAAGCTGATAAAGTAATAATTGGCGGTGGTATGGCATATACATTTATGAAAGCACAAGGAAAAGAAATCGGTAATTCATTATGTGAAAATGATAAAATAGATTATGCTCGTAAACTGATGGAAAAAGCCGGAGATAAATTGATATTACCGGTAGATACAGTTGTTGCAAAAGAATTTTCAAATGATGCACCAAGCCGTATAGCAACAGATGATATTGAAGCAGACGAAGAAGGCTTAGATATTGGACCGAAAACAATAGAATTATTTAAAAATACATTGCAAGGTGCTAAAACGGTTATTTGGAATGGACCTATGGGAGTGTTCGAAATGCCTAACTTTGCCAAAGGTACAATTGGCGTTTGTGAAGCTATTGCGCACTTAGAGGGTGCTACTACTATTATCGGTGGTGGAGATAGTGCTACGGCAGCTATTTCTTTAGGATATGCAGAAAAATTTTCTCACATTTCAACCGGTGGCGGTGCTTCATTAGAATATCTTGAAGGAAAAGTATTACCGGGTATAGATTCATTATCAAATAAATAATTTTTAAAACTCAAGGAGAGAGTACAATTATGACAAGATTACCATTTATAGCAGGAAACTGGAAAATGAATTTAACAGTGAAAGAGGCACGTGAGTTTGCACAAGCGGTAGCAGGTAAAGTGCCTGCCGCAGCAAGTGTGGAGTCGGCTATTTGTGCACCGGCAACTCACTTAGAGGCATTAGTAGAATTAACTAAAAACAGTGAATTAAATATTGGTGCTGAAAACTGCCACTTTGAGCAAAGCGGAGCATATACAGGGGAAATTTCTCCATATGTACTGAATGATTTAGGTGTAAAATATGTTATACTAGGGCATTCAGAGCGTCGTGAATATTTCGGTGAAACTGATGAATTAATTAATAAAAAAACAAAAGCTGCATTTGCCAATGGGTTGATACCAATCGTTTGTTGCGGTGAAACACTTGAACAATATGAAACAGGAAAAGCCGTTGATGTAATTACAGGTCAGTTACGAAAAGATTTAGCGGATTTAACAAAAGAACAGGCTGAAAAACTTGTAGTGGCTTATGAACCAATCTGGGCTATCGGAACCGGTAAATCAGCAACTAAAGAAGATGCACAAAAAATGTGTAAATCTGTTCGTGATGTGGTTGCGGGATTATATGGAAAAGAAGTAGCTGACAAAGTGAGAGTTCAATATGGCGGCTCTGTAAAACCGGAAAATGTAAAAGAATACTTAGCATGTCCGGATGTTGATGGAGCTTTAGTAGGTGGGGCTTCACTTAAAGCAGATTCATTTTTAGCTTTATTAGAAGGCGGAAAATTAGCTTAATTTTAAGGAATTTTACTATTATAATAAATATAAATTTTAAATTATGAAGGAGAAAATTAATGTTAGCAAAAACATTTGATATTATCGCAGAAGTATATGCAAGAGAAGTTTTAGATTCACGTGGGAACCCAACTGTTGAAGTAGAAGTAACTACCGAATCAGGAGCATTTGGGCGTGCTTTAGTACCGTCAGGAGCATCAACTGGACAATATGAAGCGGTTGAATTGCGAGATGGAGATAAAGCTCGTTACCTAGGAAAAGGTGTAACTAAGGCTGTAACCAATGTTAATGAAGAAATTGCTCCATTATTGGAAGGTAAATTCGACGTATTTGACCAAGTAGGTATTGACTATGCTATGATTGAGTTGGACGGTACTGAAAATAAAGGTCGTCTGGGTGCAAATGCTATTTTAGGTGTATCTTTAGCGGTGGCACACGCTGCGGCTGATGCGTTAGGTGTAGCTTTATACAGATATTTGGGTGGAACCAACTCAAAAGAATTACCGGTTCCAATGATGAACATAGTAAACGGAGGTTCTCATTCAGATGCACCGATCGCTTTCCAAGAATTTATGATTTTACCTGTTGGAGCTCCGACATTTAAAGAAGCATTGCGTTGGGGTGCAGAGGTATTCCATAATTTAGCAAAATTATTACATGCTCGTGGTCTATCAACTGCAGTAGGTGATGAAGGAGGATTTGCTCCATCATTTGAGGGAACAGAAGATGCTGTTGAAACTATTCTGTCAGCCATTAAAGCAGCCGGATTGGAGCCGGGGAAAGATGTATTCTTGGGATTTGACTGTGCATCATCAGAATTCTATGAAAATGGAGTATATGACTATACTAAATTCGAAGGAGAAGGTGGAGCAAAACGTACTTCAGCTGAACAAGTAGATTATTTAGAAGAGTTGGTAAACAAATATCCAATTATCACTATTGAAGACGGTATGGATGAAAATGACTGGGAAGGTTGGAGATTACTTACAGAACGTATAGGAAATCGCGTACAATTAGTTGGGGATGATTTATTTGTAACCAACACTAAAAAATTATCACAAGGTATCGAACAAGGTGTTGGTAACTCAATCTTAATTAAAGTTAACCAAATCGGCACTTTAACAGAAACATTAAATGCTATTGAAATGGCGAAACGTGCCAGATATACTGCTGTTATTTCTCACCGTTCCGGAGAAACTGAAGATTCAACCATCTCAGATATAGCAGTTGCTACAAATGCCGGACAAATCAAAACAGGTTCACTTAGCCGTACAGACCGTATCGCTAAATACAATCAATTATTGCGTATTGAAGATGAATTAGATGTAACAGCTGAATATCCGGGAATTAAAGCGTTTTATAATATTAAACGTTAATAAGATAATAAGTTTAACAAGGGTTAACTAAAGTAAAAAATTTTTAAAAGAATTTACTTATTAGTAAGACCGCAGTGATTCATTGATTTAAGAATTTGCTATAAAGAGCTTTTTTCCAGATCTAATGAAGTATACGAGGGGCGACTCAATAAAATTGATTTTTAACGAAATCATGATTTTTGAGTCGCTCCTATTTTTTATTCTCTTAGTAAAATTATTTTCAAAAGTTTATATATAAAACAGTTGTTTGAACCTATGATTATTTACCGAATATAAAGTAATTAATTTTTGATCTATTATGTTCGTATATGTTAGAGTTTATTTTAGAAAAATTTGCATTTTATAAATACAAAAACTTCCAAAAATACATTGGTTATAATGGAAAAAAATTATTAAAAAAATTTGAAAATAATAATAAGAATTACTTAATTGATAGCTGTTATTAATAACGATATAAACATTTTGATTTTAAATTAAATATATAAATTGAAATTTATTTTTAGAAAAAATTTGGTTTACAAAAGTAAAGATAAATTACATTGGAGAGGATATAGTTTTTTTATACTTGTTTTTTATAGTACAGAATAAAAATATCATTAAATAAAAATAAACATTTAAAAACAGCTGTTTTAAGACTATATTTTTAAGAAATAATTTTTTATTAATAAATTCTTATTTTATACTGTTTTCAGAGGGTGATTTTATAAATCAACTTTCTTTTATTCCTGATAAATAAAAAATATTTAAAAACTGAAAAATAAAATAGAAAATAAAAAAACTTAATACAGTTTTTATTTTTAAAATATTATAAAATTAATGTTATAATATTTATTTTAATTAATAAAAATTAATAATATTAATAACTGATATAATAAGTTTTTCTTGAAAAATTATTTTAATCTAATGTTAAAATATTGTATTGCATTATTTTTCAAATTGCTATATAATTGTACTACAATAGAAAAAAGGAAAGTTTTTTATTAACAAAATAATTATTTATTGTAAAATATATATTATATACTATAAAACTTAAGTTAATTAAGTTTTAAAAATAGTTTTTTATAATTTGGACTTTGAGGTGAATGTAATGGAATTAAAAACAAGGTCAATAAAACTAATGGGAGCAGCGATTGATATTACAATCTATGATCAAGAAGAGGTTGAATTAATACTTGATGAAACTATAGAATTATTAAAAGTATATGAACATAGATTTAGTGCTAATGATGACAGTTCAGAACTTATGATTGTAAACCACAATGCCGGTATAAAACCTGTTAAAGTAAAGCCGGAATTATACGAATTAATAAAGATAGGAAAAAAACACAGTTTGGCAAATGACAGTTTACTGAATATTGCACTTGGTCCCATCGTTCAAAGCTGGAGAATTGGTTTTAAAGATGCAAAAGTTCCAACAGATGAAGAAATATCAAAATTATTATTGTTGACGGATCCGAACCAAATTATATTAAACGATGAAGAACAAACAGTTTATTTAACAAGAAAAGGAATGGCTATAAATTTGGGAGCTTTAGCTAAAGGGTATATAGCCGACTTACTGGTGAAATATTTAAAACAAAGAGGAGTAAATTCAGGGCTTATTAATTTAGGCGGAAATGTTTTAACGTTTGGAAATGCTCTTCATAATCCGGATTATTATTGGCGGATAGGTATTCAAGACCCCGTTCTTAGTAGAGGTAATCATATTTTTACAATAAAAATAAAAAATCAGTCTGTAGTAACTTCCGGAATTTATGAAAGAAATTACACAGAAAATGGAAATACTTATCATCATATTCTTAACCCTAAAACCGGTTATCCGGTTGAAACTAACGTTGCCGGATTAACAATTATTTCTAATTTGTCTGTTGATGGTGAAATTTGGACAACACGGCTATTTGGGAAAAGTGTTGAGAAAATAATGGATAAGTTACATTCGTTACCTGATATAGAGGGGGTTGTGGTTACTACCACCGGTGAGGTATATTATTCTGACGGTTTGGAAAGCAGTATAGTTAGATAAAGATATTGTAATAATATAAGATGCTTTTAAATATTTAGGAGGGTTATGAAAATTGGTTCAAGAGATAAAAAATTCTAAAAAAAATAATAAAGAAGTTTCTAACAAAACTACGGTTGAAAAAAATAATATAACAAAAGGGAAAGGACATAAAAAGATGGTTAAATTAATTGGTATAGTTGGTACAAATTCTAAAAAATCTACAAATCGCCAACTTCTACAATATATTCAAAAACATTTTGCAAATAAGGCGGAGATAGAGTTAGTTGAAATAAAAGATATTCCTTTATTTAACAAACCTGCTGATAAAGTTCTTCCGGTGCAGGTGACTGAAATAGCAGCAAAAATAGAAGCTGCTGATGGAGTTATTATTAGTTCTCCGGAGTATGATCACGCAGTTCCGGCATCACTTATGAGTTTAATAGCGTGGTTATCTTATGGAATTCATCCACTATTGGATAAACCTGTAATGTTAACCGGTGCATCTTACGGTACACTTGGTTCATCACGTGCTCAGGCACATATTCGTCAGATTTTAGATTCTCCGGAAGTCAAAGCACGAGTTATGCCAAGTTCGGAATTTTTATTAGGTCATTCATTACAAGCATTTGATGAAGTAGGGGATATTAGTAATCCGGAAACTGTTCAAAAATTAGATAGTTTATTTGCAGATTTCTTACTGTTTATTAAAATTACTGAAAAACTAATGAATGCTCATAAACAAGCAGCAAAAGAAATAGAAAACTTTTCTTGGGAAGAGTTAAAATAGAATAGGAGTGTAGACATATGAAATTAGTAGGAATTGTAGGTTCGAATGCGGAAGTTTCATACAACCGCAAATTAATGGAATTTATAGCAAAAGAATATAAAGATTTATTTACTTTGGAATTATTGGATATTACAAACTTGCCGATGTTTAACCAAGATGAAGACCATTCTAAAGAAAATAAAGATTTAATAGTAATGAATCGTAAAATTTTGCAATCAGATGGAGTTATTATTGCAACACCCGAGCATAATCACACAATAACTGCATCGCTAAAAAGTGCATTAGAGTGGTTATCGTTTGAATTACATCCATTCGAAAATAAACCGGTTATGGTAGTTGGAGCTTCTTATTATGACCAAGGGTCATCACGTGCTCAACTTCACCTACGTCAAGTGTTGGACGCACCGGGAGTAAATGCCATAGTTTTCCCGGGAAATGAGTTTCTTTTAGGAAAAGCAAAAGAGGCATTTGATGAAAATGGAAATATCAAAGATGAACGTACTATTGGATATCTTAGAATATGTTTAACTAAATTTGCAAAATTCGCTACCGTTGCAAAATCTTTAGCAGAGAGAAAACCGACGCCGCCTGAAGATTTAACAGCTAGCGGGAAAATTTCTACAACTATAGAAGGTGTTGAAGGAAATGATGATGACTGGTATGAAAAAGCTGCAGAGAAAGTAAATGCAGTATCAGGTGATACCTATGTAAAACTTGATCGTGGTATTTTAACTGTAGATCAATTAAATTGTTTCCTAAATTCTATGCCGATAGAATTAACTTATGCCGATAGTAATAACCAATTCTTATACTATAATTATAATAAAGAAGAGCATGAAATGTTAGCTAAACGTCGACCGGAACAAGTTGGTTGCTCATTATCAGCGGTTCACCCCGAAAGAGTGCATGGAAGTGTTAGCTGGTTAGTAGGTTTACTTCGTTCAGGTCAGATCGATGTATTTAGAACTCATGTTCCAACACACGGTCCGGATAAATATGTAGTTCATAACTATCAAGCAATGTATGATAAAGACGGAAAATATGCCGGAATTAACGAGTATATTTTAGATTTTAAACCTATTGTTGACTGGTATTTAAAACAAACAGGACAGACATTAGTAAAAAATGGTATGGCGATGTCCGGTGGTTATGCACAAGCACCGGCAGCAGATGCAACAAGCGGCGCATCCGGCGGAGGTCATTCACATGGTGCACCGGCAGCAACACCGGCAGCGGACGCAACAAGTGGTGCATCTGCATAGTTAAAAAGCTAAAAGTTCCTTTATATAATTTTATTAAAGGAATTTTTAGCTTTTTTGTATATTAAGCATATTTCTTTACACAATAGTTACTTAAAGACTATAATATTTAATATTAAAAATTATTATTAATTTAGAAAATGTAAGAAATAAAAGGAGAAGAAATATGCTTTATATTTATGAATATCCGGCGTGTTCTACATGTAAAAAAGCAAAAAAATTATTAAAAGAAAATAATATACAAGCAGAATATTTTAATGTAAAAGAAGAAACGCCGTCTATTGAAAATTTTAAAAAGATATTAGCTACGTTTAATATACCTATAAAAAAATTATTTAATACCAGCGGTTTAGTTTATAAAGAATTAAAATTAAAAGATAAATTAGCCGATTTAACAGAAGATGAGGTATTAAAATTGTTGGTAGATAATGGAATGTTGATAAAAAGACCATTAGCGTTTGATTTGGAAAATGATATATTGCTGTTGGGATATAAAGAAGAGCAATGGGAACAGGCTTTACTTTAATTAAATAACTAATTAATAAGTTCTAAAACTAAATAGATATCTATAGAAGTTATTTGCTGATTGATTATTTTTACTATATTTAATAATTTTTTAAATTTCAGCAAATATAATTTAATACTGGTAGTTTGAATTTCTTTTGAATGTACTGCAATAGCCGTTAGAAATACATTTTTAATACTTTAAGGATAGAGTTGTTAAATATCAGCGGTTATATTATAATTTATGTATAATAAAATTATGGAGTGAGAAAATTGTCGGAATTAGAAGAATTATTTTTCAAGATTGATAGAAAAACGGAAGAAAATAGAAGTAATAATACTTATTTTGAATCATTGATAAATTATTTATCATTAGAAAAAGATGAAGATTATTTTGAAATAGTTGATAATTACTCAAAAGAAACTATAAGAAAAGCGTATCAATTTCTTCTATTGAAGTCACTAAAAGAACTTAATGATCCAAGCTACAGCATTACCCCGGAAATAATAACAATGTATGTTTCTCATTTAATAGAATGTATTTTCGGTGAAAAAAGTATAAGTGTGTCAGATTTTGCAAGTGGGAGTGGAAATTTTTTAATAAATATTGCAGCTTTAAGCAACGGAGAGAAAAGATTAACATCGATTGATGTTGATAATAATTATGTTAAACTTCAACAAAATATTTTTAATTTATTGGAAACGAATGTTGATATTATTAATCAAGATGTCTTAAAACCGTTAGATATAAAAAAACAGGATATTATTGTAAGCGATGTTCCGTTTGGATATTATGCTGATATTGACAACAGCTTAAATTATAAATTATGTAGTAATAATGGTTATAGCCTTAATTCTCTTCTTTTTATAGAGCAAACGGTAAACTATTTAAAAGATGATGGAATTGGAATATTGGTAGTTTCTAGAAAGGTTTTGGAACTTGATAATAAGTTTAAAAAATTTTTAGAAAAAGATATTAATCTTAATGCCGTGATAACATTACCTGTAGAAATGTTTAAAACTGATGAGCAAGTTAAAGTTATTATTTTAATAACTAAAAAAGAACAGAAGCTGCTTCCTAAACAAGTGTTTTTAGCAGAAATCCCAAGTTATCAAAATAAAAAACAATATTCAAACTTTATAGAAGAATTTAAAAAGTGGTTAAAGGAAAGATAATATAGAGCTTTATCAAAAACATTTCATTATAAAAGAGTTGTATCGGTTTTATAATTAATCCAAGTTAGCTAACAAAATTTTCATTATAGTTTATCATTACTTAAAAACTTGATAAAAATTATATATATTTTTTATTATTTTTATAGGTTTGTTTTGTCTTTAAGGTTGACAATACCTTGATTATATAATACAATGTTTAAGTAGATTGCTTAAGCAATCGAATTAATTAAATGACTTTTATGTATTTATTTTAATTTACGGTCGTTTGATTGTATTAAGATTAGACTTTTTTTTATCGGAGGGAGGGAAATCCAATGTCAAAAACTGTAGTTCGTAAAAATGAATCACTAGAGGATGCACTACGTCGTTTTAAACGTGCTGTTTCTAAAAATGGAACTATCCAAGAAGTTCGTAAACGTGAATTCTACGAAAAACCAAGCGTACGTCGTAAGAAAAAATCTGAAGCGGCTAGAAAACGTAAATACTAATTGGTAAATTGTAAAAATTTATTAAGGAATAGTCTAAAGATTTCCCTCTTTTAGATTTATTTTGATAGGTATATTCCTACTTGAATTCTCAAGTAGGAATTTTTTATAAATGCCAAGTTTAAAAAAAGGAGAATATATGTTTGCAATAATTTGTTTGAATTTTATGTTATTAGTATCATGCTGGTATTTAATAGCTGAAAATCAAAAAAATAAAACAAAAATATTAAAAATGGATGAAGATTTAAAAAAAGCAGTTAAGAGGATTGCTAAATTAGAAAATAAAGAAGATACTTAAACTGGCTCTGTGTCAAATACGGGGCATGAGAAAAAATAAGGATAAAATGCTAAGCAATGCAGTGTTGCTTGGCATTTTTCAAAACGCCCTTAAAAGAAATATTATTTTTATACTCAGAAACAAATAACCTAGAAACAACTAAAATGCGTAATCTAAAGTTATAAAAGCTATTATAACCATAAGAAACTCTCTTTAAAACCTTTATCTTATTATTAATACCCTCCAAAGAACCATTAGAAATAGAATACCTAACACTATTAAGCATATACCCTTTATGTTTTCTCATAGTATTAATAGCCTTACTAACACCATCAGATAAATCGATAGTAGATTTTTCAATTAATTCTTTAAACTCCAACTCATTTCTATACCTTATTGCATATCTAATATCCTGAACTCTCTCATAGCTAGCCTTAAATATACAATCTAATCCTAATAAATAATCTAAAATATCACGTCTAGTAACTAAACTCCTAAAACTCCTATTAAAGAAAAACCTACCATGAGTAACATTACTTTCATCTTCTAATATTAACTTCCAATTATTTTTTAAAAGAGTATAATTAATACCTTTTTGTTTTTTGTAAATATTCATTAGCTTAACTCTAGTTCTATTAAGTTCTCTATTAACATTTTGAATAAAGTTCTCTATTAACATTTTGAATAATATGAAACCTATCTATAACAATTTCAGCATTAGGAAACTTATTTCTAATCAACTTCATATAAGGAGTATAAATATCAATACAAATAGCCTTAACATTACTTCTAGCCTCTTTAGAAAATCTGGAAAAATAATTATTTAAAATATACTCAGTTCTACCATCAACTATATCAATAATCTCATGAGTTAAAGCATCTAAAAAAATAAAACTCATACCATTTTTACTATCTTTAGTAAACTTTAACTCATCAAAGCATAAATACTCAGGTAAGGTATTATAGTTAAGAATGTCTACATGGGATTTACATTTATAAAGAGTTCTTATAACAGTATTAACCGATACATTATTCATTTTGGCTATTTGTTTAAAAGATAAAGTATCAGCTAAATCACTCATTATAGAAAACTTAACATTTTTAGAAATACTACAGTATTTATCTACAAAAGAAGTAGTAGCTACAAATTTTTTATTACAAGTTTTACACTTGAAACGTTGCTTTCTTAGTTCCAAATAAGCAGGGATACCTGATATTTTTAATAGATTAATTCTAGTAAGTTCATTAAAGCCGTTTTTAACTACAGTATAACCTTTATTAAGACAACCACAGCATTCACACTTCTTGGGTTTATATGTTAAGGTACCTTTGAATACAAAGTACTTTTGATTATTTTTTATAGTTTCGTTATGTGTTTTCTCAATAGTTATATTTTTATCTTTTATTTGTAGTAGGTTTTTAATGAATTCTCCCTCTTTTATTTCTTTTGTTTTTGTGTTAAAATTATTGATGACAGATATCCTTTCATAGTTTATTTTTTTGCACTTTAATTATATTGGATATTTGTCTTTTTGTATATTAAAAAACAATACGAGGTATGGATTTTCCCCATGCCCCGTATTTATTATACAACCCTTAAACTAAACTCATTTAAGCGTCTTCTTTAACGTACTTTTCGTATTTTCCCGTATAAATCAGGTATATTTTTAGCATTCATTAAAATCATTAAAAATTTTAATTCTTTTTTCCAATGTTCTATTTCTTCTATTAATGCTTCTTTTCCGTTATTGATTAAAATTTCTAAAAATATCCTTGATACTCCGACAGCCTTTGCTCCTAGTGCAAGGCATTTAATCACATCAAGAGGATTTCTAATACCGCCGCTAGCCAGTATATCAATTCTATTTCGGTATTCTTTTGCAATTTCCAAACTTTCTGCTGTAGTTAAACCAATTTCTTCTAAGTAACCGGATTTTTTTTCTCGACGACCATTTTCGATTTTTGCAAAATTTGTTCCGCCCTTTCCACTAATATCAACAGCAGATATGTTTAAGTTTATAGCTAGTTCTATTGTTTCTTTGTTCATACCGAAGCCGGTTTCTTTTAAGATAATAGGTATGGTAGATTTTTCGCTAATCGTTTTTAGTGTGGAATACCATGTTTCAAAATTATGATCTCCTTCAGGCATAATCATTTCTTGGAGTGGATTTGTGTGCATTTGAAGATACTGTGCTTTTGTTTGTTTAATTGCATCTAATATATCATCAACCGATTTATCTAAGCCGAGATTGACAGAATATCCTTTAGGGTAAGCATGTGCATCTTCTTTATTTTTTAATGCCGGAGAGTAAGAGCCGGGGAAAAATTTTATTCCGCATATTTTACTTACTTCTATAAAATCCTGATTTATTTTATTACATTCCTTACCACCGGCTGTAATAGCGTTAATATAGAATGGGTATTGCCAACTTATACCGCAAATATTCGTACAGGTATCAACATCTTCTAATCCAAAGCGTGGAACACTATAATAGTCAATAGCATAGTTGTCCAAGCTGGTTAGTATTGTTTTATCTTCCAATGCAAGTCGGATATGATCATTTTTTCTCATATATATTCCTCTCTACGTCTTAGTTTATTTGTAATTCTTTCAATATTAGATTTATTGAAAAAGGTTTATCAGAGTTTTTAAATCCTAAAACTATATCTCCGCTGCCGGAGCCGCTTTGTTTTCCAGCCGGAAATTTTTCTATGTATTTTTTCATTGGAGCAGTTTCCATTGGGATATTGGAAAAACTCTCTAAAAATAATAAATTTTTACGGATTTTATTAATAGTATTTAAAAATGTATTAACATCATTAGTAAAAAATGTTAAATACAGTTCACTTACTAAAGTATTTGATTGCCTGATAAAAGTTGAGTAGTTATCTATTTTACTACTTTTATTATTGTTCCAAAGTTTAATGTGTTCTCTTGTATCAATAGAATCTCCTGTCCAGTGAGCAAAAAGTTCTATCGGTATATTCGTTGATATTTTTCTTATAATAAGACCATGCCAAGGACTTTCAATTACTTCTTTATCGGAATTACTTTTTTCTATTAGTGATAAAAGCTTGTTGTGTGAGAATTTTTCGTAATAAGTTAAACCTTGTGTTAAACTCCCTGCCACATCTCCCATAGAGCTGCAAATATTATGTTTAATATTATATAGAACAACGAGTTTAAAAATTAATAAATCGTCAAAAGCAATTTTTTCGAAATTAAACATTGCTTTAGCAATAGCAACAAGAACAGCCCCTGAAGAACCTAACCCATATTTGCTGTTTTTTCCATGTAGCTCATTTAAAATAGTAAGTGAAAATGAATTTTTACTTCTTAAGTAATTCTGAGTAAATTTAATAAAATTTTGTATAAGGTGAAAATCTTTATTATCTTCATCTAAAGTTATTTTTTTATTGTACAATGTATCGAAAATAGTAGTTGTGTCACTTGGTTCTATAATGGCAGTAATTTTTTTGGAAACTCCGAGCAAGATTGCTTTTGAGTAATCTTCTAAAATAGCATATTCACCGGCAATATAGAGTTTTCCATAAGCTACTCCATACACATGATTATTTTTTTGTTCCATAATTTAGAAATTTCCTTATATAATATTTCTTGATCTTCTTTAAGATAAAGAACTTTAACATTGGGACCGGCATCCATTGTAAAATAGCAACGATAGCCGCTGTTTCGAAGTTTTTTTACTATATTCATAGCCTGATAACTTTCATCGGTTAAAAATGAAAAACCGGGTGTTGCGGTTTTGGTTGTTGAGTGCATAAGTAGAGCATTTCTTTCCGTTATTTCACCGATTTTTTCAAAATTATTATTTTCAAGAGCGTCTTTCATAGCTGCAAAATCTTTTTTTGCCTGATTAACCCAGTTGGAAAAATTGGTAGAAGTTTGAACACAACGTTCCATGGCTTCACGACTTGAGATTTTTTTTCTATTCTCGTTAACAACAAGAACCATCATTCCAAAATCAAGTGAACAAGAAAGTTCCTCAACACTACCGTCCTCAAGCCAAGAAGCAAGTTTGTAAAAGCTACGGCAAGAAGAGCCTGATCCTTCTTTAGATATTTCGATTAGTTCTTTGGTAGTTTTATTAAGATTAAAGTATTTGTTGCAAGCAAGAACTAACGCCATAGTACCGCTGGAACTGGAAGAAAGACCGGCTGCAGTAGGTACGGTATTGTAACTTTTTATACAGATTTTCTCTCTATCATGCGGAGTGAATTTTGAAATAAAGTTAATTATTTTTTTCACTTCATCATTGTTTTGTTTTTCATTATTAATGTAAAACTCATCTTCATTGGATAAACTTTTTTCGATTTTTGTTTTTGAAATTAAATTGTCTAAACGAAGTGAAAGATTTGGGTTAAATGGTAAAACGGGATTTTTTGATTTTTTCCCCCAATACTTTACCAACGCAATGTTGGCATAACCTAGACTGTAACTATCCATGAGTTATATCCTTTCTCTTTAAGCGAATTTTGAATTTTTCTTGCATTATTTAATGAATCACTAAGACAGATACAACATCCGCCGGCACCACCACCGGTTAATTTTGCACCTTTAGCATTATTTTTTTTGCAAATTTCAACAACTTCGTCATTACTTTTATGACTAACACCGAGTTTTTGAAGTAATTTATGAGACTCATACATATATTCACCGATAACATCAATATTTTTATCTTTTAAATAAGGAATTACTTCATCTGTAATTTTTCCAAGATTATCAATATATTTTTTGTATTGTTTAAAATTATCTTTTATGTGTTTTAATGTTTTTTTAGTAATACCGACAACTCCGGTATCAATAATAAGTAAAAAGCTGTTTAAAGAAAAATTCAAAATTTCAGAACCGTCCTTTTTAGAAAAAAGAAGCGGACTGTCGCTTAAAACTTGATTAACATCAATTCCACTGGGATTTCCATGGATAAATTTTTCACAATCGTTGGCAATAGTTTTTACATCAGTTATATTTTTTGAACGAGCTATTGCAACACTAAGTGCCGCAGAAGAGCCAAGACCTCGTCCTACGGGTATAGTGCTGTTAATATTAATTTCAGTTGTTTTATCAATATCACAACGGTTAGCTATAAAATCTAATATTTTATCACGTTGTTGAACAGTATTTGTTTGTTTTAAAGTAACATCAACTTGCATCTCAGGAAGTGGAATAGTAATTCCTTTGTATCCATAGACAACAGCATGCTCTCCAAAAAAAATTGCTTTAGCGTGTGTCATAATACCCTCGCAAAAATTTTTAAATTTTAAAAATAATTTCAAAAATGAAATTATAAATTCTAATGTACACTAATTATACTGATACCTTGATGATTTGTCAAACAAGTAAAGTTAAAAATATCATAACATATAACAGAGTACAAATAAAAAAGCTAATCAATAAAGTAAGTAAAAAATTTCAGCCATATTACTTTATTAATCGCTTTTTAAATTATTTAATGTTTGTGGCATTGTATACCGTAAGGTTCTAAGTGAATTAGCGTTTCGCAGTAGTAAAATTCTTTAGCTAATTTTCGTTCTATATTAACAGTTATATCATGACTTTGTTTAACATTTAAATTAGGATCTACGGTAATTGTGATGTCAATAAGATAAAGTAGCCCATGAGTACGACCCTTAATATCAACTATAGACATGACACCGTCAATATTATGCAATATTGCCTCAATTTTTTCTATAGTTTCAGTATCAACGCCATCTGTTAATACATAAGTTGCTTCCTTAAATATATTAATAGCGGTCCAAACTATTAATGCTCCGACTATTATTGCGACTATCGAATCTGCTATAGGAATACCGAAGTAAGTCATAACAATACCGACAAGCGTACCGACAGAAACCAAAGCATCACTAAGATTATCAAGAGCAGCTGCTTTCAATGATTTACTGCCGAGTTTTTTTGCCAGTTTGGTGTTATAAAAATAAACGCTAAACATAATGCTACTTGCAATAAGGGCAACAATAGCAGAAAGCATATTAGGTTGCTCATAACTGTGGGTGATAATTTTTCTGATTGCAAAAATTATCACTTCAATACCGGCATAAAGCATAATAAATGAAGCTATTAGGGTAGAAATAAGCTCAGCGCGAAAGTGACCATAAAGATGATCGTCATCAGCAGGCTTTCTGGAAATTTTTAGACCTATTAAAACAAAAATCGAAGATATAACATCCGTTGCATTATTAATTCCGTCGGCTACCAATGCGGATGAATAAAATAAATACCCGGAGGAAAGTTTTATTAATGTGAGAATTAAGTAAGATAAAATACTTAACTTAGCCCCTTGTTCAGCTTTTTTTAATTTATCAAAAATAGAATTGTTACCCATAATATACTCCTAAAATTAGTGTTTAATTATTATAACAAGTTTTAAAAAAATTAATCAATAGAAACATATTTAATTTAAAACTAAATTTGTTTCTCTTGGGCGAACTTTTTATTTTTTAAAATTTAAAATTGTATAAACGACTGTAATTAAACATAAAAATAATATAATTTCTGTAATAAATGGTGTTAGTGGGATAGAATATGCTTTTAAGACATTAAGATAACCGTATGTTGTAAGAAGCGGTATTATAGTAAAAGAAATACTGAGTAAGAACCCTGAAAATATATAAATGTACCATCTATTATGTGTAAAAGCAATATATAATGCTAATATACTTAATATTATATTTGTAACACTGCTTGCTAATGTATATATCGGATAAATATTATCTTCAAAAAGATATGGAATAATATTTATACTAAGAAATATTAAAGCTAACATCATGAGAGGTCGTAATATTTGTCTTAATGGTGCGGCGGATAATTCATTAATAATTCTGTTAGCCAAGTTTTTGACGTCCCCATAAACATCGATAAATGTTTTTCCTTGTGATTGATAGATAATAAGATCTTGCTCTATCTCAAGTAATATTATTTCAAGTTGTTTTTCATCCTTAAAAAAGGATTTGGTTCGTAGAAAGACTAAGAGTTCATCAAAATGTTTTTTATTTTCTTTCGTTAATTGGTGTTTTAGTTTATTATTGTATTTAATTAATGTTGATATTTCCATATGTGTATTTCCTTTATTGTTGTAAAATATTATTAATTGCAGTTGATATTTGATGCCAAACATGAGAAAATTCATCAATATATTCACTACCCTCAGATGTCAATGTATAATATTTTCGAGGAGGCCCATCGGTACTTTCTTTAAGATAACTGGATATTAATTTTTCTTTTTCTAATTTTAAAAGGAGGGGATATATAGTTCCTTGGGCAACCATTTCAAGCCCAAATTTACTTAGTTCTTCAGTTATTTCATAACCGTACATATCCTTATTTTCAATTAATCTAAGTACACATGCTTCGAGCGTGCCTTTCAGTATTTGAGATGTGTTAATTTTCATAAATATCTCCTTTGGGTACTTTGTTTAACAATATACTAACATATCTATGGTATTTTGTAAAACAAAATAGTTGGATAAAAAAAGAGAAACCGTTTTGATTTTCTCTAATTATACCAGCAGCCGGGGTCGAACCGGCACGATGTCACCATCGCTGGATTTTGAGTCCAGTGCGTCTGCCAATTCCGCCATGCTGGCATTACCTATATATAATAACATAAATAGTAATAGTTTGTCAAAAAAATTTTCAAATTAAATTCAAAAATTTTGTAGTGTTACAATAGATGTGAGACATATAATAAAAAAAAGAAGAGTAAATCCTGTATAATGAAGTTACCTACAAATCAAAAAAAGGAATTTAGTCTTATGAAAACTATTATAACAGAAAATATAGAAAAAACACAACGATATATACCTCATACTTTACAAACAAGAATAGCTGCAGTTAAAACTTATAGAAACGGTAACTCTATTCGTTTTGTTTGTAGGCGCTATAAAATATCAAAAGCCTCTCTTTTGCGTTGGAATAAAAAATATGACGGTACTAAAGAGTCTCTTATAGATAAGTCTCATAGACCTCATTCCATTCACCCTAACGCCCATACAGTTGAAGAATTGTCTTGGATTAAAAATCTTATTAAACGTAATCCTAATATTTCTATGATTGAATTATATGCTAAACTTAAATTCAACAAAGGTTATAAAAGACATCCTTGTTCTTTATTTAGAGTGCTTAGAAAATTAGGTTTTTATAAAGATACTAAGAAAAAAGTAATTCCTTATAAACCTAAACCCTATAATACACCTACTGAAATTGGTAAAAAATGGCAACTTGATGTGAAATATGTTCCTAAACGTTGTTATGTAGGAGAAATTCCTGATAAATTTTATCAATATACTATTATTGATGAAGCTACTAGGGAAAGATTTATTTTCCCTTTTAAAGAACAATCATCATATTCTACTGTTCAATTTGTTAAAATGGCTATTGATTATTTTGGGTATAAACCTAAGATAATTCAAACTGATAATGGTTTTGAATTTACGCATTTTAAAGATACTAAACGAATACACCCTTTTGATGTATTGTGTAATAATCTTGGCATTAAACATCAACTTATTAGACCTAGAACTCCTAGACATAACGGTAAGGTTGAACGTAGTCATAGAAATGATAATGAACGTTTTTACAGGCATTTATCTTTCTTTTCGTATGATGATCTTGTATCTCAGATGAAAAAGTATCTATATCGCTCTAACCGTCTTCCTATGCAGACTTTAAATTGGCTTTCTCCTGTTGAAAAAAGAAAAGAGCTACGGAAAGAGTCTATAAAAATATGCCGGCTTTATAATTCCTTGTTAGATAATAGATTTCACAACTTATTTGTCAAGGACAAGGGCTACGCCTTTTTCAAATCCTTGACAAATAAGTTTTAGAAATCCGAAATGTTCTCTAAGGAATTAAAGCTGGCAAATCTAATAAAATAATGTAATTTACGTCGGGGGCTTCATACGGTTTACATAGAAGCTAGCTTCTATGTAATTCTATTATATCTGGTATTTATTTTTTACTTTTTTTGTCTCACATCATTTACAAATGTACAATTTTCAAATTAAATTCAAAAATTTATTTAGTATTATAATGTGTATATTGTGATGAGTATATATAGTTAGTAATAAAACTATGAGCAAAAAACATTTTATAGTAGTTTGTTGGTTAAAATTATTTATCGTTGTTTTAAATATAAAATTATTTAAACTAATTATATTTTTATTTTCTGGAAACGTTATTTTTATTTTAATTTTATCATTAAATATCCAAGTTTATATTTTATTATTATAAATTTTTTTAACTATGTTAATACTTTATAACGATAATATCAAAATATTTATATCCAAATTTATGGACAAATTAAGAAAAAAGTAGGATAATTGAACATAGTGTTATAAAATGAAAGGATATATAATATGTACACAATTGGAAAAAATAATTATAAATTATATTTAGAAAAAAGAGGGGAAAAATTTAATCATTATTCAATAAAAAAACTTACTATAGGAACGGCTTCGGTAGCGGTAGCTGCTTCAATTTTTCTAGGAGTAGGGGGAGTTGCCCATGCAGAAGAAAAAACTGTTAATGAGAAAGTATCCGCAGTTACCAATGTTGAACTAGAAAAAAATCGATTAACAGCTTACATACAAAATATTCAGGAAAAATTAGAAAATGGCAGTTATAAAAATAAAACGGAAGAAAGCATAAATATTTTAAAACAAAAATTAAAAGAAGCAAAAAATATTTCGTCAACTGCTACTTCTCAAAAGGAAATAGATAGTGCTTACCAATCATTGGTAACTATAGTAAATTCTAAACTAGAATCTAAAAAAGAGGATAATTACAGAGAGACATCAGTTAAAATAAAAGGGAATAAGACTGATAAATCTGACATACAGGCAAGTAAAACTAATATAGAATCTAATAGTATATTGGATAAAAGTTTAAGAATGGGAACATCAAGTTTTCGTTCTGTAAATGAAACAGAAGCTAAAGACGACACTCATCACAAAAATGAAAAAAAACTTAATATTATTAATGGTAATTTTGAACAAGGGCAAGGATTACAATTGCCCCAAGGATCAACTAATATAGTGACAAATGATAAAGATAAAGTAGCAGGATGGAAAGTTGTAGATCCGACTAAACAAACGGAAATACCTATAGCTAATGCTCAAAAATCAGATTATGGTTCAAATACCTCTGATTCAAACGCCCCATATGGAGCTGTTTTGGGTGGGTATACTGAGAAAAAAACAAATCAAGGTAATCCTGGTACTACCAAAGTTGATACAATAGGTGGCATATATCAGGAGTTTGATGTTACTCCTGGTTCTGAATTATTGGTAAAATACAATTCTTCAAGTTTTGGAGCAGCTTATGGTTTTGCCGGAGCAAAATTAACTGTTTCAGATGCTGATAATCTAAGTAATATCTTATATAGCGGAGTTCCTAATTGGAGTGGTTTTCAAAACTTTGGGAAATTTGACGGAAAGATTATTAATATTCCAAAAACAGTAAAAAGAATTCGAATAACATTTGAGGATGCTGACAATTATAACCATGCAAACACGGATAATAATAAATTTGATACCAAGAATAAAACAAAAGTTTATCCAGGTGGTGTAGTAAGTAATGTTCGTGTTAACAGCGGTTCTTATATAGTATCCCAAGTAACCAAAACGAATTATGAGGTAAGTTCATCATCAAAAATAGCAAAAACGGTTGAAGTTACCGTAACTGTTAAAGTGGAAAATAAAGGCTGGGAATCATCAGCTAACACAATCTATAAAGTGAAACTACCAAAAGGTGCGAAGGTACTTTCAGGTGGCACCGAATCTAATGGAGAGTTAACTGTTAATGTCGGTAAAGTTGAAAGTCATACATCTAAAACAATTTCTTATAAACTTCAATTACCGGCTGATACACCGATAAAAGAAAGTTTGGAAGGAATTGTAAATTATGAAACCAATGGTATGGTAATTAATCAAAGTGGTATCAAAACAAAAAATCAAGGAAAAGAAACAGTAAATACACAAATAATAACTGTTAAAATGTACAAGGAAGAACTTCGTAAGAATCTAGAAACTGTAAAAAATTCATTAACAGGTTTAAAACAGTCAGATTATACAAAAGATTCGTGGAATGCGTTGCAAAATACCATAAGTAAAGCCGAAAAAATTTTGGCGGAAACAGATCAAACACCTGTGCAAGATCAAGCTAATCAAGCTACAATAAATAGTTTAGAACTTCAATTAACAAAAGATAGAGAAAAACTTGATATTGCCAAAATACTTAAAGAAAAAGAGGCAGAAATCGAAGCAAGTAAAGGAACAAAAGAAGAAAAAGAAGCGGTGAAAGCTAAAGCAAAAGAAGAAGCTGACAAAGCGAATAAAGCAATAGACGAAGCAACAACAAACGAAGACGTGACAAAAGCGAAAGACGCGGGAGTAAGTGCAATTAATAATATATCAATAAAATCAAAACAAAAGGATAAATTTAAAAAAATATTACCAGAAAAATCCAATTTGAATACTAATGAAAGAACGATAAAAAAACTGTTTAATACAGGACAAAATACAGATTTATCATTTTCAGGATTAGCTTTGGGAGTATTAGGAATGTTATTAATCGCCAAACGTCGTAAAGAAAATAAAAAGTAAAATCTACAGTAATTAACACTAGTTTCCAATACTTATTTTTGGTAAACATTAAAATATTTCTTTAAATATAATATTGCCAAAGTATAACTTATATAGTATAATATAGGAGTATATAGATTATAAAAATATTAATGTTATTTTTATAAAGGAGTGTGAATGCTGGTGGTAGTTACATTGTTTACATCGCCTAGTTGTACTTCTTGTAGGAAAGCAAAGGCTTGGTTAGTGGAAAATAATATAGAGTTTGTAGAAAGAAATATTTTCTCTGAAGCATTGACAACGGAAGAAATAAAGAATATTCTCTCAATTACTGAACACGGAACAGAGGACATTATTTCATTTAGATCTAAGACCTTTCAAAAGTTGAACTTAGATATAGATAGTATGTCAATACAAGATTTGTATAAAATTATACGTGATAATCCGGGAATGCTAAGAAGACCTATCATCGTAGACGATAAAAGATTACAAGTAGGATATAACGAGGATGAAATTAGAAGATTTCTTCCAAAAGAAATTAGAGTAAATCAATTAAATCAATTAAAACAAATAAAGAGCGAAGTTGAGTAAGTATGCCCTGATACTGCTTTTAACTAAGAAGAGAGAGGTTGATATTAGGTATCAACCTTTTTTTATGAGTATTTAATAATAAAAAGAAAGAGGTATTAGATGGAAAAAGATACTAAGTTTATAACGGGAGAAATTCATTTTTTAGAACTTGTAGAAAAAAAGAGTTCTTCTCTTGTATTTAAAGGTCCAAACGGAGAAGAAATAAATTGTAATGAATCGGATGTAGATAGCTTGAATAATTATAATCTAGGAGAAGAATACTCAATGTTTGTTTATCCTTCAAGAAGTGGAAAATTATTTTCAACGCCTAATATTCCGGAAGTTACTTACGGAGAATATGCCTTTAGCAAAGTAGTAAAAGTAGAAGAAGACAGGGTAGGTCTGGATATAGGTTTTTCTCGAGAAATTCCATTATTGGCAGAAGATTTGCCAAAATTACGAAGTGTTTGGCCAAAAGAAGGTGATGAGTTATTTATAACATTGCGTCGTGACTATACAGGGCAACTTTTTGCTCGTCTTGCAACGGAAACAATAGTATCAACACTTTATTCAAAAGCTACAAAAAATTTAAAAAATAAAGACTTGGAAGCATACCCATATCGTTTAATGAAAGTAGGAACATTCTTGTTATCAAAAGATGGATACAAAATTTTTGTTCATGAATCGGAGCGTGAACTTGAGCCTCGTCTTGGAGAAAAAGTATCGCTTAGAGTTATTGGGATAAAGGATAACGGAGAAATAAACGGTTCATTTTTACCACGTGCTTATGAACGAATGGATAAAGATGGACAGGCTATTCTTGATTATATCGAAAATAACGGGTACTGTGATTTCACCGATAAATCATCTCCTGAAGAAATAAAAGCTGTTTTTGGGATGAGTAAGGGAAGTTTCAAGCGTGCTGTGGGAAGATTGTTTAAGAATAAATTAATAATGATTGAAGAAGATGGATTATATAAACGTAAAGGAAGATAAGAAATGAGAAAAGTTAAATTAGATAAAAATGCTTTATTAGGTGGAATAGTATTAGAACATGAACGTTATCAAGTAGTTCATATGAATTTAAAAGCAGGGAATCAAACAGATTCTTACAGTAATAATAAAAATATATTACTGTTTAATATTAGTGGAAAAATTACAGTTACATTTGAAGAAACAGTTGAAATCTTAAATGAATTTGAGTTGTTGGAAGTTCCGGCAGGGGTTGAACACGTTATTACCTGCTTGGGAGATGCTCAGATCTTCATAGTAAAATTATAAAGGTGAATAATGAATTTTCAATTTTTAGGAACAGGAGCGGGGCTACCGTCTAAATTTAGAAATACTCAAAGTATCGTATTTAATTTTATGCAGGAACTTCATGAGTGTTGGATGTTTGATTGTGGAGAAGCCACACAACATCAAATATTGGAAACAACAATAAAACCTACCAAAATAAAAAAAATTTTTATAAGTCATCTTCATGGTGATCATGTATTGGGACTTATCGGTTTTTTATCATCACGAAGTTTTTTGTTGGATAAAAAAAGTACAGATTTAGAAATATACGGGCCGGTCGGTATAAAAGAATATATTTTAATGAATTTGAAATTCACATATTGTTCACTAAGTTATAATATAAAATTTATTGAATTTTCTAGCGAACAGTGTATAATAGATAATAAAACCTTGAGCGTTTATGCTTACCCATTAAGACATAATGTAGAATGTTATGGGTATAAGATGGTTTTTAAAGATCAAAAAGGTAGTTTAAATGTTGAGAGATTAAAATCACTCGGTATAGAACCCGGACCTTTTTATCGGGTGATAAAAGATGCAGATACTTTTGAATTTAATGGAAAAACTTATAATTCAACAGATTTTTTATCAGAAGATAAAAAAGGAAAGGTCATAACCGTCATAGCGGATACAAGGTATTTTATAGAGTTGAGAGATTTTGTTAAAGGAAGTGATGTATTCATTACTGAATGTACATATTTAGATAAAAAAGACCATAACTTAGCTAAAAAAAATGCTCATTTAAGTGTAATTGATGTAGAGAATTTGGTAAAAAATAATAATATTAAAAATCTATATTTAACTCATATTAGTGCAAGATATGATAAAATTATTGAAAATGAAGTGAAAAGTCAGTTGCTAAAGGAATGTAATACTTATATTGCAAAAGATTTTGCTGAATATAAAATTTAATATTTGGAGAAGCTTATGAAAAACAACACCGTAAAAAATAACCTAGAAGAAAAAACAGTGGAAGTGAAAAAAATTTTTAAAGGAAAAGTTTTAGATGTCGAAATTCATACTGTAAGTTTACCTAATGGGGAAACATCAACACGAGAATTGATTAATCATAGAGGGGCTGTAGCGATACTTGCCGTAACAAAAGATAATGAGGTGATTTTGGTAGAGCAATATAGAAAAGCTATAGACAGCGTTACTTTGGAAATACCCGCGGGTAAATTAGAAGACGGAGAAGCTGATAATAAGAAAAAATCAGCAGTACGTGAACTTCAAGAAGAAACCGGTTATGTTGTAACGGAAGATAGATTGGAAAAAATCTGTGATGTCCATGTAGCACTTGGGTATAGTTCAGAATTAATCACCATTTATTATGTAGACAATTTGGAATACGCAGGTGAGCAAAATCCTGATGAAGATGAATTTATTAATTTGAAAAAATATCCTATAGATGAGGCGATAAAATTGTTGGATGATAATGTTATAACAGATAGTAAAACAATGTTGGCATTATTATATTTAAAAACAAGGAAAGGAAAATTATAATATATGAATATTTTTGAGAAGATAATAAAAGTAATTCAAAAATCACCATACAAAGTAACCCCACAACGTGAAAAAATTGTTGAGATTTTGATAGAAAATAAAGATAAGCATCTAAGTGCGGAGGAATTGTACTTTATTCTGAAAGAAAAAACTCCGGACATTGGGATTGCTACAGTTTATAGAACTTTAGATATATTTTATGATTTGAAAATTTTAGAGAAGATTTCATTTAACAACGGTGTTTCAAAATATCATCTACGACAAGCAAATAATGAAGAATTACATCACCACTTAATATGTACAGAATGTAATGTAATAGAAAAAGTCTCAAATCCAATATTTAATAAATTGATAGAGTATATGAAAAAAGAGTATGAATTTGAGGTTCAGGATAATTCGTTATCTTTCTATGGTATTTGCAAAAAATGCAAAGATAAAAAAGGTGCGAAGTAATGGTTCTTGATAAATTAGAGAAGATTTTATTACTTATAGCCGGTGTAGTTTACGTAATTTATATAATTTTTCTGGGAACTACTATAAAATTATTTAAAAATTATGTTGGTAATGAATATTTACGCACGAAAATTGTTGATCAGATAAGAGAACAAACAAAACTTACACAAGATAGTGCAAATGTATCAACAAAAGATATGCATTTTATTTTTCAGGTAATGGGACAGCTTGCTTGGATATATTTTGCGTTATTAATAGTTTTATTTCTCTTGATGATATTTATGTTATTTAAGAAAGGCATTAATCATAATATCGTAGCATTTTTATTACTGTTATACAGTGTTGTGCTGTTGGTATTCAGTTTAGGAATATTATTTATTAGCTGTATAATTTATTTCCTTATAGGGCTTAGAATTATATTAACAAGAAACAAAGAACAAAGAGTGTAATTAAGGCGAACATATTTGTCTTGGTTATGCTCTTTAACAATAAAACATTTAAAAGGTGATAATTAAATGAATATTAGAGAAAATTTTAATAATATCCAAAATAATATAAGAAAAATATGTAAGAAAAAGGGTAGAAATCCTGAGGAAGTGCAGTTAATAGCAGTAACAAAATATGTAACTGATAAACGAGTTGCGGAGGTGATAAATTCAGGAATAACAAACTTTGCAGAAAATAGATCGGATAATTATAGTAAAAGAAAAAATATTTTTCCAAATTATACGTGGCATTTAATCGGTAGTTTACAAACTAGAAAAGTAAAAGATGTGATAAATGAAGTGGATTATTTTCACGCTTTGGACAGAGAAAATTTAGCCAAAGAAATCAATAAAAGGGCGACAAAAGAAATTAGTTGTTTTGTACAAGTGAATGTATCCGGTGAAGAAAGTAAACACGGTTTAAAAGTCGACGAAGCGGAGAATTTTATTAAATCATTAGAAAACTATTCAAAAATAAAAGTCGTTGGACTTATGACAATGGCACCGTTTATTGAAGATGAAATTATATTGAGAAATTGTTTTAGAGAATTAAAAATGCTACGGGACAGAATCAAAAATTTGAATTTACCTTATGCTCCATGTAAATACTTATCAATGGGAATGAGCAATGATTATAAAATCGCACTGGAGGAAGGTGCAACACATATTCGTATAGGAACTGCTTTAGTTGGGAATGAATTAAAGAGGGATTAAATTTGAAAAAAAATATTACAGTTGAAGAGTTAGATATTATCGTAAAATATCGAAAAAATATGAAAAATATTTATTTGAAAGTTGAAAAAGATGGGAATATTACAGTCTCTGCACCTCCCAAAACACCGAATTATATTATAAAAAAATTGGTATGTGACAATATTAAAGAAGTAAAAACTAGAATTGAAAATATTAACCAAAGCAATTCAAGTAGAGAGTATGTAACCGGAGAGAAATTTTATATTTTCGGTAAAGAAAGAAAACTTTTAGTAGAAAATGCGGATAAAAATTTTTTAGTTATCTCCAATAGTATTATATTAGGAATTACTGATAAAACTGATAAAGAAAAATTTATGGGTAGGAAGTTAAGACAAGTTCTTCTAACAGAGGCTAGAGAATTTGTAAAACATTATGAGAGAATAATGAATGTTAAGGTAAACGAACTTAGAATAAAAAAAATGAAGACACGTTGGGGAACTTGTAATATAGAAAAACAAAGAATTTGGGTTAATGAAGAGCTTACAAAATACCCGATAGAATGTTTAGAACATATCGTAGTTCATGAAATGACGCACTTATTAGAAACACATCACACACCTAGATTTTATAAGTTATTAGGAAAATTTTATCCGAATTATAAGGAAAATGATAAATTGCTAAGGGAGTTTTCAAAAAAATCGTAAAAAAATAAGAAAGTATAACTTGCTGGAATATTTGTGAAATAATATATAGTTTTTTATTATAACCTAACTTACAATAAAAAATTAGCTGACTAATAAAAATTTTCAATTTTTTCTTGCTATTTAGTTTTAAAAATGATACAATAGACAGGATGTGAAAGCATTAATTACGATGTTCCTCTGTTAATCAAGCATTAATAACGAGCATTTTGTAAAAAAAGGAGAAAGAATAATGAGCAAAATCATTGAAGCGGTAACTAAATCGCAATTAAGATCAGATATTCCTGAATTTAAAGCCGGGGATACAGTAAGAGTACATGTTCGTATCGTAGAAGGTGGACGTGAACGTATCCAACAATTTGAAGGAGTAGTTATTAAACGTCGTGGTGGCGGAATTTCTGCTACATATACTGTACGTAAAATTTCTAACGGTGTTGGTGTAGAAAGAACATTCCCTGTTCATACTCCAAAAGTTGAGAAAATTGAAGTAGTACGTAAAGGTAAAGTTAGACGTGCTAAATTGTATTATCTACGTAATTTACGTGGTAAAGCTGCTCGTATCAAAGAAATTCGATAAGAAAAAATTAAAGGATAATCCCATTATCAATTAGATTTTGGGATTATTTTTTATGTAAATTATATGGTATAATAAAAGGGAATACGATTGAAAGAGTGATAATATGAAAAAAATAATAGTCAAAAATTTAGTAAAAGAATACGGAGAAAATGATAACAAAGTAATTGCGAACGATAATATAAATTTTGAAATAGACGAAGGGGAATTTGTTGTTATATTAGGACCCAGCGGAGCGGGGAAAAGTACCCTGTTAAATATTATTGGAGGTATGGATTCAGCAACATCGGGTTCAATAAAAATATTTGGTAAGGAAATAGTAGCTTTAGATGATAAAGAATTAACAAAGTATCGTAGAGAAAAAATTGGTTTTGTTTTCCAATTCTATAACTTAATACCGAATTTAACCGTTTTGGAAAATGTAGAATTGGCTGAACAAATAGTAAAGAGTCCAAAATCGGCTGAAGAAATATTAAAAATTGTTGGCTTAGAACATAGATTACATAACTTCCCAAGTCAAATATCCGGCGGTGAGCAACAACGAGTAGCTATAGCACGTGCAATAGCTAAAAATCCTGATGTTTTACTTTGTGATGAACCGACAGGGGCGTTAGACTATAAAACAGGGAAAAGTATACTAAAAATCTTAAAAGAGTATTGTCAAAATGAAAATAAAACGGTTATTATTATTACTCACAACAGTTCAATAGCACAAGCGGCGGATAAGGTAATAGAAATTTATGATGCAAAAGTAAAAGATATTATTATCAATAAAAATCCAAAAAGTATAGACGAAATAGAGTGGTAGTGTTATGAAAGCAATAAATAAAGACATTTTTAGAGAAATATTAAAAACAAAAGCAAAATTTATTTCTATAATGATAATAATGTTTTTAGGTGTTTTTATATTCGTCGGTTTAAAAGAAACATCTCCAACTATGGAAAATACCTACAATAAACACCTTGAAAAATACAATTTTTATGATTTAAGAATTACACATAATTTTGGAATTAGTGATGATGACCTGAATGTTATAAAAAAATTAGATAACATTTCAGAATTAGAAAAGTATTATATAAAAAAATTGCAGATAAATAATAATGGTGATTATTTAAACGTAGAATCGCTACCTGAAAAATTAGCAACACCAAAAATAACTTCCGGACAACTCCCTAAAAATAATAAGGAAATAGCATTGGTGGAATCATTGCAAAATAAATATAAAATCGGTGATACCATCACATTCAATCAAAATGATAGCGACGAAAATAAGTTAAAAGAAACAAGTTATAAACTGGTAGGTTTTGTTCAAGGGGCAGATCATATTGAAGTTTCAAATCATAACTTAGCGAATAAAGATTACTTCGGTTATGTAATTAAAGAAAATTTTTCTTTTAAAAATGCAACCGGAGTAAACATAAAACTAACAAATATTAAATATAAGTATAGTGATAAAAATTACACAAAAGAAGTAAATAAAAGTAGAGATAATTTAATAGAGCAACTTCAAGTACAGCAGAGAATAGATGAAAAAAATTATTTAGAAGTTAATAAGAAAAAATTGCAGGAAAATGAGCAAAAGATAATTGAAGCGGAAAAAACTCTAAAAGATACAAAAGATCAGGTGGAAGCACTAAAAAATATTGATATTAATCAGTATAATCAACAAGTAAAAAAAATAACTGAATCGGAATTGAAAATTAAAGAGAATAAAAAACAGCTTAATGTAGCAAAACGAAGTTTAGAAAATGAAACTTATCCAAGATTTAATGTTGAAAATATTAGAGGATTGAAAAATTATGCTCAATTTATTGATTCAGCTGCCAGTTTAACTTTTGTAGCTAATGTATTTTCTATATTTTTATTTGTAGTATCTATCTTGGTTTCATTGACGACTTTAACCAGAATGATAGATGAAAATAGGATAAATATAGGAACATTAAAATCTTTAGGATACAGCAACTGGCAAATTTCTAAAAAATATTATATTTATGGGGTGTTATCAACTTTAATTGGAACAATATTAGGTATAATAGGAGCTTATTTAGTTATTGTACCGGTGGTTTATAATTCATATGCCAGATTTTTCACGCTGAATAAACCGGTATCAGTCTACAGCCCGTTAATTTTAATATCAGCATTTGGTATAGCTGTAGGTTGTATAATTTTATCAATTTTTATACCACTTAGAAAAAACCTTAAAGAAAAAAGTGCTTATTTGTTAAGACCTAAAGCACCTAGTGGAGGTAGTAGAATATTTTTAGAAAAAATTTCTTTCATTTGGAGAAGATTAACCTTTTTAAGAAAGGTAACATTTAGAAATATTTTTCGTTATAAAATAAGAATGCTTATGACTATTTTTGGCGTTACGGGATGCTTAGCGCTAATGTTTATAGGTTTTGGAATACGCTATGGCGTCATAGACATATCTAACGAACAATTCAAAGTTATAAATAGAGTTGATATAGCAGCTACTTATAATCCATATATTGATGAAAAAGATGTCGATAATATTCAAAATGAAATTAATAATAATAACAATGTAATTAGAAGTGCAAAAGTGAATATGCAGTTAGCCACTATTGAAAAAAATCATGAGATATTGGACAGTATTCAGTTGCTAACCTTAGACGAAAGTAACTACAAAGATTATATATCATTAAAAGATAATTCAAAGGAATTGGATTTACCTCAAGATAGTGCGGTGATTAATGAAAAGCTGGCATATTTGCATAAACTGAATATAGGTGATAATTTTTCGGTAATCGTTAATGATAAGGAATATAGTTTAAAAGTAGGAGCGATTAATAAAAATTATTTCGGTCATACTATATATATAAATAAAAATTATTATGAAACTGTGTTCGGTAAAAAATATCAGGACAATACATTTTTAATAAAAACAAATGAAAACAGTGGTGTAGTAGAAGAGTTAACAAACACATTAAAAAATAATAAAGATATTGTTGGCGTAAGTGATAATTCAAAAATTCAGGAAACATTGGATAATTTTATAAAAGGTATAGATATTATTGTGGCAGTAATGGTACTTTGTTCAGTAACATTGGCATTAGTAGTGCTGTATAACTTAATTAATGTTAACGTTTCAGAACGTATTAGAGAACTCTCAACGATAAAAGTGCTTGGTTTTTATCCAAAGGAAGTGACGATATATGTTTTTAGAGAAATATTCTATTTGAGCGGTGTTGGAATAATATTGGGGAATTATCTCGGCTATAGATTATATTTAAGAATAATCTTGGAACTGGCAGGAAGGAATATGATGTTTAGTAGTAGAGTACCTGTTATTGTCTATGCCTTGGCAACAGGAGTTACTATATTAATAACTATAGTTGTAACGTTAATCATGCACAGAAAACTGAAAAAAGTAAATATGGTAGAAGCACTTAAAGCTATAGAGTAGTTATAAAAAATATTATTATTTTTAAGGAGATGATATAATGACGATTACTGTTACAAAAAAGGCACAAGAATATTTAGTAAAAAAACAAAGATATAACATAATTATAACTTTAGATGAGATATTATGTTGAGGAGGAAGAAAGAGAAAAGCTATTACGATTTTAGCAAAGAAAAATTTTTCTAATAGAAATAATTTTACAGAATATAAAACAGGAGAATTTAAAATTTTTATAGCATCAAATCTTATTTTAGATAAAAATAATGTAACGATAGATATAAATAAATTTTTATTTACTTCGCAATTAACTCAAACAGGAGTTAGTTATTAAAAAAAACTAATTACACTTTCATAAAGAGGTGTAATTAGTTTTTTTAAAATAGTTTAGAAAATTACTTATAATTTTATTTTACCATTTCACCGGTTTTTTGTTTTTCTTCTTCTTTTTTGTGCTTATCAATGTATATTTTTTTCATAATACCGATTACGATAGATAGGGCGAATAGACACATTAAACCTATAAACAGATTTCTTGCTCCGCCTGAAAGTGTACCTCCAACATAAGAATAAATGATAGTTGCCGGAAGTTGTCCGATACCTGTCGCAATAAAGAATTTCCAGAATCCCATATTGGTTAAACCGGCAGCATAACTGACAAAGTCGAATGATACAAACGGTAATAAACGACAGATTAAAATAGCACGATCTCCATAACGTTCGAAGAAAACATCAATACTGGCCATAGCACCTTTACTTGTTAATTTTTCAACAACATCACGACCTAAACCACGTGCTATATAGAAACACACAGCAGCACCTGCCATGGCAGATGACCAAGAAAGGACAGCACCGATTACCCAACCGAAAATAGCAGCATTAGATAATGTAATTAAGAATGCCGGTATAGGAGCGGCGATTGATTGTAAAATCATTAAAATAAATGATACTACGGCTGCCCACGCTCCCCAACTACGAAGATACTCAATAACAGCATTAGTATCAAACTGTGATAGCGTTGCAAATGCCGTGTTAATTCCTGATTTAAAACTAGGGACAGTAAAATAAATTGCAAAGAACAGTGCGAAGGCAACAATAGTAATAATACGTGCATTTCTACGTTGTTTTTTACGTTTAGCTTCTTCTTCCGGATTTACTTCACGTAAGTCACTAAGTTTAACCTCTTCTTCCTTAATTTTTTTAAGCTCTTCACGACTATAAACTTTTTGATATTTAGAACGAGTGTAGACTATATAGAAGTTAATAATATTTACCAGTACAATGATAACAAGAAGCGGTGTATGAATCTGTTTAACTGACGTTAATCCAAGTGCTTCTTTAGTAATATAAAATAGAATATTCATTCTACCGGCAATAAGCATCATTATTAAAACAAGTCCTTCAATAATGAAGAATCCATATTTGTTGCCGATTTTTTTAAAGACAAAACCTGTCATAATACCATATAGCGTCCAAACATACATTATAAGACTTTCATCAGCTAACATTGCATATTGAACGAAAAATGACAGCAACACTGCAAAAAAATAACCTAAGGCTATTCCAATAGTAGTGAAGTAAAATAGTAATCTTAAACGTTTCATTAAATCTCTCCAATCTTTTAAAATAAAAGTCGAGAGTATCAGAACAGCAGATACTCCGACTGAATATAAATTTAATTAATTATTTTTTTACACTGTAAATAACAGCAACGTATGTTCCGTCTTCCGGTAAAACATCTTGGTTACCGGTGAATTTAACCTCTTTACGTTTTTCAACAGCTCCATAAGTGTAAGTAGAATTTGAAATGATACCCACCGGACAACTATCTAGGCAAGAAAGACAACCGGTATTTTTTTCTTTAGCATTTTTTAAGTTTCCGCCAAAATGGAATTCAATTTTTTTACCGTTGCTATCTTTTACTACTTCGTTAATATCATAATCTTTGTTAGCACCGTTCCAAGTTACTTTTGTATCGATTATATCACCTTCAACATGAGTAGTTTCCGCATTGTTAGCATTCATATTTTCACCGGGTTTAGCACCGATTTCGATAAGTGCGTTGTAAAAATCTTCCGGTTTAGCAAATGCTGTAAAGATAGATTTAGCACCATTAGTTCCGCTTTGTTCAACAGAATTATGACGAGTAGATTGCTCGAAATATTTACCGTTAACTTTAGTTAGTACTGTGACAGTACCTGCCTCTTTGTCCACTTTTAGCGGTTTATCTAAAGAAACTCCTTTTACATAGTCAGCAGGCTGATTAGAATTTTGTGTAGATGAATTATTGTTGTTGCTATTGCTACAACCGGCAAGCGTAACTAATAATCCTGCAGACATTAAGACAGATAATATTTTTTTCGATTTCATTACGAAATACCCCCTGAAATGATTTTTGTATTTGTATTATAACATTTATATAAAAACTAAACAATAATATTTTGATAAAAACATTATTATATAAATAGCTAGAAAATATTTTTTATAGAAATTTAATTGTTTAACAAAAAATATTTTTTTATAAAAATTATGGATAGATAAAATTATATTTTAATAAAACGTTAATAAATATAATTTAACTTTTAAAAATATTTAATTATTATATAAATAAAGTTTTAAAAAAATTATATTTTAAAATATAATAATGAAGTAGATGATAATTGTTTTAATTGATATTAACTATCAATTAACTAAGAGGAATAATTATTTGAGAAATTTTCTCATAAAAGGGTAAAAGTGTACTATAGTATTAGCTAAGATATATAGTTTGTGGTATAATGTTTTAGTTACATATAAAATTTAGACAATAAAAAGGGGTGAGAAAGTGTTAATTCAACTTAATAATATAACAAAAAATTTTGTTGTTAATAAAATTTTTTCGAATGTAAAAATGGAGATAAATAATAAAGATAGAATAGCTATAGTCGGAAGAAATGGAGCGGGGAAAAGTACATTACTTAAAATTATAGCGGGTACTCTTAGCTTTGATACCGGAGAAAGAGCGGTATCTAAAGGAACCAGCATAGGTTATCTTTCACAAGAGTTTATTGTTAGAGAGGATTTATCGATATATGAAGAAATGATTACCTGTTTTTCTGAAATAATAGTCTTGGAAAAAGAATTAGAAAAACTTTCTTCTGAATTAACACCGGAAAATTTAGAAAAAGACTCTAAACTTCTTAATCGTTATGACAGGTTGCAAAATGAAGTTTTAACCCATAAGGATTATCATTATAAAAGTAAAATAGAGAGTGTTTTATTCGGTTTAGATTTTAAAAAAGAAGTATTTGATAAAAAAATAAGTACATTCTCCGGTGGTGAGAAAACTAGATTATCTATGGCAAAACTGCTTCTTAGTGAACCTGATGTTCTAATTCTTGATGAACCGACTAACCATCTTGATATGGAGAATGTAGCTTGGTTAGAAAATTATCTAGGTTCTTATGACGGTGCAATTGTTATAGTCAGCCACGATAGATATTTTTTAGATAAAGTAGTGAATGTAGTTTATAATCTTGAATTTGGGAAATTAAAAAAATATGTAGGGAACTATACCAAGTTTATAGTTCAATACGAAGATGATTATAGTAAACAATTAAAAGAATATAATAGTCAACAAAAAGATATAAAAAGACTGGAAGACTTTGTCCAAAAAAATATAGCTCGTGCTTCTACCAGTAAAATGGCAAAAAGCCGTCAAAAAGTGTTAGAAAAAATGGAGCTTATAGATAATCCTAAAAAAGATAACAGAGCAGCAAATATAGAGTTTAGAATAAAAGAACAAAGCGGACGAGATGTTCTAATGATAAACAACTTGACTGTGGGTTATGACAGTCAGATTGGAGAAAAATATAATTTTTCTATTTATAAAGGAGATAGAATAGCGGTAGTCGGAAAAAATGGTATTGGTAAATCTACTTTGATTAAAACAATAGCTAAAAGGCAAAATCCTCTTGGTGGGGCAGTTAGTTATGGCAGTAAAGTATCATTAGGCTACTATGATCAAAAACAAGCTGAATTTGAATCATCAAAAACCATTTTAAATGAGCTTTGGGACGAATACCCGTTAATGAAAGAAGCGGAAATAAGAAATGTTTTGGGAAGATTTCTTTTTAGAGGTGATGATGTTTTAAAAATTGTCAAAGATTTATCCGGCGGAGAAAAAGCAAGATTACAACTAGCTAAACTTATGCTAGAAAAGAATAATCTTTTAATATTGGACGAACCTACCAACCATTTAGATATAACCAGTAAACAAGTTTTAGAAGAAGCGTTGGAAAATTACGAAGGAACTATTTTGTTTGTCAGTCACGATAGATACTTTATTAATAAAATTGCCAATAAAGTCCTTGATATTACAGATAAGGGTTACAGTATTTATTTAGGAAATTATGATTATTATTTGGAAAAATTGGCACAAGAAAAGCTACTGGCGAGCTTAGAAGAAAAAGAAGTAGAAATAGAAAAAAAACAAGTAAATAGTTATATATTGGGTAAAGAAGAAAAAAAATATCTTCGAAAGCTGGAGAGAACTCGAGATGAAATAGTTGAAAAAATCGAAGAGTTGGAAAACCATATTTCTGAAATTAATTCAGAATTAATAAAAGAAGAAATTTACACAAATGCCATAAAAACTCAAGAATTTAATGAACAATTAAAAGTTATTAACGACCGACTGGATACTTTAAATGAAGAGTGGCTGATGGTAGAAGAAGAATTAGAAAGTTTGCGGGATTGATAGATGAAGATAAAAATTACAACCTATGTAGATGAAGAAAAACTTCTTGAGGAAAGCTATATTGGAGAATATTTTAATCAAAAAGAATATGAAAAAATAGAGTATTATGATAAAAATAATAAAAAAATAAAAATTTTTATTGACAAAATAAAAGAAAGTGTTAGTATAGAGAAAGATGATTTTAAAATTGATATAACTTATATTGTTAAAAAATCTAATTATAAAACTGAAATGGGGATAGTTAACCTTGCTATGCAGCTTATTAAGATAAAGAAAAAAGAACGTAATAATCTTGTTTTCTTTGAAATAAGTTATAATATTATTTTTAATCCCGATAACAAACAAAAAAATACATTGAAAATATTATTGAAACGCAATTAGAGTAATTTTATTAAGGAGGTATTGTAATTGAAAACTAAAATAGTAGAATTGTTGCAAAATTCTTTGAAAAAGTTAAATATAAACGATATAGAAGTTTATGTAGAAACACCGAAAAACACAAATAACGGAGATTTTTCTTCTAATGTTGCTATGCAGTTAACAAGAGTATTAAGAAAAAATCCGCGTATAATAGCCGAAGAGATAATTTCTAATATAGAAGATGATGAATCTGTTGAAAAAATTGAAATAGCAGGTCCCGGATTTATTAATTTTTATGTTAAAAAATCGAGCCTTGGCGGTATAATAGATAAAATTTTAAAAGAACGTGACGATTACGGGAAAACTGATGTAGGGAACGGCAAGAAAGTATTGTTAGAATATGTATCTGCTAACCCTACCGGAACACTTCATGTAGGTCACGCCAGAAATGCTGCCTATTCAGATTCTTTAGCCAGAATTATGAAAAAGGCGGGTTATAATATTTCACGTGAATATTATATTAACGATGCAGGCAATCAAATTAATAACCTTGTTAGTTCCGCTATAGTTCGTTATAAACAAGCATTAGGTCTGGATGCAAAAATGCCAGAGGATGCTTACCATGGTGAAGATATTAAAACTCTCGGAAAAGAGTTAAAAGAAAAATTCGGCGACAGTCTATTATTACGTACCGATTTAGAAGAATTTATTCGTAATTATGCAATAGAATATGAACTGAATAATATAAAAAAAGATCTTGGTGATTTTGGTTTAGAGTACGATGTATATTTTAGCGAAAAATCATTATATCAAGAAGGTGCTATAGACAAAGCATTAGCTTCTTTGAAAGAACAAGGTTTTGTTTATGAAAAAGATGGAGCGTTATGGTTGGAAACCACAGCACTTGGAACCGGTGATGATAAAGACAGGGTATTGATTAAAGCGGACGGTGCATTGACGTATTTAACCAGCGATATAGCTTATCATAAAAATAAATTAGATCGCGGTTTTGATTTATTAATTGATGTTCTCGGAGCTGACCACCACGGATATATCGGTCGCTTAAAAGCCAGTATTGTGGCGATGGGGTATAAAGCAGAACAATTAGAGGTTCTAATTATGCAAATGGTTCAGTTATTAAATAACGGCGAAGTTGTAAAAATGAGTAAAAGAACAGGAAAATCTATTACGCTTCGTGATTTAATTGATGAGGTAGGAAAGGATGCTGCACGTTATTTTCTAGTAATGAGAAGTGCGGACAGTCATTTGGATTTCGATTTCGCAGTAGCTAAAGAACAATCCAATGATAATCCATTATATTATGTTCAATATGCACATGCACGTATTTGTTCAATATTACGTCAGGCTGAAGAACAAGGTTTTATTAATGTGACCGATTGTGATTATGAGTTATTAACAGATGATTATTCTGTAGATTTACTTAAAAATTTAGCATACTTCCCGGAGATTGTATCCCAAGCAGCTATAAATTATGAACCTCATAGAATTTGTAATTATTTACAAACTTTAGCAAGTTCATTCCATAAATTCTACAACAATAATAAAGTAATAACAGAGGATAAAGAACAGTCACAGAGTTATTTAGCATTAATAACTGCTGTTAAAACAACGATAAAAAATGCACTGGAACTAATCGGAGTATCAGCTCCGGAAAAAATGTAAAAGAAGGGATATAATAGATAATGACGAAATTAAAAGAATTAAGCGGTGAAAAAATAAAAGAAATGTCGTTAATAGACTTATGTTACGCATATATGATAGATGAAAAAATTGAGAAATTAAATATTTATGATTTTCTTGATTATATAAAACCGTTAAGAGAAGTAGATGAAGAAGAGTTTTCAGCTCAAGCAGCATATTTTTATACTGACTTAAATTTAGATGGAAGATTTATCTGTGTAGAAGATGGAAGTTGGAAATTAAGAGATACGCTGTTAGTTGAGGATATTAAGAGTTTTGTTGAACCAAGTGTTCAAAAATTTGAAATCGAAGATGAAGAACTTGATGAAATGGTTGATGAAGATGAAGAAGATGTTCATGACGAAGTTGACGAATTAATCGAAGAAGAAGACATAGAAGAAAATGATGAAGTCTATGACTTTGATAATGGCGGAATAGTATCTAAGTTTAATATAAACGAAGAAGAAGACGAATTTTAAGAATTAAACAATAAAAGCACCGAAAAATAAAAATTATCGGTGTTTTCATATTGATTGCTAATTTATTCTAAATAGGATATAATGGACAAAGTCAGTAAAATATAAAGTAATAATTGTAATACAGGTTTTAAGTTTTGTAAGTGAATAAAGATATTCTATTTATTTTATTTATTATCTTTAAAAGCAAGAATACGATTGATTATTGATAATAAAAAATAAAAGGAGATTGTAACTTATGAAACAAGGTACAGTAAAATGGTTCAACGAGGAAAAAGGATTCGGATTTATTTCTGTAGAGGGTGAAAAAGATGTATTCGTACACTTCTCTAGTATCCAAAAAGAAGGATTTAAAACTTTAAAAGAAGGCGAAAAAGTAGAATTCGAAGTAGAAGAAGGAAATCGCGGACCGCAAGCAGCTAACGTAGTTGCTCTATAAATAATGAAAACAAAAAGAAAGTTCTGTTGATAATCAAAGGAACTTTCTTTTTATATTAAATCTTTAAAAACAATGTAAATATAATTGAAAATATAAAAAAGTAAGTGATAATATTTAATTGATATTAATATATATAGATTAAAATAATTATAAAATTTAACATAAGGGTTAAATAATGAATTTATAAGGTGTATTATTAGATTTATTAAAATATGTCAATATAGAAAATTTTAAAATATTTGATATTTTTTCTTTTAAAAAAATTAAATAAAATGAATATATATTTTTTTAGTAATAAAAATATATAATTTTCATAATAAGTTTTCTTACTAAAATTTTTATTGATTTATGAGAATTTATATAATATAATGAAAGCGTAACACATAAATTATTTATTAGGAGGATATAATTATGGAGAATGTTGAAAAAATGAAGCACCCCAAAGGGCTACATCTGGTTAACGTTGTAACCGTGTTACAAAACTTATATGCTTACGGTATTATAGGATTTTTAATTCTATTCTTTACTGCCAGTACAGCAGAAAACGGATTAGGATTGGATAGAGGTTTTGCTTCAGAATTATACGGTTATTATGGTGCTTTAGGTTATATGATGGCACTTGTAGGTGGTTGGTTAGCGGATAAATATTTAGGTATCCAAAAATCGATTATTTTAGGAACATTGTTCAGCTGTTTTGGATATGTAGCACTATATTTTTCCACCAGTGAACTGTGGACAGTAATAGCCAGCTTATTATTACTTTTAATAGCAGCCGGTATAGGTAAGGGTAACATTAGTGCGTTGGTAGGTGCGTTATATGAACGTGACCAAGTAACTATGAAAGACGCCGCATACAGTATTTATTATATGGCTATTAATATAGGAAGCCTATTCGGACCGATTATCTTCGGTTTAATGACAGACAGTTGGTTTGCTAAAGTCGGAAGTGACGGCAAAGTAATCTCTTATGGTTATCGTTATGGTTTCTTAGTGGCGGCAGCATTGGCATTTGTTCAATTTTTAGTTTTTGCTTTATTTGCACCTTCTTGGTTAAAAGAAAAAGGTAAATATCCTGTAGCAAGTAAAAAAGCTAAAAAATCAGTAAATCATCCATTAACTAAAATTGATATCGATAGAATGAAAGCTATGGCTATACTATTTGTATTCTCAACATTGTTCTGGTCTGCATGGTATCAAACACAAACATCATTTGCAATTCTTACACAAAAAGCAGTAGATAGAACAATATTCGGTTGGACAGTTCCTACACCGTGGTTAATTTCATTTAACGGATTATTATGTGCAGCATTAGCGCCTGCATTCGGTGCATTGTGGGTTAAACTAAGTAAAACTAAACACGGGGATTTGGATACCGGAACTAAAATGGGTCTAGGCATGATACTTTCAGGTATAGCATTTGGAGTTATGATTTTAGGTGTTAACACTATTGGTGGAAATATAGAATCAGGTGCTAAAATGAATATATCATATATTTTAATAACTTATGTGTTGTTAACTATAGGAGAATTACTACTTTCTCCAATTGGAATGTCATTGTTTAACAAATTATCACCGGCTAAATACGCATCATTATCAATGGGTATCTGGTATATGACATTCTCATTATCAAATATTATTTCAGGATATTTAGCAAAACTAACAGTAAAATTAAGCTTTACTCAAGTATTTACTTACATTGGTGCGATAGTATTAATATTCGGTATAGTGTTGCTTCTAATTAAAGGTCGCTTAAATGATATGATGCACATAGATAAACTTGAAGAAGAAGCAAAAGCGATAGCTCAAGAAGAAAATTAATAAAAATTTACTTAAATAAAAAATTATAATAGATGAAATTTGGTTTACATATTTACGATTTTTAATAAAAACAGAATTGATAATTAAAGTTTTTGAGTAAAAATGTTCCTAAATAGAAAAAATTATGTTAAAATATCAACATATAGTATTTTATTTGGGGGAAATCATGAATAAGTTTTTTAAAATCTATTTAGAATTAAGAGAAAAAATAGAAAACAGGCAATATAGATATAACAGTCTGTTGCCAAGTGAAAACGAATTGGCGAAAGAATACGGTGTATCTAGGGAAACTATTAGAAAAGCACTTTTACTGTTACTAGAAAATGGTTATATTCATAAAATTCAAGGGAAGGGTTCTATTGTTTTAGATATTCATAAATACAGAGTACCGGTTTCAGGGCTTATAAGTTTCAAAGAAATACAAGAACTTCAAAATACGGTTTCTACTACAAAAGTAATAGAAAACAAGGAAATAGAAGCTCCGGAATTTTTAATAAAACTCGGTCTGGCTAAAAGAGGAGAAAAACTGATTTATTTGTTAAGACAGAGATTTATAGATGGTGAAGCTGTTATTTTAGATAAAGACTATATCAAGAAAACTTTTATAGAAAACGTTCCGACAAGACAGGTAGAAGATTCATTGTATGACTATTTGGAAGATGAGATGGGGATTAAAATTTCATATGGTAATAAACACTTTGAAATAGAGCCGATAAATGAAGAAGACAAGAACTATATTGATTTGAACGATAATAAGCATATTGCAGTTGTAAAGGGCGATGTATATACGGAAGGAACAGATTTTCTTCATTATACGGAAAGTCGCCACAGGGTAGACAAATTTCATTTTTCAGAGTTTGCACGTAGAACAAATAAAAAATAATCTTAAAGAGAGTATATGTTAGTAGCCGGCTAATATATACTCTTTTACATTTCGGTAAAAAAATTTATAAAATATTTTGTTATAGTAAAAGCAAAGAAAAGAGTAGAATAAAGGTGGAAGATTAGAAAATAAAATAAAAAATATGTATTAAATTTTTAAGTCGGAAAATCAAAAAAATATTTATTGAAAAAAAATAAAATACAAGGTATAATATTAATTAAGTTTTAAATTTCCGGGAAATAATTTCTCAGAGTTTTGGAGGGGGACCATGAAAGTAATATATTTTTCTTTAACAGGAAACTGTAAACGATTTGTTGAACGCTGTAAAATACCTGTCGAAGATGTACTGGATTTGTGGGAAGTAGATTATGATGTAGATTTTGACTATATACTTGTCACACCGACGATTGGTTTTGGGAAAGTACCTGATGATGTTATTACGTTTTTAGAACAAAATGGTAAGCATCTGGTCGGTGTAGTTGGGAGTGGTAATAAAAATTGGGGAAATCGTTTCGCTAAGGCATCAGAAACAATTAGCAAACAATATAATGTGCCATTGTTAATGAAAATAGAATTACATGGTAATACTAGAGATTTAATTAAATTCAAGAAAATTTATTTGGAGAGTACAAAGAATGGAAAAATTTAACCATATTGAATTAAATAATGAGGTAACGAAACGTGGTGAAACAGGTTTTTTCAAATTAGAAAAAGACCAAGAAGCCATTGAGGAGTTTCTTCGTGAAGTAGATTATAAAACCGTAAAGTTTAGTTCGGAAATTAAACGATTACGTTACTTAGTGAGAGAAAATTTTTATTATAATATTTTTGATAAATATATTGAAGATGAAATATTAGAATGCTTAGAACTGGCTGCAAACTTTAAATTCAAGTTTAAAAGTTACATGGCAGCAAGTAAATTTTATAAAGATTATGCTCTAAAAACAAATGATAAAAAACAATATTTGGAAAACTTTAACCAACACGTATTTATCGTTGCAATGTATCTAGCCGATGGTGATGTAAATCTCGCTAAAGAACTAATTATTGCAATGCTTGAACAACGTCTTCAACCTGCGACACCGACATTTTTAAATTCCGGACGTAGTCGTCGTGGAGAATTAGTATCATGTTTCTTACTGGAAGTAGGCGACTCACTAAATTCTATTAATTACATTGATTCTACGGCAAAACAACTTTCAAAAATTGGAGGTGGGGTAGCTATTAATCTATCTAAACTTCGTGCACGTGGAGAAAGTATTAAAGGAATAAAAGGAGTGGCTAAGGGTGTTATACCTGTTGCTAAATCTCTTGAACAAGGTTTTGCCTATGCAGATCAGCTGGGACAACGCCCCGGTGCAGGAGCGGTTTATTTGAATATCTTTCACTATGATGTGTTGGAATTTTTGGATACTAAAAAAGTAAATGCTGATGAAGAGTTACGTTTACCGACTATTTCAACCGGAATTATAGTGCCGTCCCTATTTTTTGAGTTGGCTAAAGATAATAAAGACTTTTATATGTTTGGGCCACATTCAATTTATGAAGAATACGGATTGGTTCTTGATGATATTGATTTAGCAAAATATTATGATGAATTTGTAGATAATGAAAATATATTAAAACGCAAATACAACGCTCGTGATATGTTAAATTTAATTGCACAAACACAACTTCAATCAGGGTATCCGTATTTAATGTTTAAAGATAATGCAAACAAACATCATGCGTTAAAAGATATTGGACAGGTTAAAATGAGTAATCTATGTACGGAAATTTTCCAATTACAAGAAACATCAATTATTAAAGATTATGGAGAAGGAGATATTATAAAACGTGATATTTCATGTAATCTTGCGTCATTAAATATTGTAAATGTAATGGAGAGTAAAAAAATTAAAGAATCTATTTATTCCGGCATGGATGCCTTAACGTTTGTCAGTGATTCAACCAAGATAAAAAATGCCCCCGGTGTAGTAAAAGCTAATGAAGAATTTCATTCAGTAGGTTTAGGTGCGATGAACTTAAACGGTTATTTAGCAAAAAACTTAATAGCCTATGAGAGCGAAGAGGCAAAAGATTTTGCCAATGTTTTCTTTATGATGATGAACTACTACACATTAGAACGTTCGATGCAGATTGCAAAAGCTCGCAATACAACTTTTAAAGATTTTGAAAAATCTGATTATTATAGTGGGAGTTATTTTGATAAATACGTAGAACAAGATTTCTTTCCACAGACAGATAAGGTTAAAATCTTGTTTGAAGATATTTATATCCCAACTAAAGAAGATTGGCGTAGTTTAAAAAATAGAGTAAAAGAAAATGGCTTATATCATGCTTATAGAATGGCGATTGCACCGACACAAAGTATTTCGTATGTTCAAAACTCAACCTCAAGTGTCTTACCAATCGTTGATAAAATTGAACGTAGAACATATGGAAACGCTGAAACATTTTATCCGATGCCATACTTAAGCCCAAAAACGCAATGGTATTATAAATCGGCATTTACGATGGATCAAATGAAATTAATTGATTTAATGGCAGTAATTCAAGAACATATTGATCAAGGTATTTCTGTAATTTTATATGTAAATTCAGATATTACAACAAGAGAATTAGCTAGATATTATATCTATGCTCATTATAAAGGACTAAAATCCCTATATTATACACGTAATAAACTTCTATCAGTAGAAGAATGTACATCATGTTCAATATAATAAGAGAAAGGAATCATAGATGAAAGCAGTAAACTGGAATAAACAAGATGACTTAACATTTATGTATTGGCGACAAAATATTGCACAGTTTTGGGTTGATACGGAGTTTAAGGTATCAAAAGATATAAAAAGTTGGAATGAAGACTTAAATGACAAAGAACGTGATACTTATAAAAAAGTATTGGCAGGACTAACCGGACTTGACACTCAACAAGGAGATATTGGAATGCCCTTAGTATCTCTTCACACCGAGGATATGCGTAAACAAGCTGTATATAGTTTTATGGGAATGATGGAGCAGATTCATGCCAAGAGCTATTCAACAATTTTTACATCCTTAATATCAAGTCAAGAAACGGATTATTTATTAGACGAATGGGTACCAAGTAATAAAGAGTTACAATTTAAAGCGAGAATTATTGAAAAATATTATTTAAAACTTTTTAAACAAGAAGTAGAAAATTATGATTTATATATGGCACGAGTTGCTTCTGTATTTTTAGAAAGCTACATTTTTTACAGCGGGTTCTTTTATCCGTTATACTTAGCAGGGCAAGGAAAAGTAACCACATCAGGAGAAATTATCCGTAAGATTTTATTAGATGAAACTATTCACGGTAGTTTTACCGGCTTTGATGCACAGGAGGTTTTCAAAACATTAACTCCCGAAGAACAAGAGCGTGCGAATAAAGAAATGTATAAACTATTATTAGATTTATATGAAAACGAACTGATATATACCCAAGATATTTACGGTGAAATAGGATTGTACGAAGAAGTAAAAGATTATGTTGAATACAATGCAAATCGTGCCTTGGCAAACTTAGGTTATCCGGGATATTTTGAAGATAAGGATATTAATCCTATTATTGAAAATGCGATGAATACCTCTACTAAAAATCATGATTTCTTTAGTGTAAAGGGTGATGGTTATGTAGTAAGTATGAACGTCGAATCAATAGAAGATGAAGATTTTATTTTTGACTAGGAGTAAATATCATGAAAATATTGTTGGTAAGACATGGTGAAACGGATTATAATAAAAACAGAAAAATTCAAGGACATAGCGATATAGAACTGAATGCTACGGGGATAGCTCAAGCAACAAAAGCTGCTGATAAAATCTTAGAATTTAATATAGACTTGGCATTTAGTAGTCCCTTAAAAAGAGCTGTAAAAACGGCAGCTCTTATGCTTGAACATTCAGGGAATAATAACTTTATTATAGAAAAAGACAATAGATTGATAGAAAAATATTTTGGAGATTTTGAGGGAGTGACCTTTGATGAATATTTTACAGCTTTAGAAAATAATAAAGGTTTAGAAACTATAGAAACTGATGCTGAAGTATTTAAAAGAACAAATGACTTTTTTGCGTCAAAATATAATTCTCATGAAGATAAAACTATTTTGGTAGTTTGTCATGGAGCTTTGATTAGAATTTTTTTGCGAACATTAGGTCTTTACCCTAAAACAAATATACTAATAAATAATACAGCATTAAATGTAATAGATTTTGATGGGAAAAACTTTACATTGGAACAATTTAATATATAATAATATATAAAAGCAGGACAAATAAATAATTTAATGTTCTGCTTTATTTGTTAAAAGTATATAATAATTAAAGAAAGTGAGAATGATATGAGAATTATTTTAGCAAGACATGGTGAAACGGACTATAATAAAGGTAAAAAGGTACAAGGGCATAGTGACATTCCGCTTAATAAAGAGGGGATAAAGCAAGGAAAAGAAGCGGGTAAAAAAATAGAAGGATACAAAATAGATACGGCATATAGTAGCACCTTGGGAAGAGCATTTGATACCGCACGTTATATGTTGGATAATTCAAATAGCGAAAATAATTCTAAACTTAAAGTGAACAAAGATAAACGTTTAATAGAAAAATCTTATGGAGGATACGAGGGAGTTTCTTTTAAAGAATATAGTGCGGGTCTTACAGCAGGAGAATTTCGTGGAATGGAAACAGATGCAGAAGCAGCTGATAGAGTAGAAGAATTTTTCAAAGAAAAACATAAAGAACATCAAAACGAAATTATTTTAGCGGTGTGTCATGGTGGATTAATTCGTTCATTTCTTACTGAAAAAGGTATAAAAAAAGTAGGACGAGGTACTATTATTAATACATCGGTAAGTATTTTGGATTATGACGGAGAGAATTTTACATTAATAGAGTTTAATAAATAGCAATTAATAAGAAATTAGTTAAGGTACGGTTTTATTTTTTTAGTTAATAACCTAATTAATAACACTTCGCAAATTTAATCAAATTTGAGAAGTGTTAAATTTTTGAAAATATTCTTTTTTAAAATTAATTTTAAAGTTAAATTTTATCTTAGTTAAAACAGTTTAAACAAGGTATTGCCATAGTATATAGTGTAAAAAAATCAGGATTTAATTTACACTTAAAATAACACATAATATTATAAAACACTGATGACAGAAAAGTCATAAATATCAATCATATAAACCAATATCCTTACTATATGATATAGTATAACATAATAAAATTCATGTGTAAATTAATTCCTACTAAAAAATACACAGAAAGGAAAAATATTTAATAAATTAAGGAGGAAGAATATTTATGATAAAGGCAAAATTTAGGTTGTCTAAACTAAAAAAACTGTTTGTAATAATTTTATCAATTATGGTAATTTTATCGCTTTTTCCAGCTAAAAAAGCTGCGGCTTCGGTAAATGAAGTAAAAGATGATACGGATTTGGCAAAAATCAATACATATAAATTTAATTTAAATATAAATAATGCCACCGTAGTATCAAAATCTGATGCAGTCGAAGAAACGACATTAAATAATCCATGGTATGAAGGAAATTTAAAACAGCTTTCCGGACCATTGCAAAATTTTTCCCTTAAAGTTGATAAAAATAATAAAGGGAATCAGGTTTTTTATAAACCTTTGGAGTTGAAATTTTCAAATGTAGGTGAAGTTTACGGTAAAAAAGTTGATGCATATTTAAAATTTAATAAGGTTACTCTTCATTATTTAAATAATGAAGTAGCTAAAAATGCTCTTGAAAAAGAAGGTAAAACTGCTGTTCCATTTTTCCAACTTTCAAGCTTTTGGGGTGAAGGTGGAAATTTTGAAATAGGAAACCTTATTTATAGTGAGAAAAAATATGATCCATATAAAGATGAAAACCCTACTAATCTTATAAAAGGGGCTTTTTGGAATGATGCAGACATAACAGCTGAATTAAGATATTCAGATGGTTCAAAAACAGATTTAAAATTAGTTATGCGTCCGGCTGATATTGATGTTGTTGATGGTTCTCTTAGAGAAACTTTTTATATTAAAAATTATAGTACAAGTGTTGACAAAAGAGTTATAAATAATAGAAATAAATTAAATCAAGTAACAGAAGGTGATTCAACTTACTGGAAGGCAACCACCACAACAGAAGGTGATGACCAAGAAAATAATGTATCGGGATTAGCCGTACGTTCTGTTGATAATAAATTAAACTTTGGATATCATACAACGATAAACTGCTCAACAGTCTTTGGACTTTTTGTAGAAGGTAAAATTCCGGCACCTAAAAAAACTGTCGATAAACCGCAAGTATTGGCTAAAGCCGGCGAAAAAATTGTTTACACAGGGACATTTAAAGTTCCAACTCCGGGAAAAGATATTATAGGACCGTTAAGTAATTTAAATTTAATAGATAATTTTGATGACCGTTTAGACTTCAAGAGTTTAAAAGTAGATGTAGATGGAAAAACATTAACGGAAAATAAGGATTATACTATTACAACATATGGACAAACGGTTATTGTCAATATGGGAGATGAATATTTGCAACGTGAAAGTGCAGGAAAAGAAATTACTGTTACTTATAATATGGAAACCAATAAAAAAGTAGAAGGAAAAACTTCAGGAATTATAGATAATATAGTAACTTTAAAAGCTGATAACACACTAACACCATCTAATAAAGTAAGAACAACCTTACTTTATAAAAAACTCATGAGTTTATTAGTGGAACTCCGGGCAAAGAATTGCCACAATCTGTTAAGGATTTGACACCAAAAACCGTTGAAAGAATTCCAAACGGTACGGTAGTGCATCCGGATCAACCTACAAAAACTAAAGTTACTGTAAAAGAAGGTAACTGGGTATTTAAAGGGTATGATAAAGAGACACAAACTATAGATGGTCAAGATGTTCACTTTATAGGTAAGTGGGTACTTGAAGAATTTACCAAACCAGTAAAAGATGTTGTAAACGAAAGTAGAACAACAATTAATGGTAAAGCGGTAAAACCTAGAGAAACTCTAACATACACTGTTGAATATAAAAACACAACAGACCAAGATAGAGAAGTAACAATTAAAGACAAAATCCCTGCGTATACGACATATGTAGAAAACTCAGCGGATAACGGTGGTAAATTCGCTAATGGTGAAGTAACGTGGAGTAAAAAAGTAGCTAAGGGAGATAGTTGGAAAGTAACATTTAAAGTAAAAGTAAACGATGATGCCAATGGAGTTGAGGTAATAAACAAAGCTAGAGTAGCCGATGGAGTATTGGATATAGACACCAACCCAACAAATAATCCAACACCGAAAAAACCAGTAAAAGATGTTGTAGATAATAAAGGGACAACAATAAACGGAAAAGTAGTAAAACCTGGAGAAACTCTAACATACACTGTTGAATATAAAAATACAACAGACCAAGATAGAGAAGTAACAATTAAAGATAAAATCCCGGCATACACGACATATGTAGAAAACTCAGCGGATAACGGTGGTAAATTCGCAGATGGACAAGTAACATGGAGTAAAAAAGTAGTTAAGGGAGATAGTTGGAAAGTAACATTTAAAGTAAAAGTAAATGACGATGCCAATGGAGTTGAGGTAATAAACAAAGCTAGAGTAGCTGACGGAGTAATAGATATAGACACCAATCCGACAAATAACCCGACACCGAAAAAACCAGTAAAAGATGTTGTAGACAATAAAGGGACAACAATAAACGGAAAAGTAGTAAAACCTGGAGAAACTCTAACATACACTGTTGAATACAAAAATACAACAGACCAAGATAGAGAAGTAACAATTAAAGATAAAATCCCGGCATACACAACATATATACAAAACTCAGCGGATAACAACGGAAAATTCGCTAATGGTGAAGTAACATGGAGTAAAAAAGTAGCTAAAGGCGAAACATGGAAAGTAACATTTAAAGTAAAAGTAAACAATGACGTAGATGGTAAAGAAATTAAAAATATAGCCCGTACATCAGACGGAGTATTGGATATAGATACCAACCCAACAAATAACCCGACACCGAAAAAGCCGATAAAAGATGTTGTAGATAATAAAGGAACAACAATAAACGGAAAAGCGGTAAAACCTGGAGATATCTTAACATATACAGTAAGTTACACAAATACAACGGGAGAAGACCGAGATGTAACAATTAAAGATAAAATCCCTGAATACACAACATATGTAGAAAATTCAGCAGATAACAATGGAAAATACACAAACGGAGAAGTAGTATGGACTAAGAGAGTAGCCAAAGGTGAAACATGGACAGTAACATTTAAAGTAAAAGTCAATGAAGAAACATATGGCAAAGAGATTAAAAATATAGCCCGTACATCAGACGGAGTATTAGACATAGACACCAATCCGACAACTAATCCGGTACCACCGACAACACCAAAAACACCATTACCAAAAACAGGTAATGAGGCAACAAATGGAATATATGCAGGAGTGGCAACATTATTGGCAGGACTTGGATTAGCATTAAGAAGAAAAAGAAAAGATGAAGAATAGAAATAAACAAAAGTAATAAACGTTTTGGGCTATTAAACAAAACTGATTAAAAAATCAGGAAAAGAAAGAGTGATGGAAAAATTCATCACTCTTTTAATGTTTTGTAACCTTGATTATATTTAGAATATTAACAATAAACTATAAAAAATATTAAGGATAATTCATATGATATAGCTGTATAATTTCTTGACAAAAGTTGGAGTATTAATTATACTATAGATAATTTAATAAGAATTAGTGTTGAAAAGATAAGTAAATTATCTCGGTATAAATAAAGAGAGTTTTTGTTCGGTGAAAGAAAACAAAATATCAGTTAATTGAAAATGGTCTTGGAGCTATAATTATCTAATAGGTGGTTACGTTAATGCACGTTAAAGCATACGGTATTTATAATGTACTGATTAAGGTAAATAATTGTGAGATTATTTATAAAACAGGGTGGTAACACGATAAACTCGTCCCTATTGTAGTAAAATGCAATAGAGATGAGTTTTTTACGTTGCACTTTATAGAAAAATTATCTGTATAAAAAATAGTTAAGGAGAAAAAGTTATGCCAATTTGTATTCAAAATGATTTACCGGTAAAAAATGATTTATTAAAAGAGGATGTTGTGGTAATTGAAGAAAATAGAGCAAAAAATCAAGATATTAGACCACTTAAAATTTTAATATTGAACTTAATGCCAAAAAAAGAAGAAACAGAAAGACAATTACTAAGATTATTAGGAAATTCACCTCTACAAATAAAAGTGGAATTTTTGCATGTAGCAACTCACATTGCTAAAAACACGGCAAATTCATATTTAGAAAAATTTTATACAACATTTTCTGAGATAAAAAATGAGTATTATGACGGTCTTATCATAACGGGAGCACCGATAGAACATTTAAAGTTTGAAGAAGTGGATTATTGGGAAGAACTTAAAGAGATTTTTAAATGGAGTAAAACCCATATATTTTCAACATTAAATATTTGTTGGGCAGCACAAGCGAGTTTATACTATCATTATCGTGTAAAAAAAGAAAAGGTTTCAGAAAAAATATTTGGAGTTTTTGAACATGAAGTTTTAATTAAAAACCATGCGTTGACACGTGGCTTTACAGACGTATTTTTAGCACCACATTCAAGACATACAAAAATAGAAGAAGATAAATTATTGACTATTGATGAATTAGAAATCTTAGCAAAAACAGACAAAGCCGGAACGCTGTTGATTACTACAAAAAATTTAAGAAAAATATTTATAACGGGCCATATTGAATATGAAGCAGATACTTTACACAATGAATATATAAGAGATAAAAGTAGTGGTCTGCCGATAGAAGTTCCATTTAATTATTACCCGGAAAATGATGATACAAAAGAACCTAAAAACACGTGGCGATGTGTAGCATATTTATTCTATCATAATTGGCTAAATCAAGTATATCAACTAACACCGTATGATTTAAAAAACTTAGAAAAATAGTATAAATAGTTATAAAATAAATAAAATTGAGTCAAAAACTCAATTTTATTTATTTTCCTGTTCTTTTTTTTCTTTTTCTGATGAAGAATTTTCATCAGTTAATCCGGAGATTGATTTTTTAAATGATGTAAACATTTTTCCGATTGATTCACCAAGTTCCGGAAGACGTTTCGGTCCAAAGATAATTAGTGCTGCAATAATAAGCACAATAACTCCGGGAGCACCTATATCACGCAAAAAACCCATAGTTATTAACCTCTTTTTTTATAAATATATTTACTAATCAGAACACTTACTTCATAAATTAGTATCAATGGGATAGACATTACAATATCACTTATAAAATCCGCCGGTGTAATAACAACAGCAATAACGATTAAAATAAAATATGCGTAACGCCTGTTTTTTGTAAGAAATTTTGGAGTAACAATTCCAAGAGATGTTAAAAACGCAACAACAACCGGAAACTCGAATAAGATAGCGATTGGTATAGTTGTGTTAATAACAAAAGATAAATAATTTTGTGCTGTCAGCTGAGTATTGAATAAATCATTACCTATTGAAAGCAGTACGTTTAAAATGGCAGGAGTTACCAAGAAAAAACCAAACAATAAACCGACTGTAAAACAGATGAAGACCGCCGGAATGTAAGCAAGCAATGCGCGTGCTTCTCTTCTTTCAAGTGCAGGTTTGATAAACGCCCATATTTGATAACAAGCGAAAGGTATCGTAAATGTAATAGCACAAATACCCGCTAAAGTTAAATATATCCATAGTATATCATTAGGACCTAAAACAATCAACTTATCTTTAAAATTACTCGTTAAAAATTTATAAATATCCGCAGACCATACCAAACTTACAAGAAAGGAGATGATAAAAAACAAAAGGCTTAATATCAATCTCCGTCTAAGTTCCGTTAAATGATCGACGGTTGATACTTTATCACCATATTTCATAATTATACCCTATTTATGTTTAGATTTTTCATAAAGAATACTGGCAACAACTATAATTATATAAATAATCTGTGAACCAAGTACCTCTGTACTCGGATAAATACCTAACCATTCAATAGTGGGAATATGTTCAAGTATATGATTGGAAACCATATTCGTAATTTGTAAAGCATGAACACTTACACCCAACATTTTAAATCCAAGTATGTAAATTAACCAAGAAAGCACAAGAAATACTTTGCTAATAGGTAGTTTGTCGGAAGCTTTAAGCATAACAAAGCCGATAATAATTAAAGCGATGACGGCTAATCCGATTCCTGTCAACAGGCTGGCGGTACTAATTAGCGGCATAATTTCGGCATAGAATAGTATTGTTTCCGCTCCTTCACGAAATACTGCAAGAAAACTTAACGTAAACATTGAAATAAAACTACCGGTAGAAAGCATCAAATTCAGTTTTTTATCCATATAATTTTTCCATGCTTTAACCGATGATTTACCATGTAGCCAAATACCGATACCAATCATCATAACTACGGCAAAAATACCAACAACTCCCTCAATAATTTCCCTATTGGTTCCGGACGCCAAAACAGGGAATGAATATTTTAGTATTACCGCCGCAAGAATACTGGCTAAAATACCGACAATAGCACCCGCATAAACCCAGATTAAACCTTTACGTTGTTTAGCCGCTCTTAATGCACCGGCTAGTGATAAGACGATAACAAGTGCTTCTACACCCTCACGTAACAGAATAAGCATTGAATCGATAGCGTTATAATTAGATTTTGTGTCAATTTTAGAAAGTTCGGTGATTAAATTTTTCAGTTGCTCCTGATATTTAACCTCATCACCTTTAACCATAATAATAGGGGTTTCGCTTTCCACTTTTGTATAAAGTGAGGCATTACGAGTACGAACATCTCCCTCGATAACAGGCCAAACTTCAATAAATTTTTTCATTTTTTGAGAACCTTGGGCTTTATCACCGTTAACAAAGGAGTTATAACTTTCTTCTAATAGTTTAATACCTTGTTCAAGAGTTTTCACATCATTATTTTGTTCTAATTTTTTCCCTACTAAAAAATCATCAAGATATTTTTTTAAATCTGTCAGATACATTTTTGTCGTTTGGTAATCATAAGGTTCGACTTCCATAGAACTACGCAAAAACGACATAGTTGTTTCTATTTTTCCGTAATAAGCAGGTTCTAACGTGCGGAGAATACCTTCATTTCTAACCCAAGCGGCATTGTATTTCACATACTCGGCTTTCATCGTTTCAACATCTTTAGTGTCGATAGCTTTTTCTAATTTATTAAAAGCCGGAAATAATTTTGTTTTAAATGCTTTTTTCTCCGCATCAACATCCAGTGGATTTTGCTCGTTTTCAAAGTTTAGAAGTGCGGTAGAAAGTTCTCTTAGTTGTTCTTCATTAATATTATCTGTCTTAATTGTTTGTTTAACCTTTTTTCCGGCTTCAGAGTCTGAATTTTTAGTAGATTCAAACTCTGTTTTAAATTCTTCAATCAATTTTTTTGCTTTATCATTATCATTATTTTTTAAAGCTGTGGTAGCATCGGTAATTTTAATAAATAATTGACTGTAAGATGTTCTATCTTTTGCCTGAGCGTAGTAACTATAAGGAAGTATCGCACTAAGTACAATGGCAACAGCTATTATTATTTTACTCAAATAATTTTTGACCAATATACTCACCTTCTTTCACTCCACCGAAACAAGCGAATAGACCGCTACCGATATGTGTAATATATTCATTCATTTTGTCCTCGTTCCCTAGACTGTTCTGTATGGTAATAAACTGCTTAGGATCTTTTTGAAATGAAATAAAGAGTAGACCGGATTCAAATTGACCGGTAGTTTCATTAATACCGTCAGAATAAGAGTAAGAACGTCTTAATACTTCGACACCTGTTTTATGTGCCAGATGAACATGAGAATCGGTTGGAATATACGGCTTACCGTCCGAATCTTTTTTATCGAAATCAACGGTAGCAAATTCATCAGTTTCTCCAATCGGTGCTCCGCTGTCTTTGTAGCGACCGAATGTGTGTTCTTGTTCATTTAGGTTTGTTCTATCCCATGTTTCAAGGTGCATTTGTATACGGCGAACAGCTAAATAACTACCGCCATTAAGCCAGTTGTTTCCATCACACCAAACAATATTATTAAATTGTTCTTCTTTTGTAGCATTGGCTGTACTGTCTTTAAAACCGAATAAATTACGTGGAGTTTCTAAACGATTACCGATTGCCGCAAAACCGGATTGGCTCCATCTCATAGTGATAGTAGAGCGTGCTTTTCTTATTAAGTTTCTTACAGCATGAAAAGCTACTTGTTCATCATCGGCACACGCTTGAATACAAATATCACCACCGGTATAACGTTCTTTTAATTGCTCTCTGGCAAAAGGTGGAAGCTCCTTAAACTCATTTAATCCTTTATTTCCAAGATTCATTTTTTTAAGAAAACTTGGACTTATTCCAAAGGTAAGAGTTAAACGATAGGGGTTAAGCCCTACCGTTTCACCTGTATCTTTTGGCGGTAAATAATGGTTTTTAAGAGCGGGTTCAACGAGTTCACCATTTATAAGTTTTTCACTGTATTTAGTCCATTCTTTGAACATATCAATAACATCTTCACGTTTTGTAGAATATAAATCCAAAACAACAAAATATATACATTTTTGCATCGCTGTTGTAATACCGGCTTGATGTTTACCGTAAAAGGTAATTTTTTCATCACCGTCGGCAATTTCACGGTTGTTTTCAGCCTTGTTAGCGAAAAAACCTCCAAGTGCTGAAGCACCGATTACAGCTCCGGCACCGGTCATACCTGCTTTTTTAAGAAAATCACGTCGTGTTATTTTCTTATTTGTCCAATTTTTACCTTTTTCTTCCATACTACTTAGCCTCTTCGTCTAAAATTACACCCATTTGAGAAAGTGGTTCACCTAGTTTTGTAACAGCTTCTGATAATTCTTTAGTATTTTCTTTACTTAATTCAGTGTAAAGTTTGTAATTTTTATCATCAGTTTTATATTTATCTAATAAGTCATTAATAACTTTGAATTTCTCAACTAAGTCAGAAGAAAGTTTGCTGTCTTTTTTCTCAATAAGAGGTTTAAAGATTTTAAAAATTTCTTCCGCACCTTCAATATTAGCTTTAAAGTCATAAAGATCGGTATGAGAGAAAATTTCCTCTTCACCGGTAATTTTTTGTGTAGCTACTTCATTTAGTAAGTCAACAGCACCGGTTACCATTAAATCAGGAGTAACATCAACGGTTGCAACTTTAGCTTTTAGTTCTTTAATATCTTTAACCAGTTGATCAGCATATTCTTCAGTACCTTTAGTCGTATTTTTTTCCCACATGATTTTTTCAATTCTGTGGAATCCTCTCCAACCTTCTTCTGTTTTATTCTCTTCTAAATAATCAGCAAGACGGAAGTCAATATTAACGTCTAATTCACCAAAACTTTCAGCGATAGGCTCAGAACGTTCATAAGCCATACGAATTAACGGATATTGTTTTTTAGCTTCATCTAAATTGCCGGCTTTAAGTGCTTCGGCAAATTTTTCAGTATCTTTAAGAAGATTATCCACTTGACCTTCAACATATTTTTTATAAAGATCAGTAGCCTGTTTTAGCTGTTCTTTTGTACTCTTAGAGGTATCAACCTGTTCGGTTTTATTTTCCTCTTTTTTCTGTTCAGTCTTGGCAGAACATCCGCTAATAACAATAGCACCGGTCATAATAGCTAAAAATAATTTAGATTTTTTCATAATAATTACTCACTTTCATATTTTATATAAATTTGTATCTACTGAAAATTATAATCTCTATCAATTAGAAAGTAAAGTAATTTTCAATAAATATAAAAAAGTTTACCAAGAGGAAAGAAAATTAATAAAAAAGATAAAAAGTTTTAAACTATATTATATTAAAAAATAAATAATTCATAGTTCAAAGGAGCTTATAGTAGATAATTTTTAAAAATTAAGGTAGTTGTTTTTAATAAATTTAAAAAATAAAAATTTAGAATAGATAATTTCATAGAAAGAAAAAATTCATATATAACATTTTTTTTAAAAAATTACCAAAAGGACAATAAAAGTCCATATGAAAATATATAATAAATAAGTAAGGACGAATAAAAAATATTTTTTAATTTTTAGCTTGACATTATCAATATTTGAATATATATTATAGTGGTGGAAAATACAGTTGTATATTTAGAAAGAGGGGTAGGAAAGTGAACGATTATTTATCACAACATAAGAGTTATAGGGTACTGGATATTTTTGATAGGTTAAAAAATAATGAATCGTTGACGAAAAAATCTTTAGCACAAGAATATAGAGTTAGTGAAAAAACTATTCAACGGGATATTGAGGAAGTGCGACAGTATATTTTTGATAAAAAAGAAAGATACGGCGATGTGAGTATCAACTATTCACGAGCAAAAGAAATATATGAAATAAAAGATGATATCAGCAAAAACTTGAACGAAAAAGAAATATTAGCTGTTTCAAAAATAATTTTGGGAAGTAGAGCATTTAATAATAGCGAATTGAAATTATTATACGATAAATTAATCGCTCAATTACCTAAGATTTTACAAAAGAATGCCAAGAGTATTTTAGATAATGAAGTATACCATTATGTACAACCGCAGCATGGAAAGAAACTTTTGGATTTGATATATGACTTATCTGTAGTAATAAGAGATAGTAAAGTTATAAAGTTTAATTATACAAGAATGGATGGTAAAAAAACTAAAAAAGAAATGTTACCGGTAGCTATAATGTTTTCGGAATATTATTTTTATTTAATAGCATTTGATAAAAAAGATGAAGAAAAAATTCCGATTATCTTTAGAATAGATAGAATGAGTGAAATCAAATATACAGATGAAAGTTTTTATATTCCGTATAGAGATAAATTCGAAGACGGAGAATTTAGAAAGAGAATTCAATTTATGTATACAGGAAAACTTAAAAAAGTAAAATTCAAATTTAGTGGAAAATCATTAGAATCCATCTTAGACAGACTACCGACAGCTAAAGTATTAAAATCAGAAAATGGTATACATATAATTGAAGCAGAAAGCTACGGCAATGGCATAAACATGTGGCTTAACAGTCAAGGTGAAGATGTTGAAATATTAGAAGAAAGAGAGGTGTAGGGGGATGAATAGAATAATAGGAATTTTGATGAATGAAGCTGTAAAAAGACCATTAAGAATAAGAGATGCAAAAAAAGCTATTTTTTGTCTGTCGATGTTGAGAATAATAAATAGTATATCTAAATTAAAAGGAGGAAAAAGATGAAAGAATAATATCAAAAATTAATAAAAATAAATAAATACTATTCAAAAGGAGAATTAATTTAACAATGGAAGAAAAAAATATATATATTAAAACAGGTGAAGAATATATTAGTAAAGCTTTAACATTACCTTATGTAAAAATTAATAGAAGAGAATTTTTGTATGATACTTTTAAAAACGAGAGTTCTAATAAAATAGAAGAATATATAAAAACAGGAAATGTAGAATTATTTTCACGATATTATATAGATAGATTAGCAAAAAAAGTAATAAAAACAGAAACAAATCGTTCGTCGGCAGCAGCATTTGCAACCGGTCTTCCAGGAGGATATGCAATAGCTGGAACTATTCCAGCAGATATATTACAAAATTTAGCTCATAGCTTAAGATTAGCGCAAAAATTAGCTTATCTTTACGGAGAAAATGATTTACATGATGCTAGTGGTGTACTACAAGAAAATGGCTATAATACGATTATTGCATATTTTGGAGTAATGTTAGGTTCCTCATCGGCAACAGCAGCAATAGGATTATTTTCAAAAAATTCACCTAAAGAAATAGTAAAAATCTTGAATAAAACAGCTGTAACAAAAACAGTATGGTACCCAATAATAAAATCGGTAGCCAAATTTTTTGGTATAAAAGTTACGAAAGGCGGTTTAGGAAAAGTAGTTCAAAAATCAATTCCTGTAGTCGGTGGATTTATATCAGGTGGAATTACTTATGTAAGTCTTAGTAAATCAGGTGAAAATTTAAGACAAAGATTGAGTGAAGTTACTTATGATTATTCAGAGAAAAAAGCACAAAAAGATTTAGATATAGTTCAAGGAGTAGTGAGAGATTATGGGGACGAAGAGAAAGTTGTAGAAAATAATATTTCAAGTGAAATATAAAAAATATAGTAATGACTTCAGAGCAATAGTATTTGATGTATTTTGTTTTGAAGTAGGTTACTCTTTTCTTGGTGGAGTAGTATAAAATGAGAAAGTTAAACATTAGAAATATATGAAATTTACATGTTTATATCAATGTAAATTAAGTTATATTTAAACTAAGGAGGTTTTTATGAAAAAAACAACAGTAGGAATAGTTTCAGGAATGATAGTATTTGTTATAATTTGTTTTGTGGGATATTACTTTTTTCTAGGTAGCGGTAGCAGTAAAAATGTAAAAGCTGAACATCAAAAATATATTGATGCTATTAATATTACACACGATTTTGATACCGGTGTGGCGGGATTAGAGAGTTTGCAAGACAAATCATCACTTTCTAATATAAAAACAGAAATAAAAATAGCGAAAGAATTAAAAAATACTCATAATAGTTTGGATAACAAGGATATTGAGGGAGCTAAAAAATCACTGGAAAAAGTAGAAACATTAAAAATGGATGATACTTTTTCACAGGTAGAAGAGTGGTTAAAATCGGATATTACAAATTACGATAAGGCATTAAAAGAAATTGAAGCACTAGATAATAAAGATAGCAGCAGTATTAATGATATTTTAGATAAATATAAATTTAATCACAGTGCTTTAAAAGCTAAATTGAGTGATGAAGCAAATAAAAATGAGAATAAAGAAAATACCGAAAAGGTAACATCAGTTAAAAATCAAAATACGACTTCAGAAAATAAACCTGTAAAAATGGAAAGAAAAAACTCAATGGGTATGACTATTCCTGATAATGTAACAAGTCTTCAACAAGAATGGATAAAAAGAGGTGGGGATTCAGAAATGTTATCAACGGTTAAAAGTTCGTATAAAAATGCAAAAAGAATTACTACAAATTACAATTCTCTTCATCAAGTGAATCCAGATGACCCTATTACTATTTACATAGAAATGAAAAATGGAGAAACTAAAACTGCAGAATTCAATTATCAATGGATAAGTGGAGCATTTGGAGGATATGTCATACATGTGTACGATGATAATCTCTTTATAAGTGTAAATTAATATTATAGAATACGAAATATAAAGGAAATAATGTATTATGAAATTTTGTGATAATTGTGGGAAAGAAAATAGTGCTACTTCTAATTTCTGTCAGCCATACGGAAAAAAGATGAACTCAAATAATACTACATATGAACAAAATATACATAAAAAGAGAAGATAAAAAAACATTCTACTCTGTTTTTGCTTCTCTCATATTTATTTTAGTAGGAGTTGGATATGTCTTTAAAGATAATCTTTTTATTCTAAAGACTTATTCATGAAAGAATACCAACCTATGAATATAACTATTTTACGTACTACTACATCTATTGGTGTTCATCTTGCATGGACAGCTATAGCGGGTGGTGCATTAATAATAGCTAAAAGAGATAAAAATTTAGAGTTATCTCATTTTATGAAATCTCAATTTATTTTCTTCTTTTCATCTATTATACTGATGCATGCATTGTGGGATATGGATTTACTAATTAACAATTTACTACAAATGGTTATTTTAATAATATTGGCATGGATAGAGTTATTTGTTATTATTAATGCGGTCTTAAAGAAATAACGCGGTATAAATATGATGTACAGCCTTAATCAATTAATTATCAAGATTAATCAGTTTTTTGACCCTAGATTAAATACAAAACATGAGAAAATAGGTATTATAAACTAACCATAAGTTTATCACTTAAGAAATTAATAGCCCTCAAAAACACAGTTGTTTCAAGTGTTTTGAGGGCTATTTTCTAAGGGGATTTATTTTAAAACTATTAATAAAATTTGATTGGTTTTATAAAACCTAATTCCTCTTATACCTCCACAATTTCTATATCAGCATGAGTTTTGTAGATAACATCTTTTCTTTCTATCAGAATAGTAGCTTTTTTTGACAGTTCTTTGTTGTCTTTAATTTTACTGAGAAGTTCACGGCTCGGGTTCATAGCTACAGGATTACCTACTCGTCTTAGCATATTATAATCGCCGTTTGTATCGCCATAAGCAAAGGATTTTTCTAAATCAATATTGTATTCTTTTACCAATTTATCTATCATTGCATTTTTACTGTCGGCGTCCCACATAGGGATAACCTCACCGGTAAATTTATTATCTTTTATTATGTATTTACTACCTACTGCAAAAAACGCATGATGTTTTTTGCCCATAGCTTCTACCAGATAATCAGGGCTACCTGAAATAAAGATAATAAGGTGTTCATCTTTTTTGTGTTGTTCAATAATATTTCTCGTGAATTTATATACTCGATCGGCTTTTAATTTCATAACCTGCTCGGTAGCAAAGTCAATGTATTTTTTATGAAGTCCCGTTATTGCTTGAACATAGGCTTCTGAAACCTCGAATAAATAGTTGTCATAGTCTTCAAAGCGTTTATCCCAATTTATATAGGTATCTTTTACTCCGTTTATCCAATAACGTTCATCGACAACTTCGTACTTTATTAGTTTTTTAAAGTGTTCTGTCATTAACGAATCTCTATAAAGAGTTCCGTCAATATCAAAGAACGCTGCAATCTTCTTTTTTTTGTTCATAAGATTACCTCCATTATAAGAGTAGGGAGCGACTTAAAAAATCATGATTTTGTTATAAATCGATTTTGTTAAGACGCCCCGTACAGTTCATTGATGTAGGGTAAAAGTTTTTTAAAGTAACTTTTTAAATCAATGAACCGCTGTGGCTGACTACCAATAAGTAAAATTTGTTAGAATTTTTAGTTTTGGGATCAGCCCTATTTTTATTAAAATTGTTCTGCATTAACAGAATCAATATATTTTTTTATCTCAGGTACAATGTGAGAAATAGTTCCATCTTGGAATGGATTTTCTAAATTTGCTTCCTTAACTAATGCTAAGAAAGGAAGTGTTCCACCTAAACGACATAGGTGAAGATATTCTTCCCACGCTTTTTCTCTATTGTCACGTGCTTTTTTCCAAAATTGGAATGCACAAACTTGTGCTAGTGTGTAATCTATATAATAGAATGGCATTTGGAATAGATGAAGTTGACGATAGAAGAACATACCGTTGTTTAGTTCAGGTATATCGGTGTAGTCACGTGATGGCAAATATTTTTTTTCAATTTCTATCCATTTTGCACGACGTTCTTTTGGTGACATTTCCGGATTTTCATATACAGCATGTTGAAATTCATCTACTGTTACGCCGTATGGTAAAAATTTTAAAGAGCCTGTCAGGTGATAGTATTTGAATTTTTCAGTTTCTTCTTTAAAGAATAGTTCCATCCACGGCCAAGTCAGAAATTCCATACTCATTGAGTGAATTTCGCATGCTTCAAAAGTAGGCCAGACATATTCAGGTAAATGATTTTTACTTTGATATACTTGGAAAGCATGACCTGCTTCGTGTGTTAGGACTTCGGCATCATGAGGTGTCCCATTAAAGTTTGCGAAGATAAATGGAGCTTTATAATCGGGTAAAAATGTACAATAACCGCCACCTGTTTTGCCCGGTTTTGTATCAAGATCAAGTAAATTGTTATTTACCATAAAGCTAAAGAATTCATCTGTTTCAGGTGATAATTCTTTATACATAGTTTTTGCACTTTCTACCAGATAGGCTCTGTCACCTTTTGGAGTGGGGTTGCCGGATTTAAAGTTTACGGCTTCATCTTGGAAACGAAGTGCTTCTAAACCAAGGCGTTTTGCTTGAGCTTTCTTTAATTCCTCGACTAAAGGAACAACTTCTTCAAGAATTTGTTTTCTGTAATTAGCAACATCTTTAGCATTATAATCCGTTCTGTTTAAGCGAAGGTATGCAACTTCAACAAAGTTTTCAAAACCAAGTTTTTTAGCAATTCGAGTACGAACTTTAACCATGCGATCGTAAATGCTGTCATATTGTTCAAGATTATCGGTGAAAAATTTAGCAACGGCTCTTCCCGCTTCCAATCTTACATTTCTATCTTCATGTTGAGTGTACTTAGCCATACCGCTAAGGTTTCTTTCTTTGCCGTCAAAAGGAATTTTTGCACTTGAAGTTAATTTAGTGTATTCAGAAGCAAGTTTATTTTCTTCTTTAAGGTCTTCAATTATATCGTCGTTGAAAACTTTTAAATTAGTTTCAATTAGATTGAAATAGTGTTCTCCGATTTCTTTTTTTAACTCGGTTTTAAAAGGTGAATTGAAAATTGCAGTGTCAACCTTTGTTTTTAATGCAGTTAATTCAGGAGAAAATTCATCCCAAAATTCTCGTTCACTTTCATAAAATTTTTCTGTTGTATCAATAGTATGTCTGATTTCAACTAGAACGGACATTGTTTCAAGAGAATTTCTCAGAGTGTTATATTTAGTAAATACTTCCAATACTTCATTAGCGGTTTTAGCATTTTTTATTTCTTGTTCAATTTTTAAAATATTAGATTTTGTTTCTTCAATATTAGGTCTTGTGTATTGATATTGTTCAAAAGTCATATTATCCTCCTATTAATCGTATAAATAAATATTACAACTATCATACCATGAATAAAGAAAAAATACAAAATAAACTTTCAGAAAATTCACTGTTGAAAATAGAAAAATTAATTATAATATATAGTGGTGAAAAGAATTAATAATACGATAGAGAAAATTTGTTATTTTATTGCCCATGTGAATTATAAACTAAAATAATTTATTCAAAACTCATAATATTATACTATATAATCCCGGTAATTTTATTATAATAGGGTATGTTTATCAATGTGAAAAAAGTATTAAAATTTTATTCACTATCTATTTCAATGTGAAATATTAATATAAAAGTATTTACTGTTATGAACTCTTGTATATTGGAGATAATTCTTGTATAATAAAAAAGGAAAAAGAGGTGACAATTTTGGAACTTGTTGAATTAAAAAGAGAGCTGGAAGAAATCGAAAAGAAAATTACAGAATTTAAAAATTCTCTAAATATAGAAGATAAAAAAGAACGTGTTGCTGAAATAGAAAATATGATGTTGGAAGCTGACTTTTGGAATGAGGCGGAAAAAGCCGGTGAAATGGTTACGGAATCTAAGAACATAAAAAAAGAATTAGATGAATTTAATGAAATGATTGATTATGCAGAACACTCAAGTGAAATGATAGAGTATTTAAAAGAAGATGAAGATGAAGAAATTTATACGGAATTGATTGATACTGTAAAAAATTTAAAAAAGAAAGTAGATGATTTCAGCTTCAGGTTATTATTTTCAGAGGAATATGATAACAATGCGGCAATATTGGAAATTCATGCAGGAGCCGGCGGGACAGACGCTACAGATTGGGCGGAGCTTATGCTTAGGATGTACGAGAGGTTTTTTGTTAAGCAGGGTTTAAATTATAGTTATTTGAATTATCAAACCGGTGACATTACAGGAGTTAAATCAGCTACTATAAAAGTAGAGGGTGATTTTGCATATGGTTTATTAAAAGGGGAAAAAGGTGTTCATCGTGTAATTCGTATTTCTCCTTTTGATCCGTCAGGTAAACGTCATACGTCGTTTTGTTCAATAGATGTTATACCGGAATTTTCTGATGATGAGATAGATATAGAAATAAATTCGGAAGATTTAAAAATAGATACTTATAGAGCACAAGGTGCGGGCGGGCAGCATATTAATACTACCGATTCGGCAGTAAGAATAACACATATACCTACAGGAATAGTTGTTCAATCTCAAGCAGAACGCAGTCAAATAAAAAACAGAGAATATGCGATGAAAAATTTAAAATCGAAGCTATATAAATTAGAATTGGAAGAAAAAGAAAAAGAGTTGGCAAGTATTCGTGGCGAACAAAAAGATATTAGTTGGGGCTCACAAATTCGATCTTATGTTTTTACACCATATACCATGGTAAAAGATCATAGAACAAATTATGAAGTATCAACCGTAGATAAAGTAATGGATGGTGAGATTATTGATTTTATCGATGCGTATCTTCATTATTATATGCAAGGAAAGTAGTTGCCAATTTAAAAAGATGATATCAGATTTTCATTAAATCCGGTATCATCTTATTTTGTTATCTTATTTTTTTTCTTTGAAACCTTGTGAACTTAGTGCTTCTTCAGATTTTTTCAAACTGACAGAGTCACCGTCTTTTGCATCAAGTTCTATGCCGGGGATTCCTTTAAGTTCACTGATTTTTGCTTTGGTGTAATCAATAGTTAGTTTTTCTACAGCTTTATCATCTTGAAAATCAACACTTTCTTCCAACCCTTCAACCCCTTGATATTTTTTCATTATAGGTTCTAATGTTGCTTTCAGTGCTTCTTTAGTAACACCTAATTTAGAATATTCCATCGTATTATTGGCAGTTTGTTTAGTAACTTTATCGCCTTTATAATAATATGTCAATTCCATTGTAACACCATTTTCAGACTTTGTAAAAGTCTTGCTTTGCTCTTTTCCCGAACATCCCGCAAGGAATATAAGTAAAACAGCTGATAATATAGTTAGTAATTTTTTCATAACGGTAAATCCTCCTGATATTTATCTATACTTTAAATATACCACATTTTTAAAAAATAAGCAACAATATTATGGATTTGTAATATTGTTGCTTATTAAATAATTAATATAATTTAGAATTTATTTCTCTTTTAATAAAAAATATATTATAGATAATAAATCTAAGTATTTATATTGGTTATTTTATTAATATTTACAGTTATTTTAAGATAAACATTATAGTTTCTCATAATCTTCAGGAACAGAAAATGGATTTTCCTTATTAATATGATCGTAGAACATAATACCGTTGAGATGATCAATTTCATGTTGGAAACAAACAGCAGGTAAACCCGTCAGATTTAGTGTAATTTTTTCGTTATTTTCATTATAACCGACGACTTTAATTTTTGAATATCGTGGTACGTATCCTTGAATTTGTTCCTCAACGGATAAACATCCCTCACCACCTGCCAGATAGCATTTCGTAACCGAGTTGGAAATTATTTTAGGGTTGTAAAGTGCGTATGAAACTGTATCTTCCGGATTTTCATAGTTGGGAATGTGAACAGCAATCATTCGTTTGCTTACATTAATTTGTGGAGCTGCCAGACCGATTCCCGGTTTTAATCCATATTTTTCTGCTAATTCGTCATCTTGAGATGCAATAACGTAATCTAATAAATTTCGTAAGATTTCTTTGTCCTCATCTGAAATAGGATTGGATACTTCTTTAGCACGAGCTCTTAGAGTATCATGAGGATCAATAATTATATTTTTAGTTGTAATCAAATTAAAATTCTCCTTAAATATTGTATTGTTTAATAATATAAATTTCTATACTATTATTTCATAAATAGAAAAGAAAGTCAAAAAGATAAGTTAGCCAAGGTGAAAATAATAAATCTTTAGTATATTTGGGTTTTATGGCAGAGTATTATAAAGGAATTGGCTTAAAAGCTGAAAATTCTGATAGAATTTATTAGCAGTTAGACGTGATGATTTATTGATTTAAAAATATGCTTTAAAGAGTTTTTTCGAATTAATAAACTATATGGGGCGACCCTATAAAATTGATTTTTAACGAAATCATAATTTTGAGTCCCCCCTTTTTAGACTTATGGTTATAATTATTTTTTCTCTTTTCCGTTATTATCTATTATACGTTTTTCAACATTTGATAATTTACGTTCTTCATCAAGCGATGTGTTATTAAATCTAAGTTTGGTTTTAGCTTTATCATAATCAATTTTAGTATAGTCCAATACTGATTTCATTATCAGTTTGTCATCTTTTTCTTCAAACTCGTAAGTTAGACCTTCGACATCGCCATAATGTTCTTTTATTGATTCTTTTATGGATTTTATGGCTTTATCCTTATCCGTTCCAAGTTCATTGATTGTTGAAACGTTAACTATTCTATTAACTACATCTCCTTTATAATAGATGGTTATTTCATTATTTTGTTGATCGTGAGTTTGAGTGAATACTTTAGTTTTTTCTTTCGAACAGGCTGTCAAAATCAACGAAACTGTAAGTAAAACGGTCAATAGTTTAAATATTTTTTTCATGGAAATTTTTTCTCCTTTTTTGTGATGTTTTATAGATAATTTAATTATACACGGTTATTTTTATATTTTCAATATGAAGTATAGTAAATATAGTATAACTTGTGTAGTGTTACAATAGATGTGAGACATATAATAAAAAAAAGAAGAGTAAATCCTGTATAATGAAGTTACCTACAAATCAAAAAAAGGAATTTAGTCTTATGAAAACTATTATAACAGAAAATATAGAAAAAACACAACGATATATACCTCATACTTTACAAACAAGAATAGCTGCAGTTAAAACTTATAGAAATGGTAACTCTATTCGTTTTGTTTGTAGGCGCTATAAAATATCAAAAGCCTCTCTTTTGCGTTGGAATAAAAAATATGACGGTACTAAAGAGTCTCTTATAGATAAGTCTCATAGACCTCATTCCATTCACCCTAACGCCCATACAGTTGAAGAATTGTCTTGGATTAAAAATCTTATTAAACGTAATCCTAATATTTCTATGATTGAATTATATGCTAAACTTAAATTCAACAAAGGTTATAAAAGACATCCTTGTTCTTTATTTAGAGTGCTTAGAAAATTAGGTTTTTATAAAGATACTAAGAAAAAAGTAATTCCTTATAAACCTAAACCCTATAATACACCTACTGAAATTGGTAAAAAATGGCAACTTGATGTGAAATATGTTCCTAAACGTTGTTATGTAGGAGAAATTCCTGATAAATTTTATCAATATACTATCATTGATGAAGCTACTAGGGAAAGATTTATTTTCCCTTTTAAAGAACAATCATCATACTCTACTGTTCAATTTGTTAAAATGGCTATTGATTATTTTGGGTATAAACCCAAGATAATTCAAACTGATAATGGTTTTGAATTTACACATTTTAAAGATACTAAACGAATACACCCTTTTGATGTATTGTGTAATAATCTTGGCATTAAACATCAACTTATTAGACCTAGAACTCCTAGACATAACGGTAAGGTTGAACGTAGTCATAGAAATGATAATGAACGTTTTTACAGGCATTTATCTTTCTTTTCGTATGATGATCTTGTATCTCAGATGAAAAAGTATCTATATCGCTCTAACCGTCTTCCTATGCAGACTTTAAATTGGCTTTCTCCTGTTGAAAAAAGAAAAGAGTTACGGAAAGAGTCTATAAAAATATGCCGGCTTTAATTCCTTGTTAGATAATAGATTTCACAACTTATTTGTCAAGGACAAGGGCTACGCCTTTTTCAAATCCTTGACAAATAAGTTTTAGAAATCTGAAATGTTCTCTAAGGAATTAAAGCTGGCAAATCTAATAAAATAATGTAATTTACGTCGGGGGCTTCATACGGTTTACATAGAAGCTAGCTTCTATGTAATTCTATTATATCTGGTATTTATTTTTTACTTTTTTTGTCTCACATCATTTACAAATGTACAAAGTATAGTAAATATAGTATAACTTGATTTTTTACAGAATCAAGGGTACAATATAGACATATTCGAAATTTACAAAAGAGTTCAAATAAAAATTTATTTAAGATGCCGAAAGGTTGCTCGTTGTGAGCAGTTATTTATAAAAATCTGAGATTATATGGATATTTAGACTAATAGTATGTGTGAATTTCGAGAGTACTAAATATTAATAGATGTACAGTGTCCGAATGGATAGGATATAAGATAAAGTTTGAGAAAGATGTAAATTTCGAGTATATTAGAGTTGGGATATTTTTATCCTATTTTTTTTACCCTGTACATTGTAAAAAGTTATGCAATAGCCTTTAATATATGGTACAATAGTTACTGTATATTATAATGAAACTTACGAGAGGAGTTTTGTGAAATGACTAAAAAAACATTTTACGTTACAACACCCATTTATTATCCAAGTGGTAATTTACATATAGGTCATGCTTACACAACGGTTGCATGTGATGCAATAGCTAGATATAAAAAATTAAGCGGTTTTGATACTTATTTTTTAACAGGGACTGATGAGCATGGACAAAAAATTCAACAAAAAGCACAGGAAAAAGGAATTAGTGAACAGGCTTATGTTGATGAAATGATTAGAAATATAAAAAAATTATGGAAAGCGATGGATATTGATTATAGCAAGTTTATTAGAACAACTGATGATTATCATGAAAAAGCCGTTGCAGAAATTTTTGAACGTCTTATTGAAAAAGGTGATATTTACCTTGGTGAGTATAAAGGGTGGTATTCAATAAGTGACGAAGAGTACTTTACTGAAACTCAACTAAAAGAAGTATTTCGTGATGAAAACGGAAATATGATCGGAGGTATTGCACCAAGCGGTAACGAGGTAAAACTTGTTAGTGAGGAATGTTACTTCTTTAAGATGAGTAAGTATGCAGATCGTTTGGTAAAATATTATGATGAACATCCGGAGTTTATCTTACCGGAAAGTAGAAAAAATGAAATGTTAAACAATTTTATTAAACCGGGATTGGAAGACTTGGCTGTAACCAGAACAACCTTTGACTGGGGTGTGAAAGTAAAATCAAATCCGAAACATGTTGTATATGTATGGATAGATGCTTTGGTAAATTACATTACAGCTTTGGGGTATGCTACCGGTGAGAGTGAAGAATTATTTAATAAATACTGGCCTGCTGATGTACAAGTAGTTGGGAAAGAAATTGTTCGTTTCCACGTGATTTATTGGCCGATTTTATTAATGGCATTAGATTTACCACTGCCTAAAAAAGTTTTTGCTCATGGTTGGTTTTTAATGAAAGACGGTAAAATGAGTAAATCAAAAGGTAATGTAGTAGATCCATATATGTTAATTGAACGTTATGGTTTAGATGCGGCACGTTATTACCTATTACGTGAAGTTCCGTTTGGACAGGACGGTATTTTCACACCGGAGAGTTTTATAGAAAGAATTAATTCGGATCTTTCAAATGATTTAGGAAACTTGTTGAACAGAACAATCTCGATGATTAATAAATACTGTGGTGGTATTATTCCGAAATTCGTAGCACCGACTACTGAATTTGATAAAGAATTAATCGAATTATCAAAAGAAGTTGTTGAAGATTATGAAGATTATATGGAAAATATGCAATTTTCTAAAGCGTTGGAATCTGTTTGGAAATTTATTTCAAGAACTAATAAATATATTGACCAAACAACACCGTGGATTTTGGCAAAAGACGAAAATAGTAAAGCAGAACTTGATAAGGTAATGAATTACTTGGCAGAAAGTTTGAGAATAGCAACCATTCTGATTAGTCCGGCATTAACGAATGCACCTAAAGAAATTGCAAAACAATTAGGGATTAATAAAGATTTATTAACATTTAATACGGTAAAAACATTCGGTGTTTTTAAAGGTGATGTAAAAGTAATTGAAAAACCGATGCCGATATTCCCACGTTTTGATAAAGAAGTTGAAATTGGGTACATTAAAGAGCAAATGTCACCAAAATCATTGGCAAATTTGGAAACAGAAATAAAAGAAGAAGATAATTCTTTTGTTGAATTAGCGGAAGAAATTACCATTGATAAATTTTTTGAAACATCATTAAGAGTAGCAGAAGTATTGGAATGTGAAAAAGTGAAAAAAAGTTCTAAACTATTGAAGTTCAAGCTGGATTTAGGAAATCATACACGTAGAATCGTTTCGGGTATTGCCAAGTATTATGAACCGACAGAGTTAATCGGTAAAAAAGTAGCGATTGTTGCAAATTTAAAACCAGTTAAATTGTGTGGAGAATTAAGCGAAGGAATGATTTTATCAGCAGAAAAAGATGGAATACTAAGAGTAGTGGAAATTAGTGCTGACGTTCCAAATGGTGCAGAAATAAGATAATAAAATAATTACCTCACAAATTGAACTGGCAGTTTGTGAGGTTTTTAGGTTTGAGATTATTAAATAAATTAGAAGCGGTTAAAATGTGATTTTTGAAATCATACTTAAAACCGCTCTTATTTTATAAAAAATTTGAAATTTTTGAAATAATCCTAATTTATTTATTTTTGTTACTTATGTAGCACCACTTTTAATTATCTGTTATTTTTTTTAGAACGGGTAGTGTTTTGTGTGGTACTGTTTTTTTGATTGTTAGAACTGTTATTATTATCTTTATCAATATTTTTTGATTTAGCTGATTCACGGGTAACTTCAATTAATCTCACAGGATTAACCGGAATAAATGAACCGTCTGTAATATGATATACTAATCTATTATTTTTAGAAATACCGTATCCACTGATATTAAGGACGGCGTTACTACCGAAAGTAGCTTTAACCTTACTAATTTCTTCATCGCTATACACATTTTGAGTAGCAAGGAATTTAATAGCACTTGTCTTAGAAATAAAATTAGAGGTATCATCATTTTTTTTATCAATAGTAACAAATTTTTCATTAGCCGTAATGAATTTTCCGGCGTGGTCACCGGAAGTAATTTGATACATCATATATCCGGCAGGGGAAACCAGTTTATTAACTGTAAATTTAGTCCCGGATTCAACAACTTTATCAACATCATTCCAGTTGGCAGAGTTGAATGTATGAATTTTTTTGTTTACCGTAATTTCACGGTTAACATCAAAAGAATAGCTGACAAATGTTCCACCAAGTTTTGCGGTTATTTCTTCATCTTGTGCTGCCGAATCGATTCTTGCCGCATTTGCTTTTTCTTGTGCTTCAAGTATCTTAGCTTTTTCTTCAGCTTCTTTTTGTTTTTTCATCTCTTCTGTAGAGTCTACAGCAGGGGTTTGAACATTGTCGAAATCAGCATAATGTTCCTTGGCAGAAGAAACAAATTTTAGTAGAATAAGGAAGAAGATTGATAAAACTATCGCAAGAATAAAGGAAATTGCAATTTTTATTTTAATATTTTTTGAAATTTTCCTAATTTTATCATAGTTTTCGACATTTTTTCTAAAAATATTTTTTAAAATAAATGCTTTTATAGATGCGAAAGCTACTAAGAAAATATTTTTCACCTTATTGTCATAATCTTTTATTTTAAATGCTGTTTCATTTTCGTTAACGACTTCTTTTTTTATATTGTATATTTCTTTTTTTAGCCCAACTAATTTGTGTTCAAGTTCAAGATTTTTTTTGATTTTTTCGATAGATTTGGTTATTAGAGAAATCTCTTTTTCCAATTTTTGCTTTTCAAAGGTAAAGTTGGCTAATTTTTTTTCGTGATAAGTAATTTTTTCTTTATCATCATTATTTATTTTTAAACTGTCTATAGCTCTTTTTTCTTCGGCGATTTTATCGTCTAATACTATGGCATCTGTTTTAAGCATTAATATTTGGTTTTCTGCTTCTTTTATTTTATTTTCTTTTTCCAGAAATTCTACCTGTTTTTTATCGCCTTCCAGTTTAAATGCCTGCTCTTTTTCGAAAAATTCTTGTTTTCTTTTTTCAGCTTGTTCTTTTGCGATACGCTGGCGTTCAAGTTCTTTTTCACGAGCGATACGTTCTTTTTCGATACGTTCTTTTTCACGTTTTTCAGCTTTTTCCTTTTCGATACGCTGGCGTTCAAGTTCTTTTTCACGGGCGATACGTTCTTTTTCGATACGTTCTTTTTCACGTTTTTCAGCTTTTTCCTTTTCGATACGTTCTCGTTCGAGTTCTTTTTCACGGGCGATACGCTCTTTTTCAATACGCTCTTTTTCACGTTTTTCAGCTTTTTCTTTTTCAATACGCTCTCGTTCAAGTTCTTTTTCACGAGCGATACGCTCTTTTTCAATACGTTCTTGTTCCATTCGTTCTAAATGGTGTTTTTCACGTTCTTCTTCCGCTTTTTTTTGTGCAGCTTCAAACTGTTTTCTCTCATATTCCAGTTTTTCGGCTTTAGCCCTAGCTTCTTGCTCTTTTTGTTTGATTTCTTTTTTTATTTGAAATGGTGAAAATTTTTGTTCTGGATGGTCTTCTTCAAGGTTGCTATTTTCTGTTTTGTTTTTTTTAAAATTTCCTAATTGACTTTTAAGGCGACCAAAAAAAGATATATTAGTGTTGTCGTCAGGATCAATTTTAGAAGAATTTTCTTCTTGATCGGTTAATTTATCTTTTTCATCTTGTGTCATTGTAACAATCCTTTCGTACTAATTATTATATTTTATTATACCATAAAATTCTATTACTACTACATAAAAATGAGTTAAAATAATAAAAAAAACTTTACCATCCTAATTGAAATATGTTATCATTAAGTAGATAAAATTAAGAAAGGACACATGATATTTTTTATCATGTGATGGTAATTGCTATGAAGAAAACAATATCGTTTAAAGGAAAACCGGTCACAGTGGTAGATATAGTTAAAGTAGGTGATGTATTTCCGACATTTAAAGCGGTAACGAAAGAACTTGCTGATTTTAATTTAGAAGATTATAAAGGTAAAGTTGTTGTTATTAACGCTTTTCCATCGGTTGATACAGGAATTTGTGCTTTGCAGACTATAAGATTTAATAAAGAGGTAAAAAACTACAACGATTTGGTTGTCATTACTGTTTCAAAAGATTTACCGTTTGCTTTAGGACGTTTTTGTGCAGATAAAGGAATCGAAAATGCAATAACAGTTTCCGACTACAAGTACAAAGATTTTGAAAATAATGCCGGGGGACTAATTGAGGAATTAGGTTTATTGGCAAGATTAGTGTATGTACTTGATAGAGAAGGTGTAGTTCGTCATAAAGAACTTTGCGAAGAAGTCGGTAGTGAACCGAACTATGAAGCTGCACTAGAAGTTGTAAAAAAAATATTATAAGAGGTAATTAATGACAGAATTAAAATACATAGATAAACAAGGTAATAAAAAACTTCAAATAAAAGATTTAATTACATTAGGGCTTTATACAATACTTTTGATTTTATCAATGGCAATCGGAGTAGGTATCGGAACATTGGTAACATCAGTTGTTTTTGGCGGTAAGGTTTATTTTGCAACATATGTTTCTGCTGCGACTGCGTTAGTTTGTGGAAGTGCTTATAGTTTAATTTTTAATAAAATAAATAAAAACATGGCAATTTTCACAATGATAACAATAATTGCAGTTTTTATAGCTTTAACGGGTCATTCATTGGTTGGCTCTGTAACTATGATTGTTTGTGCAATATTTGCAGAATTTTTCTTTAGAAAGAATAATGAATATTTGTCTTATCTATTCTTTAATCTTGGAAATATCGGTATAATACTTCCAATGTTTTTTATGAAAGATACTTATATAAAACATCTTCAAGGGAGAAATTATTCTCAAGAAAAAATAGATTTTGTAATGGGAAGTTCTGATATTAAAACTTTTATTTTAATTATAGTATTAACGGTACTATTATCTTTTATTGGAGCATATTTAGGTAGAAAACTATACTTTAAAAATTTCCATAAAGCAGGTTTGTAATTATGTTGAAGTTGGATATAAGAACAAAAATACTATTGCTTATATTGGCTAATGTACTTATGTTTAAATCATTAGATGTAATGTGGCATTTAGGTGTAGCTATATTTTTTACTTTATATTTAGCGATAGAGTCCAAGCCTATAAGAGCAGGGAGAATGTTTCTTGTATATTTGATTTTTACTATTTATGAGGTATATTTCGGGCATGTTTCCATAGTAAAGATGTTGGATAGCTTTTTGCTGCTGACCTCTTTAATGTTTAAAACTATTTATTTCCCGCTTTGTGCCGGAATAGCATTGGTTAGCAGTTCTAAAGTATCAGAGTTAATAACTTTTTTAAGAATGATAAAGATACCGAAAAATGCAATAATTGTTTTGGCGGTATTGTATAGATTTTTCCCCGTATTAATGACGGACTATAAACAGATAAAAAATTCTCTAAAAATGAAAGGAATAGGTATAACCAGAGGGTATTACCTAATTCATCCGTTCAAGTTTTTTGAATATGTTTTTGTTCCTTATGTTATTATTAGTACGAATATTGCTAATGAACTTGCGGTTTCTTGTTTATGTCGAGGAATAGATAATGAGGCTAAACCTACTTCATTTATTACATTGAAATTTAGAATACAGGATTACCTAGTTATATTGGTATGTTTAGCTTTATTCAGTTATATTATGTTTATGGGGTGGTAAGTTGATAACATTTAAAAATTTTAATTATAAATATACAGAATCGGAAAAATTAAATATAGATTCCTTATCGCTTGATATAAAAAAAGAGGAGTGTGTTCTTTTTACCGGAAACTCCGGTAGCGGTAAGACGACAATTCTTAGAGTGCTAAACGGTCTTGCACCGGAATTTTTCTCAGGCGGGTATAGTGGCGAACTTAAGGTTCTTCATTTGAATATTGGTGATAGATTAAGGGAATTTTCAAAAATAGTCGGCAGCGTTTTTCAAAATCCTAAAAATCAATTTTTTAACCTTGATTCAACGAGTGAACTTGCTTTTAGTATGGAAAACTACGGTTATCCAAGGGAAAAAATTCAAAAAAGAATAGATGAGGTTATTAGCGAATTTTCTGCTGAACATCTTCTTGATAGAAACGTCCTTGAACTTAGTGGCGGAGAAAAACAAAAATTAGCTTTTATGGCAAGCATGATGTTGGATGCTGATATTTACGTTCTTGATGAAATAACGAGTAACCTAGATCTTAAGGCTATAAAGCTAATTTCTACCATTATACAAAATTTGAAAAAAAATGGAAAAACGGTTATTATTGCTGAACATAGAATATACTACTTAAAAGATTTAATAGATAGAATGTACATCATAAAAGACGGTAAAGTCATTCATTCTGTTGGTAAAGAAGAATTAAATAATTTTGACGGTAGAGCTTGTCAAACAAGACAAATAGATTTGAACAAAGTAGAGCTTGCTACAAGAAAAAGAGTTACAGATGGTAAAGAAAATTATTTAATGATAAATTCTCTTAGCTACAAGGTAAATAAAAAAAATATAGAAATAAAACGGGAAAACTTTTCAACTTCAAAAGTTTATGCCATTATTGGAGATAACGGCTGTGGTAAGACTACTTTTGCAAATGCGTTAAGTGGCTTAGTAAAAATTAAATATAATATAGAATTAGCCGGGGAAGTTATTTCTAAAAAAGGTTTGTTAAAAAACACTTTCCAAGTAATGCAGGATGTTAATTATCAGCTATTTACCAATTTAGTGGATAAAGAAATAAAATTGGGTTGTAATAATATAGAAATGTTTGATAAAATAGTCGATAGTCTGGGTATAAGAAAACTGTTAGGAAGACACCCCAATACATTATCCGGTGGAGAAAAGCAACGGGTAGCTATTGCTTCGGCTCTTTTATCAAAGAAAAAAATTCTTATTTTTGATGAACCGACAAGTGGTTTGGACTACATTAATATGATAGAATTGAGTAAATTAATTCATGAAATAGGAAAAAGCGATGTAGTTATTTTTATCATAACTCATGATTATGAATTTTTATGTACAGTTGCCGATGAAGTATTGCACTTTGATGAAAACGGGATAAGAGAACGGATTGATCTAAACGTTGAAACAAAAGAAAAAATCTTAAAAATAATGAGTTAAAATAAATTCAAAGGGAAAAAAATCTCTTTGAATTTATTTTGATACACTAAAACAGTTGTCTATTAATGGCTATCATGGTAAAATAAAAAAGCTAAAGTAAAAAGGAGGGATTGGTGTGTCATATGCGTCGGATATGAAAAAAGAATTAACTCTAATAGAAATAACGAAAAAAGAAGAATTTTTATCAGAGTTATCAGCACTTATAAAAATGAATGGTGTTTTAACAATAGCAAATGGCAGACTAAGCCTTAACTTTCAAACTGAAAATGCCTCAATAGCAAGAAGAATGTTTTCTTTGGTGAAATATTTTTATAATGTTGACGTTCATATTTCGGTGCGAAAAAAATTAAAATTAAAAAAAAATAATGTCTATATTTGTCGTTTGGAACAAAATGTTAAAGAGATCTTAACCGAGTTATATATTTTAGGTGATGATTATACAATGCGTGTGGATATAGCTAATGAATTAATAAATACAGATGAGAAAAAAAGAGCCTATTTACGTGGTGCATTTTTAGCAGGAGGGTCAATAAATAATCCGAGAACTTCAAGTTATCATATGGAAATTTTTTCATCTTATTTGGAACATATTAAAGAACTCAATGAGTTATTAAATTTTTATAAACTTAACTCAAGAACCTTAGAGAGAAAAAAAGGTTATATAGTTTATATTAAAGAGTCGGAAAAAATAGCGGAATTTATAAATTTAGTCGGTGCATATCAAGCGTTATTTCAGTTTGAGGATGAAAGAATAGTTCGTGATATTAATAACTCCGTCAATAGAATGCAAAATTGTGATATGGCTAATATGAATAAAACGGTAAACGCATCTGCTAAACAAGTGGAAGATATTAATGTAATAGAAGAGCGGTTGGGACTTGATAATCTTGATGATAAACTTCGTGTTGTGGCAGAAGCACGTTTAAAATATCCGGAGTATCCGTTAAAAGAAATAGCGGAAATGATAGAGGATGGAAACTTATCAAAATCGGGGCTTAACCACCGTTTTAGAAAAATATCCAAAATTGCAAAAGAACTGAGAGATGGAACATATAAGATAAAATAAAGGAGAATAGTAATGAGCAAGTGGGATGAACAAATATTGGTCGTGAAAAGAGAAATTTTATTTAATAATGAGGAAAATGATTTCTACGGTTTTTTACCAAAAGAAGACGAGAAAGTAAAAAAAATAGTAGATACATTTGAACATTACGAAGTAAAACGTCGTGGCGATATGGAAGAAAATCCAAAATATAAGCAACTTATCGGTTATGTGTTGGTAAAAGATAAAATAACTAAAGAAGTATTAGTATATCGTCGTCTGGTAGGAGGCGGTGAAGCAAGACTTCACGGGAAAGCATCTGTAGGAATTGGCGGGCATATGAACGAAGTAGCAGGAAAGACAATATACGAGATGTTAAAAGTTAATGCGGCAAGAGAATTGAACGAAGAGGTAGGAGTAGATGAGGATTACGCACTAAAAAATCTTCATTTTGTAGGCTTAATAAATGATGATAAAGAAGTTGTCGGTCAAGTACATGTCGGAGTAGTTTACACTTGTGAAGTTGATAAAGATAAAGTCGAAGTTAAAGAAAACGATACGCTTGTTATAAAGTGGGATAATACGGAAGAAGCACGTGCTGAAGAAAATTACGAAACATGGTCGGCATTTTTAAAACCGATAATGTAACAATATTATAAAGAAAGCTAGTCGGGTAAAAATAGATTTTGCTGTTTTGCCCAACTAGCTTTTTGTATATATTTATATATAAAATATTATTTGTTGCTAATTCTATAGTGGTGGTAACCTTAAAAAATCAACCACAAAGGATAGAAACGAGCCTAATAACAATGTTTGTAAAATAATATATATTTATAATTACGTTGGTTTGGGTAAAAAAATTTGTTATAATAATTATATTAAATATAGCGGAGGAATTGGTGTGAGAATATTACATACAGCCGATTGGCATATTGGGAAAAAATTACAAGGGATTAGTCTACTGGAAGACCAAGAATATATTATTAATCAAATTATTAATCAAATAGAGAAATATCATCCGGAATTACTTATTATTGCGGGTGATTTATACGATAAGAGTATCCCGAGTAAAGAGGCAACGCATTTGCTACAACAAGCACTTTCCGATATTAATATCAAACATAATTTACCGATTGTTGCGATTAGCGGTAATCATGATAGTAGAGAGCGACTTTCGGTAGGAGAGGCGTGGTTCAGTCAGCATAATTTCTACTTACATACAACACTTGAGCAAAGTTTTAAAAAAATAACATTTGATAATGTAGACATGTATTTGTTACCATATTTTGAGCCGTATGAAGCAAGGGAGTATTTTAACGATAATACACTTGATACACATCATAAAGCGACTAAGAGAGTTGTTGATGAAATATATAGTACGATGAGTGAGAAGAATATTAATATTCTTGTTGCACATACTTTTGTTGCCGGTAGTTTGGAAACCGACTCCGAACGTGAAATTTCTGTCGGTACCGTAGAAAATGTGGCAGTTGATGTTTTTGAAAAATTTGATTATGTGGCACTTGGACATCTTCATAATCCGAATGCGTGTAATGAAGAAAAAATAAAATATAGCGGTAGTCCGTTAGCATATTCATTTAGTGAAGCAAAACAAATAAAAGGGACAAGGCTTATTAATATTACGAAAAATTCATTTGAAGAACAGTTTTTACCGTTGGAACCACTGCGAAAGCTACATAATGTAGTGGCGGATTATAGCGAAGTAATGACTAAGGAGTTTCAAAAAAACTTTAATTTTAAGAATGATTTTTTTAGTATGGAACTTAGCGGATTGGACGGTATAACAGATCCGATGCCAAGAATACAGGCAATGTATCCCAATACCCTATTATTAAAGAAAAAAACAAAAAAAGAAAATAACGAAAAAGAAAGTTTAACCAAAGAAATGTTATCAAAAACTCCGTTAGAACTTATAGAAAATTTTTATAAAGAAGAAGCTAGTGGAGAACTTACATATATTCAGAAAAAAACACTGGATAATATTTTTAAGGCGGTGAATAGCGATGAAACCAATTAGATTAGAATTACAGGAGTTTGGACCATATAAACATGAAATAATAGAATGGAGTAAAATAATAAATGAACCGATATTTCTTATAACAGGAAAAACCGGTGCAGGAAAATCAACTTTGTTTGATGCAATGGTTTATGCACTTTATAACAAAACTAGCGGTGGTAAGAATATTGATAGCTTACGCTCAAAAACTGCCGATGATAAAATTAAGACAAAGGTTATTTTTGATTTTGAGATAAAAGAAAAACGCTATCGTTTAGAAAGAACGTTAGCGTATCTTAAAAAAGGAAACAGGTCGCTAACACCCGGTAAAGTTGAATTTATGCAAATAAACGGCGATAATATAAAAGTTATTGCGAGTAAAGAAACAACGGTGAATGAAAAAGTGATAGAACTGTTAGGGCTTGATGATAAACAATTTTGTCAAATTATAATTTTGCCACAAGGAGAATTTAAAAAGCTGTTACTCTCAAAATCATCAGAAAAGGCTGCAATTTTACGCTCATTATTTAATACTTATTTATACCAAAAATTTGTAGAAAAATTACAAAATTACGCTAAAGAATTAGCGAGTGAATACAAGGTAAAAGAAAAAGAATTGATAAATAGATTTAGTCATTTTAAATTTTCAAATAAGTTGGAAGAGGTAGAATATCTCCAAGAAAATAGTTTTGATAATTTAAAAGAGGAGCTTAAAAAACAAGAACAAGAAAAAAATAATTTAGATCAAGACTTAAAAGAAAAAGAAATGGAGTTTTTAAAACTTCAAAATAAGTATTTAGAGTTAGGTAAAGTAGATGATAAGTTTATTCAGTTGGATAATTACAATAATGAATATGAAAACTTACAGGCTAAAGAAGAAAATATTGCAAACCTTAATCAAATAATAGAGAAATTAGAAGAATTGGGGAAAAATAAACATAAAATAGAGTTGTATTATACTTTGTTGGAAAAAATAAAGAACGAAAAAGATAAAAGCGAAGAATTAATAAAGAAAAAAGAAAATTATATTAAGGAATTAGAGAAAAATAATAATTTAGGAGATTATTTAAAAAATATTGCCGAAACAAAAGAAAAAGAATTAGAGTATGTAGAAGAAAGAAGTTATTTTTACAATAATATTAACAGCTATAAGGAAGCATTTTTTGATGAAAAAAAATATCTTTTGGAAATTAGTAATTTAGAAGCTGATAAGAACAAACTTAGGGAATATAAAATAGGTTTGGAAGAACAAATCGCTAAACAAAAGGAAATAGAAGAAGATAATATCGTAGTGGAAAAAGAATTCAATAATATTAAGCTGGAAATTTTAAAGAAAGAATATGAAGTAGAAAATCTGGAAAATTATTATAACTTAACAACAGAAATAGAAAATAAATTAAAAAAAGTTAAGGCTGATAAGACTAAATTAGAGGGGTTACTAATAACTAAAAAAGAGTTGGAAAATAAAGTAGCTGAAATAGAAAAAAATAAAAATAGAGAATTAATAAATAATTTAGTGGAGAAACTTCATATTGGTGATGATTGTCCACTTTGCAAGCAAAAGATAAAACATCTTCCCAAAAAAGAAAATGTAGTTCAGTTAGATTCTAATTTTAAAGATGAGTTGGAAAATATTACAAGGGAAATAATAAAATTGGAAACAACATTCCAAAAAAATAAAGAAGATATTTCTGAATTGGAGAAAAAATCTGCTACGCTGAAAATGGAGATAAATAAACAAGCAGCCGAAGAGTTGGAAGAATTAAGTAATAACGAGAGCAGATTAAAAGAGAAAAGTGATAAAATAAAACAAAGTTTAAAAAAAATACAAAAAGCTGTAAATGAGTCGGAAAAAGAGATAGTACAATTAGAAGAAGTTTTGCAAAAAGAACAAAGCTATAAGGAAAAATTATTATCCGCTCAAATTAAAATAAGTCAATATAAAGAAAAAATAAAAGTTAATGTTGATGATTTTGAAAAATATTATAATTCGCTACTGGACAGAATAAAAGATTTTCAGAAAAAAGAAAAAATATATATCGAAACAAAAAATAATTTGGTGCTTGCTGATGCTAAATTAGATTTTGAAATAAAAAATAATATAGAGCAGTTTGAAAAGTTGGAAATTGACAAAAGTAATTTAACAGAAGAATTTAATAATTCAAAATTAAAACAATACTATAATAGTATTGAAACTGCCAATGATAATTTGTCTGAAATAAAAAAATTAGAGGAATACCGTTTAACGGTAAAAGAATATAATAATAACGTAAATATGTTATTGAATAATATTGAGAGATTGAAAAAAGAACTGCTAGGAAAACAACGCCCACAGTTGGAACAAATAAAACTAGAATTGGACAAAAAAGGAAATTCCTTAGAGGAAATAAAGAAAGAAGCGGTTGTCCTTGAAACAATTTTTAACACAAATAATGAGTTGTATAATGCTTTACTGGGTGAATATAATATATGGAAAAAAGATGTTGGTAACAGCAACGAAATTATCCATTTAAGTAATGTTATCAGCGGGAAAACCGATAACAAAAAATCCCTTGAAACATATGTTCAAGGTTATTATCTTGATCTGATATTAGAAGCCGGCTCAAGGCGATTTTTAAAAATGAGCGAGGGGCGTTACAGTTTTATAAGAAAATTAGAACGTCAAAAAGGTAATGGACTTCAAGGTTTGGATATAGAAGTATATGACGTTAATTCAAACAGTAACAGAGATGTTAGTTCTCTTTCCGGAGGTGAGTTATTTTTAGCTTCGCTATCCCTAGCATTAGGACTTGCTGAAATTATTCAGCAAGAAAGCGGCAGTATTTCTCTTGAAACGATTTTTATAGATGAGGGGTTCGGTTCATTAGACAGCGAAACACTCGATACTGCCATCTCAACTCTTATTGAATTGCAGTCATATGGTAGAAATATCGGAATAATATCCCATGTTAGTGAATTAAAAGAGCGGGTACGAGCCGGAGTGGAAGTATATTCTGATAATAATTCATCAAAAGTAAAAATAGTAGGTATTTAATTTTAACAAGGGTTATTCATATGTGAGAGATGCCGGATTAAATGTGTAAAAATATAATATATATAGGGTGGCTATATTCTTGAAATTAAAACTATTGTTGTAAAACCTTTTATCAGGATAACGAAAAAATAATTGAATTTGATATTTAAAATAACAGGAAATAATAACAATCTAATTTTAGTATTATGATACGTTTTCTAATTGAAATATGATAAAAAAAGTGATAGAATGATAGGTATAAAACGATTTCAAGGAGAAAACTATGGATATATCTAGGGAACATTTACGTTTATTATCAAATAATTTTAAAAATATTAATGAAACAATGAGAGAAATTATTAACCTTGAGGCGATTTTATCATTGCCAAAAGGAACAGAGCATTTTCTTAGTGATATTCACGGCGAATATGAGGCGTTCGACCATGTATTACGTAATGGTTCCGGTGTAATTAAAGAAAAATTAAAAGAAGTTTTTGGTAATAGATTGCAACAAAAAGAGTTAAATTTATTGGCAACAATTATCTATTATCCGGAAGAAAAGTTAAATATATTGAAAAAAGAATTTACTGAGAACGAATATAAAGAATATCAAAAGATTTTGCTTTTACGTTTATTAGAAGTAACTCAAATAGCGGCACGTAAGTATACACGTTCAAAAGTAAGAAAAATTCTACCAAGTGATTTTAGTTACATCATTGAAGAATTGTTATACAAAATGCAAACACGTGATAAAGCTGATTACTATGAGAAAATTGTTGAAAATATCATTGAATTAGGAGCAGGGGATAAGTTTATTATTGAACTTAGTTTATCTATTCATAAACTGATTATTGACCACCTGCATATAGTGGGTGATGTTTATGATCGTGGGCCTTATCCTGATAAAATCATGGATCGCCTGCTTAATTATCATTCTGTAGATATTCAATGGGGTAATCATGATATGTTGTGGATTGGAGCATATTGTGGCGATGCAATTACTATGGCGAATGTACTGAGAATTTGTGCGAGATATGACAATTTGGATATTATAGAAGACAGATATGGAATTTCTTTAAGAAGTTTATTAAATCTTAGTGAAACATATTATAAAGATGATCCTTGTAAGGAATTTATGCCGAAATTATCGAAAAATGACGAATTAAAATACAGTGAACATGAAATTATGCAAATAGCACGTATGCACAAGGCTATAGCGGTAATTCAGTTTAAATTGGAAAAACAGGAAATTGATGCAAATCCGGAATTTAATTTAGGTAGTCGTGCTTTACTTGATAAAATAAACTTTGAGAAAAAAACTGTAGAGGTGCGTGGGAAAACATATCCGATGACGTCATGTAATTTTCCGACCGTTGATAGAAAAAATCCTTATAAACTGAGTAAGGAAGAAGAAAAAGTAGTGAAAAAATTAAGAGAGTTATTTACCACCAGTGAAAAATTAAAAAAACATATTGAATTATTTATAAATAAAGGTGCGATGTATAAATGTTATAACGGTAATCTATTAATTCACGGTTGTATGCCGGTTGATGTGAACGGTAATTTCCAAACATTTACCTATAGGGGAGAAACTTATACAGGAAAAGCGATGTTGGACTTTTTTGATAAAAAAGTTCGTAGCATTTTTTACAGTAATGATCGAAGCGGTGACGGATTATTTTTCTATCTATGGCAAGGGGAATATTCTCCGCTCTTCGGTAAACGTGATATGACTACATTTGAACGCTACTTTATTGAAGATAAGGCTTCTCACGAAGAAGTAAAAAATGCTTATTATAAATTACGTGATAACGAAGCGTTTTGTATTAAGTTATTAAAAGAATTTGGATTGTCAGAAAGTGGTCATATTATTAACGGTCATACACCGGTTAAAGAAACAAAAGGAGAAAATCCGATTAAAGCAAACGGACGCACTATTGTTATCGACGGCGGTATGTCACGTGCTTATCATAAAACTACGGGGCATGGTGGATATACATTAACTTATAATTCTTATGGATTGCAGATTATGCGACATGATATATTTCAAAGTAAGAAAAAAGCTCTTAAAGATGAAACGGATATTGTGTCGACACGTCGTGTTGTTGATAAGAAAGTTGAGCGAAAAACAATAGCTGATACAGATACCGGTCAAGAGATAAAAATACAGATAGAACAGCTGAAAGTGTTGCTTGATGCTTATAAAGACGGAACATTAGTTGAAAGATAATAAGGGTAAATATGAAAAAACAAACAGTTGCGGAATAAATTGTAAAATTTATTTTTGCAGCTGTTTACTTTTATTGTATAATAGTATGTGAGGTGATGATATGAAAATAGTTAACCTTGATAAATTAAAAAACATGCTGCACAATAGAACTGGTAGATTGAATTTGTCGGATATTATATTGGAAAATTGTGATTTAAGAAACTATGATTTAAGCAATATCGACTTTTCAAATTCTAATTTTATTAATGTCCGTTTAGATAATGTTAATTTTTCAAACAGTAGTTTGAAAAATTGTTTGTTAGATGATTGTTCATTAAAAAATGCTAATTTTAAAAACTCTAATCTACAAACAGCTTCACTTCGTAGGGCAGATTTAGAAGGAGCGAATATTAGCGGAGCAAATTTATATGGTGCGATTTTAGAGAATGCCAATTTAAAAAATATAAAATTTGATAATATGACTAAAAACTTTACATTACATTGCCCCGAAGAGGGAGCATTTATCGCTTATAAAAAATGTATCAATAATTTAATAGTAAAGTTATTGATACCCGGCGATGCTAAAAGAGTATCGTCAACGATGAATTGTTGCAGATGCGACAAAGCTAAAGTTTTAGAAATAAAAAGTTTTGATGGGACGAAGCATTACGATGAAGCATGGTCGACTGTTGATAACGACTTTTGCTATAAATTAGGAGAATGGGCTTTTGCCAAAAATTTCAATGAAGATCGTTGGTATGATTCAACAGGTGGTATTCATTTTTGGATGAGTGAAGAAGAGGCAAAAGCTTATTAAGACATAAATGGAATAATCTATTATCCATAAAAATTTTATGGTTGGATATAGGAAAAATTACTAAGGAGGAATAATGTGAGGGTAGTTTTACTTTGTAGATATGACGGGAGCGGCTATCACGGTTTTCAAATTCAGCCGAATAATAATACCGTTCAAGCAGAAATAGAACAGAGTTTAAAAAAAATACACAAAAAAGATGTGCGTATTTATATGAGTGGGCGTACCGATAGCAAGGTGCATGCCTATGGCCAAGTGTTACATTTTGATAGTGATTTAAATATTTCGGGTGAGGCATGGAAAAGGGCAATAAATGCAAATTTACCTAAAGACATTCGTATTGTATCTGCAATGTTAACGGATAATGATTTTCATGTGAGATATAATAGCATAAAAAAAACATATCTTTATAAATTATATATCGGAAAAGAAGTAGATCCTCTGTTAATTAATTATGTAGGGCATCAACCTTTTCGTTTTGATTTAGAAAAAGCGCAGAGTACAATACAATATTTTTTAGGAGAACATGATTTTACCTCATTTTGTTCAAAAAATAGCAGTGTAGAAGACAAAGTTCGAACAATTTATGATTTTTCTATAGAACGTGACAGTTTAAATGATAATATAATTAATTTTGAAATTACCGGTAATGGTTTTTTATATAATATGGTAAGAATTATTGTCGGGACTATAATAAATGTTGCAAATGGAAAATATGAAGCTGAATATATTGAAGAAATATTTAAAAAACAAGATAGACAATTTGCCGGAGCACGTGCTGACGCACAAGGTTTATATTTAAAATGTGTAGAATATAATAATGAAGTTGTTAATAGATTTATAAAAAATGCTTTAAAATATTATAAATAATGATGTTAGATTTATTAGCTTATGATGAGAAAATGGTGAAAATTATCAGAACGAGCTTAGTAAAAGAAAAGTTAGATATTCCGAGAACTGCTTTAATTCCGGTGATAAAATTATACGAATTATTAGGTTTTAAACAGATTGAATAAGAGGAAGAAATTATACATAGTACCACGGGTTATTTTTCCCTTAAAGAAATTTAAAATTAAGATAAAAACCGGTTTGGGGTATGGGGTAATAGAATTAGGGAAAATACTTAATCGCCGTTTTGGTGAAAAAGGTTTTTCTTAATTCTTTTTTATCGAAAAAATTGAGTGAAAGGAAATATTTGAGAAAAATTCTAAAATATTATATTGATATTGAAAAAACAAATCAGAACCGGTTATGATATTAAAAAATAAAATTATTATTTTTGAAAAAATTAAAAATACCGGATATTTTGTTTTTTATAGAATTTTAATTTTCAACCGGTACTAAAGTTTGAGAAATATAAAGAAATTTGGTATAATAAAATGATATTGTTAAGGCAAGGACATAAAGATGATAAAATTTGATAATGTAAGTTTTATATATAATAACACTAAAAAAAAAGTATTGAAAAATATTACTTTTGTGGTAGAAAAGGGCAGTTGGTTAACCGTCCTTGGAGAAAATGGTAGTGGTAAATCAACATTAATGAAATTAATTTATGGACAGAATATTGCAAGTAGCGGTAATATTTTTCTAAATAATAAAAAATATTCAAAAGAAATACTGAATGAAATTCATAGTAAAATAGCGGTTGTATTTCAAAATCCTGATAATCAATTTGTAGGTAGCACCGTTGAAGAAGATATAGCCTTTGGACTTGAGAATAATAATATTCCTCGTGAAAAAATGGATATGATTATTGATGAAGTTTTGGAGATTGTTGATATGAAAGAATATCGAAAGTCCGAACCGACAGCATTATCCGGTGGACAAAAACAGCGCGTTGCGTTGGCATCCGCTCTGGCACTTAAACCGCAACTATTAATATTGGACGAGGCGACAAGTATGCTTGATCCGGGGGCAAGAAGTTATATATTAAAATATATAAAAAAAATTAACAAAGAGCAAAAATTGACGATTATTTCGATAACGCATGATGCGGAAGAAAGCATCTATTCTGATAATATAATTATTTTAAAAAAAGGTGAAATAGTATATAAAGGAGATTATAATAGTTTATATAATAATGCCCTAATATTGGAAAATTATCATTTAGAAGTACCTTTTCTTGAGAAATTTAAACGAAACCTAAATGAATATACAAATAGCGATATATTTACAGTAACAGATAGCGAAAAGAGCGTGGTAGATAAATTATGCAAATTAGTTTTAAAAACGTAGATTATAATTATAATGAAAAAACCCCTTACGAAAGAAAGGTACTAAAAAATATCAATATAGATATACAAGACGGCAGTTATACTGTTATCGTAGGCAAGACGGGCAGTGGAAAATCGACGCTAATAGAACATATAAACGGTTTATTGGTACCAAGCACGGGAGAAGTTACGGTCGGTACGACAGTCTTAAGACAAGCAAAAAATAAAAAAGAACGTAAAGAACTGGCAAAAACATTACGTAATCTTAGAGAACAAGTAGCTGTACTTTTCCAATTTTCCGAACAACAGCTATTTGAAACAACTGTGTTAAAAGATATTATTTTTGCTCCGTTAAACTACGGTGTTGACGAACGAACAGCGATAAATCGTGCAAAAAGATTAATTAATCTGGTAGGACTTAGTGAAGAATATTTGGATAAATCACCATTTGAACTATCCGGCGGAGAGATGAGAAAAATCGCTCTTTGCGGTGTTTTGGCACTTAAGCCTAAAACACTGATACTTGATGAACCGACGGTAGCACTTGATTATAAAAGCAGAACAGAGATTATGAAACTTATAAGTAAATTAAAAGAACAGTTAAATATGACAATTGTCTTAGTAACACATAATATGGAATATGTGCTTGAGTATGCCGATAAGGTCTTTGTAATGAAAAAAGGTAGAGTAGTGTTTAGCGGAAGTGCGGAAGAACTTTTTACCAATAAAACGATATTAACGGAAAATGCACTGGAATTGCCGGAAGTATTAAAAATGTATAATAAATTAAAAAATCAGGGAATAGACATAGGGTTATTCCCAAGAAAATATTCTGATTTAACAAAGGGCATAAAATTATTACTGGAAAGGGCTAAAGATGAATAATTCATTAATTAGTAAATATATACCGCTAGGAACAGTTATTCATAATTTAGATCCGCGACTAAAACTGTTTTTTGTAACGGTGTATTTAGTTGATGTATTTATAGCAACTGATATTGTAGAATTTTTGATATTATTTATAATATTGATAATAAGTGTACACTTATCTAAAACAACATTAAAGCAATTAATATTCAGTATCAAATCGGTTAGTGTATTAATCTTTTTTACATCACTAATACACTTGGTGTTTAATAGAACGGGGGAAAAGTTAATTGAGTATTACGGTTTTGTATTATACAGCGGTGCGTTGTACGGTATAATACTTATTACCTGTCGTTTTTCGTTGGTAGTAATGATTATGATAGTCTTTATGATGACAACTTCTCCAACGGAAATTACCCACGCAATAGAAAAAAGTCTTGGATTTTTAAATAAAATTGGTGTACCTATTTCGACTTTCGCCTTAGTTTTATCTATTTCACTGCGTTTTATTCCAACGATTTTGGAAGAAGCTAATAGAATAATTAATGCTCAAGTATCACGCGGTTCAGATTTTAATGAGGGGAATATACTCCAAAAAACAAAAAAAATTATTCCTATACTTATCCCGTTGTTTATAGCTACTCTTAAAAGGGCTGATGAACTGGCAACGGCAATGGAAGTGCGGGGCTATAATACAACAGCTAAAAGAACACGATACAAGGTATTACATTATCAAAAATATGATTATTTAAGCTATGTATTAATTATAGCTATTACAATATTTATAGTGATATTATGACTTTTATTAATTAAAATAATTAGTCTGAATTTCACCTAATAATGTAAGGAGAATATATGGAAACGGAAATAATTAATATAAATACAAGCACTGATAAGGAGAGTATTTATAAAAAATTAAAACAATATTATAATGAAAATAAATTAGTTGCTATTCCGACAGAAACGGTCTATGGATTAAGTGCTGATGCAACTAAAGATGAGGCGGTTGGAAAAATTTATACTGCTAAGGGAAGACCGAGTGACAATCCGCTTATTATCCATTTTTATGAAATTAGCCAGTTGGATAATATTGTTGATTATTCAGATGAATGTGTAAAAAAATTAGCAGAGTATTTTTGGCCTGGCCCGATGACCCTTATTTTAAATGCAAAAGTTAATAACAATATATCAAAAAAAGCTAGTGCAGGGTTAAAAACATTGGCGGTAAGAATGCCGTCGAATAAAACGGCACGAAATATTTTAAAAGAAACACGTATATTACTTGCAGCACCGAGTGCCAACACCAGCGGGAAACCGTCACCGACACGTTTTTCGCATGTTTACCATGATTTGAACGGGAAAATAGAGGTAATAATCGAAGATGAACAAGCGGAATTTGGGTTAGAGAGTACGGTGATTGACTGTACACGAACACCGCTCGTTATAGCAAGACCCGGAGAGATAACAAAAGAAAATATTGAAGCTGTACTAGGTACAGGCAGTGTAAAATATAATGACGAAATAATGACTGAAACTAAAGCCCCGATAGCGCCGGGAATGAAGTACCGACACTATTCACCGGAAGCGGAACTTATAGTTTATCATGATACTTTAGACAAATTGATAGAATATTTAAAAACAAAAAATAAAAAAACAGGTTTAATAACTTATAGTGATAATGAAAAAAAAGTAGAAGACTTACCGGTAGTAGTAAAATTTCTTGCGAACAACGAAAAAAATATTGAACAATCGAATAAAAATTTATATAATATTCTAAGAGAGTTCGATAATGAGAAGGTAGATGAAATATATATGCTACCCATAAAAGAAACTAAAGAAAACGTAGCTTTGCTTAATAGACTTAATAAAGCGATTAGTAAAAAGTAATTAGGAGATTAGTAATGAAAAAACTATATGTGGTAATACCTTGCTACAATGAAGAAGAGGTATTAAACGAAACGGCAAAACGTTTAGAAATAAAAATGAACACTATGATAGAGGAAAACTTGATTGCCGAAGATAGTCGAGTTGTCTTGGTGAATGACGGTTCAAAAGATAAAACATGGGAAATGATAGAAAAATTACACAAAAATAATCCGTTATTCAGCGGAATAAACTTAAGTCGTAATCGTGGACATCAAAATGCACTTTTAGCCGGACTTATGACGGTAAAAGATTATTGTGATGTGAGTATTTCAATGGATGCGGATCTTCAAGATGATATTGATGCCATGAATAAAATGATAAAAAAATATTATGACGGTTGTGATATTGTTTATGGAGTACGTTCAGCTCGAACAACCGATACATTTTTTAAACGTTTTACAGCAGAAGCCTTTTATCGTATGATGGAAAAATTAGGGGCTAATACGGTGTTTAACCATGCTGACTATCGCTTAATGAGCAAACGTGCTTTGGAAGGTTTGGCAGAATTTAAAGAAGTTAATTTATTTTTACGCGGTATCGTTCCTATGATCGGGTATCCGACAGATGTTGTTACTTATGAACGTGCGGAGCGTTTTGCGGGGGAAAGTAAATATCCGTTGTCAAAAATGCTTGCATTCGCTTTTGAGGGAATTACGTCATTGTCGGTAAAACTAATTCGTTTTATTACAGTCGGTGGAATGTTGATGATTTTTATAGCGGTGATTGTATTTTTCTACACATTATACAGCTATTTTGCAGGTTCTGCACGTCCGGGCTGGTCAAGTACAATGATTTCAATGTGGTTTATCGGAGGGATGATTATGATTTCTCTGGGAATTGTTGGCGAATATGTAGGAAAAATTTATCTTGAAACAAAAGAGCGTCCACGCTTTATTATTGAAAAATTTTTAAACGAAGAAACAAAGGAATAATCTATGAGTAAGGAAATATTATCTAAAATTGCTAATTTTTTAATAAAAGTAATAGCCATTATATTCTTTTTATTAATGGGATTTAATACACTATTAGTTTTAACAAAAACAGCAATATTTCCAAGAGATTATCAAGAAACATTATATTATAAACAAGATAATACTATACTAAATATTATTTTTCTCGTAATATTTAGTATAGTTATCTTAATGTGTACAAAATATCTAAAAAAAATTATTAGTGTAAAGCGTTTGGTACTTATTGTAATGATTTATGCTTTTATAATGAGTATATTATTCGCAATTTTACGACGTGATTATGTACAGTTTGATCCATTTAATGTTATTGATCAAACAAACAACTTTATTCGTGGTAATTATAGTGGGCTTGATAAAGGAAATAATTATTTATATATATACTCACACCAAATAACGACTATTTTTATATTCCAAATAATACTTAATCTTTTTGGAAGAGCAACATTTATTTTGTATATTATGCAAAGTTTTTCGATAAGTTTTATCATAATGATGTTATATAAAATATCTAATATATTATTTGATGATGAAGATACAAATTATCTTGTAGTTATTCTTGGTGCATTGTGTTTTCCTTTAGTTTTTTATGTAGCATTTGTTTATGGTATATTGCCGGGAATGTTTTTAACACTTGTAGCTTATTATTATTTTATAAAGTATACAAAGCAAAAACAATGGTATATGTTGGTTATCAGCTTATTTGCACTTAATCTTTCGATTATTTTGATAGGTAATAATATTATTCATATGTTGGCGATTTTTAGTGTTGCGATGGTGTACTTTATTAAGAAAAAAGACAAAAAGATACCATTATTTATTATTTCATGTCTTTTTGTAATGATAGCAGGTAAAAGTATTATTTATAATTATTACGAGGTGAAATCGCAAAGGGAAATTTCTAGCGGAGTAAATAAAATAACTTGGATTGCTATGGGTATGCAGGAAGGTGAAAGAGAAGCAGGTTGGTGGAATAGATTTAACTATGATATTATGCCGGAAGAAGAATATAATGATGAAAGAATAAAAGAAATCGCAAAAAATTCTATTAAACAAAGATTAAATGTTTTTAAAGAAAATCCTAGTTATGCACTGGATTTTTATAAGAGAAAATATGAAAATCAATTTATAGAACCGACGTTTCAAAGTTTATTGGTGACGGCACCACAGCGTAATTTTGACAGTGAAACACAACTGGAAAAGGTTAAAGATTTTTTTGTTAAACAGATTTACTTTAATGAAACACATAGTTTCTTAAACTTTTTAATGAAGATATTTCAAGTGTTTATTTATATATTCACCTTTGTTTTTTCGGTAGTAATATATAGACGTAAACAGGAAGTATATGCACTTATACCGATAGCATTTGTAGGTGGAACTCTATTCCATATGATTTGGGAAGCGAAGAGCAGATATGTTTTTCCGTATTTTGTTTTTCTTCTACCCTTAGCGGCTTATGGATTAGTTGTCGTTAAAAATAAAATATTAACATATAAAAAATAAAAGAGGAACAAAATGAAAAAAGTAATGTGTAGTGTTTTTATGATTGCAACTTTGAGTTTAATGACTTCACAGTTTAATACAAAAATCGTTTCTGCCGGTGATATTTACGTTCCGTTCGGAAAAAAGGATTTATCAAAGGAAGAAAGTGGACAAATAATAGACTTTGAAGATTTGAATTTAAAAGAATCATTATTGGAATATTATAAATTTCATATTGATAAAAATTATAAAGGAAAAGATATTACTGTAGGAATGATGAAACAATTTACAAGTTTGTCATTACCGTGGATGAATATTTTTTCTTTAAAAGGGTTAGAGTATGCAACAAATTTAAAAACATTGAATCTATCCAATAATTTTATTGAAGATTTATCGCCACTCGAAAATCTTAAAGAAATAGAAGATTTGAATTTAACTAATAATAAAATAAAAGATACAAAAAGTTTGGCACAGCTAAAGAAATTAAAACAACTGTCATTAAGAAAAAATTTAATGAATAATTTAGATTTTCTTAATGAATTAAATGTAGAGTCGCTGGATATTTCAATAAACGGAGCTTTAAAAGATTATGTCCCGAATAACTTAAAACTGGACAATATAAGGAGTTTAAATATTTCAGGAATTGGTTTTGACAATATAACATTTTTAAAAAATGCGAAAAAATTGGAAAGTTTGATTGCAGAAGAAAATTCAATAAAAGATCTAACTCCGCTTGAGAGCTTAAACAATATAAGAATTTTATATTTAGATAGAAATAATATAATAGATATAAGCCCACTAAGAAAACTAGAAAATTTGGAAGAGTTATTGTTATACAAAAACAGTATTGAAGATATAAGAGCATTGTACGGCAAGAAATATTTATATCGTCTAATGCTTAATGATAATTTGGGATTAAAAGATATTTCTCCACTAGCCACCGCAGGTAATTTGGCAAGTTTGGATATTTCCAATACAGCGGTAGAAGAAATAAAACCGTTAAATGATTTGAAATATATTTATTATGTTGCGGTAAAAAATACAAAAATCAGCAATAACGACTTGGAAAAATTTGAAGAACATAACAAAGTTGTTAAAAAGAATAATAATATTGATAAAAAGATCGAAGTTATAAAAACGGAAGCATCAAAGTATTTCAGTATTAAAAATTATATATTTATGTTTATAATAGTATTAATAACACTAACAGGAATACGAAGTTATTGGAGAAAAAATAAATAAAGGAGGTGTTTTTATGGCAATGTCTATAAATACTAAAGTAGTTTACAATACAAAGGCTAATTTTTTATCGGGTGGAATAGGTAATAAACATGGTGATATTTTAGTAGGAGATAAAGCTATAGAATTTTATAATCATCGTAACCCTGAAGACTATATCCAAATACCGTGGGAGCAAATCGAAAGGGTAAGAGCGCAAATATTTTTCAAAGATAAATATATTCGAGGATTTTTTATAGATACTAAAAAAGATGGCAGTTTTAATTTTGTAGTAAAAAATGCCGGAAAATGTCTTAAAGAAATGAGGAAGTTTATCGGCAACGAAAAAATAGTCAGAAACAAGCCTTTAATTTCGTTGAGAAGATTATTTTAAAAAAATAATCAAAAGTAATCTTGGTTGTTCCTTTTGAAAAAGGATAAAATAATTTCAGGATTAGTTCAAGTTAGTTGTGGGGGTTCATATCACTACCTAATTATTGCGGAAATATTTGTAAAATATATATAAGAATATTGACAAAAGAGTAATAAAATGATAATATGTATTTGTACCTACTAGTAGGTACAAATACTTTCTTTTATATAATTTCTAATTTATTCTATGGTTGATTTTATCGAACATAAGAATATTCTACAAGGTTAACCCGATGACAGTCGTTTTATGTGACTGTCATCATTTTTATTTAAGATATTTATTCTTTAGTAAATTCAAATTATCTTTGAAAACATTTATGTCTTGTGTTGCCTTAAGGAGAAGAGTATTTCCTTGAATTACAGCAATAATAAATTTTGCCTCGTTAAAAGCTACATTATAGGTATTAAAACTGTTGTTATTTAATTCCATTAAATTTTTTGCGATTAAATCAGCAAAAGTAAGCAATAAATCACTTAATAAAGTTCTAAAATGTTCTTCTTTAGCAGAAAATTCGACAATTAGATTTCCTATATGGCAACCATGAAATACCGGCTTTCCCGATTCTTGTGCCTTAGAAAACCAATCAATCATATCGCAAAATATTTTATCAGGATTATTGTTGCTCATTAAAATAGGTTTAAAAAGTTTTTGTTCCCACTCAGAAATATTTAACTCAATAATTTTTAAAGCGATATCATGTTTTGATTCGAAATAATGATAAAACTGCCCCTTGCCGACATTAGCAGCTACTAAAATATCATTGACAGAAGTTCCTGCATAACCATTTTCGTAAATAAGATCTCGTGCGGTTATTAAAATTTTCTCTTTCGTATTCATACAATTCCTCTTTTTAAATAGTATATACTATTTTTATTGTAGCAGTAATTTTCAGCGGAGTAAAGTTTAAAGAACTACATTTTTTACAATAAAATATAGTGAGATATAAATAGGAGTGACTTTATAGAATAGTTGAGATTACAACTTTTAAGTCGATCCTTACTCCTTAATTGGGAAATTATTAGATATGAGAAGTAAAAAAATACGTATTTTCTAGGTAAAAATTTTAAAAAACCTAGAGATTTTCTAGGTTTTTAAGTATTACCAGCTAATAACAGTTTTATCTTTAATCTGTATATCAGCATCAAAAATGGTATTTAGCAGCTTTGTATTATAAAATTCACTTGCTTTATCTTGTTTTACTACCATGCCATTATGCAATGCTATAATATTATCACTGTATGTCAACGCTTGGTTAATATCATGAAGCACCATAATAATAGTTATACCGAAACGTGCATTCAACTCTTTTACCAACGTCATAATTGATTTTTGATATTTAATATCAAGAAATGTTGTCGGTTCATCAAGTATTATAATATCGGTGCTTTGAGCAAGGCACATCGCAATATAAACACGTTGTAATTGACCGCCGGATAAAGCATCAACACGTTTATCTTTATAATCGGTAAGATTGGTTTGTTCCAATGCAAAATCAATTTTTTCTATATCTTCCGGTGTTTTTCTGTAGAAAAAGATATTTTGATATGGAAGTCGAGCAAAGCTGACCATGTCATAGACTGTAATTTCTTTAGGAGTTTCATTTTTTTGATAAACTATGGAAAGTGAACTTGCCAATTGTTTTAAAGAATAATTTTTTAATTCTTTGTTTTCCAAGAGAATACTACCACTATGATAAGGAAGATTTTTTGCCAGTATTTTAATTAAAGTGCTTTTACCACAACCATTTTTACCGAGTAGGGTGGTAATTTTTCCTTTTTCAATAGCTAATGACAGATTATTAAAAATCACGGTGTCATTATTATATTTGAATGATAAATTATTAATTTCAATAATATGTTCCATTAGTTAACCCCTCTCTTAACAAGAATAATAAATGCAGGGCCACCAATAATCATCATAATTAGATCCGCAGGGATTTCTACAGGGGCAAACACCACACGTCCTAAAGTATCAAAAAGTAGTAATACAAATGCACCTAAAACAGCACTAAAAGGTATTGTGTAGAGATGATTACGCCCGATAATAATTTTTGCGATATGTGGTACTATAAGTGCTAAAAATACTAAAACACCGGCAACCGCAGTTGCAACAGAGGCAAGTGCTACTGCAACAAATGAAATAAGTAAACGTATATTGTTAATGTTAATTCCGAGTGAAGCAATAATATTGTCATCAAGTGTAAAAATATTACATAGTTTTGCTAAAAACAAACTGATAATTAATAACGCAGGAATCCATATTAAAAGAAGTCGCACATCTTCCCAGTTTTTAGTTCCAAGGGAAACGGTTTTAGCAGCTGATGATGTAGACGGACTTGATTGAGTAATATACTGTATACTACTTAATATTCCTGTAAAGAAATAACTGATAGCAATACCGATAAGAATGATCTTGACATTATTTTTAGTATGACCTGCAAGGTAATAGATAATAATAAATCCAATTATCCCCCCTATAATAGAAAAAACTGTTTTGAACATTAATAATTGGGGAAATAGTCCAATACCAAGATATAAAAATAAGTTAGCTCCGCTGGATACTCCAATAATACTTGGGTCAACGAGCGGATTTTTTAAGACGGTTTGAAGCAGTAAACCACTAACACCGAGAGCCGCTCCCACTAAAATCGTAATAATAATACGGGGAAAACGTACATCTACAATAGCATTAACATTAGCGTATTTGTTATTAAAAATTCCAACAACAAGTTCATAAACACCCGCCTTAATACTACCGCTGTTTGCGGAAACAAATATTGTTGTCAGCAATAACAAGACAAGAACAATAAAAGAGATTATTTTTTTATTACGCAACATAACTTCCTCCTTTCTAAATGCGAATAAATAAAGTTGATTGTAAAAATTTATAAATATATTTAGTGATTATTAGGAAAATCCAGAAGAGGCATATGCTACTTCCGGATTGGTAACATTAATTTCCATAAAATACTTGGTATAAGTTATTAAGACCTTTTTGATAGTCATATGTAGCGGTCATGCCGAATATGGAATTATCAAGGTCAATTACTTTATTATTTTTAACTGCATCGAAGTGTGACCAGCTTTTATTTGTTTCAAATTCCTTTTTGAACATTTCCATTACAGTTTCAGGCATAGCATGTGCCGTACGTAAAATATAGTCCGGTTTTTCATTAAGTGCAGTTTCTAAGTTTAATTGTGTAAATTCTTCAGAGCCTTTAATAATATTTTCTCCACCTGCAAGTTTTACTAAATTACCCACATATGATTTTTCGGTAGCAGCCATGTAACTGCCGGGTAATCCCATTAAAACTAATACTTTAGGTTTCTTTTTGTCGGCTATTTTTTTATTAAACTCTGCAAAAAATGTATCATGTTCTTTTTTTAGTTGGTTAAATTTTTCAGTTTTTCCAAACTCTTTGGCTAAATCTTCTGTTACAGAATATAAACCGCTGACACTACGAATATCAACAAACTTGTATGGAATATTATTTTTTTCAAATCCTTCTTTAATCCAATCTTGTAAACTGTCAGGTGAATAAACGATTGACGGATTTATTGATTTAATTACTTCCATATTCGGATTCATAGGCAAACCGATTTGAACGGTGTTTTCATATCTTTTTGGCATATGACCTAATCTTGTTGTAGGAATACCCGCAAGTTTAATATCAAGAACATCTGCAACTTGACAAAGAGCCACAGAATCCATTACAACACGTTTACCGTTTTCTTCTTCGGATTTTTTATCTTTGTTAACTCCCGTAAGGTCAATAGTTTCATTAAAAGCCTTATCAGCAATATTTGGTTCATCTCCGGTTGTGTTAGCGTTCTTGTTGGAAGAACAAGCAGTTAAAATCAGTGAAAAACTCAAAAGAATCGTTAATAATAGTGATAATTTTTTTTTCATATTTTTATGACCTCTTATTCGTTTTCTTCTTTGATTTCTTCGGTAGGGTTTTCGGTAACTACATTATTTTTACGTTTTTTAACGCCAATGAAGATGCCGGCGATTAGTACAAGAACAACAGCACCGCCGCCAAGGTAGTACGGTAGGTAATTTTTTTCTTTTATTACTTCCATATCAAGATTACCGTTTCCGTTTTGAATGGTATCGGTATTTACTTCAACGAAAAATCTAACCGGACGATTCATAGGTTCTACATACATTTGAACCATCGCTAAGAAGTTTTCATTCGGTACTTCAAAACGATAGTCAACATAGCTGTCTTTATATTGTTCAATATTAACTTTTGTTTCGGTGGCTGTAACTTGTTTAAATTCTCCGTCTTTTTGCAATACTTTAATAAAAGGTCCTTGCTCTTTACTACGTTGAACCCAGTTCATTAAGTGAATTCTAACGGTAGCATATAATTTTCCATCTTTAGTTCGTTGTAATAAGGCTTTAGACCAACGTTTTTCTCCACCCGCTTTTTGATTTTTAAGAGCATCGTTTAAGTTCCCGCCGGAATTAACGGGAGATATAACTCCTTGAACCATACCTTCACCGATTGCGGCATTTTTAGTTCCGCCGTCAGCGGTAATTCCGGTTAATGGGCTTAGGTAAGAGCCTGTTATATCAAGGTTATAAACACCGGTGTTTTTAGTTTTTTGATCTTCTTTAAAGTAATCTTCTAATTTCTTAGTAACAAACCCTTCCGGTGCTTTATTTTCATCTTTTTTCTCAGTATCTTTGTTTTCTTCTTTTTTATTCTTATCTTTATCGGCATTACCGTCTTCAGTACCTGAAACCAGTTTTGCAGCTGACCAGTTAAATTTTATAATAGCATTTTGAGAAGCGTCGCCACCCATAATTTTATTCATAGCATCAACAGAAACTCTAACTCCGACTTTATCGGGTTTAGCAGTTCCAAAGTCAAAACTTAAATTGCTAGGGTAGGTACTGGTTCCACCGTCAAGGTTAGTATCGTTATAGGTGCTTACGACAGAAGCCGGAGTTAATTTACCGGAAAAAATCGGTGATGAATAAATGCTTAATGATAGTAAATGACCGTGCATATTATTAAAATCCATCGGAACGAATTGAACGGTAATTGATGAGGTGTTATTATCGTGAACCTTAACGGTAGCATGTGTAGCTAATGCCTTATTTCCCATCGATAAACGCCCGGTATTTTCAGAATGCCATAGCTCAATCGGAACATTATAAACTTTATCTGCAGCTTGTACTTTATGATTTAACTGAACATTACTTGATGTTACAATAAACGCTAAAGTAGTAATTGTTATTGCAACAAATTTCAATATTTTTTTCATTATTATTACTCACTTTCTAAATAAATATATCTTTTCAAAAATAAAAAGCGGGAATAAATTTTCCCGCTTTTAGAGTTAGTAGTAACATGCCAAAATAAGAGCGGGGCTACTAACTATATTTAATTATTATTTTTGTTTTCTTCTACCAAGTAAAACAGCACCCATTAATGTAATAGCACCTGCTAATAGAGAAGAAGACGTTTCTAAACCGGTTCTAGGTAGTATGCTGTTATCAACTCGACCACCATTATCTGATGGACCGCCGATACCACCATCAACCTTAGGAGTTGAACTTGTAGGGACTGTACGCTCATCTAATTTAGCTTTACTCCAATCAAATGTAAGAATAGCTTTTTTACGACCGCCTCCCGGCATAATTTTTTCCATGGTATTAACAAAGACTTCAACTTCTACTTTGTCCAGTTTTTTAGTGCTAGTGAAAACAGCTTGTTTAGGGTGAAGAAGTCCCGGTATTTTTACTTCATACAAGTCAACTTTTTTACCGTTAACCCAAAAAGCACTAACACCGTCTGTTTGACCTAAGAAAGTAATATCCTTCATAGTTATAACATAATTATATACACCATTTTCTTGATAAACAAAAGCATCTACCATAGCAGCATGCCCCATAGATAATTTGTTGTTTTCATAATAATTAAGTAACTTTATAGGTACAACGTATCCAGATTTAACAACTGTTTGTTGAATTTGATTATTTTGTTGTACAACTTTTGTACCGACTTCAATTACTTCGTCAACAGGTTGTTGCGTAATGGATTCTGATTTAACAGTTTTTGTTTGAGTACCGTCAGCTTTAGTAACTACTGTATAGACAACAGTTTTAACACCTTTTTTACCCGGTGTTTTGACTTTTTCAGTTCCTTTTTCAAGATTAGGATTTTCTACTTTTGTAGTTTTATATGGAATTTCTTCAGTTTTTGTTTCTTCAGAAGTAAGATCATTTATTGAAGAAGGGACTTTTGAAGTATCAAAAGTGAGTTTTGCTTTTTGACGACCGGCACCCGGCATAATTTGTTCCATAGCATTAACAAATACTTCTACATCAAAAGAATCTTTAAGTGCAGGACTCATAAATTCCACTTGAACAGGATTTTTAACATTAGGATCCGGATAAGTTATAGATTTAAGAGGTATTTTTTTCCCTTCAACCCAGAATTTTCTGATTCCGTCACTCATTCCTAAAAATGTGATATCTTTTAGTATTACAGTATATTTGAATTGATTACCTATTTTTTGTACGGTAGCTTTTACCATTGCAGCGTTACCCATAGATAGCTTATTAGGTGTATAATAGTTCATCAGTTTAACAGGAATATCATACACAGCTGAACTAGGTGTATTTTCAGCAGCTGTTGCTACTTTTGCAGGTATTTGCACATTAGAAAGTTCGGTCACTGATAATGTGGATACAATAACAGCGGCAGAAAAAACTTTTAATAGATTATTTTTTTTCATATCTATTATCTCCTTTTATTTTTTATATTTTATTTAACTTAACTATTATTATAGTATAAAAATAACAAAAAATAAAGTAGTAAATGATAATCATTATTAATTCTTTTAGTATCTTTAACTTAAAAAATATTAGAGTAATGTAAAACCTACACTACTCTAATAAAATTATTTACTACTTATTAATTTTTCTGCGAAAAATTAATGCAGAAAGAAGAGTTAAGAAACCAAGTCCGCTAAAGGTAGCGGTTGCAATACCGGTATTAGGTAATACTTTTTTATTATTTGAAATATTACCGACAGAACTTTGATTATTTAAGTTATTGCTACCAAGTTGAGAAGTTTTATCTGTTTTATTTTTATCTTTTTCTTTAATAGAAGTTTCTTGTTCAACTTTTTTATTATCTTCTTTAGTATTATTTTCTTGTTTATCTTCTTCTTTAGGCAGTTTGTTTTTATCTTTAATGCCGGGTTCTTGTTCTTTTGGAAGTTTATTATCTTCTTTGTTATTAGGAACTTGCTCTTTAGTTAAAGGAGTAGCTTTAGACCAGTCGAACGATAGACGTGCCGGCGTATTTGCATGGAATAATTTTCCACCGACAGAAATATCCATAGTGACAGGTGCAGTGGTTAATTTTTCAGAGCTGGTGAAATGATATTGTTTTTCATGGTCATTACCACCAAGGTCTTTTACTTCCGCCTCTTTACCGTTAACTGTAAGACGACTTACATTACCTACAATAGGTCCTACATGTAAGTCTTTAAATGTTACGTAGTAGTGATATGTATCACCGATTTTTTCAACACGAGTTTTTTCACTAACTAAGGCCGGATTTCCCATAGAAAGATTATCGGTATTGGCATTAAGAAGTTTAGCCGGAACGCTATTATAAGGACTGTCAGCTTTTTCTACCATCGGGAAGTTTAAAGCCAAAGTAGTTTCCGTCGTTCTATCTTCATAACGAGGTTTTGCACCGGCTTTTACCCTTACATTAACGATAACATCCAGCTGAATTTTGTCCAATAAACTATCGGTAATAATTTTACCCTCATATAATTTAGTGGTTGAATCTATTTCAGTAAGTGTTATTTCCTTACCTTTATAATAAATTTTAGAAAGGGTAAACGGTTTGTTACGAAGCAACATATTAGACGATGTTCCCTCTTTTACTTGGATAGTATATTGATATTTGTTGCCAATTTTTTCAACTTTTACATCTTTAACAAAAGCGTTAGAATAAATAGAAGAATCATCACGATTTCTCCCGTTAAGTTCTCCTTTTACTGTGGTCGGGAAAGTATTAGGCACTTTATTAGCCTCAGCTTCGTGGTCTTCGGCAATAGGTTTAGCCGGGGTAGGTTCTTCTTTAGGTTTTTCCGGTTTTACAGGTTTAGTAGGTTTTGGAGTAATCGGTTCAGTAGAACCATCTTTTTCAACGATAGGTCTGTCTTCCCATTTACGAGCAGTTTCGTAATACAGTTGCAATGTGACAAAGTGAGACATATCACGTCCGTCGGGATATTTAGAAGTACCGTCTAATTGAATTTTATCCAATAATTTATCTGATGTAATAGATGCTTCTTTAATACGTTGTTTTTCGCTTAATGTTTTTAATTCCAGCACCTTATCTTGATATATAATTTTACTTAATTCAAAATTGTAAAATTCTCCGCCGACGTCGGTAATTCCCGGTTTAATTCTAAACGTATATTTATATTTATTACCGATTTTTTCGACTTTAACATTGTTATCTAATGCCGGTTCATATAGTGACGGTTCATCATTATTGTTTGCATTTCTTAGATGCCCTTGGACATTAAGTGGAAATTCTTTTTTTACAGTTTTTGAATCAACCTCTCTGTCTTTATTCGGGTTTTTATATGTAGCAGCCTCGTAGTTGTCAGCTGTAACTTTTTTACCTCCATCATTTTTTAAGTTTTTACCATCTTGTTTAGTGGTAGTCGAAGTAGTAGCGGTAGTTTGTACTTTCGGAGTGGTGTTGGGTGTGCTTACTCCTGTTGTAGCATGAATAGCACTATCTTCCGCAGCGTATGCAAGTTCGTCCTGATTGTAGGCTTCTATGGCTGCTATTGCAGAGAAAATTGCCGTAGCAGAAAGAACTTTTAATAATGTGTTGTTTTTCATATTGATAAATCTCCTTATTTATATGTAATCGATTTTTAAAAAATCGCTAAGCAATATTATATTATAAAATCTGTAAAAAATAAAGAAGAAAATGATAATCATTCTTAATTTATTTAAAAAAATATATAATTTCAGTAAAATATAAGGTTATTATCTTTGTTTTATTATAAAAATAAAGATAATTTTCAATGATTTAAGTGATATATAAAAATAAATAAAACGATTGCATTAAGATTGACATTTTTAAAAAAGTCTGTTACGATAGGGTGGTAAATTAAATATAAGCACTAGGGGTGCCTTTAGGCTGAGATAACAAATGTTAGACCCTTTGACCTGAACTAGATAATGCTAGCGTAGGAAATGTGATAAAAATTTGTCTTTTTATGTAAATATTAATATACTTTTTAACTCCCATGCACTACGTTTGGGAGTTTTTTAGGTTGTGTTTATAATCAAATAAAATACTGAGGGGGATATATTGATGAAACAAATTACAGATATAATGGAAGAAAAGGCACTACCGATTATTGATAAAATTTATTATGACGGCTTTATTCAAGGATTAATTCATGCTGATTTATCAGAGGAAGCAGTTGTTCATTATTTAAAAGCGGATGCGTTGTATTTAGCTAATTTTAGCGATATTTACGCATTATTACTGGCAAAAAGTGATAATAAAGATGAAAAAAATTTCTTTTTAAGTCAAATAAATTTTGTTTTAAATGAAGAAATTGCCGCTCATAAAAACTTAGCCGATTATATAGGACGTGATTACAATGAAATTATTAAAGGTGGTGAGTGGTATCCGTCGGCTGATCATTATATAAAGCATATGTATTATAATGCCTATGCTTTCGGTATGGCAGAAACACTTAGTGCTATGGCACCGTGCCCATGGATTTATGCGAAAATAGCAGAGAAAATTTTGGCAGAAAATAAATTGGCAGATGATCACCCGTTAAAATTTTGGGTTGAGTTCTATGCCGGAGATTTGGCAAAAGATTGTTTACATTGGTATTATAGAATAATTAATCGTTTAGCTGAGCATATGTCTATTGCTGATAGGAAACGACTTATTAAAAATTTTTTGGAAAGTTGCAAACATGAAAGAAAATTCTTTAATATGGCATATACACAAGAATGTTGGGAGTTGAAAGAATAATGAGTAAGTTAAATATTGCGTTGACGATAGCCGGCACAGACCCGACAGGAGGAGCGGGTATTATGGCAGATTTGAAAACATTTCAGGCACGTGGTGTCTATGGTATGGCGGTAGTAACCAGTGTTGTTGCCCAAAATACTTTGGGTGTTCAATATATTCAACATCTGAATTTGGAAACGATAGAAGCACAGTTGAACAGCGTATTTAACGATATAGCACCCCACGCTATTAAAACCGGAATGATAGCTAATGCTGATATGATGAGATTAATAAAACGATATATACCGAAAAATCATCTGTACGTAGTTGATCCGGTTATGGTAGCCACAAGTGGAGATAAACTTATAGATGATAAAGCAAGAAGAAATTTAAAACAAGAAATTTTACCTTTAGCTACGGTTATTACACCGAATATTCCGGAGACAGAAGAAATAGTAAATTTTGAAATAATAACGGAGTCGGATATTAATAAAGCAGGAAAATTTATTATATCGGAAGTGGGATGTCAGTCGGTTGTTATTAAAGGCGGTCATCTTACAGGTAATGCTACGGATTATTTGTTTACCAAAGACGGTTCACGTCATATATTTTTAAGCGAACGTGTAAATACACGTCATACACATGGGACAGGTTGTACATTTTCTGCGGTCATTACAGCGGAGTTGGCAAAAGGGCGTGATTTGGTTGAAGCGGTGGCAACAGCTAAAAAATTTATATCAACGGCGATATCCGAAGCACCGGGGATAGGGCATGGGAATGGACCCGTTAATCATTTGGCATACAAGGGAGAATAATATAATGAGTAGTATAAAATTAATAAAAGAAAAATCTCCGTTGGTTATTTGTATTACTAATGACGTTGTGAAAAATTTCACAGCAAACGGATTGGTAGCACTCGGAGCATCACCGGCAATGAGTGAGTATAAAGATGATTTGGAAGATTTATTACGTTATGCGAGTGGATTATTTATTAATATCGGTACATTAACCGATGAGAATTGGCAACTTTACAAAGATGCGTTAACGATTGCCGAGCGTTATAAAGTACCGGCGGTGCTTGATCCGGTTGCTTGCGGAGCGAGTGCTTACCGTAAAAGAGTGGTTAATGATTTAATTAGTAATCATAAATTAGCCGTAATACGTGGTAATGCGGGAGAAATCGGCAGTTTAGTAGGAATGAATATAGAATCAAAAGGCGTTGACAGTGCAACGGTAGATAATGTAGCGGAGCTAGCGTTATTGGCGAACAAAAAATATAATATTCCGATAGTAGTGACGGGCAAAGTAGATGCGATAGCGGTAAATGGCGAAGTTCGTACTATATATAATGGTAGTGCAATGATGCCTAAGGTTATAGGAACGGGTTGTCTTTTAGGTGCGGTATTGGCAAGTTTTATCGGAGTAGACGAAGATAATCTGTTAGTTGCTTTGGAAACCGCTTTGCTGACATATAATATTGCCGGAGAAATTGCGGAAAAAATGCCACGTGCAGACTTACCGGGTACGTATAAAGTAGAATTTATTAACGCTTTATATACGGTAGCGGACGAAGATATAGCACATTATAAAAGGGTGAAATAGTATGTTTAATAGACAAGTTTTACGATTGTATTTTATTTGCGGAACGACTACTTGTGATAATAAATATCTACCTGATGTTGTTGAAGAGGCACTTAAAGGTGGTATAACAATGTTTCAATTTCGTGAAAAGGGTATGGGAGCATTAAAAGGTGATAAAAAAGAACAAATGGCACGAACGATCCAAAACCTATGTAAGCAATACAATGTACCATTTATTATTAATGATGATGTTGATTTAGCAATAAAGCTTCAAGCAGATGGTGTCCATGTCGGTCAGGAGGATATTGATGTAGAAAAAATTCGCAAATTACTTCCAAAGGCAATTATCGGGTTGTCAGTAGGGAATACCGTAGAGTATAAAAATTCAAAACTAGCCTATGTTGATTACATTGGAGTGGGACCTGTCTTTTCAACAATATCCAAAAATGATGCAGGTAGTGCAATAGGATATACCGGCTTAAACAAAGTAAAAGAATTGGCAAAAGATTTGCCAATCGTCGCAATAGGCGGTATTAATATACAACATATTAAAGATATTATAGACATTGGGATAGATGGTGTATCAATTATTTCTGCCATTTCCTATGCAGGTAATATAGAAGAAACCGTTAAAACCATGATAAAACAATTATAAAAAGCCTCCAAAGGAAATCACTTTTTTGAAGACGATTCGCAAAGTGATAAAAAGGATATACACTAAATTAATAGTGGTATATCCTTTTTTAGTAATTATTTATTATTTTTTCTACGAAGAACCAAAGCGAAAAGCAGTGTCAAGAAACCTAAGCCGGCAGTGGCTGTAGCATGAATACCGGTACTAGGTAATTTTTTACCGTTATCGGTAGGTTTATTGTTATTATTGTTATTATTGTTATTATTGTTATTATTGTTATTATTGTTATTATTGTTATTATTGTTATTATTGTTATTATTGTTATTATTGTTATTGTTGTTATTGTTGTTATTGTTGTTATTGTTGTTATTGTTATTATTGTTATTATTGTTGTTATCGCCGGATTTATTTTCTTCGTTTTGTTTTTTCGCATCTTCTAAGATTTTATTAGCTGAATTAATATCTTTTGCATCATTTAATTGTTTAACAAATTTTTCTTTTTGTTCTTTAGTTAAATCAGGTAATTTTTCAATCTCAGTTTTTGCATTTTCAACGGCTTCTTTTAGTTTTTTTGCTGCCATTTCTTCGTCATTTGGCGCTTCAGGACGATTAATGGTGGTAGAGAAAACTAATTTTGCCTCCGGTCTTGAAGTTCCCATTCCGTCATTAGGTACACGAACATCATAGCTGGTTTTTACATCTTTTTCTAATTCAACAAGCAATTTTTTATTAAAGTTACCGATTTCTCCGGTTAGCGAATTAAGATCATCGTATTTATTAACGACATGATATGGTAGTTTTTCTCCATCAAGTTGGTCTTTAAAAATATCAAAATCTAATAAATGAGCATGTACTGAACCGAAAATCATAGTTTTTAAATCAATATCCAAGTAAGTTTTAGTTGGAGTGAAGATTAATTTTCCTTTGTTAACAAATACATTATTTGCCATTGAAGTTTCTTCCGGGCGATGGAATTTTTTAATAGCGAACTCAACATTTTGAGTAGGGTACTTGTACTCTAATGTATTTAATGCGGTTTGCAAGTCTTTTAGGTTTTTAGATAGTGCTTCGGTATCTGTTAATGAATTATTTACACGTGTTTTTAACTCATTTAAAGAAGAAAGTTTTTCAGGTGTTAATAATTGTTTTAAAATATCAGAATCAACAATATCACTTAGAGTTTTAGCATTTTTTTGTAAGTATTTTATATCTGTTGTTTTTTCAGATTTTAAAATTTTTATATTTTTATCCATGTTTTCCAGATGAAGAAGAACAGCGTTTAATGTAAAACTATTTTTTTTAATTTTTTTCTTAACTTTTTGCAATTCAGCTTCTAAATTAGATTTTGCAGTAGAAATGCTGGTAGTTTCAGCAAGAATTTTTTCCGCTTCTTCAGCTTTTTCTTTAAGTTCCGCGACTTTTTCTTCAGTTAATGCTTTTGTATCTTTTTCAGCGATAACAAAGTATGCTTCATCGCTGTTAACATTGAATTGCAAAGTAGATTTAGAAACTGTTGCTGTTGTCGGAACCGGACGAAGAATACCGTTTTCATAGATATAAGCATGAGTATTAGTTGTTGCTTTATAATTCTCCAGTTTTAAAGTAAAGATTGGGTTTTCATCAATATTCCAACCGTTTTTGGTAGTAGGAGTAAATTTAGAACCATCTTTTTTAGTAATATTTAATTTTAAAGTTTTAGCATTTTTTAAGCCTAGTTCATTAATCTTGCTGTCCAGTGTTTTATTTATTATTTCTTCAGAAATAGGAGTAGCTTCAAGACGTGCGTTTTCATCAAGTAAGAATTTTCTGTCAGAAGATAATGTAGCTTTGTACTTGGTACCATCCATGTCAACGGTAGTTTCTGTTTTGTCAAGTGTTTCTTTGTCAAAAGGTAATACGTAAGTTTTTGTTTCACTACTTTCTTTACCGTCTTCACTAAATGCTTTTACTTTTAATGTTAAGTTTCCACCGGTAGTTGGTACTTTAGAACCTTCTTCAAAAGGATCTATGTTTAAGTTGTAGTAAAATTCCGGTTTATGTGGATTTGCATTAGCGAAACGTGCTACGGCATCTCGTGATGAAAATGTCGGTTCGCTGCCATCTAAGGTATATTTTAAATAACGAGTTTTAGTATTCACAAGACTAGGTCGTTCAAATGCAGCTTCTAATGAGAAGAAGTAGTTATTAGCTAATTTGAATTTATCGCCATTAATACCGTTATATGGTGAATAATCAACACCATCTTTAGAAAAATCGAATTCTTGTTTAGGGTCACCGGCTTTTTTAACGGTAGTTCCATGTACTACAGGTTTAAGAGAAAATAGTTTAGGAGCATCTACTTTAGGGGATTTGTTGATATTAACATTTTTATCGTCCCAAGTGACGGTTCCGTATTTTCTGAATATACCTGCCGGATATTGAAAATCACCGTAAACAAAAACTTCTTTTTTACCGGTAACGGGGATTTTAGCTTGAGAAATTTCAAAAACGGATTCGGAAGTTTTTAAAGTTTGAATTACTTTTACCTCTGTAGGAGTTTTTAAATCAGAGTCTTTAGCATTTTCAATAGCTTTATCCGCATATTTAATATTTTGAAGACCGTTGTTATTTTTTCCTTCACCTATTTTACTATAATAGGTAAGAACTAAGTATTCTTGTCCATTTTCTTGAACTAATTTTCCGATAGTATCAACATTTTTTCTAACTACAGGAGATACTATAGTATCATCTTTAACATGAATGTTAACATATCGTTCAACAGGTTTCGGATCTTCTGTTACTTTAATTACTTTAAGTGTACTAAAATCATGATTTAGTATAATGTTTTGTGTTCCAAGACCCTCGCTAATAGAATCCATAACAGGGACGTAGACCTGACCGAAAGCAATTAATTTATTGTCGGCAGTTATTTTATTTTTATCAACAGGATATTCTACTGTTTTAGGATAAGCAGTTCGAGAAGGATAGTGTTTTTTATAAGTATCGAAAAAGTCATCTTTTTCGTTAGTGTTATAGTTTTCTACTATTGTTGCTTCTTTAAATTCATTATCAGCGATTTTCATTCTATCAGCATAAGATTTATCACCGCTGTAATATTTTAAATCACCTAAGTAACCTCTGAATTTTTGACTTCCCATACCATGTTCAATCGGTTGGAAAGAAAGTCTTATAAAATATTGCCCGTTTCTAACAATAAGACGTGTGTTTTCTCTTTTTACAGCACCGTCTGCCATCGATGCCGCTTTTCCATTGCTGAAATTTAAGATTTTCACATCAAATGAGTATTCCCCGTCTTTTAGATTTTTAATATCTAAAGTTTTGTTGGTAGCGGCAGTTTTATCGGTAGCATTTGCTACGTTATTATGATTGAGTGTCGTATAAGGTGCACTTATACCGGTTGTTACAACTCCTGCCAGCAACAACGTAAATAAATTATTTTTTTTCATTAAGATAACCTCTCTTAGTATATTTATTGTTTAAAACTTTATTGTGTGTTTTTTTAAATAATCTCTAAAGAAATCACGATAAAGATAATCGTTATCAATAGGTGTTTAAAAAAAATACACAACTAGGTTGCTCACTAAATATATTACCATGACTTACAGAAAAATACAAATAAAAACTTAAAATAAACTTAAAAATAATGTAGTGTTACAATAGATGTGAGACATATAATAAAAAAAAGAAGAGTAAATCCTGTATAATGAAGTTACCTACAAATCAAAAAAAGGAATTTACTCTTATGAAAACTATTATAACAGAAAATATAGAAAAAACACAACGATATATACCTCATACTTTACAAACAAGAATAGCTGCAGTTAAAACTTATAGAAATGGTAACTCTATCCGCTTTATTTGTAGGCGCTATAAAATATCAAAAGCCTCTCTTTTGCGTTGGAATAAAAAATATGACGGTACTAAAGAGTCTCTTATAGATAAGTCTCATAGACCTCATTCTATTCACCCTAACGCCCATACAGTTGAAGAATTGTCTTGGATTAAAAATCTTATTAAACGTAACCCTAATATTTCTATGATTGAATTATATGCTAAACTTAAATTCAACAAAGGTTATAAAAGACATCCTTGTTCTTTATTTAGAGTACTTAGAAAATTAGGTTTTTATAAAGATACTAAGAAAAAAGTAATTCCTTATAAACCTAAACCTTATGATACACCTACTGAAATTGGTAAAAAATGGCAACTTGATGTGAAATATGTTCCTAAACGTTGTTATGTAGGAGAAGTTCCAGATAAATTTTATCAATATACTATCATTGATGAAGCTACTAGGGAAAGATTTATTTTCCCTTTTAAAGAACAATCATCATATTCTACTGTTCAATTTGTTAAAATGGCTATTGATTATTTTGGGTATAAACCTAAGATAATTCAAACTGATAATGGTTTTGAATTTACGCATTTTAAAGATACTAAACGAATACACCCTTTTGATGTATTGTGTAATAATCTTGGCATTAAACATCAACTTATTAGACCTAGAACTCCTAGACATAACGGTAAGGTTGAACGTAGTCATAGAAATGATAATGAACGTTTTTACAGGCATTTATCTTTCTTTTCGTATGATGATCTTATATCTCAGATGAAAAAGTATCTATATCGCTCTAACCGTCTTCCTATGCAGACTTTAAATTGGCTTTCTCCTGTTGAAAAAAGAAAAGAGCTACGGAAAGAGTCTATAAAAATATGCCGGCTTTAATTCCTTGTTAGATAATAGATTTCACAATTTATTTGTCAAGGACAAGGGCTACGCCTTTTTCAAATCCTTGACAAATAAGTTTTAGAAATCTGAAATGTTCTCTAAGGAATTAAAGCTGGCAAATCTAATCAAATAATGTAATTTACGTCGGGGGCTTCATACGGTTTACATAGAAGCTAGCTTCTATGTAATTCTATTATATCCGGTATTTATTTTTTACTTTTTTGTCTCACATCATTTACAAATGTACAAAACTTAAAATAAACTTAAAAATAACTGTGGAGTTACAGTAAATGTAAAACAAAAAAGTAAATCATATTATGAAATAAATTTATAGAGTTTATTTTATATTATTGAAAATTTATATATAGAAAAATATGGTATAAAATAAATAGAAAAAACTAACATTGTTAGTAAAGAGATGCTTCACTTAAACTTTTGATAAAGTTGTTTTTTCTTGTTGACTATTAAGCTACTTGTTTTAAAAAAATGCAGGAGGATGTGTGGTTAATCCCCCCTTAGATTTTTACTAAAATTTTTCTATCTAAATTTAATATTAACATTTGGTAAAAGTAAAATATATTAAAATTTTGTTAAAGTTCTATAAATTATAAATACTTTCAAAAAATATATTTTTCAAACACTCTCAAAATAATTTTATTTTTTTGTTAATTAAAGTATAATAAGTGTAAAATTTAATTTACTAAAGGAGATAGTGTTATGAAGAATATTGTTTTGATTCATGGTACATGGTGTGACGGAAGTGTCTGGGGAGAATTCGCTGTGGAATTGGAAAAACTAGGTTTAAGAGTTTATACACCAAGTCTTCGATACCATGATTTACCGTATAAAGAAGTTGAAGAAAAAGTCGGAACGGTAAGCCTTAATGATTATGTGGAGGATATTGTGCAACTGGTAGAAAGTTTAAATGAACCGCCGATAATATTAGGGCATTCACTCGGTGGATTGATAGCACAACTAGTAGCTGTTAGAACAAAGGTAGAGGGTATTGTACTTATGGGAACGGCACCGGCTACAGGAATTTTTGCTTTTTATCCAAATATGATAATTTGTTTTTATAAACATTTTTTACGTTGGGGTTTTTGGAAAAAGCCTATGCCACCATATAAGCATGCTTTTTATGATTACTGTATGAATAATCAGGAATTACATGATAAAGAAAGAGAATTTGCTAAGCTGGTTCCGGAGTCCGGTTTTGTATATTTTCAAATGGCATTACCGTTTTTAGATAGACAAAAAGGTGCAAGTGTAGATTTTGATAAAGTAACAGAACCGGTTCTAGTAATAACCGGCACAGATGATAAAATGGTTTCACCCAATATCGCAAAAGCTACAGCGAAACGTTATAAAAATTCTGAATTAAAAATTATTCAAGGTTCTGATCATATGTACGAAGCACCGAAATTTAGAAGTGTTACAATATCAATTATAAACGAGTGGTTAGAAAAAAATAATTTTAAATAAAAAATTTGTGTTATTTTATTGATTATTTAGGAAAATGTATTTTTTAGATAGACAAACGCCCAAATTAAAACCTTTACAAAAAAGAATTTTCAAAAAATTTAGTAAAAAGTTAGAAAAACTATTGACAATTAATACCGATGGTGATAAGATATATTCAAGTTAAGAATTACCAATATTCAAATAAGTAGTATATAAGAACTTTTTCAGAGAGTGTGGGTAGGTGTAAGCACATAATGTAGACGATATATGAAAATGGTTTGAATGGTAAAAAGAGTGAGTTTTAAACAAACTCTTTTCGTGTGCATTACGTTATAAATGCACATTATCTTTGGATATATAATATATTCAAATGTAGTGATTGAGTTCGTATTTACGAAAAGTAAGGTGGTACCGTGAAATTGATTTCGCCCTTATTCTCTTAGGAGAGTAGGGGTGTTTTTTATTTTATGGAAAACTCACAGTTAACAAAAAAATATTATAATATAAAAGGAGATTTTCATATGAAGAAAATATTATCATTCGTTGCAAGTCTTTTAGCACTTGTAGTAGTTTTAACAGCTTGTTCAAGTAAATCAAGCGAGAAAAAAGGTATTGATGTTGAAAAATTAGACCCGAGCAATCCTGTAACTGTTAAAGTAGGAGCAACTAACGTTCCACATGCGGTATTATTGGAGCATGTTAAACCACAGTTGGAAAAAGAAGGAATCAAATTAGATATTATTACTTACCAAGATTATTATGTACCTAACAAAACGTTAAACGATAAAGAAATAGATATTAACTATTTCCAACACCTACCGTTTTTAGAAAATGCGGTCAAAGAAAATGGTTATAAAATTGAAAATGCCGGCGCAGTACACTTAGAACCGATCGGGTTATACTCTAAAAAAGTAAAAGATGTTTCTGAGTTAAAAGATGGAGCACAGATATTAGTAAGTAATAATAAATCTGAGTGGGGACGTGTAATTAAATTATTAGCTAAAAAAGGATTGGTAAAAGTTAAAGATGGTGTTGATCCGATAACAGCTACATTTGATGATATTTCTGAAAACCCTAAAAACTTGAAATTCAGTTACGAGAATGATCCTGCCTTAATGACTAAGTTCTACGAAAATGGAGAGGGTGATTTAGTTTCTATTAATGCCAATTTTGCGGTTGATAATGGTTTGAACCCGATAAAAGATCCTGTTTTGGTTGAAGAAGCAACAGAAGATAACCCATATGGTAACATTTTGGCAGTACGTGAAGGAGATAAAGATAAAATTGTTGTTAAGAAAATTTTGGAAGCATTAAAATCGGAAGATACTAAAAAATTCATTCAAGAAAAATGGAATGGTGCGGTATTACCTGTTAAATAATGAATAGACACGAAAGATAAAGGCAGCCAAAAAGCTGTCTTTATTTTAGGTTAAAATCTATTTTAAAATATTTTTCAGTATGATACAATAAGGCTATAAATGTTATTTATTTTAGGGAGAAATAATATGGAAAAGGGAGTATTACTTTGTTTTTATGTTGTAATAATGAGTGTATTTGCAAGTGGAATAAAATGTTTTATTGACAGTAGCAATAAAAGAAGTTTCTTATATAGAAGAAGTTGTTGCGATAGCTGTAAGCACCTATTGGGGTTAAGTGATTTAATACCGATTGTGAGTTTTATTATCAGTAAAGGGCGTTGCCGCTATTGTCATACTCATATTCCTATTGATATTTTTATGTATGAAGTTGTTGCAAGTACGTTAACCTTATTATATTTTATTTTTCAGGAGCAGTTTATTTTTTTAAGTATTTTTCATCTTGTAATTGCTGTTTTACTTTCCTTTATTTCTATTGAAGATGTGAAGCATTTTGAAGTGGTTGATGAATTATTTTTCCCGTTATTATTTTGCAGTATAATTTTTGCAATTTATAATTTTAAATTTTTTTCTTTCTATAATTTTTTTGGATTAATTGTTCTATTTCATATTTTATATTTTTTAACACGTTTTAAAATGGGATACGGTGATATAAAAATTTTTTGTATTTTAGCTCTTAGTCTTAATTTTTACGAGGGATTGTATTTGCTGATTTTTACTTTTTTATATGCCGGAGGTTTTGCGGTAGGGTTATTAATTTTAAATAAAGTAAAAAAAGGGTCTAAGATTGCTTTGGTGCCGTTTATTACTTTATCCTATTTAACAATAATTTTAATAAGGGAGGCAATTTTATGGTAAAGGGATATACGATTAAAGAGTTAGAGATGGATGAACGCCCAAGGGAGAAATTAAGAACACTTGGTGCAACATCTCTTAGTGATAGAGAAATTTTGGCAATACTTTTAAGAACGGGAACAAAAGAAAAAAATGTGTTAGAACTTGCTACCGGTATTTTAAAAGATGCCGGAGGAATAAGGAATCTTCGTGAGGTAACTTTTAATGAATTAACTAAGCATAAAGGAATTGGTGATGAAAAAGCCATTCATATACTAGCAAATATTGAATTTGCAAGAAGAATTTATGCAACCGAGCAACCTGAAGTAATATGCAATAACCCTAATGTAATAGCACATTATTTAAAATCCTCATTAGAAAATTTAACACAAGAAATTTTTATTACACTTGATATTAATACAAAGGGAAAAATCTTACAACAGCGAGAAGTCTTTAAAGGTAGTCTTAGTATGTCAATTATTCACCCGCGAGAAATTTTCAAAAATGCAATAAAAAACAGTGCATCAAGTGTAATATGTATTCACAATCACCCGAGTGGTGATGCAACACCATCGTTGGAAGATATTAAAACAACGGTTAATTTATTAGAAGTTGGGGAGATAGTGGGAATAGAGATGTTAGACCACATTATTATAGCAAAAACCGGTTATGTAAGTATACGACGTGTTTTAAATTATTTAACTGAGGAAAATATCGATTATAAAAAAGAAAAAATCACACAAAAACAGTTGCAACATATTATTAGAAAATATAAAATTGTAAATAAATATTAAATTTATGTTAATAAAGATGAGGAATATACCAAATACGGGGCATAAGAAAAAGTAAACAGGTGCTAAATAAAAAAGATTGTATATGGTGTTACAGCAACTCAATTATGGTAATGCCGATACTTTTAAGTTATACAAAGTACAAAAATATAAGCTGTATAATAAATAGAGGAGATGGAAAGAATGATGTGTATCCAAAATCCTGTAAGAAGAATACTTGAAGTATTAAATATAACGAATAAGTTATTACACGGTGATGCTACAATCAATAACTTAATTGATGTAGCCCAAGAGGAATGTGAGATAATGGACAAGGTAGGGTTAATAGACTTACTAGTGCCGGTTATGACTACAATAAAGTGCAACAAAAAGCAAATGAATTATTAAGGTAAGATGTGAGCCTACTGTAGAAATAAATTCTATGGTAGGTTTATTTGTATAAACTAAATATTTTGTAATATATTATATTGGAACATATTAGTTATTTTGATATAATATTTTTATAAATGAAGAAAATGCATAAGAGAAACAAAGTAATTATTAAGGTAATAGTATTATTAAATATAATTTTATCTATTTGGTATATAATTAGTCTATGGAAAGGATAAAAAGGATGAAATTTAAAAATTTTTCTTTGAAAGTAGGAAATAAAAAATTATTTGATGATGTAAATATAGAGTTTAGTAGCGGAATATCGCATTTAATAGGCAGAAATGGATCTGGGAAATCTTGTCTAGTAAAGACATTGGAGAAAAGATTTGATTATTCTGGAGAAGTGTGTGCAACTGATTTTGTAATAATAGCTTCATATAGTAATATTCCTTCTGACTTAAAGTGGAGCGATTTAGAGAGAGTATTAAATAATGACAAGTGTTTTATTGATAAATTAAAAGATACACTTAATATGCAAAATATAGATAAAAATATTCAAATATCAAAATTAAGCGATGGACAAAAACAAAAATTAAAATTATTATTTTATTTAATGAAAAAACCTAAGATTATTATTTTTGACGAATTTACAAATGGACTAGATAAACAAACTACATTAGAATTGTATAAATTCATAAAAAATTATATTAACGAATTTAAAGAAACTATATGTTTAAATATTACACATAACATGGCGGATTTGTCTGAGTTAGAAGGGAAATATTATTTAATAGAGAATAATAATATAAAAGAGTATAAAAACAAAGAAATAGTTATTGAAAAATATATAAAAGGAGATATATAAATATGGAATTTAGACGATCTTTAAATAATAAATTGTTTTTATTCATAACTTTATCGTCATATGTTATGTTTGTATTTGGATATATTTTGCTGAAGACTATAGATAATATAAATCAAGTTAATTATTATCAATTTATTCTGTCTGTATATACGGTATTTACTCAGTTCGGTCCGTTAATAATATCTATTCCTATTATAAATTTTATTAATGTTGATTATAAAGAAAAAAATATTATATTTTATAAAACTTTAAACTATACAGTTTTTAAATATTTTTTCGAAAAAATTTTAGTGGTTTGTTTTTGGTATTTCCTATCGACTATATCATCACTGATAATACTATCTCTGTACTATAATAAATTTGATGATTTTTTAATAATATGTTTTTATTTTATTAGTGTAATTATTAGTATTTTATTAACTTCCGGTATCTTTGCATATTTATTTTCTAATATACTTTTTTCATTCGGAGTGAATATAGTTTTTTGGATAGCAGGAATAGTTATAAATAGCATATTAGGTGGAAGTTCAATTTTTTCTTTCTTTGACGCTACCAATAAGACTTACAAAGGTTTTGAAAAGTATTTTTCTACAGGTGATTATAGTATGTTAAATATACCGGAAATTTTACTATATATTGCTTCTATTTTTGTTTTAGTATTAATAATATTAGGAGTTATGAAAAAGTCTTGGATAAAGAACGGTATTTAATTTATGGTAAAAACATATATAAAGAAAATTCATAAAAACAATAGTTATGTTGTAAAAAACATTAATATATAGAAAAATTTAAAAATATGAGGAAATATCATGAAAGAGATAATTATTGTTAAAAGACTTAGTAAAGACTACATAATAAAAAATAGAATTAGCTTTTTCAATACGGAAAAGATAATTAAACAAGCATTGAAGGACATAAATTTTAGTATAAAAGAAGGTGAAATTGTAGGATATATAGGAAATAATGGAGCTGGGAAATCCACAACTATAAAATTACTGTTAGGGATACTAACTAGTACAAAAGGATCAATAAAAGTGTTTGGTAAAGATCCATTTGTTAATAGGCAAAAAAATGCTGAAAATATAGGTGTGCTATTTGGACAAAAATCACATTTATGGTGGGATTTACCATTAATTGATTCTTTTGAGTATTTATCAAAAATCTATGAAGTAGATAATAAAGAATGGTTAGATTATTTGATAACAGAATTAAATGTAAAAGAGTACTTATATCAACCAGTGAGGCAACTTTCTTTAGGACAAAGAATGCGCGGAGAATTTATAGCTAGTATTATTCATAAGCCTCAATTGGTGTTCTTAGATGAACCAACAATTGGTTTAGATATAGAAACAAAGAAGAAGATTATGGAATTAATACTAAAAATAAATGAGAAGTATAATACAACTATCATACTAACAACTCATGAGATTTCGGATATTGAAAAAGTATGTAAGAGAATGATTTTAATTAGTGATGGTGAAATAAACTATGACGGTGAAGTGAAAAGCTTTAAGAAAATTTTTAATAAATATAAAAAATTAAAAATGCATGGAGAAAATATAGTAGATTTAAATGAAGAAGGAATATTTCCTTTACGTACAAATATTGATTCTAAAGAATTTGTTTTTGATGAAAATAAGTTTAGTGTTTTAGATATAATAAAATTAATACCAATCTATAAGTTTTAACTGCAGCTATTCTTGTTTGTAAAGTATGAGGTATATATCGTTGTGTTTTTTCTATATTTTCTGTTATAATAGTTTTCATAAGAGTAAATTCCTTTTTTTGATTTGGTGTAACTTCATTATACAGGATTTACTCTTCTTTTTTTTATTATATGTCTCACATCTATTGTAACACTACATCAATGTGATATGATTTTTCTTTTTTTCTATGAGAAAATAATGTTATCTGATATAATATATGTATAGAACTAGGCGAAAACAGATTTGTAGAATATTATTAAAACAATATTGATAAAAATCGTAGACGGTCTTGACTAAACTTTCAAGCGTCACTTTGTTTCTTTGAAAGTAAGTCTTCGTTGCATACGCTGTACCTAAGTTTTTTGTCGTCGCTTTGCTTCTAAAAACACAAATGTACAATGCAATGCCCCCTAAGAGGGCTTTGCCCCTCCCAGCAGTTACAACTAGCAATTATCTTCATCACTTTGTGATTTGATAATTCCAGTTGTTTTTGCATACGCTGTACCTAAGTTTTTTGTCGTCGCTTTGCTTCTAAAAACACAAATGTACAATGCAATGCCCCCTAAGAGGGCTTTGCCCCTCCCAGCAGTTACAACTAGCAATTATCTTCATCACTTTGTGATTTGATAATTCCAGTTGTTTTTGCATACGTTGTACGTAATGATTTATGCGTCACTTTGTTCCTATAAATCAAAACGTACCACGCATAGTAAATTAAAAAAGGAGCTAATGTATGATAAAATTAGTTGTTACAGATGTAGATGATACATTGCTGAACAGCAAACATGAAATTTCTAAAAAAAATAGAGAAATAATCGAAAGATGTAAGAAAAAAGATATTAAAGTAGTTTTGGCATCAGGTAGACCGGATTTTGGAATGTTACCAATGGTAAAAGAATTAGGTTTGAATAATTATGATAATTATTTATTATCTTTTAATGGTGCAAAAATAACCAATATAAAAACGAAAGAGTAAGTATATGAAAAATTTTTATCAAAAGAGAGATTAAAGTTTTTGGTAGATGTAGCTTTAAAAAACAATTGCGATATTTTAACTTATCAAAATGGGAAAATACTTACGAATAGTGATAATAAATATGCAAGAATAGAATCAGAACTGGTGGGTGCTGAACTTTCGATAAAGGAAAACATGAAAGATTATATTAATGAGGGTGCAGCAAAAGTAATTGTTTTAAAAGAACCAACTGAAGCATTAAGAATAAAGGAAAAATTAGAAAAAGAGCTTAGTGATAGTTACGAAGTCGCAATGTCAAAACCATTTTTTATAGAAATTAATGATAAAGGAATATCAAAGGGTGTCTCTCTTAGTGCTTTGTGTAAAAAGTTAGGATTTAAAAGAGAAAATGTTATCGCACTTGGTGATGGGTTAAATGATTTAAGTATGATAGAGTTTGCAGGTGTAGGTGTGGCAATGGCAAATGCCGGTGATGTAGTAAGGGAGAAGGCGGATTTTATTACAAAGTCGAATGATGAAGATGGTTTTGCCTATGCAGTAGAAAAATTTGTTTTCGAAAGAGAGTAAAAAATGAAAGTAACATTGTTATGTGTTGGAAAGGTAAAAGAAAAATTTTATAGAGAAGCTATAAAAGAATATGAAAAACGCCTTAGTGCATATGTTAAATTAACAACGGTTGAAATACCGGATGAAAAGGTTAAAGTTGAAAATTCATCAGAAATAGCAGTTGCGATGGAAAAAGAGGGAAACAATATTTTATCCAAAATAAAAGATACGCAATATGTTATTACCTTGGAAATACTCGGTGAAAGTATTTCAAGTGAGAAATTTTCAGAAAAAATCAATAACTTAATGATAACTGGAAAGAGTGATGTGGTACTTGTGATAGGTGGAAGTTATGGATTATCCGATAGTGTCAAAAAACGAAGTAACTATGCACTTTCATTTAGTAAAATGACTTTCCCACATCAAATGATGCGTGTTATTTTACTTGAACAGGTATATAGGGCATATCGTATAATTATGGGAGCAAGTTATCATAAGTAAAAAAAATAAGTTTTTTGATAAATTTTAACAATAATTGATAGTGGTATGGATACTTGGAGATAATTCGAAAGTCTTAATTTTTAATAAAAACGTTTATAATTTAATTTAGACGCAGGTAGTTTGCCGATATTCAGATTTGTTTTACAAAAATTTTTGGGTACCTCTAGTAAATTTTGAAGATACGGCTTAACAAAATCCAACTTTAAGAAATTGAGATTTTCTAGTTGCATCCGGAATAAATATCATTATCAAGTTTAATCATTATTTATATACAATTCTTAAAAAAAACATAAAAAAGGAGATGGGAACAATGGATTTTACAGATTTTACGGATTTTACAACAGGATTGTTAGTAGCAATAGCCATAATTGTGGGAATAATACTATTAATGGCATATATTATAAATGTTGTTTTTTGTGCAATTTTATTTGAGGTACTTGGAGTGAAAAAAGGACTTGCCTTTATACCTATTTATAATACATACCGATTATACAAAGAATACAAAGGAAGAGTGTGGAAAAGTAATTGGGGAATAGTATATGTAGCAGTTACGGTAATATCTTTTCTGTTATATGTATTTTTAGTAGTAATATTTTTAGAATTTATTCCAATGTTAATAACAAATGTAACAAGTGGTATGAATGCAGAAGATGCTATATTAGATATTATTTCGAGATTATTTTTATGGTTAATAGTGATTATGGTGCTGGGAGTAGTATCAACTGTTTTTAACATTATCCTTTCTGTCATTCTATATTGGCCTCTAATGTTAACTACAGCAAGAAAGGTTATCTTGGTATTATATTTAATTTTCGGTGTATCGCAAATTGCCGGAATAATGAACATCACAGCTGAGAATAATCCGGATTTAAAATCGACTGTTAATTTAATTACGATAGCTATAACAATAATATTTATCGTCGTCGCTTTATATTCAGCAGGTGACATAAGAAGACAAGTACAAAGCGGTAAGAAAATACTACATGATAAGTTAGATTATAATTCATTGGATAATATACAGATAAATGAAATATTAGTAAGTAGAAAACGTTGTTTAGTAGCGGATAATAATCAAGCACAGCATAATAACAGTATTCAAAATATGGAATATATCTAACAAAAATATATAAATAACCTTGGGAATTTTTTTGAAAAAACTAATCTCAAGGTTATTTTTGCGTTTAATTGTTATAAAATTTGACATATATTTTAAAAAATAATCATTAATAAGTATAATAGTGAATATAAAAATTTATTAAGGAGATTATAGAATGGATAATTTGTTAACATGGTTAACTAATTTAAACGATTTTATATGGACGTATTTTCTAATAGGGCTTGTTGTGGTGACGGGGGTATATTTTACATTCAGTACAAATTTTATACAGTTCACTTATATAAAAGAAATGTTTAGATTAATTACAGAAAAACCGAAAATAGGAAAAAATGGAGAAAAAAAAGGAGTATCGGCATTTCAAGCATTTACAATATCAGCAGCATCACGTGTTGGAACGGGGACTATAGCAGGGGTTGCAATTGCGATCGCAATGGGAGGACCCGGTTCTGTATTTTGGATGTGGATTGTTGCACTTTTTGGTGGTGCTTCTTCATTTGCGGAGTCAACACTTGCTCAAGTATATAAAGTAAGAGATAGAAAGGGTGTCTATCGTGGAGGACCGGCTTATTATATGGAAAAAGGTCTTGGGCAGAAATGGATGGCGATACTGTTTGCCATTGTTATTTCAATAACTTACGGAATTGCATTTAACTCAGTACAAACTAATACAATTGCTCAATCACTGGCGGTTTATAATATTAATCCAAAAGTAGCCGGAGGCGTGTTGTTGGCACTTACTGTTTTTGTTATTTTTGGTGGAGTAACTAAGGTTGTAAAAATAACGCAGTGGTTAGTTCCGATTATGGCAGTCATTTATCTTTTTATTGTTTTAATAATAATGGTTATTAATTATGATAAACTCCCAACAGTGTTAGGACAAATAGTGAAATCAGCTTTTGGTATTGAACAGGTTGGTGGTGGAGTAATTGGAATGGCGACTTCTATTCTTCTTGGGGTAAAACGTGGAATGTTTACCAATGAAGCGGGGTTGGGATCGACACCGAATGCTGCAGCGACCGCAGAGAGTTCACATCCGGCGAAGCAGGGATTTATCCAAACACTTGGAGTATATTTTGACACTTGTCTGGTTTGTACAGCAACAGCATTTTTAATTCTTTTGTATCCGGGAGTAGAATACGGCAACGATAAACTTCAGGGTATTAAATTAACGCAAGCTGCATTAACTTCTCAAATAGGAAGTATCGGAACAATATTTTTAATTGTTGCAATTTTCTTATTTGGATATAGTTCAGTAATTGGAAATTACTATTATGGAGAAACTAATATTCAGTATTTAATACCTAAAAAATGGGCGGTAAATATATATCGTGTTATAGTTTGTATTTTTGTTTATATTGGAAGTGTCATGGATTTGAACTTAGTTTGGGGACTTGCCGATGTAACAATGGGTGTAATGAGTTTGCTTAACTTAATTGCTATAATAGGCTTATCATCGATAGTTTATGTGGTATTAAAAGATTATGTTAAACAACATAAACAAGGGAAAAATCCGGAGTTTTATCTGGATAATTTACCGATAAAAATAGATAATGCTGATTGTTGGAAAAATAAAAAAGAAAACTAAAGATTTTTATGGTAATTAGTTTAAAATTTAGTGAAATCTCAGTTGATTAGTAGAAAATGGAATATAATAATGGATATATAATAATTAGTATGGATAGTAAAACTATACTAATTATTTTTATAATCGTAAATTATTAAAGCAGAAAATATCCTTAAAATGAGCCGGGTTAGAAGATTAGTTCATTTTAAGGATATAATAAATTAGATTTTTTCTATTTTTTCAATATTTCTCATGTATGGGCGTAAAACTTCCGGTATTGTGATAGAACCGTCTTCATTTTGATAGTTTTCGATAATTGCTGCTAAGCATCGACCGACAGCTAAACCTGAACCGTTTAACGTGTGTATAAATTCTATTTTTTCGGTGTCTTCACGTTTAAAACGCATATTAGCACGTCTTGCTTGGAAGTCGGTACAGTTAGAGCAAGAACTTATTTCTTTATAAGCATTATAGCTTGGTAACCATACTTCAATATCATAGGTTTTTGCGCTAGAAAATCCGGTATCACCTGAGCATAGCGTGATAACACGATATGGTAGGTTTAATTTTTTTAATATATTTTCTGCATGTGAAGTCATGATTTCAAGTTGTTCATATGAATTTTCCGGTTTAGCAAAGCGAACCATTTCAACTTTATTGAATTGATGAAGACGAATTAAACCTCGAGTATCACGCCCGGCACTTCCGGCTTCTGAACGGAAGCAAACACTAAATGATGTAACTGCTTTCGGTAACATATCTTCGCTTAGTATTTCACCGTTGTAGTAGTTTGTTAAAGGAACTTCAGCAGTTGGAATAAGCGTTAATCCTTCTGATTCTATTGTATAAACGTCTTCAACAAATTTAGGAAACTGTCCGGTACCGAATAATGAATTACGATTAACTAATTGTGGAACCATAAATTCTTCATAACCATGTTCTAGAACATGAGTATCCAGCATAAAATTAATTAAGGCACGTTCCAGTAATGCTCCGGCTTTTTTATAGAATACAAAACGGCTACCGGCTATTTTAGCAGCACGTTCAAAGTCAACAATATCCAGTTCTTCGACAAGATCCCAGTGTGCTTTCGGTTCAAAGCCAAACTCTCTGACCTGACCGATTCGACGTACTTCGATATTTTCGTCTTCATCTTCACCTATTGGTGTTTCATCAGAAATTAGATTAGGAATACGAATAATTTTTTCGTTGACTTCATCAGAGATTTGTTTTACTTCAATATCTAATGCAGTAATTTCATCAGATACGTTTTTCATATCAGTTATAACATCACTGGCATCTTCACGTTTTCTTTTTAAAATAGCGATTTCTTCACTTTTTTTATTACGAAGTGCTTTTAGGTCTTCTACTTTAACAAGAAGAGTACGACGTTTTTTATCAAGATCGATTAATAAATCGACAACATCTGTTTCGAGGTTACGAGCCGCTAATTTTTGTTTAACCATTTCAGGATTTGCTCTAAATAGTTTAATATCTAACATAAATATTTCTCCTTTTTTATTTATTAGTAGCTTAAGTGATAAAATAAAAATCCCCTGCGTTTATTAAAACGCAAGGGACGATTAATTTTCACCGTGGTTCCACCCAAATTTAATCCGTTGGATTCTTTAAAACATCAATTTGATAAAAGTTATAGTAGAATTTTAAAATATGACTTAGATATTTTCACCAACCATATCCTCTCTGTAAAGTATTTAGATTAAAACATGTCTATAATCAAATTATATATTTATTTAGATTTATTCTACCATATTTGTAGTAAATGTCAAGTATTTTTAGCCATTTAATTGAGTTTTTTCAAAAGTAGCCAGTGCTTGTAAATATCCATCGGTCGCTGTTACGTGCCAAGCTAGGCTGACTTCTCTGAAATTATTAAGCCATGCTAAAACTTTTCTTAATTTAGCAGGATTTTTAGCTAAAACGACTTTTGCTTTGTTTTCCAATTCGGTTATTTTGTTATTAACAACAGCTTCATCAATGGTTCCTTTTACTTTTGGAATTTCAATATAAGGTATTTTATTTTGGTTGTATAATCTCCATCCCGGACTTTTTATCGGATAATAGTGATTGTGATCACCATGATTAACTATCATTTGTCCGTCTTGAACTTGGATATGTTCAACCGTTGTATTCATGCTGGTAGCCAGTGCGGTAATTTCTTTTTCAAAATCTGCTTCTAAGTCATCGCTCATCGCCGGAACGGTTATGTCACTAAGTACCAATCGTTTGACAGTACCTTTGTAGTTAAAGACTAATGTATTATTTTCGACTTTAATGTCAGTTTCTTTTATTCCGTAGAATAGGGCGATATAATTTTTCTTTTTAGCTAAAGTTTCTTTATCGGTAGTGGTTGAACCGTTTTCTTTGTTTGCTAAAAATTTCTTAGCTTGTTCTAATTGTTCAGCGGTTAAATCCGATTTTTTAACAAAATGATTGTGATCGCCATGTTTTACAATATAGCCGTCACCTTCTTCACGAATTATATTATTAACATCAAATTCAAATTTATGTTCTTCGTTTTCATCGTGGTGAGAGTTTTGATTTCCTTGATTATCATTATTATGCGATGTTTGATTATTAGTTAAACGTTCTTTAACATCTTTGCGTATTTCATTAAGTTGTTTTTCTAAGCTGATTAATTTATTTTTACTTTTATCTATACTGTATGTAATATCAAGATCAATGAGACGCGCTTTTTGTTTTAATTCGTCAGCAATTTTAGAATCTAATTTTTTCTCATTTTTAAGTTTTAAAATTTCTTCTTGAAGTTTTTTTGCTTCATTGGTAATATAATCGGCAGATAGTGTGTAGTTATCTTTAACATCACCGCCGTCAACTTTTTCGAAATTATCTGCTATACCTTTAGGAATCTTTTTCCCGCTAGGAATGGTTAATTCTTCTTTTGATATATTATTATGACTAATATCTAAATATTCAAGTGTTTTGTTTTTTTCTTTTAGCACTAGTGTCGATACATAATTATTAGACATTGTTAAATATTTTAATGCAGTAAGGTTGTTCACATTTTCCAGTGTTGTGATTTTGTTATTACTTAGTGTTAAATTAACTAGTTTGTTGTGTTTATTTGTTGGAAGTTCGCTAATTTCATTATCGCTTGCATCAAGATTTTCAAGTGATGTTAATTTATGTATGTTATTAATATTATCCAGTTTGTTGTTTTTAATTTCCAAACTTGTAATAGTATTGTTCTCAAAGTCTAAACGATCTATATTATTGTTATTTACTTCAACTGAATCTAAACTTTTAGCATTTTTAAGATGCGAAAGGGTGGAAATTTTATTATTATTTGCTACCAAGTTTTTTAATTTAGGTAGGTTGGAAACAACACTTAAATCACGAATATTACAGTTATTTACCGTTAATTGTTCAAGGTTATTATTTTTAAGTGTAGCAAGTTCTAAACCGCCGTTATTAGATAAGAATAAGCGACTTAACTCAGGTTTATTATTAAAGGCATCAAGTTTTGTAATATTATTATTTTCCAAACTTACCGCTTTTAAGTGTGTTAAATCTTTTAGAGCGGAAATATCGCTAATTTTATTGTTATCAAGGTTTAATGATTCCAAGTTTTTAAGATTTTTAAGAACATCAATATTTTTAATATTATTTCCGGCTGCGGCTACTAATTTTAGATTAGGATAATCTTTTAAGAACGAAATATCATCAACATCATTTTCGGAAAAGTCAATTCCTTCCAGTGTTGGTATATTTTTAATAAATGAATAGTCTTTAATACCGGTTTTTGATACATATAAGTGTCTTAATTTTTTGAATTTATAAACCGGTGTAATATCGTCAATCGGTGTAAATCCTACACCAAGAACTTCAATGTTAGGCATAAGGTCAAGACCTTTACGTTTTAGTGGGTCTTTATTTTGTCCTATATTTAGATATTTGACAGTTTTTAACCATTCTTTCATTTTTTCTGTATCAGTTTCATGAGTAGGGAAATCGGTATCCGCAGAAGCATGTTGAATATCATGGATAATATCATCGTCAAAACCTAGTTTTTTAAGTGTATCGGCACCGGCATTGTGATGTGGATCTTCTATCGGTTTAGAAGTATCAATGTCTTTTGCTAAGATAGTATGACTGTGATCGCCATGCGGATATACTAATGCTTTTCCTTTGTCGGTATCAATAACTTTAATAGTAGATGGGTCGATATTTAACGATTTTGCTAAATAATTGATTTTTTCTTGTAGTGATTTATCTTCATCTGTGTCATTAGGTTTTGTGTTATCTGCTGTATTGTCGATAACAATATCTTTTAACAACGTTGTTTTACCTTTAAATTCAATTGCATTACCTTCATTTGTCACAACAAAATGAAATTCTTTAGCATCAGCATTATTTTTACGTGCAAGGTAATTAATTTTTTTAGTTACTTCTTGCTCCAGTTTTGCATATTCATCTTTTGCTTTATCTTTATATTCACTAGGAATTAAGTTTTCAAATTTACTATTAACAAGTTGGTAATAGTAGATAAAATGTTCATGTTTGCCATGTTTTACTGAAATTCCGGAAGAAGTAGTAGTGATTTTGTCGTTTTCGCTCAATAAAAATCCGTCGCTTGTGGTAAAATGAATTCCCGGGAATTTTAAGATGCTGTTAAAATCTTTTTTGTCATCTTGTGTGGGTGTATTCGGTTTAGGTTTATCCGGTGTTTGTGTGCCGTTATTGGAATTATTATTTTTTTTCGGAATATAATGATAATGGTCACCATGTTTAACAATATAACCATTTTCATCTTCAGAAACAACATCTTTAGGATTAAAAGTGTAGTTATCTTCTGTAGAAGGTACAGAAGGTGTGTTATTATGATTATGAGATGGTGTTGAAGGTGAAGATAATAGATATTCCCATTTTGTGCCACGTAACTGGCTATATGGAATAAAGTGTTGGTGATTACCGTGACGAACGATAAAACCTAAACTATTTCTGCCTATAATATCACGTTCTCCTTTGAAAATATAACCGTCACTTGTGGGTGTGGTAATTCCGGCTGTTGACGATGCTAATACTGTATTGACACCGTGTTTTTTTGCTTGTGCTAATTGTTGGGCGGTTAAATCACTTTTTTTAATATAGTGGAAGTGATCGCCGTGACGAACTACATAGCCGTCAGCAGTTTCACTAACAATATCTTTAGGATTAAAAGTGTAGTTATCTTCTTTTTCACCTTCGGAATGGCTATGATGATGTGAATGTGCTGTTATTTCTCTTGCAGTTTTTTCGTCAACAACATTTGTTTGGGTTACTCCCTTTTTAGGGTAGTAGTAAAATTTACCATTTACTTTAATAACATAACCTTGAGCTAATTCGTATTGAATATCTTCATCTTTAAGGACGTATTTATCATCTTTATAAACAAGAGATTCTAAAATTTTGGCATTATATGGTACAAGCCCTTTTACAAAATGGCTATGATCACCATGTAAAGTAGCATAACCGTCTTCAGTTATTTCACTTACAACGACAGTGCTGATTTTATCGGCATAGTTTATTTTTTTCGCTTGTGCTATGTTGTGGATTGGTTGATGAGGATAATTATTAGAATATTTGCCATATTCATATCCGGCAAAGGCTGATAATCCAATGACAACCGTACCACATGCACCTGTAATAATTATTTTTTTCTTATTATTTTTTGTCATAATAACTCCTTTTAGTTTTTTAATTCAAAATTATTCCGATTTAGTATATCATAAATATTTTGTTTTGTAAATAGTATTGTTTCCGATTTAAAATTATATTCCTAAAGTTAGTAAATATTTAAAACCTATATTATTAGATAATTCGTTTTAAAGGATATATTTAACTTTTTATTTTATACATACCTTAAAATGTATTAGTACAAAATATTTAGAAATAGGTTGAAAATAAGTGGAAAATATGATTTTTATTTTGGGATATGTTATAATAATTCGTATATTAAATAATTAGAAAGGAACGGTAAATATGACAAAATTTGATTTTAGAAAATTAGTGGATGTAGAGTATTTATCGCAAAATAGAGATAACGATAATCTTGTCGTGATTGATGCACGCGGCGGAATGTTGGAAGAAGGTGCATTAATGTATGATAGAGCAACTGTTGTCGATTGGACGAATATTAGTTTGCTTGGAGAGTTCGGAGGGGAAGAATTAGGGAAATTATTAACTAAGGAAAATTATCAACAAATTTTTTCAAAACTTAATATTACCCCTGATTCAGAAGTAATAGTTTACGGATTTACAATGCCCGATCAAGGTTTTGGTGATGAAGGGCGTATTATATATACATTTAATTATGTAGGCTTCGATAATGTGAAAATAATTGACGGTGGATTTAAGCAAGTAGAAAAATTAGGTTTTAATAAAAAATATAATCCGAAACAAGATAGAATAGATGTAAGTGATATTGAAAGAAAAGAGGCTGTTAATAATAGAAAAGCTATTTTTACAGATGAACTGTTATCTTTGATAGGAAAAGAAGATGTTCAAATTATTGATACACGTTTGGAAGTAGAATATAATGGAAGAGTAATTTATGGAGAAAATAAAGCAGGGCATATACCTAATGCTATATCATTGCCGTTTAATTCATTAGTAGATGAAAATGGTTTTATAAAAACAAGAACAGAGTTGGAGAAGTATGTAGAAAACAAAGGGTTGGATAAACATAAACAGTTGATTACATATTGCACTACCGGTGTTCGTGCTGCGTATGTTGCAATTATTTTAGAAGAATTAGGTTATAGTGTAAGAAATTATGAACCTTCATTTGCAAAATATGCCAATGTTGGAGAAGTAGAAAATAAGTAAATAGAGTATAGGAGCAATATATTATTATGATAAGAAAAGCTACTAAAGAAGATAAGAAGGTACTTGAAGGGCTTGGTGAGTTTATTGAATCATTGGAGATTGATATACTAAAAGAAGTATCGATGAAAACATTTCAAGAAATTTTAAATTACGTTTTTGAATCGGAAGAAGATAGGTTTAGTCATAAATATTGTACAGTTTACGAAGAAAATGGGGAAATACTTGGATTTTCATTTGGTTACCATTATAATAAATTAGATGAAATGAGAGATTTTTGGTTTAATGATGCAGGGAAAAGGTTTGATCTACAACCTGAAACAATTATTTTTGATTATGATGAATTGCTGCCTAATGAATATTATTTGGATACATTGTATGTTTTTAGCGACAGTCGTGGAAAAGGTGTTGGCAATAAGTTACTTACGCAGTTTGTAAAAGAGAACTATAGTTTAAAAAGTCTAAATGTGGCACAATCGAATCATGGAGCAAGAAGACTGTATGAAAGTTATGGTTTTAAAAAAGATTGTGAAATATATATCGGTCATGAACATTATGATCATATGATTGTAAAAAAATAATATATTGAAAGTGGAATAAAGTTAAGAACATTTTCTTTATTCCACTTAATTTATATTTAATTTTATGCTTTAGTGCTTGCTACTGGAGCGTGTGTTTCATAATCCCATTCTGTCTTATCTTTATCAAACGGAATAAATACAGAAATTACCGTACTTAATATCAATAAGAAGAAGTACCATAAATATGGTATTAAATGAACGGGAGCGACTGCTCCGTTAGAATAGCTGGTTACCATCAATGCTTGTGCTCCATATGGAATAAGACCTTGAGTAACACAGGCGGCTACGCAGACGATACTTGACATTTTTCTAGGGTCAACTTTGAAATTTTTAGAAACGTCGCCAAGAACTGCTCCGGTTATAATAACCGATACAGTATTGTTGGCTAAAGCGATGTTAACAATCATCATCATTAATAATGATACGATTTGTGCAGATTTTTTTCCTTTTATAAATTTTTTCAAGTTAACATTTAGCCATTCTATACCCCCGTGTTGCTGAACCATATAAGCAAGCCCACCGATAAGTAAAGAGAATATTAATACATCGATGACTCCCATAAACCCTTCATTAATACTGGTAGTAAATTTTAAAAGGGTAAAGTCTTTGGTTGCAATACCAATCATACCTGATAAAATAATTCCACAGGTTAATACCATGAAGACGTTGACGCCGATCAAGGCGACGACTAAAACAAAAATATATGGAATAATTTTTACAAAACTGAAGTCACCTATATTAATGTTCCCGATATCTTTTGGAGAACCGAAAACAAGTAGTAAAATCACGGTTAACACGAAAGCTGGGACAACTAATTTTAGATGATTTTTAAATTTTGAATTAATATCTATATTTAAGATTTTAGTTGATGCAATAGTTGTCATAGAGATTACAGTTAATCCGTCCCCAAACATTGCACCGCACAAAAGAGTAGCGAGCATCAATGCAGGAGAGATGCCGGTTTTACTGGCAAGCTCAAAGACTATTGCTCCCATGGTAGCGACGGTACCGACGCTTGTTCCGATAGAAAAGGAAACGAAAGAAGCAATAATAAATACTCCGGCCGCTAAAAATTGAGGTGGGATGTATGTTAGTCCAAGGTTAACAACAGAATCTACGCTACCCATATTGGCGGTAACTTTTGAAAAAGCACCTGCCAACAAGAAAACAAGACACATAATAATAATGTTGGACTCCCCACAACCTGCAACAAGTTGTTCAAATTTTTTATTAACTGAATCTCTAAATAAAATAAAGGCTGCAATAATACCGACAATAGTAGAAATATAAGCGGGAACGGTGTAAAATCCTAACTTATCTCCATTAAGTGTTAGGATAATACCGACCCCTAAATACATACCAACGAATATTATAAATGGCAATAAAGCCAATCCATTGGGTTTAATTTTGTTATTCTCATTCATAATAATTTTTCCCAAGGGGTGATTTTGAAATCACAACTAGGATAATATAACTTATTTATTTTGTCAGTGAAATCCTTTGTGATTTCACCCCAATACAATTTGTACAACAAATTGATACCTTTCTAATTTATAATTGTTATTTTTAATCAAAATATTTTAAATAATCAACAGCTTTTTCTAATAGGGTAAAGCCTGAGCGTCTGCCCGGAACCCATTTTTTAAGACCTTCCATGTCCATCATTTCTTTATGTTTAGGATTGTTATAATCCATAGCAGAAAGAATTTGTTCCCATTTTTCTAATAGATCTTTAGGGAATCCTTCTCTTACAGAGAATATACAGTGGTCATATAGTCCGGTAGTAGAACAAACTATAATTTGGTTAGGATCTAATTTACCGCTAAGTTCCCATGAACGACGGTTATTATCAGTTGTTACACAAGCATCTACTTCACTGCGTCTTAGTGCTTCCAATGCATCATACTCTCCACCTTCGTGGTCACCGTCTAAACCTAAAGCAACATCAAAAGTTACTTCTTTGTAATCTTTATTATACTCAAGGCCGTTTTCTCTAAGATGTTGAATCGGTATCAAACGGGCTTGAGGTGAATCAACGGCTCCGAAGCCGATTGTTTTTCCACGTAAATCTTCGGTAGTTTTTATACCGCTGTCTTTTTTAGTAAGGAAACAACTGGTTCTGTCTTGGTCAGTATCTCTCATATAGCTATAAGTAGCTTTTGAGTTAGATTTTATGTCACACTCAACAAATGCTAAAGGAGAGTTCCAAATAATATCTACTTCGCCGTCTAAAAGTGCTTTATCTTGAGAACGATAATCTTTGAAGAATACTGTTTCAATTTCCATGCCGGCTTCTTTAAAATAGTCAGCGATAATTCCCCAAATAACAGTTACCTGTGGAGCATAAACAACAGCTCCTACTTTTATCTTACTCATAACAATAATTCTCCTTGTTTTCTCTTTTTAAATTATAAATATAGTATGGTTTATTTCATGATTGCTAAATAATCTAAGTCAGCAAGTAATCTACCAAGCCAAATACGAAGTACATCAATACCGGGAGCCATAACTTGACCCGCTAGAGAATCACGCATTAAGCGTTCCATAGGTAGATGATTTCTAACATATCCGATACCGCCACAAACACGCATTCCTTCGTGCCCATTTTCAACAGCTGCTTTTGTAGATGTAACACGTGCTGCGATACAATTTTTAAATGCGTCTTCATCATTATTATCAACGCTACGAGCAGCTGAGAACAGTGTTTCACGTGCAGCATAAGCTCTTGAATATAAATCACCTAAATGAGTTTCAACAGTTTCAATTTCGGCTAAAGATTTTCCGCTTGTATATTTTCTTGATGTTGTGTATCTAACAGCTTCATCAGCAATAGCCATAGAAATTCCGGCACAAGCCGATGCAAGACCGACAACAAAGATAAGTCTGTCGCCGTCACCGTTACCGTCTATTTTATAGAAATGGTCAACTTTAGTATCTTTTAGATACATTTGTTCCGAAACATTTCCGCGTAAACCGACACCATTCCAACCGGCTTCATCAAATGTTAAACCGTTGCTGTCAGCAGGAACAAGCCACAAATTAATAGTGCCGTCCACAACGGATTTTGTAATAGTTAAATAATAATCTGCTTCACGTGCAGTAGTTACGAAGCTTTTTTTACCATTTAGAATAGAGTAACCGTCATGCGGTTCTTCTGTCATATCAGGTTTGTAAAAATGTGTGCCTGATCCGGTTTCACTGTAAGCTAATCCTAAGATAATTTCTCCGCTAGCAACTTTCGGTAAAATTTCCTGTTTTAATTCTTCGCTGGCATATAATGATAGACAGTATGAACCTACATTACTCATCATATAGCATAATGAAGCGGAAGCACAACTTTCGGCTAGACCGGTACATACTTCGGCGTGAGCTAATACCCCTTTACCTTGTCCGCCGTATTTAGTAGGGATAACCAGTCCAAAATATCCGGCATCTCTTAGCGCTTGAATTCCTTCTTTTGGGAAACGACCTTTAATGTCAACATCTTTTGCTTCCGGTAATAGATGAGTTTTCCCGAATTCTTTTGCGGTGTTATATAATGTGTCCATTATTGAATTCTCCTTAAAAATTATATTAAATTTATAAATTGCATGATTGGTTATTCTTTAGCTAAAGTATTATATTATATCACTGCAGTTTTATTGTACAATTAAAATAAAACATTGTCAATAAATATTAAAAATATGTATGTATTATTAATATTATATTTTAAAACATAAAAAATTAGCTCATCTATACACTGAAAGGCTATATAATCAAATTTTATAAAATATCATATTAAAAATATTTTTTTAATAGGTATTTAATATATATCGCTAATGCTGTTTTTTCTAAAGATACTACTGTAGTTTTATAGGTATAAAAGTTTGTAATTAACATCTTTTAAAATAAACTCATATAGCAGATGATAGGTATAGTAAATTTTAAAAAATATTTTTAAATATTATAGCAATATTTTTGCAATATTGTAATGAAAACTGTTATAATTGTAAATAATTATATTATATAAGGAGGAATAATATGACAGAATTATTAAGAAAAGATCAAAAACCGGAAAATACATGGGATTTATCCTCAATATTTTCAACTGACGAAGATTTTTGGAAAGAATTTAAAGCTGTGGAAAATTTTATCCCGCAAATCAAAAATTACCAAGGGAAAGTAGCACAAGGCGCAAAAGAATTGTTAGAAGTTTTTAAAACTACTGAAGAGTGGGGGTTAAGACTTGAAACGATATTTATTTTTGCACATCTTAGAAATGATCAAGACAGCACAGATGCTGTGAATAAAGAAATGTATGCTAAAGCTAGCGGTTTGGTTGCACAATATGGTGCGGAGTGGTCGTTTTTAACACCGGAATTATTAGCTGTTGATGAAAATAAATTAAACAGCTATTTAAACGAATTAGATGATTTAAAAATATATAAATTTGAATTAGAAAAAATTAATAAAAAACGTCCGCATACATTGGATAAAGAACAGGAAAAACTTATTGCAATGGCGAGTGAGGCACTTAATGCCAGTGATGAAACATTTGCAGCTTTAAATAACACTGATGTAATATTTGATGATGTAAAAGACAGTGACGGTAATGAACATACTTTAACTCATGGTACTTATGGTGCGTATATGGAAAGTCCGGATAGAGAACTGAGAAAAAATACTTTCTTTTCATTATATAGTTATTTTGAAAAACATATAAATACACTGGCATCTACTCTGGGAGGAAATTTAAAAGCGAAAAAATACCGTGCGGATACTCATAAATATGTTTCTACACGTAACCATGCTTTATCAGAAAATCTTATCCCGGAAGAAGTTTATGATAATTTAGTATCGGTTGTTAATAGTCATATTGATGAATTGCATAAATACTACAAACTTCACAAAAAAGTAATCGGTTATGAAGATTTTAGATTATATGACAGATCAGTTTCGATGATTGATGGAGAACCTATTAAATTTACCTTTGAAGAAGCACGTGATATTGTGCTGGAGGCGGTAAAACCAATGGGTGAAGAGTATGTCAATGATATGCGAAAAGCATTTGAAGAGCGTTGGATTGATATTTATCCAAATAAAGGGAAACGTTCAGGTGCTTATTCATGGGGAGGTTATAAGACAAAACCGTTTATCTTATTGAACTTTGACGGTACATTAAATGATGTTTACACATTAATTCATGAGTTAGGTCATTCTATGCACTCTTATTATACAAGAAAACATCAACCGGTGGTTTACGGCGGATATTCAATTTTTGTTGCAGAGGTTGCGTCTACATGTAATGAAGCATTATTAACAGAATATTTGTATAATAAATTCGAAAAAGAGGGTAATAAAGAAGCGATGCTAAGAGTACTTAACCAAGCATTGCAAGGTTTTGTTGGAACAGTATTCAGACAAACTCAGTTTGCAGAATTTGAACACATGATGAACCGCCATTTACAAAATGGTGGGGCATTAACGGCAGAGTTTTTAAACACGGAGTATCTAAAACTTATTAAAAAATATTACGGTGATGTATTTGAATATGATGAGGAAATTAAATATGAGTGGTCAAGGGTACCGCATTTTTATTATAACTACTACGTATATCAATATGCAACAGGATATTCGGCTGCACAAGCTCTATCACGTTTAATTTTGGAAGATAGTAAAAATGCAAAAATATATATTGATGAATTTTTATCAAAAGGGGATTCGAATTATCCTATAGCTGTTTTAAAAAATGCCGGTGTAGATATGTCTAAGCCGGAAGCTATTGAATCGGCATTACAAGATTTTGCAGAAAAAATAGCTAAATTTGAAAAATTATATTTTGAAAAATAAATATTAGTACAAAAACATCGACTTGGGGTTTCCGGGTCGATGTTTTTACAAGGTTTACCTTAAAATTTTTTTAGTGTGATTATTACCAATTCTATTTGATTGTTTATTCTAAGTGGAAATGAACTGTTACCTAAACCACAAGAAACAACCAGAGTTGTATTATTTTCTTTATATATTCCTTTTGAATATTTTGGGAAAAATCCTTGACTTGGGGAAAATACTCCGCCGATAAAAGGAATTTGCCATTGTCCGCCATGTGCATGACCGGAAAGAACTAAGTTGAAGCCTGTGAGGACGTAATTTTTAATTTTTTCCGGGCGATGCGATAGAAGGATATTAAATTTATCATTAGAGTGTAAGTTATTTAACTTAGTATTAAAAGAGTTTCTATGGTCTAAAGATTTTTTAAAAAAGTTGTAATCTTCAACACCTGCCAAATTTATGTTTTCATTTTCTTTAGTAAGAAAAACATTAGAATTGTTTAAATTGACAATTCCAAGTTTAGCTAAAATAGTTTTAAGTTTTTCATATTCATCAGGAAGTCGTAATTCATGATTACCGGAAACAAAATAAGTCGGTGCAATCTCAGATATTTGGCTGAGAATATTGTAAACACAGTCCATGTCATTTTTGTAACTATCAAGCATATCTCCGGTAATAACTATAATATCGGGATGTTCATTTTTTAATTTTTTTATAAAAATTAAATCACTAATGCCAATTTTAGCGGAGTGAATGTCACTAATGTGAGCGATTTTAAAATTATGAAAATTTTTCGGAAGATTTTTAAACGGCAAGTTAAAATGACTTAGTTTTAATTTTTTATTTTGTTTAATTAAAGAAGCGGCACTCACAATAGATAGTGCCAATGCTAATTTTTTATAATTCATGTATGTCCCCTTTATTATACTGTTTTCAATATATTTATTACAAATATTATAACATATGGGAACTTTATGATAAAATAAAAGATGATTAATTAGATTTTGAGGATTTAGATAATGATTAAGATTGATAAAATAGATAAATTTACGTTAAATAAAAAATATCCGCCAACGCCGGCACAATGGCAAGCTATAGGGATAGACGGTGCTGATATATTAGTAGCTGCGGCAGCAGGAAGTGGGAAAACGGAAGTTTTATCAGAGAGAATTTCAAGGAAAGTGGCAATAGATAGATGGGATATTGATAAAATTTTAGTACTTACTTTTACAACGGCGGCGGCAAAAAATATGAAAGTAAGAATAGAAAATAAAATAGCAGATAGATTGTTGAGTTTTGATAACGAAGAGGCTTTGCACTTTTTAAGAAAGCAGAGAATGTTGATGAATGATGCTTTGATAACTACGATAGATAGTTTTTGCTTGAGTGTATTGAGAAAATTTTATTATCTTGTTGAAGAAAATATTGACGGGGAAATGATTTATTTATCACCAAACTTTAATGTACTGCCAAATAGTAAGACCTTGTTAACTCAAGTAATAAATACAGTTTTAGAAAATACTGTGGAAATTTCTCCAAAATTAACAGATATTTTATTTACAGTGTTTAATGGAAAAAAGGATATTGTAGCTAGTTTACAAGATACTTATTATAAATTGCTCACAATTCCTAACTTTGAAAATTATTTGGAAAAAGAGTTTTTGATTAATATAAATTCAACGGTTAAAAATTTTGATGAAAGTGTCTTGTCTGAATTTAATTTGTTAACAGATTTAACAACGAATAATTCGTTGCAAACGGCAAGGCAATTTACAAAATATTTAGAAAGTTTTATAGAAAATGATAAAAATATTAGAAGAATAGAAGACATTGTTATTTCTGTCGATTTGAATAATGTAAAAAAAGAAAAAATATTCAATTTTTTTAGTGGAGATATAGAACAAGAAACGATTTTTGGTAGTAGAATAGAAAATAAGACTAAACTAAAGAAAATAGTTAATATTTTAGATGAAAATATTTTTCTAATGCAGGATACAAAACAAATTAATGCTCAGTTGCTTGAAACAACTTTTTTAGAATTAAAAAGTTATTCCGAAAAATTTAATATTTTAAGAAGTATAAAAGATTTTGCCTGTTCTTATCAAAAAATACTTAGAACAATTCATTTCGAGTTTGTAAAAACGAAGAGAAAAAGTAATTTTTTAGATTTTTCCGACTTAAATCATTTAGCAATAAAAGCTTTGACTAAAAAAGAAAATGGAAAAATGATATTAACGGCTGCTGCTAAATATTATCAAAAATATTTTTTAGAAATTTATGTAGATGAATATCAAGATAATAATAATCTTCAGGAGTATATTCTAAACATTATTCGTGGGGAGAATGTCTATTTTTTTAGAGTAGGTGATGTAAAACAGGCGATTTATGGGTTTAGAGGTTCAAATCCGGATCTTTTTGAAGAAAAATATAATAGTTATGAAAAGTTGAATATAGAAGACTACAGCATGGAAAAAGAATATCATTTGAAAACAACCAAAACCGGAATTTGTGTAATGTTGAAAGAAAATTTCCGCAGTGAAGTAAATGTTTTAAGTAGCTGTAACTATATTTTTAATCGACTTATGAAGAATTTTAACGCCGGAATTAGTTATGATAAAGAAAATGCTCTTTACTATCCGGCTGTTAAAGAAAAGACGAAATTAACAATACCGACAAAGATAATAAATGGTAAAATCGATTATTTTAGCGGTCAGGAAATTGAAAATAAAAAAGGATATAGAGAACAATCGATAAAAAATATCGCTTTTGAAATATTAAACGGTGTAGAACAAGGTAATAATTATAGTGATTATGCTATTTTAGTAAGAAATAGTACAAAAATGGCAAGTTTTAAAGAAATTTTTTCAAGTTATAATATTCCGCTGTTTTTTAAAGAGAAAGATGGATTTACTTCATCAAACACATTTAATATTCTTTATAATATTTTTAAATTTTTAGATAATACTAATAGAGATAGCAGCCTTGTGGCTATACTTCGTAGCGAACTTTTTTCTTATACCAATGATGAGTTATTGAAATTATCATTAAATAATGAAAAAACTTTTTATAAAAAATTAAAAATTAGTGATGAGGTAAAAGATAGACATACTATAAACATTTTAAATTCATGGCTGAATTACAGCCTTAATAATTCAATAAGAACTATCTTAGAAAAAATAGTCATCGATACAGATTTTATTAATTATTTGAGAACAGTTGATATAAATGATGAGGAAGTTGATTACTATGAGAATTTTTTAGATGTCGTTTATGAATATGAAAATGTAAATAATAATTTGAGTGATTTTATTGTGTATTTGGAAAATATAAGAGAACAAGAGAAGTTTGAAACTAAGAAGAGAGTTTCAAATAATAGCGTAACGTTATCTACTATCCATATTTCTAAGGGATTGGAGTATAAGTATGTTTTTATCGCTGATTTAGATACCGATTTTAACAATCAAGGTTTTAGCGGCGAAGTATTATTCACTTCTGAATTTGGGTTTAGTGTTGATGTGGAAAATATAGCAACCAAGCATAATTATGAATATCAGAGCGTTTTTCCTGTTAAGTTGTATAAATTAAATGCACAGTTAATAAAATTAAGAGAACGTGAGGAAGAAATAAGAAATCTTTATGTAGCGTTAACAAGAGCGGAGAAAGGTTTGTATTTGGTAAGTCCAAACGGTATTATGCTAAATGACGAAGAAAAAAAACAAATAAGTGTAACCGGTAGCGTTTTTGAAGCAGTAAATTTTGAAGAAATATTAAGCGTTGTCTTGAGTAATTATAATAACGAAGATCGTGCAGAAAATGAATTAACGGCGGAGTTTGAATATTATGAACCTAATCAAAATAAGAAAGTATTTTCCGTTGAAAATGAGAGAGAAGTTAATTTTGTTGAAATTTATAAAGAATTGGAAGTCGAAAATAAAGATAAATTAATTAAACAAAAGACTAACAAAATATTTCCGGCGAAAACTTCATATAGTGCTATGAAGAAAATTAATAAGGATAAAGATGAGATAATAAAAAAAGATAATAAAGAAATCAATTACTTGGAATTATCTAACCTAAATAAAATAACTACCGCTACAAAAGCTTTACAACGGGGTAATATTATTCATAAATTGTTTGAAAGAATAGTACAAAGCGTCTTTGAGAAAGAGGAAATAATTGATGTTCAATCGTATGTAGAAAATTTAGTTAGAACGGATAATATTATCTATAATATAAAAAATAAAACTTTATTGACAAAAGAAGAGTATAATCTAATAAATAACGAAGATGATTTAACTAAAGTAAAAATGTTTTTAGAAAGTGAAGTGATCAGTTTTGTAAAAGATGCAGATACTTGTGAAACTGAATTGTCTTTTACAACATTAAAAAAAGCAAAAGAGCTTTATAATGAAAGTGAAAGCAATATTGAGGTAATACTTCAAGGTGTTGTCGATTTGTTAATTAATATAGATGGGCAATATTTAATAATAGATTATAAAACTGATAATGTTTCAAAGAAAAACGGTGAAAGTATTTTAGAAAAACGTCATGGTGAACAGTTGAAAATATATAAAGAAGCGGTAAAAAAATATTATAATTGCACTGAGGTGAAGACTTACATCTATTCTTACACTTTATCAAAATTAATAGAAGTGTAGAAATCAGGTGAGTTACATTTTGTGAATTTTTGATAAAATCTGTAAATTTCTTCTCATTGTTACTATAGTCTAAATATGATATAATAGTTATTAAAAATAACCGGACTTTATTTGGAGGTGAAATAGTGAAATATATAGTTTGTAACAGTCAGACGGCGGTGCTTAATAGAATGTATGATGAATTTGAAAAATGTTTAGAAGATGGTGCTGTTGTGTCGTTGCCGGAACAAATAATCGGCACGCAATTTATGAATAGAATGGTGGATGATTATAATGCCGGAAAGTATCGCTATAAACATATAACTCTTGTGGGACAAAGAGAGTTTGCAGATATAGATATAGAAGAAGATTTTGGATTATATCGTTATCTTAGAAAAGAATTAATAACAAAATTAGATTTGGATGCTAAGAATATTTATTATCCAAAATGTTTGGATAGTGAAAATAGTGAAGATGATATTGCTAAATATGAAGAGATATTGGCAGAAAATATTGCTGATGTAGCAATAGTATTTTTAGGTGCGGAAGGAACGATACTGGATTATAAATATATGAACGAAGAAAATAAACGAGTTCATTTGTTGGAGTTTTCTAAGGAAGATAAAACGCAGTTACAAAAGTCCGGAATTCAACTTCGAGGAAATAAACTAATAAGTATCGGATATGAAAATTTACTATCAGCAAGAAGTTTATTTATAGTTGTTTTAGGAGCTGATAAAAGAGAGTATATGGTGGAGTTGTTTGAAAATGATCATGACGAACAAGAAACTATTTTATCACTTTTAAACGAGCATGATAATGTTTTTATTTTTACGGATAAAGAAGCAAGTTATAAATCGGAAGAAGAAGTAAATAGATTAATAAAACAGCGACAAAAACAGCTTTTAGCTAAACAACGTCGTGAAGAAGAAAAAGAAGCGAAAATTATAGAGAAAATACAGAGTGATGGAGAATATAATGAATGATTACCAGAGAATTATAAATTATGATTTCAATGATGTAGTTCTTGATAATAAGTTAGTAGTAAAATTTAAAATGAAAAAAACTTTTAGTGAATGGGACTTTATAAGTTTATTTTCACACAAACGTGGGGAGAGATTTATAATAAAAACACCTGATAGCAGAAGTTCTAAAATAGGAATAGGTTATGAAAAAACTTGGTTATTAGATTCAAATGATTTTTTGTCCAGTTTTGATAATAAAAATATTTTATCGGGTTTTGAAGAATTAAAAACACAGGTAACTTTTATTGATATTCATGAACATGATGAGGAATATTTCGGTTTATATGGCGGTGTTTCTGACGGTAGTAATAAAAGTACGCAGGAGTGGGTAGATTTTAGTGATACTTCTTTTGTAGTACCGGAAATTTTGGCTGTTTTTAAAGGGGACTTCGTATATTTCACCTTATTTTTTGATATGGAAGATGGTGTTGACTTTCTGGAGTTATGGCGAAAAAGAACGGAATTTTTAGAAAAATTGGTTTTTCAAGAAGAACCATTACTTAATGAACCTAAAATATCTGTAGTAAGAGATATTTATCCGGAAGTTTGGCAAGAAAATATAAGAAAAGCGTTATTAAAAATAGAACAAGGTGAGCTTAAAAGATTAGTATTACCAAGAAAAAATCAGATATTATTAGAAAATAGAACTTCACTTGCTGCTATAACAAAATATTTGCTTAATAAAAAGAGATATTTTATTGCATTTGAGATGAAAAAAAGCCTCTTTGTAACGACCAATCCTTTGGTATCGTTAGATGTTGATGATGAAGAATTAAAAGCGTACTTGTATTTAAAACAGGAAAATCTTTTTTCTGATAAAAGTGTTGTTATGTTTGATGAAAAGGATATATTTATCAGATACAAAGAAGAGTTTAAAGCTAAGTTTGAGAAAGATTTTGAAGTTTCGGATGACAAGATGTTAATGGGTAAAAAGTTAGATGTTTATGCTGTACTAAAAACAAGAATAATAAGTAAACAAAAGGCGATAAAGGCACTTAGTGTTTTATACCCGATTCCTCTATTAAAAGGTTATCCCGAAGTAGCTGCTGAAGAGTTTTTAAAAGAAAATTGTCCTACAGGATATGGTTTTTGGTATTCGCCTTTCGGTTATATTAATGCAAATTTAGATGCAAGGTTTTATACTTGCGGGAATACCATGATTGCATTAGAAAATATGATAACTTTATTTACCAGTATTTTATTATCAAAAGATGACAGTTATGATGAGGTTATAGAAAGAACAAATTCGATAGTAAGTTCAAGATTAAAATTATTTAATCACTAAGGAGGAAGTTATGAAATTAAGTACAATGCAAAAGGGTACTTTACTTACTATATCAGGAGCAACATGTTGGGGATTATCCGGGGTTTTAGGAGAATATCTTCTTAATATTTCTAAAATAGACTCTGTTTGGGTAATAGCTACACGTTTATTCTATGCGGGATTAATTTTATTAGCTGTAGTATTAATAAAAAATAAAAAGGTGACACTTAGAGTGTTTAAAGATAAAAAAGATGTTTTAAGGTTAATAAATTTTTCGTTTTTCGGTTTACTTATTTGTCAGGGAACATATTTTCTAGCAATAAAATATACCAATGCCGGAATGGCAACAGTTCTTCAATTTACAGGTCCGGTTATGATAATGGCATTTTATTGTGTTTTAAATAAACGTTTGCCGATGATCAGGGAAGCTGTAGCTATGATAACTTCATTGTTTGGTGTTGTTTTGATGGCTACTCATTTAGACTTTAATACATTATCTATTTCGGCAATCGGTTTGTTTTGGGGAATTTTCTCGGCGGTTGGGCTTGCCAGTTACAATATTTCTTCAATAAGACTTACCACAAAATATGGTGCAACAATCATAACTGCATGGGGACTTTTTATAGCGGGAACGATTGTTTATTTTGCGACAGGAAGTTATTATATACCGGCAGGATTTAGTTTAATTGACTTTTTATGTATAACCGGAATTGTCTTAATAGGAACTATCGCTTCATTTACCATGTATTTAGAGGGAATTAAATTAATTGGAGCGGTTACCGGTAGCATAATAGGTTGTTTTGAACCGATAGCGGCGATAATTTTTTCGTTTTTATTACTTGGAACAACATTCAGTAGTTTAGACTTGCTGGGAGCAGCCTTTATACTATCTGCCGTTGTGGTTTTAAGCAAAAGATAATACTTGCTTAATAAGAAAAATGAATATACAATAGGGTGAGAGTATTAGTAAGGTCTGATATTCTCATTATCACATTAAGGGGTAAATAAGTGTATTTTAACAATAATTATAAAAGAGAAAAGAGATTTTAACAAATGAATAATAATTATCAAACTTTTGACGATATGTATAAAAGTAAAACGACAAAGGAACTGACGCTTCTTGCAAAAAAACTAGGAGTTATTCGTTACTCTACCCTTAATAAAAAGGAATTAGTTCTTGCAATTTTAGAAAAGGAAATGGAAAAAGATAATAATTATTATATGACCGGTATTTTAGATGATATTCACCCGGACAACGGCTTTGGTTTTTTAAGGACGGTTAATTATAATAAAGGAGAAGCTGATATTTATGTTTCGGCATCACAAATAAGACGTTTTGAGCTTAAAAAGGGTGATGAAGTAACCGGAAAAGTTCGCCCTCCCAGAGAAAATGATAAATATTATGGGTTACTTCAAGTAGATGTTATTAATGGCGTTAATGCTGAAGAAATAAAATCACGCCCGCATTTTCAGGCGTTAACCCCTATTTATCCGGACAGTAAATTAGTTTTGGAAACTACAAAAGAAAAATTATCAACCAGATTTATTGATTTGGTAGCACCTATCGGTCTTGGACAACGTGGTTTAATAGTAGCGCCGCCTAAAGCGGGGAAAACTACTTTGTTAAAAGATATTGCCAATGCAATTAGAAAAAATTATCCAGATAAAAAATTAATTATTTTGTTGATTGATGAAAGACCGGAGGAAGTTACCGATATGGAACGTTCAGTAAAAGGTGCAGATGTAGTTAGCTCGACTTTTGATGAAACATCGGAAAATCATGTGAAAGTGGCAGAGCTTGTAATAGAGCATGCAAAACGTCGAGTAGAGTTGGGACAAGATGTTATTATTTTAATGGATAGTATTACACGCTTAGCACGTGCTTATAATATAGTTGAACCTAGTAGCGGTAAAGTGTTAACCGGAGGGATTGATCCGTCAAGTCTTCATAAGCCAAAGGCTTTTTTTGGAGCGGCACGTAATGTTGAAGGCGGTGGAAGTCTTACAATTATTGCAACAGCATTGATAAATACCGGTTCTCGAATGGATGATATGATTTTTGAAGAATTTAAGGGAACGGGTAATATGGAAATAGTTTTATCGCCTGAACTGGCATTAAGAAGGGTGTACCCTGCGATAGATTTTGCTAAAAGTTCAACCAGAAAAGAGGAGTTGTTATTAACAGAAGATGAAGTGAAAATTTTATGGCAAACACGACGAAAATTGGAAGACGTCAGTGAACCGACAATTGGTGTTTTAAATCATCTTAGAAAATATAACTCAAACAAAGATTATGTAGCAGAGATGAAGAAGTTTATTCGTGAATAGCTTATATTAATATTAGACAGTTATGCTAAGCTATGTTATAATCTATTTTATAATTGTTTTAGGAGGTTATGAGTGAACACGATAAAATTTTTAATTGATTTTGTGCTACATATAGATAAACATTTAGGTGAGCTTATGAATCAACATGGTCCATGGTGGTTATATGGAATTATATTTTTAGTAATATTTATAGAAACCGGTGTGGTATTTATGCCGTTTTTACCGGGGGATTCGCTACTTTTTGCTAGCGGTGCTTTGTGGGCGGCTACCGGAAATAATATTTTTTTATTGCTTATGCTATGTATTAGCGCAGCGGTAATAGGAGATAATTGTAATTATTTTATTGGAAGAAATTTCTCTGAATATTTGAAGAGCAGGTCATGGTTTAAAAAATTTGTTTCAGATGAGAACATAAAAGATGCCGAAAAATTTGTTGAAAAACATGGTGGGAAATCAATTTTTCTGGCAAGATTTTTTCCTATAATTCGAACTATAGTTCCTTTTATAGTAGGTGCCGGTAAAATGAAATATAGCAAATTCAGAACAATAGATTTTCTGGGTGGAACTTGCTGGTGTCTGCTGTTTGTTTCGGTAGGTTATTTCTTTGGGAACTTTGAAATTGTAAAGAAAAATTTTTCATTAGTGGTAATTGGAATAATTTTGATTAGTTTAGTACCGCTAATAATTGGAACATTAAAATCACGTAAAAAAGCATAGAAAAAAACTTCGTTAGAATCGCTACGGTTTTAATGAAGTTTTTGTGATTTTCTTTTAAATATAGTATATAATGAGATTATGAAAGACGACAAAGGAGATTAGTATGAAATTAGGAATTATTGGATCTGGAATGATAGTAAAGGATTTTCTTAGCATAGCAGATGAGTTACCGGAAATAGAATTAGAAGCAATAGTAGCACGAAATAGAGAAAATCTGGAAAAACTTAGTAAAGAATATAAAATAAAAAAAATATATACAAATATAGATGAATTTTTGACTGATAAAGATATTGATACTGTTTATGTAGCTATACCAAATAATATTCATTATAGTGTTGTGAAAAAAGCTTTATTGGCAAATAAAAATGTTATTTGTGAAAAGCCTTTTACATTGTATTATGAAGAAGCAAGAGAGTTATTTGAATTAGCTGAAAGTAGAAATTTAATTTTGATAGAAGCTATAACAAACCAATATTTAAAAAATTATTATGAGATAAAAAAAGCTGTAAAAGAAATAGGAGAAGTAAGACTGATTGAATGTAATTTTTCTCAGCTGTCATCTCGTTATAAGGATTTTAAAGAAGGGAAAATAGCACCTGTATTCAGCGAAGAACACGGTGGCGGTGTTCTTAATGATTTGAATATTTATAATATTCATTTTATTGTCGGGATTTTTGGAGAACCTCAAACCGTAAATTATTTTCCTAACATTATTAATGATATAGATACTTCGGGAGTTTTAGTTTTAATTTATGAAAAATTTAAAGCGGTATGTATAGCAGCAAAAGATACCTTTAATAATAGTTATGTTAATATTCAAGGGGATAAAGGTTTAGTACAGGTAACAGGTTCAACTAACGAAGTGTCAAACTATAGCTTAAAAACTAAGGATATAGTTAAGGATAATATTAATGATAACAGTCATAACCACAGAATGTATGCTGAATTTAAGAAAATTTCACAGGTAATAACGCAAAGAGATTTTGCATTTGTTAATAAACAAAAAAGACATAGTTTGTCGGTAATGAAGGTGTTGGATAAAGCCAAAAAATCAATCGGATAAAAATATAAAAAATTTCTTTTAAAACATCTCCGATTTATCACATGTATAAAAAACATTGGATAGATGCTGTATTGATTGATAATTCAACTATAACGTTTGTAAAAAAATTGCATTCATATTACAAATAAAAAACAATTAAAATTTGAAATACCCTAAAAAGTTAGATTTTTTGGTTGTCTAACTCTTTAGGGTATTTCAGTTTTAATTAGCTGGGATTTTTAAATTATTGACCTGATTGTCCTGAAGTGTTTCCTTCTAACATAGATTTAATGTAAGATTCAACATCGCTGTTGCTAGATTTTACATTATATTCTTCGAAAATATTTTTAAGTGCTTTACTTACTACTGTTGGATCGCTTTTTACAGCTTCTTCTGCTAATTTTTCTTCAAGTGATGGTTTTAATTCTTCAAAAGTAGAATCTTTTGTATCTAATAATTTGATTATGTGATACCCGAATGAAGTTTTAACTACATCTGAAGTTTTTCCTTTTTCAAGAGCATAAGCAGCTTCTTTAAATTCTTTAACGAAAGAGTTATCTTCTTTAGAAGACCAACCTAAATCGCCGCCATTAGAGGCATTAGCTGTGTCTTTAGAGTTTTCTTTAGCAAGTTTAGCGAAATCTTCTCCGTCATTAACTTTTTTCAGAATTTCTTCAGCTTTTTTCTTAGCGTCTTCATCGCTCAGTCCATTAGGGTTTGATTCACTTTTAACACTTATTAAGATGTGTGCAAGGTGATATTGATGTTTATTTTTTTCGTAACTTTGTTTTATTGTTTCATCGTCAACACCGTTGTATTCGTTAATCATAAGTGTTTGAGCAGCTTTAACCTTAAGGCCGTCTTTATATTTATCAAGGGTGAAACCTTGTTGTTTTAATAATTGTTCAAATTTTTCTTTTCCACCGTATTGCTCTTCAGCTTTTTTTAGTTTTTCATCAATGGCTTTGTCATCAATTTTTCCTTTATATTTATCTAAAAGAACTTTTTGAATCATCATGCTTGTTGCCGTTTTAGATAATTGGCTGGAACCAATGCTTTCTACTATATCTTTTTCTGTAACATCCCCGGCTTTACTAGAGATGTATTTTGTTCCGCCAGAAGAACAACCTGCTAAACCAATAACAGAGATACTAAGAGCTACAGGTAAAATAGCTTTTTTTAATTTTGTCATTAAAATTTCCTCCATAAGTTAATAACTATTTACAAATATAACATATCTTTTATTTAAAAACAACTAAAGAATAGGTGATATTAATCTTGCAAATGCTTCTTTAATTTTAATAATAATACTACGTTCTTGGTATTTTGAATATGAAACCAAAATAGATTTATCAATATCTTGTAAAAATATTTTTCTGAATGTATTTGTAGTTTGATAATCATAAATAAAGGCATTCATTTCAAAGTTCAATTTAAAACTACGATAGTCAAAGTTGGCGCTACCGATACTGGCAACTTCATTATCTATTATAATCATTTTTGTGTGGATAAAACCGTTATCATAGATATAAGTTTTTGCTCCGAAAGATGCTAATTCTCCAATATAAGAATAGGTAGCCCAATATACAAAAATGTGATCGGGCTTATTTGGAACCATTATTCTTACATCTATACCGGAAAGGATAGCCATTTTTAATGCGTTCATAACACTTTCATCAGGAATGAAGTATGGTGACTGTATATAAATATACTTTTTAGCACGTGAAATCATTTGGAGATAACCATATTTTATTTTTTCAAGTTTACTATCTGGTCCGCTTGATACTATTTGTATAGGTGTATAATTATTTACATGAGTAGCTATAAAGTCAGGTCTTAGACTTAATTGTTCGGCTTTTTTAGATGATTGAGAGTTCCAATCATCAATAAAACGATATTCTAAAGATCCTACAGCTTCGCCTTCTATACGAAGATGTGTATCACGCCAATAACCAAACTTTTTATCCAGCCCTAAATATTCATCGCCAACGTTAAAACCACCGGTATAACCAATTTCACCATCGATAACAACAATCTTTCTATGATTTCTATAATTCATACGAAAGTTTATTATCGGTAATTTTGATTTAAAAAAACTTTTTATTTTAGCATTATTTTTAGTTAAATTTCTCAAAGATGATATGCTGAGTTTTCTAGAACCGATGTCATCATACAAAATATAAACGGCAACTCCTTCTTTTAGTTTTTGTTCAAGAAGTTTAAAAAGTTGTTTACCTATACCATCTTTTTTTAAAATATAGTATTGGATATGGATATAATTTTTAGCGTTTTTTATATCTTCAAATAGTAAATCAAATTTTTCTTTACCGTCGGTTATAATTTTAATTTTATTATTTTTTGATAAAAATGCCTTATCTGTTTCATAATTCAATTCAATTAAATTTCTATATTTATGTATAAGTTGTTCATCTTTTGTAATTTCATATGGTGTTGTTCTATTCAACAGTCGTTCTTGATATGAAATTTTTTCTTCATCTGAGAAAGGGAAAATTTTTTCTCGATATATGGGACGTCCAAATATCAAATATAAAATAAACCCTAGATAAGGAATTAAAAATAATACCAAAATCCAAGCCCATGATGAAGATGCTGTTTGATATTCCAAAAAAACAATAGAAAATGCGAGTATTGTATTAATAATTAAAAACAATGTTAAGAGTAAATCAAAATTAATATTATTAAAAAATGTTGCAATTAAATCTATTACATATGATAAATTTATATTTAATATATTAAAGTTTGTATAATTCATAATATAACACTCCTAGTTAAATATTAACTTAAAATGTGGAAAAAGTCTATTAATAATATTTTTTTCGCATTGAAAAGAAGTAGTTACCTATGATATAATATTTAGTGTTATAATTTTAGAAAAAAGCGAAAGGAGATAACTATGAAAAAAGTAAGAGTACGATATGCACCATCTCCAACAGGAAATCTTCATATTGGAAATGCACGAACAGCATTATTTAATTATTTATTTGCTAAACATTACGGAGGGGACTTCGTTTTAAGAATAGAAGATACGGATTTTAAACGTAATAAAGAAGAAGGAGAGCGTAGTCAACTCAAATATATGAATTGGCTGGGTCTTGATTATGATGAAGGTATTGGAAAGGAAAAAGAATTCGGCCCATATCGTCAATCAGAACGTATTGAAATTTATCAAAAATATGCAAATCAACTTTTAGAAGAAGATAAAGCGTATAAATGTTACATGACTGCTGAAGAATTAGAAAGAGAACGTGAAGAGCAAATTGCAAACGGTTTGCCGCCACGTTACAGCGGAAAACATGCCCATTTAACTAAAGAAGAACAAGAAGCATTTGAAAGAGAAGGAAGAAAACCATCTATTCGTATTCGAGTTCCTCAAGATAGAGTATATAGTTTCGACGATATGGTAAAAGGTGAATTATCGTTTGAAGGGAAAGATTTTGGTGATTTTGTTATTGTAAAAAATGATGGAGTAGCAACATATAATTTTGCCGTTGCCGTTGATGATCATTTAATGGAAATATCACATGTATTACGTGGTGATGACCATGTATCAAATACTCCAAAACAATTGGTAGTTTACGAGGCATTAGGGTTTGAAGCGCCACGTTTTGGGCATATGACTTTAATTGTTAATGAAAACAAGAAAAAATTATCAAAACGTGACGAAACTATTATTCAATTTATTGAACAATATGACGATTTAGGATATTTACCGGAAGCATTGTTTAATTTTATTACACTGTTAGGTTGGTCACCGGAAGGAGAAGAAGAAATCTTCACAAAAGAAGAGTTTGTAAAAATTTTTGATGAAAAACGTTTAAGTAAGTCACCGGCATTTTTTGATAACAATAAATTAACATGGATAAACAATCAATACATCAAAGCACAACCTCTTGAAAGAATAGTAAATTTGGCGTTACCATTTTTTGTTAAAGAAGGGGTGGCTACCGAAGAAGAAGTAATTACCAATAAGGCATGGTTTGAGAAGCTTATTTCGCTATATCAACCACAGATGAGTTACGGAGCGGAAATAATAAGATTAACAAAACAATTTTTTACTCAAGATATTAAATTTGATAAAGAAGAATTGGAAATATTAAAACAAGAAACTACAAAAGTAGTATTTGAAGATTTCTTGGACAAACTTGATTCAATTGAAGATTTTACCGCAGATAACATAAAAGTTCTAATCAAATCAATTCAGAAAGATACAGGAGTGAAAGGTAAAAACTTATTTATGCCTATTCGAATCGCATCAACCGGCTCAATGCATGGTCCGGAGTTAAATACAAGTTTAGAATTATTAGGTAAAAAACGTGTAGGAACACGTGTAAAATTGGCATTGGAATTATTATAAAAGAAGAAGACAGAGTGTTGTGAGTGTTGAAATTGCAATACCTGTCTTACTCATTGATTGGGGAAAAAATATATAACAAAAGTAAAGAAAATAACTTGACATTTACTTTTAAATACGATATTATATCTAGTGATATTGTTTATATATCTTCACGAGTAAGCCCCGGAAAACTTAGTCGTTATGACAGATTTAAAACAACATCTAGGAGGAAAACAAGACATGCGTCAAACATATATGGCAAAGCCATCAACTGTAGAAAAAAAATGGTATGTAATCGATGCTGAAGGACAAACTTTAGGTCGTTTATCATCAGAAGTAGCTTCAATTTTAAGAGGGAAACACAAACCTACTTATACACCACATATCGATACCGGTGATAATGTTATCATTATCAATGCTGAAAAAATTGTGTTGACTGGTAAAAAATTATCTGATAAAGTTTATCGTCGTCACACAATGCACCCGGGTGGATTAAAAGAAAGAACTGCCGGATTAATGGTGGAAAAATATCCGGAAGAACTTTTAGAGTTATCTATTAAAGGTATGTTACCAAAAAATACTTTAGGTAGAGCTCAAGGTATGAAACTTCATGTTTATCGTGGAGCAGAACACCCACATGCAGCACAAAAACCGGAAAAATATGAATTACGTGGTTAATATAGGAGGAAATAATTAAATGGCACAAGTAGAATATCGCGGTACAGGACGCCGTAAAAGCTCAGTAGCACGTGTAAGATTAGTACCTGGTACAGGGAAAGTTGTTATCAATAATAGAGAAATGCGTGAATACTTACCATTAGAATCATTGGTATTAGATTTAATGCAACCTTTAGAAGTTACATCTACTACAGGAAATTATGACGTTTTAGTTAACGTTAAAGGTGGAGGTTACACCGGACAAGCCCAAGCAATCCGTCATGGTATTGCTCGTGCATTATTAGAAGTAAATCCGGAATATCGTAAAGATTTAAAACCGGCAGGATTACTAACTCGTGACCCTCGTATGAAAGAACGTAAAAAATACGGTCTTCGTGGTGCGAGACGTGCTCCTCAATTTTCAAAACGTTAATATTTGGTCTTATACACCAACGTCAAAACACCGAAGTTTTTTCTTCGGTGTTTTTTACTTATATATTATTTTGTTTATTTAGCCAATATATAGCTATGGATAAAGAGTAAACTATAAATATAATAGAAAGAAAATAGGTCAATTATTCTTCCGATTTTTTAGTTGTTTTTTTAGTTGTTGCTTTTTTTATTTTTTCTTTTTTTGCAGTTTATTATTTTCCGGATACATAACTTTATCAACTAAACCGTATTCACAAGCCTCTTCTGCAGTTAGATAGTTATCACGTTCTGTATCACGTTCGATTGTTTTGATTGTCTGACCCGTTCTATCGGCTAATATTTTGTTTAGTTTTCCACGCGTTCTCAAAATATGTTTAGCCGCTATTTCTATTTCTGTTGCTTGTCCTTGTGCTCCACCAAGTGGTTGATGAATCATTACTTCTGCGTTTGGAAGTGCGTAACGTTTCCCGATTGTTCCGGCTGTCAGTAAGAATGCTCCCATACTTGCAGCCATACCCATACAAATAGTTACAACATCACATTTTATGTGTTGCATTGTATCATAAATTGCAAAACCTGCTGTTACACTTCCACCCGGTGAATTAATGTAAAAGTAAATATCTTTTTCACTGTCTTGTGCTTCTAAAAATAATAACTGACTTGTAATTGAATTTGCAACTTGGTCATTTACATCAGAACCAAGAATAATAATTCTATCTTTTAATAATCTTGAGTAAATATCGTACGCTCTTTCTCCTTGAGATGTTTGTTCTATTACCGTAGGAATTAGATTCATTGTGTTTCCTCCTAAATTTATATTTCACTTGATATTATATATCAAAATTGGTCAATGTGCAAATTTAAATAGTTATAATTTTGGAAATCTGAGAGCAGAAAAGAAGTGAAATTTATTGTATTTTTATTACAATTATTTTTAATATATATTTTTATAAAAATAATATAATACATTGTTTTAATTATAATAAATATTTTTTAATGTTTCCGCTTGCAGAAAAATAGTAAAAGGGGTATAATAAAAACGTGAGAAATAGTATTACTCAGTTTAGAGAAATGATGCTATGTGGTTAATTTGTATATTATACGTTATTGTCATAGAATTAACCCAATGCTTTAATAAGGATAGAAACAAGGGAGTAAACAAGCTAAGAGCATTTTCAACTTAGGAAATGTTCTTTTTTGCTGACAAGAAAAATAGTTAGATGTTATAATAAATATATAGAAAAAAGATAAAAACACAGTGCTGGTTGGTAGTCCAGCCGCAGAGAATATTTGGAAATCAAGTATCCACTGTAAGTAACCTGCCTCCTTGGTTGTCCATTCTTTTTTATAAAAATTAAAGGAGGATGTTTGATGAACCGTTTGTCAATTTCGTGTAATATATTTTTTGGTAATTCTTATTGGATTGGTGTTTTTGAAAGGGTTGAAGATGGAAAACTTTCAGCAGTTAAGGTGACTTTTGGAAAAGAACCGAATGACAAAGAAGTATATGAGTACATAATTAATCATTATACCAAATTTAATTTTGGTTCAAGCGTAACGACCAAGAAAAAAGTAAAAATAAAAAATCCTAAAAGATTACAGCGTGCTGTAAAAAAATCTTGTAATAAAACATTTTCATCAAAATCACAACAAGCACTGAAATTACAATTTGAAGAATATAAAAAAGAACGCAAGAAAAATTGTTCAATACAAAGAGAGGAGCGTAAAAAATATTTATTTGAACTAAAAAAGCTTAAAAGGAAACGAAAGCATAGAGGTAAGTAGCTTCTATGTTTTTATTTTTTTGAGATAATATTACAAATGTCAGTGTAAAATAATATATACATTAATTTTCAATTATGTTATTTAGTATCCGTTGTAATTGCAACTAAGACACTTTTATAGTATAATTTATTTAAAGGTCAATTTTAGTCAATAAAGGAGGTGGGCTTATGAATAATAATATGACAGATATACTTGAGCAATATATTAAAGAATTATTCAATAAATCTACAGAAGACTATATAACAATAAAAAGAAGTAATGTAGCCCAAAAGTTTGACTGTGTTCCCTCACAGTTAAATTATGTGATAAAGACCCGCTTTACACCTGAGCATGGTTTTATTATTGAAAGTAAACGTGGAGGTGGAGGTTTTATTCGTATTACGAAAATCACATTACACACAGGTACAGACTACTTGGACTATTTAATTGATAATTTACCTACTGATATAATAGAAATAGATGAAGCCATTCGTATAACAAAAATTTTATTAGATAAAGAATATATCGACAAATTTGACTATAATCATTTTATCAATAGTGTAGAAACGGTAACTGATGTTCATAATCAATTTCTTGAGTTGGCAGCTAGTGATGAGGTTGCACAAAAGATGCAATATGCCACTAAAGCACAATTAAGAAATTTAACGATTAAATTTTTAACAAATATAAAATACAATAAGAGAGGGTAATGCAATGTATATAAGATTTAATGAAACTGCCCTTATAGTTTTGACAACAGCAAAAGAAGAAGCGAATGATTTTGGTGTTAAAGCTGTAGGAACTGAGCATTTATTATTGGCGATGTTGAGTTTAAGTAATACACTTTCTTGTAAAACATTAAATAAATATGGTGTATATTATGATGACTTTAGGAAAGATGTATTAGATTTTTATGAAAATGAGCTTGAAGGAACGGATTTTTATCGAAATGTTTTGATGAAAATTGATTATACAAACGGTGCGGTAAGAACGATAGAAAAAAGCCAACAGTTTGCTGATGATACATCAAGTTTTGTCGTAACCAGCGAACATTTATTGTTATCATTGTTAAATGAACAAAATAGTACGGCAGTTAGATTATTAACCGATAAACTTAATATAAACACCGATGTTCTAATAACAGAATTATTCGAATTAGTTAAACAAAGCCAAGGATTATTCTCAAAATTATTTGATGGTTTTAAAAAAGTGGATGTAGTAGAAGATAATTCTGAAAAAACAAAAATATTAAATAGTTTGGCTAAAGATTTAACGAAAGATGCGTTAGATAACAAACTTGATCCGGTGTTAGCACGTGACAAAGAAATTACACGTATGATTGAAATATTAAATAGGAGAACAAAAAATAATCCGGTACTGATTGGAGAACCGGGTGTCGGTAAAACTGCAATAGTAGAAGGATTGGCGCAACGAATTGTTTCACAAGATGTACCAAGTAATCTACTAGGTAAACGAGTTATGGTCTTGGATATGGGATCTTTGCTAGCTGGTACGAAGTATCGTGGTGAATTTGAAGAACGTTTAAAAAATATTATTTCAGAAATTGAAGAAGCGGGGAATATTATCCTCTTTATTGATGAAATTCATACTATTATCGGAGCAGGTGGTACTGAAGGAAGTGCGGATGCATCAAATATTTTAAAACCGGCACTATCGCGTGGCATAATCCAATGTATTGGAGCGACAACAACAGAAGAATATCGTAAATATTTTGAGAAAGATGCTGCATTAGAACGCCGTTTTCAACCTATTAAAGTTGAAGAACCGGATATAGAAAATGCAATTATGATACTAAAAGGTTTAAAACATAAATATGAAGAACATCATAATGTTGAAATATTAGATAAAGCATTAGAAACGGCGGTTAAACTTAGTTCAACATATATTCCGGATCGTTGTTTGCCGGATAAAGCGATAGATTTAATTGATGAGGCTTGTTCAAAAGTTAAATTGCGTTTTTACAAATCACCGGAAAAATTAAAACAATATGAGGAAGAATTAAGTCGTTTAAATAAAGAAAAGGATAGAGCTGTAATTAATCAAGAATTTGAAATAGCTGCAAAAAAACGTGATGAAGTAAATAAAATTATTCAAAAAATTGAACAATTCAAAATTTCATGGCAGGATAATTTAACAAAAGAAAAAATTCAGATTAATGCAGATCATATCGCTGAGGTATTAGCAGGTTGGACAGGTGTTCCGGTAACGAAATTAACAGAAACGGAAAGTGAAAAATTACTAAAACTCGAAGAAATTCTACATAAGAGAGTTATTGGGCAAGATGAAGCCGTTACAAGTTTAGCAAAAGCTGTTCGCCGTGCAAGAAGCGGTTTTAAAGCAGAAAATCGACCGATCGGTAGTTTTATTTTCCTTGGGCCTACGGGTGTCGGTAAAACAGAACTTGCAAAAAGTTTATCGGAAGCACTATTTAGTTCAGAGGATAATATGATTCGTATAGATATGAGTGAATATATGGAATCACATTCAATCAGTCGTTTAATAGGAGCACCTCCGGGGTATGTTGGTTATGAAGATGCAGGTCAACTATCAGAAAAAGTACGACAAAAACCGTATTCAGTAGTGTTGTTTGATGAGATAGAAAAAGCACATCCATCAATTTTTAATATTTTGCTGCAAGTTCTTGATGATGGGCGTTTGACAGATGCTGCCGGTAGAACAGTTGATTTCAAAAACACCATTATTATAATGACATCAAATGTAGGGGTTAGCGAGCTAAAAGATCAAAAATTTGTCGGTTTTGGCGGCAGTGAATCAATTAAAAATGATTATAAAAATGTTCAGAATACAATGATGGAAGCATTAAAAAAACAATATCGTCCTGAATTTTTAAATCGTATTGATGATATTATTGTTTTTAAAACACTTGAAAAAGAAGAGTTGGAACAAATATCTGAACTATTAATAGCCGGTTTATCGAAACGTTTAGTCGATAAAAATATTACAATTAAATTAACAAAAAAAGCGATGTCAAAAATTGTTGAAGATGGTAGTATAAAAGAATACGGTGCGAGACCTCTTAAACGTAGTATTCAAAAAAATATAGAAGATTTATTAAGTGAAGAATTGTTGAAAAATCCGGATATAACCGGTGTAATCAATATTGATTATAAAAATGATAAGTTTATGATAAAGAAAACTAAGGGGTAATTATGGCAAAGATAAATGTAAAATATGAATGTAATGCCTGTGGTTATCAAAGTTTAAAATATCTGGGTAAATGTCCGAAGTGTTCAAAGTGGGGATCGTTAGAAGAGGTTGTTGAATCAAAAGTAAAGAGTAAACATACTGAATATCGTACAGAAGAAACAAAAGTACAACGAGTAGAAGCCGGAAAACTAAAAACGGTTTCTACTAAAGACGTTCCAAGAACGCTGACTGATAGCGGAGAATTAAACAGAGTGCTTGGTGGAGGAGTTGTTGGAGGGTCATTAGTATTACTGGGAGGAGATCCCGGCATAGGTAAATCAACGCTATTGTTACAAATTTCAGCCTATTTAGCAAAAGAACATAATGTACTTTATGTTACAGGAGAAGAATCTGTAAGACAGGTGAAAATTAGAGCGGATAGATTAAAAAACAATACGGATGAACTTTATGTTTATGCACAAACAGATCTTAATTTGATTTATCAGGTAGTTAAAAAAATAAAACCTCAGTTTTTAGTTATTGATTCAATTCAAACTATATATAATCCAAGTTTGGAAAATTCTCCCGATAGTATTACACAGGTGAGGGAATGTACTCAGCAATTAATGAAAATGGCAAAGAGTTTAAATATTGCAATTTTTATAGTTGGTCATGTAACAAAAGAAGGTACGATAGCAGGACCTAGAATGTTAGAACACATGGTTGATACCGTCTTGTATTTTGAAGGTGAGAGTCAGCATAGTTATCGTATTTTACGTGCTGTTAAAAATCGATTCGGTTCAACGAATGAAATCGGTATTTTTGAAATGAAGTCAAGCGGGCTACATGATTTAGAAAATCCATCGCGAATGTTTTTAGAAGAACGAAGTAAGGACTTAGCAGGCGCAACGATTATTAGCACAATGGAAGGTAGTCGTCCTCTTTTGGTGGAAATTCAGGCATTAACAACACCGACAGCATTTAATAATCCGCGACGTGTATCAACCGGATTGGAGTATAATAAGCTGGTATTATTAATGGCTGTATTAGAAAAGCGAGCGGGGTATTTATTGCAACAGCAAGATGTTTATGTTAAGGTGTCCGGTGGGGTTAAAATAGATGATCCGGCAGTAGATCTTGGTGTTATAATGGCGGTTGCTTCCAGTTTCAAAGATATTGCGGTTGATATGAATGATTGTTTTATAGGAGAGGTTGGTTTAACTGGAGAAGTACGGCGTGTTAGCAGAATAGAACAACGTATTAATGAAGCAAAAAAACATGGTTTTAAACGTGTAATTATTCCTTCGAGCAATATCAAAAACTCAGAATTCCCAAAAGAAATAGAAATAATTCCTGTTAAAGACATTAGACAATGTTTAGACATAGCATTTAAAAATATATTTTAATAAAATCGTAGGGTAAAATGCCCTACGATTTTGCAATAAATGTAGATAATATTACATAACATATAAATTATTAAGAGAAAAAGTATATAATTGTTGTGAGATCAACCTAAAAGTTAAAAATTTTAATAGAATTTACCTATTGGTAGTCAAATGCAGCAGTTCATTGATTTGGAAATATTCTTGAAAAATTTTCTAATTTCGGTGAATTTCACAGGGAAGATCTTACAAAATCGATTTTTAATAAAACCATGATTTTTGAGTTGCTCCAGTGAAAAGTATAAAATTAGAAAAAATTTTAAAATTTTTTGAATAAAATTATATTAATTTTTAACTGAATGTAGTAGAATAGAACTATAAATTTTAAAAAAGGAGTGATTATATGTTAAAAAAGTGTTAATGATAGTTTCACTATTACTTGGAATAACGGTAGGTACATTAATAACATCAGCATTAATAACCTATGAAGTATTTTCGTCGCTTAGTGAAACTAGTTTAAGATTAATTGTTACAATCGGTACAGCTTTAATTTTTTTAATAGTGTCTTTATTGTTTTCTAATAGATTTGTAACAGCGATGAGTGCTATAGAAGAGCGATTATCAAAAACACCAATTCAAAAGATAGTTTTTACCACTATCGGACTGATACTGGGACTTCTGCTTGCGATGTTGTTATCAGCAGGAGTTGATGTTATAGCAGGTTCCGGAATAATGGGAAGAATTATATCAGCTGTGATATATATAGTTTGCGGTTATTTAGGACTTGTAATAGGTTATCGTCGTGGAGGAGAATTTGTTAATATTTTTACGGCGTTTAAAATTGGAAACAAAAATAAGGAAACTCGTTCTAAATCTAAAAAAAGTTTAGATGTTTTAAATAAAATAATTGATACAAGTGCTTTAATCGATTCAAGGATACACGATGTTGCTAAAACAGGATTTTTAGAAGGGAAGATTATTGTTCCCGACTTTGTACTTAAAGAATTACAACTAATTTCTGATTCTGAGGAACCGTTAAAACGAGCTAAAGGTCGTTTAGGATTGGATTGCGTTGAAGAATTAAAAAATATGAAAGAAATAGAATTGGAAATAGATAATAAGTATACTTATAATGAACATAAAGGTGTAGACAATTTACTTATAGATTATGCGTTGAAATATAAATGTGCAATTATTACAACGGATTATAATTTGAATAAACTTGCTACATTACAATCTATAAAAGTTTTAAATGTGAACGACTTATCCAATGCTGTAAAACCTATATTAACAACAGGCGAACGTTTGAAAGTCAATGTATTAAGAGAAGGAAAAGAAAATAATCAAGGTGTAGCATATACAGAAGACGGTACGATGATTGTTGTCGAAAATGGGAAACGTCATGTAGGAAAAACAGTGGAAGTAGAGGTTCAAAGTGTTTTACAAACATCATCAGGTCGAATAATATTTACCAAGATAGTACAATAAGATTTGCTTTTTATAAAAAAGTATGTTATGATTAGTTGTATTGTATTAATAGATGATTATTTTAGGAGGAGAGTATGCACACTTTTTTAATGACAGTAGCAATATTGAGCAGTATTTTAATAATAATTGTAGTACTACTTCAAGAAAGTAAGTCAGGTGGTTTATCTGGTTTAACTGGTGGTGCCGAAGAACTGTTCGGTAAACAAAAAGTAAGAGGTGCTGAGTTAGTTTTACAAAGAATAACAATTGTATTAGGATTAATATTCTTTATATCGCTAGTGTGCCTTACTTGGTTAAAATTATAACAATAATGTAACCCTAAAGTGAAATTTCATTTTAGGGTTATTTTTATTAAGGAGGGAAAGATGTTAGACAATATATTAAAATTGTTTAAAAAATATGGTGTATTAAGTATTGATGATTTGAAGGAAAAATTAGCCGTTTCATCAGCAAAAACTTTTGTAGAGTTGGTAAAATGCTTAGAAAAGCTGGAACAAAGGGCGATTATTACTCAATTACCTAATGAAAAATTCTTATATATGGAAGAAAAATTAAAAATTGAAGGTATAATTCGTTTAAATCCAAAAGGGTTTGCCTTTGTTTATATTGAAAGGTTAGACATAGAAGTTTACATACCCAAAGGTTTTACTAAGGATGCTATGACAGGAGATAGCGTGCTTATTGAGATTGATAGTGCTTATACGAATAGACGTAATTTTGAGGGGATTGTCAAAAAGGTAGTGGAGCGGAATACTAAATATACAGTTGGTATGCTTACTAATGCCAGAATGTTTGCGTTTGTTAAAAGCGATGATAAAAATATAACAAAGTACATAAAAATATTAAATGGTAAAAACTTTAATTTGGTAGATGGAACAAAAGTATTAGTAGAAATAACAGAATATGCAGCGACAAATTTCGAAGATCATAAAGGTATCATAATTAAGTCATTGGGACATAAAGATGATCCGGGGGTAGATATATTATCTGTTATTTATAAATATAGTATTCCTAATGAATTTCCGGAAGATGTTCTTAAAGAAACTGAGACAATAAGTGAAAAAATAACATTTGGTGATAATTATAAAGATTGTACAAAAGAAATGGTTGTCACGATTGATGGTGATGATGCAAAAGATTTAGATGATGCAATCTCGGTAACTAAAACAAAAAAAGGTTATCAATTAAAAGTATTTATAGCAGATGTAGGCCGCTATGTAGAGGAAGATTCTTTATTAGATATTGAGGCATCTAAACGTGGATGTAGTGTTTATTTAGCTGGTCGTGTGGTACCGATGTTGCCTAGAAAATTATCAAATGGAATTTGTTCGCTAAATCCCAATGTACTTAGATATACGATTTGTTGCGATATTGATTTTAACGATAAAGGGTATTCTGAAAGCTATGATATATATCCGGCTATAATAAAATCAAATGGAAGACTAACATACAAAAAGGTAAATGCTTTGTATGATAATAGCGAAAAGGAAAAAGAAGAATATAAAGAGTATGCGCCAATGTTAAAAACTGCGTTGGAATTATCAAAAAAAATTCGCGATAATAGAGAAAAACGCGGAGCAATTGATTTTGATAAGATAGAATCGAAAGTTGTAGTGGACAAAAATGGTGATGTGTTAGATGTAGTACCTAGAGAACGTGGAGTAGCGGAGCGGTTGATAGAGGACTTTATGCTTAGTGCAAATGAAGTAATTGGAGAACATTTTTATTGGATGCAAGTACCGTTTATTTATCGCATACATGAAGAACCGAAAATTCAAAAATTAAGACAGTTTTTCGATATAGCTTCAAGTTTTGGGTATAGAGTAAAGGGTAATATTGAGGAGATTGAGCCTTACATGCTTGCGAATATGCTTCGGAAGTTTAAAGGTGAAGTTATTGAACCTATGTTGTCAACGATATTATTAAGAACTATGAATCAAGCACGTTATTCTTCAGAAAATATTGGGCATTTTGCATTAGCTGCAAAGTATTATACGCATTTTACATCACCTATACGACGTTATCCGGATTTATTGGTACATAGAATGATTAGAACATATTTATTTAAAGGCGATATTTCTGAAAAAACACTTATTCATAATGCGGAAAAACTCCCACATTTGGCAGAAACATCATCGAAATATGAGAAAAGAGCGGTTGATTGTGAAAGAGATGTAGATCGAATGAAAAAATGTGAATATATGCTCAAATATCAAGAGAGAACATTTAGAGGTATGGTATCAGGCGTGACAAATTTTGGAATATTCGTTACATTAGAAAACACAATAGAAGGTTTAGTTCATATTAAAGCTATGACCGATGATTATTATACATATGATGAAAAAAATATGTTTTTAATAGGTAGAAGAAATAAAAAAATATATCGCTTAGGTGATGAGGTGATAGTTAAAGTGATGAATGTTGACATAGATAATCAGGAAATTGATTTTAAAATATTAACGCATAGACCGTTAATTAAAAAGAGAAAAAGTAAAGGAAGAAAAATATGAATAAAGTAATTGCGCAAAATAAAAAAGCAACCCATGATTATTTTATTGAAGAAACCTATGAAGCAGGGTTAGTGCTAACAGGAACAGAAATAAAATCAATACGTCGAGGCAGGGTTAATTTAAAAGATTCGTATTGTCAAACGAGAAAAGGAGAAATGTTCGCCTATAATATGCACATTTCTCATTTTGAAGAAGGAAATAGATTTAACCATGATCCTTTGCGTGTAAGAAAATTATTGTTAAAAAAGAAACAAATAGCGATATTAACAAATAAGCAAAATGAAGCGGGAATTAGTATAATTCCATTAAAATTATATATAAAAAATGGATATGCTAAATTGCTTATTGGAGTGGCTAAAGGCAAGAAAAATTATGATAAACGTCATGTTCTTAAACAAAAAGAAGCCAATAAAGAGATTAGTAGAGCATTAAAAAATAAACAAAAATATTAAATAAATATTTATTATTATATAATTAGTGATAAAAATATACTACAAAAAATTTGTAGTATATATTTTTTTATTGAAAAAATATAAAATATCAAAAATATTAGAAAATACAAGAAAAGAAATAATTTTAAAAAAATATGATGGTAAAAAATATAACAAAGTATAAAAATGTTAAAGTCATTGTTTTTAGAAAAAACAATTTATTTTCTTTGATATTATAGGTTTTTATTAAAAATATTATCATAGCAAGCAAAAAAACGCTTTACATTTTTATGAAAGCGTGCTAAAATATTAGTTGTAAGTCAAGAAATCGGTAAATAAAATTGAAGATAAAATGATAGCTTGGTAACTATTTTTATTATGTTTTTTTCGATAAAATACAATAAAAATAATATAACAGATAAAAACTGTTGTATTACTAAATTATAGAATTAAGAAAAATATTTATATTTTAAATATCATAATTTTAATATAATATTTAAGTATAGTGCCTAAAGTTTTATCTTTTAAATTTATAACGGATTTCTTTATATAAACAAAATATATTTTATAAAGGAGAAGTGTATTCATGGAAAAATTCACTCAAATATTACAGCCGGTGGCTGATAATTTATATATTTCTGCACTAATTGCATTGATTCCTATCGTGTTTTATTTAGTGGCACTTGCTGGATTCAAAGTTAAAGGTTGGCTAACGGGGTTACTTACTCTTGTGGTAGCTATTGTTATAGCCTGTCTGTTCTTTAAAATGCCATTCCATTTTGCTGCATTCTCAACTATTCACGGTATGGTATACGGTATTTTACCGATTGGTTGGATTATTTTAGCATCTGTATTCTTATATAAAATGACTGTTAAGAGTGGTCACTTTGATATTATCAGAGATAGTATCACTTCATTAACAGATGACAGACGTATTCAAGCATTAATTATTGCGTTCTCATTTGGTGCGTTTTTAGAAGGTGCTGCCGGATTTGGTGCACCCGTTGCTATCACAGCTGCATTGTTGGTTGGTTTAGGGTTTAAACCGTTATATGCCGCTGGTGTGTGTATGGTAGCTAATACAGCACCGGTTGCGTTCGGAGCGGTAGGTGCGCCGGTTACTGCGATGGATGGGTTAGCTACTTATGCAAATGGTTCTCCAATACCTGCGGTAGAAATTGCAGCAATGATTGGGCGACAATTACCATTGGTGTCTATTTTCATTCCATTCTACTTAGTATTAATTATGGCAGGATTTAAAAAAGCATTAGAAGTTTGGCCTGCATTATTAGTTTCTGGTGGGACATTCGCTTTAGCACAATTCGTAAGTTCTAACTTCTTGGGTGAACAATTACCGGATATTCTTTCTTCATTAATATCACTTGTATCTATAGTTATCTTGCTTCAATTCTGGAAACCTAAAACTACTTGGAGATTTGCTGACGAAAAAGATTCTGATATGAAAACAAACGAAACTCCTAAACATTCACTAAAAGATATTTTAGTGGCATGGTCACCATTCGTAGTTCTAACAGTATTTATTTTCTTATGGACTATGAAACCTGCTAAAGCATTCTTTAAAACAATTGCACTTAATCCTAAAGTTCCGTTTATTGATGGAAACATTATAAGTTCAGTTTCAGGAAAACCGATTGCAGCCGTATTCAAGTTAGACATTATAGGTTCTATCGGTACGGGTATTTTGGTGGCTGCATTGGTATCTAAATTTATTATTAAACTTAGTTGGAAAGATACAGCTAAAACATTTATTGAAACATTTAACGAAGTAAAAATTGCATTATTGACAATCTGTTTTGTAGTTGGATTTGCTTATATTATGAACGCATCTGGTATGTCTAATACATTAGGTAATGCCTTAGCAGCTACAGGAACAGTATTCAAATTCTTGTCTCCTGCACTTGGTTGGATTGGGGTATTTATTACAGGGTCTGATACATCAGCTAACCTACTGTTTGCGAAACTGCAACAAGTTACAGCAAGCCAAGTTGGTATGGATCCACTATTAGCAGTTGCAGCTAACGCATCTGGTGGTGTTGTCGGTAAAATGATTTCTCCACAATCTATTGCAGTTGCAGCAGCGGCGGTTGGATTAGTTGGTAGAGAATCTGAGTTACTTAAATTTACAGTAAAACACAGCTTTATACTACTGATTATTGTGTGTGCTATTGTTTCACTTCAAGCGATCGGAGTTCTCGGTTGGATGATACCGGTTCACCCATAAAATATTTATAGTTAATTATTTCGAAAAGGTTGAAATTTTGGTTTGAAATTTCGACCTTTTTTTTATTTTTTCTAGTATTTCAATTTACAACCTAGGAAAATAGTGGTATTATTGATAAGTTAGATTAATTATTTAGAATACTATATACAAATATTTATTGATTTGAATATGGTTTAATAAGGAGAAAGAAATGTCTATTAAATTAAGAGATACGGTAAGAAATATTGCGATTATTGCTCACGTCGATCATGGGAAAACTACATTAGTTGACGAGCTTTTAAAACAATCCGGAATATTTCGTTCAAATGAACACGTTGAAGAAAGAGCAATGGACTCTAATGACTTGGAAAGAGAACGTGGCATAACTATTTTAGCTAAGAATACAGCTATTGATTATAAAGGAAGAAGAATTAATATTTTAGATACACCGGGACATGCTGATTTTGGCGGAGAAGTGGAACGTATTATGAAAATGGTTGATGGGGTGCTTCTTGTTGTTGATGCTTATGAAGGAACAATGCCACAAACACGTTTTGTACTAAAAAAAGCCTTAGAACAAAATTTAAAACCTATTGTTGTGGTTAATAAAATTGATAAGGATTCAGCCCGCCCTGAAGAAGTTGTTGATGAAGTTATTGATTTATTTATTGAGCTTGGAGCAAATGATGACCAGTTGGAATTCCCCGTTGTTTATGCTTCGGCGATTAACGGTACTGCATCACTTAAAAGTGATCCGAGTGAACAAGGTGAAAATATGCAATGTCTATATGATACCATTATTGACTATGTACCTGCACCTGTTGATAATAGTGATGAACCGTTACAATTTCAAGTAGCGTTGTTAGATTATAATGATTATGTTGGACGTATTGGGATTGGACGTGTTTTTCGCGGTAGTATGAAGGTAGGAGAATCTGTTTCTCTTATGAAATTGGACGGTACTGTCAAAAACTTTCGTGTAACAAAAATATTTGGTTATTTTGGACTGAAACGAGATGAAATAACAGAGGCTTATGCCGGTGATATAGTTGCAGTAAGCGGTATGGATGATATTAATGTTGGAGAAACAGTTTGTCCAACTGAACAGCAAGAAGCTTTACCGATATTACATATAGATGAGCCTACTTTACAGATGACTTTCTTAGTAAATAATTCTCCATTTGCAGGTAAAGAAGGAAAATTTGTTACAGCACGCAAGTTAGAAGATCGACTAATGCAACAATTAGAAACTGATGTATCATTACGGGTAGAACCTAATACCAATGATTCTTGGATAGTAAGCGGTCGTGGTGAATTACATCTATCAATTTTAATTGAAAACTTACGTCGTGAAGGGTATGAATTGCAAGTATCAAAACCGGAAGTTATTATTCGTAATATCGACGGAATTGATTGTGAACCTGTGGAACGTGTTCAAGTGGATGTTCCGGATGAATCGGTAGGAGCCGTTATTGAATCTTTAGGACAACGTAAAGGTGATATGCTTGACATGCAGGCTGACGGTAATGGGCAAACTCGACTTATATTTAATGTTCCTGCACGTGGTCTTATCGGTTATACAACTGAGTTCATGTCTATGACAAAAGGATATGGAATTATTAATCATACATTTGATTCTTACCAACCTATGCAAAAAGGGAAAGTAGGCGGTCGTCGTAATGGTGTGCTTGTTGCTTTAGAAAACGGACAAGCTACTGCATATTCTATTTCAAGTATAGAAGAACGTGGAACAGTTTTTGTAGAGCCGGGGACAGAAGTATATGGCGGAATGATTGTAGGCGAAAACAGTCGTGAGAATGATATTACCGTAAATATTACAAAAGCAAAAGCTCAAACAAATGTACGTTCATCAACTAAAGATCAGACAGTTACGTTGAAGAAAGCACGTATTATGACGCTTGAAGAAAGTTTAGAGTATTTAAGTGATGATGAGTATTTAGAAGTAACGCCGGAATCAATACGACTACGCAAAAAAGAACTGGATAAATCGGTACGAGAAAAAGCGGCACGTAAAGCAAAATATTCTGAAGAGTAAAAATTATTTAAAAATCGTATAAGGTTATATGCTTTATACGATTTTTTTATCAAACTGCAAATATAGTAACCAATACAGTAAAAATAATGAAAATTAAATATTTTTACTGAAAACGCAGTCAATATAATGGTTATAGGTAAATTCATATATTTTAATAATAGGGAAAATTATTTTATATAAAAAATTATGAATAGCAATTTTATTGGCAATATAAAATAAATATATTTTTATAAATAATATATTTTAAGTTATAATAAAATAATAGATTTTTGTTAATAATTGACATTGTATTTAAAACAATGTTATACTTGTATTGTAATAGTTATATAAAAAAATATAAATTATTTTAATAAAATTATCTATAAAAGGAGGAGCTAATTATGGCTAATAAATATGATGTAGTAATAAAATCAACAGGTATGGGACAAGGGGAACAGGTTCTTGTTGATAATTTAATGAAAGGATTTATCCATACATTAAATCAAAAAGAACACTTACCACAACATATTATATTTTATGGTGAGGGTGTAAAACTGGCAACTAAAGGATCAGATTCTTTAGAGGATTTGACTGAATTAGAACAAAAAGGTGTTAAAATATTATCGTGTGGTATTTGTTTAGATTATTATGACCTAGACGACTTTGTAGAAGTTGGAGGAACTACTACTATGAGTGAAGTAGTTGATATTATTTCACATAGTGAGTTGGTTATTGAGCCATAATAAAATATGAAGCATTGGGGTAAATAATAGGCGAAAAATACCGGTTGACGAATTTTTATAGTTTAAAAATAATTAAGTCATCGTTTTTCCTTATAGTTTACCTCTTTTTATTATTTATTAAGGAGATTAAAGTATGAAACAATTTAAGCCGTTTACCACAACGCTGATAGGTAGTTTACCACGTTCAAAAAAACTATTGGCGTTGAAAGAACAAACATTATTAACGACAAAGTATAATGAAGCGTATAAAGAACAACTTGAAAAGGAAACAGAGCAAGCAATTAAAATGCAAATTGCTGCCGGAATCGATGTTGTAGTCAGCGGAGAGTTAAATCGTGATAACTATATGAGTTATATTGCGGAGAAAGTGGATGGTGTTGCATTGCTTACTATGGAAGAATTGCGTGAATTAGCTGCCAACGTTGGAGAGTTTGACAAGAGTTTGGAAGAAATGGATGCGGCGGATAATACAATGTGCAGTCCTGTTTGTTTTGATAAAATAGATACGGATGTCCCACTTAATTCGGAAGAATTGGAACGTTTGGAACGAATGACAGATAAGATGTTCAAAATGACAATACCGAGTCCATATTTATTAACTCGTTCAATGTGGATGAAGAAAGTTTCAAGCAGAGCCTATTCTAGTCGTAAAGAATTAGGGAAAGATGTAGTAAAATTACTTATAAATGAAGTTCGCAGATTAGTGAGCAAGGGTGTTAAAATTATCCAAATTGATGAACCTATACTATCAGAAGTAGTGTTCACAAGAGATAAAGGGGAGCAGTCATTTTATTGAGGGGCATTATCAGCGAAAGTCAAGGTTGACAAAGAATTAAATTTTGCTCGTGAATTAATACAAGAAGTATTAAACGAAATAAAAAAACATGATGTATTAAGTGCTATACATGTTTGTCGCGGTAACTGGACGTGTGATGAGAGTGTCTTACTGGAGGGTGCATATGATAAATTAGGTAAGTTTTTTGACTCACTGAATGTTGATATGTTAGCTTTAGAGTTTTCTACCCCTCGTGCCGGAGAAGTTGAAAAATTGTTTGCTAATAATTTTTTAGATACAAAAATTATTCTTGGGTATGGTTGTATTAACCCACGTAATGAACGTGTAGAAACACCGGAAGAAATTGTTAGTGCGGTTGAAAAAGTGTTACAATATTTGCCGCCGGAAAATGTTTGGCTTAATCCTGATTGCGGGTTCGCTACATTTTCCAAACGCCCACTTAATCCTTATCCGATTATTGAGGAAAAATTACGTAATATGGTAAAAGCTGCTGAAATATTGCGTGAAAAATATTGTAAATAATAAACATTGTTATATCTAAGAAATATAATTTTTATTATTTTAAATTTTATTATAAATTAATTGATTTTTCTTGACTAAAGGTGCAGGACTTGATATAATGCTTTTTATACAACTTACAGTAGTTGAGCATTAAGTTACAACTCGAGTATAGATTAGGAGGAATCTAATATGTCAATTGGATATTATGGGATGTCGGGGACTTATATACTATACTTCCTACTGATTATGCTTATTCCTTTATGGGCACAGTATAAGGTAACCAGTACGTATAATAGATATAAAAAAGTAAGAACAAAATCAGGTTTAACAGGCAAAGATGTTGCGGAAATTATTATGCAGGCTAACGGTATTACTGATGTTGAAGTAGTACGTGGAGAAGCTGAATTGTCAGATCATTATGATCCAACAAAGAATATTGTTGTGTTATCGCCGGTAGTTTATGCACAACCGACGGTTGCATCTGTCGCTATAGCAGCGCATGAAGTAGGCCATGTTATTCAAGATAAGGTCGCAGATTATAAACCTATGAGATGGCGACACAGCTTAGTTCCATTAGCAAATTTAGGAGGAAATTTATCAGCAATTCTAATTCTTGTTGGATTTTTACTAACAGGGTTAATAGGACAGTTCGGGTACACTATCGCATGGATAGGTGTAGGGTTTATGATGTTTGCGGTGTTGTTCCAAGTGGTAACACTGCCGGTTGAATTCGATGCATCTAAACGTGCTTTAGAACAGGTAGTAGATTTAAATATAGTTGATGACCAAGAACACAGACATTGCCGTAAAGTATTGACAGCAGCAGCCTTAACTTATGTAGCAGCGGCAGTTGTTGCACTGATGGAAATGTTAAGATTTATCTTTATTCTATTAAATAGTAGAGATTAGTATTTAGACGGCTTCGCAATGAAGTCGTTTTTTATGTAATTAAACTAAGATGTATAGTATCAAGTATGAGAATAAACATTAATAAATGAATTATAGATTTTCATTGCTATAAAGAAAATATTGAGATACAATATTAATATATGTAAATTGAAAGGAATAGGGAATATGGCTAAAGTGGAAGTAAAAAAAATAGTAATGGATATGGTTGCTGAAAATTGTTATATTATTTATAAAAATGGACGTGGTTTAATTGTTGATCCCGGTGCCGGATTTGAAAAAATACAAAAGGCGGTGGAAGAATTAGATGTAAAAATAGAGGCAATTATTTTAACACACGCACATTTTGATCATATTGTATCACTTGAGGAATGTCGTAAATATTATAATGTTCCTGTTTATATTTCAAAAGAAGAAAAAGATTGGTTGGAGAATCCTGATTTTAACGGTTCTAATCAGTTTAGACTAAGGGTACCGGTGGTGGCAAAACCTGCGGAACATGAGTTTGAAGAAAATAAAAAATATGAGTTGGCTGGTATGAGTTTTACGGTATTACCAACTCCTGGACATTCACCGGGTGGAGTATCATTTGATTTTGGTAAATTTATTGTCGTTGGCGATGCACTGTTTAGAAATGGCTTTGGGCGTTATGATTTGTATGGTTCTGATTACTACGCACTAAAAAATTCTATAGGTAATGTTTTGTTTAAACTAGATGGGGAGAAAATCGTTTATCCGGGGCATGGAGATGATACGACTATTGCAAGAGAACGAGATTTGAATTTAATAAGATATTAATTGATTTAAAAGGTGAGTGTGGTTAAATGAAATAATAATGTATTGTAAAATAAAAATAACATATAAAAACATTTTAAGAAATAAGTTTAAATAATTCAGAATATAAAGAGGGATGACCTCTTTTTTTTTCTTTAATAAATAACATATAAATGTTATAATAGATAAGTGCAGAAATCGATATAGATATAGTTTTTATTAAAATGCTAATTCTGTGGGAATATAGCAAGTTAGTAATACAAAAGTATCGATTATATTTTTCTTTAAGGAGTATATAATGATTTATGGTATTGGTTGCGATATTGTCGATATAATCAGATTTGAAAAATATATTGATAATGAACAACGTCTAAATAAATTATACACAAAAAAAGAATTGGAAGATTTTTCTAAAATAACAAACTTTCGAAGAAAGTTAGAATTTTTGGCATCTAGGTTTGCAGTAAAAGAAGCAACTTCTAAAGCGCTTGGTGTCGGAATTTCTAAAACTTTTTCATTTCATGATGTTGAGGTACTAAAGGATAATTTTGGGAAACCATATATAAATTATAAAGATTTTATAACGCATGTTACGATAAGTCATACAGAAACAACTGCAATAGCTTTTGTTGTTTTGGAAAAAGAAGTGTAAGATGTTGTAATATGGATAAAAAATCAAGATTAGATGTTCTATTATTTTGAGAATATAATGTTAATAAGATGTTATTAGATAATTTTGTCGAATATTGAGGTGCAAATATGTTATGGAATATTTTTTCATAAATTAAAAAGTACCGGAAATATACTAAAAAATAATATGGAGTTGTAAAATGTACGAAACTATAACAAAAAATTTAGCTGTTAAGTTGGGAATAAAAGATAAATATATTATCAATGTTTTAAACTTATTAGAAGAAGGAAATACAATAGCTTTTATTGCCAGATATAGAAAAGAATTGACAAATTCTTTAGATGAGGTAGCTATAAAACAAATTCAAGATGAATTTAATTATTTAAAATCTTTACAGGAAAGAAAAGAGGAGGTAATTCGTTTAATTGATGAGAAAGGTTTGTTAACTTCTCAATTAAAAGATGATATATTAGCCCAAGAAAAACTTCAAAGAGTTGAAGATTTATATAGACCGTTTAAAGAAAAAAAGAGAACCAAAGCGACGATTGCAAAAGAGAAGGGCTTAGAGCCATTAGCAGAGTATATTATTAAATTACCGAAAGATGATAAAGTTTTAGAAAAAGCGGCGGAAAAATATATTAATGTAGAAAAAGAAGTAAATTCAAAAGAAGAAGCTATTTCTTATGCTTTAGATATTATTGCCGAAAATATTTCGGATAATGCGAAGTATCGTGAATATGTATTGGAAAATACAAAAAAATATGGCAGTGTTGTTTCAACGTTAAAAAAAGACGGAGCTGAAAAAGATGAAAATACAACCTATAAAAATTATTATGATTACAGCGAAAGAGTATCAAAAATAGCTTCTCATAGAATATTAGCATTAAATAGAGCTGAAAAAGAGGGAATTATCAGAGTTGGTATTGAAAATGATAAAGAACGTCTATGCCAATATATTTTAAAAGGAATAGTAAGAAATCGTGAAACTGTTGTTCGCGAATTATTGTTTTATTGTATAGAAGATAGCATGAAAAGGTTAATTTATCCATCTATCGAAAGAGAAATTCGCAGTGAATTAACAAAAATTGCTGAAGAAGATTCCGTAGGTATTTTTTCTGAGAATTTAAAACAACTACTTATGCAAACTCCTTTAAAAAATAAAAAAGTATTGGGTGTGGATCCGGCGTTTAGAACAGGTTGCAAAATGGCAGTTGTTGATGAATATGGAAATTATATTGATAAAATGGTAATTTATCCACATAAGCCTGCAAGCAAAGAAAAACAGGAGCAGGCAAAAAAAGATATAATTAAGTTTATTAACAAACATAATATTAATTTAATAGCTATAGGTAACGGTACAGCTTCAAGGGAAACAGAAAGTTTCGTGGTAGAAACATTAAAAAATAATAACCTAAAAATTGACTATGTAATAGTAAATGAAGCGGGGGCTAGTGTTTATTCAGCCAGCGAAATAGCACGTGAAGAATTTCCGGATTTTAATGTTGAAGAAAGAAGTGCAGTATCAATTGCAAGACGTATTCAAGATCCGTTAAGTGAACTTGTAAAAATAGATCCGAAATCTATTGGGGTAGGACAGTATCAACATGATATTACTCAAAAATATTTGGAAAAAGAATTAGGTTTTGTGGTAGAAACGGCGGTAAATAAAGTTGGTGTTAACGTAAACACCGCTTCGGTATCTTTGTTGTCTTATGTTTCGGGAATAAATAAACAGATTGCGAAAAATATAGTTGAATATCGTAAGGAAAATGGTAAAATAGAAACAATAAAAGAAATTTCTAAAGTACCACGTCTTGGTAAAAAAACTTTTGAACAATGTGTTGGATTTTTCAGAATACCGGACGGTGATAATGTTTTTGATAGAACAGGAATTCACCCGGAAAGTTACAAAATAGCAGAGGATTTGTTAAAAGAACTGGGTGTTAAAACTGATGAAATAGGGACTAAAGAATTTAAAGAAAAAGTAGATAATATTAATATAAAAGTTCTTGCTGAAAAACTAAATGCAGGAGTGGAAACTTTAAAAGATATAATACAGGATCTGAAACGACCGGCACGTGATGAAAGAGAATTATTTGATAAACCACTTTTAAAATCAGATATATTGACAATAGAAGATTTAAAAGTTGGTGTTAAATTAGCAGGTACAATTAGAAATATTACGCAATTTGGTGCTTTTGTCGATGTCGGTTTAAAACAAGATGCTTTAATTCATATTTCAAAAATAAGTAAAAGTTATATAAAAAATCCGTTAGATGTCCTTCACGTTGGGCAAATAGTAGATGTTTTCGTAATAGAAATAGATGCAAAACGTGGACGAGTATCCTTGGCGATGTTTAACGATTAGGAGGGAATGTGTAGCCAATGAATAAACATAAATATTTACCAAGTATAGATAGTTTGAGAGCAATTGCAGTGCTTGCGGTAATTATTTATCATATTGATGTTAACTATTTGCCAGGTGGTTTTTTAGGAGTAGATTTATTTTTCGTCCTTTCCGGTTATTTGATTAGTTCATTAATTATAAAAGAGTATAAAAAAACAGGAACGTTGAATTTGTATAATTTTTATATTCGTCGTGCGAGAAGATTACTGCCGGCAGTTTATTTTATGATAACTGTAGTATTGATAATTATTACTCTATTTAATGGAGTTTTATTAAATAAAAGTCATTTGGATGCAGTGTTTGGATACATTTATACTAGTAACTGGTGGTATATTTTCCACAAGTTAAATTATTTTGATTCTTTCGGTTCGCAAAGTCCATTCAAACACCTTTGGTCACTTGCTATTGAAGAACAGTTTTATATGTTTTTCCCATTAATATTTTTAATATTCAATCGCAAGAAAAAAATAATGATAACAGTTATAAAATAAATAAAAACTTTAAATACATTGTTTTAGGTTTAATAAGTATATCATTAATTGTCCATATACCATTATTTGATATTAATAATGTTAGTCGAATTTACTTTGGAACGGATACTCGTGCTTTTTCGCTTTTAGTTGGGGTAATGGGGGCGATATTATATCCAATGGAAAAATTAAGTGAAAAAGTAACTTTAAAAGAAAATAGATTGTATAGCCTGATTTCATTAATCTCTATTATGTCGCTTATAGCAGTAATGTTATACACTTCTGAATATAATATATGGTTATATCGTGGTGGATTTTTATTAGTCGCTGTACTTTGTTTAGTAGTTATAATTTCTACCGGACGTCAACATACATTTATGTCGAAGATATTGTCGTTTAAACCTATTGTTTTTATTGGAAAGATTTCTTATAGTTTATATTTATGGCATTTTCCGATTTTGGTATTGACAACACCGGTTTCAGAAATAGGAAGCCCTAAAATATTTTATGTTATATTAAGAATTGTTTTAACATTTATTGTAGCGACAGCCAGTTATATGCTGATAGAAACTCCAATAAGAAAATTAGGTTTTGTTAACTTTATAAATCTCTTGTTCAAAAGAATTACAAACTTAAGATTAAAAACACGAAAAATAATAATAACGATGGGAAGTTTAGCGACGCTGATTTTTATAATGGGATTATTTGGCAAAGGTGTTCCGTTCGTCTCGACAGCATTTGTAAAGGAGATGGCTAACACGGGAGAAAGTCAATTTGTGGAAAATAATGAAAACAATACGGGTAATAATCAGCAAGGCAATAATGAGAAACAAGAAGAAAAGCAAGAAAAAGAACAAGGAGAATATACAACACTTATCGTTTTAGGAGATTCTCTTACCGTTGATATCGGTAAAAAAATGAAAGAAAAATATCCGGGAGTTTTAATTAACGGGAAGATAAGTAGACAATTAACTGAAGCTGCTACTGTTGCAAATAGCTATGCAAAATATAATAGTGAAGATACAGCTATAGTATTTCAACTTGGAACAAACGGCCCGTTTACTGAAAGTCAATTAGAAACTTTAATCAAAAAATTTGATAAATCGGATATTTACTTTGTTAATGTAAGAGTACCACGTGCTTGGGAGAAAACTGTAAATACAGAATTAAACAGTATAAAAGAAAAACATCCTAATGTTACAGTAATAGATTGGTATTCTGTGGCAATTCAACACCCCGAATATTTTGAACCTGATAAAGTTCATTTAGTTCAAACCGGAGTAGATGAAATGATATCTTTAATACAGAAAAGTTTTAAAAAACAGATAAATTTAAAATAATACTATAAATGAAAAAACAAAACTACGGAGAATTTCTCTTTGTTTTGTTTTTTACTTAAGAAAATACTTTTGGAGGAAATGTCATGAAAACTCGTTCAAGTGGTGTACTTATGCATATTACATCATTGCCCAATAAGTTAGGAATTGGAACTTTTGGAAAAAGTGCATATGATTTTGTCGATTTTTTAGAAGAAACAGAGCAAACGTATTGGCAAATATTGCCATTAACAACAACAAGTTATGGAGATTCTCCTTATCAATCATTTTCTGCCGTAGCCGGAAATACGAATTTGATTGATTTTGATTTATTGAAAGAGGACGGATTATTAACAAAAGAAGACTATTTTACTGTTAATTTTGGTAATGATTTAGCGGTAGTAGATTATGCGTTACTTTATGAAAAAAGACGACCGATATTGGAAAAAGCGGTGATAAATGCGTTAGAAAATATTAAATATGCAGATGAAATAGAATTATTTAAAAATAATAATGAAAGTTGGTTAGTTGATTATGCTGAGTATATGGCGATAAAAGAACATTTCGGGTATCAAACATTTATTTATTGGGAAAATGATATAAAAAGAGCAAAACCTTGTGTACGTGAACAATATCGTCTGAAATTGGCTGATATAATAGAATATTATACGGTAACACAATATTTTTTCTTTAAACAATGGTTTGAATTAAAAGGATATGCTAATAAAAAAGGTATTAAAATTATAGGTGATATGCCGATTTATGTGTCAGCTGACAGCGTTGAAATGTGGACAAAGCCTGAGTTATTTAAAGTAGATAATAATAATGATCCGCTTTATGTAGCGGGTTGCCCGGCAGATGATTTCAGTTCAGAAGGGCAGCTATGGGGGAATCCGGTCTATAATTGGGAAAAACATAAAGAGCAGAATTTTAGATGGTGGGTATATCGCATTAAGGAAAGTTTTAAATTATATGATGTATTAAGAATAGACCATTTTAAAGGTTTTTCTGATTATTGGCAGGTTGAAAAAGCGGCGATTACAGCTAAAGTAGGTACGTGGGAAGAAGGACCCGGTATTGAGCTGTTTGAAGCGGTAAAAAAACAACTAGGTACTTTACCTATTATTGCGGAAAATTTAGGATTTATAGATTCGAAGGTTGAAAAATTACTGTTGGATTTGGGATACCCCGGTATGAAGGTACTTCAATTTGCGTTTGGCGGAGGGGATAACCTTTATTTACCGCATCATTATACGCAAAACAGTGTTGCGTATACGGGAACGCATGATAATGATGTTGTGAATGGTTGGTATAGCGAACTTGATGATCAAGGGAAGATGTTTGTTAATACTTATCTAGATAGACGAGCAGATGAATCTATAACACAAGCAATGATACGTGGTATTCACTCATCTGCGAGTAACTTGTCAATTATAACAATGCAAGATTTATTGGATAAAGGAGCGGATAGTCGTATGAATATACCGTCAACGGTCGGCGGGAACTGGCAGTGGCGTATGAAAGCTGGAGAGTTAGAGGAAAAACATAAAAATTTTTTAAAAGAAATCACTATATTATACTCACGAGAAAGGGTAACTAATGCAACAAATATTTAGTGAATTGATTTTAATAGGGTGAATAGATAATTAAGCAATAAAGAGGCTTGCATCATAGTGTTCTCCGCTATGTAAAAAACCAAACTGGAAAAAAACTTATTGATAGCTACAGGCAATGTTCATTGATTTGGGAATGTGCTTTAAAGAGCTTTTCCCAAATCTAATGAACCGTGCGTAGTAGCTCAATAAGAGAAGCTTCTTTTCAAGTTAGTCTTCTCATATTTTATATAATTTTATTGTAAAATATATTAAAATGCCGGTGTGGCATGCCCTTTCGGTTTAAGCTCTTTATTGATATAATCTTTTATTTTTTCACTTGCAAGAGCCTTTTTAAGAGCAGTTATTTTTTTGTCATCTTTATTGTCTTCACGTGCAACGATAGAGATAGCAAATGTTAAATCTCCCTCTTTTTCAAGAATAAGACCATTTTTATCAGGAGTTAATCCTAATTTAGAAATATACGTTGGATAGTTAAACACTAAATCTTTTTCATTGTATGCTTCATTTAAGTTTAATAAGCTTACTTTAGTAAATTTGAGATTTTTAGGATTATCTTTAATATCATTTTCCGTCACAGTGAAACTATCGGGATTATTAAGAGTAATTACTTTTGCATGTGCTAATAAACGTAAAGCACGTGCTAAATTAGTAGGATCAGATGGGATAGCAATATCAGCACCATTTTTTAAATCTTTAATGTCTTTTATATTTTTTGAATAAAAAGATACAGTTGCATTATAAATTGGTTGAACTGCTACCAGATGAGCGTTGTTTTTTTGATTGAACTGTTCCATAAATGGTTTATGTTGGAAAAAGTTGGCATCTACTTCTTTATTATTTAATGCTACATTAGCTTGAACATTATCGGATACTTTAACAATTTCAAGATTATAACCTTCTTTTTGAAGATCTTCTTTAATCATCTCCAACATATCCGTCATCGGTGAGGTGTGAGAAGCTACTTTGATAGTAGTTTTTTCTTCTTTGTTATGGCTGTCATTTTTAGTTGAACAAGCTGTTAAGATTAATACTAATGCTAGTAAACTAACAGTAAATGATAGTAATTTTTTCATTAAAATATCTCCTTAATTAGAATATTTTATATATGATTGTATGTTTTATTAATATTTAGAGGAAATTATAAAAATCAATTTATTATAATTGTTATTAAGTATAATTATTGAAAAGTTAGAATGTTTTTATTTTATCGGAATTATAATTAAAACCGGTGTGAACTTTAAAGTATTGATGATAATGTTTTATTTTTCTTTTTTATTCGTAAAGAGTTTTGCCAAGCTATAGCCTATTGATTGAATAATAAATACATAAATAATGAATATAATAACAATCAGATACATAAGATTATAATTATACTCTTGATAACCGTATCTAAAAGCATATTCACCTAATCCGCCGGCACCAATAACTCCCATAACGGTAGTATATGCCAGTAAGCTAATAGTAGTGTATGTAAAAGATAAAATTAAATTATCTATTGTTGCAGGTAATAAAAAGTATCTGATAATTTGTATTCTGGTAGCCCCCATACTAATAGCTCTATCAACGATTTTTTTCGGAACATTAATCAATGCCTGTTCAACAAACCGTGTATAAACACTGATACCTACAAGAGTGAGCGGTAGTATAGCTGCAATATTACCGAATGATGTTTTGAATAAAAATCTGTTAACAGGTATTAAAATAAATATAAATATTAAAAATGGAACACTGCGAAGAGCGTTAAGTAAAATACTGACAATTTCATAAATTATTCTATTTTTTAATAGATAATCTTTGCTAAGCGCAAATAGAATAATACCTAACGGTAATGAAATAATTAAAATTGTAATCATAGAAACTGTCATCATATAGTTAGTTTCCCAAAACGCTTTTGATATTCCGTCGTAGTTTGTTTTAAATAAGCTAATCATTTAATAAAAACTCCTTTACGTAATTATAGTAATTATTATTATAGTCATCATGTTCTTTTTTGTTAGGAGTAATAATATCTCTAATAGTAGAGTTATCAATAATAATAATCTTGTCACAGAAGTTTTTAAGAAGGGATAAACTATGAGAAATCATTATGATAGAAATATCCGTAGTTTTTCTTAATTTGTTAAGAAGAGAGAAAATTTCTTTTTCACTATTCGCATCTAATGCAGAGCTAATTTCGTCACAGAGTAATATTTCCGGTTCTTGAAGAAGAGCCATTGCTATTGCAACTTTCTGTTGTTCACCGCCGCTAAGACGACCGCAAAGACTATTTTTAAGATGAATGATATTCATAAATTCAAGAATGTTATTTATTTTATTTTTATCAACAGGGCTTTTATTAAGTTTATAAATTAAACTTAGATGATAATAAACGGTTTTATTATCAATAAGATTTGAATGTTGAAAGATATAAGCCAAATTTTTTCTCATTTTACGTAATAAAGCCTTATCCAGTGAATTAATTGATATATTTTTATATAAAATTTCTCCGCTGTCATAAGGAACTATCCCATTAATCATTTTTAAGATAGTGCTTTTTCCGGTGCCGTTACGACCTATAATGCCGATGACTTCTTTTTTATTAACATCAAAGGAGATGTTATTTAACTTAAAATTAGCATTTTTGTATTCTTTTGATACATTTTTTAATTGAACTATCATAATTTACCTCCAAAAAAACTATATCATTTTCAGAAAATGTTTTCAAGAAATTTGTACTCTTAAATTAAAATATATCGTTCATATTAATAAAATTAATATAACTAAGTTTATAGAACTGTTATTCTAAAAAAATATGAAACTAGTACAATCCCATCTGTTAATTAAGTAATAACTGTTTAAATTTTGACTAAACAGGAAATGCTTCAAAGATAAGATATTAATCTATAAATATATTGTGTTTTGTAAAATAACATACACAATAATCATGGAAAGTTATAACTAAATTATTTCTTTATTTATTTGAAACAATGGTATATAATTAAGATTATGTTTGAATAAGATACTGCAAAATTGTTATCACAGATATAACAAAAATAGTAGATGAAATTTAATTAGGTTATAATTTTAAAAACTTAAAAAATACTGTTAATTTTAATGATTATGGAGAAAAAACTAATGACTGAAATAAAAGCGATATTTTTTGATATAGATGGAACAATAAGAAGTTTTAAAACAAAAACTATTCCGGAAAACACTAAAAATACATTAAAAAAATTAAAAGAACAAGGTATAAAAATTTTTATTGCAACAGGGAGAGCACCCTTTCATATAAAGTTTTTAGATGAATTATTAGATTTTGAATTTGACGGCTATATTACTATTAATGGGCAGTATTGTTTTTTAAATAATGGAGAAGTGTTAAATAATAATATGTTATCAAAAGAAGATATAAAAAATGTTTTACCTTATTTTAAAAAAAATAATATAGCTTGTGATTTTACTTTATTAGAAGGAGCATTCATAAATTTAAAAAACGAGAGGGTACAGTGGCTTGAAAAAGAATTAGGAGATTCAACTCGTTTTGTAATAGATGAGCATGCTTATGAAAATGCCCTTAAAGAAAAAATTTATCAACTCAATGTTTTTGTAGGAGAAGATGAAGAAGAGGAATTTTTAAAATATATGCCAAATTCAAAATCAGCTCGTTGGACAACTCATTTTACCGATGTTATTCCAAAAGATGGGGGGAAAAATAGAGGAATAGATGCTATTATAAATTATTTTGGAATAAAATTGGAAGAAACCATGTCTTTTGGTGACGGTGGAAATGATATTGATATGATAAAACATGCCGGTATAGGTGTTGCAATGGAAAATGGTCGTGATGATGTAAAAGAAGTTGCAGATTTTATCACAACCAGTGTTGATGACGACGGTATAACTAATGCGTTGAAACATTTTGATATATTATAAAATTTGTAACGGTGGTACAAATTAAAAGTGGTAAAACCTTGAAGATAGAATGTATCTTCAAGGTTTATTTTCAGTTAGTTATCAAATTTTTTTATAAAGTTATTTACAACATCTTTCGACATAAGAACAGAAAGTTTATCTCCGGAAAGGAGAATAGTATCACCTTTTGGAATAATTTCTTTGCCGTTTCGTTCTATATTTGAAATAAGAATATTTTTAGTCCATGGTATTTCGCTGATCTTTTTATTAATCAGATTGCTGTCATTGGTTACTGTGGTAATGATTTCTACTTCCATTTCTTTTTCTATATCTTTTATATCATTTGTTGTAAGAATTCTGTCAAGTAAATACTCATAAACCGGTTTTGTCCCAAGAATATTTGCTGTAAAGTATGCGAATAAGCAACAAAGGGCGATAGGAAGAAAGTAGTTTAATTTTTGTGTCATCTCAAACAAAAGAATAATTGAAGTAATAGGGCTTCTAACGATTGCGGTCAAGTAGCCGGACATTGAAAGAATGATAAACAATGCTGCATATTTTTCATCAAAAAAATTACCGAAAAGAGTTCCGAGAATTGCACCTTGAATAAGAATGGGTAAAAATATACCGCCGGCAACACCGGATGTAAATGAAATCAGGGAGAACAATGTTTTTATAAAGTATAAAATTAATAAAAACATTATACTAAATTTATTTTCTATTAAAAACTCTACCAAACTGTGACCGCTCCCAAGAACTATCGGGTAAAAAATAAAGAGTATAAAAGATACTAAAAAAGCAATTTGCGGTCTAAATACTATACTTAGATTTAATCGTTCATATAGTTTAAATAAAATTTTTATGACAGTATTGTAAAACGTTCCGAAAATTCCCAATAAAATACCGAGTAAGGCAACCCAAGGATAAATACTAACCTCAACGTAAGAAATATCAGGGAATTTGAATATTGCCGTTAAACCGAAAATATACTGCCCGACAATATTAGCTACGACAGCAGCACTGAAGCAACAAATAATAATTTTTTTAGTTATATGTTTATGAACTTCCTCAATAGAAAACAGTACTCCGGCAAGCGGTGCGCCAAAAGCTATGGAAAGCCCTGCACTTGCTCCACAGGTAATAAGATACTTTTCTTTAATATTATTTTTTTTCAAAAATCTTGAAACTAATTTACCGCTCATTGCTCCAAGTTGAATGGACGGACCTTCACGACCTAAAGATAATCCGCCTAAACTGGCAACAAAGCCGCCGGTGATTTTATATATTAAAACTTTTAGAGGGTTTGAGTTAAGTCTACCCGTTATTTCTGCGGAAACTTGTGGTATACCACTACCACTAGCCATAGGTTCACGTTTTAATAAAAAGCCGGAAAAAAGGGCGAGTAAAATTAAAATTCCTAACAAAGAAAATTTAAAAATAAAACTGGTTTTAATGAATTCTGCTGTAAAATGCACAATTTTTTCACTCCACCCTATAAGAAGACGATAACTGGCACCAATCACTCCGGCTACTAATCCGACAATAATTCCATCTAAGAGCAAGGAAGATTCCATTTTAAAATTTTTATTATCTATGTAATTAATTTTATTAATTTTCACAAGGTACTCCCTTCAAAATAAATATATCTACTAAACATTGTACTCTTATTTATAAGAAAAATCAAAATAATTTTTAGCTATAAGTATAATTTATTATAAAAAATATAGAAAGTATGATAGAATATGAATATATTTAATGCAGAAAGGAGAAGAGTTGATGAATGTGTTGTTAATAATAGGTGTTATTTTATTGGCTATTGCACTAGGATTATACGCTTTTTGGTTAAAACTTTTGAAGGGAAAACCGGGAAGAATCGCGGGTGCTGATGTTGAGAAAAAAACATTTGAAGAGGCACTTGTAGTTGATGTTCGCTGGCGAAAAGAGTATGCACGTGGTCATGCTATTAATGCGGTGAGTTTACCAATAAAATTATTTAAAAATGGCAGCGATGTTTTAGATGATTATAAAGATAAGGATATTATTTTATACTGTGTTGTAGATGTTACATCACGTAATACAGAAAAATTATTAATAGAACGTGGTTTTACTAAGCTTCATATTGGGGACGGAATTAAACAATATGACTATGGTACGGCTATATATACAAATACGTTGTTATCTGAATTTAAGTATCGTATTTCGGTTAGCAAAAATTATCAACTTCTCAATTTAGGAGAAGAGATATTAGATGATAAAGAATTTAAAATATTACCTAAAGAAGTAGACAATATTTTGGAAAAAATGGATAAAGAATCGGAAATTTTTGTTTATAGTGAAAATCCTGAACAAAATAAAGAAGTATGTAAAAAATTAGGATTAGCCGGTTATACTATTATAAATTTAGTTGAACCATTTAATATAAAGAAATATAGAGATGCTTTTTATAATAAAAGCGATTATGAAGAAAATCCGGCAGAAGAGATAACTTCTGATTGTGGCTGAGCACCTTCAGATTAAATGATAGGTTATCATTAAAATATATGAGGAACGGGAGTAAGATTAAATTTAAAATTATTGGCTCTGTGTCAAATACGGGGCATGAGAAAAAATAAGGATAAAATGCTAAGCAATGCAGTGTTGCTTGGCATTTTTCAAAACGCCCTTAAAAGAAATATTATTTTTATACTCAGAAACAAATAACCTAGAAACAACTAAAATGCGTAATCTAAAGTTATAAAAGCTATTATAACCATAAGAAACTCTCTTTAAAACCTTTATCTTATTATTAATACCCTCCAAAGAACCATTAGAAATAGAATACCTAACACTATTAAGCATATACTCTTTATCTTTTCTCATAGTATTAATAGCCTTACTAACACCATCAGATAAATCGATAGTAGATTTTTCAATTAATTCTTTAAATTCCAACTCATTTCTATACCTTATTGCATATCTAATATCCTGAACTCTCTCATAGCTAGCCTTAAATATACAATCTAATCCTAATAAATAATCTAAAATATCACGTCTAGTAACTAAACTCCTAAAACTCCTATTAAAGAAAAACCTACCATGAGTAACATTACTTTCATCTTCTAATATTAACTTCCAATTATTTTTTAAAAGAGTATAATTAATACCTTTTTGTTTTTTGTAAATATTCATTAGCTTAACTCTAGTTCTATTAAGTTCTCTATTAACATTTTGAATAATATGAAACCTATCTATAACAATTTCAGCATTAGGAAACTTATTTCTAATCAACTTCATATAAGGAGTATAAATATCAATACAAATAGCCTTAACATTACTTCTAGCCTCTTTAGAAAATCTGGAAAAATAATTATTTAAAATATACTCAGTTCTACCATCAACTATATCAATAATCTCATGAGTTAAAGCATCTAAAAAAATAAAACTCATACCATTTTTACTATCTTTAGTAAACTTTAACTCATCAAAGCATAAATACTCAGGTAAGGTATTATAGTTAAGAATGTCTACATGGGATTTACATTTATAAAGAGTTCTTATAACAGTATTAACCGATACATTATTCATTTTGGCTATTTGTTTAAAAGATAAAGTATCAGCTAAATCACTCATTATAGAAAACTTAACATTTTTAGAAATACTACAGTATTTATCTACAAAAGAAGTAGTAGCTACAAATTTTTTATTACAAGTTTTACACTTGAAACGTTGCTTTCTTAGTTCCAAATAAGCAGGGATACCTGATATTTTTAATAGATTAATTCTAGTAAGTTCATTAAAGCCGTTTTTAACTACAGTATAACCTTTATTAAGACAACCACAGCATTCACACTTCTTGGGTTTATATGTTAAGGTACCTTTGAATACAAAGTACTTTTGATTATTTTTTATAGTTTCGTTATGTGTTTTCTCAATAGTTATATTTTTATCTTTTATTTGTAGTAGGTTTTTAATGAATTCTCCCTCTTTTATTTCTTTTGTTTTTGTGTTAAAATTATTCATGACAGATATCCTTTCATAGTTTATTTTTTTTTGCACTTTAATTATATTGGATATTTGTCTTTTTGTATATTAAAAAACAATACGGGGTATGGATTTTTTTCATGCCCCGTATTTATTATACAACCAAATTATTCCGGTTCTTTTTATTTATCTTGTATAAAAAATTATTTTCTATGTTATAATATAGCTTATAATAAATAAAAAATAAGGAACTATAAAAATGAGAGTTTTACATGTATTAGCACAACTTCCTACAAAAACAGGGAGTGGTGTGTATTTTACAAATGTTATCGATGGATTAAAAAATTTTAATATTACCCAAGCGGCGATTTATGCGACAACGCCGGAATATAATTTTAGTATTTTGGATACTGTATATGAAGTTGAATTTGAGGGGAGTAATCTTGATTTTCCAATAGTAGGAATGAGTGATATAATGCCATATAATAATACTCTTTATAAAAATATGACAGATAAAATGATGAAAAGTTGGCAAACCGAATTTAGAAAAAAGTTAGTGGAAGCCAAAAAAGAGTTTTGTCCTGATGTTATTATAACTCACCATCTTTGGATACTAAGTTCTATTGTTTGTGAAGTGTTTACTGATAGTAAAATAATAGGAGTTTGTCATAATACAGATATTCGTCAAGCGAAAAAAAATCCAAGTTTGAAAGAGAAGTATGTCTTAAATTTGAGTAAATTAGATAAAGTTTTAGTTTTGAGTAATGGAGTTATAGCTGAAATATCAAAAGTCTATAGTTACCCTAAAGAAAATATTATAAATATAGGTGCAGGGTATAACGAAAAAATATTTTATCCATTAGAAAATTATACTCAAAAAGATAAAATAGAGATACTTTATGCCGGTAAATTTGACGAATCAAAAGGTTTTTTTGAACTTATTAAGGCATTTAGAAAATTAGAATTATTAAGAAATGATGTTACATTAGAGTTGATTGGAAATGTAAAAAAGAAGATAAAGCAAAAATTTTTAGTTTGATAGGAAATTCTGACAATATAAAAATATATAATGCAACGGATCAAAAACATCTTGGAGAAATAATGAGAACAAAGGATATTTTTATTTTACCCTCTTATTTTGAAGGGTTAGGACTTATAGCTGTTGAAGCTTTAGGGAGCGGATTAAGAGTAGTTGCAACGGAAATAGAAGGTTTAATAGAATTTTTGGGAGAAAAAATAAATAATTCGGATATTATAGAATATATTGCCATGCCGACAATTTATGATACTGATAAAGCAGTAGAAGAAGAAAAGCCGGCTTTTATAGAAAGAATAGTAGCAGCGTTAAATTTAATGGCAGAAAGAACAAAAAAAGAAAGAAAAATACCCGAATATTTAACAGCGGAAATAGAACGTCACTCATGGAAAAAGAAAATAGAAGAGATTTATAAGCTGCTATTATGATATATAATAGTTGTTATATGTTATAAAAGTATATTTTACTAATAGTCGATATTAAGAATAATATAAAAAAGGAGGGATAATATTTATGATACAATCATTAAAAAATGAAGATGATGCAAAAAAATTGTTGAATTTTTCAGTGAAAATGGCACGTAGTATGCTTTCTTATGGTGCAGAAGTTTATAGGGTAGAGGATACCATTAATAGAATTTATAAATCATTTGATAATATAAAAGCGGCTAATACACTAGTTACTTATAATTTTGTAATAGTGTCATTTGTTTATAATGATATAAATTATACTACAATGAGAAGAATAATTTTAGGAAATAGAAATTTGGAAAAAATATCATTAATAAATGATCTTTCTAGGAAGATTGTTACAGAAGGATGGTCAATAGATTATTCTTATAAAAAACTTAGAGAAATAAAAGTAACTAAAGAATATAATCCGTGGTTAGTAATATTTTTATTGGCGTTATCGGGACCATTTTTTTCAATAATGTTCGGTGGAACATTTAAAGATAGTATTTACTCGTTTTTAATAATGGGAATAGAAGGTGCTTTTTTATCATTTGCGACAAAATATAAATTAATGGATCTTATGCAGAATTTTTTCGGAGCATTGCTGGTAACTGTTTTAGTAGAAGTTTCAACAAATTTTTTTACAATTTATAACCCATCTTCTATTGTTATAGCGGGAATAATGCCGTTAGTTCCCGGGGTGCAAATAACAAACTGTGTAAGAGATTTTATGGCAGGCGATTATATATCAGGAATGATAGGGGTACAATCGGCAGTATTTACATCAATTGCCATAGCACTTGGAGTAATATTAGGACTTAAAATAGTTTAGGAGTTAAAGATGGATATATATAATTTTATTATACAATTAGCAGCAGGGTTTATTTCAACATTGGCTTTTTCATTTTTATTTAATGCACCTAAGAAATCTGTTTTAGTTTGTTCTGTAATAGGAGCAGCAGGGTGGTTAGCATACTATTACGTAAAGTTGATTTCAGGAATTATAATAGCCAGTTTTTCAGGAGCGATAATTATCGGTGTTTTGGCTTCCAGTGCTTCAAAGAAATTAAGAATGCCGGCGACTATATTTATTTACACCGGTATTATTCCATTGGTTCCGGGATATGGAATGTATCACACAATGAGAAGTTTGGTTACTAAAAGTTATCATTTAGCGGCGAAAATAGGGATAGATACAATACTTCAAGCAGGAGCTATAGCGGTTGGAATTTTGATAGCTTCGATGTTTTCATCATCAATAAGAAGGGTAAAAATACAAAGAAAAAGATAGTTTGTATATTTTACTCATAAAATGTTAATTCATAAGTGATTATGTAAGAGAAGTTTTCGCTTATGAATTATTTCTTTTATTAACACTTTAAAAGATTATATATTTTTACTATAAATATCATATTTTTCTATGGAGTAGACTTTAATAGTGGAGATAAATATATAATTTTCCACGTTATATTCTCAGCCCAAAAATTAAAAAATTTTTAAAAATTTTATTGACAAAAATAAATTTTTAGTATAGAATATAATCTGTGAGTAATTAATAAATATTTTTAAGCGGGTGTAGTTTAGTGGTAAAACCTCAGTCTTCCAAACTGATGTTGTGAGTTCGATTCTCATCACCCGCTCCATTTTTTTGTTTAGTTTTCCACAGTAGCTCAGTTGGTAGTAGCATCTGACTGTTAATCAGAGGGGCGCGGGTGCGGAGTTTTGTACGGTTGTCAGTCACCCGTACATTTTTTTGTTTTAGTGTATAATTATTATAAAATTTAAATTTATGATATAATTGTTCTTGATAGAAAACAATTTATAAAACGATATTATATAAAAGTACAATGTATAATATAAATCCAGTAGATTAATAGGAGAATAATATGTTTTTAGATGAAGTAAAAATATTTGTCAGATCCGGTGATGGAGGTAACGGGCTAGTAGCTTTTAGACGTGAAAAGTACGTGCCTAAAGGCGGTCCTGCCGGTGGTGACGGTGGACGCGGAGCAAACGTAGTTTTTGTCGTTGATGAAGGACTGAGAACATTCATGGATTACCGTTACCAGAAGAAATTTGTTGCTCCGAGCGGAGAAAATGGAATGAGCAAGGGTATGCATGGAAGGAAATCAAAAGATTTATACTTAAAAGTACCGCCGGGAACGGTAATAAGAGATACTGATACAGGAGAAATATTAGCCGATTTAGTAGAACATAAACAAGAAGTTATTGTTGCACGTGGCGGACGTGGTGGACGCGGTAATTGTCGCTTCGCTACACCATCTAATCCGGCACCGGAAATTGCTGAAAATGGAGAACCTGGGGAAGAACGTAACTTAACATTAGAATTAAAACTAATGGCCGATGTCGGTTTAGTCGGCTTTCCGTCTGTTGGGAAATCTACATTATTGTCAATTACTTCAAAAGCAAAACCTAAAATTGCAGATTATCATTTTACCACACTTGCTCCAAACCTTGGAGTCGTAGAGACAAAGGATCATAGAAGCTTTGTTATGGCGGATTTACCGGGGCTTATTGAAGGGGCCAGCCAAGGTATTGGTTTAGGGCATCAGTTCCTACGTCATATTGAGCGTACAAAAGTAATTGTTCATGTTATTGATATGTCAGCAACTGACGGTCGAAATCCTTACGAAGATTATAAAATTATTAACTCCGAACTTGGCGAGTATAATATGCGCCTATTAGAAAGACCGCAAATTATTGTAGCTAATAAAATGGATATTCCGGGCGCAAATGAAAATTTAACAGAATTTAAAAAACAGTTAGAAAAAGATAAACAGGAAGTAGAAATCATTGAAATTTCCGCATTTACACGTAGTAATATTGATAATTTATTGTATAAAATATGCGATATATTAGATAATATTGATCCTAATATAATGTATGAATTAGATGTAGAAGAAAAAACAATGGAAAATCGTGTATTGTATAAGCATAAACCGAAAGATGAAACATTTAAAATTACACGTGATGATACCGGTGCTTATGTTGTAAGTGGTCCCGGTATAGAAAGAGCGTTTTTAATGACTGATTTCAATCGTGATGCGTCTGTAAGACGTTTTGCACAGCAAATGCGTTCAATGGGTGTTGATGATAAGTTGCGTGAACGTGGTTGTAAAAATGGTGATACAGTAAGAATATTGCAAGGTGAATTTGAATTTGTAGAGTAGGTGAATAAAATATGGACAAAGAAAAAATATATTATATTATTAGAGAAGATGTGTTACCCGAAGCGGTAAAGAAAACTTTAACAATGAAAAAAGCACTGGAAGAAAATCCTAAACTGTCTATATTAGAGGCATCAAAACGTTTTGATTTAAGTAGAAGTGCATTTTACAAATATAAAGATACAATATTTCCAATTCAGGATATACATAAACAATCAATTTTATCATTATCAATTGATGTAGATGATATTCCCGGCATTTTAGGTAGTATTCTATCTGTTGTTAATGAAGAAAAGTGCAGTGTTTTGACTATTCATCAAACGGTGCCTATTAATACAAGAGCGACGATTATTATTTCACTTGAACTTGATTTAGAACATACCAATATTGATAAACTTAATGCACGTATAGAGAAACTTGATTATGTAAATGAAATTAAAGTAATTGGCATGAGTATCTAGTGTAATGTTATTTTAAAAAGAGGGCAGATTTATTTATGACGAATCAGTCCAAAAGTTAAATTTTTATAAAGATGCCATATTTAATTTAGATACAGTAGTTTACAGGAGTTCAAATTTTCTTCAAAATTACTTTTAGAACACCTAGTAAATATTATGAGGGGTAACTTGTTAAAATCTTGTTTCAAGAAATAACGATTTTAGGGTTGCTCCTATTTTTTATTTAAGTAAAACTAGAAAGGTTATTATAATGAAAAAAAATGAAATTTTTACCGGAACAGTAGTAGACTACACACATGACGGTTTGGGTATAGTAAAACTTGATACATTTCCCATTTTTATCGAGGATGTAATAGTAGGAGAAGAGATAGAATTTAAGATTATTAAGTTAAAAAAAAATCTTGGGTATGGAAAATTAGTACAAATTATAACAAAATCTAGTGAGCGGGTAGATGGCATTTCAAAAACATCCGGTGCAAATTTGGTTCATATGAGTTATAATGAACAGCTACGTTTTAAAACAAACAAAGTTCGGAATATTATGGATAAAACATTAGGGAAGAACAAGGTTAAAGTATTAGATATATTAGGTGCCAATAGACCATACCATTATAGAAATAAGTCCGTTATACCGGTACAGAGAATTAAAAATGAAATAAAAATGGGATATTATAAATCGCGTAGTCATGATGTTATTAATGTTGAAAAATGTTATATTCAATATGATGAACATAATAAATTAATGAATGATATTCGTAATTTAATTAGTGAAATGAATTTATCTGTCTATGATGAAGCAACACACACCGGAGCAATCCGCCACATTATGCTCAGAACCAATACTAGTAAAACGGAAATAATGGTTGGTATTATTGCTAAAGAAAATTTTAATCAATTGGATAATTTTGTTAATAAAATAGTTGAGTTAGATAATCGTATTGTTAGTGTTATACTTAATATTAATAGTAAAAAAACAAATGTCATTTATGGTGATACTACAAGAGTTTTATATGGGCGAAATTATATTACGGACAAATTAGCCGGAATTAAATTTAATATTTCTTTGCGTTCGTTTTATCAAATAAATCCTATTCAAACAATAGTTCTTTACAAGAAAGCGCTAGAATTAGCAGAATTAGGAGAAAACGATATAATAATTGATGCTTATTGTGGAATTGGTACTATAACTTTATTTGCAGCTCAAAAAGTAAAGAAAGTCTACGGTATAGAAGTAATAGATGTAGCTATTGATAATGCTAGAGAAAATGCTCAGTTAAATAGTATAAATAATGTGGAATTTTTATTAGGAAAAAGTGAAGGTGTAATTAAAAGTTTAATTTCACAGAATATAAAAATAGATGCAGTAATTGTTGATCCGCCGCGTAAAGGGTGTGAGGAAAGTTTCTTATATGACTTAGCAAGTATGAATATAAAAAAAATAGTTTATGTAAGTTGTAATCCGGCAACTTTAGCACGAGATATGAAAATTTTACATAACTTAGGATACACATTAGGGGAAGTTCAACCGGTTGATATGTTTCCGGGAAGTTATCATGTGGAGTGCATAGCGTTGATACAAAGAGTGAAATCGTGAAAATCCTGCATTTTAAGCAGTTTTACAAGCATTATGTATTTGTAGAAGATGGCGAAGGTGGACGAAAAAAAGTCCTAAAAAATTATATAGATGTGAATGTTTGCATTGATATGGTGTGTGGAGATACAAAGTATGAATTGGGAAGTGAGGAATAAGAAATGATGAGATGGATAATAAAAATAATCTTATTTCCAATCAGCTTGCTGCTGAGTATCCTTACTGCCTTTCTGACATTTATACTTGGCATAGGAACAACTATTCTGTATTTCTTAATGCTGATGTGTATAGTTGCTGCAATAGGATCATTTATGCAAAAAGATATATCACTTGGCATTGAGGCATTGGTATTAGGATTTTTGTTAAGTCCTTATGGAATACCGATGGTCGGAGCAGCTGTTATAGCATTCCTTCAGGGAATCAATGAAGCAATAAAATCAATATAAAAAATTTCATAAAAATGGTTACCAAAGGCGATAGAAGAAAACTATCGTCTTTTTCTTTGCAAAATTTTAAGGAAAGGAGGTAAAGCGATGGACTTTGACTATTTCTATAACAGAGAAGCAGAAAGATTTAACTTTCTAAAAGTACCTGAAATATTGGTAGACGGAGAAGAATTTAAGGGACTGTCTGCTGAAGCAATTATCCTTTATTCTATGCTTTTGAAACGAACAGGAATGTCCTTTAAGAATAACTGGATAGACAAGGAAGGTAGAGTATTTATCTATTTCACAGTAGAGGAAATTATGAAAAGAAGAAATATTTCAAAGCCTACTGCCATAAAAACATTAGATGAGTTAGACAGCAAAAAAGGGATAGGACTGATTGAAAGAGTAAGGCTTGGACTTGGTAAACCGAATATCATATATGTCAAAGATTTCATGAGTGTATTTCAGGTAAAAGAAAATGACTTTCAGAAGTTAAAAAACTTTACTTCAGAAGTAAAAGATGTTGACCTCAGAAGTAAAGAAAATGAACTTCAAGAGGTTAAAAATGTTGACCGTAACTATATAGAGAATAATAAGAGTAAGTATAGTAAGAGAGAATATAGTTTTGGTATAAACGGACTTGGAACATTTCAAAATGTATTTTTAGCTGCTGAAGATATATCCGATTTACAAATCATAATGAACTCACAGCTTGATAATTACATTGAAAGACTATCAGCATATATCAAAAGCACCGGAAAGACCTATAAAGACCATAAAGCGACAATACTTTCTTGGTTTTATAAAGATCAGGGAAGAAGTAAAGAAGTGAAAACATCAAATATCCCGACATGGGAAGAATATGATAAAGGAGAACACCTATGATGAAAGAATTAGAAAAAGTAATGATAGAAGATGTAGAGTATTCTTACGATCCTGAAAAAGAATATATCAAGGACGGACACGCATTTTGTAAAGTTTGCCATGAAAGAAAAGACGGAAAAGTGATGGAGTTCTTTGATAACAAGATGATATTTAAGATTTCTTGCAAATGCGATAGAGATAGAGAGGCAAGAGAAAAAGAAAGACAAAAGCAGATGGAGATTGAACGATTAAAGAGTAGCTGCTTTAACTCGATTATTCAGTGGTCATACACATTTGAAAATTATCAGGGAGAAGAAAACCAAAGCCTTATCATTGCAAAGAACTTTGTAAAAGACTATGAGGAAATGAAAAAAGAAAATATCGGACTCCTTTTTTATGGCTCAGTAGGTAGCGGAAAGACCTATCTTGCCTGCTCCATTGCAAATAGCCTTATTGAACAGTATCGAATAGGTGTTAAAATAAGAAATTTTTCACAGATTATCAATGAACTGCAAAAGGGAGGATTTGATTTTGACAAGAACGCATATATTGAATCCCTTGTAAATACTTCCGTTCTTATCTTGGATGACTTAGGAATAGAAAGAGATACAAGCTATGCCAAAGAGCAAGTATATAACATCGTGAATAACAGGTATTTAAAACAGAAACCGACTATCTTTACCACTAACCTTTCATACGACACAATCCAAAATTGTAAGGATAGCGTAGAGTATCAAAGAATCTACTCAAGAATCATAGGGATGTGTATTCCTGTTATGGTTGTAGGAGAAGATTTTAGAAAGGTTATTCAAAAGGACAAACTGAATCGGAATAAGGACAGACTGCTGAATGGAGGTGAGAAAAGTTGATCAATGAAGAAATAGCAAGAAAAACGCTGAATATGGAAGTTAGAGCTGCTAAAGTAACAGGAAAGCTAATTCTGAACTTATTAAAGAAATTGATGAAAGAAGCAGAAAAACTTGGAGGACTTGAAAAGCTGGTTAATACTAACGGGAATGAAGTAAAGCTAAAAGATATGGTTAAAAAGGGACAGCTTGAAGAAATTCCGGTTGAAGAAGCAGAGCTTAAGGAGCTGAAAAAAGAACTTAATCGGTATGGCGTAAAGTTTTCAGTGATGAAAGATAAGAAAACAGGTAAATACTCTGTATTCTTTCAAGCCAAAGATATGAAAGTGATGAATAAAGCCTTTAAGCATGCCCTGTCAGAATCGGAAAAGAAAACGGAAAGAAAAGAATCTATCCATAAGAATATTGAGAAGTTCAAGGAGATGTCTAAAAACTCTGTTTCCAAAGATAAAATCAAGAATAAACAAAAGGAGCAGAGCCTATGATAGATAAAATATTAAAGGACATCAAAGGCTTATTTAAGGTGCAAGATAAGGTAAAGTTTCTAAAGCAGAACATTCCCTATCTTGTATTTTTCTATATAGGTAATATCTTTTCACATCATGTAAGAGCCTATATAGGTGGCGATACTATTGACAAAATTTTTCAAGGGATATTAGAGATTAATACGATGAGCTTTCTTCCAAGCCTTCATCCTACGGATATTATAATGGGCGTGGTAGTAGCTGTTTTAATCAAAATTATCGTATATACCAAAGGGAAAAATGCTAAAAAGTTTAGACAGGGGAAAGAGTATGGCTCAGCAAGATGGGGAACGAAAAAAGATATAGAGCCATATATGGATGAAAAGTTTCAAAACAATATCCTACTTACGCAAACAGAACGATTAACTATGAATGGCAGACCGGCTAATCCTAAGTATGCAAGAAATAAGAATGTTCTTGTCATCGGTGGATCAGGAAGTGGAAAAACCCGATTTTATGTCAAACCTAACTTAATGCAGATGCACAGCAGCTATTGTGTAACTGATCCGAAAGGATTAACCTCATAGGGACAGAGAAAATAAAAAAACTTGGAAAGGAGGTAATTCTCATGTCAAATACGAAAAGAACAGGACAAACAGCTCTTTATGAGCGTTTAAGTCGAGATGATGAAATGCAAGGAGAAAGCAATTCCATCACTAATCAAAAACAGCTGCTTGAAAGCTATGCAAAAAGAAACGGCTTTGTAAATATCTATCACTATACCGATGATGGAGTAAGCGGAACAACCTTTGATAGACAGGGATTTCAAAAGATGATAAAAGCAGTAGAAGAAAACAAAGTATCTACTGTGATAGTAAAAGATATGAGCAGGTTTGGCAGAGATTACCTCAAAGTAGGTTTTTACACTGAAATACTTTTCAAAGAAAAGGGAGTAAGGTTTATCGCCATCAATAACGGAATAGACAGTGAAAAACAAGCAGAAAGCGACTTTACCCCATTTCTAAACATTATGAATGAATGGTATGCAAGAGATACCTCAAGAAAAATACAATCTATATTCAGAGCAAGAATGGAAGAGGGCAAAAGAGTATCGCCAAGCGTTCCATACGGCTATTTTAGAAACCCAAAGAACAAACAGGAGCTACTTGTCGATAAAGAGAGTGCAAAGGTCGTAAAACGCATTTATAATCTTGTAATAGAGGGATATGGAGTAACACAGATAGCAGATATACTAACCAAAGATAAAGTCCTTATTCCATCAGCTTATGCAGAGATACATCACCCCGAAAATAATCATAGCTCAAAGAAAAGAGGAATAGAAGACCCATATTTTTGGACACCGACCACAGTAGGCTATATCTTAGAAAAAAGAGAATACATGGGACACACTGTACTTGGTAAAACAATATGCCTTGATTACAAAACCAAGAAACGAAGAAAGGCAAAAGAAGATGAACTCATTATCTTCAAAAATACCCATGAAGCCATCATTGATGAAGAAACATGGAATAACGCCCAAAGGCTAAGAAAAACAGTAAGAAGAAGTCCGAAGTACGGGACAACCTCACACCCATTTACAGGGCTTTTAATCTGTTCAGATTGTGGAGGTAAATTAAGCTACAGAGAGCCGGCAGAACATAAAGAAAAGAAATACGATAGTGATTACTCTTTTGTATGTCAACATTACAGACACAGAAAAGGCACTTGCAGTATGCACTACATCAAAGTAAAAACAGTAAATGAAATTCTCCTAAAATCAATCAAAGAAATCACAGACTTTGCCAAAGAAGAAAAGCAAGAATTCCTAAAAGTGATGAACAAATTATCCGATGAAAAAAGAGAAGAAAAGTATCAAGGAGATAAAGAGAAGTTAGAAAAACTGTCATCAAGAAATACAGAACTAACCACCCTTATTACAAAACTATACGAAGACCACGCACTTGGAAAAATTCCTGTAAAACACTTTGATAGATTATTTAATACCTATGATACAGAGCAACAAGACTTAGAAAAACAAATACAGTATTTTGAACAAGAAATTGAAAGCTATCATCAAAGAAAAGTTGACACCGATAAATTCCTAAAAATGATAGAAAAATATACCAATATTGAAAAACTTACAGTAACTATGATAAATGAATACATTGAAAAAGTTGTAGTCCATGAATCTACAGGAGGAAGAAAAGGCAAATACAGAAAACAACAAGTTGATGTTTACTTTAACTTTATAGGCAACTGTCAAGTACCACAGAGTGAAGAATAATGTATATAATTTTTATGGAAGTAATCATTTGAGATATACTTAAAACTTGCGATTTTGCAAGTTTTTTGTTATAATAAATTATATTTGGAGGTATAAAATGAATGTATCTTATCAACCGCTTTGGAAGATTTTAGAAGATAAAAAAATGAAGAAAAAAGACTTGATTGAGATAGCAAACATTTCAGAGAATTGTGTTGCTAATATGGGTAACAATAAATATGTTTCAATGGCGAATATTAGCCGTATATGCGAAGCTTTAGAATGTACCCCCAATGATGTATTTCAGTTCTGTGCAAGTGATAAAAGATAAGGAGGATAGGACTATGACTAAAAATTCAAGAAAAAAGAATATTGTTCTTTCTCCTGTAGTAAAGTGGGTTGGTGGCAAAAGACAATTATTAAGTGATATAGTTCCGCTTATTCCAAAGACATTTTCTACTTATGTTGAGCCTTTTGTAGGTGGAGGAGCGGTCATATTTGATATTCAGCCTAAAAAGGCAATTATAAATGATTTTAATAGTGAGCTTATAAATATTTATAAAGTAATTAAAGAGAAACCTAATGAATTAATTTTAGCTTTAGAAAATCATGAGCGACTTAATTCAGAGGAATATTTTTATGAAGTTAGGGCATTAGACAGAAATGAAAAATATGGGGAAATAAATGACATTGAGAAAGCTGCAAGAATTATTTATTTGAACAAAACGTGTTACAATGGTTTATTTAGAGTAAACCAAGCAGGTCAATTTAATTCTCCTTATGGTAAATACAAAAATCCTAATATAGTTAATATGCCCGTTGTATTAGCTATGTCGAAGTATTTTAATGAAAACAATATAAAGATAATGAATGGAGATTATAAAAACTCCTTAAAAAATTTAAGGAAAGGTGCATTTGTATATTTTGATCCACCATACATGCCGATTTCATCCTCATCTTCTTTTACAGGTTATACAGAAAATGGATTTGATACGAAACAACAAATTGAACTTAAAGAAGAGTGCGATAAATTAAACTCTAAAGGAGTAAAATTTTTATTATCAAATTCAGATCACCCTTTCATTAGAGAATTGTATAAAGATTATGAAATTATTACTGTAAAAGCAAAGCGTTCAATAAATAGTAATGGTAATAAACGTGGAGAAATAAATGAAGTATTAGTAAGGAATTATGATTAAAATGAATGTGAATGAAGCTTGGAGTAAACTTTTTGAAAAATATGATATTCTCAATAAAATTCAGAGCGAGGGTGCGTTTTTCATTACTGCCAATCAAATAAAAGAATTTAAGGAACCACGATTAATGGCGAAGTGGGACAGTTCTGAAAATTTGCCCAGTATTTTCAAAAAGCACAATATTAATATTTTGCCAATTAGTAGAAACGGATATGTTTTAAGTGATTTTAAGTTGTATGAACCAATTCCTGAATTAGGGGAACATATAACAGAAATGCAAAAAGTTGAAATTCCAGAATATGAAACTATTGATATTGGTAATATATCATCGGAGGCGAATGCGATTAATGTTTTAATGCTTTCAAAAATATTAGATGATTTTTTAGATGAAGATGATAATGTTGCCACATTTAATGGAAGAATGGGAACAGGAATTTTCAGTTTTCGTGTAGATAGACATAGAGGGAGTTCTTTTAAAGTTGACGTAAAAAATGCACAATGTGAAATTGATGGAGGAATGGAAAATAATAATTCCGTTGTTATTTTAGAAGCAAAAAATGTTGTTCATCCGGATTTTCACATCAGACAGCTTTATTATCCGTATAGATTGTGGGCAAGTAAAGTTGTCAAGCCTATTAGACTCGTTTTTTCTATTTATTCAAATCAGATATATAGACTATTTGAATATGTGTTTGAAGATAAAGACAACTATTCATCAATAAGATTAGTTAAATCTAAAAATTATTCTTTACAAGATACAGACATTGCTTTAAATGAACTTTATGATGTGTATTCGGATGTAAAAGTTATTTATGATGATAATCAAAATAACACTAATATTCCTTTTATACAGGCTAATTCTTTTGAAAGAATTATATCACTAATGGAGATTTTATTTGAAGAAAATAAAACCACAGAAGAAATTGCTGAAACTATGGAATTTGATTTAAGACAGTCAGATTATTATTACAATGCTGGTAAGTATCTTGGATTGTTTGAAAAGAAAGATGTTGAAGACGAAGAAAAGATAGTAAAAAAAGTTTCATTATCCAAATTAGGAAAAGATACAGTAAAACTTAGATATAAAGAACGCCAATTAAAATTGGTCAGTTTGATTTTAGAACATGAAATATTTAATAGGCTATTTATAAAAGTTTATAATAGTGGAGAGTTACCTACAAAAGAAGAAATTCAAAATATTATGAGAGAAAATAATGTGTGTAATGAGGGGCAGATAGTTAGACGTTCCAGTTCAGTTTATTCATGGCTTAAATGGATATTTAATTTACAAAACATATAAAACCTAAAAGCATATTTTTATTTAGTACAGACAGAAGTTTATTGTTGAGATAGCAGAAATGTTATCTCTTTTTTGTTGCTCATAATTAAAAAGAAAGGACAAAGAAAATGAAAAACATAGATGAAAAAATCTTAATGGCAGAAGAAGAAATTAAGCAGTTACAAAACAAAAGAAAAAAGCTCATCAGTCAACAGAAACAGGAAGAACGAAAAAAGCGAGATAGACGCCTTTATGAAAAAGGAGCAGTCTTTGAAAGTATCTTTACTGAAAGCAAGGATTTTACAAAAGATGAATTTTATCAGCTCATCACATTCCCAAATATCAAAGAAGAAGTCAATCAAAAAATTCTAAAAATCATAGAGAAGCGAGGACAAAGCGAAAATCAAAATACAGAAAACCAAGAGGAAGAAATAGACACAGAGGAGTAGTCCCTTGTTTACAAGGGCGCACTTATACACCCTAAAGGGTGTGTGCGTTCTCCGAAGGCTCTTGCAGAGAGCATATCAGCTAAAGCTGATACAGGGGAGCTACACTCCCCTACGGAAATAAATTTCCTACCCCTTATGTACTTACCAAAAGAAATCGGATAAAAACAATCCGATTTTTTTAGTAAGTCTTTATCATCGCCACCTTGCCCACATCAAAAAGAGAGGAGGTTTTTTCTTATGGCGATATATCATCTTTGCATAAAGATTATCTCAAGAGGTAAAGGCAAAAGTGCAGTAGCAGCTTCCGCCTATCGAAGTGGCGAAAAGATAAAAAACGAATATGACGGCATAGTCCACGACTTTACAAGAAAAGGAGGAATAGCCCATACAGAAATCCTATTGCCACAAAATGCACCACAGGCATTTTTAGACAGGGGAACATTATGGAATAGCGTAGAGAAAATAGAAAAGAGTAAAAACTCACAGCTTGCAAGAGAAATCGAAATTGCTTTACCTAAAGAACTAAATCGAGAAAAACAGATTGAACTTGTTAGGGAGTATGTAAAAGAAAATTTTGTAAATGTTGGTATGTGTGCCGACATTGCCTTACACGATAAAAATGATGGAAACCCACACGCACATATCCTACTAACAATGCGACCGTTAAATGAAGATACAACATGGGGAGCAAAATCAAAAAAGGAATATATCCTTGATGAAAACGGAGAAAAAGTAAAACTTAAAAACGGCAATTACAAAACAAGAAAGATAAATACAACGGACTGGAACGAGCAAGAAAAGGCTGAGCAGTGGAGGAAAGCATGGGCAGGTATTACAAACAAATATCTTGAAGGAAACAGCATACAGGAAAAAGTAGACCATCGTTCCTATCAAAGACAGGGCATAGAGCAAATACCGACAATTCATTTAGGAGTATCAGCAACTCAAATGGAGAAGAAAGGTATTGTTACAGACAGAGGAAATATCAATCGGGAAATCAGATATCAGAACAAAATATTAAGAGAAATCTCAAGAAGAATAAAAGCCTTATTAAATTGGATAAGGGGAATTGGAAAAGAAGAAAAAGCAGAAACGGAAAACATAAAATCTACCCTCCCACCAAAAGAAAACCTATTATCTGTTTTTGAAAATCTTATCCGTAACAATGCAGATAACTATAATGCAGACTTAGAAAAATATATTGAGAGTTATCAGCTACTTAAAGAGAAAAACATCACTTCATTATCGGAGTTAAAAGGAAATATACTTGCTTTAAGAGATAAGAACTACAAGACTACAAGAGTCTTAAAAGATGTTGAAAAGAAAGTGGATGATAACACCAAACTTATCGAACAAGCAGAGAAGTATTTGAAGCATAAAGACATCTACAAAGCCTATACAAAATTGAAGAAAAGCAAACAGGAATATTTTTACAACGAACATGTCGCAGAGCTTATTTTGTTTGAGAGTGCTAAGAAATATCTGAAAGAGCATTTAGGAGAAAACAAGACCTTAGCCATCAGTAAATGGAAATCAGAACTTATCACTTTGAAGAAAGAGAAAAAGAGCCTATACAATCAAATATTAGAAATACGAGAAGAAGTTGAACAAGCTGAAAAAGTTAAGACTTGTATTGAACAGTTACAGGAACATTCAAAGCAACTAACACAGGTAAAATGGAACGAGTTAGACCTATAAAATCAAGCGAAAAAATGGTATAATATTAAACAAGTATTTGATTTTGGAGGTGCTTAAATTCATGGATGAAAGAGAGAAAATCATTCGTTTATGGTTTGATATGTGGCTTACACAACAAGACTTAGGAATAGATGATATTTTTTTGGATGATGTGATTTATATTGAGAGTTGGTGTCCTAAGTATGAAAATCGGCAAACAGTAAAGCACTGGTTTAATGAGTGGAATACAAGAGGAAAAGTTCTTGCGTGGGATATAAAGCAATTTTTTCATAAGGATAATCAAACTATTGTAGAATGGCACTTCAAAAATAAAATGAATGAGGGGAAAGTTGAAGAATTTGACGGTATCTCTTTGATTGTTTGGACAGCCGATAATAAGATAAAAGCGTTGAAAGAGTTTGGTTGTAATTGTAACAACTACAATCCTTACAAAGAGAGTGAAACACCATTATTTAGAGATGAAAAAGTAAATTGGTTTTGAGGAGATAAAATATTGATGGAAAGTAGACCTGAGTTTGACAAAATTACATCGTTTGATGAATTTACTAAATACTATTGGTATCGTGAAGAACTTTCACAGATATGCAAGTCATTAGGATTAGAATATAGAGGCACAAAACAGGAACTCAATTATATTATTGAGCAATACTTTAAGGGCAATTTGATTAAAAAATCATCAATAAAAAATGAAAAGAAGCAAGTGGAAAATATTACTTTAGATACACCATTACTTGAATGTGGTTTTTCTTTTAATGCAAAGTTCAGAGAATATTTCACTGTTTTAACAGGTATCTCACCATTTAAATTTACTGCTGATATGGCAACAGTTTGGAGAAAAGTAAAAAGAGAAAATGATTTGAGTTTTACAATTCAAGATATGCTAAAAGTTTATTATGGGAAATCAGATTATGCAAAGTATGATAATTCGGTTTGTCAATGGAATCAATTTTTAAAGGATTTCTGTGCAGACGAAAATAGTTGCAACTACTCAAACAAATTAAAAGTAGCTTCTATTCTTTGGAAAGAAGTCAGAAATTCAAGAAATGAAAAAATTTATTCAAAGAATCTTTTGACTGAATATGCCGATAAAATAAAAGAGTATTGCAAGTAGGATATTTTTAGCTTGCTAAACTAACAATTCAATAAAAGCTAACACGAAAGCAGTAAATCAAAAAGGTTTGCTGTTTTTTCTTTGCTTAAAAACGGAAAGGAGGACACATGGAAGAAGAAAAAAGAGTAATAAAAGAACCACAACATAAACAGTTAATAATGGATATTGGAAAAACAAAATACACCGTAAACTTACATTTCAAGCAAGGTACAGGGGAAACATACAAGGATAAAATACTAAAGCTAATCAAGAGAGAAACAGAGAAGATATAAATTTATCAAAAAAATTTTGTTTATGTCCTTGACAAATCTTCCCAAAAGGAACAATAGTCCTTGAGTGTGGCAAGATGCTTGAGGATAATGGCTATGAGATTAAAATCTTAAATACCATTAACTTCAAAAAGTCCATGAAATACAATCCCTTTGCCTATATCCGTTCTGAGAAAGACATTCTGAAATTGGTGCAGACAATCATAGCAAATACGAAAGGAGAGGGCGAAAAAGTAGGTGAAGATTTTTGGGTCAAAGCTGAAAAGCACTACTATACAGCCCCTATCGGCTACATCTTCTATGAAGCTCCAAGAGAAGAAAAGAACTTTGCAACACTTCTTGATATGATAGACGCTTCAGAAGTTAGAGAAGATGATGAAACCTATATGAATCCGATAGACAGACTCTTTGAAGCACTGGAAAAGAAAGAGTCTACACACTTTGCAGTGAAGCAATATAAAAAGTATAAATTGGCTGCCGGAGTAATAGAATTAAGAAGAACACTTCATCACTATTTGAGTGAAAGATGTTTTGCTTAATTCTTTTTTTATTTGAAAAATTAAGGGAAAGGAGGTAATCGTGAGGAACTACGAGAAAATAACCGCCTTGTATGAAAGGTTAAGTCGAGATGATGAACTACAAGGCGAGAGCAATTCGATCGTCAATCAGAAGAAAATTTTAGAAGAATACGCAAAGAAAAATCATTTGGAGAACATCATTCATTTTACCGATGACGGAATCAGCGGAACACAGTTCGATCGTCCGGGATTTATGGCAATGATGAACGGAGTCAATCAAGGGAATATCGGTTGTATCATCGTAAAAGATATGAGTAGACTGGGCAGAGATTACCTCAAAGTCGGTCAATGTATGGAGATATTAAGGCAAAAGGGAGTTAGGCTCATTGCCATCAACGACAATGTAGATAGCTTTTACAAAGACGATGATTTTACTCCATTTCGAAACATTATGAACGAGTGGTATGCGAGAGATACCTCAAGGAAAATCAAGTCCACATTCAAAGCGAAAGGAGAAAGCGGAAAACACACAGGAAGCAGTCCACCCTATGGATATATCAAAGACAAGGACGATAAAAATCAGTGGATTATTGACGAAAAAGCGGCAGAGATTGTCCGAAGAATATTCCATCTGACAATGGACGGAAAAGGACCCTATGCCATTGCAAGGATATTGGAAGCCGACAATGTAGATATACCCGCCTATCATCAGCAAAAATTGGGATATGGACTACATCAAAGCAAAGTGTTTGAATATCCGTATCGTTGGTGCAGTTCCACGATTGTAAGTATCTTAAAAAAACAAGAATACTTAGGGCATACGGTCAACTTCAAAACAAGAAAGCATTTCAAAGACAAGAAAAGTAAATATGTATCCGAAGATAACTGGCTCATCTTTGAAAACACCCACGAGCCGATTATCGACCAAGAAACCTTTGATAATGTGCAGAGAATACGAGGAAATGTCAAACGCTATCCTGACGGTTGGGGCGAGTACCACCCCCTTACAGGACTGATGTATTGTGCTGATTGTGGTAGTAAAATGTATGTTCACAGAACGAGCAACTACAAGAATATTCCCTATTATACTTGCAGTGCCTACACAAAAGTACCTTGTGGAACACTTTGTCCCTCCGCTCACAGGATAAAAGCGGAAGTGGTATTAAATCTCATTCAAAGCACCCTACAAGACATTAAGAAAAGCCTTGATGAAGATAACGAAGCCTTTCTCCATTCCATTCAAGACGAAATGGAAGAAAGCGAGAAAATGGAAATGGAAAAGAAAAGGATAAGGCTCACAGATAGTAAAAATAGGCTTCAGGAACTGGAACGCTTAATGTGTCGAATATACGAAGATATGATACTGGAGAAAATACCGAATACCCGATATGAAATCTTAAACAATCAGTATGAAACCGAGCAAAGGGAACTTAGCAAAGAAATCGATGGATTGGAAAAAGCTATCAAGCGATACGAAAAAGAAACCGATAGAGCCAAGAAGTTTATCCGATTGATCGAACGCTATGATAACTTTGATGAGTTGACACCGACCATCATCAACGAGTTTGTAAAAAAAATCTTAGTCCACGAACGAGATCGAAAAGGCAGTCAAACCGCCAATCAGAAAGTCGAAATCTACTTCAACTTTATCGGCAACTATGAACCTCCGAAAGAAGAATTATCCGAAGAAGAAATGCAGAAATTAAGGGAGGAGGAAGAAAAAGAACGGGAAAGAAAAGACAGGCTTCATCAAAACTACCTCAATCGTAAAGCAAACGGCAAGCAAAAAGAATATGAGGACAGATACAAGGAGAAAAGGGAGCAACTCAAACAGGAGAAACTTAAAACGCTGAAAAAAAGCGGAATACCACTAAGTGAATATAAAAAGTTAGTGAAAAAAGAAGCCTAATTATAGACTTCTTTTTTTCACGCACTCAATGTAACAGATCTTATCGAATTACAAGTTATGTTTTGTCATATTTTTAATAGATTGCTGATAGAACTCAATTTTATCATCTAAATTTTGAAGATACTCAGTCCATTTTAGTTGCTGTTCTAAAACATAATTCCTGTGTAATTGGAGAATTTGTAATCGTTCAGGCATTGTAATCGAGCCAACATATCGTAACTCGGAATAATGTTGAATATCTTTGATAAGCATTCCTGTTTCTTTCAGCCGTCTTATAAATTTTATCCACTCTATATCGCTTTCTTTATAATATCTCCTACCATTTTTGTCTCTATCTACTTTGAGTAACCCTTTTTTTTCGTAGTAACGAAGGGTGCTTGCTGGAAGATTTGTTTTATTTGCAATTTCGCCTATTTTCATTGCAGATGACTCCTTTCCTAATTTTTAAAATTCATAAGTAAAAGAACTTGACTTAAACCAAAGTTTAAGTAGTATAATTATATTATAAAAGAAAAAAGGAGGTGAATTCAAGTGAAAAGTAAACGATTTGAAATAGGTTTAGAACAATTACAAGAAATTGATGGTGTGAGTGGCGAAAAAGTTATACAAACATTAGAAGATATTGCTCCAGATTTAGGAGAATATATTATCGAATTTGCATTTGGAGATATTTATAGTAGACAAGGACTTTCTTTGCAAGAAAGAGAAATGATAACTATCACAAGTTTATTGACATCAGGAGGGTGCGAACCACAATTAGAAGTTCATATTAATGGATCTTTAAATGTAGGAATATCTCCAGAAAAAATTATTGAGACATTTATTCAGTGCATTCCGTATGTGGGTTTTCCAAAAGTCTTAAATGCTACATTCGTTGCAAAAAAAATCTTTTCTGAAAGGAATCTTACTTTAGGTAGTAACACAAACGACGGGAGGTAATATATCACCAATAAAAAATAAAGAAGCTATGTGGAATGAAATAACGAGTGATTTTTCACTGATTTTTTGCTGAAAAACCAAAAATCATAATTTTTGAAAGAGGACTATTTACGCCAAAGTGTAGAAGTCCTCCTTTTTTATGCTCAAAAACCAAAATCAGAGAGCAGAAAAAGGAGGATTATACAATGGATAAAAAAGAATATTTCCTTTATGTCAAAGGAAAAGAGGTTAAGGTAAATGAGGAAATATACAGAGCTTACTGGAGAATAACGGAACACGAAAAGTATCTCCAAAGAAAAGATTGGAAGTATAATGTACTTCCCTTTTCTGTATTTGACTATGACGGACATTTTATAGATAACATCGTAGATGAAAGCATTGATATTGAAAAAATTGTAGAAGTAAAAATGCAAATCGAAGAACTGAATAAGGCATTAAATTCCCTTACAGAAGAAGAAAGGGATATCATTACTGCCATATTTTTCAGAGATGAGAGTTTACGGTCTATTGGAGAAAGAAAAAACAGAAGCTATCAGGCAATCGGGAAAAGGAGGGATAAGATTTTAGAGAAATTAAGAAAACTCTTAGAGGGTAAAATCTAATAAAGCGAAAAGGTTAAGTATCAAAGAAAGGTGCTTAGCCTTTCTTTATTTGGAACGCAACAATATTGAAACGGAGGAATGAAAAATGAAAGAGTTAGAAAAAGCGATTGATCAATTAAAAAAAGAAAACGACAGAATAGAAAAGGCACAAAACAGAGCAAAGTTACTCAATCAAAAGATAAATAAACTTAAAAGGAATGCTGAAACAAAAAGAAAGGTACAAAAAGGTGGAGTATTTGAAGCCTTTGAAAGAGAAATTACAGGTAGGCAAGAAGATACAAATAACGATTTAATCTATGACTTTTTAGACTATGTACTATCAGATAATAGGAATAGAGAAAAGTTAAAAGAACTTACAGAAATTCATTTAAGAGAAAAAGAAATCTCATTAGAAGAAAATCAAAATCTTGAAGAAGAAAACGTAAATGATGATTTTGAAGAACCGGAAGATTAAGAATAGAAAAGACAAAAATGTATTAGAGCTTGAGACGGAGCAAAGTGAGAAATATTTTAACACTTTGCTTTTTTGTGGATTTGAAAATCTACAAAAAGCAAAGTTCACAGGGGTCTAAGGGGGAGTAGCCCCCTTGAACAAATAAAAATGCTTTAGCGTTTTTGTTTCCTTAGCGGAGCTAATAGCTTTCCGCAGGAACGCAAAGCACCGTAGTCAAACGGTGTATCTTTGCGCCCTTTGAAAAAGGGAGCGAAGATACTGCCAAACATAGAGACGACAAAATATAAAAACAAAAAACGGAAAGGAGAGAAAAAGTTAATGGAAACCAAAAGTTTGCATACTCATGTAGATATAGTTGCAAGGTCAAAGGGGCATAGCGTGATTGCAAAAGCTGCATATAATGCAAGAGATAAATTACAAGATGAATACTATGGAAAAACACATGACTACTCTAAAAAAACTGACCTTGTATTTTCAAAAATATTTCTACCGGAGCATATACCAAAAGAGTTTTCAAACAGAGAATACCTATGGAATGAAGTTGAGAAAATCGAAAAAAGTAAAAATTCACAACTTGCAAGAAATCTACTCTTTGAACTTCCAAGAGAATTAAATGATGAAGATAGGATAAAACTTATCAGTGAGTTCATAGAAGAAAATTTTACTTCTAAAGGAATGATAGCAGATTGTAATATTCATAATCCTATGGCAAGTGATAATGAAGAACAACCACACGCTCATATTTTGCTCACTCTTAGAGAAATGGACGAAAAAGGAAAGTGGAAACCCAAGAGCAGAAAAGAATATATCCTTGATGAAAATGGAGAAAAGGTGAAACTGAAAAGTGGAAACTATAAATCAAGAAAAGTGAACTTAAATGATTGGAATGAACCTGACAAGGCAAAAGAATGGAGAGAAAACTTTTCAAAGAAAGCAAACGAATACTTGGCAAGGAACAACATAGATAAAAGAATTGATCCACGCACCTTTGAAGAACAAGGCAGAGAAGAACTCCCACAAATCCATTTAGGAACAAGCAGTTACCAAATGGAGAAAAAAGGCATACAGACAGAAAGAGGAAACCAAAACAGAAAAATCATTGCCTTGAATTTAGAATTTAAGAAATTAAAAGAGGAGCTATCAAAACTTACATCTTGGATAGGCTCGTTACTTGGGAGTCTGCAAGTAAAATATGATGAATATAAACAGGAGAAAAAAGAAGAATATGAGAACAAAGCGGAACTCTTTAATCTCTATGAGTACATTTCCATCTATTACGATATACAGGGAGAAAAAGCAAGAAAACTAAACCCCTATGCAAGCAACAAAAAGATAGGAGCAGACCTAAGACGATTTTCAAAAGCAAGGATATATTTATCAGATAACGGATTAAAGACCATAGCAGACCTACAAGAAAAGATAAGCACATTACAAGCAAAAAATAAGAAGATTAGTCAAGACATCAAGGCGAAAACCACAAGAATAGAAAACTTAAATAAATGCTTTGCCTATGCAGACATCATCAAGGATAACAAACAAGTCTTTGAAGAATGGAACAGTAAATCTCTATTCAAAGATAGTTTTTACAATTCTCATAAAGATGAAATTGACAAGTACAAAAGAGCAAGGGCAATCCTTGAAAAGATAACAGGCTTATCGGCTATCAAGATAAAGGACTGGCAAAAAGAAATCCAAAGTCTTGAAAGTGAAATATCAAAACTCAATATACAATCTCAAAAAGTCAAAGAAGAATACGAAAGTATCAATCATATCAAGTATGCCGTAAAAACCGTCAATGAAGATTATGGCATAGACTTATCTATTGAGATTGACAAGGCAATCAAGAGAGGAGAAAAACCAAGTGTCATTGCACAGATTAAGAAGTATCAAGAGCAACAAGAAAAGTATGAGCAGAGAAAAGAGAAGGTAAAGGACTATTACAGGAATGAGGAAAGATGAAGTCCTGAAATGGGATACCATTTAAGGGGGTGAACAAATCGTTCACTCCTATAAGCTGACGCACTGTTTCAGTGCATAAGTTTTGCATACCCGGTTTTAGGGACTTGCAGAAAAATGAAGGGTGTCGTAAATCACGACTTCCTTAAAGACTATGAGGGGAGTAATGATTTGTTACTCCCTTCTGCGTAAGAAAAGAAAGGAGAGAAAAATGGCAGAAAGACGAATGTTTTCCAAGTCCGTTATCTGGTGCGATATGTTTTTAGAAATGCCTTTATCCTCACAGGCACTTTATATGCACCTGAATATGAGTGCCGATGATGATGGATTTGTAGGCAATCCCAAAACAATCTTGAGAATGATAGGAGCAAGTGAAGATGATTTTAAGATATTAGTTACCAAAGGCTTTGTGATTGTGTTTGAGAGCGGAATTATTGTGATTACGCATTGGAAACGAAACAACTACATTCAGAAAGATAGGTACAAGGGGACAATCTATAAAGACGAAAAAAGCTATCTAAACATCAGTAACAATAATCTTTACGAGAAAAAGGAGCGTATTTGTATCCAAAATGTATCCGATTTGGATACACAGGATAGGATAGGTAAGGATAGGTTAGATAAGGGTAGTATAGATAAGGGGAGAGGAGAAGAAGAAAGTCCCCCACCCCCACCCCCAAACTCAAAAACCTACGGGGAATTTCAAAATGTCAATCTAAGTGATGAAGAATATCAAAGGCTAAAGGAAAAGTTAAAAAGCCACACAAACACGATGGTTGAAAAGCTATCAAGGTATATGCAAAGCAGTGGAAAGACCTATCAAGACCATTATGCAACCTTGCTTCACTGGTATGAGAAAGATGAGGAAGAATTGCGAAAGAAAACAAATGATAGAAGCAAAGCTCCAACGATTGAGGAATATATGATAGGAGATCATCTTTAAGATATGCTTAAAAGACGGTGCAAGCACTCTATTTTGTTTCTAAATGCAAAATAGGTAAAAAGATAAGCCAAAAAGAAAAAGAGCTTTAAAACGATTGCCACCGTTTTGTAGTGGGTTTACTAAAAATATTCCTTTATGGTATTTGGAAATGGAAAGGCTTAGAAATTAATGGTATAATAAAATTTAGGAGAAATAAAACATCATTGATTTGAGAGGTATTCACATTGATAGAAATAAGAGAAGTTGTAGGAAATAAGAAGCAGTTTTTATCGCTTTTATTATTGGCAGATGAACAAGAAGATATGATCGACAGATATATAGCAGATGGCACAATGTATGTTTTAGACGATAATGGAGTAAAGGGCGAGTGTGTTGTCCTAAATGTGGGGAATAATACTCTCGAAATCAAAAATATCGCCATTCATCCGGATTATCAAAGAAAAGGATACGGACAGGCTTTCATTGATTTTATTATAGAGAAATACAAAGGGGAATATTCCGTATTGCAAGTGGGAACGGGAGAAAGTCAGACTACCATCCCTTTTTATGAAAAATGTGGCTTTATTCGTTCTCATATCATACCAAATTTTTTTACTGACAATTATGCTAACCCAATATATGAGAATGGAGTACAATTAGTGGATATGGTGTATTTGGAAAGAGCGTTATAAATCAATTTTAAAGTTGTGGAGATAAATATTAATGTTGAGATTAAAACCTTATAATATAAACGAAGCAGATGTAATTCTTTCTTGGAGTAAAGACAAAATAGCTTTTTACAAATGGTCTGCGGGTATTTTGGGCGAATACCCGATAACAAAAGAGAAGTTTGATTTTGTTAATAATCTAATGGCTTTTACAGCTATTGAAGATGATGAGATAGTAGGTTTTTTTACAATGAGAAGACCTTCAGAAAACTTTGATGAGTTGAGGTTTGGCTTTGTAGTCGTTGACCCTTCAAGGCGTGGCAAAGGATACGGCAAGAGAATGCTTCAGTTAGGTTTAAAGTTTGCATTTGAAATTTATGGTGCAAAAAAGGTTTCGTTAAGTGTTTTTGAAAATAATGAATCTGCATATTTCTGTTATAAATCAGTAGGTTTTGACGATGTAATTATAGATAAGACAGAAATTTATTATGTTTTGGGTGAAGAATGGAAATGTAAAGAATTGATGATTGAAACTCAATAGCTCCCAGTTTGTCGCACTAAAACATTAAATAAGATTACTAAAGAGGAAGTAAAAACCAATAGCCGATACTTCCTTTTTTTGTTGCCAAAAATTCAAAAAATGGAAAGGAGAATTTATGGAAGAACTGAAAAACACAGATAAAAAAGGCATTAGCACAAAGAGAAAGATTGGAAAGACCACCTATGAGGTTGTTGTCCATTTCAATGAAAATGCAACAGAAACAATGCAAGATAAGTTGACAAGAATAATGCTGAGGGAGCTTAGGAGAAAATCGAACGAAAAAAAAGATGATTTTGATTAAAAAGTCCTTGACAAGTAGCAACAGGAAAAACGGCAAAATCTATTCTTATCTCTTGTGGTGCAAGGCTTGCTCCATTTGATATTAGGGAACTTAGGGATTTGATGAGTGAAGATGAACTTGAGCTTGATACACTCGGAGATAGAAAAACGGCACTCTTTGTTATTATCTCTGATACAGATGATACCTTTAACTTTGTAGTATCCATTATGTACTCACAACTTTTTAATCTCTTATGTGATAAGGCAGATGATGTATATGGCGGACGATTACCTGTCCATGTGAGATGCTTGCTTGATGAATTTGCAAACATTGGTTTAATACCTAAGTTTGAGAAGTTAATTGCAACAATCCGTTCCAGAGAAATATCAGCAAGTATCATACTTCAAGCACAATCTCAGCTAAAGGCAATCTACAAGGATAACGCTGATACAATCGTAGGTAACTGTGATAGTACCTTGTTTCTTGGTGGCAAGGAGAAAACTACGCTAAAAGAATTGTCTGAAACACTGGGAAAAGAAACGATAGACCTTTACAACACCTCTGAAACAAGGTCAAATCAAAAGAGCTTTGGTTTAAATTATCAAAAGACAGGTAAGGAGCTGATGAGCCAAGATGAAATTACGGTGATGGATGGCGGTAAATGTATTTTTCAGCTTAGAGGTGTCAGACCTTTTCTTTCAGATAAGTACGATATTACAAAGCATAAGAACTATAAGCTCCTTGAGGATTATGACAAGAAGAATTTTTTGACATAGAAAGCTATATGAAGCGAAAAGGAAAAGCAAAATTAAATAGAGAAACGGTTATTACAAGAATGCAGTAAGTCTTAAAAAGATTTGCTGTTTTTTATTCAAAATCAGGAGGCAAGATGATAAGGATCAGAAATCCCACTTAAACGAAAACTAAATAGTAAGAGTATCAGCGATTGGAAAAGAAATACTCCAGTCGCTTTTTTATTGAATTGAAAAGGAAAAATTTTTAATGAAGCAGGAAATGATTAACATCAACGCCAACTTAGTGGCGGAACCAACTTTTTCAAGTTTTGACAAAGATAGAGAAACAGTAGAAGTTGTAAACTTCACGCTTGTAAAAAAGTACGGTAAAGGCAAGGAGTATATTAACTGTACAGCCTATGGAGAAAAAGCAGAGAAGGCAAAGGACTTTGAAAAAGGTGATTTAATCCACATCTTTGGTTACTTTAAGAAGCGTGAAAAAGAGGGAAAGACTTACAAAAACTTTGTAGTGAAGTCATATAACAAGATTGAAAAGAAAGAAGAAAACGAGGAGGAATAACTTATGGCATTTTTTACACAGGCAGTTAATGTATTAAAAATTTTGGTTATGGCAGTAGGTGCAGGACTTGGAGCATGGGGCGTTATCAACTTGATGGAAGGATATGGTAATGACAATCCCGGTGCTAAGAGCCAAGGTATTAAGCAATTTATGCCCAAATAAAGAGGGAATGACACAACTAAATCTCTAAAACTAAAACCTTAAAACAAGTAAAAATTGATTATATTCAATACTTGTAGTATAATATCTGTAATTGTATTTACAAGAAAAAGCAGAAAGAGGGTCAGTATGGCATTAAACTATAAACCGTTATGGGTTCAGCTTGCAAAAAAGGGCTTGAAGAAAACAGATGTTATAGCTATGGCAGGACTTACCACCAATGTTATGGCACAGATGGGAAAGAACAAGCCTATTACAATGAAAAATTTAGAGAGAATATGCAAGGCACTTGACTGTACACCTAACGATGTATTCTCTTTTGATGATGAATATAAGGAATAAAGCGAATATTAACTTGAAAAGGAGTGTATCTGATGAAGACATATCAGGATATAAATAAAGAAACCATTGACAGATGGGTTGAAGAAGGCTGGGAATGGGGTAAACCTATATCGCATGATGAATACATCAATGCAAAAAACGGAGAATGGAAAGTACTGCTTACCCCGACTAAAGCTGTTCCGCATGACTGGCTCGGGGATCTTAAGGAAAAGAAAATCTTAGGCTTGGCGTCGGGAGGCGGACAGCAGATGCCTATATTTACCGCCTTGGGGCAGAATGTACCGTACTGGATTATTCCTCAAAACAAATAGAAAGTGAAATTTTAGTTGCAGAAAGAGAAGGATATTCCATAAAAGCTCTTGAGGGAGATATGACGAAAATCCTGCCTTTTGAAAATGAAAGCTTTGATATAGTTTTTCACCCGGGTTCCAACTGCTATGTTGAGGATGTGCAGCATATTTTTAACGAAGCATATAGAGTTCTGAAAAAAGGCGGCATTTTTCTTGCAGCTCTGGGCAATGAGATAAATTATATAGTGGACAGCGAGGAAAAAGAGATCGTTTGGAAAATGCCTTTTAATCCTTTAAAGGATGAAGCCGCAAAGGCTTTTATGATGGATGAAGATTGCGGAATGCAGTTTTCTCATGATATGACCGAACAGATGGTGGGACAATTAAAGGCGGGATTTACTTTGGTTGATATATATGAGGACACAAACGGCTTCGGAAGACTTCATGAGTTGAATATTAAAACATATATTGCAACTAAAGCTATTAAATTACGGAACCGGATAAATTGAGATTTACGGAGGCCGATAGGTTGAGATATGTACTTTTGCTACGCGGCAAAAATAAGGTATCCATAAGCGATTTAAAAGAAAGGGCGGAACTGCCCGACTGGTGGGAGCAAGAGCTGGCAAGAAGAGATGTTTTATTTTTTTTCGTGTAACTCGGATAGATTCGGACATTCTTGACTTTATAGATAAAGCGGCATTTTATAATGAAATAGTGTATGTAGGGAAACATGCGGTATTTTGGGGCAAATATGACGAGTCGGAATACTTAAAAACCACCTACCATAAAAAATTAATGAAGCAGGATTTTTATAAGAAAATTACGATCAGAAACGGCAATACATTTGAAAAGATCGATGAGATCCTTGAAAATGAAAGATGAATTTAAACTCGAGGGAGATTATAAATGATCAGACTTGATGAAATTACAAATAAGAATATTTGGAAGGTTTGCGCATTGGAGCCATATGAAGAGCAAAAAGATTTTGTTGCGGAAAACATACAGAGTCTTGCGGAAGCATATACAACGAGAAACGAAGGGAATAACGCTTTACCGCTTGCAGTATATGATAACGACACACTTATCGGATTTGTTATGATCGGCAAAGGAACCATCGGCAATGAAGAAGAGAGCCCTTTGATCAAGGAGAATTACAGCCTTTGGAGACTGATGATCGATCGGAAATATCAGGGATGCGGTCTGGGAAAGCAGACAATAGACGCTGTAATTGCTTTGATACGTACATTTCCGTTCGGCGAAGCAAAAAAGGTATGGCTGTCGTATGAACCGGAAAACGTACGGGCAAGAGCAATTTACCTTAAGTATGGCTTTTCTGAAAACGGAGAAATGTGCGGCAATGAAATCGTAGCCGTGTATAATTTATAAAACCCCGTTTTAATAGATAAAGTTTGAGGAGATAAAACGTGATAAGAGAGATTATTATTATATCGGACGCAAAAGAAATACAAGAAATTTGTAAAAATGAGTTGGGATATAATGTTGATATCAATACGGTGAAAACGCAAATCGAAAAATTATCTATTGATAATAAACATCATATCATCGCAGTATATGAAGATGAAAAAACAAATAAGGTTGTCGGCTTTATTCATGCAGAGATATATGAAAGTTTATATAGTGATATCGGATTGAATATATTAGGATTAGCGGTTAATTCTGATTTTCAAGGCAAGGGTATTGGGAAAAAGCTGATGGCTTTTATTGAAGAATACGCCTTGAAAAATAATATCGGTTTCATTAGATTAAATTCCGGATCTCATCGTTTAGAATCATATAAGTTTTATGAAAATATCGGTTATACTTGTGATAAAACTCAAAAACGCTTTATAAAAGTATTCTGATAAGTTAAATTCAAATACCCGCTTTGCAGCCGCTTCCGTTTAGCTTATGTATTTAAAGTTCAAATTCATGGAGGTATGAGTGTGGAATATAATTGCGGATTTCAAAAGGACAATAAAAGGTTCAGATATCGTGCGACGGCAATTATTGTTGAGGATGGCTGTGTTCTTTTTGCCGGAAATGAAAAAGAAGACTATTACTACTTCAATAGGCGGAGCCGTTCATATGGGTGAAACAGCGGAAGATGCGGTTAAAAGAGAAGTATTTGAAGAAACCGGTGTTGAATATGAAGTGGATCGTCTGGCAGTAATTCATGAAAATTTCTTTAATGAGAGCAGCGGCTCATTGCAGGGAACGGATTGTCATGAGATTGCATTATATTATTTGATGAAACCTAGGGGAAGTCAGATACTTAACAGCAACAGCTATACGCTTGGAGTTAAAGAAAATATGTATTGGATCCCGATAGAAAGGCTTGAAGACTACAAGGCATACCCCTTATTTATGAAAGAATTCCTTCAAACTGGTCATTGCGGGATTGAACATATTATTACCGATGAAAGAGCTTGATTAATTGGAAGTTGGCGGGTAGGTGAAACTGAGTGAAAGAATATATTGCGAGTTTAGAAACGGAATTTTCTTTGATAGAAAACGGTTTTAAAGAGGAAGAAAAAAGAGCCTTTGCTGATTATAAATCTAATGATAATGAATATATCAAGAAGTTGGGATTCTTAGCTTATAAATCTGACACATATCAAGTAAGAATGTATGGCGTATTTCTTTTTGGATATTTGTCAGAACAAAATGATATTCTGGTATTTATGAGAGATGAAGTTTCTAAAGATGATAATTGGAGAGTTCAGGAAGTATTAGCAAAGGCATTTGATGAATTTTGCAAAAAGACAGGGTATGAAAAAGCACTTCCAATCATTGATGAATGGTTAGAAAATAATAATCCTAATACAAGGAGAGCAGTTACAGAGGGGTTGAGAATATGGACGAGTAGACCATATTTCAAAGACAATCCGAATGAAGCTATTAGACGAATTGCCAACTTAAAGGAAGATGTGAGTGAATATGTTAGGAAATCAGTAGGAAATGCTCTAAGGGATATAAGCAAAAAATTTCCAGAGTTAATTAAAGCTGAACTTAATAACTGGAAGTTAGAAAGCAAAGAAATAAATCAAGTGTATAAGTTGGCGAGTAAACTTATTAGCTGATAAATTCCAGTTTGTCGAAGTAAAACAATTAAATATAAACAATTATATAGCAACTTATGAAACAGTAAATCAAAAAAGGTTTACTGTTTTTTATTAATGGCTTTAGCCAGTTGAGGAGGCGAAGTCTCCGAAATAATAAACCACCCGCTATGCGGGTGCGAGATAAGAGTTAAACAATTGAAAAATCATCCTTTCTTGATAAAATAAGAGTAGTTCAAGCACTAAAATAAAGAAAGGATGATTTTAATTATGGCAAATAAACATAATAGTTTATCGCATACAAAGTGGATGTGCAAATATCATATAGTATTCTCTCCAAAGTATAGACGAAAAATTATATATAATCAATATCGTAAAAGTCTGCAAGATATCATAAGAACTCTGTGCAGATACAAAGGAGTTGAAATAATAGAAGGACATATGATGCCTGACCACGTTCATCTTGTGCTAAGCATACCGCCTAAGATTAGTGTATTTAGTTTCACGGGATATCTCAAAGGCAAAGGTGCTTTGATGATGTTCGAGAAGCATGGTCAAGCGATAGATAAACTCAGTGTGAAAGAGTACGAAGATCCGTTCAAAAGATAGAAAGCACCTTCGAGGTGCAATCAAAGCGGCAAGGGCAATGTAGCTTGAACAAAGCGAAAGCTAGCGCCTTGAGACGCTAGCCTAGTAACTATTGGGCTTATAGCCCTAGAGTAAACCACCCTTTTTCAGGGGTGGTCATTATTTATGAAGTGTATGAAATATGGTATAATATAATATAGTCAACAAGAATTAAAAATGTGAGATATAATAAGAATTTACATGGGGGAATAAAGTGACAGAAAAAGAAAATAAAGTTTATAAAATATTACTTACTCCTATCAAATGTGATAAAAATGTCCCTAAAATTTGTTTGAAAGATAATGTTATATATAGCCCACAGCTATATAAAAGTAATCCGGATGAAGACATGTCAGATTTTAGTGTGGGTTTCTATAAAATAGTATATAAGGACATTTTAGGAGGAAATAATGTAGAAATTTTAAATGAAGATGGGACATATAAAAATGAGAATTATATGGGAGATACTATTCATTCATTTAATTCACTTGCGAATGTGATTTTGGGTAATAGAACGAAAAAAGAACGAAGTCCAAAAGAAGAGTGGCCTAAAGAATTAATTGACTATCAGTCTAAGTATCATTGTTTAGCTAATTTTTGGGTTATTCCTATGTGTCATGGAAGAACGAGTGCAAAACTCAATCGCTATGATTCTCTAGATTCGTATTTAAACAAAGTATATACAGGGGCTATAAAAAATGCAGATGAGTTTTTTCAGAAGGTTACATATGAATCTTTTTTAGAAATTCATGGTATGTCATGGTACAAAATATCAGATAATCCATTAGAAATATATATATCAAAAGATAAGAAAGGTTGTATTGATGAAATACAACGTATATATAGTTTTTGGAATAAAAGGGCTAGTGAAATTGTAAAAAAATATAATAGTGAACTTTATGATTACTTTGATGATCTTGGATTAATAAATGTAGCTGAGACTACGAATTAATGGTTATTACTTGGCTAAGTTGTTGTAATAAAAATGGTTAGGATTATGACAAATCTAAATTTATCTATCTGATACCTTTTAACGATAACCTTATGCTATCGTTAAAAGGTTTATAGATATGTTTCCATATACAGACAAGACTATATGGCATACTTAGTATTTGCTCGTTTCATTGTGAGTGTGTAACCTTATTAGTTAAGCAATAAAGGAGATTATATTCATTAATTATGGAATTACAAATAATCCGAGAAAATTTGTTGTTGAAATTTGTATATCTGTAAAATATGATTGATTGGAGGATTTGATATGTATTTTAGAGTTGAGAAAGAAATTTTTGAGAAATTGCCAAATGCCTGTTTTGGTGTTGTTATGGCAAGAGGAATAGATAATAGAAGACCATACCCCGAGATTGAAAGGCTACTGACAGAAAATATTCAAACGGCGGTATTACATTTTGAAGAAAAAAAGGTGAAGGAGGAAGCGGAGATTTTGCCATATAGAGAAGCATTTCGTACACTCGGAATCAATCCCAACAAATATCTTTGTTCTATAGAGGCTCTTTTTACCCGTATAGCAAAGGGAAAGAAAATACCACATATAAATCCTATTGTGAATTTGGGCAATGCCGTTTCTTTGAAATACATGCTACCAATGGGGGCGCATGATTTGGGTGGTGATGGTGATGATATTTGCATCCGTTTAGCGAAAGATGGAGATACATTTCTTCCGTTTGGTGCTGATGTAGAAGAAACACCAGATGTTGGGGAGGTTATATATGCAGTTGGACAGCAGGTACGTACAAGACGTTGGACATGGAGACAAAGCGAACATGGCAAGATTACTGCTAATTCATCTGATATCTTTTTCCCGATAGATGGTTTCAATGATTTCAACATAGATAACGTGATAAAGGCACAGACAGAACTGGATAGCCTCTTGAAAAATATTTTTCAATGTAAAACAAAAATTGGATTTATAGATAGTAATAACAGGGAAATGATATTATAATAAATTCGGCTTGAAGCTGAAAAGAATGTATATTACAATGTAAGCTCCAGAAATTACTTAACAACTAAGGTAAATAATAGAACAAATATTGTGCTGGATAATTTTACGCAAGATTTTGGACTTGACTTTAAAGGAAGTACGAGTCAAAGGTAGATCTTAAACGAGAGTAAAAGCCGGTGCCTTTGGACGCTCTGGTCAGTAACCCTTGGATTATAGTCCTTGTGCAAACCGCCAGTTGAACGACCGGTCTTGATTTATACAACTAACTAAGATAGTGTTATTTCAGAAGTAAAGTGTTATTCTAAGTCTTATATTATACAGTAAAACATAGGATATCATTTCGATATGATTGATATTGTTCCGATAAAACAGTATAATATAAATAAATTGAAGCCAATACTTTGATATGTGAAACAGATATGGCTCTTAGAGGGTTCATAATTGACTGAAAATCATTAAAGGAACATTTGGGAATAATTGGGTATTTGAAATATAGTTAATATGGGAGTAGGTATACAATGCCTACTCCCATATTGTATGTTGGGCTCTAACACCATAACGATCCGGAGTATAGTCCGAATTAAAATTAGCTTCAATACGGTATGTCTTCCACAAGGCGTATCCTGATGTCTGTAGTTTAAGGCAGAAAAATATATCGTTCTTTATTTCTTCGTAATCGACAGGATTTAGTGAAAAAATATCGGTTAATTTCCTAGTCTTAAAATCCTTGATGGTTAGTTTTGACAAATCCTTATTATTAAATCTAATCTTGGATAATTGTTCATTATCTGCCTTTATTTCACAAAAAGTTACAATGCAGTTCTTGACCTTATCCGAATCTGACCACTCTGGCGTCAGGGACACATAGCCATATGGCTTGCCATCTCTCACCAGTTCTACAAGTTCGCCATAATAAAAGTGGTCATTACGCTTGTTTACAATCTCACTATCAGGACTTTTATTGTAAAAGGTAAAGCCTGAAGACAAGAGATCAGAAGCTCTTGTCTGACCTACAACTAGGTTGGTTTTGTCTACTTGCACTGTGATAGGCTCGGCAGGGAAACCTGATATAGATATAAACATAGTAAGGAGGAATGATGTGAAAAAAAGACCTCCAATCACTGCATTTGATGAAGAATACACATGCATGGGCTTATTTGACTTGTTACGAATTGTCGAAATAAATTTTATAATACCGTGGATGAGCATAGTTACAAGGACAATAGCCATCTGGGTTCTTAAACAGGTATAAAGTGTTTTTTGGAAATTATACGTTTTGTAATATATTACAATAAATACGATAATATTGATAATGACAAGGCGAAAAATAAAGAAAGTCGCCTCTCTTAGAGCAATAGGATCCGTGACATCATCAAAAGTATGGTAATTTCTATGTCTAAAACCCTGACCAAACTTATAAATCCATTTAGGAACATCTTTGCCTGCCCTTACAGCTAATGCAAGCCTAAGGTAGATATAAATAGTCAATAAAAATGACAATAGGAAAATAAGGTAAAAACCTAAAACTGCTATAAAAAAGCCCATATCCAGTCCTCTTTTCTGAGTTAATCTCTTCAATCAAGTATAAGTAAATTATATCATATAGACAGCCTTGGGGTAAAAAAATTGGTATGAAACATATATTAAAAAATATACACTCATATAGACATAAGTGCATGTTATAATGCAAGTATAAAATATAGAGGAAGTCTTACCCTGATAAAGTTAAGTAGAATATATATTTAGTAATATAATAAAATATAAGAGTTTTATACATAGATAAAGAAAGGAGTGTTAAATATGAAATTTAAGAAAGTTAATAGATTACCAATTAACGTAAAAGAGGTAATAAGGAGACGTATTAGTAACAGAACTTATGAAGAAAGGCCATTGACTGAAGAAGATAAAAACAGTCGATTTAAATGAGCAAGAAAAAGCGGGAGAGTGGCGAAAAGCATGGGAAGATATTACGAACAAATATTTGAAAGAAAACAGCATACAGAAAAAAGTTAACCATCGTTCCTATCAAAGACAAGGTATAGAGCAAATACCGACCATTCATTTAAGTATATCAGCCACCCAAATGGAAAAGCAAGGCATAGCTACTAATAGAGGAAATATCAGTAGAGAAGTCAAATATCAGAATAAGATAATAAAAGAAATTGCAAGACAAATAAAATCCTTGATGAATTAGATAAGAGGAATTGGAAAAGAAGAAAAAGTAGAAAATGAAAATATCAAATCCTCCCTCTAACCAAAAGAAAATCTGCCAACCGTTTTTGAAAAGCTTATCCGTAAAAATGCAGATAATCCTAATGCAGATTTAGAAAAATATATTGAAAGCCATCAATTCTCAAAAGAGAAAAACATCACTTTTCTATCTGAACTGAAAGAAAGTATAGTTACTTTAAGAGATAAGAACTACAAGACCACAAGAGCTATAAAAGATACCGAAAAGAGAATAGATGATAACACCAAACTTATCGACCAAGCAGAGAAGTATTTGAAGTATAAGGATACTTATAAAGTCTATACCAAGTTAAAGAAAAGCAAGCAAGAAGATTTTTATAACGAGCATACCGCAGAGATTATTTTATTTGAAAGTGCCAAGAAATAACTGAAAGAACATTTATAGGGCTTTTAATCTGTTCCGATTGTGGAGGAAAGCTAAGCTATTGAGAGCCGGCAGAACATAAAGAAAAGAAATATGATAGTGATTACTCTTTTGTATGCCAACATTACAGACACAGAAAAGGTACTTGCAGTATTCACTACATCAAAGTAAAAACGGTGAATGAAATTCTCCTAAAATCAATAAAAGAAATCACAGATTTTGCAAAAGAAGAAAAGCAAGAGTTTATAAAAGTGATGAACAAGTTAGTCGACGAAAAAAGAGAAGAAAATTATAAAGAGGATAAAACAAAATTAGAAAAATTATCATCAAGAAATACAGAACTAACAACTCTCATTACAAAGCTATATGAAGGCCATGCACTTGGAAAAATTCCTGTAAAACACTTTGATAGATTATTTAATACCTATGATACAAAGCAACAAGACTTAGAAAAAAATACAGTATTTTGAACAAGAAATAGAAAGATATTATCAGAGAAAAGTTGACACCGATAAATTCTTAAAAATGATAGAAAAATATACCAATATTGAAAAACTGACCGTACCTATGATAAATGAGTATATAGAAAAAGTTGTAGTCCATGAAGCGATAGGAGGAAGAAAAGGTAAAGAAAGAAAACAATAAGTTGATGTATATTTTAATTTTATAGGCAACTATCAAGTGCCACAGAAAGCTGATATAGAAAAAATGGCTTAAAAATGGTATAATATTAAATGAAATAGGATTGTGAGGAGGTGTTTTTATGTCGACAATTAAAATTGAAAACCTCACTTTCTCATATTATGGATATGTAAAACCTATATTTGAAAATGTGTCGTTTTCCTTTGATACAAACTGGAAAATAGGATTGATAGGAAGAAATGGAATTGGTAAATCAACTCTATTTAAGTTACTTTTAAATCAAGAAACTTATCAAGGTAAAATAAGCAAGGATGTTGAATTTATTAAATTTCCACCAGATATAATTGATACTTCAAAATTAGGGATTGAGTTATATAAAGAACTAATATCAGATGAGGAAGAATGGAAATTATTTAGAGAACTTAATTTGCTAAATGTAGATGAAAGGCTTGTTTATAGGAGATTTGAAACGCTTTCTAAAGGAGAACAAACAAAAATCCTTTTAGCTATTTTGTTTACAAGAGAAGATGGTTTTTTACTTATTGATGAACCAACAAACCATTTAGATATGGACGGAAGAAAAATTGTAAGTGAATATCTGAAAAGTAAAAAAGGTTTTTTGCTCATATCTCATGATAGAGATTTTTTAGATGGCTGTGTCAATCATGTTATTTCTATTAACAGGAATTCTATTGATGTTCAATCAGGAAATTATACATCATGGTATGAAAACAAATTGATGAAAGATCAATTTGAAATCAGTCAAAATGAGAGATTAAGAAAAGATATTAAACGATTAAAAGAAGCTGCAAGACAAAGTAAAATTTGGTCTGATAAAATTGAAAACACTAAAAATGGTGTGAAAGTATCAGGTGTAAAACCGGACAAAGGACATATAGGTCATCAGTCAGCCAAGATGATGAAAAAATCTAAGAATTTGGAGAATAGACAAAATAAGGCAATAGAAGAAAAACAGAATTTATTAAAAGATATTGAAACAAAGGAAAGTCTATTACTGCATCCGTTACATCATCACAAAAATCCTCTAATATCGGTTGGTGATTTATCATCACACTATGGAGAAAAACAGATATTAAATAACCTAAGCTTTGAGATAAAACAAGGCGATATAATAGCTATATGTGGTAGTAATGGAAGTGGAAAATCGACCTTGATTAAAATTTTATTAGGTCTAAATCATGAATATACAGGTGAGGTAAAATTAGTAAGTAATTTGAAAATATCGTATATACCTCAAGATACATCTGATTTAACAGGTAGCCTAAATGAGTATATTCATAAGCAAGATGTTGATGAAACATTGTGTAAAACAATTCTTAGAAAATTAGATTTTTCAAGAGAATTATTTGAAATGGATATGAAGAATTATAGTGATGGACAAAAAAAGAAAGTTTTAATTGTCGTAAGTTTGTCAAAGCCAGCTCATTTATTTGTTTGGGACGAACCATTAAATTATATAGATGTAATATCAAGAATACAGATTGAGGAAATTATAAAAGAAGCAAAGCCTACACTTATATTTGTGGAACACGATAAGCGATTTTTAGAAGATATGGCTAATAAAATAATACAATTATAAACGAAATAAACAATCAAAGTTTAGAAGAATCTAATGAAAGTATAAAGTATTGTGAGTTTGAGAATTATGGAAATAATTGCATTGTTGAGAGGAATAACACCGATAGGGAAAATAGAATACCTAAAATGACACTTTTAGTAGAAATAATTGAAAAAGTAAGACTGAAAAATGTAAATACTTGTATTAAAATTGATAATGTTATTTTGGAAACAGAGTTATCAAAGGAGCAAACGGCAAACGGCAAACTTAATTCATTATATAATAGCTAAAGAAACAGGATCAAATTTAAGTATTATCATAAAAAAGGTTCAGAAACTAAGTTTAGAGAAATAAAATAAAAAAACAGTCCTCAACTTTTGATATGTACCCTCTTTACTGGACAATCAGTAAGGAGGGTATTTTTATGCGTTATAGCTATGGATTTAGGCTCTGTGTCAAATACGGGGCATGAGAAAAAATAAGGATAAAATGCTAAGCAATGCAGTGTTGCTTGGCATTTTTCAAAACGCCCTTAAAAGAAATATTATTTTTATACTCAGAAACAAATAACCTAGAAACAACTAAAATGCGTAATCTAAAGTTATAAAAGCTATTATAACCATAAGAAACTCTCTTTAAAACCTTTATCTTATTATTAATACCCTCCAAAGAACCATTAGAAATAGAATACCTAACACTATTAAGCATATACCCTTTATGTTTTCTCATAGTATTAATAGCCTTACTAACACCATCAGATAAATCGATAGTAGATTTTTCAATTAATTCTTTAAACTCCAACTCATTTCTATACCTTATTGCATATCTAATATCCTGAACTCTCTCATAGCTAGCCTTAAATATACAATCTAATCCTAATAAATAATCTAAAATATCACGTCTAGTAACTAAACTCCTAAAACTCCTATTAAAGAAAAACCTACCATGAGTAACATTACTTTCATCTTCTAATATTAACTTCCAATTATTTTTTAAAAGAGTATAATTAATACCTTTTTGTTTTTTGTAAATATTCATTAGCTTAACTCTAGTTCTATTAAGTTCTCTATTAACATTTTGAATAAAGTTCTCTATTAACATTTTGAATAATATGAAACCTATCTATAACAATTTCAGCATTAGGAAACTTATTTCTAATCAACTTCATATAAGGAGTATAAATATCAATACAAATAGCCTTAACATTACTTCTAGCCTCTTTAGAAAATCTGGAAAAATAATTATTTAAAATATACTCAGTTCTACCATCAACTATATCAATAATCTCATGAGTTAAAGCATCTAAAAAAATAAAACTCATACCATTTTTACTATCTTTAGTAAACTTTAACTCATCAAAGCATAAATACTCAGGTAAGGTATTATAGTTAAGAATGTCTACATGGGATTTACATTTATAAAGAGTTCTTATAACAATATTAACCGATACATTATTCATTTTGGCTATTTGTTTAAAAGATAAAGTATCAGCTAAATCACTCATTATAGAAAACTTAACATTTTTAGAAATACTACAGTATTTATCTACAAAAGAAGTAGTAGCTACAAATTTTTTATTACAAGTTTTACACTTGAAACGTTGCTTTCTTAGTTCCAAATAAGCAGGGATACCTGATATTTTTAATAGATTAATTCTAGTAAGTTCATTAAAGCCGTTTTTAACTACAGTATAACCTTTATTAAGACAACCACAGCATTCACACTTCTTGGATTTATATGTTAAGGTACCTTTGAATACAAAGTACTTTTGATTGTTTTTAATGATTTCTCTATGTGTTTCCTCTATAGTAATGTTTTTATCTTTTATTTGTAGTAGGTTTTTAATGAATTCTCCCTCTTTTATTTCTTTTGTTTTTGTGTTAAAATTATTCATGACAGATATCCTTTCATAGTTTATTTTTTGCACTTTAATTATATTGGATATTTGTCTTTTTGTATATTAAAGAACAATACGAGGTATGGATTTTTCCCATGCCCCGTATTTATTATACAACCTCTTTTTTCATGCCTATTTTCAATTTATATTGCGATCAATAAATAGGGAAAACTCGTAGAGAAGCTAACTAGTATTTCAAATGCCTTTCACTAATATATATATATATATACGTTGAAATACTAATTCCTTAAATATGTTACAGAAAGTAAAGGAGATACGATGATAAGGATAAGAAGCCCTACTTAAAAGACAACTGAATATGCAAACGCTTAGCGATTGGAATTAACTTTTCAGTCGCTTTTTTAATCGGAGGGAAATAAATGAATAAAGAGATGATTAACATCAATGCCAACTTGTTAAAAAAACCTACTTTTGGGACTTTTAATAAAGGCGATGAAGAGGTTCAAGTTGTAAATTTTGTTCTTTTAAAAAGTTACGAATAAATATAGAGAGTATACCAACTGTACAGCCTATAACAATAAATCTGAAGTGGCTAAGGAGTTTTCAAAAGGTGATTTAATTTGCATCTTCGGCTACTTTAAGAAGTGTGAAAAAGGGTGAAAGACTTACAAAAACTTTGTAGTGAAGTCATATAACAAAATTGAAAATAAAGAAGAAAATGAGCAGGAATAAATTATGGAATTTTTTACACAAGCTGTTAGTATATTAAAAATTTTAGTTATGGCAGTAGGCGCAGAGCTTGAAACATGGGGAATTATCAACCTCGTGGAAAGATATGGGAATGACAATCTTGTAGCTAAATCACAGGCTCCAAGCAATTGATAAAATAAAGACTGAACGACACAACCAAATCTCTAAAATAAAAACATAAAGGCAAGCAAATATTGGATATAATTAATATTTATGGTATAATCCTTGTAAGTATAGTAGTGAAAAAAGAGGATTAGTATTGCATTGAACTACAAAAAAATAATGTATTATGGTTAATATAGAAGATAAGGAGGTAGAAAAATGTCTAATTTATCGTTGAAATATCGTTTTTTAAAAGCATTTATTAAGTTCATAGGATTTAAAAAATATTTTAATTCAGGTGAAGCTGAGTTGATTGCAAAAGCTCGAAAGGATATGGATAAAACAAAGATTCCTATGCTTTCTCATAATGAAATAGACTATGAAATTAAAGAGTTTAATGGGGAAAAGGTTGTATATATAACTCATAAGAAACCGACAAAGAAAGTGTGCCTATTTTTAATTGGGGGTGGTATGCTTGTGCATCCTCGTCCGGCTTCTATTAAAAAGGCTTTGAAAATAGCTCTTGAAAGTGGACGAAATATGGTTATTCCATATTATCCGCTTTGCATAGATCATACAATTGATGAAGTATTTGATTGGATTTATGCTTTGTATAAGTCAATGCTCAATACTTATAGCGCTTCGAACATTCTTGTTACGGGAAGTTCTTCCGGTGCGACACTTGCATTAGGACTTGTATCTCATATCAATGCAATGCATAAAGAAGTTGAAGTTTCCAAGAAAATATATGCGTCATCACCCGGACAATGCTTTACAGATGAAGAGTTGATAAGAAAAGGGCAGGAACTTGATAAAAAAGATGTTTTATTGAGTCTGTCTTATATGGAAAAAATGGATAAAATTTTGACTCATGGTAAAAATGTTCCGGAATATATGTTATATCTTGAAAAGGGAGATTATCACGGGGTAGGAGAGGTTTATCTTTCCTATGGAAGTGATGAAGTATTATATGCCGCATATGAACCCATCAAAACTAAATTAAAAGAATGTGGGGTAAGGGTTATTTCGGAAATAGGGGGAAATTTGTATCACTGTTATCCATTTTTTCCTGTTGTAAAAGAAGCGAAATCAGGTTGGAGAAATATGATTGAATATCACAAATGATTTATCTATGGGAAATTGAAAAATCAAATTAGAAAAAAAAACATAGTAAAAATCTGATATAATAAATTTACCACAAAATACTAAGGAGATTTTTACTATATCTAAAACTAATTTTACAAGAAAATATAAGGTATATTTTTCCTTTTTCTACTGCCCTTTTGGGTCAGCCCCATCATATCCGTGATTTATTTTAACTTTTTTGTTTCACATCATTTACAAATGTATATAATGAAATTTACTGCCTGATATAAAATAGTTAAATTTGTATTGCATATTAAAAAGATATGCGATACAATTTCTATATAAAATTAAGGAGGATGCTATGGATATAATAATACTATTATTATTTTCAGGTTTAATATTTTTGCTCCCAAAGGGTAATAAAGATTATTTAGACAAGAACTCAACAAACGGATTAAAAGGATTATTAGCTATTGGCATAATATTACATCACCTATCTCAGTGGATATCTTCTGGGGAGACTTTTTCTAATTTTCAATATATGGGTACTTATATTGTTTCTATTTTCTTCTTTTTATCTGGCTATGGATTATATATTCAAACCCAAGTAAAATCTGATTATTTAACTAGTTTTTTTAGAAAAAGACTGTTGAAAATACTTATTCCATTTGTATTTATCTCTGGAATATACTTAGTTTATAGAGTGGTATATCTAAAAGAAATAATAAATTTGAATTTCTTTTATAATTTATTTTTAAAACATACAACTATAATATATAATGGTTGGTTTGTTGATATTATAATTTTTACTTATATATTTTTCTATATCTCATTTAAATTTATAAAGAATACTACCATGAGTATTACGGTTAATTTTATCTTTATTGTATTATATATTGTTGTAGCTATAAAATTGAATTATGGATTTTGGTGGTATAATAGTATTCTTACATTTATTATAGGATTAGTTTGGGCAAAAAACAAAAAAGTAATAGATTATTTCTTTGGAAAATATTATATTTTAAGTCTAATGCTTTTTACTATTTTAATATTTATATCTCATAAATATAATATTGTTCTTACCAAAGTAGGATTAGTAGATGCCTATAGTTATGCAATTTCAGCGAATCTAGACAATATTATTTTCACGATATATTTTATGCTAATTATAAAAAATATTGACTTCAGTAATAATTATTTACTAAAGTTAGGTACAATATCCTTTGAATTATATATGATTCACGGTCTTGCTATTACATTTTTCGGTAAATATTTTACTTCTTCAAATTTAAATGACATTCTCTTCACAATAGTCGTTTTCTTAGTTAGTATAATTTCTGCAAAGGCTATCCATTTGATAATTATTAATATTCAAAAGAGGTGGCTGATCCAAAAGGACAGTAGAAAAAAGAAGTAGCGAAAAAATCGTTACTTCTTTTTAAAATTAATAAACAAAAAATCATCTCCATGATATAATAATAGTATAAACCAAAAAATCATGAAAATTATTATAACAGAAAAAACACAACGATATATACCCCATACACTACAAATAAGACTTGCAGCAGTAAAAACATATAGAAATAACAATGCTATAGAGTTTATTTGTAGACGATACAAAATAATCTAAAGCATCACTTATGCGTTGGAATAAAAGATATGACGGAACAAAACACTCTCCCTTATGGATAAATCACATAAACCACACTCACAAGAAGAAATAACATGGATTAAAAACTATATTAAACGTAATCCAAATATTTCTATGATTGAATTATATGCTAAACTTAAATTTAATAAAGGTTATAAAAAACATCCTTGCTCTCTTTGTACCGACCCCAAAAAATCTAACTTTTAGGAGATCGGTACAGTTACCTACCAAGACTAAAAAATATGAAGAACAATTAGAAATACATCAAGAAAGAAACAGTTACTCTAAAACTGATACAGATGCAACATTCATGAGAATGAAAGATGATCATATGAAAAATAGACAATTAAAAGCAGAATACAATATACAAGTAGGAGTACACAATAAATATGTATTAGAATTTACAATACATCAAAATCCAACAGATGTAAGAATATTCCAACCACATATGGAATATATAAAATCGCAAGGGGTAATAAATCCAAAAATAATAGTAGCTGATGCAGGATACGAAAGCAAAGAAAACTGTGTCTACTGTGAAGAAAATATAAAAAATTCATCAAACTGGGGATATAACGTACTTAATGATAGTTTTTTATGCCCAAATAACAGATATATATACTTTGAAAATTGTAAGTAGAACAAATAAATATGAATATAAAAGAGACTTAAAACAATATAAATGTGAAGACTGTGGTGATTATTCGTTAAAATAACTCTGTACGAAAGCAAAAGAGAATAGGATTATTTTATACAATCTAACGTATGAAGAGTTAAAGGCAAGACTTTTAAAAAATGAAGAAACTAAGAAAATATATTCGAAAAGAAAATAGAAATTGAGAGGTTCTTTGGTAACTTAAGATAAAATCTAGCGTTCACAAGATTTCCCCTTTGCAGAATTGAAAATGTGAGAGTCGAATTTACCCTACATGCTATTTCCCACAATCTAATAAAACTAGAAAAATAACTAATAAACAAAGGGAAATCAATTGATTTTATTGGGAAATATTTTTTATATTTTCAGTTAAAAATCATGGAAAAAACCAAAAAATAAGTTTTTCACAATCTTTTTTTGGGTTTTCTTTTCACTTTTGGGGTCAGCCCCATCATATCCGTGATTTATTTTTAACTTTTTTTGTTTCACATCATTTACAAATGTACAAGGGGACAGAGAAAAGCTAAGCAGCATATGGTTGTTTAGCTTTCTTCTTATTCGTCCTAATATTCAGGTTGTATAATAAATAGAAGTAGTGGTTTTTCTCATCTCTATTTACTGTACATCCTAGTTGTAAATTTACAGGATGTATTATACTGCGTAGAATATATGTTTGTTAATAAGTTTTTATGAATATGGACATATTTTTTGTTTTCTTGAAGTAATATATAAAATTCAGTTATCTATTGTAATCACATTTTTGACATTGTGTCATAATGTTGTCGCTACTTTCTCTCTGGAAAAGGCCCGCCCATTTACAAATGTTTTGGAGAATTGGCACAACTGATTTACCTTTATCTGTCAAAGAATACTCCACTCTCGGAGGTATTTCATCGTACTGCTTACGGGTGACAAGCTCGTCATTGATAAGTTCCTTCAATGTAGCGGCAAGCACGGCATCCGTGATATTCAACATTTCCTTACGAATACTACTATACCGTAAAGTACCTTTTTCATTCAGAATACAGATTATGCGGGATTTCCATTTTCCTCCGAACAATTTAAGTCCATATTCTAACGGACACCTGATGTCCGGCTGCATTTTCTTTTGATACATATTAAGCACCTCCAAACTTTCTACTTTTATTATAGCATTAGTACTTTTAAAAATATAATCACTATTAAATTTATAAGTAACAAATAAAATTCTTTATATCTTTTATTTATTTAGCATCTATGGTACACTGTAATTGCATTCAGGAAATGCAAATTCAAATATAAAATATTCGGAGGTATTCACGATGAAAGTAAAAGCGTATCTTGAGATCACAATGGTCATCAGCCCAGAAAACCGTCCTGCTGCAGCGAAGGTCTACACCGACTACCGCCAGCCGTTCCTTGACAATATCGAAGGCGCAATGACGAAAGAACTGCTCATCCGTGATGAGGATGTTCAGGTTATTCATGGTTTCGATAGCATGGAGCATGCAAAGGCATATCTTGAAACAGACATGTTTAAAAACGATGTTTTTGTCGGACTTAAGCCGACTTGGTCTACCGATCCAGATGTGCGCTTCTATGAAGTAGCTTAAACTGTAACATATTAAAAGCTGACTCTGTATTAAATACTGGGTATAAGAAAAAATAATTATCAAAGATGATAGGCAAAAAACTATCATCTTTTTTGTTTTCTGCTAAAAACTTTATGCAGAAATAAATATTTCAAAGAATTATTTTTATCTATACAAAACAAAGTCACAAATCTCAAAAATTTTTACAAAATGAAAGTGAAACAGAAAAAAATAAACCGAGAGATTATAGGATATTCAGTCAGGAAGAACGAAGAATAAAGATGATAAATTAGTGGTAGATGCGATAAAAACAAAAGGAAATAGAGATAATATAAATCGAAAATATTTGTTGTAGGGTTATTTTAGGAAAAATTTTCACTTAGTCAAGAGATATTGTGTTTAAACCTTTGGGAACAGTGTTAATTTTCTCTGAAAATTTACTATTCTAAATAGTTATTAAAAAATGGATAAAGGATGTTGGTTGTTAATTAAAAATTTAGTGGTGATGGCTTAAAAGTACAGTCTTTTTATGAATGTTGTCTAGGAAAGTGTTGACAATCCAAATCTATTAGTAATTTATTATAATAGTATTGACGAGTTAGAGATAGTTGATTATAATTAAAGAAGTAAATGAAAATGCTTAACTTAAAGGAGAGTTAGAAATGGATAGTAAAAAATTAAATGTAAAAGATTTTATAAATGTAGGTATATTTACTGCTTTGATATTTGTAGTGGAATTTGCTGCCGGTATGAGTGGTTTTATTCATCCATTCATTGTAGCCGCTTATGTAGCGATTATTCCATTATTGAGTGCTATACCGATGATGCTTTTTTATACAAAAGTTGAAAAATTCGGTATGATAACCATGATGGCTACATTATTAGCAATTATTATGTATTTTACCGGTATGGGATGGCTGGGTGCACCTATGATTTTAGCTGTGGGTGTTATTAGCGACTTAATTGCAAAATCCGGTAATTATAAGAATAGTAAGAAAACTATAATTAGTTTTGGAGTATTTTCTATGTGGTGTTCAGCAAACTTTCTGCCTGTTGTATTTACTGCAGATAGTTATCGTGAGAATTTGCAATCGGGAAATTTCTCAAGTGAATATGTGGATGGTTTATTTACATATATCAATACCACAACTTTAATTCCACTTATTGTTTTAAGTTTTATTTTTGGAGTAATAGGTGCGATTATAGGGAAGAAAGTTGTTAAAAAACATTTTGAGAAAGCAGGTATTGCATAAGTGCGAAATGAATTTTCACTAGATCCCAGAACAAAAATGTATATGATGTTTTTAATATCGTTTTTAACGATGTCAACAGCAACTACCACTCTTAGTCTAACACTTAGGGTGGTTATTACCATAGTTCCGATTTTACTATTAATAGTTGAGGGAAAGGTCAAAACGGCTATTAGATTCACTATATTTTATATACTTGGAATTTTAGCTATGCATTTTTTTATTAACAATGGAGGCGGTTTCATTAGTGCTTTAGCATTAGGGTACTGCAGTGTTATGTTACAATTTTTCCCTTCTGCTATTATGGCATGGTATACGGTAAGAACCACTAAAGTTAACGAATTTATGGCGGCTTTAAATAAGTTGCATTGCCCTAAGGGATTAGCTATTTCCTTGGCCGTAGTTTTGAGATTTTTCCCCACTATAAAAGAGGAATATGGGTATATAAGAGATGCTATGAAGATGAGAGGTATTAGTCTTGCAGGAGGAAATTTGATAAAGATGATTGAGTACAGAATTATACCACTCTTATTTTCATGTGTTTCTATTGGAGATGAACTTTCGGCAGCAGCTATTACCAGAGGATTAGGAGCACCTGTTACAAGAAGCAATATTTGTGAAATAGGTTTTAAAAAATTTGATTATGTAGCATTTGTTGTTTTTACTACCCTAACCATAGGTTATATTTGGGGGCTGTAGAGGAGATTTTATGATTAAGATAGAAAATATTAACTTTAGATATAAAGGATCTGAAAAACAGGATTTAAAAAATATATCATTGGAAATTAAAGAAGAAGAAACTATTCTACTTTCTGGGGCATCGGGTTGTGGAAAGACTACTGTAACTAGACTTATTAATGGATTAATTCCTCATTATTACAAAGGGGAATTAGATGGGAATTTAAGGGTAGCGAACTTTGATGTAGTAAATACCGAGTTATATGAATTAGCCGGGACTGTCGGTTCTGTATTCCAAAATCCACGAAGTCAGTTTTTTTCTTTAGACACTGAAGGGGAAATTGCTTTTGGGGCTGAAAATTTAGGCTTATCTGTGGAGGAAATAGTAAAACGAAAAAATGAAATCATGCAGGAAATGCATTTAGATAATTTGAAAGGAAGAAGTTTGTTTGAACTTTCCGGGGGAGAAAAGCAGAAAATTGCGTGTGCTTCGGTTGCAGCCTTAAAGCCAAAGATAATGTTGTTAGATGAACCATCATCTAATTTGGATTGGAAAGCAATAGAAGATTTAAGAGAAATAATATTGCAATGGAAAAAACAAGGTAAAACTATAGTTATTTCTGAACATAGACTTTGGTATCTTAAAGATTTAATTGATAGAGTAATATATATGGAAGATGGAGAGATTAAAAAGGAGTGGCAGAAAGAGTTTAGTAAGCTAAACGAAGATGAGTTACGCAACATGAAGTTACGACCTGTAAATTTAGAATCTAAATATATCAGCCAATTTACAGATGAATTGAATAATATTGATAAACCGGTAATTTTAACCAATGAAGATAAAATTCAATTAAAAAATTTTACTTTCAGATATAAAAGAAGAAGGGAAAAGAAAGTAGATAAGTCTAAATTGGATTTGGAAATACCTAATCTAATTGTAAAAAAGGGAAGCATAATAGGTGTTACGGGAAAGAATGGAGCTGGGAAGTCAACTTTTTTAAGATGCCTTTGCGGATTGGAAAAGAGCTGTAAAGGAGAATTAAAGATAGGGGAAAATATATATAGGGGAAAAGAATTAATAAGAAAGTCCTATATGGTGATGCAAGATGTAAATCATCAGCTTTTTACAGATAGTGTAGTTGGAGAAGTCCTATTATCCATGGAGAAAGAAGATATTTCGGTTTGTAATAAGATCTTAGATAATCTAGGACTTCTTGAATTTAAGGATAAGCACCCAATGGCACTTTCAGGCGGTCAGAAGCAGAGAGTAGCTATAGCTTCGGCTATGGCAGCAAAAGCGGAGATTTTGTTATTTGACGAACCTACATCAGGTTTAGATTATCTTCATATGTGCGCTGTTTCTGAGTTGCTACAGAGTCTGGTTAATCAAGGGAAAACATTATTTGTGTCTACACATGATCCGGAACTTATAAAACTTTGTTGTGATTTTGTTTTGCAGATTGAAGACGGAAAGATAGTAAAGTATTTTGAAGTATAAAAGGAGAATAAATGATTTTACAAACTAAAATTGGAAAAGTTTATACTGATATAGTAGGTAAAGATTTTCAAGGGAATGATGTGCATTCTATTTTAAGTGTGCCTTACGCAAGGGCTGAAAGATTTGAATATCCTGAACTTATATCTAGGGAAGAGTATTCTGAAGATAGTTTTTTGAATAGAGAAGGAAGTTTTTGCTTTCCACAGAAAAAATATCCATTAAAACTTAATATTTTTATGAAACATCATATGTTGCGCCCGGAATTTCAACCACTAAAAGATGTTCAGACAGAAAATGCGTTTGTAGTAAATATATGGGCCTCTGATAAATTTACAGAAAAAAAACCGGTTGTTGTATTTTTACATGGTGGGGGCGAAGGATCAGGGACAGTTCCGATATATATGATGAATCATATTGCTGAACAGGGAGTTGTAGCAGTTACAATTACTTATCGAATAGGGAATTTCGGTTATATGCCTATTTTTGATAATGGAGAAATAAGAGGTTCTCTTGCTTATCTTGATCAGCAAACAGCATTAACCTGGATTCAAAATAATATAAGCTCATTTGGTGGAGATAATACTAATATTACACTTATGGGGCATTGTGGTGGTGCGGTTGCAGCTCTTTATCATTATTTAAATTCTACAAGTAACAAATTATTTCATAAATTGATATTGTGTGCGGGAAACATTCCGATATTATCAAAAATTGATTTTGCTAAAAATCAATATAAAAAACTATTAGCAAAAAATCATTTAACCGGACTTAAGGAATTAAAAAAACTATCCGTTAAGGATTTGTTAAAAATAAAAGGGGGACAAAATGATATTATCGATGGTAAGTTTTTCACAGAACATCCTATGAATTTATTAAAACGAGGAGAATTTCCTTCTATGCCTGTGTTAATAGGAGCAAATAAGGATGAATTTTCTATGATTGAATTACCAATGTATTATAAAACTCTTGGGATTACAAAGAAAAAAGAACAACTGAAAGAAATTCTTTTAAAAAAATATGGGGAATTTGCAGAAATACTTAAAAATGAATTTAAAACGGAAGCAACTGGAGTTGTTGATTTACAAGTTCTGATTATGGAGCTCTTTGTATTTCATTCAAGTACATTATTTCTTATGGAAACGTTGGAGAAAAAATGCCCTATATACGGATATAGAATGAATTATGTTCCTAACTTGTATAATGGGCTTCGTGGTTCCTACCATGGAGCAGAACTTGCATTTTTCTTTGGGACTATAGACAAGATGAATATACAAATTACCGATGAGAATAGAAGAGCAGTTATGTCAATTCAAAAGGATTGGACAGAATTTATAAAATCAGGGAAAATAGCAGACCGCCCGCTTTTTAATGAAACGGATAAAATTATACAGTATGATAAAGATATTAAAGCTGTACCATTTCCACATGTAGATCTTATTCATCGTACCCAAAATAGCGGTATTGCTGATAAACTGAGAAAAGAATATATAAGTAATCGCAGATAATAAAAGATGGTTATAAATAAGTAAATAACCGAATAAAAATTTAAAAGTGTAATTTCAATGGGCAATGAGAGAGGCTTAAAAATTATGACTTCGTAAGAACGCGATTTTATCAAATCTTTCTTGTACAGTTTATTAATTTTAAAATTTATTGATGTGATAAATTGTATAAGAGCTGACTACGTTTATGAATTTATGTAGTCAGCAAATTTTTTCATAATTTTCTCATACTGATTTTTAGCGAAGAGTTTTAAAACACCTATAGTACAATTTTTTTATATATTATTTTACAAATATTCTAACAATGGTTAGTAGCGGTATGGACGCCTACAACTAACCTAGGTTAATTCTAGAATTTTTAGCATCTATGATGCGTAAAAATTCGTAGAAGTAAGGTATGCAAGGCTACTTTAATCTTTACGAACAAAGTGAGTAAAAGATTAGCTAGTAGCTACTGCCACGGGTCAGCAGTTGCCACTAACGTATCATCTGCAACCTATGGTTTATGGCTTTGATGATACTAGTGTCTTTGCATACGTCACTTCTAATATTTATGATGTGCAGATAGCACTCATAAATATTAGAAGTGACGCATAAAATTCTCCAAGTAAAATGCTTTTAGCATTTTACTATTACCACTACAAACATTGCTATTAGGTTCGTTGCTATTCTTAGTGGTGGAATACTGGCTTCACCTGAGATTATAAGCTCAGGTGAACCTTAAGAAATCCATTGCGTACGTTAGCAGTGGGAACTAAGAATTTCCTCGTCACTACATTCCTTGAAATTCAAGTTCCTGTTGCATACTTTACTTCTAAGATTTATTCGTGCTAAAGGCGCTCATAAACCTAAGAATTAAAGAGAGTTCTTAAGTTTGCCACACCACTATAGAATTAGCAACAAATAATATTTTGTATATAAATATATAGATAAATTGCTGGTATAATATAATCTTCATAAAATTATGTTATTCTAGTTTTTATTTTAATCAGTATATTGTAAAATAATTTAACTTAAAGTTAACTTCAAGGAGTATAATGAATTATGATAATATTATAGTTGATAAAATTTAGCGGAATTTATTATATGAGATTATAAGTGTTTATGTAAATAAAAAATGATGTTAAGTACAATTTATTTAATATTTTTATAATCGAAAAAATTAATTACTAAATTATAATTAAGAAAGGTATTATTATTCTGCGATATAAAAGTAAATTTATATATGTGAAAATATAGGTATTCTTATAGAGTTATTTAAAAATAATGTGCAAAGCATTATCAGTATGAAAATAGTAACAGTAGGTAAAATATAAAAGGAGGTTGTATATGAGATTATCGGTATTAAATTTGGTACCATTACGTCAAGATGAGAGTTTTAAAGATGCTATAGATGCAATGGTTAGGTTGGCAAAAAAAGTGGAAAAATTAGGATATACGCGTTATTGGATAGCTGAACATCATAATATGAAAAATGTTGCAAGCAGTGCAACACAACTTTTAATTCAACATACATTAGCTAATACTGATAAAATTCGTGTTGGATCCGGTGGTGTTATGTTACCGAACCATAGCCCGTATATTGTTGCTGAACAGTATGGAACTATTGATACTTTATATCCTAAACGGGTGGATTTAGGGTTAGGTAGAGCTCCGGGAACGGATTACAATACATCACGTGCTATCCGAAGGGTAAAAAGTGAAGAATTAGATTTCAAAAAAGAAGTAAACGAATTGGCGGAATATTTTAAAGATGAACGACCTGTTCATGCTTATCCGGCGGCTGGGCGTAATGTACCGCTTTATATATTAGGGTCAAGTACGGATAGTGCTTATTTAGCAGCAGAGTTAGGTTTACCATATTCATTTGCAGCACATTTTGCACCTAGTATGATGGAAAATGCGATAGCTATATATCGTCATTATTTTAAGCCGTCAAGTAGTTTGAAGCAACCATATGTAATTCTCGGCGCTAATGCAGTTGTAGCTGATACTGATGAAGAAGCCAAGAAATTATCAACAACTCAATTACAAGCGTTTCTTAATATAGTAACTAATAATCCTCAAGGATTACAACCTCCTTTAAATTCAGAAGAATCCGTATGGAAAAACTATGCAATTGCAACAAAGGTACCGCATTTCGGCCCGATAGCATTTGATTATAATGAGATTGTAGATCATGAAAAGAGCATTGTTGAACATATGACGAAAGTTTCTTTTATCGGCAGTAAAGAAACCGTAAGAAAACAAATAGAAAATTTGAAACGAAGAGTAAACTTTGATGAATTGTTGATTAACTCGTATATTTACGATGAACAGGCACAACATTATTCATATCAGCTGTTAGCGGAAGTTGTAAAAGAGATGTAATATAGGTTGGTTAGTATAATTCTAATTTTGAGAGATTAGTAAAGTTTGGTATGTTAAAATAAGAGTATATTTATAAGAATAGTGATGTTGTTTGATAGATAGGATAACTTTATACTGTGGGTATTTAATAGTTTTAAGTTAGTGAAAAATAAACCGATACAATGATTAATTTTTTAAACAAGGTGATATTTATTAATTATGAAATATTAAATGAGAAATATACATTATTTTATACTTTAATAAAATTGATTAAGAAAAAAAATTCTACGATTTTCTCTTTACAATATATATAACACATGATATACTAGTAAAAATGAATGATTATTCATTTTGAAGCTAAGTTTTTTAAATTAGTAAAAATGGTAGGTGAATTTGATGGAGAAAAATGATAAACGTGAGCGAATACTTCGAGCTGCATTGGAAATGTTTTTACATAAAGGGTACGACGGAACAGCAATTCCACCTATAGCGAAAGCGGCAGGAGTTAGCGTTGGGACAATTTATCGTTATTTTGAAAGTAAGGAGAGTTTGATAAATGAACTCTTTCAGGAAACAGTAAATAAATTAAGTCGTTTTATAATGAAAGATTATCCTGCGGGATATACAGCAAAAGAAAAGTTTTATTATATTTTTGATAAATTATACGAATTTTGTAAAGAGAACAACAGAGCATTTTTATTTATTAATGATAACTCGTATTCATATTATTTAACAAAAGAAAGTAATAATTGTTTAACAAATTTTTTTGAGTTTATTTTTAAAGATTTGGAAAATTTTAAACAACAGGGAATTGTTAAAAATTTACCTAACAATGCGTATATCGCACTTGTTTATGCACCGATAGAGATGGCGATTTGTTTGCAACATAATAATATGCTTGATTTATCGGAAGATATATTGTTGGAATTAAGGGAAAGTTGTTGGCATGCGGTTAGAAATTAAATAACCGCAAAAAATTTTTCAATAAAATGAATGATTGTTCATTGCGGGTGAAAATTTTTTATTTCCAACAAAAATAAATTATTTATTAATGAAGAAAATGTAGGAATTATTTTGAAAGGATAATAAAGATAAATAGTAATGAGAAAGATATTAAAAAATAAATATACATCAATATTAATAGTGTGGTTAGGTATACTGATTATTTCTTTACTGACAATGCCAAGTATTTCAAAAGTTGTCAGAGAAAAAGGGCAGATTAAATTACCTGAAAACTTACAAAGTCAGGTAGCTAATAAGTTGTCAATTGAATATAATAACAATCAAAATACCAGTCAAGTGATTGCCGTCTTTAATCGTGATGGCGGATTAACGGATGATAATCGTAAAAATATTGTCGAAATTTTAAATCGTTTAAAGGATAAAAAAGATGATTATTCTATTAAGGGTATAACGAGTGCCGCAGATAGTAAAGAAGCTGAAAAACAACTTTTAAGTGAAGATAAAACGACAGAATTAGCACTTATTTCGGTTGATAAGGATAAAGTAAGAGAAATGAGTGAAAATATTAATACGGAATTAAAAACAGAAGGTCTAAATACATATGTAACAGGTAGTGATGTTTTAACACATGAATTTGCTAATGAAACACAAAAAGGTATAAAGAAAACAGAAATTATTTCAATCGTGTTTATTTTAGCAGTGTTAATTATTGTTTTTCGTTCATGGGTTGCACCACTTCTGTCATTGATTACAGTTGGAATTTCGTTAATCGTATCGTTAAATATAACTATGAATTTAGCATGGCATTATGAATTGCCGTTGTCTAATTTTACGCAGGTATTTTTAGCTGTTGTGTTACTCGGTATTGGAACGGATTATAACATCTTATTGTATACAAAATTTAAAGAAGAGTTAACAAGCGGTATAGGAAAAATACAAGCGGCTAAGATAGCACTAAGAACAGCGGGGAAAACAATTATATACAGTGGCTCGTCCGTATTTATAGGTTTTGCCGTATTGGGATTGGCAGATTTTATTATTTATCAATCTGCGGTTAGCGTAGCTATTGGTATAGCGGTGTTATTGCTTAATTTATTAACACTTAATATGTTTTTTATGACCGTACTTGGTGAAAAAATGTTTCTTCCAAATCGAAAAGCCGCCGGTCATAAGGAGAGTAAATTATGGTCATTATTGTCAGGTATAACATTAAAAAAACCTGTAGTAATGTTAGGGGTAATGCTAGTATTGATAATACCGTTTTTAATGCAGTTATCAAGTCGTACATTAAATTATAATGATGCGGATGAATTACCGGAAACTAACTTTGCCAAACAAGGATATACAGTTGTAGAAAAACATTTTTCCAAAGGAATGATTGCTCCAGTATCAATATATATAGGAACAGATAGAGAACTTACTAACAAAGAAGATTTAAGTGAAATAAACAAAATTACGACATATTTAAAAAATAAAAATGAAGTAGATAAAGTGCTTTCTGTAACGGAGCCTACAGGTGAAAAAATTGATGCTTTATATTTGAAAGATCAATTTAACACCTTGTTGCAAAGAGTTGGGGAGGCTCAAGACGGTATTAAAAAAATTAATAGTGGGTTGAGTACAGCTAAAACTAAAATAGAAGATCAAGATGTTACCGGGAAATTAGGACAGGTAAATAAATTAGCAGATGGTGCTAATAAATTAGCAGACGGAACAGTTAAGTTTAATTCAGGATTAGGTACATATGTTAATGGGGTTGATACATTTAATAATAATATAGAAAGTATAATAACCAGTCCAAAAATAGCAATGCTGGGGGAACAAATGCAGCATTTATCAGATTTATCAAAAAAAATAGACAGTTTGGGAATTAAAGGGGAGGTAATTAGTAATAAATTAGCTAAATTGTCATTATTAATTGATAAAATCAATGCTAATATAAATGATCCGAGATTAACAAAATTAGAAGAAAAAGTAACAACTTTATCACAAATAACAGAGCAGTTGACTACATTGAAAGCACAAAGTAAGGAATTAACTGGTGAAGTAACAGCACTTGTTCAACAAACAAAAACCTTGAATGAACCGATAACTAAAATAAGAGCAGGAGGGGATACACTTCTTAGTGAAATGAATAAAATTCAAACAGGAAGTAAGCAAATAAGCGATGGAACAAACCAATTAAATAACGCATTGCAACAAATGGGTGGCAGTGTGAACCAACTAACAAACGGATTATCTAAAGCTAATACAGGACTGTCAACAATTGATACAGGTATAACAGATGCCAACAGTTATTTAAAAGAATTAGGAGAATCATTTGTCGGAAATACATTTTATGTTCCTAATTCGGTATTAAATTCAGGACAACTTAATCGTAGTTTTGATCAATATTTGTCAAAAGATAAAAAAGTAACAAAATTAACCGTAGTGTTAAAAGATAAGCCAAGCACCTTAGATTCAGCTAAAGTAATCAACAGTTTAGACGGTGAGTTAAAAACTATTACAGCGGGAACATCATTGAAAGATGCAAAAATAGCTATCGGAGGACAAACATCACAAATAAATGATTTAGAAAACTTAACCAATAAGGATTTTACCCGTTCGGCAACAATTATGTTAATTGGTATTGCCGTTATGCTTATAGCTATTACCCGTTCAATCGTTCAACCTATTGCGATAGTGGGAACATTAATCGGAACTTATTTTGCTTCATTAAGTATAGCGGAGTTGTTATCTAAATTAATATTAGGAAAAGAACATTTAGCGTGGAATGCACCATTCTTTATCTTCATTATGCTAATAGCATTAGGAGTGGATTATAGTATATTTTTAGCGATGCGTTATAAAGAAAATATAAATTTAGCTCATCTAACACCTAAAGAAGCTATTTATCATGCTTCAGGAACAATTGGAGGTGTTGTTATTTCAGCTGCTATTATTCTTGGTGGGACATTCGCAGCACTTTATCCATCAGGTATTACTACACTTATTCATGTGGCACTTGGTGTAATAGTAGGTCTGGCTATACTTGCAGTTGTGTTGCCGATTATTATGTCGGCAGTTGTTAAATTGAGTTATGGTAAAAATATTGTAACTAAAAAATGATATAATAATTTAAAAAGGAGTGACTTAAAATCGTGATTTCATAAGAAATGGGTTTTATTAAGTTGCTCCTATACAATTTATTAGATTTAAGAATTTATTAATTGATAGTAATTATTATTGCCAATTAATAGCTGTAGTGATACAATGGTAATATAAATTTTTTATAAAATTGCTTAATATATAAAAAATAAAATAGTGGTAGTTTTACCATAAAAAATAAGGAGGAAATTTATGCTAAACGTTTATAAAAAAATATTATATTATGTACCAAAAGAACGTTATTTAGTTTATCTAGGGATATTGTTTTCTATATTTTCTGTTATTTCAACTATAAGTGCATATTATTATTTTAATGAATTTCTAAATAAATTAGTCATTGATAATAATATATCCGATTCTAAATACTATGCGTTTGTTATAGTAGGCTTTTTGGTTGGTAGTTCGATATTATATGGAATTTCAGGGATAATAACTCATGTTTTAGGATTCAGATTAGAAACAAATCTTAGAAAATATGGAATAAATGGATTATCAAATGCAAGTTTCAGTTTTTTTGATACCCATAGTTCAGGAAAAACAAGAAAAATTATTGATGATAATGCAGAACAGACTCACATGATAGTGGCGCATTTAATCCCGGACAATGCACGTGCGATATTAACGCCGATTTTAATTTTAATATTAGGGTTTATAGTGAACTGGAAAGTAGGAGTATCACTGGTGGTTTTATGCTTAGTTAGTGGTTTAGCATTATCACTTATGATGGGTGAAAAGAACTTTATGGATATTTACCAAAAATCTTTAGAAAGACTTAGTAGTGAAACCGTTGAGTATGTAAGGGGTATACAGGTAATAAAAATTTTCGGTATTAATGTTTTATCATTTAAAGCCTTGCATAATGCCATAAAAGATTATTCAAAATATGCTCTTGATTATTCTATGAGTTGTAAGAGAGGGTATGTCGGGTTTCAACTGTTCTTTTATGGTTTTATAGCTATAATAATACCAATTGTTATATTTTTTATTGACATGAGTGACCCACGACAATTAACTGTTGAATTAATAATGATACTGTTTTTAAGTGGAGTTTTATTTGTATCTATTATGGGAATAATGTATGTTTCGATGTACGCATATTTAGGAACTTCTGTAGTAGAAAAATTAGAAAATATTTTTAATGAAATGCAAAGCAATAAATTAAGTTTTGGTGATAAAGAAGAATTTAAAAACTTTGATATAGAATTTGAAAATGTTAATTTTGGCTATAATGAAAAACTTATTTTGAATAATTTAAGTTTTAAACTTGAAGAGAATAAAAGTTATGCTTTTGTAGGTTCTTCAGGAAGCGGTAAGTCAACTATAGCTAAACTTATTTCCGGTTTTTACAAAATTAGTTCAGGAGCTGTAAAAATTGGTGGTGAAAATATAGAATCATATAAAGAAGAAGCACTTATTAAAAATATTTCTTTTGTATTTCAAAGTGTAAAACTATTTAAAAATAGTATTTATGAAAATGTAAAATTAGGAAGAGATGATGCAACATATGAAGAAGTTATGGAGGCTCTTCATCTTGCAGGATGCGATACTATTTTAGATAAATTTAAAGATAGAGAAAATACTATAATCGGAACTAAGGGAGTATATCTATCAGGCGGAGAAAAACAAAGAATAGCAATTGCCAGAGCTATTTTAAAAGATGCAAAAATAATAATCATGGATGAGGCAAGTGCAGCGGTGGATCCTGATAATGAGTATGAATTACAAAGAGCTTTTGCAAATCTTATTAAAGATAAAACGGTGATAATGATTGCTCATCGTTTATCAAGTATAAGAAATGTAGATGAAATACTTGTAGTTGATAATGGAAAAATTATCGAACGAGGTTCTGATAAAGAATTAATGTCTATAGATAGTTCATATAAAGAGTTTCAAAGAGTTTATGGACAGGCAAATGAATGGAGGGTTAGTCATGAAAAATAGGATTAAAAATTTATTTGCATTAACCGATCAAGGAGCCGAGGATTTAATGAGAGCCAGCACATACTCATTTTTAGTATATTTTATAAATATGTTCCCGGCAATATTATTAATGTATTTTATAGATGGATTGTTGTTGGATCATATTAAAAATAAATATGAGTATTTAGGTATATCTATAGTAGTTCTAATAGTTATGTATATATTATTAGACAAAGAGTATGATTCTCTGTTTAATGCTACGTATAGAGAGAGTGAAAATTTACGAATAGATATAGCAACAACAATTAGTAAGTTACCTCTGTCATATTTTTCAAAACACGATTTATCTGACATAAGTCAAACTGTAATGAAAGACGTTGAGGCAATAGAACACGCTATGAGTCATGCTATGGCTAAAGCGATAGGATTTTTCATATTTTTCCCTATTATATCAATATTGTTATTACTTGGAAATGTTTGGCTCGGGCTTACCGTTATTATATCGGTTGCTGTAAGTTATATGTTTATAGTAATTTCAAAAAAACTACAACTTTCTGCCAATAAGAAGCATTATGATAAATTAAGAGCAAACTCAGAAAGTTTCCAAGAAGCGATTGAGTTACAACAAGATATAAAAAGTTTCGGATTATCTGAAAAAATTAGAAGAAGTTTAGATAAAAAAATGGAAGAAAGTGAAAAAATACATTTAAAAGCAGAAGTAGTTTTATTTGTACCTATGCTTTTATCGTGGATAATATCTCAATTATCTTTAGCAGGGGTAATAGTTGTAGGAACTATATTATACGCAAATGGAAGTATAAATCTTTTATACCTACTAGGTTATATTTTTGCCGCTACAAAAATAAAAGAAGCAGTAGATGGTTTAAGTGCTAATACTACAGAAATATTTTATCTTGACTCAAGAATAAAAAGAATAAAAGAAATAAAAGAATTTCCTTTACAAGAAGGAAAAAATGTAGAATTTAATAATTTTGATATAGAATTAAAAAATGTAGAGTTTGCATATGATAAAAATAGTAAGGTTCTAAAAGATGTAAGCTTTGTAGCTAAACAAAATGAAGTTACAGCTTTAGTAGGTGTATCAGGTTGTGGGAAAACCAGCGTTTTAAAATTAGTATCACGATTATATGATTACGATAAGGGGAGCATAACAATAGATAACCATGATATTAAAGATATAGCGACAGATTCACTATTCAAATATATTTCAATAGTCTTTCAAGATGTTGTATTATTTAACACTTCGATATTGGAGAATATTCGTATCGGACGTAAGGATGCAACGGATGAAGAAGTAAAAGAGGCTGCCAAATTGGCATATTGTGATTTTATAGATAAATTACCGGACGGTTATGATACCATTATTGGAGAAAACGGTGCTACCCTATCAGGTGGAGAACGTCAACGTTTATCAATAGCACGTGCATTTTTAAAAAATGCACCGATAATTATTTTAGATGAAATTACAGCGGCACTTGATGTAGAAACTGAGAAAAAAATTCAAGAAAGTTTAAATAAACTGACTGTTAATAAAACAGTGTTAGTTATTTCTCATAGATTAAAATCAATAGAAAATGCTGATAAAATAGTTGTTCTTGATGATGGTGTTGTAGAATGTCAAGGAACACATAAATATTTATTGGACAACTCAACTATTTATAAAAAGTTAGTTGATAAAGCACATGCGGTAGAGCAATTTACTTATTAAAAGATAAATAAAAATGAAGTCTAAAAATGTTATTAGACTTCATTTTTATAATATTTGAAGTTTATAAAAATTTATAAATGAGTTGAGAGCAGAGTTTTTAAAATATATTTTTAGATAAATAAAAATTAGTGTACATTTGTAAATGATGTGAGACAAAAAAAGTAAAAAATAAATACCGGATATAATAGAATTACATAGAAGCTAGCTTCTATGTAAACCGTATGAAGCCCCCGACGTAAATTACATTATTTGATTAGATTTGCCAGCTTTAATTCCTTAGAGAACATTTCAGATTTCTAAAACTTATTTGTCAAGGATTTGAAAAAGGCGTAGCCCTTGTCCTTGACAAATAAGTTGTGAAATCGGCTCTGTGTCAAATACGGGGCATGAGAAAAAATAAGGATAAAATGCTAAGCAATGCAGTGTTGCTTGGCATTTTTCAAAACGCCCTTAAAAGAAATATTATTTTTATACTCAGAAACAAATAACTTAGAAACAACTAAAATGCGTAATCTAAAGTTATAAAAGCTATTATAACCATAAGAAACTCTCTTTAAAACCTTTATCTTATTATTAATACCCTCCAAAGAACCATTAGAGATAGAATACCTAACACTATTAAGCATATACTCTTTATGTTTTCTCATAGTATTAATAGCCTTACTAACACCATCAGATAAACCGATAGTAGATTTTTCAATTAATTCTTTAAACTCCAACTCATTTCTATACCTTATCGCATATCTAATATCCTGAACTCTCTCATAGCTAGCCTTAAATATACAATCTAATCCTAATAAATAATCTAAAATATCACGTCTAGTAACTAAACTCCTAAAACTCCTATTAAAGAAAAACCTACCATGAGTAACATTACTTTCATCTTCTAATATTAACTTCCAATTATTTTTTAAAAGAGTATAATTAATACCTTTTTGTTTTTTGTAAATATTCATTAGCTTAACTCTAGTTCTATTAAGTTCTCTATTAACATTTTGAATAATATGAAACCTATCTATAACAATTTCAGCATTAGGAAACTTATTTCTAATCAACTTCATATAAGGAGTATAAATATCAATACAAATAGCCTTAACATTACTTCTAGCCTCTTTAGAAAATCTGGAAAAATAATTATTTAAAATATACTCAGTTCTACCATCAACTATATCAATAATCTCATGAGTTAAAGCATCTAAAAAAATAAAACTCATACCATTTTTACTATCTTTAGTAAACTTTAACTCATCAAAGCATAAATACTCAGGTAAGGTATTATAGTTAAGAATGTCTACATGGGATTTACATTTATAAAGAGTTCTTATAACAGTATTAACCGATACATTATTCATTTTGGCTATTTGTTTAAAAGATAAAGTATCAGCTAAATCACTCATTATAGAAAACTTAACATTTTTAGAAATACTACAGTATTTATCTACAAAAGAAGTAGTAGCTACAAATTTTTTATTACAAGTTTTACACTTGAAACGTTGCTTTCTTAGTTCCAAATAAGCAGGGATACCTGATATTTTTAATAGATTAATTCTAGTAAGTTCATTAAAGCCGTTTTTAACTACAGTATAACCTTTATTAAGACAACCACAGCATTCACACTTCTTGGGTTTATATGTTAAGGTACCTTTGAATACAAAGTACTTTTGATTATTTTTTATAGTTTCGTTATGTGTTTTCTCAATAGTTATATTTTTATCTTTTATTTGTAGTAGGTTTTTAATGAATTCTCCCTCTTTTATTTCTTTTGTTTTTGTGTTAAAATTATTCATGACAGATATCCTTTCATAGTTTATTTTTTTTGCACTTTAATTATATTGGATATTTGTCTTTTTGTATATTAAAAAACAATACGAGGTATGGATTTTTTTTCATGCCCCGTATTTATTATACAACCGTGAAATCTATTATCTAACAAGGAATTAAAGCCGGCATATTTTTATAGACTCTTTCCGTAACTCTTTTCTTTTTTCAACAGGAGAAAGCCAATTTAAAGTCTGCATAGGAAGACGGTTAGAGCGATATAGATACTTTTTCATCTGAGATATAAGATCATCATACGAAAAGAAAGATAAATGCCTGTAAAAACGTTCATTATCATTTCTATGACTACGTTCAACCTTACCGTTATGTCTAGGAGTTCTAGGTCTAATAAGTTGATGTTTAATGCCAAGATTATTACACAATACATCAAAAGGGTGTATTCGTTTAGTATCTTTAAAATGCGTAAATTCAAAACCATTATCAGTTTGAATTATCTTAGGTTTATACCCAAAATAATCAATAGCCATTTTAACAAATTGAACAGTAGAATATGATGATTGTTCTTTAAAAGGGAAAATAAATCTTTCCCTAGTAGCTTCATCAATAATAGTATATTGATAAAATTTATCAGGAATTTTTCCTACATAACAACGTTTAGGAACATATTTCACATCAAGTTGCCATTTTTTACCAATTTCAGTAGGTGTGTCATAAGGTTTAGGTTTATAAGGAATTACTTTTTTCTTAGTATCTTTATAAAAACCTAATTTTCTAAGCACTCTAAATAAAGAACAAGGATGTCTTTTATAACCTTTGTTGAATTTAAGTTTAGCATATAATTCAATCATAGAAATATTAGGATTACGTTTAATAAGATTTTTAATCCAAGACAATTCTTCAACTGTATGGGCGTTAGGGTGAATGGAATGAGGTCTATGAGACTTACCTATAAGAGACTCTTTAGTACCGTCATATTTTTTATTCCAACTCAAAAGAGAGGCTTTTGATATTTTATAGCGCCTACAAATAAAGCGGATAGAGTTACCATTTCTATAAGTTTTAACTGTAGCTATTCTTGTTTGTAAAGTATGAGGTATATATCGTTGTGTTTTTTCTATATTTTCTGTTATAATAGTTTTCATAAGAGTAAATTCCTTTTTTTGATTTGTAGGTAACTTCATTATACAGGATTTACTCTTCTTTTTTTTTATTATATGTCTCACATCTATTGTAACACTACATATATTTTTAGATAAATAAAAATTAGTAATGGTTATTATTCGGTTTTTATGTTAAACTGTTTTTAATATACACAGGAGGTTTAGAGAATGTTAAAAACTAATTTTTTAGGAGTAGAATTAACCAGTCCGCTTATGAATGCTTCCGGTGTTCATTGTATGTCTATTGAAGAATTAGAAGAGCTTACAAATAGTCAAGCGGGAGTTTTTATTACAAAAACGGCGACACAGGTTGAGCGAGAGGGTAATTTAAAACCTCGCTATTATGATACAAAATTAGGTAGTATTAATTCAATGGGACTGCCAAATAAGGGTCTTGATTATTATTTGAATTATGTGATTGAACGCCAACAACAAGGTGCTCAGTTACAATTTTTATCAGTAACAGGAATGAGTTATGAAGAAAATATAAATTTGCTTAATAAAATTCAGGAAAGCGATTATCAAGGAGTTACAGAATTTAATTTATCATGTCCAAATATACCCGGAAAACCTCAAATTGCATATGATTTTGAGTTGATGGAAAAACTGCTCAGTGAAGTTTTCACATTCTTTACAAAGCCGCTTGGTGTGAAACTGCCACCGTATTTTGACATAGCACATTTTGATGGAATGGCAACTATTTTAAATAAATTTCCTTTAACTTATGTAAATAGTGTCAATAGTATAGGAAACGGATTATGTATTGATATTGATAAAGAACAAGTTGTAATTAAGCCAAAAGGCGGTTTTGGCGGGCTTGGCGGTGAGTACATTAAACCGACAGCATTGGCTAATGTAAGAGCATTTAGAGAAAGATTAAACCCTAATATTAGAATTATTGGAACCGGTGGAGTAATTAACGGTAAAGATGTCTTTGAACATATATTGTGTGGAGCGGACTTAGTTCAAGTTGGAACAACTTTACATAAAGAAGGTGTAGGTGTTTTTACAAGATTAAATGAAGAACTTAAAGTTATAATGAAAGAAAAAGGATATACAAGTTTAGAACAATTTAGAGGGAAGTTAAAAATAATAGAATAATATTGTTAGAAAATCAAATTAAATAAATATTTTAATGATAAAATGATTAGATATAATTTAAAATTTATATTAAAGGGGTAATAGATGATAGGAAAGAGATATATATTGCTACCGGTATGCAGTTTAACAATTTTTATTATAGTGGTGTTGGGTTTTAATAATATATTAGTCCCATTAGATATGGAAATTATAAAAATAGTGCAGAGTTTAGAAACACCAATTCTCACAAAAATACTGGCATTATTAACTAATATATCGGATACAATTCAAAATATAATAATTACAACAGTAATAGTTATCGTGTTATATTTGAAGAAATATAAACAAGAAGCATTGTATTTAACGATAAGTATGTTGACATGTAGCTTGTTGGTAATGGGTATTAAAAACTTTATCCAACGTCCCAGACCACAAATTCATAGATTGGCGGAGATTTCGGGATATAGTTTTCCAAGTGGGCATACAGTGTCTGCGACAATACTATATTTTTCGATGGCATTAATTATTGTAAAAATATATCAACAATTAACGAAACAAGTTACGCTAACTATAGCAACAATTGGAATAATATTTATAATATTTTCAAGAATATATTTAGGTGTACATTATCCCACTGATACGATAGCAGGAGCAGCACTTGGGATAACGGTAGTAGTGTTTTATTATTGGGTATTTTATAAAAGTCCTTTATACAAGTACGGAGAAAAATAATGAAAAAAAGAATATTATTAATTACAGGTTCTTTTGGTAACGGTCATTTACAAGTCTCGGGAAATTTAAAAGAAATGTTTGAAAAAAAATATAAAGATAGGGTTATAGTAGATGAATGTGATTTATTTTTACAAGCTCATCCACGCTTAACTTCAGTATTGAGAAAATTATATTTATATAGTTTTTCATATTTTAGAAATGTTTATGGATATTTGTACTATATGGGTAAAAATAATAAACAAACATCTGCCTATAGATATTTCAGTTACCATTATTTATACAGTAAAATAGAGAAATTCAAACCTGATATAATAGTATCAACATTTCCAACGCCGGCATTAACACTTTTAAAAAATAAAAAAATACCTATTGTTAATGTGGTGACAGATTATCATTTTCACAAAAGTTGGTTGACTGAAAATGCCTTAAAATATTTTGTACCATGTGAGAATACAAAAATACAGTTTATAGAAGCGGGTGTAAAGGAAAAAAATATAAAGGTTTTAGGATTACCAATTTCAGAAAAATTTGATATACGAATATCCAAAAAACAATGGTTAGCTAAAAATAATTTAGATATTAAGAAAGAAACCTTACTTTTGGTGGCAGGAGCATTTGGAGTATTAAAAAATTTTAATAAAATAGTAGATGCTATACTGGCAAGAAATAAAAATATACAGTTGGCGATAGTCTGTGGAAAAAATGTAAAATTAAAAAATTTATTGAAAAGATTATATAAAGAAAACTATCATGTTAAGATTTTAGGTTACACTACTAATATGAGAGAATGGATGCAAGCATCAACGGTAATTGTGACGAAAGCCGGCGGTGTAACTATTACAGAAAGTTTAGCCAGTAATATTCCGCTAGTTTTATTAAAACCTGTTCCGGGACAAGAAAAAGAGAACGCCTTATATTTTGAAAAAAATAATATGGCAAAAATTGCGGATACAAATAGAGAACTAGTCGATATAATAAGTAAATTATTAGAAAACAAACAACAGTTAATCGAGATAAAAAAGAATATGGCACAAAATTATCTACCAAATGCAACGGAAAAAATCTGTGAAGATATAGTAAAAATAATTAAAGTATAAATTTTAAAATATTATAGATGTATAGAAAGATTATTTTTGCTTGCCATATTATTTGACAATAAGAATATTATGGTATATACTAACGATAATTTGAATAATAATCTTTAATGTGATCCGGAGAGGTCAGCAAAGATACGTGATTAAAATAACCACATTTAATTAATCCGGGTGTATAGTATATTGTTGTCCTGCTCATATGAGTAGGATATTTTTTATGAGGTGAGAGATGAAAAAAAGAGTACTATTTGACGAAACGATGATAGCACGAATGATAACACGTATAGCAAACGAAATTTTAGAACGTAATGATATTAATGATGTCGTTCTTGTCGGTATAAAAACACGTGGTGTTTATTTGGCTAAACGTTTAAAAGAAAAAATTAAGATAATAGAAAACTTCAATGTTCCGGTGGAGGTATTGGACATTAAATTTTATCGTGATGATTTGGAAAAACAATCACAAGACCCGGAAATAAAGACACCTAAGTTTAAAATGAATTTGAATGAAAAAACTGTAATTATAGTTGATGATGTACTGTATACCGGACGAACAGTTCGTGCAGCGATTGATGCAATTATGGACGTTAGTCGACCGCAAGCGATAAGACTTGCGATATTAGTAGATCGTGGACATAGAGAATTGCCGATACGTGCAGATTATATCGGAAAAAATATTCCAACTTCAAAAAAAGAAAATGTCAAAGTGCTTTTAAATGAAGTGGACAATAGTGAAGAAATATTACTAATATAGATAAAAAATCTTTTTAAGATAGCCCGGAGAGGCTAGCAAGGGATTGGTAAGAATATATATTTTTTATTGATAAAAATATATATTTATAAAATAAGAAATACTATAACCAAAATACCTTGAAGCCCGTACTTTAAGGTATTTTATTTTATTCATAAATATTGAACTGGAGGTAGCAATGAAAAATATAGTATCAATGTCAGATTTAACAAATGAGGAAGTATATTCTCTTGTTAAACGTGCATTAGAATTAAAAAGTGGTAAAAAAGTAGCACCGCGTGAAGATTTATATGTTGCAAATTTATTCTTTGAAAATTCAACAAGAACAAAACATAGTTTTGAAGTAGCTGAGCATAAACATCGACTTAATGTTATTAATTTTGATATAACAACATCATCAGTTAATAAGGGAGAAACATTCTACGATACATGCAAAACTCTTGAGATGATAGGTTGTAATATGTTGGTGATAAGACATAACAAAGAGAAATATTATAAAGAACTAAAAAGTTTAAATATACCGATACTTAACGGAGGAGATGGTAGTGGTGAACATCCAAGCCAGTGTTTACTCGATTTAATGACTATATACGAAAGATTCGGTAAATTTAGCGATTTAAATATTATTATTGCCGGAGATATTAAAAATTCTCGTGTTGCACGCAGTAATTACAATATGTTAACACGCCTTGGCGCAAAGGCTAGTTTTGTTTGCCCGGAGTGTTTTAAAGATGAAACACTTGGAAAAGTTGTAGATTTTGATGAAATAATTGAAAAAGTGGATATTTGTATGTTATTACGTGTACAGCATGAAAGACATAGTGAACATATGAGTTTAACAAAAGAGGAATATCACAAAAATTATGGTCTAACTCTTGAACGGTATAAGCACTTGAAGGATACAGCAATTATTATGCATCCGGCACCGGTGAATCGTGATATGGAGATTGCTGATGAGTTGGTTGAATCCTCAAAATCAGTTATTTTTGAACAGATGAAAAATGGTATGTTTATGCGTCAGGCAATGATAGAAAAAATAATTAAAGACAATAATTTATAATAAAAAGGAGTACAGTATGTTACTACTAAAAAATGGTCAAATATTAGAAAATGGAATATTAGTGAAAAAAGATATTTTAGTTGACGGTAAGAAAATCTTAAAGATAACTGAAAACATTGAGGAAAAGGTAGATAGAGTGCTTGATTTAGAAGGGAAATTTGTTTCTCCCGGATTTATAGATGTCCATGTACATTGGAGAGAACCGGGATTTGAATATAAAGAAAATATTTATCATGCTTCTCGTGCAGCGGCTCGTGGTGGTTTTACAACGGTTATGCCGATGCCTAATTTGGATCCTGTACCGGATAATTATGAAAATTTAAAATTACAATTAGATATTATTGAAAGAGATTCAGTCATTCGTGCTATTCCTTACGGTGCAATAACTAAAGGAGAACAAGGTAGAGAATATGCAGAATTTAAAGAGTTGGCAAAATATGTTTTTGCATTTAGTGATGATGGTCGTGGGGTACAGAATGCAAATATGATGTATGAATCAATGAAAGTAGCAGCTGAATTAGGAAAAGCAATCGTAGCACATTGCGAAGATAATTCGTTAATACGAGGAGGTTGTATGCACTGCGGTCGTCGTAGTCGTGAACTTGGTCTGCCGGGGATACCGTCAATATGTGAATCAGTTCAAATAGCTCGTGATGTGTTGTTGGCAGAAGCAAGCGGTTGTCACTATCATGTGTGTCACGTATCAACAAAAGAATCCGTAAGAATAGTAAGAGAGGCGAAAAAAGCCGGCATAAAAGTAACGTGTGAAGTATGCCCACATCATTTGATTAGTGATGAAATGGATATTCCGGATAATAACGGTATATGGAAGATGAACCCACCGCTACGTTCACGCGAGGATAGAAAAGCGTTAATAGCTGGGCTGCTAGATGGTACTATTGATATAATAGCAACAGATCATGCACCGCATGCAACTTATGAAAAAGAGTTACCAATGCAAAAAGCGGCATTTGGTATTGTCGGTAGTGAAACAGCATTTAGTCAGTTATATACAAAATTTGTAAAAACAGGAATTTTCTCATTAGATTTTTTAGTAGAAGTTATGACAAAACGTGTTGCAGATATTTTTGACTTACCTTTCGGTACATTGGAAGAAAATGGGTATGCCGATTTAGTAGTGATTGATTTAGAAAAAAGTTTAACAATTAATCCGGATAATTTTTTATCAAAAGGACGCAATACTCCTTATGTAGATGAAGAAATTTATGGAATACCTGTATTAACATTAAGTGAAGGACAAATAGCATATAAAGATGAAGAAGTGTTTGATATAAAATATCTATAGTGGTAAAAATACAATAAAAGTTCAATATATATAGAAAAATTTTTAAATTAAGATATGGTATTTACACACCATATATAAGTTAAGTAGAATACTTTATCATTATTAAATGTTGAAATAAATTTTGCAAAAAATTAATGAAAGAGAGAAAAGTTATGTACAGTTATAATAAGCAGCTAATTTTGGAAGATGGTACGGTATATAAGGGTTACGGTTTTGGTGCCGATATAGAAACAGTAGGAGAAGTCGTTTTTAACACCGGAATGACAGGGTATCAGGAAACATTATCGGATCCCTCATATAATGGGCAAATAGTAACATTTACCTATCCTCTAATAGGGAATTACGGAATTAACAGAGATGATTTTGAAACAATAACACCAAGTATTAAGGGATTAATAGTAAGAGAAGTTTGTAAAAAACCATCAAATTTTAGAACGGAGTATACTCTTCATGATGTATTAAAAGATTTGAAAATTCCGGGAATTTCAGGAATTGATACCCGCAGTTTAACGAGAAAAATAAGAGAACACGGAACAATAAAGGGTGTAATTACCGACCTTTGTGTAGACAGTGATAAAGTGCTTAAAAAGTTACGAAGTTCAAATCTTCCAACGGATCAAATTTCTCAAGTGTCAATCCAACGTGCTTATCAATCATCCGGAAAAGGATATAGAGTAGTCTTAGTGGATTTAGGCATGAAATCAGGTATTTTACGTGAGTTAAATGCACGTGGGTGTGATATTGTAGTTGTACCTTATAATATTTCAGCTAAAGAATTATTACGTTTAAATCCGGATGGAGTTATGCTGAGTAATGGGCCGGGAGATCCGGAAGATGTCCCGGAAACAATCGCAATGATAAAAGAGATAATGGATAAATTACCGATATTTGGAATTTGTATGGGACATCAGTTAATCTCTCTTGCAGGTGGTGCAAAAACTTATAAATTAAAATTTGGTCATCGTGGAGCTAATCATCCGGTAAAGAATTTACTAACCGGAAAAGTTGATATAACATCGCAAAATCACGGATATAGTGTGGATATAAAATCTTTGGAGAGTACCGACTTGGAATTAACGCATCTGTCAGTTAATGATAAAACTTGTGAAGGTGTAAGACATAGATATTATCCGGTATTTTCGGTACAATATCACCCGGAGGCATCACCAGGGCCACATGATCCAAACTATCTATTTGATCAATTTATAGAAAATATGAGTAAATATAAAGCGACTAAAAAGAAATAGCAAGAGAAAAGATGATACAAGGAGAACGACAATAATGCCAAAACGTAAAGATATTAAAACAATATTAGTAATCGGATCAGGACCAATTATTATTGGACAAGCAGCAGAATTTGATTATGCGGGAACTCAAGCTTGCCTTTCACTAAAAGAAGAAGGATATGAAGTTATTTTAGTAAACTCGAATCCTGCAACGATTATGACAGATAAAGAAATTGCAGATAAAGTGTATATGGAACCATTAACGTTAGAGTTTGTCAGTAAAATAATTCGCAAAGAGCGTCCTGATGCTCTGCTACCGACATTAGGAGGACAAGTAGGATTGAACCTTGCTGTTGAATTACATAAGAGCGGCATATTAGAACGCTATGGAGTAGAATTATTAGGTACGAAATTAAGTTCAATAGAACGAGCGGAAGACAGGGAGCTATTTAGAGATTTAATGAATAAATTAGACGAACCTGTACCGGAGTCGGAAATTATCACGACGTTAGATGAGGCATATATTTTTGTTGAGAAAATAGGTTATCCTGTTATTGTTCGCCCGGCATTTACCATGGGTGGTACCGGAGGTGGAATTTGTTATAATGAAAATGATTTGAATGAGATTGTAAGTAGCGGATTACATTATTCACCGGTTACGCAGTGTTTATTGGAAAAATCAATTGCAGGTTTTAAAGAAATAGAATATGAAGTGATGCGTGACAGTAACGATACGGCAATTGTAGTTTGTAATATGGAAAATATAGATCCGGTTGGTATTCATACCGGAGATTCTGTAGTGGTAGCACCGTCGCAAACATTAACAGATAGAGAATATCATATGTTACGTGATGTATCATTGAAAATTATTAGAGCTTTAAAAATCGAGGGCGGTTGCAATGTGCAACTGGCATTAGATCCAAAATCATTTGAATACTATATTATAGAGGTAAATCCTCGAGTGTCACGTTCATCAGCACTTGCCTCAAAGGCAACCGGTTATCCAATAGCAAAAATAGCCGCAAAAATAGCCGTGGGATTAACATTAGATGAGATTATTAACCCTGTAACTAAAAATTCGTATGCCTGCTTTGAGCCAACACTTGATTATGTGGTAAGTAAAATACCACGTTTTCCATTTGATAAATTCGAAAATGCCGATAGAAAACTTGGGACACAGATGAAAGCAACCGGTGAGGTTATGGCAATAGGAAGAACGTATGAAGAGAGTTTATTAAAAGCGATACGTTCACTAGAATATGGAGTTCATCACTTAGGGTTACCGAATGGCGGAGATTTTTCATTAGAAGAAATATTAGAAAAAGTAAGACAAGCAGGTGATGAGCGATTATTTTTTATCGGCGAGGCATTACGCCGTGGGCAGAGTACCCAAGATATACATGAAATTACCAAAATTGATATATTTTTCTTGGAAAAAATGAAAAACATAATTGATATTGAGCATGAATTAAAAGAAAATATCGGTAACTTAGAGTTATTAGAATATGCTAAAAAATATGGATTCTCCGATAGAGTAATTGCACATCGTTGGAATATGGCAGAAAGTGATGTATACAAATTACGTCAAAAAAATAATATTATTCCGGTATTTAAAATGGTTGATACATGTGCAGCGGAATTTGTATCAGAAACACCGTATTTTTACTCAAGTTATGAGCAGGAACAGGAATCAATCGTCAGCACTAAAGAAAAAATTATAGTTCTCGGTTCCGGACCAATAAGAATAGGACAAGGTGTTGAGTTTGACTATGCAACGGTGCATGCTGTAATGGCGATAAAAGAAGCGGGGTATGAAGCTATTATTATTAATAACAATCCGGAAACTGTATCAACGGACTTTACCATTTCAGATAAACTTTATTTTGAACCGCTAACCGAAGAGGACGTAATGGCAATTATTAATCACGAAAAACCGCTAGGAGTAGTAGTACAATTCGGTGGGCAAACGGCAATTAATTTAGCGGATAAATTAGAAAAAAACGGCGTAAATATTTTAGGTACGGCACTTGAAGAAATAGATAATGCAGAAGACAGAGATAAGTTTGAAGCCTTACTTCATAAATTAGCTATTCCACAACCATTAGGAAAAACAGCTTTCGATGTTGAAACGGCACTAAAAAATGCAAAAGAAATAGGATATCCGGTATTAGTAAGACCATCGTACGTATTAGGTGGTCGTGCTATGGAAATAGTCTATGAAGAATCAGAATTACGTCGTTATATGAAAACAGCGGTTAAATTAACGCCGGAACATCCGGTATTAACGGATCGTTACCTAGTAGGGCGTGAAATAGAGATTGATGCAATTAGTGACGGGGAAACTGTTGTAATACCGGGAATAATGGAACATATTGAACGTGCAGGGGTACATTCAGGTGATTCGATTTCGGTGTATCCGCCACAAACACTGTCATCTTCAGAAAAAGAGAAACTGATAGAATATACAATAAAATTAGCGAAAGGTTTAAATATAGTAGGTTTATTAAATATCCAATATGTAATAAGCAAAGGAGAAGTATTTGTTCTTGAAGTAAATCCTCGTAGTTCACGTACAGTACCATTTTTAAGCAAAATTACAGGTGTGCCTATGGCAAAACTTGCAGCCGGTACGATAATAGGAAAAACATTAAAATCACAAGGATATGAAACAGGACTATTACCTGAAAGCAATAATTTTTATACAAAAGTACCGGTATTTAGTTTTCAAAAATTAAAAGACGTAGATACTACTCTTGGTCCAGAGATGAAATCAACAGGTGAAGTATTAGGAAGTGATACAACTTTGGAAAAATCATTATATAAAGGGTTGGTAGCTGCAGGAATTAGAGTTAGCGATCAAGGTAATATATTGTTTACAATAAGCAATGACGATAAAGAAGAAGCACTGATGCTGGCGAAACGCTTCTCAAGTTTAGGATACAATTTATTAGCAACAGAAGGGACGGCAAAATTTTTACAACAACATAATTTAAGGGTAACAGCTGTCGGAAAGATTAGTCAAAGTGAATACAGTGTATTAGATGCGATATATAATGGAGATGTTGATATAGTTATTAATACAACATCAAAAGATAAAGATGTAACAAAAGACGGCTTTAAAATTCGTCGAGTGGCGAGCGAACAAGAGATTGTATGTATGACGTCACTTGATACGGCGAATGCTTTATTAAAAGTTCTTGAATCAATTTCATTTAATATATTACCATTATAAGTAGGAGGATTTTAATGCAGGTACAATTAGTTAAAGTAGTAGAAAATAAGAAAATAGCAGATAAAATATATAAGTTAACCCTAGAAGGAAGTATAGTAAATGAGATGAATACAGCGGGGCAGTTTGTAAATATAAAAGTTGGTAAAGGAAGAGAGTTTCTATTACGTCGCCCAATATCAATTTGTGAAATAAATAAAGAAGAACAAACTTTTGTTATAGTATATCGAGTAAACGGAGAGGGGACAAAGTGTATTTCAAAACTTAATATAGGGGAGATGGTTGATGTCCTAGGTCCGTTAGGTAAGGGATATGACATTACTACTTTAATTAAAGGAGAAACAGCACTTTTAGTAGGAGGTGGGATAGGTGTTCCACCATTATACGAACTGGCAAAGAAATTCAATGAAAAAGGGGTAAAAACTATTCATGTTTTAGGTTTTAATAATGAAAAAGATGTCTTTTACAAAGAAAGATTTGAAAAATTAGGAACTACTTACGTCGCAACGGCAGACGGAACATATGGTGAAAAAGGATTCGTTACCGATATAATAAAAAAATATAATATTCAGTACGATAAATATTACAGCTGTGGTCCATTAGCAATGTTAAAGGCATTAAAAAATATGGACAGTGAGCATATAGGTTATATTTCACTGGAAGAGAGAATGGCGTGTGGTGTAGGAGCGTGTTATGCCTGTGTTTGTAACAAAATAGACGGTATGGTATCACGAGTATGTTATGACGGTCCGGTGTATAAAGCGGACGAGATAGCGGTATAGGAGATTAACTATGAATGAGCGATTAAAAGTGCAACTACCCGGTTTAAATTTAAAAAATCCTATAATGCCGGCTTCAGGATGTTTTGCATTCGGATTGGAATATGCTCAATTTTACGATTTATCAAAACTTGGTGCAATTATGATAAAAGCTGCAACAAAAGAGGCAAGGTTTGGGAATCCGACACCGAGAGTAGCGGAAACTTCTAGCGGAATGCTTAATGCAATAGGATTACAAAATCCCGGTGTACACACTATTATTAATACTAAGCTAAAAGAACTTGAACAGTATAATGTGCCAGTTATAGCCAATATCGCCGGCAGTACGGTAGATGATTATGTTTATGTTGCAGAACATATAAGTAAAGCACCTAATGTACATGCGTTGGAATTAAATATATCATGCCCTAATGTGAAAAGCGGCGGTATTCAATTCGGCACAGATCCAAGTACGGCACATTATTTGACAGAACGAGTAAAAACAGTATCCAAAGTGCCGGTTTATGTAAAATTATCACCTAACGTAACCGATATTGTAACAATGGCAAAAGCTGTTGAAAGTGGAGGTGCTGATGGTATAACAATGATTAATACATTGGTGGGAATAAGATTAGATAAAAAAACAGGAAAACCGATAATAGCAAATGTAACGGGAGGGTTGTCGGGCCCTGCAATAAAACCGGTAGCAATCCGTATGATTTATCAAACATCACAAGCTGTTGATATTCCAATAATTGGTATGGGCGGAATTATGGATGAATGGGATGTAATTGATTTTATTTCAGCCGGGGCAAGTGCCGTGGCAGTAGGGACGGCAAATTTTACAGATCCTTATGTTTGCCCAAAAATCATTGATAAACTAGAGAATGCCTTAGACGAATTAGGAGTAAATCATATATTGGATTTAAAAGGACGTGCTTATAAAAATTAAAAATTGTTGACTGTTAATAAATTATTATAAGTATAACAAAAGGAGGAATATACAATGCAAAGAGATGTTATTATAGCTTTAGATTTCCCAACAGTAAAAGAAACATTGCGATTTTTAGAAAAGTTTGAAAAAGAAAAATTGTTCGTAAAAATTGGTATGGAATTATATTTACAAAATGGACCTATAATAATAGAAAAGATAAAGAATTTAGGGCATAAAATATTTTTAGATTTAAAACTTCATGATATACCTAACACAGTCTATGGTGCAGCAAAAGGGCTAGCTAAATTCAATATAGATGTATTGACGGTACATGCAGCAGGAGGATTTGAAATGTTAAAAGCTGCTAAACAAGGTATGGTAGATGGCGGTGGAGAAAATACAAAAGTAATAGCTATTACTCAACTTACCTCAACGTCGGAAGAAAATATGAAAAAAGAGCAATTAGTGATAACATCACTAGAAGAAAGTGTGAGAAACTATGCGCGTTTGTCAAAAAAAGCGGGGCTTGACGGAGTTGTATCATCAGTATGGGAAGTTGGGTTGATTAATGAAGAATGTGGAGAAAATTTTTTAAAAATAACTCCGGGAATAAGATTGAAAAACGACAGAACAGAGGATCAAAAACGTGTAGCTACACCTCAAATGGCAAACGAAAAAGGTAGTAACTATATTGTAGTCGGTCGTTCAATAACTAAAGTAAGTAATCCCCAAAAAATATATAAATTTATTAAAGAGCAATTTACAAACAATAATGAATGAAAAGGAGTAAACTATGAACATAGAAAATCAAATAGCAAAACATTTACTGGATATTGGAGCGGTGACATTAAGACCCAATGATTATTTTACATGGACGTCGGGAATTAAATCTCCTATATATTGTGATAATAGAATAACGATGTCGTATCCAACAACAAGAAGAGAAATAGCTAACGGATTGTCAGAATTGATTGGGAAATTTTTCCCAGATGTAGAAGCAGTAGCGGGGACAGCTACTGCAGGTATTCCACATGCTGCGTGGGTGAGTGAGATACTGAATTTACCTATGGTTTATGTGAGAAATTCAAAGAAAAAGCACGGTAAGACCAATCAGATAGAAGGACGTTTAATTGCCGGACAAAAGGTTGTTGTTATCGAAGATTTAATTTCAACAGGATTGTCATCATTAAAGGTAGTAAAAGCTCTAGAAGAAGCAGGAGTAGTAGTTTTGGGAGTTGTAGCAATATTTAGTTATGATTTATTGAAAGCAAAAGAAGCATTTGCTAAAGATAATGTGGTATACCACACATTGACAAATTATAACTATTTAATAGAAGAGGCACTTAATAATGGTTATATTAAAAAAGAAGATGTAGAAAAACTTCTTAAATGGAGAAATGATTTGTAATATATCTTTATAGTTCCCCAAACGTAATAGTATAAGTATATAGAAACCATCAAAATATATTGTTTCTTTAAAGTTAACTTAATGTTTAGAAACTATAATAGTACGACAAGACATTTTTGATTTTTACCAAGAAGTGTGATAAAATTAGAAATCATAATAATATAAAAAAGAGGGATTGTGACAGTGAAATTTTTGAGAGAAATTTTGGAATGGATAGTTGTCGTTGTCGTATCTATAGTTATTTATTTAGTATTGAGTACGTACGTAATTGCTCCGTTCACCGTAAAAGGTCATTCGATGGACTATACATTTGCAGATAATGATAAAGTGTTCGTTAATAAATTAAGTAAAAATTATAAACGTGGAGATGAAGTGGTTTTCCATGCTAATGAAACAGATGATTATATTAAGCGTATTATTGGTGTTCCGGGAGATACGATTGAATATAAAAATGATGTACTATATGTAAATGGTCAAAAAGTGGATGAGCCATATCTTGAGCAGAAGATAAAAGAAGCAAAATCAGAAGGTAATTCACCATTAACACCGGATTTTAATATAGAGTATTTAAGCAGTACGAAATCAAAAACCGTTCCGGAAGGAACATATTTCGTAATGGGAGATAATAGACAACATAGTACAGATAGTCGTATTTTTGGTTTTGTAAAAAAAGAAGCTATGATAGGAAAAGTAAGTTTAAGATACTACCCGCTTAAATCATTTAAATTCTTTTAATTAAAAAAATATTGAAGGTTTTTAATTGCTTAAAACACTACATTATGTTAGAATAATAGACGGGCACTCTGAAAGAGTGAAATTAAGGAACAGTCCCCCTACTTAAAAATAGTAGGGGGTTTTATTATTTTTAAAGGAGAATGCAATGACAAAATATATTTTCGTAACAGGTGGAGTAGTATCATCATTAGGAAAAGGTATAGTAGCTGCCTCAGTAGGTAGAGTGTTAAAAAACAGAGGATTAAAAGTAACTTTGCAAAAATTTGATCCATATTTGAATGTTGACCCGGGAACAATGAGTCCATATCAACACGGAGAAGTATTTGTAACGGAGGACGGAGCGGAAACGGATTTAGATTTAGGACATTATGAACGTTTTATTGATGTAAATTTAGGGCAATATTCAAACGTAACTGCGGGGCGTGTTTATTCATCAATTATTGAAAAAGAACGTCGTGGAGATTATTTAGGAGGAACAGTACAGGTAATTCCTCATGTAACTAACGAAATTAAATCACGTGTTTTATTAGCGGGTGAATCAAGTGATGCCGATGTTGTTATTACAGAAATCGGCGGTACGACAGGGGACATAGAATCATTACCGTTTGTAGAAGCTATTCGACAAATTCGAAGCGACTTAGGGCGTGAAAATGTTTGTTATATACATTGTACTTTGTTACCTTATATTAAAGCTGCTGGAGAAATGAAAACAAAACCAACTCAACAATCAGTTAAAGAATTGCGTGGGTTAGGAATCCAACCGGATATTATCGTCGTTCGTAATGAACTTGCGTTAACAGATGAGCTGCGCGCAAAAATCTCATTATTCTGTGATATTCCAAAACAACATGTTATAGAAAGTAGAGATGTTAGTAATTTATATGAACTACCGGTTAATTTAAAGAATCAAAAAATCGATGATATTGTTTTAAAACACTTCAATTTGACAGCACCGGAAGCAGATATGACAGAATGGTTATCATTAGTAAAACGTGTTGATAATTTAAAAGATACTGTTAAAATTGCTTTAGTCGGAAAATATGTTGAATTACATGACGCATATATTTCAGTTGTAGAATCATTAAAACATGCAGGATATAAATATAATGCAAAAGTGGAAATTGATTGGATCCAATCAGAAGATATTACAGAAGAAAATGTATATGATTATCTAAAAGATGCAGACGGAATTTTAGTACCGGGAGGCTTTGGAGATAGAGGTGTTGAAGGGAAAATCACAACAATTAAATATGCACGTGAAAATAAAGTGCCTTATTTCGGTATTTGTTTAGGAATGCAGCTTGCAGCAGTAGAATTTGCACGTAATGTTTGTGGACTTACCGGAGCACATTCATCAGAACTTGATCCGAATACTCCATACCCAATTATTAACTTACTGCCGGATCAGGAAAATGTGGTAGAGATGGGGGGGACTTTACGTTTAGGAAGTTATCCATGCGTTTTAACAGAGGGAACTAAAGCACATAAAGAATATAATGCTTTGGAGATTACTGAACGTCATCGTCACCGTTATGAATTTAATAACTTTTATCGTGAACGTTTAATGGAAAAAGGATTAGTTTTATCAGGTGTAAGTCCTGACGGTCGTTTAGTAGAGGTCATTGAATTGCCGGAACATCCATGGTTTATCGCAGGACAATTTCATCCGGAATTCAAATCACGCCCTGAAAAATCACATCCATTATTTGCTGGTTTTATTAAAGCAAGTTTAGATAATAGAAAATAAAATTATGAATTTAGAAAATTTGATAAAAGAATTTGAAAAAAATGCTAATCCAACCCAAGCGAAATTTATGGAAAAGTATATGAAAAATAAGTTTTTGTTTTTTGGTATCCAAGCTCCGAAAAGAAAAGAATTATGGACACCATATTTTAAAGAGGCGAAAAAAACCAAAAGTATTGATTGGAATTTTATAAAATATTGTTGGGAATACGATAAACGAGAGTGCCAATATATAGCAGGATATTATTTAAAAACAATGCAGAAATTTTTGGTAAAAGAAGATTTACCTAAACTAAAATCCCTTGTTGTTACAAAATCATGGTGGGATAGTGTTGATATTCTTGATAGGGTTATTGGAAGCCTTATTAGTCGTTATTCAGAATTGGAAAGTGTAATTTTAGAGTGGAGTAAAGATGATAATATTTGGCTTAGACGTGTCGCAATTGATCATCAATTATTAAGAAAAGAAAACACCAACGTAGATTTATTAGAAAAAATACTAATAAATAATTTAAATCATACGGAATTTTTTGTAAATAAAGCAGTAGGATGGGCATTAAGAGATTACTCAAAAACAAATCCTAAGTGGGTAAAAAGTTTTATAGAAAAATATCATAAACAGATGTCTAATCTTAGTATAAAAGAAGCAGGTAAATATTTATAGATTAAAATAAAAAGTATATTTTAGAGATTTCTAAAATGTACTTTTTATTGTATAATAAGTAAGAAAATTATTTTAGGAGGAACAATATGGGTAAAAAGATTTTATATTTTGTATATAGTGTTGTAGCATTGCTACTGTTATTCTTAGTAACCTCTCTAAATAATAAAACCAATACAGAATATATAGATTTTAAAGATACGGTGAATATTAATGAAAATTATTCAATACCTGAAGATATAGTAACAATAGGAATTATATCTGTAACCGGTGGAAATAAAGGTTACGTGTCTGAAAAAGAATTGGTAAGTTATATCGGTAAAAAGCTAAATAAAAAAGTTAAATTGGTTCAGAAAAAAAGTTATAAAGAAATAAATACCTTATTAAAAAATAATCAAATAGATATAGCCTTTTTATCGACAGGTGCTTATTCTTTATATGAAGATAAAAAAGATTTAGAATTAATAGCCAGACCGAACAGAGGAAAAGCATACTATCATCCGATAATTATTACCAGAAAAGATTCCGAAATAGAAAATTTTGAAGAATTAAATAATAAAAATTTTGCTTTTGTAGATAATTATAGTTATTCAGGTTATTTGGCAGTGAATAATTACTTTAAACAACAAAACACAACCATTAATAAATTTTTTAATAATAAATATTATTTTACATATAGTCATGAAGATTCTATAAAACAAGTACTTAGCGGAGTAGTTTACGCAGCGAGTATAGATGACTGGGCATTGCAAAATCTAGCAAATGAAGATTCTAATATAAAAGATAATATAAAAGTAATAAAAATATTTCCGGAAGTTGCAACCGGACCGGTAGTAACGCATAAAAATTATAAGGATAAAGAAAAATTAAAGAATATTTTATTTAATATAGATAAAGATAGCACTATAAAAACAGTATTAGAAAGATTACAAATTAAAAATTTTGAAGATACAAAAATAGAAAACTATCCAACTCTATTAGAAGAGGTTAAAGATGTTAGGTAAATTAAAAATAAAAAATAAAATTATAACTTTTTTTATTGTTATCTATACTATATATACCAGTATAATTTTATCCTATACTTACAAAAATAATAAAATTATTTTAGAAGATGCTATGAAAAATAGGATAAACCAAGTATATTATCAATTATCAAGTATGCTGTCTGAAGATATTCGAACAAATAATACATATGAAATTCATCAAAAAATTCAAAATCTCAGTTCTAATAAGGAAGTTTCATATATTATTATTTATGACAATGAAAAAAATGTTTTAGGAAAAACCTTAAAGGAACTGCCTAAGAAGTTATCAGAAGTGAAAGTGGAGAATGATAAATTTAGAATATACCGAAGCAATAATGGGGAAATTATGGATTTTACTTCCGGTATAGATGAAGTAAATATAGGGTATATACGAATAGGATTTTACACAAAAGAAATATACAATTTAACTTATCTTGAGTTTATAAAAATAATAGCATTAAACGTTATAGTTTTTGTATTTTTGTTAATAATAGCATATCGCATATCAAAAATGATAGAAAGACCGGTCGAAGATTTAACAAAAGTAACAAATGAAATAATAAATAAAGGTGATTATAAAAACAAAGTTAATAAATACAGTTATAGCAAAGACTTTTATGAGTTAGTAGATTCCATAAATGAAATGGTAGAGGATAATAGAAGTAATAAAAAAATAAATAATCATTTATTAAATAAAGTTTTTAAGGTTCAAGAAAAAGAAAGAGCAATGCTTTCACGAGAGCTTCATGATGAAGTAAGCCAATCTTTAGCCAGTTTATTGTTTCTATTGAGTAATTTAATTGAAAAGGAAAAAGATGAAACGAAGAAAGAAAGGTTAAATTTAATAAAAAATGAAATAGAACAAAGTTTAACAAATATAAGAAATATTGCGGTGAATTTAAGACCTGCCAGTTTGGAAGAACATGGTTTAAAAGAAACAATTTTAAAATACATTGAAGATTATAAGGAACTCTATAATTTAGATGTTTCATTTGATACCAATTATATTGATTTAAAAAATAGCAATTTTGATATAACTATTTATAGAATTATTCAAGAAACCTTAACAAATATAAGAAAACATTCACAGGCTACAAAAGTTGATATAAAATTTTATATTAATTCGGATTATATATCGTTAGCGATTTCGGATAATGGTGTAGGATTAACTTTAGATAGGGTGGAAAAGGCAAGAAAAGAAGGTAGATTAGGAATTTATGGAATTCGAGAAAGAGTATTGGATTTTGACGGTCAATTTGAATTAGATAATAATTTAGAATATACAACCATTCTAAAATGTAAATTTAGAAGAAATATGGTGGAGGAAAAAATTGATGAAAATATTACTTATAGATGATCATAAATTGATAAAAATAGGAATTAAAGTGTTATTAGAAGATCATTATAGTAAGGAAGTAGTAGAAGATTGTTCAACAGTAGAAGAATCAATAGAAAAGATAAAAAACATGAATTATGATTTAATAATTTGTGATATATCATTATCGGACGGAACAGGATATGACATATTAAAAAAAGTAACTGAACTGAATATTAATTCAAAAGTTTTGGTTTTAAGTATGTATGAAGATAAAAACTATGTAAAAAAAGCTTTGAGATTAGGCGCTAGAGGCTATATAACAAAAAGTAATGCACATGAGGAAATATTAACAGCAATAGATAGAGTTATGAATAATGGTGAAATATATATTAATAAGAAATATAGTGGTATTTTTTATGAATTATATCAAGAAAAAGCAATATCTGAACTTAGTGAAAGGGAAAAAGAAGTGGCAAAATATATTTTAATGGGATATACTTTAACTGAAATAGGAGAGAAATTATTTTTGAGTGTAAAAACGATAGATACTTATAAAAAGCGTCTTATGGAAAAAACTAATACAAAGAAACGAAGTGAATTAGTGGAATATTTAAAACATAATATAATGTTATAAATTACTTATAAATAAAATGGTTATTTTTACTAATAAAAAGAAAATTACAGGATTTATTTAACAGCATAAAAAGATATAAAAGCTATAGATAGTCGGATAAATACCGAGTCTATAGCTTTTATAATATTATTTTGTTTTAGTTTCTAACTGTTTAGAAGTTTTTTTGAATAGTGTTAAACCGATGAAGATAAATGCCAAAATACAAGAAAGAATTAACGCATAAAAACCACCGTTCCAGCCGAATAGATCAACAAGTTTACCCATTACATAGCCTGCACTGGCAGAACCCAGCAGATACCCAAATAATCCGGTAAGCCCTGTTGCCGTTCCTGTAGCGACACGTGGGACAAGATCGGCAGCTTGTAAACCGATCATCATAACAGGTCCATAGATTAAAAATCCAATAGCTACAAGACAAGCATTGTCAATAAGCGGATTGCCCGGAGGATTTTTCCAGTAAATAAACACAGCAATAAGTACACCAACTAAGAATAATAACATAGGGGGAGCACGGTGCCCTTTAAACACTTTATCACTCAAATACCCGCTGGCTAACATTCCAAATATACCGGCATATTCATATAGGAAATAAGCCCAACTTTGTTTATCAACTGAGAAGTGTTTAACTTCTTTTAAATATGTAGGTGCCCAGTCAATAATACCATAGCGTACAAAGTATACGAACACATTAGCGATAGCTATAGCCCATAAAAATTTATTATTAATAATGTATTTAAAGAAAATATCCTTAGCTGATAATGTGTGAGCAGATTCGATTTTTTCTATAATTTTTTCACCTTTCCATTCATCAACAGGAGGTAAACCTTCTGATTCCGGAGTATCTTTCATTAAATAGAACATAATAATTGCCAGAATGATTGCAATTATTGCAGGTAAGTAAAATAATGATTGCCAAGCACCGAATATAGATAATCCTAATAGTGCAAGAGGTCCTATTAATCCTCCACCAAGATTATGAGAAATATTCCACCAACTCCACCAAGCACCACGTTCTGAAGTTGAGAACCAGTTTGTCATTGTTTTAGCTCCCGGAGGATACCCCATACCTTGAAACCAACCGTTAAGTGCGGATAAAACAATCATAAATGTAAGCGATGAAAGTACAGCCGGCACTAACCCGAATATTAAACTAACAAGTGCAGAAGCAACTAATCCGATAGTAATAAAATACTTGGGATTGCTTCTATCCGATACGTTCCCCATAATAAATTTACTAAATCCGTATGCAAGAGATAAAGCAAGAGAAACTTTACCTAAATCAGCTTTAGTATAACCATATTGATCAATTAAATATGGAATAGCAAGAGAAAAATTCTTCCTTATTAAATAGTATGCTGCATACCCTATAAATACACCGGAAAATACTTGCCATCGAAGTTTTTTATATTCAGCGTCCGTCCTAGAATTTTCAATTCTGGGTTTAGGGGTAGATGCCTTAAGAAATGAAAACATATTTTTGTTTCCTCCTTGGTTAAAATATTTTTAATTTGTAACTATAATTATAGAAAACCAGAAAACGATTGTAAAGTTTATAAATCAAAGTTTTTGAGAATTAGAAAAAGCCTTACATTGAATGTAAGAAAATTTCTTACATTAAAATCGTTGACAAGTCAACAATTATGAATTATACTAATTAGGAAAACTATTGACTTATCAATAATTAAAAGGAGTAATTATGGAAGTAGAAGAATTTAGTGACTTACTGTATAACTTAAAGATAATCAATCAACAACTGACGTATTTATTTGAAAATGAAATGGGCGTTAGTCTAACACGTTATCAAATCCTTATGTATTTAAAGGAAAATTCACCGTGTATTCAACGAAAATTATGTGATACATTGCAAATAGATGGCGCAGCTATTACAAGACATTTAAAAATTTTGGAACAAGGAGGGTATATTAAACGAAGTAGAAATGAACAAAATAATAGAGAAATGAATGTGGAGATAACAGAGTATGCTAAAGTGAAAATTGATAACTGTGAGAAAGAATATGACTTAAATAATATATTAAATTCGGAATTTACACATGATGATTTAAAGAATTTAGTATCATTATTAAATAAATTTTAAAAAAATATGAAATAAAGAGGTATTGAAATGAATATTATATCAACAATTTTAACAGTATTGGTAGCACTATTGTTTTTTTATATTATGTATTTAGAAACATTTGCGACAGATTCTCAAAGTACAAGTAGGGTATTTAATATAAGTCAAGAAGAATTAAGAAGACCGGCTTTAAATATATTGTTTAAAAATCAAGGGATTTATAACGGTTTGCTGGGTATTGCTTTATTGTATGGAGCATTTATTTCAAATAATGCTAAAGAAGTTGTAGCTATGTTATTAATATATATTATTTTAGTAGCAATCTATGGTAGTTTAACAAGTGATAAAAAAATCATTTTAAAACAAGGAGGATTACCAATTTTAGCATTAATTTCATTGCTTTTTTAAAATGTAATATAATAGGTAAAAAAATTAGTACACATTAAGTATTAATTTTTTTATTTTGTAATAATAAACTTACTAATTGGGAATAATTATAATGCAAATAAGTAATAACGTTAATATACTTTATAAATGATTTTAAACAAACTGTTAAAGTTAGATATTGTGAGATAAAAATATTAAAGGAAATTTAATAATATTTGTGTCTATGATATTATTATGTATATTATTTATTACATATAATTTTTTATAAAACGCTATAAAAAAACTGGCTTTATAAATTGATATGTTATAAAATAAAGGATGATGATAATAATTTAATTAGGAGGTAAGTATTATGAAAAAAGAGCAAGGTCATCAGTTTTTAAAAAAACTCGGTAAAAAAAGACTAAGGCCCGGAGGAGTGACAGGAACAAATTTTTTATTAGCACATACTAATTTTAAACCGGGAGATAGTGTTCTTGAAGTAGCTTGCAATAGGGGAGTAAATCTCTTGGAATTAGCCGGTAAATATCCGGCGACTGCATTTATAGGGATAGATGTTGATAAAACATCAATACAAGAAGCAACAGAAGTGGCGGTAAAAAAAGGATTTAAAAATATTAAATTTTTACGTGCTGATGCTTTTCATTTAGAATTTCCTGATAATAGTTTTGACTATGTAATTAATGAAGCGATGTTAACAATGTGTAGTAATAAAAGTAAAGACAGAGCACTTAAACAATATTTTAGAGTATTAAAACCGGGAGGATTATTATTAACACACGATATAATATTGATAAATAATTATGAAGAAACAAGAAAAATATTGTCAGATTCAATAAACATCAATGTTTTTCCACTTCCAAAAAATGAATGGAAAGAACTATTTGAAGAACACGGTTTTAAAATTGTAAATTCTCTTCAAGGTGAACTTACTTTAATGACTCCGGAAGGAATGGTTAAAGATGAGGGAATAGCTAATACATTACGAATCGTAAAAAATGGTCTAAAACCTGAGAATAGAGAACAATTTATAAAAATGAAAACGACATTTGGTAAATTGAAAAACGATATGAACTACGTATGTTTTATCAATAAAAAAATTAAAAATGACTAAAATAAAGGAGTATTTAAAAATGAAAATAGGAACTATTTTTAATGAAGCAGGATTATTAAAAACACATGATAGATTTAAATTGGTAAAAAAAGTTGGGAATAAGGGTGATAAAATACCTAAACATAATCATCCGGAAGCATTAGTAATATTTATAGTTGTTAAGGGAAAAGTTGAGGTACATCTTAATGAGACTGAAACTCACATAGTAGAACCGGGAAAAGTTTTGCATTTTGATGGTGATAATTATATTAATGCAGAATTTTTAGAAGCGGGCGAAGTATTTGTTACATTAATTCATAAATAGTGATAAAAATTTGATAAGAATTTTAATAATAAATAAAGGGAGAGTAATAATATGTTAAATCAAGTAATATTGATTGGAAGATTAGTAAAAAAACCGGAATTAAGAGAAAGTGAAAGTGGGAAAAATTATTTAAAAGCAACATTAGCAGTGCAATCTGATTACAAAAATAAAGATGGCGAATATGAAACAGAATTTTTAGAATTTACCACCTTTGGGAAAAATGCGGAAAATACGGTTAAATATTGTGATAAAGGTAGTCTACTAAACATAGTGGGAAACCTTAGTAACAATGTTTATAAAGATAAGAACGGAGTTAATCATTATCAATTATCTATAATTGCTAATAAAGTTTCGTTTTTAAGTAGGGGAAATAAAAAAGAAGAGCAAGCCGGTGATGTTTTTGTGTTAGGGCAATAAAAAATTAAATTAATGAAAATCTTTAGTGTTATAATTGATAAAACACTAAAGATTTTTGTTTGGTTTAATAATACAAAAAAGAGGAAAATATATATATATTATTTTACAAATATTTCAGCAAGGGTTAGTAGTGGTATTAGGCTCGTTTTTGTCCTTTGCGGTTGATTTCTTAAGGTTGCCATTATTATAGAATTAGCAACAAAAAATATTTCGTATATAAGTATATAATTTATTATACATAAAATATATTGCTAATATTCTATATAAATAGACTGAATACGGGTGGTTTTATTTAACAATCTGTATTATAGCTTAGTGAATATATTATTAAAAATGAATTTTCTCTATTGACAAGCCCAAAAAACTATACTATAATTAGAACCATAAAATTAAATATATGCCTCACGAAATGAGTGAGGTAGAGGTCGCGATTTTTAATAGTATGATAATTGAAAGTATAGGGCTTTATGACATTATCAGAAAGGAAACGTCGCCGAAATGGTATTAATCCTATATTAATATTGTTGGGACTATACTTAATAGGTATAGGACTGTCATAGCCATGTTGTGCTATGTTGAGCTACTAGTATCTTGTTTTGGAGAGATAATTGTTGAAGTATGACTCCGTACAAATATGGTAGATGTTGTGCTTTTTTATTTTTATCTAAGGAGGTTTTATAATGACAAATAATAATAGCAACGCAACAGAAGTAAAAAGAAATCTTAGATCACGTCACATAAGTATGATCGCTATTGGTGGTTGTATCGGTAGTGGATTATTTATGACGAGTGGTCAAGCGATTCATAGTGCCGGACCGGGAGGTGCGATTGTCGCATACCTTTGTATCGGTCTTATGGTGTATTTTTTAATGACATCTTTGGGTGAGATGGCTACGTATTTACCGACTTCAGGGTCGTTTAGTACATATGCTTCACGATATGTGGATCCGTCATTGGGGTTTGCCCTTGGGTGGAACTACTGGTTTAATTGGGTTATTACAGTAGCGGCAGACGTAGAATTATCGGCGTTGGCAGTCAGTTATTGGGAACCGATGCGTATTTTACCAAGCTGGGCTTGGAGTATAATTTTTCTGGCATTAATTATCTTATTAAATTCTTTGAGTGTAAAAGTCTACGGTGAAAGTGAATATTGGTTTGCATTAATTAAAGTAGTAGTAGTTATAATATTTTTAGTAGTAGGTTGTTTAACAATTTTTGGAATTTTGGGCGGTCCTTATATCGGATTTAAAAATTTGACTATAGGAGATGCTCCGTTTATTGGAGAAAATAATTCATTATCAGGACAGATTTTAGCAACACTCGGTGTATTTTTAATTGCCGGATATTCTTTCCAAGGTACAGAATTAATCGGTATTACAGCTGGAGAAAGCGAAAATCCGGAAAAAAGTATCCCAAGAGCTGTAAAACAAGTTTTTTGGAGAATATTAATTTTTTACGTGCTGGCTATTTTGGTAATAGGATTACTTATTCCATATACTTCACCGGACTTATTAGGTGCCGGCAGTACAGAAGAAATAGCAAAATCACCGTTTACCATAGTGTTCAAAAACGCCGGTTTTGCTTTAGCCGCCAGTGTAATGAATGCGGTTATACTAACTTCTATTTTATCAGCAGGTAATTCAGGATTGTATGCTTCAACAAGAATGCTTTATGCTATGAGTAAAGAAAAATTAGCATATCCGATATTTAGTAGAGTAACTAAATATGGTACACCGGTTATTTCTTTGCTTACTACCGCTGCGGTAGTGTTTGTAATTTTTCTGGTTCAACTTACTAATCAAAATGCGTATACTTATATCGTGGCAGCCAGCGGGCTTACCGGATTTATTGCTTGGTTAGGAATAGCAATTAGTCATTATCGTTTCAGAAAAGCATATACAGCCCAAGGGAAAAATTTAGAAGATTTGAAATATCGTGCAAAATGGTTCCCGGTTGGTCCAATTATTGCTTTAGTACTTTGTATTATTGTAATTGTTGGACAGGATACAGAATTAATAACAAAAGGTATAGTAAATTGGAGCGGTATGCTAACCACGTATATGGGAATTCCGATATTTTTATTCTTCTATATATATCACAAAGTAAAATATAAAACTAAAATTATTCCACTAAACGAGGTTGACTTATCTCAAGATGTGGAAACTAAATAATAAATAATAGACATCTTTGATTTTATATCGACCCCAAAAAGTTAGATTTTCTTGGTCTAACTTTTTGGGGCGATGTATTCAAAGGTGTTTTAACTTAAAATTTAATAAAATATAACAAATTTGTTAGTTTTTGTGGTATGATAATAGGGATAAAGAAAATTTTAAAGAAGGAGGAATTTCTGTGAATCTTGAATACCCTTATGACTATAAAAATGTTGAAGATATGGCAAGAAAATATTTATCGCAAGAGCAGATAAATATTATAAAAAAATCATATGAATTTGCAAAAATTGCACATGAGAATCAATTTAGAAAATCAGGAGAACCTTATATCTTGCACCCTATTCAAGTTGCAGGGATTTTGACGGAACTTAAATTAGATTATGCCACTATATGTGCAGGTTTTTTACATGATGTAGTAGAAGATACTAAATTTACATTAGAAGATATTCAAAATGAGTTTGGCGAAGATATTTCCGTAATAGTGGACGGCGTTACAAAATTAGATAAGGTAAAATTTCGCTCTAAAAGGCAATCTCAAGCAGAAAATCATCGTAAACTTTTTGTAGCAATCGCTAAAGATTTAAGAGTAATATTTGTAAAATTAGCCGACAGACTTCATAATATGAGAACCCTTAAATACATGAGGGAAGAAAAACAACGTGAAATAGCCAGCGAAACATTAGAAATTTATGCACCACTTGCTCATAGATTAGGGATAAGTTCGATAAAATGGGAACTTGAAGATACATCATTAAGATATATGTATCCCGCACAATATTTTTCTATTGTCGGTATGATGAAACAAAAACGTAGCGCAAGAGAAGAGAGCATAAGAGAGGCGTGTTTTAGTATTACCGAATTGCTAAGGGAGAATAATATTAAAGCTCAAGTAAACGGAAGACCGAAACATATTTACAGTATTTATAAAAAAATGATAAAACAAAATAAAACGTTTGATCAAATTTATGATTTATTAGCTGTACGTGTATTGGTAGATAGCATTGCTGATTGTTATGCAACTTTAGGACTTGTAAATAACTTGTGGGTTCCTATCCCCGGGCGGATTAAAGACTATATAGCGATGCCTAAACCGAATATGTATCAGTCGTTACATACGACAGTAATAGCACCTGACGGACAAACACTTGAAGTACAAATTAGAACTTATGAAATGCACGAAATAGCTGAAAAAGGTATTGCTGCTCACTGGGCATATAAAGAAGGTAAAAAAGTCAATAAAAAAAATAATTTTTATGAAAAATTAAATTGGTTTCAACAAATGGCTGCTAACGATGAAACTGAAACTACAGCCGAAAGTTTTATGGAATCTCTAAAAGTAGATTTATTAAGTGATAAAATATATGTTTTTACACCGAATAGCGATATCATAGAATTACCTAAAGGCTCATGTATTGTTGATTTTGCTTATGCTATTCATTCAGAAGTCGGAAATAAAATGATCGGAGCGACAGTAAATGATAAGATAGAACCGTTTGATTATAAATTATCTACAGGAGAAATTTGTGATATTAGAACGAGTAAAAATTCTACCGGTCCGAAACGTTCATGGCTTGATATAGCAACATCTTCTCAGACAAAATCAAAAATAAAATCGTTCTTTAAAAAAGCAGCTAGAGAAGAAAACCTAATAAAAGGTGAGATACTTCTTAAAGATGAAATTAAGGCAAATAATTTTGATATTGATGAAGTGTTAACGCAAGAAAATATAGAAATTGTTTTATCTCGGTATAAATTTGCCAGTATTGAAGAACTTTATGCTGCGATCGGATATGGTGGTCTTACTGCCAATAAAGTTGTAACTCGTTTAACTGAAAAACTTCGGAAAGAAAGAATGGCACAAGCTAAACTGGAGAAATTGGTAAATGCGGAAGATGATAATAAAAATATTATTACGGAAACCGGTGTCTATGTAAAGGGTGTTGATAATATTTTAGTAAGACTATCTAAATGTTGCCAGCCAATTCCGGGGGATGAAATAGTCGGTTTCATAACAAAGGGGCGTGGTGTTACAGTCCATAGAAGTAATTGTCCGAATCTTAGTGAAGAAGATAAAGATAGATTTTTAGATGTGGAATGGGTACAAAGTCTTAATCATAGACATTATAGCGTTACATTACAAATCCATGCTTTTGATAGAGATTTATTATTACAGCAAGTATTATTGACATTAAATGAGAGTAGGGTAGAAATAAAAAAACTTAATTCTGAATCTAAACTTAATAAAACATGCGTGATTAATTTAGGAATCTATGTAAAAAATGTTGATGAATGTGATTTTATTATAAAAAAACTAAGACAATTGTCGGATGTTTATAATGTGGAAAGAATAGTAAAATAGGTGAAATATGAAAATAGTATTACAAAAAGTAAAAAAAGCAAGTGTCAGTGTTGATGAGAAAATTGTCGGTACTATAGGTAAAGGGTATTGTCTTTTAGTTGGAGTTCATAAAGGGTCAACGAAAGAAGATGCAAAGTATCTTGCGAAAAAAATAGCGGAAGCTCAATTGTTTGAAGATAAAAATGAAAAATTAAATTTGGGATTAAAGGATGTTGGAGGAAGCATCTTATCGGTATCTCAATTTACCCTTTATGCTGATACTAAAAAAGGTAAAAGACCTAGTTTTACAAATGCGGCAACGGCAGAAAAAGCAAAAGAATTGTATGAAGTCTTTAATGGATATTTAAGGGAAGAAGGTGTCAATGTAGAAACCGGAATATTTCAAACTATGATGGAAGTAAATATAGTAAATGACGGTCCGGTTACTATTATTTATGAAAAATTATCGGCAGGAAATTAATGTATGAAAATAAGAAGAACAAATAATTCAATTTTATTATTAATGTTAGGGTTGATTACCTTATTTTGTTTGTTTGGAGGAATGTATTATTTTTCAAAAAAAATAAATCCGCAAAACATGAATGAAGAAAATAATCTGGCTATATCTAAAGAAATAGAAGTTAGGACAGGACCTGATGACTCCTATCCGTCGCTTAAAAAGATTTTTGCCGGTGACAATGTGAAAATGTTAAGCAAAATGGATGCTTGGTATGAAGTGGAAACTAACGATAAGTATGTAGGTTGGATACCGGGGTGGGCGATATTAGGAAGTGATATAAAAAGTCCGGAAGATAAAAATAAAGAAAAACTTGCTACGTACACCGTAGTAATAAATCCAATAATAAAAAAAGAAGAACAGCCTGATTATAAAAATATTTACCCCAAAAATTATAATTTAGAAATAGCAAAAAAATTACAAAAAAAATTATCGAATGACGGTGTAAAAGTAATATTAACGAGAGAAAATAACGATGTTATTCCGACAAAAGATGAAATTAAGAAAATTTCAGTAGATAATAAAGCGGATGTATTACTTGAATTTGATGTAAACAATGCAACAAATAAAAATAGTGAGGGACTTAAAATACATTATTTAACAACAGAATCATCAAGGATAGCCCGTGCATTAGAAAAAAACTTAAAAACAAGATATATTTCTAAAATATCTTCAGCGGAAAAACAAAGTAACTTTGATCAATTAAGCGAAAATTTACCACAAGTAAAAATTATATCAGGTAATTTAGCTGATAAGGTTGATGTAGATATACTAAATGATAAAATATTTAATGAACAGTATATTACAGCATTAAAAGAAGGTGTTGAATCTTATTTATATTATCTTATTAATATTGATAATTACAATGCCAAGAGAAAAGAGCAGCTCCTAAATCTTCCACAAAAAGGGTTGAATATACCGATGTATTATACTAAACAAGATAATTATAGAAATATTTCATATGGTTTAGACGGTAAGAAAACAATAGAAGAAAATGGAGATGCGATTGTTTCCTTAGCAATGATAGCTAATTATTTAATTGAAGATAATTCGCCAAGTGTTGATGATATTGTGAATTGGGCAGGTAATAAGTATTATATTAAAAATCAAGGAACATATGGAAGTATTGTTTCAGCATTTGCAGACAAGTATAATCTAAAAGTGGAAAAAGTTGATATTGGTAAAATAGAAGATATTGAGCAGGCATTAAAAGATAATAAACCTATTTTAGTACGAATGAAGAGTGGATTGTTTGGGGATAAGGCAACGTATAAAGTTATTCGTGGTTATGAAGATGAAAAATTTTATATTAATGATCCAAATGATGATGATGTTAAGTTGAATAGTTATAACGGATTTACCAAAAATGATGTGGAAAATAATTTATTACAAGCGTGGGCATTCAGCAAATAAAAAATAGTAGGAGCAGAAATTTTTCTGTTCCTACTATTTTTTAAGAATTTTAAATGTATTTAATAACTATAAATAAAAGCGTTTGATATATATATGATATATTTGAAGTGAAAGTTAGATAAACATATTAAAGAAAAATTAAAGGTGAGTAAAATATTTTAAACAATTTTAATAATAGTAGTTTTATTTGGAATGGAAGGAGCAACTCATTTATCAAATACTTAAGTGAGAAATATAGGAGAATAACATGAGTAAATATATTAAAATAAAAGAAATAATTTTTTATTCTATTTTTTTCTTGATATTATATTTTGTATTAAGAGATTTAAAAGAATTAGTTGAATTTTACCAATTTGATACAAATGCATCGGATTTAACAGCTGATGGGGTGTCACTGAGAAATAGTTTTTTCTCCTCAAGTTATGATCCGGCTGTAATGTACAGAGCGATAATTGATTATACTATTTTATTATTACCTTCGATGATAGTAGTTGCTTTATATAAATATAATAAAATAAAAAATAAGAGTTTTAAATATTTAATTGGAAAAAGTAGAAGTATAAATAAATATTTACTTACTTTTTTACCGGTTGTATTTTTCTATGTTGTACTATTGGCATACACCGTAGTATGCTATATTCTGACATGATTTAAAGTAAGAAAAGGTGCTAATTTTGATGATTTTGTACCGGAAAATAATATCTTTAGTTTTGTTAATGGGCCATTTTTCGGATATATTGTTCTATTGGTAATATTTACCGGAATGTACATATTTTTTACAACAATGCTTTTAATAACATTGATAGATTATGGGTATAATTATATTTATTTAATAATAGCATATATTCTATCACTTTATGTAGTTAGCGATTTTCTAAAAATGTATATATCAAGATCACTGGGGATAGAAGGGTCTATTTCTTGGTTTAGTGGAGTTGCATTTAGCAATATTCAGATGTTTATTTCGTTTATTTATATGGGGATAATATATTTATTGTTTAAATTAACGCATAAGAAAGAATTTTAAAATGAGTAGATTGAAAAATTTATATGGATATAGTATAGCAATACCGGTCTTTTATGGACTGATGTTTAATGTTAGGGAAATTTCACAAATAACTTTTAGTAAGTTTATCAGATATGATATGCACAAAATTTTTGATGAAGATAGACAGATAATTATTGAACAAGTAATCTTATTGTTAGCTTTATATATGGCGTTTTTTTATGTATATAGTAAGGTTTTATCAGTAAATATAGAAAATTTTTAAAAAATGATAAGATATAAATGTACAAGTATATTGGATTTAGAAATAAAGACATTTTCTTTTTTCTTTAAAATATTCTTTAGGGATGCAGTAATATTTTTATTTGTATTGATAATAGCGTATACGATTAAAACAAAAGATATAAATTTATATAACTATTACAACGGTATTGTAGATATAGCAAAGTTGCCTTTATTATTGTTACTTGGGTTAATAATATTTACGTTTTTCAATATTAAAAAAACAGAAAGATTTTCGTTGATATACATATTAATTATATTGTATATATTTTTCATTAATTATTTAAGTACTATGATTTTGTTTTGGATATATATAATAGTTGTAATAATGATAGTAATAAAAAAAATATTGTTGAATGAAGAGGTTTAAATATGTTAGGAATACAAAATGGTTTAAAAAAATATGGATCTAAGATTATTTTTGAAAATCTTAATTTAAAATTCTTGAATGGTAAAATTTACGGTTTGGTTGGAGAAAATGGTAGTGGAAAAACTGTAATAATGAAATGTTTATGTGGATATACTACTTTAACAAGCGGTAATGTTTTTCAAGATAATAAAAAAATACGTAATAAAAATAATTTTATAGAAGATGCAGGAATTATTATAGAAAATCCAAAGTTTACGGAAGATTTTACCCTTTATGAAAATTTGAATATTATAAAAAATTTGTCCGACAGTAAAAAAGAAATTGATATATCGTATTGGTTGAAATTTTATAATGTAGAGAAGTATAAGGATAGAGAATATAGACAGTTATCGCTTGGAACAAAACAAAAAATGCTATTAATACAGGCTTTTATGTCAAATCCCACAACTCTTATTTTAGATGAATGTTTCAATGGATTAGATGAGGTTTCTGCAAATAAAACAAGGGAATATATTAAAAATTATATAAATCCAAATCGTTTAATTATTCTTACAACTCATATAAAAATGGATATAGATATGTTATGTGATGAGGTAATATATTTATAGTTTTTTTATAAAAAAATATATTAACTAACCTTGACAAAAAGGAGAATTTTATATATAATAGTTCACATGGTTAACTTTTTAGGGCTCTGTGTCAAATACGGGGCATGAGAAAAAATAAGGATAAAATGCTAAGCAATGCAGTGTTGCTTGGCATTTTTCAAAACGCCCTTAAAAGAAATATTATTTTTATACTCAGAAACAAATAACCTAGAAACAACTAAAATGCGTAATCTAAAGTTATAAAAGCTATTATAACCATAAGAAACTCTCTTTAAAACCTTTATCTTATTATTAATACCCTCCAAAGAACCATTAGAAATAGAATACCTAACACTATTAAGCATATACCCTTTATGTTTTCTCATAGTATTAATAGCCTTACTAACACCATCAGATAAATCGATAGTAGATTTTTCAATTAATTCTTTAAACTCCAACTCATTTCTATACCTTATTGCATATCTAATATCCTGAACTCTCTCATAGCTAGCCTTAAATATACAATCTAATCCTAATAAATAATCTAAAATATCACGTCTAGTAACTAAACTCCTAAAACTCCTATTAAAGAAAAACCTACCATGAGTAACATTACTTTCATCTTCTAATATTAACTTCCAATTATTTTTTAAAAGAGTATAATTAATACCTTTTTGTTTTTTGTAAATATTCATTAGCTTAACTCTAGTTCTATTAAGTTCTCTATTAACATTTTGAATAATATGAAACCTATCTATAACAATTTCAGCATTAGGAAACTTATTTCTAATCAACTTCATATAAGGAGTATAAATATCAATACAAATAGCCTTAACATTACTTCTAGCCTCTTTAGAAAATCTGGAAAAATAATTATTTAAAATATACTCAGTTCTACCATCAACTATATCAATAATCTCATGAGTTAAAGCATCTAAAAAAATAAAACTCATACCATTTTTACTATCTTTAGTAAACTTTAACTCATCAAAGCATAAATACTCAGGTAAGGTATTATAGTTAAGAATGTCTACATGGGATTTACATTTATAAAGAGTTCTTATAACAGTATTAACCGATACATTATTCATTTTGGCTATTTGTTTAAAAGATAAAGTATCAGCTAAATCACTCATTATAGAAAACTTAACATTTTTAGAAATACTACAGTATTTATCTACAAAAGAAGTAGTAGCTACAAATTTTTTATTACAAGTTTTACACTTGAAACGTTGCTTTCTTAGTTCCAAATAAGCAGGGATACCTGATATTTTTAATAGATTAATTCTAGTAAGTTCATTAAAGCCGTTTTTAACTACAGTATAACCTTTATTAAGACAACCACAGCATTCACACTTCTTGGGTTTATATGTTAAGGTACCTTTGAATACAAAGTACTTTTGATTATTTTTTATAGTTTCGTTATGTGTTTTCTCAATAGTTATATTTTTATCTTTTATTTGTAGTAGGTTTTTAATGAATTCTCCCTCTTTTATTTCTTTTGTTTTTGTGTTAAAATTATTCATGACAGATATCCTTTCATAGTTTATTTTTTTTTGCACTTTAATTATATTGGATATTTGTCTTTTTGTATATTAAAAAACAATACGGGGTATGGATTTTTTTTCATGCCCCGTATTTATTATACAACCCTTTTTAGTTAATAATGTGAACTATTTTTATAGGGTGGTGATAAGATGGATAATTATAAAAAAGCTATGAATGTTATGGATGACCTTAGGGTAACGATGAAAAAACTTCATAACAAAGAAAATAAACCTTTTCGAAAGGTTGAATTCCACGCATTATTAATTATATTGGAATTTCAAAGTATAACAATGCAAAAACTTGGAGAGGAACTCGGTGTTACTAAATCTCGAGTTACGGCAATAATCTCAAAATTAACGGATAAAGGTTTTGTTGAACAGGTGCCGGATACTAAAGATAAAAGAAAAAAATTATTGCAATTAACTAAAGTTGGAGAAGAATATATGGTGAGCGAACGTACCAAATATGAAGAATGGTTTCAACAACTTTGGGATAAATTTACTTTAGAAGAACAAATTAATTGGATACATTTAATAGCTAAAATTAACAAAGTAGTTAAAGGAGATTTAGAGGAGGAAGAGTAATACTATGAGATTATTTAAGTATTTAAAAAGTTTTTTAGTGCCGATGATTATCTTAGTATCCTTGCTTGCTGTCAGGGCTATGACGGAGTTGGAATTACCAACTTATACCAGTAAAATAGTAGATACGGGAATTCAGCAAAGTGGTATTGAAGATTCAGTACCTACTAAGATTAGCAAGGAGTCATTAAAAACATTAGAAGTATTTATGACTGTTGAAGAAGTTGAAAAGGTAGAAAATAATTATGAAGAAAATAACAATATTTACACATTAAAGAATATCTCACAAGAAACACGAGATGAATTAAATAATATTTTTAAAGAAACTATGACTGTTGTGCTTGGAGCAAAAAATAAAAATATTAATTTAGAACAAATGGTACAAGGTGTTAGTGCCGGAGTTGTTCAAAAAGATACATTGGTAGAACAACGAAAAAAAGCTATTGAGGATTTAGGGCAATCTGCTAATATGATGACTAAACAAGGAGGAATAGCTTTCGTAAAAGAAGAATATAAAAAAGTTGATATTGATACGAATAATATTCGTACAAATTATTTAAAAAATATCGGTTGGAAAATGATTTTAGTAACATTGATTGGCGGTGTGGCAAGTATTTTTTCAAGTTTAATTTCGAGTAGGGTATCTGCAAAAGTGGCATATAATCTACGTGAAAAACTATTTACCAAAGTATTATCATTTTCAAAACAAGATATTGATAAATTTTCTTCGGCATCATTAATAACTCGTACTACGAATGATATCCAACAAATTCAAAATGCTTTAAATATGTTACTTTTTATTGCATTCTATGCACCGATAATGGCGATATGGGGAATTTACAAAGTTATGCAAACAGATACCGGTATGACATGGATTATTGCTGTCGGTATCGGAGTTCTAGGTTTAATTATCGGGCTTATAATGGCAGTGTCAATTCCTAAATTTAAAATAATGCAAAAATTAATTGATAAAGTTAATTTAGTAAGTCGTGAGTTGCTAACGGGTATTTCGGTTATTCGTGTCTTTGGGCGCGAAAAACATGAAGAAGAACGTTTTGATGTAGAAAATAAACGCTTAATGGATAATCAGCTATTTGTTAATCGTGTTATGTCAATTTTATTTCCGGCAATTATGTTAATTATGAACGCTATTGCTCTGTTAATAATTTGGGTCGGTGGTAAAAATATTAATAACGGCTCTATACAAGTAGGTGATATGATGGCATTTATTACCTATACAATGCAAATCGTTATGTCATTTCTGTTTTTTACATTTTTAGTAATGCAATTACCACGTGCTACAGTAGCGGCTACACGTATTGATGAAGTATTGGATACACCAATTAGTGTAGTTGATAATAAAGAAGTTGATGATAATAAATTAAATGATGTTAAAGGAACACTTCGTTTCGAAAATGTAACATTTACGTTTGAAGGTGCGGATAATCCGGTCTTGACTGATATAAACTTTGAAGCGGGAAGCCGGGGAAACAACAGCTATTATAGGAAGCACCGGTAGTGGGAAATCGACACTACTTCATTTAATACCTCGTTATTTTGACGCTCAGCAAGGTCAAATTACGATTGATGGAGTGAATATTAAAGATGTCAGTATGAGTAAACTACGTAGCATTTTAGGTTTTGTACCACAAAAAGGTGTTTTATTCAGTGGAACTATTGAATCTAATATTAAGTTTGGTGATGCAAATATCAGCGATACTGATATGAAATTAGCAACGGAAATAGCCCAAGCTAGTGAGTTCGTTCTTGAAAAAGAAGGACAATTTTCTAGTTCTATTGCTCAAGGTGGAAGTAACGTATCCGGTGGGCAAAAGCAACGTTTATCCATAGCCCGTGCTTTGGCGAAAAAACCTAAAATATTATTGTTCGATGATAGTTTTTCAGCATTAGATTATAAAACAGATGTTAAACTACGTCGTACGCTACAAGAAAAAATGTCGGGCATTACTACAATTATTGTTGCACAGCGTATAGCAACCATTATGAATGCCGATAAAATTATTGTAATGAATGAAGGGAAAATAGTAGGAATAGGACGCCATGAAGAATTACTTCATAATTGTCCAACATATTTAGAAATTGCAGAAAGTCAACTTAGTGAAGAAGAATTGGGAAAAGGAGGTAAGCGCCATGGGTAATGAAAAAAAAGTAAGAAAAGCTGATAATTTCGGCAAAACATTTAAAAGAATAATGATGATGATGTTTAAAACATACACTATACCTATGATACTTCTTATTATTTTTTCAATAGCCGGAACAATCTTTTCAATTATAGGTCCTAAAATTATGGGGCGTGCAACTACTGAGTTATTTGAAGGTTTGGTTGCTAAAATAAACAATACAGGCGAAATAAATTTTGGTAAAATAGCCGGTATTCTTTTGACAACATTAGGTTTATATGCTATTTCATCATTATTTATATTTCTGGAAGGTTGGTTGATGAGTAATGTTTCTCAAAAATTAACTTATGATATGAGAAAAGATATTAGTGTGAAAATCAATAAATTACCGATGGGGTATTTTGAACAAAGAACAGTTGGAGAAACTTTATCTCGTATTACAAATGACGTTGACACATTTGGGCAAGGGCTTAACCAAAGTTTTACTCAACTTATAGCAAGTGTAATGACGGTGTTGGGAATATTAGTAATGATGTTCACAATCAGTCCGGTAATGTCTTTAATCGCTCTTGTAATAATCCCGATATCTGCAATTTTATTAGGGAGTTTAACTAAAATGAGTCAAAAGTACTTTGTCAATCAACAAAAATCACTATCGGATGTTAATGGACAGGTGGAAGAAAGTTATTCAGGGCAAAATATTATTACAGCATTTAATCATAAAGATAAAAGTATAAAAGAATTTAAGAAAAAAATAGTGAATTATATGGTTCATCATGGAAGTCACAGTTTTTCTCTGGGATGATGTTTCCTATTATAAACTTTGTAGGAAACTTAGGCTACGTGGGAATAGTGTTTTCAGGAGGGTTATTGGTTGCAAACGGAAAAATTGGAGTAGGTGATATTCAAGCATTTATTCAATACATTCGCAGTTTTACGCAACCTATAGGACAAATTGCTCAATCAATGACGCAAGTGCAAAGTCTGACTGCAGCGGCAGAACGTGTTTTTGAGTTTTTAGATGCCACTGAAGAACAGCCGGTAGTTAATCCTATTAAAATAACTGAAAAACAAGGTAACGTCGTGTTTGATCATGTTAGATTCGGGTATATTGAAGATCAAATAATTATTAAAAATTTTACAAGTGATGTTAAAAAAGGAGAAATGGTTGCAATTGTCGGGCCGACGGGAGCAGGGAAAACCACTATGGTTAAGTTGTTAATGCGTTTTTACGACATTAATGGTGGTAAAATTACAATAGACGGTAAGGATATTTCATTATTTAATAGAGGAGATTTACGTTCTTACTTTACAATGGTACTTCAAGATACATGGTTATTTAAAGGTACGATAATGGAAAACTTACGCTACGGTCGTTTAGATGCAACTGATGAAGAGGTAATAGCTGCGGCTAAAGCGGCTCATATTCATCACTTCATTAAAACATTACCGGGTGGATACAATATGGAATTAAATGAAGAGGCTTCAAATATTTCGCAGGGTCAAAAACAACTTTTAACTATTGCACGTGCTATTTTGGCAGATAAACCGATTTTAATTCTTGATGAGGCAACTTCAAGTGTTGACACAAGAACAGAAGTGTTAATTCAAAAAGCGATGAACAAGCTGATGGAAGGGCGTACAACATTTGTTATTGCTCATAGATTATCAACTATTAGAAATGCAGATAAAATTCTTGTTTTAAAAGATGGAGATATTATTGAACAAGGTAGTCATGATGAACTGTTAGAGAAAAAAGGTTTCTATTCAGAATTATATCAAAGCCAATTTGCAGAATAAAAAATTTTCAGCGTCTTTTAGATTTAGATGCTGAGAATTTTAATTGTAAGAATTAATAAATATAAGAAAAATACTAAGCAGACCAATCCGCTTAGTATTTCGTTTTGTTTTTTATACTCCATATTTATTATGGAATTTTTATATTCATCTGTTAAATTTAGGCTTCGCCTATATTTTCTAACATTATCTGATCATTAGATATACTGACTTCATCGTACTCGAAGTCCTCATCAAAATCATATGAATATTCTTTATAAAGAAACATCTCATTAGAGTAATCTAAAAATTTGTCATCATCAGCCGTTAAAAACTCAACCTCGTTAAAACTTTCATCAGCATAATCTGATAAAACTTCGTCCTCATAATCTATTTCTGTATTAAAATCCTGGGAATATTCATCGTCTTGTGAGAAACAGAGGTCTGGTGACTCCAAACTAGATAAGTTCATAGTATACATAAAAATCTCCTTTAGTTTTATTTTTTACCATTATACAAAATAATGGTAGTTTTTGCAAGAAAAACACTTATTTTTTAAGATTTTAAATTATATATTTATATAATATATACTAGGTAACAAATAGAAATTTTAGTTTGTAAATTCAGTTTAAAGTATATAAAATATAATTTTAGTATTGAATAAGAAAACCAGAATATTTTAATTTATTAAAGATGTATTGTTACAAAAATATTAAAAGAATATTAATATGTTAAAAATTGTTTAAATAAAATTGATTTTTTTTTTGATATACATTAAAATTAATGATGTATAATGTATTTAACATAATAAAGAGAAAGGATATATTATGACAGAAAATAACAATGAGCGTTTATCAAGAAGAGATAGACATTCAAATGATAAAAAAAATGTTACACCGGGAGGTTATATTTCACGTGGAAATAATAACCCAAACCAACGTCCTAGAGCGTTGGGAGAAGAGGTAATGAGAAGAAAATCTCAACGTTTGGGTGGCGGTGTGCCTAATGGTAGCCGTAGGGTATCTCAAGGGCGTAACGGTAATAATTCAGAAAATAATCAAAATTATTCAGGTGGAAATAAACCACCGATAAGAAAATCTAATAGAATAAGTAATCCTAATAATAAAAAGAAAAAAAATTCAGTCTGGGCTAAGGTATTAAGATACGGATTGTATGCAACGAGTATTTTCATAATAACGGTGTTTTTCTTGTGCGTATTTTGGATTTTTCAAGCACCGGCATTTGATTCTAAAATTTTAGATAATAATTCCAGAACAGTTGTTTATGATGTAAACAACAACGAAGTAGCTAAATTAGGTAATCAGGTCGGAGAAAATATAGAAACTAAAGATATACCGGAACAAATGCAAAATGCTATTTTGGCAACTGAGGATAATAGATTCTTTGAACACGGTGCAGTAGATTATAGACGTCTAATCGGGGCTGTTGTATCAAATTTAACAAGCGGATTTGGTTCGCAAGGTGCTTCGACAATTTCTCAGCAACTTATAAAAAGAACATTTTTAGATGATAATAAGAGTGTTAAACGTAAGGTTCAGGAGGCATATCTTGCTTATAAACTAGAGCAAAATTATGACAAAGAAACTATTTTCACGATGTATGTTAATAGAATCTACTATTCTGACGGAGTATATGGATTAAAAACAGCGGCTAAATATTATTATAATAAAAATGTTAATCAGCTTACTTTACCGCAGATGGCATTACTTGCCGGACTACCTCAACATCCTAACACTTATAATCCTTATGATAATCCGGAAGCGGCAAAAACCAGACGTGATACTGTACTTCATTTGATGGAACGTCACGGTAAAATAACACAGGAAGAATTGACGGCGGCACAGAATACGGATGTTATGTCCGGAATTGTAAAACGTGATGAAACCAGTAGGGTGATATTGTCAAGCGAGTTCGATTCTAAATATACATCTTATATGAACCAAATTGTTAATGAGCTTAGAAACAGCAAAGAGTATAAGGATTATGAGGGGGATGTATTGAATTTAGGATTAAAAATATACACAAACTTTGATCCGAAAATACAAAGTACACTAAGTGACAGTGTAACTTCAAACTATGTCGGTATAAAACAAGCAAGCAATGTTTCTATGGTTGTGTTAAATAATGAAAATAGTGGAATAGCGGCATTATATGGAGGAAAAAATCAGAAATTTAATGGTTATAATATTGCGACGCAGGCGAAACTGCAACCGGGGTCATCTATAAAACCTATACTGGCATACGGACCGGCGATAGAATATTTAGGGTGGAATTCGGGGCAATTAATTGATGATACAAAAATTCAAGGTTCCAATATTCAAAACTGGGATAGAGTTTATCATGGGAAAGTCACTATGAATAACGCCTTGACAATGTCGTACAATATTCCGGCTATTAGAACATATCAGCAAGTAGGCTTTGATAAAGTAAAACAATATGCGGCGAATGTTGGAATTGATATAACGGATGATTCACTAACAACACCTATAGGCGGTAGTAAAGATGGTTTTTCACCGCTTCAAATGGCAGCTGCGTATGTCCCGTTTAGTAACGGAGGCTATTACGCTACTCCTAAAACTATAAAAAAAGTATATGATAATGAAGGAAATGAAGTAAGAAGCTTCAGCAAAGATGATAAAAAACGAGTAATAAAAGAATCAACAGCTTATATAATGACTTCAATGCTCCGAAATGTGGTTAATGGAACGGCACAATATGCCAGAGTGTCAGGTGCTGATATGGCTGTGAAAACCGGGACTACAACTTTTGGAGAAGGAGAAGCAACAAAGTATGGTTTTGATATAAATAACTACTCCAAAGATTCTTGGACAATTGGTTATACAAGTAATTATACTTTGGCGGTGTGGCAAGGGTTTGATACCATAGATGGTCCAACTAAATACATGACACAACAAGATACACAAAAAACACAGATGTTGTATAGAGTTAATATGCAGAATATTGTTAAAATACACCCACCTAAAGGATTTACTGTACCAAAAGATGTGGGTTCTGTGAATGGAACTGTCAAAGTAATAAGTGATAGTGAACGACGAGAAATAGAAGAGAGAACTAAGCGAAATCAAGAATCACAAAGAAGAGATGGTGACTTAAATAACGGTAACAGTCGAAATAATAGTTCAAACAATGATAATAATCGAAATCAAAGAAATCAATCAAGTGGCAATAATACCACGAGAAATAATATAAATGACAGTAACGGAGATAATGACGGATAATCTTACGATATACGGCTCTGTGTCAAATACGGGGCATGAGAAAAAATAAGGATAAAATGCTAAGCAATGCAGTGTTGCTTGGCATTTTTCAAAACGCCCTTAAAAGAAATATTATTTTTATACTCAGAAACAAATAACTTAGAAACAACTAAAATGCGTAATCTAAAGTTATAAAAGCTATTATAACCATAAGAAACTCTCTTTAAAACCTTTATCTTATTATTAATACCCTCCAAAGAACCATTAGAGATAGAATACCTAACACTATTAAGCATATACTCTTTATGTTTTCTCATAGTATTAATAGCCTTACTAACACCATCAGATAAACCGATAGTAGATTTTTCAATTAATTCTTTAAACTCCAACTCATTTCTATACCTTATCGCATATCTAATATCCTGAACTCTCTCATAGCTAGCCTTAAATATACAATCTAATCCTAATAAATAATCTAAAATATCACGTCTAGTAACTAAACTCCTAAAACTCCTATTAAAGAAAAACCTACCATGAGTAACATTACTTTCATCTTCTAATATTAACTTCCAATTATTTTTTAAAAGAGTATAATTAATACCTTTTTGTTTTTTGTAAATATTCATTAGCTTAACTCTAGTTCTATTAAGTTCTCTATTAACATTTTGAATAAAGTTCTCTATTAACATTTTGAATAATATGAAACCTATCTATAACAATTTCAGCATTAGGAAACTTATTTCTAATCAACTTCATATAAGGAGTATAAATATCAATACAAATAGCCTTAACATTACTTCTAGCCTCTTTAGAAAATCTGGAAAAATAATTATTTAAAATATACTCAGTTCTACCATCAACTATATCAATAATCTCATGAGTTAAAGCATCTAAAAAAATAAAACTCATACCATTTTTACTATCTTTAGTAAACTTTAACTCATCAAAGCATAAATACTCAGGTAAGGTATTATAGTTAAGAATGTCTACATGGGATTTACATTTATAAAGAGTTCTTATAACAGTATTAACCGATACATTATTCATTTTGGCTATTTGTTTAAAAGATAAAGTATCAGCTAAATCACTCATTATAGAAAACTTAACATTTTTAGAAATACTACAGTATTTATCTACAAAAGAAGTAGTAGCTACAAATTTTTTATTACAAGTTTTACACTTGAAACGTTGCTTTCTTAGTTCCAAATAAGCAGGGATACCTGATATTTTTAATAGATTAATTCTAGTAAGTTCATTAAAGCCGTTTTTAACTACAGTATAACCTTTATTAAGACAACCACAGCATTCACACTTCTTGGGTTTATATGTTAAGGTACCTTTGAATACAAAGTACTTTTGATTATTTTTTATAGTTTCGTTATGTGTTTTCTCAATAGTTATATTTTTATCTTTTATTTGTAGTAGGTTTTTAATGAATTCTCCCTCTTTTATTTCTTTTGTTTTTGTGTTAAAATTATTCATGACAGATATCCTTTCATAGTTTATTTTTTTTGCACTTTAATTATATTGGATATTTGTCTTTTTGTATATTAAAAAACAATACGAGGTATGGATTTTTTTTCATGCCCCGTATTTATTATACAACCCGATATACAAAGTAGAGCAAGATAAAATTGCTCTACTTTTTTAATACTACACAAAAAAATAAATTTAGTGTACAATAGTATATATAAATTTTTCTTTTTAACTTATAAAAGAAAAAATATTAATTCAATGGATGTGAAACTATGAAAAAAAAATTAGTAATCATTACAGGAATAAGCGGGGCCGGTAAAAATACAGCTTTGGAGATTTTTGAAAATCAGGGATACTTTTGTACAGATAATTTACCGGGATTGTTATTAGAAGATTTTCTTAGAATTATTGAAGAAAAAGATATAGATAAAATAGCAGTGAGTATTGATATTCGAAGTAAACACCTTTTTGTTGATTTGAAAGAATTATTAAAAAAAGTACAAACCAGTGAATATTTTGATGTAAAAATAATATTTTTAGATAGCGATGATCAAGTCCTTGTTAATCGTTTTAAAGAAACACGAAAAAATCATCCTCTATCTGTTAAATATAGTTTACTTGAAGGAATAAAGCGAGAAAGAGTAGTAATGGCAGATGTAAAAGAAGTGGCAAATTATATTTATGACACTTCTAATTTTACCGTTAAAGATTTACAAACTAAAATTTTAGAAGATTTTGGTATTGAAAAAAGAAACAGTTATCATGTAACAATATCAAGTTTCGGTTATAAGTACGGTATTCCTATTGATGCGGATAATATCATTGATGTTCGATTTCTTAAAAACCCTTTCTATATTAAAGAGTTGAGAGAAAAGACCGGATGCTCAGAAGAAGTATTTAATTATGTTTTTTCAGATAAAGTAACCGCTGAATTTTATGATAAATTTAAAGAATTAATTTTTTATATGATTGATAAATACCAATACGAAGGGCGAGATAAAGTAGCAATAGCAATAGGTTGTACCGGCGGGAAACATCGTTCGGTTAGTATTGCAAGAAAATTACATGAAGATGTAAAAAATTTAGGTTATAGAGTGTATCTTGAACACAGAGATATTAATAAGGGTAGGTAGAATAATGAATAATAGAGTAAAAGTAGTAACTATCGGTGGTGGAACCGGTTTGTCGGTTTTGCTCCGTGGTTTAAAAAAATATCCATTGGATATAACGGCTGTTGTGACTGTTGCCGATGATGGAGGAAGTTCCGGAAAAATTCGCAGTGATATGAATATTCCTTCCCCCGGAGATGTCAGAAATGTAATAGCTGCTTTGTCAGATGTAGAACCATATCTTGAAAAAATGTTTCAGTATCGTTTTGATTCTGGCGAAGTAAAGGGGCATCCGGTAGGTAATTTAATGCTTGCGGCAATGACGGATATATATGGGAATTTTAGTACAGCTGTTCAAATTATGAGTAAAATTTTAAATGTCAGTGGAACAGTTTTACCGACAACCAATGAGATGGCAACATTAAATGCAGTGCTTAAAAGTGGAGAAATTATTCGAGGTGAATCATCAATTACAAAAGCAGGTGGAGAAATCGACAATGTCTATATAACGCCATCGAAAGTAAAGGCGAATGCGGATGTTATTAAAGCAATAGAACATTGTGATTATATTGTGATGGGGCCGGGTAGTTTATATACATCTATTATTCCCAATTTGATGATATCAGGAGTATCAGAGGCTATTATTAAAAGCAGTGCAAAAAAAATGTATGTTTGTAATGTTATGACCCAACATGGCGAAACGGATAATTACACTGTATCAGATCATATAAAAGCAATAAATAAACATATTGGGAAAAATATTTTTGATATTGTAATTGCAAATTCAAATGTATTTTCAAAAGAAATTTTGGAACGTTACAAAGAAGAACAACAAACCGCAGTGGAAATAGACAAAGAAGAAATTGCTACACTTGGGGTGGAATTAATAGAAAATAAAAACGTCGGTATCGTTGAAAATAATGTAATTCGGCACAATGCAGATAAGGTATCTGAATTAATTTACAATTATATTATAGACGATAAACCAACAATTATTTATAATAAAAGGTAATAAAATATAAGGAGAAGAAGAATGCACTTAAATTTTGATTATTCAAAAGCGTTAAATTTTTTTGATAAACAAGAAATGAAAAATATGGAAAGTTATGTAAAAGTAGCACATGATACTTTGCATAACAAAACGGGAATAGGAAATGATTTTTTGGGCTGGTTAGATTTACCGACTAATTATGATAAAGAAGAATTTTCACGCATTAAAATAGCGGCTAAAAAAATTCAAGAGAACTCAGATGTATTAGTAGTAATCGGTATAGGTGGTTCATATTTGGGAGCAAGAGCGGCAATAGAAATGTTGAATGACAGTTTTTATAATTTTTATGATAAAGGTAGAAAAACTCCGCAGGTGTTTTTTGTAGGAAATACTATTTCATCTACATATACGCAAGAATTAGTGAACTACTTAAAAACTACCAATAAAAACTTTTCAGTAAATGTAATTTCTAAATCAGGAACGACAACAGAACCGGCAATTGCGTTTCGTATTTTTAAAGAGTTGTTAGAAGAAAAATATGGGAAAGCGGGTGCAAAAGAAAGAATTTTTGCTACAACTGACAGAAGAAGAGGTGCATTGAAATCATTAGCTGACGATGAAGGATATGAAACATTTGTGGTACCTGATGATGTAGGAGGACGTTTTACAGTATTAACGGCAGTAGGGTTATTACCAATAGCTGTGAGTGGTATTGATATTGACAAAATAATGTCAGGGGCTAAACTGGCACAAAATGAACTGGCAACAGCTGATTTATCTAAAAATATTGCCTATCAATATGCGGTAATGAGAAATATTTTACAACAAAAAGGTAAATTGATAGAAATTTTAGTTTCTTATGAACCGTCGATGGTATACTTTAATGAATGGTGGAAACAGTTATTCGGTGAGTCGGAAGGTAAAGACGGTAAAGCGTTGTATCCGGCAAGTGTGTGTTTTTCAACGGATTTACATTCAATGGGGCAATATATTCAAGAGGGGCGTCGAATTTTGTTAGAAACTATTCTTAAAGTGAAAACTCCTAACAAAGATATTGAATTAAAAGAAGCGGAGAACAACTTAGACGGTTTAAACTACTTGTCAGGTAAAACAATGAATTTTGTAAATACAAAGGCTTTTGAAGGAACACTACTTGCTCATACTGATGGTGGTGTACCGAACTTTGTAATAGAATTACCGGATATGAGTGAGTTTACATTTGGATATTTAGTATACTTCTTTGAAAAAGCTGTTGCTATTTCCGGATATATGCAAGGATTAAATCCGTTTGATCAACCGGGGGTAGAAGCGTATAAGAAAAATATGTTTGCTCTATTAGGAAAACCTGGCTTTGAAGATTTAAGAAAAGAATTGGAGGAGAGATTAAAATAAAATATAAAAAGTGAACTGATAATAAATTTTAATCAGTTCACTTTTAAGTTTTGTGAAGTACCGAAACATATTGGGAAATGTTTTATGTAACTTATACATAAATAAAAGAATATATATTATAAAATAAAAATATGATAATAACATGTATCATCATATTAAATACAATATTCAAAAAATGGGGCGGCTGAAGGGAATCGAACCCTCGAATGTCGGAACCACAATCCGATGCGTTAACCACTTCGCCACAGCCGCCATAAAAAAAATGCCTTGAGACAGAGTCGAACTGCCGACACATGGAGCTTCAATCCATTGCTCTACAAACTGAGCTATCAAGGCAAAATGGCGGTCCCGACGGGAATTGAACCCGCGATCTCCTGCGTGACAGGCAGGCGTGATAACCGCTACACCACGGGACCTACTTTATACTCTTACTCTCAAAAAAATGGTGACCCGTACGGGACTCGAACCCGTGTTACCGCCGTGAAAGGGCGGTGTCTTAACCGCTTGACCAACGGGCCACAAAAAAAACGGAGCAGGAGGGATTTGAACCCTCGCGCCAGTTTCCCGACCTACACCCTTAGCAGGGGCGCCTCTTCAGCCTCTTGAGTACTACTCCAACTCCACAGGCAGGACTCGAACCTGCGACCCTCTGATTAACAGTCAGATGCTACTACCAACTGAGCTACTGTGGATAAATGTTCAGTTGCAATGAACATTTATTATTATACATAAATATATATATAAAGTCAACACTTTTTTAGAAAAATTATGATATTGTATTGCATAGGTACAATAGATGTAAGACAAAAAAGTATAAATAATAATGTACATTTGTAAATGATGTGAGACAAAAAAAGTATAAATAAAATGTACATTTGTAAATGATGTGAGACAAAAAAAGTAAAAAATAAATACCGGATATAATAGAATTACATAGAAGCTAGCTTCTATGTAAACCGTATGAAGCCCCCGACGTAAATTACATTATTTGATTAGATTTGCCAGCTTTAATTCCTTAGAGAACATTTCAGATTTCTAAAACTTATTTGTCAAGGATTTGAAAAAGGCGTAGCCCTTGTCCTTGACAAATAAGTTGTGAAATCTATTATCTAACAAGGAATTAAAGCCGGCATATTTTTATAGACTCTTTCCGTAACTCTTTTCTTTTTTCAACAGGAGAAAGCCAATTTAAAGTCTGCATAGGAAGACGGTTAGAGCGATATAGATACTTTTTCATCTGAGATACAAGATCATCATACAAAAAGAAAGATAAACGCCTGTAAAAACGTTCATTATCATTTCTATGACTACGTTCAACCTTACCGTTATGTCTAGGAGTTCTAGGTCTAATAAGTTGATGTTTAATGCCAAGATTATTACACAATACATCAAAAGGGTGTATTCGTTTAGTATCTTTAAAATGCGTAAATTCAAAACCATTATCAGTTTGAATTATCTTGGGTTTATACCCAAAATAATCAATAGCCATTTTAACAAATTGAACAGTAGAGTATGATGATTGTTCTTTAAAAGGGAAAATAAATCTTTCCCTAGTAGCTTCATCAATGATAGTATATTGATAAAATTTATCAGGAATTTCTCCTACATAACAACGTTTAGGAACATATTTCACATCAAGTTGCCATTTTTTACCAATTTCAGTAGGTGTATTATAGGGTTTAGGTTTATAAGGAATTACTTTTTTCTTAGTATCTTTATAAAAACCTAATTTTCTAAGCACTCTAAATAAAGAACAAGGATGTCTTTTATAACCTTTGTTGAATTTAAGTTTAGCATATAATTCAATCATAGAAATATTAGGATTACGTTTAATAAGATTTTTAATCCAAGACAATTCTTCAACTGTATGGGCGTTAGGGTGAATGGAATGAGGTCTATGAGACTTATCTATAAGAGACTCTTTAGTACCGTCATATTTTTTATTCCAACGCAAAAGAGAGGCTTTTGATATTTTATAGCGCCTACAAACAAAACGAATAGAGTTACCATTTCTATAAGTTTTAACTGCAGCTATTCTTGTTTGTAAAGTATGAGGTATATATCGTTGTGTTTTTTCTATATTTTCTGTTATAATAGTTTTCATAAGAGTAAATTCCTTTTTTTGATTTGTAGGTAACTTCATTATACAGGATTTACTCTTCTTTTTTTTATTATATGTCTTACATCTATTGTAACACTACAGTGAGACAAAAAAAGTATAAATAAAAGCTCTTGCTTTTTATTTTTAAATTTGCTATAATATAGAAATGCTAGGTGGGGAGTTAGCGGTGCCCTGTACTTGCAATCCGCTTTAGCAAGACTGAATACCGAGATGCGGGTAAATTAGGGGATGTCGAGTTTAACACGTAATGTTGAGACTGAGGCACCTTACGACGCAGTGCTTATGAACCATGTCAGGTCCGGAAGGAAGCAGCATTAAGTATGTTTATTGTGGGTGTGAGTTTTTGTCAAGGTTGAGTTGGCGATTAGACTAACGGTCTTTTAGTTTATTCAAGTCTTGGTTGCATATTTATAAATCGATGAGTATCTGAAAGTGTTAACTTTTGGATTTTTTTAATGTTTAAACTATAGAAATAGAAATTGTATTAGTGAAAAAGGGGATTTTATGTATCAAGGAAAAAATATAAAAGAGCAATCAATAATATTTATAAAATTACTTATTCCGGTATTGATTTATCAAATTATTTCATATTCATCGGGAATGATAGGGACGTTTATGGCAGGACATTACAGCCCGACAGATTTAGCAGGGGTAAGTATGGGAGTTAATATATGGAATCCAATTATGTACACGCTTAATGCAATAGTACTTGCCATTATTCCGATAGTATCACAGCTAATTGGAAAGGGAAGAGAGGATGAAATTCCGACGAAAGTTCGTCAATTTTTGTATATAGCTATAGCGATTAGTATAATTTTAATAATTGGGCTAAATACTTTAGCTACACCGGTAGTAAATTCACTAGGTTTAGAGGAAAGTATAGCTAAAGTTACTAAAAAATATTTATTTTATGAGAGTTTTGGAGTATTATCAATATTTCTTTACGTTGTACTTCGTGGTTTTATGGATAGCTTAGGCTTAACCCGTTTATCAATGATTATGATGGTAATTTCAGTTCCGATTAATGTATTTTTTGCTTATAGTTTTATTTTTGGAAAATTTGGAATGCCGGAGTTAGGTGGAGCCGGAAATGCTGTAGCCGTATCGGTAACATATACTGCATTGTTTTTTATTGCATTAGTCCTTACAATAAAACATCCAAAATTAAATAAATATAAAATATTTCAAAAAGAGAGTATTAAACTTAATCACTGGGGAGAAATTTTTAGACTTGGGGTACCTATAGCGTTTGCAGCAGCATTGGAAACAGTAGTGTTTTCAACATTATCACTTATGGTATCAAGGTTCGATACAACTATAATTGCTGCCCATCAATCAGCATTAAATTTTTCGGGTTTTTTGTATAGTTTACCGGTTAGTGTAGCAAATACTGTAACAATTATTGTAGCATTTCATGTTGGAGCAAAAAATTATAAGATGGCTCAGAGATATACATTTATTGGGTGTGGCATAGGTATGGTTTTTTCATTTATATCAGGACTTATGGTCTATATATTTGATTCAAAAATCCCTTATCTATATACAAATGATAAAGGGGTAATAAATTTAACAGCGCATTTGTTATTGTATGCAATAGGATTTGCCATTTGTGATTCTTTTGCTTCATGTTTAGCAGGGGTTTTGCGTGGTTATAAAAAGGCTGTTCCTATTTGTGTGACAATGGGGATAGGATATTATTTAATAGGAATACCTATATCTTATTATTTGGTATTCGTTCGCAATATAGGAATTGATGGTCTATGGATAGGCTGGATTATCGGTTTAACCTTTTATGCTATCGGTATTTTAATTTATTATTGGTATATGAAAAGAAAGATTAACAGGAAAATTTATTCAATATAATGTTATAATCTAAAATTACGTAATCAACTTTAAAAGCAATAAAGTGTTAAATTTAGCTGTTTTTAGTTGAAAGCGTAATTTTTTTCTTGACAATATTTTATAAAAACCATATAATGTAGTTATCAAAACTAGATAAAAAGGTGATGGTAATTTGAAAGAAAATATATATCCAAAATGGATTGATTTACCGGAGTTTGATTTATATTTAGATCAGGTATTGCTTTATGTTAATCAACTAGATAGCACAGCAGTTGTTCATGGAGAAAAGGGCTTAACCTCAGCAATGATAAATAATTATGTTAAACATGGATATTTAGATAAACCCATTAAAAAAAAATATACAAGAAGACAATTAGCACGCCTTATAGTTATAACGTGTTTAAAAAATGTTTTCTCAATTCAAGAGGTCAGTAAAACGGTGAAATTATTAACCAAAAACAATCAATCAGAAAAAATGTATGATAATTTTGTTCGTTGCATGAATGGTGAAGAAAGCGATGATATACCGGCTGCCATTATTTTGGCTTGTAGAACCATTCGTTTATATCAACAAACTCATATGATAGTAGAAGATTTAGAAAAACAAGAAGAAGTATAGTAAAGGAGAGAAATAATGAATTGGAAAATAGTGGTAGATACCGGCTGCGACTTACGGGAAATACCTAATTTAGCAGAGAATACAGTTTTTGAAAGAATTCCATTTTCTATTCAAATAGGGGAGAAAGAGTACAAAGATACTTTAGATTTAGATATAGATTTTATGATGGAAGAAATTTATTCAAGTGAAAAAGTAGCACGTTCTGCATGCCCTAGTCCTAATGCGTTTTTATCAGCATATAAAAATACAGATAATATATTCGTTTTAACACTAACCAGCGGATTATCAGGCAGTTATAATAGTGCAAAAATCGCTGAGAAAATGTTATATGAAATCAACCCGGCAGCTAATATACATGTAATAGATAGCTTATCGGCAGGGGGCATATGGATTTATTAGTCTTGAAGTTAAATAGTTTAATAGGTCAAGGATATGATTTTGAGGAGATAGTGGAAAAAATAACAGAGTATCATAAAAATTCAAAATTATTATTTGTATTGGAAAAAGTTGATAATTTAGTAAAAAACGGAAGACTTAGTAAACTAGCGGCAACCGTTGTCGGACTTTTAAATATTCGTATGGTTGGGGAAGCAAGTGATGAAGGGACGCTTCATTTATTACATAAAGTTCGTGGTGAAAAAAAAGCAATTACTGAGATTATAAATGAAATGAAAAAACATGGTTATAAAGGTGGAAAAGTAGTTATAACTCATAGGAATAATGAAGGAATTTGTAAAAAATTGGAAAGTAAATTACAAGAATTTTATGGAAATATAACTTTTTCAATTATACGAACTTCAGGTTTGTGCAGCTTTTATGCAGAAGAAGGCGGAATTTTACTAGGATACGAAATTAATTAAAAAATAAAGGTGGAATAGCGTTTAGGTACTAACCCAAAAACTTTGACAAGTTTTGGAGTTAGTACCTTATTTCTTTTATACCTTTATTTTTTGTGAGTATTATAATCTATAAACTGAGATACGTTGTTGAATGTGATTTCCATTTTCTACTTCATCAAGCATTGCACTGGCATAATCGGCATAACTTATAGAACTTTCCCCTTTTTGATTTACCGTAAATACCTCTCCGGCAGTTGCATATTTATTGGTTTTTTCTCCATTTTCAATAAAATTGGCAGCAGGACTTATAAATGTCCATTTTACATTATTTTTGGTTCTTAGTAGATCTAATTCATCAGCTTGCGCAGTAGCTAATGGTTTAAATTCTTCCGGGAAAGTAGATGTATCCAATAGACGAGTAGTATGTGTATTATCAATATATAAGCTACCTGCACCACCCACAACTAAGAAACGGATATCGCTATCTGCTAGTAGAGTTGTAAGGTATTCTATTGATTTGCTGTGAATAGGAAAAGTTTCAGGGGTAAATGCTCCTATTGCACTAATTACAACATCAAATTTTTTTAAATCATTCTTAGTTAAATCGAATAAATCTTTTTCAATAACTTCATTTGTTACTGTTTTGTTGGTTGAACGAACGATTGCTGTAACATCGTGATTACGTTCTACTGCTTCTTTTACAATTAAACTACCTGCTTTACCGTTTGCTCCTATAACTGCTATTTTCATTTCAATGACCTCCGTTTTTAAATCTATTATTGAATTTTTGTTTTGATAATAATATAATATACTTATACAAACTAAATGTAAAGTACGCACTTTAAGGTAATATAATTACTTAAAAGAAACTATTGTGTATTATAAGTTTTATTAGATATAAAACTTAATTTTTTCGGAGGTAATTAATTATGGAAAAAAATTTACCGGCATGTCCTGTGGAACTGACACTAACTCTTATAAGTAATAGGTGGAGAATACTTATTATTCGTGATTTATTAGAGGGAACTAAACGTTTTGGAGAATTAAAAAGATCTGTAGGTAATGTATCACAAAAAGTTCTTACCGCCAATTTACGTGAAATGGAAAAAAGCGGATTAATTAATAGAAAAGTTTATGCAGAAGTACCGCCACGTGTTGAATATTCGTTAACGGATTTAGGAAATTCTTTAGAACTAGTGATAAACTCATTAGGTTCTTGGGGAATGACATATAGAAATAAACTGGAAAATTTATAAAAAGAAAATAATTTAGATGATAATTAATTGTTTATGAGTTATAATATAGTCAAGGTGCATAAGTATGCACTATTATTTTAATATATATTAAAGGGGAATAACTATGAATAAAAATAGTTTGTTGTCAAAAGTATTTCATAGATACTTCATTGTAGCACTAAACGGTATGGCTCTTGGGTTGTTTTGTACTCTTATAATCGGGCTTATTATTAAACAGATAGCATTAAGCTTAAGTGGAGGGTTATCAGGATTTTTAGTTGCTGTAGCGACGATAGCCATGGCACTTACAGGACCTGTAATCGGTATAGGAGTAGCACATGCGTTGAAAGCACCTAAGTTAGTAATTTTAGCATCAGGTGTTGTTGGATTTCTTGGAGCATTTGGTTCTAACCTTGGTACAAACCATCTAATTGAACAGGGGAAACTTTCTATTAGTGGTTCAGGTGATCCGCTTGGGGCTTTTATTGCTGTCGTTATTGCGGCTGAGTGTGGACGATTAATTTCAGGAAAAACAAAAATAGATATTATTGTAACACCTTTTGTTACGATTATTATTGGAGCCGTTGTGGCTTATTATACCGGTCCATATTTAATTAGTGGTATGAAAATGCTTGGTTCATTTATTCGAGAGGCAACAGAATTACAACCATTTATAATGGGAATAGTTGTATCAGTTGTAATGGGAATTATTTTAACATTACCGATTAGTTCGGCGGCATTATCTATAATTTTAGGATTGTCGGGTATAGCGGCAGGAGCTTCTACTGTCGGGTGTGCGGCGCAAATGGTAGGATTTGCGGTAATTAGTTTTAAAGCAAATGGTTGGAACGGATTACTTGCACAATGTTTAGGAACATCAATGCTTCAGGTTCCGAATATTATGAAAAAACCTATTATATGGATACCGCCTATTATAGCAAGTGCTATACTTGGTCCGGTAGCAACACTTGTATGTGCAATGGAGAATAACCCTGCCGGTGGTGGTATGGGGACATCAGGTCTTGTTGGACAACTTATGACATGGCAAACAATGGCTGGGCATACTAACCATATGATACTTCTTGTAGAAATATTGCTACTGCATTTTATTTTGCCGGCGATATTATCGTATGCAGTTTATTATTACATGGAAAAAAAAGGATATGTTAAATCATCAGATTACCAACTTGCATTATAATAAATAATACATCATACATATATATATTATGTACAGTTAATTAATAAAGTATTTAAGATAGGTGCAAGAATTTTGATGAATATGCAAAAAGACGGATAAAATAAAAATACCGCTCAAAAAAATTAGTGCAATTTAAAAACAATCTCAATGTTATATGACTGACGTTGAGATTGTTTTTTGCTGTTTTAACGAGATAATAAATATTATACTATGAAAAGTTAAAATATAAAAAATTGTAAATACATATAAATAGTATTCAAAAGTCATTAAAATATGGTAAAATAAATAGGACTGTAAATACAATTATATATTTATATACAAAATATTATTTTTTGCTGATTTTATAGTAGTATGTTACCCTTAAAAATTAACCTTTGAACAGCAACGAACTTAATAGCAATGTTTGTAGTGGTAATAGTAAAATGCTAAAAGCATTTTACTTGGAGAATTTTAGACCTTGGCTAAAATTCTAGCCGAAAAATCCACCTACGTAGTAGGTTAGTTGTAGGCGTCCATACCACTACTAACCATTGCTGGAATATTTGTAAAATAATATATAATTAAATAACAAAAGGAGTTAAAATTGCATGGTTATTCAATGGTTTCCCGGGCATATGGCAAAGGCAACAAGAGAAGTAAAAGAAAAATTAAAATTAGTAGATATTGTATTTGAACTTGTAGATGCTCGTTGTCCGTTATCATCACACAACATGTACTTAGATGAAGTAGTGAAAGACAAAAAGAAAATTATTATTTTTAATAAGGTTGACCTATGTGATAGAAAAGAAACTGCAAAATGGAAAAATTATTTTGAAGATAAAGGATATGTTGTTGTTTACACTGATTCAAAAAATAGCAATAACTTAAATAAAGTAATTGGTAAGGCTAAAGAAGAATTAGCAGAAAAAATTGCTCGCCAAGTAGAAAAAGGTATAAAACCAAGAGCAATTCGATCTATGGTAATAGGGATTCCTAATGTCGGAAAATCAACATTTATCAATAAATTGATAAAAAAAAATGTAGCAAATACTGCTAATAAACCAGGTGTTACTAAAAAACAACAGTGGTTAAAATTGAATAAAGATATTGAGTTGTTGGATACACCGGGAATTTTAATGCCCAAATTTGACAATCAAAAAATAGGTAAAAAATTAAGTTTAATTGCTTCAATAAAAGATGATATAACACCACTTGATGATGTATGTTTATACTTAATAGAATTATTAAAAACAAATTATTTAGAAAATTTAAATAACCTTTATAAAATAAATGTGTCACAAGATGATGACAATGTTTTTATTATGGAAAAAATTGCTGAGAAGAAATTTAAAAAGATTGCCGGAGATTATGACTATGATTCTACTATAAAATTACTTATCCAAGATTTCAGAACACAAAAATTCGGATTAATTACCTTAGATAATTATCAAGAAATGGTGGAAATTAATGATGAAAATTAACGAAATAAAAGAAATTTTTTCACAAGAGATAGTAGAAAAAGAAATAATAGAAACATTGCAAAAAGATGAGAGAATAGGTGTAAAAAAAATATTACTTAGTTATAATAAAAAACAAGAAAAGAAAAATTTTCTAAAAAAAGAATACGAAAAAAAGTCATTTTATGAAAATAAGTGTTATAATAGTGGGTATAAGTATATTTGTGGAGTAGATGAGGTAGGTCGTGGACCTTTGGCGGGTCCGGTAGTAGCAGCTGCGGTAATTTTAAAACCGGATAATTATTTTGAAGGATTAAATGATTCAAAAAAATTATCAAAAACTAAACGTGAAGAATTGTACGATAAAATAAAAGCTGAAGCATTAGCATATGCGGTGTGTGAAGTAGATAATAGAGAAATAGAAAAATATAATATTTATAATGCCAGCAGAATAGCAATGCAAAAAGCTGTTGAAAAGTTATCACAGACGCCGGATTTTCTTTTAATTGATGCCATGCCATTTGGAAATTATCCAATTTCAAATTTTAGTATGGTTAAGGGTGATGAAAAAAGCGTTTCAATAGCGGCGGCTTCCGTTATAGCTAAAGTATATCGTGATCGCTTAATGGAAGATTATTCAAAAAAATATCCATATTATGATTTTGAAAATAATGCAGGATATGGCACCAAGAGACACTTGGAAGCCTTAGATAAATATGGAATTTGTCCAATACATCGAAGAGATTTTGAACCGATAAAAACAATAATACAAGGAGGAAAAAATGAACAACGAAAAAAATAATAATCATGGTCAGAAGATCAGCGTACATAAAAAAAATAATGTTGTGAAAAATAAATTAAATAACATTGAGAGTAAAGAAGTAAAGAAAAAACCAAGTAAATCAAGAAAAAATTATCCAAAGGTTAGTATAACTCCGTTAGGGGGAGTAGAAGAAGTAGCTAAAAACATGTATATGGTAGAAATTGGTGACGAGATATTTGTTTTAGATGCCGGTCTTATGTTCCCTGAAACTGAAATGATAGGGATAGATGCGGTTATACCGGATATTAGTTACTTGATTAAGAATAAGAATAGGGTAAAAGGTATCTTTTTATCTAATGGACGTGTAAGTTCTATGGGGGCTGTTCCTTATATAATAGATAAGCTGAAGTGTCCTGTTTATGGTTCTAAATTAACGATTGATTTATTAAAAAATCATTTAAAACAATTAAATATCAGACGTCGTATTAAATTTTATTATGTTAGAGAGAATAATAAATATGATTTTAATAATGCTCATATAACATTTTTTAAAACGACATATTCTATGCCGGATTCACTAGGTATTTGCATTTCTACCGCACAAGGAAATATAGTTTATACCGGAGAATTTAAGTTTGACCAATCTGTAAGTAAAGAATACAGAGCAGATATGTTAAAAATTAGCCAACTAGGTCAAAAAGGTGTTATGGTATTACTAAGTGATTCCAGTAATGCTAATGTAAAGGGATATAATGTGCCGGAAAATGAGGCGGCAGAACAGATTGATAACGCATTTTATCAAGCTAATAAAAGAATTATTGTTACGTGTTATGCCTCTAATTTTTTAACAATTTCTCATATTGTTAAAGCCGCATTAGGTCAAAATAGAAAAATATTATTACTGGGTCAAGCTATTCAAGATTCTATAAATAGTGCAAGAAATATGAATTACCTAGAAATAGAAGACGATAAATTAATTGGTATAGACGATTTAAAAAACTATCCACAAAATGAAATATGTATTCTTTCATCCGGAGAACAAGGAGAACCCATTGAAGCGATGAAAAATATTGCAGAGAAATCTATTACCAATATTCAAATAGAAGAAGGAGATACTATTATGATAGCGGCAACTCCATCACCTAACATGGAAGTTATGTTATTCCAAACATTAAATCTTCTTGTAGAATTAGGTGCTAATGTTGTTACCGCCTCTAAACGTCTTCATGCTGCAAGTCACGCTACACGTGAAGAATTAAAATTGATTTTGAATATGTTAATGCCTAAACACTTTATTCCTGTTCAAGGAGAATTTAGGAATTTAAGAAAACATGCAGAAATAGCAGCGGAAACAGGTGTTAACAAAAAAAATATTCACATATTGGAAAAAGGTACTACGTTGGAAATTTCAGGTAATAAGGCAAAAGAATTATTAAAAAATATTCCGGTTGGAAATATTCTTGTAGATGGTCGTGGAATTGGAGATGTAGAAGACAGTGTTTTAAAAGATAGAAAGTTGTTGTCAAATGACGGTATTTTTGTAACCTCGTATGCAATAAGCAGAAAAACTAAAAGTTTAGTCGGAAGACCATGTATTCAAACAAAGGGTTTTGTCTATGTTAAAAAAAGTGCTGAACTCATAAAAGAAGCTGAAGAAAAAGTCACAGAATACTTAATTAATAATCCTATAAAGAGTATTCGTGATTGTTCAACAATAAAATCAGAAATTAGAAGTATGTTATCCAGTCTACTTTATGATAGTACAAAACGAAAACCTATAATTATAGTCAACTTTACATTAATTTAATAAAAAATAAAAGGGGATAATAAATTAATTGTCCCCTTATAACTAACTAAAAAGGAGGTAGCTTATGTCTAAAGTGATTGCTCATATCGATATGAATTGTTTTTATGCAAGTGTCGAAGAAAAGTATAATCCAAAATTAAAGGGAAGACCGTTGGCAGTTGCAGGAGAAGTTAAGAAAAGACATGGAATAATAGTTACCTCCAATTATCCGGCAAGATCTTTTGGAGTGAAAACTACAATGAGAGTAGGAGAAGCCAGAAAATTATGTCCAAGTTTGCAAATAGTACGTCCTGATTTTGAAAAATATCAAATAGAATCAAAAAGGATTTTTGATTTAGTAAGGGAATATACTGATAAAATTGAAATAGTTTCTATAGATGAGGCTTATATAGATTTAAGTGAAATAAAAGATCCGATAAAAGTCGCTGCTGTAATTCAAAGAAGAATATATAAACAACTGAAAATACCTTCGAGTATAGGGATTTCTTATAATAAATTTTTTGCAAAGATGGCATCGGATTTAAAAAAACCGCTTGGTTTTACGATAATAAATAAAAAAAATTATAAGGAAATATTGTGGAATCTTGATGTAGAAAAGATGCACGGTTGTGGAAAAGCTGCAACAAAAAAATTAAAAAAACTAAAAATTAATACAATAGGTGATGTTGCAACTGCTAATGAGGTTATTTTACATAGTATTCTTGGAATTCAAGGTTTAAGATTAAAAAAAAGAGCCAATGGAGAAGATAGTAGAGTGTTAAAATACACCGTAGAAAGAAAATCAATAGGAAATTCTAAAACATTTTCCAGTGATTTAATAGAAGAAGAGGAAATATTAAAAGAAGTAAAAAAATTAAGTAAAAAGGTAAGTGAAAGAGCTGTATCACGAGATTATGTAGGGAATAATATTTCTATAATGATTAAATTTTCTGACTTTAAGGTTATGACACGTTCGAAAAAAATTTCTGAGTACATAAATGCTGAAAAAGATATTTTTGGTTATGCCTGGGAATTATTATCCGAAAATTATGATTTTAATGTAGGGATAAGGTTATTGGGAGTGTCATTAAATGAGATAAAAAAATTAAAAGATTTAAACATTCAATTAGATATTTTTGATGAAAAAAATTATAAAAAAGAAGAAAAGTTAAGAAAATTATCACGAAGTTTAAAAGAACAATTTGGTGATAAAGTTCTTACAAGTCCTCAAAAAAATGATAATAAAAACAAAAAGACTATAATAACTACAAGCTTTAGTAAAGATTTTTTAGATTAATAAAAACCTAAAAGAAAGGAAGAAAAATGCTGATGATTAATAAGAGATTAGAATTAGTTGCAACATATGTTACGGGTAGAAGGCTTGCAGATATAGGAAGTGATCATGCATATTTACCTTTATACTTGGTCAAAAATAAAAAAATAGATTTTGCTATAGCCGGTGAAATAGTAGAAGGTCCATATAAAGTATCTCAAAAAAATGTAGCACAAGAAGGTTTTTCAAAAATTATTGAATGTCGGAAAGCAGCAGGATTAGATGCAATATCACTTGATGACAATATAGAAGTAATTACTATTTGTGGAATGGGTGGAAAATTAATAGCTGAAATATTGGAAAATGGAAAAGGAAAATTAAAAAGCAAGCCGAGTTTAATTTTACAACCAAATGTTGGAGAAAATTTCGTTCGCATTAAATTGCAAGAATTAGGATATAAAATAGATGCAGAAGACATAATAGAAGAAGATGGGCATATTTATGAAATAATAGTAGCTAGTTTTGGAAAAATGAATTTAACAGAAGATGAGATAAATTTTGGAAAATTTTTAACAAAAGAAAAACCGGAACTATATATAAAGAAACAAAATTTAGAATTAGAAAAAATAAATTATATATTAGCACAACTAAAAAAATCTAACAATACTCAGCTAGAGAAAATAAAGGTGCAGGAAGAAAAATATAAAAAAATAGAAGCGCTAATTCAGTAGTTTTTAAGATTTACAAAAAAATTTATTAGAACGGTATTTATAATTTATAAATCATAATTGATTTGGATAGACACAAGATAGGAGTGTAAGAAAATGGAATATAGTTTTAAAGATATGTATTCTAGATCAAAAGTAGCAGTAGAAACAGATAGATATGTTATTTATCAAATGTTAAAATCGAAATTAAATTTTAGTGGAAATTATTTACTTATAAAACAAATGCCGGAAATTGTTGATGAGTTGGAATATTATATAGCTTCTTGTTATAAATTTTTTAAAGATGCCGGTATTAATTTTATTCATATAGCTACACCGGAGAAAAAAGAACTTTCTAAAAAATTAAAAAAATATCTAAAAAAAGATGGATATAATGAGATAAATTTTGACTTGTACCATTTGAAAAGAGAAGAATTTGTTGAACAAAATCTGAGTAATTATAAAGTAGAATTTTTACAGAAAAAAGATAACAGTGAATATTTAGAGTTTCAATATAAAATAGATTCGGAACTGGGTGATAGTCGATGGGCAATTCATAATCAAGAGTTGCTTTATGAAAATATTCGTTCAGAAAATATACTTCAATTAATAGCAAAAGATAATGATAAAATTATAGGAACGATGAATGTAATAATGAAAACAGACTTTTTTGAAGTTGATAATCTGTATGTAGCCAAAGAGTACAGAAGACAAGGAGTTGCTAAACATCTTTTAAATTACGCAGTGTTAAATATGAGAAAAGAAAATGTAGTATTGGTTGCTGATAGTAATGATACACCTAAATATATGTATGAAAAAATTGGATTTAAAAAAATATCAAAGCAAGATTTTTATCTAAAATCGAATGTTAATTAAGAAATGCTTTAATAAATATTTGGCTAATTATAGAATTAAAGAGGATAAGTACAACCGAATATTTTTGGAAAATATTTTTAAAATATTGATGAATTTTGTTATGTGTAGTAAACTAATAGTGGTGGTTTTATAGAAGAGAGTAGGTAAATAAAATTGAAAAAGGTAGTTAAAAAAATATTAAAATTTATTATAGAATCCTCAGTAGTTGTCCTTATTATTTATGGAGTTTTTTCTGCCGGTGGTTATGTGAAATCTAAAAAACATAAAGATAATCAAGTAGAAGTTTCAAAACAGGAACAGGTTCAAAAAAATAATGAGTCCAAAGAAGAAAGTCAAGAAAAGAAAAAATTAAATCAAGCGGAACTTGATGAGGCTATGAATAATATAGTTAGCAAATATCAAGGAAATAACGAAATTGGTGTTGTTTATAAAAATTTTTCAACCGGTTACAGATTTGCGGTAGCAGATGATAAATATTTTACAGCGGCGAGTACCGTTAAAGTTGTATATGCTATGAAGATTTATGATAGAATAAAAGCAGGAGAAATATCTAAAGATAAGCCGATTTATTATAATAAGAAATTTTTAGAAGAAGGTGGGGGAGAAATAACCAATCAACCTAAAAAGGATAGTTATGAATTAGAGTATGTAATTCGAAATATGATTCAATATTCTGATAATACAGCTACCAGAATGCTCATTGGGAACAGTGCGACAGCCAGCGATGTTCTTACTAAATATTTTGCACAATTAGGTGTTTCTCTACCTGTAGCGCAAGCACAAAAAAATAAAGTAACTCCAAAAATGATGGAGGCAGCATGGAGTAAATTATATTCAGAAAGAGATAACTACCCTGAATTATTAAAATATTTGCAAGACACAAAAGATAGTGAATGGATAAAAAAAGGTATTCAAGATAAAAAAATAGCGAGTAAGTATGGCGGAATAGATGCCAATATGCACGACACTGCTATAGTATTTGGTGATCAAGACTATATGCTGCTCATATATACAAATAATTTGTCAAATTCAGGAAATAGTATTTCAGAAATGGCAAAAGAGATAAATAATCTTACTGATAATAATATGTAAAGTAATTACAGTTATTTCGACAATATTAACATCTAACTTTGATAAAAATGGCTCTGTGTCAAATACGGGGCATGAGAAAAAATAAGGATAAAATGCTAAGCAATGCAGTGTTGCTTGGCATTTTTCAAAACGCCCTTAAAAGAAATATTATTTTTATACTCAGAAACAAATAACCTAGAAACAACTAAAATGCGTAATCTAAAGTTATAAAAGCTATTATAACCATAAGAAACTCTCTTTAAAACCTTTATCTTATTATTAATACCCTCCAAAGAACCATTAGAAATAGAATACCTAACACTATTAAGCATATACCCTTTATGTTTTCTCATAGTATTAATAGCCTTACTAACACCATCAGATAAATCGATAGTAGATTTTTCAATTAATTCTTTAAACTCCAACTCATTTCTATACCTTATTGCATATCTAATATCCTGAACTCTCTCATAGCTAGCCTTAAATATACAATCTAATCCTAATAAATAATCTAAAATATCACGTCTAGTAACTAAACTCCTAAAACTCCTATTAAAGAAAAACCTACCATGAGTAACATTACTTTCATCTTCTAATATTAACTTCCAATTATTTTTTAAAAGAGTATAATTAATACCTTTTTGTTTTTTGTAAATATTCATTAGCTTAACTCTAGTTCTATTAAGTTCTCTATTAACATTTTGAATAATATGAAACCTATCTATAACAATTTCAGCATTAGGAAACTTATTTCTAATCAACTTCATATAAGGAGTATAAATATCAATACAAATAGCCTTAACATTACTTCTAGCCTCTTTAGAAAATCTGGAAAAATAATTATTTAAAATATACTCAGTTCTACCATCAACTATATCAATAATCTCATGAGTTAAAGCATCTAAAAAAATAAAACTCATACCATTTTTACTATCTTTAGTAAACTTTAACTCATCAAAGCATAAATACTCAGGTAAGGTATTATAGTTAAGAATGTCTACATGGGATTTACATTTATAAAGAGTTCTTATAACAGTATTAACCGATACATTATTCATTTTGGCTATTTGTTTAAAAGATAAAGTATCAGCTAAATCACTCATTATAGAAAACTTAACATTTTTAGAAATACTACAGTATTTATCTACAAAAGAAGTAGTAGCTACAAATTTTTTATTACAAGTTTTACACTTGAAACGTTGCTTTCTTAGTTCCAAATAAGCAGGGATACCTGATATTTTTAATAGATTAATTCTAGTAAGTTCATTAAAGCCGTTTTTAACTACAGTATAACCTTTATTAAGACAACCACAGCATTCACACTTCTTGGGTTTATATGTTAAGGTACCTTTGAATACAAAGTACTTTTGATTATTTTTTATAGTTTCGTTATGTGTTTTCTCAATAGTTATATTTTTATCTTTTATTTGTAGTAGGTTTTTAATGAATTCTCCCTCTTTTATTTCTTTTGTTTTTGTGTTAAAATTATTCATGACAGATATCCTTTCATAGTTTATTTTTTTTTGCACTTTAATTATATTGGATATTTGTCTTTTTGTATATTAAAAAATAATACGAGGTATGGATTTTTTTCCATGCCCCGTATTTATTATACAACCATAAAAATTAGATGTTTTTTTGCGATTAAGTGAGATAATGTTTTGAAAATAATTTGATAAAAATAATTGAAAAAAGCTATATAAAAGTATATAATAGGTATATTAGGGTAATATTTTAGTACGGAGGATTGAAATGGGATTTTTATCAAAATTATTCGGAAAAGAAGATAAAAAAACAGAAGAATTAGTAATAAATTCTTATATGAAAGGAAAAGTAGTAGCCATTACTGAAGTTCCGGATCCGGTATTTGCACAGAAAATGATGGGTGATGGTTTTGCAATTATCCCTGAAGAAGGAAAATTGCTGTCACCGGTTTCGGGAGAAATTATCCAAGTATTTCCGACAAAACATGCTTTCGGAATAAAGACAGGAGATGTAGAGTTACTTATCCATGTTGGTTTAGAGACAGTATCTATGAAAGGTGAAGGATTTGATGTTTTAGTGTCAGCCGGGGATAAAGTAGAGGTCGGTCAAACATTATTAACTTATGATTTAGAATTAGTAAAAGAAAAAGCAAAAGATATCATTACCCCTTGTGTAGTTACAAATATGGATATTGTTGAAGATATTAGTGTTTTAAAACTAAATGAAACCGTAGATTTTTCACAAGAAGTGGCAAAAATAAAACTTAAATAGATGCGAGTCTATTTAAGTTTTAATAGTATAATATTATGAATGATAAAAAATTTTGGAAAATAGTATATTTGCATATTGTTAAATATAATTATAATATACTTTATTATCGTCCGGAGAAGAAAGATGTTTGGTTAATAAATGATGATAATGAGTTGGTAAGATTTATTTATAGCAATAATTTTAAAACAACTGAAATAGATAGTGTAATTTCTAATATAATTCGGAACGAAACAAGATTGAAAAAAATGTTTAAATTGAAAAATTTAAAAATTAAAATAATATTTGTTTCACCGGAATATGATGAGATAATTACAGATTATAAAAAGTATAAAATTTCAAGTGATTTGATAATAGAAAGAGTTTTATTTAATGAAAAAAATAGTAAGCTATTCGTGAAAGAACGTGATTTAAAATTTATTGAAGATTCTCCGGATACATCACGTTATAAAACCAGAGTTGTAGAACTATACAAAAAACAAACTTTAAATAAAACAGTATTTGATGTCAAATTTAACATAATTTCGTTATGCTATTTATTATTGTTTTTCTTAAAATATGTTAGTATTTATGCAAGTAACGGAAGTTTCTCAATTTATAAATTTTTAGGATATGATTATCAAGGAATTATTAGCGGACAATTTTATAGGTTAATAACGAGTGTTTTTGTTGTTAATGATTTTATGAGCTTATTTATAGTAGTAGTGAGTATTTTTGTATCATCGTTATTATTTAATAAGAATTTGAATATTCGTGAATCGTCGGTAATATTAATAACTACAGCTATCATTTTTAATCTGTTTTTGCTGTTTGGTTATTCGGGAGATTTAAATATTCCTGTTGTTTCTTATCTGGCAGTTTTAGGTTCTATATTTTTAACGCAGTTAAGTAAAAAAAGTAATAATTTGCAATTTATGTACGCTGTTTCTTTATCATTAGTGTATTTGTTGGGAAGTGCTATACTACTAAACACCAACGTTGCTCTTTATATTTTTTCATTTATAGTTGGGGTGTTTTTGCAACTATTATTATTGAATAAAAGGAGTATTTATATATTATCAATAGCTTTTGTATTGATTATGGTGTCCGGGATAGTTGTAAAAATTGCTAATATTGATACAAAAAGTAAAGTTAATACTTACTTAGTTAGAAAAATTGATAAAAGGTTGGAAAAACCGAGAAGTGATGAGGATATTTTTAATTTAGAAAAAGAATTGACTTCCAGAAATAAATCGGCACTTACATATTATGAGTTAGGTATGATTAAAATGACAAACCTTTCAGTTAATGATGCTAAAAAAGTATTCTTAGAGGGAATTCAGTTTGATAGCAGTTTTGCACCGCTTTATTACAAATTGGCATTAATAGAAAGACAAGAAGGTAATTATAGTAAATCTAAGGAATATGCAGATAAGGCATTAAAAATTAGTAATCTTGAGAAATATAAAAACTTGGTGGAAGAACTTAGTAATTATTAAGGGTGAAGATGATGATAAATTTTTATGATTTACAACAATTTTTAAAATCTTTTGGTATAATAATATATATGAAAGATAGAAAGCATACTTTAAGTATGGTAGAGTATGAAGTAAGAGAATTAAAAAGATTAGAATTAATTTCCAAAGAAGATTTTATAAGAGCGATTGCTATTATAAAACATGAGATGAATTATGAATTAGCGAAAGGATAGGTGAGAAAAATGGAAAATAGTCTTATATTTATAAAAGTTAGAAAGAGAATAGAAGAAGATATTATGAAAATCGAAGATATGATTGAAGCGTGTCTTTCAGTTAAAGGTGAAAAAAAATGTCCATTATATCAAGATGTAATTGATACACAAATTTTTGGATTAACGAAAGAAATAAATCTTGCGGTAGAAATAGGGTGTATCACTGCGGAGGCAGGTAAGAAAATTTTGACCGATCTTGAAGATAAAGCCGGTATGATGTATGGCAGTGTTGACAACCAAAGCAAAGCAAACTAGGTTATGAAGATAATAAGATTACAGCAAAGTATAAAACATGAACGACGTCATGTAAAATTAGATCTTGTAGTAGCTTTAACATTATTAATTTTATTTATTTTAAGTTGTATAATGGTTTATAGCGCCAGTATGATTGGGAATAAGTATGGAACATTCACATCGTCTATACCGGTAGATGCAAATTATTTTTTAATAAGGCAAGCGATTTGGGCATCATTATCTTACGTGGCGTTTTTAATCTTTTCAGTAGTAATTCCATTCGAAATTTTTAGAAGTAAAAATTTATTAAAATATGGGCAGTTCATTATTTTAGGATTACTATTAATTCCGTTTGCATTACCAAGTATAAATGGTGCAAGATCATGGATAAGATTAGGGGCATTTAGTTTTCAACCGTCAACTTTAGCACAACTATTTATTATTATTTATATGGCATTTATTTTAGAAACAAGAAAGACAAAATTAAGACAAGTCTTAACAAGCAGTGAGTTAATTAATATTTTTGGAATACCGTTATTTTTAACAGCGGTTATATTTGCTCAAAATGATACCGGAATGGTTTTAATAACTCTTAGTGTTGTTGGAATTATGGCGCTTTGTTCCAATATGAATTTTAAAAATATTAGGAAAATTATAACACTTGCATTATTGGCGAGTGTCATGTTAATAGGTATTTTATTTATTACAGGGTTGTTTTCCGGAAGCTCATATAGAACTAATCGGATAAAGGTATTTTTGAATCCTTTTTCAGAGAATCTTAGTGCAGCGGCCGATCAGGTAATAAATTCCTATATAGCGTTTGGTAATGGTGGCTTAGTGGGTCGTGGTTTAGGAAACTCTATTCAAAAACTCGGTTATCTGCCGGAAGCTCATACAGATTTTATTTTAGCAATTATTGCAGAAGAACTCGGTCTTATAGGAGTGTTATTTGTAATTCTGTTACTTTGTATATTGGTGGGAAAAGCTGTTTTTGCGGGGACTAAATCTAAAAATACGTTTGGTGCCATGTATGCAATAGGTTTTGCAACACTTTTATCAGTTCAAACTGTTATAAATATTGGAGGGGTTACTGCTTCCATTCCCATGACAGGAGTACCACTTCCTTTTGTAAGTAATGGAGGAAGTTCGCTTTTAATTCTTAGTATAGGACTTGGTATAGTTACCAATATTCTTGCTCATGTTAAATCTTTAAGAGAAGATAAACAAAATTTATAAAAATAACTAATTTAAAGTGAAAATTTTACTAAAAGTTTAAGAATATGCTCTGTTACTTTTAGAGTTTTGTCTTTAAATTAGTTTTTTGGGTTGTATAATAAATATGGATAGGTACTAGCCCCCGAAACTTGGATAAGTTTTGGGGAGCTATTTTTAATGAAATTAATAAATGAAAAAATTTCATACCCGTATTTCTAGGAGAGCCTAGAATTTTAACTTTAGGTTTATTTTTTTATTTGAGAAAGAAATAAATTTGATGGTTAACTTGATAAGTTTTAACATTCAAGCTATAATAGTAAAGTAACTTTTAAAGGAGATATTAAATGAAATTAGAAGAGTTTAATTTTAATTTACCAGAAGAGTTGATAGCACAAACTCCGTTGTTAAAACGAGATACTAGTAAATTACTTATGGTTGATAGAAAAAACAATAATTATAAACATAAGGTATTCTCTGATATTATAGATTATTTTAATCCCGGAGATACATTAGTTCTTAATAATACCCGTGTAATGCCGGCACGCTTATATGGGGAGAAAAAAGGAACCGGTGCAGCTATTGAGGTACTACTTTTAAAAACTAAAGAACATAATATTTGGGAGTGTTTAGTAAAACCTGCCAAAAGAATAAAAATAGGAAGTATTGTTTCATTCGGTGACGGAGTTATGGAAGCGGAGTGTATCAAAGTAATGGATGATGGCTTTAGGTATTTTAAGTTTAGCTATGAGGGAATTTTTCAAGAACGTCTTGATGAACTGGGAACAATGCCACTGCCACCGTACATAAAAGAAAGATTAATTGATAAAGAACGTTATCAGACGGTTTATTCAAAAGAAATCGGCAGTTCAGCGGCTCCAACGGCAGGGTTACACTTTACAGAAGAATTGTTGAAAAAAATAAAAGAAAAAGGTGTAAATATTGCTTATTTGACGCTTCATGTAGGTCTTGGAACATTTCGCCCGGTTGTGACTGAAAATATTGAAGATCATGATATGCATTCTGAATATTATACAATTGATGAAGAAACTGCAAATATAATCAATGAAACAAAAAAAAGATGTAATAAAGTTTTTTCGGTTGGAACAACTTCTACAAGAACTTTAGAAACTATTGCTAGAGATAATAATGGAAAGATAGTTGCGGCTTCCGGATGGACAAATATATTTATTTATCCGGGATTTGAGTTTAAATGTGTAGACGGTTTGATAACTAACTTTCATTTGCCGAAATCATCACTAATAATGTTGGTTAGTGCATTTTATAGCAGAGAAAAAGTGTTAGAATTATATAAGATTGCAGTGGACAATAAATATCGTTTCTTTAGTTTTGGAGATGCGATGATGATAATATGATGTTTGAGAAAGGATTATGTAATGAGAGATGTAAGAGAAAATGCAGTTTGGTATGAGCATATTAAAACTTGTAAACAGTCAGGAGCAAGACTTGGTATAGTTCATACTCCGCATGGTAGTTTTGAAACTCCGGTATTTATGCCGGTAGGGACACAGGCAACAGTTAAAGCAATGTCGCCGGAAGAAGTTAAAAGTATGGGAGCAAATATTATTTTATCCAATACATATCATCTATGGCTTAGACCCGGAGAGGGTATAGTAGAAAAAGCCGGAGGTCTTCATAAATTTATGAATTGGGATGGGAGTATTTTAACCGATTCAGGAGGATTTCAAGTATTTTCATTAAGTGATTTAAGAAAAATAGAAGAAGAAGGAGTTCATTTTAGAAATCATCTATCGGGTGAAAAATTATTTTTATCTCCTGAAAAAGCTATGGCTATTCAAAATTCACTTGGTTCTGATATTATGATGGCATTTGATGAATGTCCTGATTTTAATCATGATTATAAATATATTAGACAATCTGTTGAAAGAACTTCACGTTGGGCAGAACGTTGTCTAAAAGCACATAAAAATCCGAAAACGCAGAGTATTTTTGGGATTGTGCAAGGTGCAGGATACGATGATTTAAGAAAACAAAGTGCAAAGGATTTAGTGAGTTTAGATTTTCCGGGATATGCAATTGGAGGGCTTTCAGTTGGGGAACCTAAGCATGAAATGTATAGGGTATTAGAATATCTAACACCGTTATTACCTACAAATAAGGCACGATATTTAATGGGTGTAGGATCTCCTGATGCGTTGTTTGAGGGTGTATTACGTGGTGTTGATATGTTTGATTGCGTATTACCTACGCGTATTGCACGAAATGGAACATGTATGACGTCGCAGGGAAGAGTTGTTGTAAAAAATGCAAAATATGCGGAAGATTTTACCCCGCTGGATTCGGAGTGTGATTGTTATTGTTGTAAAAATTATACTAAGGCATATCTTCGCCACTTATTTAAAGCAGATGAAATATTTGGAGCAAGGCTTACATCAACACATAATATACATTTTTTAATTAATATGATGAAAAATATTCGTAAGGCAATTATGGAAGATAGATTATTAGATTATAAAGAAGAATTTTTCGAAAAATATGGTTTAAATCAGGAAAATCCTAAAAATTTCTAATAATACTAATATTTATAGTTTATTTTTTTAAAACATTATAGTAGAATAAACATATACAGAAATTCGGAGGTAAAAAATATGCCAAGTCAATATATTAATATAATAATGATAGTTGCATTATTTGGTTTTATGTATTTTATAGTGATAAGACCGCAATCAAAACGAAATAAAGAATTAAAATTATTACAGGATTCTTTAAAAGAAGGTGACAGAATCGTCACATTCGCCGGGATATACGGAGATATAATAGAAGTAGGAACACTGACAGTTAAGGTAAGAATAGCACCTAAAGTAGAAATTGAGTTGGACAGAAATGCTATTCGTAGTTTAGCGGCTAAATAAAATAAAAATCGAGGATAGAAAAATTTTCTAATCTTCGATTTTTATTTTATAATATTTTAAAAAATAAATTTATTACTTACCAAATACGTTTTTCCATTCAGATTTTTTATCTAGGAATTTTATAGCTTCTTGCTTAGCGCCTTTTAGGGAGTGAGAAGCTGCCCAGCCGCATTGTATTTCATTGCAAGCCGGGACTTCAGTAGCAACAAGAACATCTTCCAACGTCTTGGTAAGAGCTTCTACTACCGCCTCATAGCTATCATTATTTATTACTGATAAATAAAACCCTGTTTGACAACCCATTGGTCCAAAATCCAAAACATTATCAAGGTGATTACGAATTAATTCTGCAATTAAATGTTCAAGAGAATGAAGGCTTGGCATTGCTAAATGTTCTTTATTCGGCTGGCAAAATCTAATATCATATTTATATATTTTATCACCATTTTCTCCGCTATATACTCCAACAAGCCTAATATAAGGTGCAACTACTTTAGTATGATCAAGGTTAAAACTTTCAACATTCATTTTTTTATTAGTCATCGTTATTCTCCATTAAAAAATAAATTTTCGATTGTAGTGTAATTATACTATATTTTTTCTAAATAAAAAAGTGTATAATTAATATAAAAAATTGTGTAAAAATACAATAAAATTGACTTATGGTAACGGATAGATTTATCTAAATTCTTTTCTTTTTTTACTTGTTATTTTTTTTACCTCCAACTGAGCTGCTGGGAGATAGCTTTTTCCATTTTTCAGTAAGTTGCAGATAATGTTGGTGATTTCAATAAAATCTTCTTCAACATACCCTTTAGTAGTCATAGCCGCTGTACCTAAACGAAGTCCGCTTGTTTTTGCCGGCGGTAACGTATCAAACGGGATACCGTTTTTGTTACATGTGATATATGCTTTACTTAGTAAATCACTGGCATCATGACCGTTAATACCGTAAGTAGTAAAGGTATCTATTAAACAAAGGTGATTATCACTTCCGTTACTTACAACAGGAATATTATTTTGTTTAAAAGTTTTAACCATAGCTTTCATGTTATTTAGAACTTGTTGTTGATAAAGTTTAAATGATGGTTGTAAAGCCTCATTAAAGCAGATTGCTTTTGCTGCAATAATATGCTCTAACGGACCGCCTTGGGCTCCCGGGAAAATCATTTTGTTGATTTTAGTAGCTATTTTTTCGTTATTGGTTAATATAATTCCTCCACGAGGGCCACGAAGAGTTTTATGTGTGGTAGAAGTTACAACGTCAGCATAAGGTAATGGAGAAGGATGTAATTTAGTAGCAACAAGCCCTGCGATATGAGCCATATCAACCATTAAGTAAGCATTGACTTCATCGGCAATTTCTCTAAATTTTTTAAAATCTATTATACGAGAATAAGCACTCGCCCCGGCTATAATCATTTTAGGTTTATACTCTTTTGCAAGTTTTAACACTTCATCATAATTGATAAGATGAGTATCTTTAGTGACGCCATAGGAGATAGCATTAAATATTTTTCCGGAGAAGTTTACACGACTACCATGTGTTAAATGTCCTCCCGAATCCATGCTCATACCAAGAACAGTATCCCCCGGATTTAGTAAAGCCATGTAAACTGCAATATTAGCACTAGAACCGGAATGAGCTTGAACATTGACAAATTCAGCATTAAATAATTTTTTTAGTCTTTCAATAGCAAGAGTTTCTATTTCATCAATAACTTCACAGCCGTCATAATATCTTTTTCCGGGATAACCCTCGGCATATTTATTGGTAAGAATACTTCCGGTTGCTTTTAGTATATTTTCTGAAACAAAATTTTCACTAGCAATGAGTTCAATATTTGTATTTTGACGATCTTTTTCTTTTTCAATAAGTTCAAAAATTTTATCCATTAAGAGCTCCTTTATAATTAGATTTGTAGAGATGATAGTTTCTCAATTTTTATAGAAATATTTTAACATATGATAAATTGAAATCAAAACAAATGAATTGAAATTAAGTTCGGGGTTTAGGTAGAAAATCGAAATTATTTGTGCTATAATTATAGAGGAATACGGCTGTATTACTATATCGAACCAAATTTAAGGAGAATATTTAAAATGCTTGTAGATAAACCGTTGAAGCTATTTTCATTGAATTCTAATATTCCACTGGCAAAACAAGTTGCAAATTCACTAGGGGTGGAACTTAGTAAATGTAGTGTTAAAAAGTTTAGCGATGGGGAGGTTTCTATCAATATTGAAGAAAGTGTTAGAGGTTGTGAGGTATTTGTTATTCAATCAACAAGTGAACCTGTAAATGACAATTTAATGACGCTTTTAATTATGATTGATGCTTTAAAACGTGCTTCTGTAGATACTATTAATGTAGTAATTCCATATTATGGATATGCAAGACAAGATAGAAAAGCGAGAAGTAGAGAACCGATTACTGCTAAATTGGTAGCTAATCTTTTAGAAGTAGCTGGAGCTGACAGAGTAATTGCCTTAGACTTACATGCACTTCAAATTCAAGGTTTCTTTGATATTCCGGTAGATCATCTTATGGCAGTACCGATTATTGCGAAATATTTTAAAAACAAGTTAACGGATATGGACGATGTTGTTGTTGTTTCCCCCGATCATGGAGGAGTTACACGTGCCAGAAAATTAGCGGATTCGTTGAATACGCCGATAGCTATAATAGATAAAAGAAGACCTAAACCGAACGTTGCGGAGGTAATGAATATTGTAGGTAATATCGAAGGGAAAACGTGTATTCTTATAGATGATATTATAGATACGGCAGGAACTATTACACTGGGAGCTAAAGCACTTAAAAATATGGGTGCAAAAGAGGTGTATGCAAGTTGTTCGCATGCTGTATTAAGTGGGCAAGCGTTGGAAAGAATAGAGGATTCTCCAATTAAAGAGTTGGTATATGCAAATACAATTCATATACCGGAAGAGAAAAAATTAGATAAAATGGTTCCGTTATGTGTCGGTGAATTGATTGCTAAAGCAATTTATAGAATTCATCACAACGAACCGGTAAGTGTTCTTTTTGATTAATATAAAGTTTTTGAAGATTAAAAAAAGGCAGCGAATTCGTTGCCTTTTTAAATATTAATTAAGAAAGGAGAAAAAATGAAATTAATTGTTGGGCTTGGAAATCCCGGTAAACAATATGCAAATACAAGACATAATATAGGATTTATGATCTTAGATGAATTAGCAAAAAACTGGGGAGTCAGTTTTGATAAAAATAAATTTAATGCTGATTATACGGTTGCTTATTATAACGGGATAAGGTATTTATTAATAAAGCCGACAACTTATATGAATTTATCAGGTGAGGCTTTAAGGAAATTTTATGATTATTTTGAAATAGATATAGATGATATACTTGTAGTTTATGATGATTTAGATACTAAAACAGCAAGTTTTAAATTGAAGGCAAAAGGAAGTAGCGGTGGGCATAACGGTATAAAAAGTATTATTTCACATTTAGGCACCGAAAATTTTAATAGGTTAAAGATTGGGATAGATAGACCGACACCTCCAATGAAAGTTGTTGACTATGTACTCGGGAAATTTTCAAAAGAAGAAATGAATGAAATAGAAAAAATTTATAAAAAAAGCATTGATGCTATAGAAGATTTTTCAAAAATGAATATAGTAGAATTAATGAATAAGTATAACTAAAAAGAATTATTATAATTAAAGTATCGAAAGTATTTCAAAAATAAGTAACATAGTAATGTAATTTATTGGAAAGTAATGCAGATTATATACAGAATTTTATATATAATGAAGAACTGTTAATTATTTTAGTGTTAAAGTGTTTCATTTTTCAAATAATTTGTATAAAACTTTCTTACTATAAAATATTTATATATGTTATGTTTAAAATATTATGTAGGGGTAGATCTATAGATTGATTTCTATAAAGTTACGATTTTAGATCCACACCCTATTTGCCGTGTAAAAATTTTTGTAAAAAGGAGGATGAAATGTTACTTAAAAATTTATTTGAAATTGTAGATTTAAATTTTGATAAACGTTATAAAAATATAGGAATTTATGGTCATAATATTACTACAAAAGCATTACAAATTTTTAATGAATTTGAAAAAAACAAAAAGATGACCATAGTATTCACTCAAGGGAAAGCGGAAGCAGAAGAAATTTTTTCATTAATAAGTGAGTTCGAAGAAGAAACTTATTTATATCCGGAAATTGATGTGCTAAAACGTTTTGTAACTAAAAGTAATGATTTGATTCAAAATTCAATACAAGTGTTGGAAAATCTTGTAAATAATATTCCCAGCATTATTATTATTCCGATAGAAGCAATATATAGAACTATAAAAAAACCGGAGGATTTTAAAAATAATAGTTTTGAAATTACACTTAATACCGTTATTTCTTTTGAAGATCTTCAAAAAAGATTAGTTAATATGGGATATAATCGAGTTAATAGCGTTGATGTAGTCGGAGAATTTTCTAAACGTGGGAGTATTGTTGATGTATTTAGTCCGTTAAGTAATAATCCAATCAGGTTAGATTTTTTTGATGATGAATTAGACAGTATAAGAGAGTTTGATATTGTTACGCAAAAATCATTAAAAAAGCAGGAAAAAACCTATATTTATCCAACTAGCGATTTCTTTTTAACCAACAGAGAAAAAAATATGGTTATTAATAATATAGTGAAAAAATTGGACGACAAAGTTTTACATAAAAAAGAAAATTATAAAGAAATTAGTGAGTACCTTAATCAAAAGATAGAGCTATATCAGGCAACAAATGATTTTAGTGAATTAGAAAATTTTTCAAATTTAATTTATGATAAAACATACAGTGTAATAGATTACCTACCCGAGGATAGTATAATTTTCTTTGATAATTATAATAAAATAGTAGAAAAACAAGAAAATCTTAAAGAATATTTTTTGGTAAATTTATCGGAGATGAATAGAAATTATATTTTTCAAGATATTATTGATAATATTGCTTTCGAAAAATTATTAAATATTAATACAACGAAGTATTATCTGTCAAATTTAAAGTTAAGTGATAAAATAATTGAAAAAAATTATAATTTAGATGTTATAGATTTGACTTATTACGCAAATGAAGAGTTTTTAGTTAAAGAAATTAGAGAAAAATTAAATAATAAATATAAGGTTATTATTTCTTTGAATAATCAAAAACAAAAAAATTATATAGAAAAAATACTTTTTGATAATCACTTTTATGATGATATTTACTATGGAATAAAAGAAGGTAAGATATTTGTAGATATAAATAAATTTAATCTGAAAGGTTTTGAAGATAGTAAAGATAAAATATTATTACTTACACCTTATGAACTTTTTGTAAAAGAAGGTAAGAAAAAACGTAGAATCAATTTCAAATATAAAAATTCTGAAAAAATAAGAAATTACCAAGAATTAAATATTGGGGATTATATTGTTCATGTAAGTCATGGGATAGGATTATATAAAGGTATAGAAAATGTTGAAGTCGGTGGCGTGTACAAAGATTTTTTAAAAATAATTTATGATGGTGGAGATATAATTTATGTTGATATTCATAATATGAATTATATCCAGAAATATACAGCCTCTACTGATAATAGAAAGCCGGCATTAAATAAACTTGGTACTAAAAAATGGCAACAAGTTAAGTCAAAAGTTAAAAAAGAAATTGAAGATATTTCAGAAGATTTAATAAAATTATATATTAAACGAGAATTAAATAAAGGTTATGCTTTTAGTTTAGATAGCATTGAACAAGGTGAGTTTGAGGCTGATTTTAATTTTATTCCGACTGACGATCAAATAAAAGCAACGGAAGAAATAAAACGGGATATGGAAAAAGAGCGTCCTATGGATAGACTTTTGTGTGGTGATGTTGGATTTGGGAAGACGGAAGTTGCTATGCGGACAGCGTTTAAAGCGGTTATGGACAATAAGCAAGTTGCTATTTTAGTTCCGACAACTTTGTTGGCTGAGCAACATTATGAAAATTTTGTTACAAGATTTGAAAACTTTCCAATTAATATTGAAGTTGTAAGTAGGTTTAATACAATCAAAGATATAACCCGAATTGTTAAAAGACTTGAAGAGGGGCAGATTGATATTATAATAGGCACGCATAAACTTCTTAACGATAAATTTAAGTATCGTGATTTAGGGTTATTAATAATAGACGAAGAACAACGTTTTGGCGTAAAACATAAGGAAAAAATAAAATATTTGAAAAATACGGTTGATGTACTAACTCTAAGTGCAACCCCTATACCAAGGACATTACATACGAGCTTAATAGGAATAAGGGATTTGTCGGTAATAGAAACACCTCCGAGAGAACGTCAGCCCATTCAAACTTTTGTTGCAGCTGAAAATAAAATGATAATAAAAGAGGCGATTTTGAATGAAGTGGCACGAGGAGGTCAAATTTTTTACGTTTATAATAGGGTAGAAACTATTGATGAAAAATATCTTGAACTAAAAGAAATGCTTCCGGATGTAAATATCGCTTTTGCACATGGAAGAATGAGTCAAAAAGAATTGGAAAATATAATGGCAGATGTTATCGATAAAAAATACGATGTTTTAATAACAACTACTATAATAGAAACAGGTATTGATATTCCGAATGTTAATACTTTAATAGTAGAAGATGCGGACAAATTTGGGTTAAGTCAACTATATCAATTGCGTGGACGAGTAGGAAGAAGTACACGAGAAGCATATGCTTATTTAATGTACAAACCTTTTAAATCCTTAACAGAATCTTCAGAAAAACGGTTATCAGCGATAAAAAACTTTACAACATTAGGTAGCGGTTTTAAAATAGCTATGCAAGACTTATCGATCAGAGGTGCCGGAGATGTACTGGGGGGACGGCAACACGGCTTTATTGATTCGGTAGGTTATACACTATACTCGCAAATGCTGGAGCAGGAACTTATGTTGAAAAAAGAAATATTAGAACCGATTTTATCCCGAGATAAAAATCAAGATATTGCATACTATGAAAATATTATAAAAGAAACAGCTCCAAAAATTAAAACAGATATATTTGAAGTAGAAAAGGATAATGTAGAAATAAAATTAAACGTTGATGCTTTTATTCCTAAAGAATATATTAATAGTGACGGAGATAAAATTGATTTTTATAAACGATTAAACAATGCAAAAACATTTGAAGAAATAGAAGTAGTGGTAGAAGATTTAATTGATAGATTTTCAGATTTCGGAAGTGAAGTGGAAAATCTTATTGATATATGTTATCTTCGTATAATAGCTAAAGATACTTATGTAGAAAGTATAAAAGAGCTCGCTAATAAGGTAGTGATTACCTTTAATAAAGATATTTTTAATAGTTTGAACGGTAAGGAGTTATTTACGGCATTAAACGTATATAGAGATGTTAAAATTGTTGCAAAAGATGGTTTCTATTTAGAAGTTGATAAAAAAGATAATTATAATATTAGACGTCTTACAAAGCTGCTAAGAATAGTAAATGATAATTTAATAAAGGAAAAAGAAGATGAAAAATAGATGTTTATGGGCGAAGAATGAATTAGATATTTTATATCATGATAATGAATGGTGTAGACCTACACATAATGAAAGAGAATTTTTTGAATATTTGGTGTTAGAAGGAATGCAAGCAGGCCTTAGCTGGTCATTAATTTTAAAAAAACGAGAAAATTTTAAACGTGCTTTTAATAACTTTGATTATAAGATTTGTGCAAATTACTCAGATGAATATTTAGAAAATTTACGTCAGGATGAAAGTATAATTAGAAATAAATTAAAAATTTACAGTGTTAGAAAAAATGCTAGAGCATTTTTAGAAATACAAAAAGAATTTGGAACTTTTGATAATTATATTTGGAAATTTTCAGATTATAAAACAATACAAAATAATTTTAACAATAGTAGTGAAGTGCCGAGCACCAGTGATTTATCGGATAAGATTAGTAGAGATATGAAAAAACGTGGTTTTACTTTTGTCGGAAGTACGATTATTTACAGTTTTATGCAGGCTATAGGAATGTTAAATGATCATACTGGAGAGTGTTTTTGTTATAAAGAATGCAGTAAAAATTAGAAAGCAAATTAGAATTAATTTTAGAAAAAGTTAAACATATAAGTAAAAATTAGGTACAATTTTCCATTTAAAATATTTATTGCTAATTTACTGTTTATCCACATATACTGATTATTTTATTTAGTTATTAGATATTTATTAATACTTTTTAACTTTACATTATCGAAATAAGAAAGTATAATGGATAAGTATTTGAAATAGGTGATTGGATAAATTTTAATGAACAAAAGAATTGTACGAATTGAAAATATAAGTAATGGGAAACAATACAAGGAATTGTTTTATGCTGAAATAAAAAAAATAAAAGCAATTCCCAAAATGCCTAGCTGTGAGTTTAAACATATCGGAGCAACCAGTATGACAAATGTATTAGGAGAAAATATTGTCGATATTTTGGTCATAGTAGAAAATTTACATGAAATAACAACTTTTGATGAAAAGAGATTAAATAATATAAATTATCATAGAATAGCTCACAATAGCATCAAGGGTGTTATAAAATATGCACGTCTTACTGATTATTTTAGTATGAATTACGATGTTGTTTTATATGTCGTTCAAAGAAATACGAATATTTATAACGATTTTTTGAAAAGTATAGAATTACTTTCTTATGATAATATAAAAGTAGAGTATAATGACTTTAAGAAAAGATGTTTAGAATTATCATTTAAAGAGTATTCAAATGAAAAAGCAAAATTTATTGGTGAAATTTTAAAGAAGGTTAGAGTAGATGATAGAAGTAGATAAATTAAGAAAATTATTAAGTGATAGTGAAGTATTGGAAAATGAACCTTTAAGGAAGTATAGCTTTACAAAAACCGGAGGAAATGCTCAAATACTTGTAAAAGTAAAAAGTGAGAAAGACTTTCAAAATGTTATTCGCTTCAGTAACAAAAATAAAGTAGAGTTAACTGTTCTTGGAAACGGTTCTAATGTTCTTATTTCTGATAACGGAATAAAAGGTATAGTCGTTATAACTAGTGAAATGACTGCTATAGAGCTACATAATGATATAATATCATGTTATGCTGGTGTAACTTTAAAAGAACTTACAGATTTTTGTATAAAAAACTCATTGACAAATTTAGAATTTTCGTGTGGAATACCCGGTAGCATAGGAGGCGCAATATTTATGAATGCGGGAGCCTATGGTGGTGAAATGAAAGATGTTGTTTTAAAGGTAGAAGTTTTTGATAGAAACGGTAATAAAAAAGTTTATTCAAATAATGAAATGAATTTTAGTTATCGACATTCTACTATTCAAGAAACAAAAGAAATTATTTCAAAAGTATATTTTAAAATGACTAAAGGTAATAAAGATGATATAATCGCCAAAGTTGATGAATTGAATAAGTTAAGAGGTGAAAAACAACCGCTCGAATATCCTTCATGCGGTTCAGTATTTAAGAGACCGGTTGGTTACTTTGCAGGGAAGTTAATTCAAGATGCAAATTTACAGGGGGTAACTGTCGGCGGGGCACAAGTGTCTAAAAAACATGCAGGTTTTATGGTGAATATCGGTAATGCAACTTGTGAAGATTATAAAAATTTAATAAAAAAAGTTCAAGAAGAAGTTCTAAAAAATTCCGGTGTTAAATTGGAATGTGAAGTGAAAATTTTAGGAGAATAGGTAAAAGAGTTAGTCCTTTTTTAAAATGACTAACTCTTTTTGTAATGCAGTTGAATACAAAGTGAAGTTATGTTTTATTAATTTTATTTGATATAGATTTTATCCTTTATTTTTGTTTCTCGGAGCGGGTAATTCATAAAACATAACATCAAACAATCCTGATAAATATTCTTTATTATCTACGTTATCTACTAATATCATTTTTTCCATTAGCATATGGTAATTTATATTTTAATTTTCCATATAATTTATAGCCGATTTTATGGGTTTAACGAGCAATCTGTCATCATATATTCCGCCAACAATTTTATCTTTGTAATACAAAATATACTCACCCATCATTTCACGATATTTTATATTTTCCAGTGATGATAACTGTTCTAAAATAAAATTCAAATATTTTTTGCCGGAAGCTGTATTATTATCTCAACTTTCTAATTTTTTATTTGGAATTATCTACAAATTTTTTATATTGTGCCAGATTTTGTTCATTTTTATTATTTAATTTTGGAGAATAAAATTCTGCACCTACTAAGTTATCAGGTAAGTATTGCTGTTTAATATATCCATTAGGAGAGTTGTGTGGATATTTGTATCCTACGCCATGACCTAACTTTTCAGCTCCGCTGTAGTGATTATCTTTTAAGTGTGTAGGAATAACAAATTTTGGATTATTTTTAATTTCTGTTAGTGCATTATCAATTGCTGTGATAGCACTATTTGATTTTATTGACAGTGCTAATTGAATAACAGCATTGGCAAGAGGAATACGTGCTTCAGGAAGCCCAAGCATTTTTGCACTTTCTATAGCAGAGTGAACAAATGCACCGATATTAGGATTGGCAAGCCCAACATCTTCATAAGCGATAACGGTCATTCTACGATAAATAGTATCTAAGTCACCGCTATCGATTAATAAGGCTAAGTAATATAGAGATGCTTGAACATCACTACCACGAATTGATTTTTGAAAGGCACTTATTATATCATAAAAACTATCTCCGTCAGCGTCATAATGGGTATTATGTCCCAAAGAAAGATTTAAAAGATCTTCTTTAGTTATATGAGAGTTTTCATCAGACAGATTATATAGTATTTCTAATACATTTAAAGAAAATCGTAAATCTCCGGCGGAATTAAGTGAGATAGTTCTAAAAACATTATCATCTATATTAAGATTTTTAGAAAATAATTCTCTATCTGCTGATATTTTTTTTAAATGATTATAAATATTTTCTTCAGAAATCGGATTTAATTCAAAAATAATTAGACGGGAGCGAATTGCAGGATTAACAGTATGATAAGGGTTATTGGTGGTACAACCAATAACATAAATATTGTCATACTCAATTTCCGGTAAGAGTATATCTTGCATCGGTTTGGTAAGTCTATGAAATTCATCTAATAGCAAAATAACTTTTTTAAAACGTTTTGATTCTTCAATAACGGTTGTCAAATCTTTTTTTGTGCAATTCACAGCATTAAGTATTTTGAATTTATAGTCAAGTTCGTTTGCTAGAGCAGAAGCGATAGATGTCTTCCCGGTTCCGGGTGGGCCGTATAAGATAAAAGAGAACATCTTTTTGCTGTCAACTATTTTAGTGAGAACTTTATTTTCCCCAATAAGATGACTCTGACCTATTATGTCATTAATTTTTTGGGGGCGTAGTTTATTTATTAATGTTTGCATAAGAAACCTCCAAATAAATAGTTAAGATAATTATAGCATAAAAATTAATAAAGTTTTACATATTTTAAAAATTATGATAGAATAATAGCATCAGTTAGGGGATGTTTAGGATTCGACAGGGATACTGGTCTTCTTGGCGGCATGTAGGAGGGTTGACTTCTTTAACAACACACTCAGTTAAATATAACTGGCGAAAAAACAAATTACGCTTTAGCAGCTTAATAGGCTAAAGGCTGGTTACTTTGTTCGACTGCGGCAATGTTAATCGGTTCATTAAATAGCAGTCTACGAATATACTTTTCCGTTTGTAAAGTTTATTAAGAGATAAATCAAACTCGTTTTCTATTGCCTGTTTATCGGCTTATGTAGAAAATTAAATTCAATAGATAAACTAAACATGTAGAAACTAAGGGGAGGTGTTTTTGGACGCGGGTTCAAATCCCGCCATCTCCATATCTAAAAAATTATACGGAGCGACTCGAAAAAATCAATTTTTAATGAAATCACGATTTTTGAGTCGCTCTCTTTTTATCTTTTAACTTTATATTATAAGTTATTGTCGGATATTATTTATGTTAGTTATAATATTATTAGGATTTTAAGTGTAAAATTTATATAAATAGACAATACGTTAGATTAATACAGTTTGTGTAAATTTGAAAATGTTTACTAGAAAAATAAATTATGCTATAATAAGGTTATCATTTCAAGGAAGTAAACAGGTATGTTAATAAAATTTTCAGATAGAATATATTACTCGAAACAAAGGTATATGTATTTAGAACCTGCACTTGGCTATATAAGAGGAGATAACTTTTCCGTGATGATAGATGCAGGAAACGGTCCAAAGCAGGTGAAAGAATTTTTAAATGATTTAAAAAAAGAAAATTTACCAATGCCAAGTTACGTAATATTAACTCATCATCATTGGGATCATAGTTTCGGTGCAAGTTATTTGGATATGCCGGTTATTGCAACAACTAAGGCTAAAGAAGCTCTTATAGAGCTATCAAAACTTAGTTGGGATATTGCCAGCATTGAAAAAAGGGTGAAAAACGGAGCGGAAATAAGATATAGTGCAGATGTTTTTGAAAAAGTATATGAAAATTGTCAAGTAAAAATAAGGATACCTGATATTCCAAAATCCGGTGATATTATTATTAATATCGGAAATGATAAAATCACTTGTTTATATAGTGATAATTCTCATTCTAATGATGCTTTTATTGTTTATGTTCCTGGTGAAAAAGTTTTATTTTTAGGTGATAGTCATGCCAAAAATTATTACACAAAACCTATGAGTTATAATAAAGAAAAATTAAGAAATTACATTGACAAAATTCAAGGTTTAGATTTTGAGTTTGCTATACCGGGGCATGGAAATATTTTTTCAAGAAAAGCACTGTTGGATTATTTAGAAAAAGAATATGATAAGCTGAGGTAATCAAAATGGAAAATATGTATTTGTATCTTGATTGGATCCTTTTAATATTAATGTCACTTACATTTTGTCAACAATTATTTTCAAAGAAATTTAATCTTTATGGAATAATATCTATTCTTAGTTTGGCAGTTTATATAGCTTTACATTCATATAATACAGATATAAATATATTTGTTTTAGTGATGTTTTTAAGTGGAATAGCTCTTGTTGTTTTAGAAATGTTTGTTCCGGGCGGAATAATAGGAACGATAGGAATTATAACTTTGATAAGTGCGATAATTTATATCAACAACGCTACTTATAGCGTTACATTTATTATGGTTATAGCGATAATATTATTTATTGGTTTGTACATATTTAATAGACATATATTGAACAAAAAGTTAGTATTTTTAAATGCGTTAGTATTAAAGGATGCTATTACAACAAAAGACGGTTATGTAGCTATGGAAAGCAGAGCGGAATTACTTGGAAAAAGTTTAGTAGCATATACTGACTTAAGACCTGCCGGGACAGCTGTATTGAATGATGAAAAGTTTGATGTGGTTACCGATGGAGATTTTATTAAAAAAGGTGATATTATTGAAGTTACGCATGTTGAAGGTATGCGTATCGTAGTGAGAAAAAAATAATTTTATAATATAAGGAGGGCGTATTATGCCGGAATTAATTTTTACAGGTATAATTTTAGTTATAGTACTTATTGTATTATCAATATTTTTTACATTTTTTCCGTTGGGATTGTGGATTAGTGCTATAGCGGCCGGTGTAAAAGTTAGCATTTTTACATTGGTAGGAATGCGTCTAAGACGTGTTATTCCAAGTCGTGTTATCAATCCGATGATTAAAGCACATAAAGCCGGGCTTGATGTGACTATTAATCAATTGGAAAGTCATTACTTAGCAGGAGGGAATGTCGATAGGGTAATTAATGCCCTTATAGCTGCTCATCGTGCCAATATTGTTAGTTTAACGTTTGAACGTTGTGCTGCGATTGACCTTGCAGGACGTGATGTACTCCAAGCTGTTCAAATGAGTGTTAATCCTAAGGTTATTGAAACACCATATATTGCAGGTGTCGCGATTAACGGTATTGAGGTAAAAGCAAAAGCTAGAATTACCGTTCGTGCTAATATAGAACGCTTAGTAGGGGGAGCAGGAGAGGAAACGGTTATTGCCCGTGTAGGTGAAGGTATAGTTTCTACCATTGGTTCTTCCGAGTCACATACTGTTGTTTTGGAAAATCCGGATAGAATTTCTAAAACAATTCTTGATAAAGGCCTTGATGCGGGGACTGCATTTGAAATCTTATCGATTGATATTCTTGATGTTGACATCGGTCAAAATATAGGTGCAAATCTTCAAACAGAACAAGCGATTGCAGATAAGAATATTGCCCAAGCAAAAGCAGAGCAACGTCGTGCTATGGCGGTAGCGGCTGAACAAGAAATGAAAGCAAGAATTCAAGAAATGCGTGCTAAAGTGGTTGAAGCAGAGGCGGAATTACCGCTTGCAATGGCAAAAGCGTTCCAAGAAGGTAATCTTGGGGTTATGGATTACATGAATTATAAAAACCTAGAGGCTGATACCGGAATGAGAGATTCAATAAAACGAATGTCACAACCGGAAGCAACAGAAAATAAATAATAAAGAAACAGAGGGGGTAGTAGTATGACATTTGTACTCTTCGCTGTACCTATAATATTTATTGTTATATTAATTATTTTTGCTGCCGTATTTTTATCAGATAGTAAAAAATATAAAAAACGTTTAAATAATTCTAAACAGATTGAACTTGATAGAGCCAGAGAATTTGCTCTGAAAACAATTGAAGAAATTAAAAAGATTAGAAGTGGATATGATGCTCAAAAATCACTGAGTAGGCAGAATTTACCTAATACAAATAGAGAGCCTAAAAAAGAAGTTGCTACTATAAAAAGAAAAACTTTACAACAACAGAGAACTTTAAATAAATATGAACAATATTATAATAAAAAACATAATGAAACTAAAAAGACTTTGTTCGAGCCGATAAATAATACTCGGTTATCCAAAGAAGTATATTCTAAAAAGCTGGTCTATTCTAAAGAAAATATTGTAAGAGGACTTATAGCAAAAGAATATTTGAATAGAAAAAATACAAGGAAAAGAGTTTAGTTATGAATTCTGTAATTATTTCTATTATAATATTTGTGATTGGTTTAACTATTAATAGTTTTAAAAAAGAAAATAAGAAGACCGAACGTAAAAAAGTCTCAAAAAGTAAAGTTAAAGGACAAAGACAAAATAAAAAAAATTTAATAAAAAGCGATATTACTATTGATGAAAAGGATAGTATGAATTATAATAGAACTATTCAAAGACAAAATAGAGTTATAGTTGATAAAGAAAAAGAAATTTTATCAAATTCAAGCATTATGGATAAAGAAAAAATTATAAATGATATAATTTTCTCGGAGATTTTGTCTAAACCTAAGAGTAAACGCTAAGTATCAGGAGGTATAATCTATGAAAAGAGTTTATAACTATTTAAGTTATTGTATCTGTTCATTTATACCTCTTTATTTTTTTTTACTTATTTATTCATTTATTAAACAGGATATTGAAAATGTAGTTTTGATAATTATTTTATTAATATTATGTTTTATTGGTATTATAAAACAAGGATTAGAAGAGCCGACAAACGTTTTTGTCTGTTCTCAAAAGGAGATAATATCTGTAAAAAAAATTGATTATATTTATTTAATTCTTAGTATCATATTAACTTTTTTAATTATTCATGATAAAATGAATATAAATATAAAGTTAATAATTCTTGCGATAGTGTTTTTCTTACTAACAACATTAAAATTCAAATTTAAATCTTATACTTTAATATTATTGGGTTATAAAGTATATAATATACGTGATAAGTTAATATACAGCAAAAAAAGTTATTTAGAATTATCACTAATATTAAAAGAAAGAAAATCATTGCAAATTATTGAAATATCAGATAATATTTACATAGAAAAAGAGAAGTATAATTTGAAGAATTTTTATTGTAAAGACTATTAAATAAAGAGGAGAATTTTATGCGTATTGTTGACATTATTGATAAAAAGAAGAAAAATCATGAATTGTCTAAATCGGAAATTGAAACATTGTTACATGGATATTTGAATGGAACAGTTCCTGATTACCAAATAAGTTCATTTTTAATGGCGGTTTATTTTAATAATATGACAACTGATGAGCTTGCCCATTTTACTATTACAATGAGAGATTCCGGAGATACAATTTTCTTTGATAACCTTAATTCTTATCTGGTGGATAAACATTCTACCGGTGGTGTCGGAGATAAGGTAACTGTTGTTTTAGGCCCCATTTTATCAGCACTGGGAATGGCTACTACAAAATTATCCGGAAAAGGGTTAGGACATACAGGTGGAACTATTGATAAATTTGAATCAATAAAAAATTTTGAATTTAGTACAACAAAAGAAGAATTAATGGATATTGCCGGTAAAACGGGAATAGGATTAATGGGTTATAGTGATAAAATAGTTCCGTTGGATAAAAAGATATATGCTTTACGTGATGTGACTGCAACGGTAGATAGTATACCGCTTATAGCCAGTAGCATTATGAGTAAAAAATTAGCTATTCAATCCAATCTTATAATTTTAGATGTTAAGGTTGGAGATGGTGCTTTTATGAAGACAATAGAAGAGGCACGAGAATTATCACGAAGAATGGTTGAAATAGGAAATGTTGTAGGCAGAAAAACAATAGCGGTTCTTACAAATATGGATGAACCGTTAGGTTTTAATATTGGTAATGCTAGTGAGATAATAGAGGGAATAGAAGCATTAAAAGGAAATTGGGCAACAGATCTTAAAGAAATTGTTTACGAGATAGTTTACCTTGCTTTAAAATACAAAGGGGAGGTAAAAACTTTTGATGAAGCCTCTAAAAAAATTGATAAAGTGATTGAAAGTGGAAAAGCTCTAAACGCATTGAAAGAATTTATACAATTAAGCGGAGGAAATGGAGAGATAATAAATAACTATTCTTTACTCCCTATACCGAATGAAACCTTGATAATTACTTCGGATAAAGAAGGTTATGTTTCCAAAATTAAAGCTGAAGAAATAGGAAAAGCGGCTATGGTAATTGGAGCGGGACGTGCTACAAAAGATGATATTATAGATCATGCTGTCGGTATAAAACTAAACAAAAAAGTAGGAGATTTTGTGAGAAAAGGAGAAGTTCTTGCTAAAATTTATTACAATAATGATGAAAATATTTTAAATAGTAAAAATATGGTATTAAAATCTTATATAATTAAAAAAGAAAAACCAAAAAAATTAATAATATATTAGAAATAATAGAATAGAGAGGTATATATGGAATTAAATAAATACATAGATCACACAATTTTAAAAGCAACAGCAGGAGAGAATGATATAAAAAAACTTTGTGAAGAAGCGAAAAAACATAAGTTTTATAGTGTTTGTGTTAATGGTTGCTATGTTAATGATGCAAAAAAAATGTTACAAGGTAGTGATGTAAAAGTAGCAGCTGTGGTAGGTTTTCCTCTAGGGGCGATGTCAACAAAAGCAAAAGTTTTTGAAGCTAAAGATGCAATTGAACAAGGAGCATCGGAAATTGATATGGTAATTAATGTAGCAAAATTAAAAGATGGTAAATATGATTATGTAAAAAACGAAATCAAACAAATAAAAGATGCTATAGGAGAAAATATTTTAAAGGTAATTATAGAAACTTGTTATTTATCAAATGAAGAAAAAATAAAAGCGTGTGAATTATCATTAGATGCTAAAGCTGATTTCGTGAAAACTTCAACAGGTTTCGGTACCGGCGGTGCAACATTTGAAGATGTTAAACTTATGAAAGATGTTGTCGGTAATAAAGCTAAGGTAAAAGCAAGCGGTGGAGTGAAGGATAAACAAACTGCGGAAAAATACATAGAACTTGGAGCGGAAAGATTAGGAACAAGTTCAGGAATAGAAATAATAAAATAATTTAAAAAAGAGCTATTTTGATGGTTCTGTGTTAAATACGTAACATGAGAAAAAACTAAGCAACATTACGTTACTTAGTTTTTTATTATTAATTTTAAAATTATTTTGAAAACTAAATTGTAAAAATAAATTCAGTGTAATTTTTTATTATAATGTTTATAAAAAAAGATAAATTATTATATCAAAGCATAATATATAATAAATATATTTTTAATATAACATTAATAAAAAATAATTTTAATGGCTAAAAATAAGCATTTATAGTATAATAAAAAATGGTTTATTATAAATAAAATAGTTATTATATGTAGTAGTATTGAGTGGATAGTAAGTGTTGATAGTATAAAGGAGATATAATGTTATCAAAATCATTTGAACAATATGGATTTAAAGACTTTGTAAATAAGGCGATAATTGATTTAGGATTTAAAAATCCGACAAAAATTCAGGAGAGAGTATTTTCTCCGGTGTTGAAAGAAAAAAATATTGTGGCAAGGTCACAAACAGGTAGTGGAAAAAGTCATTCATTTTTATTGCCGATTTTTAGTAAGCTGGATTTAGATAGGAAGAAAACACAGAGTATTATCTTGGCACCGACACGTGAGTTATCACGCCAGTTATATGAAATGGCAGTGCATATTGCAACATTTAGTGAAAAAGAAATAAAAATTACTTTGTGTATCGGGGGTCAAGATTTAAACCGTGATATAGAGCGTGTATCGAATGCACCGCATATTATTATCGGAACACCGACAAGGGTTTTAGAATTGGATAGAGCCAGTGCTTTATCGATAAAAGAAGTAGAAACGTTGGTTATTGATGAATGTGATATGATGATTGATTTAGGTTTTATGGAAGATATAGATAAATTATCTAAACGTGCAGCAACAAATTGTCAATTTCTAGTTTTTTCTGCAACTATCCCAACACAAATGAGTTATTTTTTAAAAAAATATTTAAACAATGCACAACATATTGATGTGGATAATGCAAAATTTGGGAAAATAAACTATATACTAGTACCAGAAAAAAGTTCTACACGTTTTGAGAAATTGTATGAAATAACAACGGTGCTCAATCCATATTTAGCTTTGATTTTTGCCAATAAAAAAACAGAAGTAGAGGAAATTAGTAATTATTTAATTAAACAAGGACTTAATGTTGGTGTGTTGCATGGTGATTTAACACCACGTGAGAGAAAGCAAATGCAACGCAGAATTAATAATTTAGATTTTACTTATGTAGTTGCTAGTGATTTAATGAGCCGAGGTATTGATATCGAAGGAATTAGTCATGTTATTAATTTTAATATTCCTAATGATTTAGACTTTTTTATTCACAGAGCAGGTAGAACCGGTCGTGCAGGGTTGAGTGGAGAATGTATTACGATTTATAACAGTAAGGATGAAGAAAAACTGCAAATATTAGAAAATCGTGGTATAAAATTTAATCATGTAGATATTAAAAACGGACAATTTATTGAAACAAAGGATAGAAACAAACGTCAGAGTAGAAAGAAAATAGTAGCTGATCATAATTTAACGGAAAAATTAAAATCAAAAGTAAAAGTATCAAAGAAAGTAAAACCGGGTTATAAGAAAAAATATAAATATAAAATGGATAAATTAAAACAAAAAGAACGCAGAAAATTTGCGAAAAGAATGAATAGGACAAATAGAGGTAATTGATGAATAGTTTAAAAATAGGGTCACACGTATCAATGTCGGGTAAAGAAATGATGCTTGGTTCTGTAAAAGAAGCTGCAAGTTATGGTAGTGATACATTTATGATTTATACAGGTGCACCGCAAAATACAAAAAGAAAACCTATAGAAGAACTTCGTATTTCTGAGGCGAAAAATTTGATGAAAGAGTATAATATTAGTGATATTGTTGTTCATGCACCGTATATCATCAATTTGGCAAATACAATAAAACCGGAAATTTATAAACTTGCGATAGATTTTTTACGCCTGGAGATAGAGCGTACTGAAAAAATTGGGGCAAAGAATATTGTTTTACATCCCGGTTCTCACGTAAAAGCCGGTGAAGATAAGGGGATTAAAAGTATCATTAAGGGATTAAACGAGGTACTTACTGAAGATATGGTACCAAATATTTCACTTGAGATAATGGCTGGTAAAGGTAGTGAGTGTGGACGAAGTTTTGAAGAAATTGCTCAAATTATTGACGGCGTGGTGTTAAATGATAGATTGACTGTTACATTTGATACCTGTCATGTTTTTGAAGGCGGGTATGATATTGTAAATAATCTTGATGAGGTTTTAACACAGTTTGATAAGATAGTAGGGCTTGAGCGTATCCAAGTATTACACATTAATGATAGTAAAAATTCTTTAGGGGCTCATAAAGATAGACATGAGAATATAGGATATGGCGGGATTGGATTTGATGCGATTAATCGTATTGTTCATCTTAGTGAATTTAAGCATATTCCAAAAATTTTAGAAACTCCGTGGTATGGTGAAAATAAGGAGTTTGCTCCTTATAAATATGAAATTGATATGTTGCGTCGTGGAATATTCGATATAGATTTTAAAAAAGAAACATAGAGGAGAAGGACTATGAGTACGGTAGAAGAAAAAGTCGATGAGATAATGAAGTATTTAAAAGAAAAAGGGTATAAATATACCGATAAGCGTAGGGCAATGGTAGAATTGTTCGTTAGTGAAGATAGGTATATTAATGCAAGATATGTTTCTGAAACAGTAGGAAAAGAATACCCCGGGTTAAGTTTTGATACTATTTATAGAAATTTAAGCACGTATGAAGAGTTAGGTATTTTAGAAGCAACAGAAATAAAAGGTGAAAAATATTTTAAAATAGGTTGTTTAAATGTTGATCATCATCACCATCATCATATCTGTTTAAATTGTGGTAAGGCGAAGACAGTTCATATTAATGTTTGTGCAGATTTAAAAGTTCCTGAGTTAGAAGGATATAGAATTGACGGTCATAAGTTTGAGATTTACGGCTTGTGTCCTAAGTGCCTTGAAAAAAAGGAGAATAAATAATGTACAATGGTATCCTACCAATCTATAAGGAGCGTGGAATGACAAGCCATGATGTGGTTTTTAAAGCAAGAAAAATATTGCAGATGAAAAAGATAGGTCATGCCGGTACATTAGATCCTGAAGTGGATGGAGTTCTTTTATTACTATTAGGCGGTGCAACTAAGGTTAGTGATTATGCTATGAATTTAGGTAAAAGTTACCGTGCGGAAATTTGTTTAGGAGTACAAACAACAACGGAAGATTTAACCGGTGAAATTGTAAAAGAGCAGAAGGTAACCGATGTAAATATAGCGGACATTAAGGAAAAACTTATGACTATGGTTGGCAAAATAGAGCAAATACCACCTATATATTCAGCCGTCAAGGTCAAAGGAAAGAAACTATATGAATATGCACGAATTGGGAAATTTGATGTAAAAATACCAAGCCGAACGGTAAATATTTTCAATATTGATTTTATAGATGGCAGTGAGTATTACAAAGATGGACGATATTATTTTTCACTTGATATTAGTTGTGGAAAAGGAACGTATATAAGAACGATAGCAACACAAATCGGTGCGTTATTAAATATTCCTAGTACAATGAGTAAATTAACAAGGACACGGAGTGGGAAAATAGGTGTTGATGATTGTTTAAAATTATCAGAAGTAGAACTTGCAATAAAAGAAGGGAATTTAATAAAATATTTATTACCAAAAGAATATGCATTGGAAGAATATCAATTTTTAGAACTTCCGATGTGTCGTGCTAAGCAAGTAATGAATGGCTTGCGTTTTAGAAAAGAGCAATTCCCCGATTATGATTTTTCAACGTCTGTGGTATTTACTTATAACAAAGAAGCGATAGCGGTATACTATTTAAAACATAGTGAAGATGAATTGTTATCGGTAAAAACGATATTTCCGAAGATAATAGAGTAGTTAAGAAAGGTAAATTATGGAAATTTTTAATATTTCTAATTTGGGACAAATAAAAAAAGATAATAAAAGAAGAGTGGCAGCGTTAGGTTTTTTTGATGGTGTTCATAAAGCACATAAAAAAATAATAACGGAAATGCTGAAAGAAACAGATATAATTCCGATAGTAATAACACTTGACAAAAGTCCAAAGGAGTATTTTGGTCATACAAGTGTTGAATGTTTAACACCGCTTGAGAAAAAATCAGAAATATTTGAAGCACTTGGAGTACAAGAAGTGTACTATTTAAGTTTTAATAAACAACTACAAACATTAAGTGCAGAAAGCTATATTGATAAAGTATTAAAACAATTAAACGTGGAGAAAATATTTTGCGGTTATGATTATAAGTTTGGATATAAAGGAGCAGGGACGCCGAAATTAATGGTTGACTATGGTGATATAGAGGTAAATATTTTAGAAGAAGAGATGATTGGAGATAGAAAAATATCAACAACAGTACTAAGAGAATTTGTGGAAAGTGCAAATTTTACCGGGTATTATGATTTTACCGGTAGATATTACTCAATATCCGGAGTAGTAGTGAAGGGACGTCAACTAGGAAGAACTATAAATTTTCCGACAGCAAATTTAAAAATGGAATCTTCGTATTTGCTTCCGAAAACTAATGGTGTTTATATTACCAAAACGAAAGTAAGGGATAAAATATATAAATCAATTACCAATATCGGTTATAACCCGACAGTGTCGGAAGTTAAAGATAAAAAATTTATAGAAACTCATATTTTAGATTTTGATGCTGAAATTTATGGAGAAATGATAGAGGTTTATTTTTACGATTTTTTAAGAAAAGAACAAAAATTTGAAAGTTTTAATCATTTAAAAAAACAATTACAAAAAGACAAAATGGTTTGTGAGCAAAAAGAAATATAGATTTTATAAAAAATTGTAAAATTATTATCTTTTACTTGAAATAAGTATAAAAATAATGTAGAATAATCAATGTGCCTTAGTCGTGGTATGGAAACACTCCAGATTCTTTACTAGGATTAAGGAAAAAAATAATATATGGAGGAATAAAGAATGGCAGCAATTAGTCAAGAAAAAAAACAAGAAATTATTGCTAAATACCGTACTCATGAATCAGATACCGGTTCTCCGGAAGTGCAAATTGCGGTGTTAACAGCAGAAATTGATGCTTTAACTGAGCATTTGAATACTCATAAAAAAGATCATGCCGGTCGTCGTGGATTGCTAAAAAAAGTTTTCCGTCGTCGTCACTTGTTAGACTATTTAATTAAAAAAGATATTCAAAGATATCGTGAGTTAATTAAATCTTTAGGTTTAAGACGATAGTAAAATTTGAAGGAGTTGTTCTCCTTCAAATTTTTCAAAAAGGTATTGACATAATATTGTATTATTGATATACTATTATAGTGCTTTGTAAGAAGTGAGTTGTCTCAGTAGCTCAGCAGGATAGAGCAACGGCCTTCTAAGCCGTCGGTCAGGGGTTCGAATCCCTTCTGGGACGTAATGAAAATAGAACTTTTGGTTCTATTTTTTTTGGCTGCATAATAAGTATAGAGTATAGTAAACACTCTGTACTTATTATGCAGCCATTATTCATAGTATTGATGATTGTATTCATCTTTTTGTTCTTCAGAATATTCATCTTCTAAATATTCCTCATAAATGGTGGCGTTTATTTTTACAATAATACCGAAGAGAAGTGCATTTGCGATGAGAGAACTACCGCCATAACTTATAAACGGCATACTAATTCCAATAACGGGAATAATACTCAAAGTAGAAAAGATATTTATAAAAAATGAAAAGCAGAAGCTACAAATTGCTAAAAGAATAAAATAGTAACTGTAGTTTCCTTGTTCGCATTTTTTTACAATACTAAATAATCTTAATATAAAAATAAAGAACAATATAAGAAATAACGATGCACCGATATATCCAAAGTTTTTAGCAACAATAGAAAAAATAAAATCATTAAATTGTTCGTCAATATAGTTTTTATTTTTAGCAAATGTACCGGTAACGCCGCCACGATTAATTTCGCTTATAACTTGAGTTATTTGATAAGAATAGTCTTGTCTATAGCCTTCAGGATTTAACCACGATAATATTCTATTTAGTTGATAAGATTTTAGACCAACCAAAGAAAGCAGTCGCGGGAAATAAAGTGCGGCTAAAATAATGATACCAAGGATAACAAGAACAACTGAGTAAATATTTAATAAAGTTTTTCTGTGTGTACTAACCAAAAAGACCAATCCTAAGAATAAAAATATAAAAAACAAACCGTTTCCTAAATCATTTTCTTTTAAAACTAAAATAAAAGGAAGTGCGATAATTAATAATATTTTTAATAGTTTGATTTTATCGCTACTTTCTTTAAAACTATTTTCTTTAATAAGAAAACTAATCATTGCAACTGTAGCAACTTTTGCAAATTCGGATGGTTGTAATGTGAATATTTTAAGATTATACCAACTGCGAGCACCGTTAACGATGGGAGCAAGGTTATTAGGAACTAAAAATATTCCAACCAGTAAAACTAAAGAAAATAAATAAAATGGCAGTGTTAAGCGTTCTATATAATCAATCGGAATTTTTTGTAAAAAATAAATAATAAAAAATCCTAAAATATAAAACAGCAGTTGTTTTAAAAATAAAGTTGGTGTGATGTTGTTATTATATTCAGCTAAGGCTATCAATATTAAACTTGATAGAGAGAATATAAAATAAAATATAAGTATTGATAGATTAATTTTATCTTTTATAAAATTTCGCATAATACAACTCCTTTTGTGTAATTATACAATAACAAGAATATTTTGGCAAATTTTGATATTTTAGTTAATAAAAATAGTTTATAGGGTTTGTTATGATGTATTATTAATAATTTTAAATTAAGAAAATATATGTTATAATCAAGTGTAGAAATATTTTTTAATAAGTTTAAAATCCAGAAAATAATATAGTAAGTATTAATAAATTAGAAGTTATTTTGATTTATGATAAATAGAATAAGTGAATAGATATTGTAAATTTTATATATATGTTTAATACTTGAAAATATAAAAATTAAAGTATATTAGTAAAGTATTTTTAAAAATATATAATGAAAAAATGGTAAAGCTATAATAACAATTAATGAAAAACAAAATATATAAAGAGTTTAACTACAAATATTTTAATGTTTGTGGTTATTCATAGTAAGATGTTTTAAGTATTCTACGTAATTAAGTCGTATTTATAGGTGGTATAGATTATGAAAGATATGATATAGTAGATTATAAAGTGATATGAAGAAAGGTTGGAATATATGAAATATACACCAATGGTGGAGCAGTATTTAAAAATAAAAAAAGATTATCAAGACATGTTTTTATTTTATCGTCTTGGTGATTTTTATGAAATGTTCTTTGATGATGCGATTAAAGCATCAAAAATTTTAGAAATTACATTAACGGCACGTGAAGGAGGAGCTGAGAAAATACCGATGTGCGGTGTTCCCTTTCATTCTTCAGCAAGTTACATTGATATTTTGGTAAATAATGGATACAAAGTGGCTATTTGTGAACAGGTATCAGAGCCGGGACAGGGTAAAATAGTAGAAAGAAAAGTCGTTCAAGTTGTTACCCCCGGTACTTATATGAATTATAAGAATTATGATGAAAATAATTTTTTAGGTTGTGTTTATGTAAAGGATAATAAAATTTATTTTTCATTTTGCGATATTATGACGGGCGATAGTAGTTGTACTGTTCTTGATAATATGACGGAATTGCAAGATGAGATTTTTAAAAATAATATTAAAGAAATAGTTAGTATTAAGGGGCAAAAACTGAACATTAGTGCTTATATAACAGAAGTAGAGTTTAATCCGTCTGTAGAAAAAAATGTTACTGCCGATATAGAAGATAATAATCTTCGATTGTGTTGTAATACTTTATTGGAGTATATAGAAAAAACTCAATATAAAGATGTATCAAGTTTGAAAAAATTTGAAATATATTTTAAAAATAAATTTATGTATATGACTAACTATTCAATAAAAAATCTTGAAGTAACGCAAAATATGGCAAATGGCAGTAAAAAGGGTTCATTGCTTAGTATAATTGATAAAACGTCAACAGCAGCAGGTTCTAGAAAATTGAAAAAATGGTTGGAAAATCCATTATTAAATATCAACGAAATAAAAATTCGTCAACAATTAGTAGAAGATTTTGTTAAACATTACTTTGAGAAATCTGATGTAAAAATGTATTTAAAAGAAGTTTATGATCTTGAGAGAATAGCAACAAAAGTGTCTTATAATATGGTTAGCCCCAGAGAACTTTTGAATTTGAAAAAAACATTGGAGCAAATTCCAAATATTAAAAATTTACTGTTGAGTTTTAATTCAAAAAAATTAGTTGAGATAGCGAACGGAATTGATGAATTAGCAGATCTTGCGGATTATTTGGAAAATACTATCGATGATGATGCCGGACAGACTGTAAAAGAAGGCAGTGTTATAAAAGCAGGTTTTAACGCTGAACTTGACAGTTATAAAAATGCCAGTAAGAATGGGAGTAAAACACTTCTTGAAATCGAAAAGCGTGAGAAAGAAAGAACAGGTTTAAAAAATTTAAAAATAGGGTATAATAAAGTTTTCGGTCATTATATAGAAATATCTAAAGTAGGGCTTAAAAGTGTAGATCCAACAGAATTCGGTTATCATAGAAAACAAACTTTGTCAAATTGTGAGAGGTTTATTTCAGAAGAATTAAAAGAGGTTGAAGAACATATTATTAATTCGAAAACAAAAATTGAAGAATTGGAATTAAAATTATTTCAAGAGATTAAAACAATGATTTACAGTTTTATACCAAGGCTTCAAAAAGTTGCAAATACATTAAGTGATATTGATGTTTTTATTTCGTTGTCTGATGTGGCGGAAGAATACAATTATGTAAAACCTATTTTTAATGATAATAATGAAATAAAAATAATTGAGGGACGTCATCCTATTGTTGAAAGAAATGTCAGTGCAGATAGTTATATAAGTAACGATTGTACGGTATCTTCCAATAATAATATTTTATTGATAACAGGTCCAAATATGTCGGGGAAATCTACATATATGAGGCAACTTGCACTTATAGTAATATTAGCTCAGATAGGTTCTTTTGTACCTGTTACGATGGCAAATCTTCCGATTTTCGATAAGATATTTACAAGAATAGGGGCAAGTGACGATTTAGCAGGGGGGAAATCTACGTTTATGGTTGAAATGATGGAAGCAAAGAACGCTTTGGTAGAATCAACCAAAAACTCATTGCTAATTTTTGATGAAATAGGTAGAGGTACTTCAACTTATGACGGTATTGCACTTGCACAATCTATCTTAGAATATATTAATAATACTATTAAATGTAAAACATTATTTTCGACGCATTACCACGAGCTTACAAAATTAGAAGATAAAGTACAAGGGATAAAAAATATTCATGTATCGGCAAAAGAGGATCGTGGGGAGCTGATATTTTTATATAAAATAAAAGAAGGACCAATAGAAAAAAGCTATGGTATTCATGTAGCTAAATTAGCACAATTACCGGATGATATAATAACCTGTGCAAATAATATTTTAACAAAATTAGAAGAGGGCGTATTAGATAATAATGATGTTGTAAGGAAAGTTGTTGAAAAAAATACAGAAGAAATTAATGAGATTTCTAATAAAGTGAAAATTATTGAAACTCAACAAAGTAAAATTGAATTATTAGAAAAACAATTAAATCATGCCAATGAGTTGAACAAAAATATTCAGAAAAGAGTTAAAGAAAATAAAAAAGAGTATACTAAATTGCAATTAGACTTAGGGGAAGAAAGTGAAGAATTAAAATTTGTTAAGGAAAAATTAAATTCTGTAAATTTTATGGAAACAACTCCATTTGAAGCGTTTAATTTGTTATATGAATTACAAAAAAAAATAAACAAGGGGGAATAATGTATTGGGAAAAATAAATATACTGTCTGCGGAATTATCAAATAAAATAGCAGCCGGAGAAGTGGTGGAAAGACCTTCTTCCGTTGTTAAAGAATTATTGGAAAATTCGATTGATGCCGGTAGTACAAATATTAAGATTATAATAAAAGAATTCGGAATTAAACAAATAAGAATTATTGATAACGGTAGTGGTATTAGCAACGATGATTTAGGAAAAGCTTTTTTAAGACATGCCACAAGTAAAATTAATAATGACTATGACTTGTTTCATATAGATACATTAGGGTTTAGAGGTGAAGCACTTGCGAGTATAGCTTCTGTAAGTAAAGTCATTATAAAAAGCTGTAGTGGTGAAATGCAAGGGAAGATGATGACGTTGGAGTCAGGTAAAGTTGTTAAAGATGAATGGTATGCTCCTATAAAAGGAACTGACATAAGTGTTGAAAACTTATTTTATAACACGCCTGCAAGGTTAAAATATTTAAGAAATCCGCACACTGAACAGGCTAATATAATGAATGTTATTAATAAATTCGCTCTTTCGTACCCAAATATAGCCTTTGAGGTGCATGTAGATGGGAAAATATTATTAAAAACCTATGGTGACGGTAATATTCATAAGATTATATCGAAAATATATAGTATGACTGTAGCTAAAAATATGATAGAATTTTCCGGTAACAATGATGATTATGAAATAAAAGGATATATTTCTGTTCCGGAAGAAACACGTGCCAGTAAGAACTATATTAATATATTTATTAATGGGAGATATATAAGAAATTATATTATTCAAAATTCAATTGTAGCCGCCTATGGTACTTTACTTATGAAAAATCGTTATCCGCTTTGTATCATAGATATAAGAATGGATCCGGTTTTACTTGATGTTAATGTTCATCCAACAAAACAAGAAGTGAGATTATCAAAAGAAACAGAGTTGGTAACTTTGATAAAACGAGTTATTTTTGATAGATTAAGTAACTATACTTATATTCCGCAGGGAATGAACAATGTATTGACAAAAAAAGAGAAAGAACATATAGAAAAAATAAATTTTTTAGAAGAATTAGATAATAAGTATATTATAAAAGAAAATGAATTTAATTTCGGAGATAAAGAAGATTTAGAATTAATAAAAAGAAATTATGATAACAAAGAAAATTCAATTTATAATACGACAGATTCAAAATTAAAATTCACACCAAATCCACAACTAAGAAGAAAAAATTCAAGTAATGAAAAACCTACAGTAAAAGAAATTGAAAATTTTATGAATTTTTCTAAGAACGAAGAATTTGATGATTATAATAGCAGTGATGAGATTAAAAATGTTGCTGCTGATTTTGAGATAAACAAGGGAATAGATTATAAACAAGAACCGGAAACTAAAACCAAAATATTACCTGATTTAAAGGTTCTTGCACAAATATTTAAAACATATATATTAGCAGAAGCTGACAATAAAATATTTTTAATAGATCAGCATGCAGCTGCGGAACGTTATAATTATGAAAAATTACAAAAAGAATTTTCTCAAAAGGCTAATTACAAAAAGCAACTTTTAGTCCCACTTATGTTTAATTTTTCTGTAGAGGAAGTTGCTGATATAAAGAGTAATATGGAAAAATTCAAGGAACTAGGTATAGAGTTTGAAGAATTTGGGAATAATTCGTATGTGGTACGTGAATTTCCGCTTTGGGCTGCTGAAGAAAGCGAAGAAGTTATTAAGACAGTAGTCGATAAAGTTTTAAATAATAGAAATATAACATTAGTAGAATTACGTAATGATGCGTTGGCAATGGCAAGTTGTAAAATGTCTATTAAAGCTAATCAGGTGCTAAACGAAGTAGAAATGAATAAAGCTATAAGTGACCTTTACAAATGTGAAAATCCATTTACCTGTCCGCATGGAAGACCGATTATTACTAAAATGGATAAAAAAGATTTAGAAAAAATGTTTAAGCGGATCGTCTAGGAGGTAGCGATGAATAAAATACCTTTAATTGCAATGGTAGGCCCAACAGCTGTAGGAAAAACAGAACAAAGCATAAAACTTTCAAAAAAATTAAACTGTGAAATTATTTCTATAGACAGTGTTCAAATATATAAATATTTTAATATAGGATCTGCAAAAGTGACTAAGGAAGAGATGGGGGGAGTAAGTCATCATTTAATAGATGAATTAGAACCGTCAGATAGTTGTTCTGTTTATGATTTTCAAAAATTGGCAAGAAAAAAAATAGAAGAAGTTCATAATAAAGGAAAGTTGCCTTTATTAATCGGTGGGACAGGTTTTTATATGAATGCAGTGTTGAATGATTATAATTTCAGTGAATTGGCTTATATTGAAGAAGTTACACCGGAGGATGCAAAGGATTATTTAAAAGAAAATGATCCGGAAACATATAAAAGTATTGATCTGGAAAATAGTCGTCGAGTTATTAATGCTTATAACTATGCAATATCAGAAAAAAAGTCTATTGTACATAATAAAAACGGAAATAAAATTTTTGAAAAATATAACCCTTATATAATAATTTTAAATAGAGATAGAGAAGAACTATATAAGAGAATTAATCGTAGAGTAGAAATAATGTTTGAAACAGGTTTAGAACAGGAAGTTAAAGATATTATAGAAAAATATGGGAAAAATCTTCAACCGCTGGGCGCAATAGGGTATAAAGAGATGCTACCATACTTGGCAGGTGAAGTGGATAAAGATTTAACGATAAATAATATTGCGAAAAATTCTCGCCATTATGCTAAGCGTCAATTAACGTGGTTTAGAAATAAGATGAATGGTACTTGGTATAATGTAAGTGATGAAAAAATAACGGAAAATATAGAAAGTGATATTAGAAAGTTTTTTCAAATAAATTAATACTAAGTGATAAATACGGAGAATGTCGAAAAATTCTCCGTAAATTACTTCTTGATAAAAAACTTTATATGTAAGTATACTATTCTAGCAACTTAAAAAACAGTTGTTATTTTACAAACTACAACATATATTTTATTTATAAACCAAAAAAATTTTAAAAATGTACATTTGTAAATGATGTGAGACAAAAAAGTAAAAAATAAATACTGGATATAATAGAATTACATAGAAGCTAGCTTCTATGTAAACCGTATGAAGCCCCCGACGTAAAATACATTATTTGATTAGATTTGCCAGCTTTAATTCCTTAGAGAACATTTCAGATTTCTAAAACTTATTTGTCAAGGATTTGAAAAAGGCGTAGCCCTTGTCCTTGACAAATAAGTTGTGAAATCTATTATCTAACAAGGAATTAAAGCCTGCATATTTTTATAGACTCTTTCCGTAGCTCTTTTCTTTTTTCAACAGGAGAAAGCCAATTTAAAGTCTGCATAGGAAGACGGTTAGAGCGATATAGATACTTTTTCATCTGAGATACAAGATCATCATACGAAAAGAAAGATAAATGCCTGTAAAAACGTTCATTATCATTTCTATGACTACGTTCAACCTTACCGTTATGTCTAGGAGTTCTAGGTCTAATAAGTTGATGTTTAATGCCAAGATTATTACACAATACATCAAAAGGGTGTATTCGTTTAGTATCTTTAAAATGCGTAAATTCAAAACCATTATCAGTTTGAATTATCTTGGGTTTATACCCAAAATAATCAATAGCCATTTTAACAAATTGAACAGTAGAGTATGATGATTGTTCTTTAAAAGGGAAAATAAATCTTTCCCTAGTAGCTTCATCAATGATAGTATATTGATAAAATTTATCAGGAATTTCTCCTACATAACAACGTTTAGGAACATATTTCACATCAAGTTGCCATTTTTTACCAATTTCAGTAGGTGTATTATAGGGTTTAGGTTTATAAGGAATTACTTTTTTCTTAGTATCTTTATAAAAACCTAATTTTCTAAGCACTCTAAATAAAGAACAAGGATGTCTTTTATAACCTTTGTTGAATTTAAGTTTAGCATATAATTCAATCATAGAAATATTAGGATTACGTTTAATAAGATTTTTAATCCAAGACAATTCTTCAACTGTATGGGCGTTAGGGTGAATGGAATGAGGTCTATGAGACTTATCTATAAGAGACTCTTTAGTACCGTCATATTTTTTATTCCAACGCAAAAGAGAGGCTTTTGATATTTTATAGCGCCTACAAACAAAACGAATAGAGTTACCATTTCTATAAGTTTTAACTGCAGCTATTCTTGTTTGTAAAGTATGAGGTATATATCGTTGTGTTTTTTCTATATTTTCTGTTATAATAGTTTTCATAAGAGTAAATTCCTTTTTTTGATTTGTAGGTAACTTCATTATACAGGATTTACTCTTCTTTTTTTATTATATGTCTCACATCTATTGTAACACTACATTATAAACCAAAAAAATTTTAAAAAAGTATTGACAACAACAAGTAAAAATGATAAACTAGTACACGTCTTCAAGAAAGAAGACGAACGATAAAAGATTTTAAAGTAGGAAAAGTTAAGGAAAAGAAAAAAACTTGACAAACCTGAAATAAAATGATAAGATAGAAAAGTTGCTAAAGCAACAAATTGAACATTGAAAACTAAACGAATTAAGTCAACGTAATTCCAAAAAAGGACAGTTCAAAAAGGAACTATAAAACTTTAAAAAGAGCTAAATCAAGCAAACAAATAAGAAAATATTTGGAGAGTTTGATCCTGGCTCAGGACGAACGCTGGCGGCGTGCCTAATACATGCAAGTCGAGCGAAGAATTATTGGTGCTTGCACCGATAATTCTTAGCGGCGAACGGGTGAGTAACACGTAAAGAACCTGCCTTATAGACCGGGATAACTATGGGAAACTGTAGCTAATACCGGATAACAGTATTTTCCGCATGGGAGATATTTAAAAGTCGGTCATGCTGACACTATAAGATGGCTTTGCGGAGCATTAGCTAGTTGGTGGGATAAAAGCCTACCAAGGCGACGATGCATAGCCGACCTGAGAGGGTGAACGGCCACATTGGGACTGAGACACGGCCCAAACTCCTACGGGAGGCAGCAGTAGGGAATCTTCCGCAATGGACGAAAGTCTGACGGAGCAACGCCGCGTGAGTGAAGAAGGATTTCGGTTCGTAAAGCTCTGTTGTTAGGGAAGAAAGGTTGTGTAGTAACTATACACAAAACAGACGGTACCTAACCAGAAAGCCACGGCTAACTACGTGCCAGCAGCCGCGGTAATACGTAGGTGGCAAGCGTTGTCCGGAATTATTGGGCGTAAAGCGCGCGCAGGTGGTTTAGAAAGTCTGATGTGAAAGCTCACGGCTCAACCGTGGAAGGTCATTGGAAACTGATAAACTTGAGTGCAGGAGAGAAAAGTGGAATTCCTAGTGTAGCGGTGAAATGCGTAGAGATTAGGAGGAACACCAGTGGCGAAGGCGGCTTTTTGGCCTGCAACTGACACTGAGGCGCGAAAGCGTGGGGAGCAAACAGGATTAGATACCCTGGTAGTCCACGCCGTAAACGATGAGTGCTAAGTGTTGGTCTCAAAAGAGATCAGTGCTGCAGCAAACGCATTAAGCACTCCGCCTGGGGAGTACGACCGCAAGGTTGAAACTCAAAGGAATTGACGGGGACCCGCACAAGCGGTGGAGCATGTGGTTTAATTCGAAGCAACGCGAAGAACCTTACCAAGTCTTGACATACTGTGAGGGCGTGAGAGATCACGTTGTTTGTCTCTTTGAGACAACACAGATACAGGTGGTGCATGGTTGTCGTCAGCTCGTGTCGTGAGATGTTGGGTTAAGTCCCGCAACGAGCGCAACCCTTATATCTAGTTGCCAGCAGTAAGATGGGGACTCTAGATAGACTGCCAGTGACAAACTGGAGGAAGGTGGGGATGACGTCAAATCATCATGCCCCTTATGACTTGGGCTACACACGTGCTACAATGGATAGGGACAAAGAGAAGCGAGCTTGTAAAAGTAAGCCAATCTCATAAAACTATTCTCAGTTCGGATTGTAGTCTGCAACTCGACTACATGAAGCTGGAATCGCTAGTAATCGCGAATCAGAATGTCGCGGTGAATACGTTCCCGGGTCTTGTACACACCGCCCGTCACACCACGAGAGTTTGTAACACCTGAAGACGGTGACCTAACCGAAAGGGAGGAGCCGGTCACGGTGGGACAGATGATTGGGGTGAAGTCGTAACAAGGTAGCCGTATCGGAAGGTGCGGCTGGATCACCTCCTTTCTAAGGAAAAAAGGATATGTTGGGGAATTCGTTTAGTTTTGAGTGTTCAAGTAATACTCAAGCACAATGAAAACTGAATACAAATATTAGATCAAAAAATTTCTAGAAAAGAAAACAGATTTACAAAACCGAGAAACAGAAGAATAAGGTAAGTAAGAAAAACTTATTCACAAAAAGAGTTCAAGGAAGAAAACGAAGCAAAAAGCTACACACGATTAAGTAGAAAAGAGCGCACGGAGGATGCCTTGGCACTAGGAGCCGAAGAAGGACGTGACAAACGACGAAACGCTACGGGGAGCAGTAAGTAAGCAAAGATCCGTAGATATCCGAATGGGGGAACCCACCGCAAATAAAAAGGCGGTACGCAAAAGCGAGGTAACGCAGGGAACGGAAACATCTAAGTACCTGCAGGAAGAGAAAGAAAAATCGATTTCCCAAGTAGCGGCGAGCGAAAAGGAAGAAGCCCAAACCGATATGCATGCATATAGGGGTAGAAGGACTCTCAAGAAATTGTATTACGAAGTATAGTAGAAGCACTTGGAAAAGTGAGCCGAAGAAGGTAAAAGACCTGTATACGAAATGCTAAGTAAGCAAGAGAGAGCACCTGAGTACGACGGAACACGAGGAATTCCGTCGGAAGCGACCAGGACCATCTGGTAAGGCTAAATACTACCTAGTGACCGATAGTGAACCAGTACCGTGAGGGAAAGGTGAAAAGAACCCCGGGAGGGGAGTGAAAAAGAACCTGAAACCGTGTGCTTACAAGTAGTCAGAGCCCTTAGGGGTGATGGCGTGCCTTTTGTAGAATGAACCGGCGAGTTACTATATCATGCAAGGTTAAGTGGAAGACACGGAGCCGAAGCGAAAGCGAGTCTTAATAGGGCGAGATAGTATGATGGAGTAGACCCGAAACCAAGTGATCTACCCATGTCCAGGTTGAAGTTTAGGTAACACTGAATGGAGGACCGAACCAGGACACGTTGAAAAGTGTTTGGATGAGGTGTGGGTAGCGGAGAAATTCCAATCGAACTTGGAAATAGCTGGTTCTCTCCGAAATAGCTTTAGGGCTAGCCTCGTTAAAGAGTTTACCGGAGGTAGAGCACTGTTTGGACTAGGGGCCCATCCCGGGTTACCGAATTCAGACAAACTCCGAATGCCGGATAAATATAAACGGGAGTCAGACTGCGGGTGATAAGGTTCGTAGTCGAAAGGGAAACAGCCCAGACCGCCAGCTAAGGTCCCAAATTGTATGTTAAGTGGAAAAGGATGTGATGATGCACAGACAACCAGGATGTTGGCTTAGAAGCAGCCACCATTTAAAGAGTGCGTAATAGCTCACTGGTCGAGTGACATCGCGCCGAAAATGTACCGGGGCTAAACATACAACCGAAGCTGCGGATATAACAGATGTTATATGGTAGGAGAGCGTTCTAACGTCGTAGAAGTTAAGCCGAGAGGCGAAGTGGAGAAGTTAGAAGTGAGAATGCCGGTGTAAGTAGCGAAAGATAGGTGAGAATCCTATCCACCGAAAGACTAAGGTTTCCAGAGGAAGGCTCGTCCGCTCTGGGTAAGTCGGGACCTAAGGTGAAGCCGACAGGTGAAGCCGATGGACAACAGGTAGAAATTCCTGTACCACCGAATATCGATTGAGAGAAGTGGGGACAGAGGAGGCTAATTGAGTGCCCTGATGGAATAGGGCGCCTAAGCGCAAAGGTTAAGTAGTAGGCAAAACCGCTACTTATAAGACTGAAGCGTGATGGGGAGCGAAAAAAAGTAGCGAAGTCAATGAAGCCAAACTCTCAAGAAAAGCCGCTATCGAGATAAGAGGTGCCCGTACCGCAAACCGACACAGGTAGTTGGGAAGAGAATTCTAAGGTGAGCGAGAGAACCATCGTTAAGGAACTCGGCAAAATGACCCCGTAACCTCGGGAGAAGGGGTGCCTACGAGAGTAGGCCGCAGTGAATAGGCCCAAGCGACTGTTTAACAAAAACACAGGTCTCTGCAAAACCGAAAGGTGAAGTATAGGGGCTGACGCCTGCCCGGTGCTGGAAGGTTAAGAGGATTGCTTAGCGCAAGCGAAGGTAAGAATTGAAGCCCCAGTAAACGGCGGCCGTAACTATAACGGTCCTAAGGTAGCGAAATTCCTTGTCGGGTAAGTTCCGACCCGCACGAAAGGCGTAACGATTTGGGCACTGTCTCAACGATGGACTCGGTGAAATCATAGTACCTGTGAAGATGCAGGTTACCCGCGACAGGACGGAAAGACCCCATGGAGCTTTACTGTAGCTTGATATTGAATTTTGATGCAGAATGTACAGGATAGGTAGGAGCCAAAGAGGCATGCACGCCAGTGTATGAGGAGGCGATGTTGGGATACTACCCTTTGTGTATTGGAATTCTAACCCACGGAATAGAAAACCGGGAGACAGTGTCAGGTGGGCAGTTTGACTGGGGCGGTCGCCTCCTAAAGAGTAACGGAGGCGTTCAAAGGTTCCCTCAGAATGGTTGGAAATCATTTGGAGAGTGTAAAGGCACAAGGGAGCTTGACTGTGAGAGAGACAACTCGAGCAGGTGCGAAAGCAGGACTTAGTGATCCGGTGGTACCGAATGGAAGGGCCATCGCTCAACGGATAAAAGCTACCCTGGGGATAACAGGCTTATCTCCCCCAAGAGTCCACATCGACGGGGAGGTTTGGCACCTCGATGTCGGCTCATCGCATCCTGGGGCTGAAGTCGGTCCCAAGGGTTGGGCTGTTCGCCCATTAAAGCGGTACGCGAGCTGGGTTCAGAACGTCGTGAGACAGTTCGGTCCCTATCCGTCGTGGGCGTAGGAAATTTGAGAGGAGCTGTCCTTAGTACGAGAGGACCGGGATGGACATAACAATGGTGTACCAGTTGTCACGCCAGTGGCATAGCTGGGTAGCTAAATATGGAAGGGATAAGAGCTGAAAGCATCTAAGCATGAAGCCCCCCTCGAGATGAGATTTCCCACAAAGGTAAGACCCCTTGAAGACGACAAGGAGAATAGGTTAGGAGTGTAAGTGTGGTAACACATTAAGCTGACTAAAACTAATAGGTCGAGGACTTAATCAGAGAGTAGAAGCAGAGAAGTAAAGAAGTTGACAAAAGGAGAGGAATTGATATAATATGAGTATAAAGTTTTCGTCTGGTGGCGATAGCAAAGAGGACACACCTGTACCCATACCGAACACAGAAGTTAAGCTCTTTAGCGTCGAGAGTAGTTGGGTTTACGCCCTGCGAGGCTAGATCGTTGCCAGGCTTTTGAAATTAAGAAAAACCTTTTGGGATAAAAATCATGCTTATATAGATAATAAGTGTGATTTTTTATTATATGGTTTTACTTTTATTTTGATTTTAAAGAGAAAATGGAGTATTATATTAGAGTAAACTACTAATGGAGGTAGAGAAATGTTTTATTTGGAAGACGAAAAAACTTTGGTATTAACCGGCGAGAATAAAAAAGATATACTGAAAGCATTGAAAAAAATTAATTATATATCAGATGATAAAAATATAAAAGTAGCATATATAAAAATACTGAATAAACTATTGGATTTTAATAAAGCTATTGAATTATTTTATCATTCTCAAAAACCGGAATTTAATGAAGTATATAAGGAAAGAATAGAAAATTTTGATAACAGTAAAGATGAATTTATTAGAATTAAAGCAAGTTTAAAATCAGAATTTGATAGTAAAAATTATAACAAAGAAATTGAGGAGGAATTTTATTCTATATTAACAAAAATTGAAAATAGAACGGCTGTGTTATTTGAAGAGGAGAAAAAGTATAATTTTAACAATTATTTAATAACTCTTATTAATGATAAACAATTAGAAGAATTTATTTGGTTAAATACAATATATAATATTTATAAGGAAGAGAAAAGTTTACAATCGATTATTACCGATTATTGTCAGTTAACCGATATTGAATTTGCTGATTTATACAAAATTTATTTATTTGTGACAGATTATAATATTAATAGTTTATTATTGAAAAATGAATCTAAAATAATAAATAATGAATACCTTGAAAATGTTGAGAATTTCTTTAATTATATGTATGAATTAATTGATGATCTTAGAACTTTTGCTACGAAGAAAGATAAAAAGAATATTTTAAGTTTTTCAACAAAATTGGAAAGTTATACCAAAACAAGTACACCAACCAAAGAAGAATTTATTTATAGTGTAAGAAAAGTTTTTTCATTTTTAAAAGAATTATATGAAAATGACAATGTTAAATTGTTGCTTGATAATATTTATCCTATTTTGGTTAAATCATTTTATGCACCACTTAGAAATGACGATAAAATAAAATATGAGTATAATCCTGAATTTATATTTGCTCTTGAATATACTCAAATAATTATAGAAGTAATGGACGAAAATAATGGAAAATAAGTTAACCTCAAAAGATTTTTATTGTGTATATAACGATTTTGATATTTCTTTAAGAACGAGAGAACTTAATTTGCTGTATCTTCCACTTATAGGAAGTGAGGCGGTGCGACTGTATCAATTTTTGGGTACAAAAATAACAGGTGATAAAAATATTTCCGGCAACTTTTTACATTATGACATTTTTGATAATTTAATGTTGGATAGTACAAAATTCAATATTGCACGAAAAAAACTGGAAGCGATAGGCTTACTCTATACATATTTTATAAATAGCGATGGAGTAAATCAGTATTTGTATAAAATAAGAAGTGCGTTAGATTTTAATGAATTTTTTGAAATACCTGCTCTTGACCAACTACTTGAAAATACTATTGGATTAAAGCAATATAATGATATTAAAAATAAATATGGTAATAATAAACTTAATTTTAAAAATTTCGAGAATTTAACTGCTAAGTTTTCGGAAGTGTTTACTTTAGAAAATTTAGATGATTATAGCTTCGAAAATATGTTAGAAAAAACGGCAACCGACACTCCTAACTTTGACGAATATTATTTTGATTTTTCTAAATTAAATTACTTATTGGCAAATAGCTATTTGAGCGAGTTACTTGATGATAAGTCAATAAAAAGTTCTATTTTAGGTTTGGCGCATTTATATAAAGTAACACCGAACGATATGGCAAAAGCTATAGAAAAAAGTGTAAATACTTCGAGCGGAACAATGAGTTTAGATATGAATTTATTGAAGGATTATTTACTTCAATTATTTATTAATGTCAGAAAACAGGAAATCCCTATACTTAACAAAATGATTAATAAAAAATTATTAGAAGAAGATGTAAAAGAGGAATTGACAAGAGAGGAGAAGTTTATAAAAGAGGTAGATAATATAAACTATGTAGAATACCTTAATAAGCAACGCGGAATAATTTTATCAGAAGCTAATGCAAAATCTATAGTCGAAATACAAAATAAATATAATTTTCCGACAGGAGTTTTAAATATTTTATTGGATTATGCAATATCAGAAAGTAATGGGGATGGTGTACCTCATAAAAATTACATTGATGCTATAGCAAGCTCTTGGTCTTCACAAAAACTACTTGGGGCGAGAGATGCTATAAATTATGCCAGAAGAATTCGAGATAATAGAAAAAAATCTTCTAAAAATAATAAAAAACGTGACTATATTAAAAATCAAAAACAAAGTGATTTGTATACGGCACCGGTTCCTGAATACTTTAAGGATAGAATAGAAAATTTATCAGCTACTGATAATAATATTTCAGTAAGAACTGTAACCTCGGAAGATGAAGATGCTTATAAAAAAATGTTGGCGGAATTATATAAAAAGGGGGATAATAAATGAAGAAATTATCTAATGTGCTATTAACAAATACAGAAGAAAGTTATAAAAAATTTATTTCTGAAAAAGTCCTTAGTGATAAAGAAATAATAAAGTTTATAAAAGAAAATTATTTTACGCTTGAAGATATAGAGAAAAATCACGAAATATTCTATCAATATTATATTTCAAAAGATAAAAATTTAGATTTAAACCATATTCCAAAATTACTATACAGAGATAATAAAGTTTATATTACTTACAATGAAACTGATGAATATAGAAATTACAGACAAAGTTTGCAATTGAATAGTAAAATTAAGACAGAATTTGTGCCGTCAAAAATTTTAACTTATACTTTTGAAAATTTGTCTAAAAATAAGGAAAAAGCAAAGGTTGCCATTGAGTGCATAAGAATATGTAATTCAATTTTAAACGAAGTAAATATGAAAGGATTGTATATATACGGATCTACAGGAGTTGGGAAAACATACTTTATGGGATGTATATATAATCATTTTAAAGAAAACGGAATAGAACCTGCCATTATTTATTATCCCGAATTTGTAAGAAAAATAAAAACAAAGATTAGTAATAATGAATATGAACAGTATATAGATATTATCCGAGCAGAAAAAATTTTAATAATAGATGATATAGGTGCGGAAAATATTACAGAGTTTATAAGAGATGAAATCTTAGGACCGATAATTAACTACAGAGAAGCAGAAAATTTACCTACGTTTTTCTCATCTAATCTTTCATTTTCGGATTTGTTGGCAGTGTTATCTAAAACCAAAAATTCGGTAGATCAAACTAAAGCATTACGTATAGTAGAAAGAATTAAATCTCTTAGTACCCCGCTTTTATTAAAAGGACAAAATGAAAGAGAATTATATAACTAAAAATATTAGAGTTGTTACATGATTTAAAAATAAAATATTAACAAAAATAGATATTCACAACATAAATCTGATATAATAGATATGTGGTTTATGTTGTGAAATTTATTTTTGACCAGTTCAGAAAAAATAATTTTTTATGTAATAAAGTAAATAATTTTTAAGTAGGTAGAAAATTGAAAATAGAGAATATAACAAAATTAAAAATCAAATACAAAATTGAATTGGATAATGGGAAACATTTTTATGTATCAGAAGAAACAGTAATAAAATATGGTTTGATAAAAAAAATAGAATTGTCCGGAGAGCAGCTTAAAGAAATATTATCACATGAGAATATAGAAAAAGCATATACTAAAGCTATAAATTACTTAAATTACGGTTTAAGAACAGAACGGGATATGCGAGAATATCTTGAGAAAAAGGAAATAGTTTCTGATATAATAGACGAGGTAATTGAGCGTTTAAAAGTGATGGGATATATAAATGATATTTATTATATTGAGGCAGCTGTTACCGATTATTTTAATCTTAATAAAAAAGGCCCCTATTGGATAAAAAGGAAACTTTTAGGTAAAGGTCTTAATAAGGAAGTTGTTGAAGAGAATATTCAAAAAATTTGTACTGAAGAGCGTATGATTGATACACTTTATCGCATAATAGAGCGTGAATTTAATGCGAAAAGAGAGTCGAAAAATAAAAAAATTCAAAAAATAACGCATAAACTTTATACAAATGGTTATTCTTTTGATATAATTAGAAAGGTATTTGACATATTTTTTGAAGATTACGAAGATGTTGATGAAAATGATGTATTAGAAACTTATTTTAATCGTGCTTATCGTAATTATTTAAATAGGTATGAAGGTTATATGCTGAAACAAAAAATCATTGAAAAATTGGTAAGGGATGGTTTCTCTTATTATGATGTGAAAAACTTTTTAGAAACAAAAGATTTGTAGAAGGAAGAATAGGATGAACAAAAGAAACGAAAGACAAAAGAAGATTAGAAATTTTTCTATTATTGCGCATATTGATCATGGAAAATCAACACTTGCGGATAGAATTTTAGAAAAAACTAAAGCAATAGAAAGTCGAGAGATGAAAGCACAGTTACTTGATTCAATGGATATCGAACGTGAACGTGGAATAACGATAAAACTAAATGCAGTTCAGTTGAGATATACAGCAAAGAATGGCGAAGAATATATCTTTCATTTAATTGATACACCGGGGCATGTCGATTTTACTTATGAAGTATCAAGATCATTAGCGGCTTGTGAGGGAGCTATTTTGGTTGTTGATGCCGCTCAGGGAATTGAGGCTCAAACATTAGCTAACGTGTACTTAGCGTTGGATAACAACTTGGAAATAATACCCATAATAAATAAAATTGATTTACCGGCAGCAGATCCGGAAAGAGTAAAACATGAGATTGAAGATGTAATAGGGCTACCAACCGATGATATAGTTCTTGCCTCTGCTAAAGCGGGAATAGGTATTGATGAGATACTTGAACAAATCGTCGAATATATACCGGCTCCAACCGGGGATGCCGATGAGCCGTTACAAGCACTTATCTTTGATTCTCTATATGACGCATACCGTGGGGTCATTGTTTCTGTACGTATAAAAAACGGTACGGTAAAAGTTGGTGATAAAATTAAAATGATGGCAACCGGAGGTGTCTTTGAAGTAACAGAGGTTGGAATTCACACACCTAAAGAACAGATTGTTGAGGAATTGACAGCCGGCGATGTAGGATTTATTTGTGCTTCAATTAAAAATGTTAGTGAAACACGAGTTGGGGATACAATTACATTGGCAAATAATCCGGCTAAATCAGCATTGCCGGGCTATAGGAAATTAAATCCTATGGTATTTTGTGGATTATATCCTATAGATTCAGCTAAGTATAATGATTTACGTGAGGCATTGGAAAAATTAGAACTTAATGATTCGGCATTACAATATGAAGCTGAAACATCTCAAGCACTTGGATTTGGTTTTAGATGTGGATTTTTAGGAATGTTACATATGGAAATTATTCAAGAACGTATAGAGCGTGAATTTAATATTGATATTATTGCAACGGCACCATCGGTTATTTATAAGGTTGAACAAACCGACGGTACGATGATTGATGTTTCAAATCCGTCAGAAATGCCGGATCCACAAAAAATTAATAAAATTACAGAGCCATTTGTCAAGGCAAGTATTATGGTTCCAAATGATTATGTTGGGGCGGTAATGGATTTATGCCAAAAAAAACGTGGTATTTTCTTAAATATGGAATATATTGACGATACGAGAGTAAATATTACTTATGATATTCCGCTATCAGAAATTGTTTTTGATTTCTTTGATCAGTTAAAATCTAATACAAAAGGATATGCATCATTTGATTATGAATTAACAGGATATAAAGACAGCAATCTTGTAAAAATGGATATTCTTTTAAATGGTGAACAAGTTGATGCTTTAAGTTTCATTGTTCATAGAGAGTTTGCTTACCAGCGTGGTAGAGTAATTGTAGAAAAACTTAAAAAATTAATTCCAAAACAGCAGTTTGAAATTCCTATTCAGGCAGCTATTGGTAATAAGATTATCTCTCGTGAAACTATTAAGGCGATGCGTAAAAATGTTCTTGCAAAATGTTATGGTGGTGACATTAGTAGAAAACGTAAGCTGTTAGAAAAACAGAAAAAAGGTAAAGAACGTATGAAAGCTGTAGGTAGCGTAGAAGTACCCCAAGATGCTTTTATGGCAGTTTTAAAAATGGATGAAGAATAATGAGAATCACACCTAGAGGAGTTTATATACACATACCGTTTTGTAAGTATATCTGTTCATATTGTGATTTTAATAAATTTTATATTCAACGCCAACCTGTTGACAAATATATTGATTGCTTAATAATAGAGATTAATAATATGCCGAACGTAAAAAATATAGAAACAGTTTATATCGGTGGTGGGACACCAAGTGCTTTGAATAATGAGCAACTGCATCGCATACTCACAGCATTAAGGAAAAAAATTCCACAAGAATTAACAGAATTTACATTTGAGGCGAATCCGGAAGATTTGACGGATTCTCGCGTGGCATTGATAAAAAACTATGGTGTAAATCGTGTTAGTATGGGAGTACAAACTTTTAATAATGAATTGTTAAAAATCTTAGGACGCGGTCATGTTGCTGACGATGTAGATACGGCTATTGCTAACTGCAAAAAATATAATATAGAAAATATTAACGTTGATTTAATGTTTTCGTTACCTAAGCAAACTATGGAAGATTTATATAGCAGTATGAAAAAGATATTAGATTATAATATTAGCCACGTATCATGTTATTCTTTGATTTTGGAACAAAAAACCAAATTATATAATCAAGTTCGGGATAAAAAGGTTATACTGCCGACTAATGAAACAGAAGAGAAAATGTATCGTGCCGTTATTGATTATTTAACGGCTAATGGCTATAAGCAATATGAAATTAGTAATTTTGCTAAAAAAGGCCATGAAAGTATTCATAACAGTAATTATTGGCGTAATTTAGAATATTATGGGCTTGGTGCCGGAGCTCATGGGTATGTAGCCGGTGTTCGTTATGCAAATCAAGGAGCGTTAAAATTTTATATTGACAGCATAGAAAGAAAAGGTCATGCTAGACGTGAAGAAAATATTGTATCTTTAAAGGAACATCTTGAAGAAGAAATGTTTTTAGGTCTTAGATTACTTGACGGTGTTGATATGAAATACTTTAAAGAACATTATGGTAGTAATATTGATGAGGTGTTTCCCGCTGCATATAAAAATAATATTAAGCGAGGATATTTGGAAGTTATAGATGGGCATCTTCGCCTTACCAATAAAGGGCTATTTTACGGTAATGATGTATTTTCAGATTTTTTACTTGATTGATAGTAATATTGGAATGAAGAATAATTGTATTTCATTCCAATATTCAAAATAGCAGAAAGGAGAATAATATGCAAGAAAAACGAATAAAACAGTTATTATTGAATTTAAATTCAGAATTTAATTTTAATCTACGGTATGGCAAAAATTTTAAAATGGCATTTTCACATTCATCATATACTAATGAACACAGGTTCGCTAAACATATTAGTTATGAACGTTTAGAATTTTTAGGAGATGCTGTTGTAGAAGTTGTCACAAGTGAGTTTTTATTTAAAAAATTTCCTACATTGTCGGAGGGTGAACTTACCAAACTGAGAGCTTCTATTGTTTGTGAAAAAACATTAGTTAAATATGCCTTATCTTTAGGTTTAGATAAATGTATTTTTCTGGGAAAAGGTGAAGAAAAAATGGGCGGAAGAACACGTCCTGCCCTGCTTGCTGATATATTTGAATCTTTTACAGGAGCATTATATTTAGAAACTAATTTAAGTTCTGTCAGGGTGTTTTTAGAAAATACTCTATATACGGAAGTAAAGGATTACGAATATCACAGCTTTGTTGATTATAAAACTATATTACAAGAATTTATATCGAGAGAAAAAATGGGAACGATAGAATACAAAGTAATAGATTCCAGCGGACCATCACATTTAAAAACTTTTACTAGCAGTGTTACTATTGAAGGGGAAAATTTTGGAATTGGTAGTGCAAAAACGAAAAAAGAATCTGAACAACAGGCAGCTAAGCAAGCACTGAAAAAATTAGGAGAAGTACGGTAATAAAAAGAAAGGAGGTAGGATATGAAATTATCACAAGTTGAAATAACGGGTTTTAAATCATTTCAGGGTAAAACAATATTCAAATTTGATAACAATTTGATAGGTGTTGTAGGCCCGAATGGTTCTGGAAAAAGTAATATCATTGATGCTATTAGATGGGTACTAGGAGAACAATCGGCTAAAAATTTACGTGGTAGTAGCATGAAAGATGTTATCTTTTCAGGAACAGAACAAGCTAAAAAGAAAAATTTCGCAGAAGTTTCACTGACTTTTAGTAATGAACAGAGTAATAGAGAAATAAAACGACGTTTGTATCGTAACGGGGATAGTGAATATTTTATTGATAATAAAAGAGCTAAACTGAAAGATATTAGTGATTTGTATCTTGATTTCGGTATTAACAAAGAAAGTTACAGTATTATCACGCAAGGGAAAGTGGAGGATATTATATCTTCAAAACCGATTGACAGACGAGCTATAATTGAAGAAGCATCCGGTGTGTTAAAGTATAAAAATAAGAAGAAAGAAACTAACACAAAACTTGAAAAAACAACGGATAATATTAATCGGCTAAATGATATTTTTTCAGAAATAAAAGAACGTTATATAACGTTGGAAGGACAAAAAAATAAAACTGAAAATTATTTAGCATATACTAAAGAACTTGAAAAAAAGGATATTTTGATTAATATTTATAATATTGATGAGTACAACAAAAAATTAAAAAAAATATTAAATGAAAAAGCTAATGTTCAAAACGAAAAAGAAATCTTTGAAAAAAAGCAAAATGAATTAATAAAGAATTTAGAATATAATAAAAATAGTTTGATGTATTTAGATAAGACATATTTAAAGTATCATAACGAGGAATTGGAATTAGTTCAAAAAAGAGAAAGTACTCAGTCAGAACTGAGAGTTATCGAGGAACGAAAAAACAACAGAAATCTTAGAACTGAAAAATTGGAACAAGATGAAGAATATTTGAGGACAAGAAAGAAAAATTTTGAAATTAAACTAAAAGAGAGAAAATTAACGGAAAGCGAATTATTGGAGAAAATAAAAAAACTGTCTTTAGAAATTTCCAAGTTAGAAAATAAAGATAATAATATATCAGAAATAATAACACAAAATATAGAAGATATTAAAGATAAATATTACAGCCTTACCATAGAAGAAACAAAATTAGAAAATAGTATAGAAACAGCAAAAAGAGATTTTGAAAATTTTGATGAAAATTATAAAAATTTAGTTAGTGAAATTGAAACTTTGGAAAAGAGTTACAAAGAAAAAAATCATAATCTTTCTGTGCTAATTGATGATTTAGGAAGTATAAATAACAAATTAAAAGAGCATGATGAAATTACTTCAAAACTACTTAGTAAAAACATTCAATATTTAGAAGAAGAAAAACAATTTGATGAACAGTTAAAAACAGGATATAGTTTTCATAGTAATTTGATAAATCGCAAAAAATTTTTAGAGGATCAAATTAATAATCTTAGTTTTTACAATATTGGTGTTAAAGAAATTTTGACCAATAAAGATATAATCTCCGGTATTCATAATAGTGTTGCTAATATAATGACAATTGATAATGAATACGCAATCGCTTTGGATATGGCATTGGGATATTCTCAACAAAATATTGTTGTTGATAATGAAAATGTTGCTAAAAAATGTATAGAACAATTAAAGAAAACTAATAAGGGTAGGGTTACATTTTTACCGTTAAATAATATTAAGTCAAAAGTGATAAATAGAGATATTTATAAGATTCTTGTTAATGAAGAGGGTTTTATTAATATAGCAGAAGAATTGGTTAAGGCAGATGATTGTTATAAAAACATAATTTCCTATTTGTTAGGGTTAGTTATCGTTGTGGATAATATTGATAATGCGAATCGCATTGCAAGAAAAATAGGTTTTAAAAATCGTATTATTACCCTTGACGGGCAAGTAATTAATAGTGGTGGTTCTATTACCGGTGGGGCTGTTAACAAAAATAGTAATTCTCTTATAAAAACTAATTCAGAATTAGAAGAGTTAGAAAATAATTTGATAAAAATAAATTCAAAAATTGAAACATTAACTGCAAAATATGAAAACATAGTAAACTTGAACAGAGAAATAGTAGTTAAGATAGATAATGAAAAGAAAAAAAAATCAGATTTAAATCTGAAACAAAAGGAAACAGAACTGAAGATAGAACATTTGAAAAATGAATTAATACCTCTAAATGCCAATATTGAAATAAATAAGAAAAAATTATTAAGATATAAAAATACAGATAGTGAATTTGAAAATATTTCGTTTTTAGTTAAAAAACTAAAAGAAACAAGAATAACTTTAAAAGAATTGAGCGTTGAATTAGAAAAAGAAAAATTAAAAAGGGAAAATGTAGAACTTGAAGAAAATGAATATTTAGAAAAAATAGCAAAGCTTAAAATAGAAAAATCAAAAATAGCAGAAACTTTAAAGTACTCAAATGAAACTATAGAAAATTTAACTGCTGATATTATAGATATAGATGAGCAGCTGGAAAAATTAGAAATTTCTAAGAAAACTGAGATACTTAGTGTTGAAGAAGAAAAAGAAATTTTCGAAAACAATAGTAACCTTATTATTGAATATAATGATAAATTGGATATGATAAAAGGTTTATTGACAGATTTAGATTTTGAGAAAAGTGATTTGTTTAAAAAGGAAAAAGAAATTACACAAGAACAACAAGTTAATAATGAGAAACTTAAGGAAAAAACATTTCATTTTGAGCAACTAACTATTTCTCAAACAAAAATAGAAGTGAAAATTGATGAATTTTTGGAAAATCTGATTTCTAATTACAATGTAACATATGAAAGTGTAAAGGAAAAACTCGGTGAAGAAGATAGATTGAATATTCATATTTATAAAAATGAGGTGGAAAACCTGAAAAAAAATATACTTAATCTTGGAAATGTAAATATGAATGCAATAATAGAATTTGAGGAGATTAAAGAACGCTACGATTTTTATAGCGAGCAAATTACAGATTTAATCGATGCTAAAGAAAAACTTGAGAAAACAATTATAGAAATAGATAAAGAAGTAAAAGAAAGATTTTTAGGAACTTTTGTTCAAGTGACAGAAAATTTTAATAAGATATTTAAGGAATTATTCAAAGGTGGATATGCAAATATGTCATTAGAAACTCCGAATGATATATTAAATACCGGAATTGTAATTGAAGCATCACCGCCCGGGAAAAAATTACAAAATCTTTCGTTACTTTCCGGCGGCGAAAAATCGTTAACAGCAATTAGCTTATTATTTGCAATATTAAAAGTGAAAAATCCACCATTTGTTGTATTAGATGAGGTGGAGGCTGCGTTGGATGAGGAAAATGTAAATAGATTTTCGAAGTTTTTAAAAATTTATTCTACTAATAATCAATTTTTGATAATTACTCATAGACGAGGAACAATGGAAGTTATGGATAAACTTTATGGTGTTACAATGAAAGAAAAAGGTATTAGCTATATATTAGAGTTGGAATTAAAGGATATAGTAGAGAAAGGAGAATATAACTAATGGCAAGTTTTTTTGAAAAGTTAAAAAATAAGTTTGCTAATAAAGAGGAGCTAAATGAAGAATTAATTTCTTTGGATGAGTACGAAGAGTTTGTTGAAACGCAACTCGTTACAGAAAAATTTAAAAAAGGTTTGAAAAAATCACGTGATAATTTTTCGAATGCACTTAATAATTTAATAAGTTCTTATAGGGAAATAAATGAAGAATTTTTTGAAGATTTGGAAGAACTTCTTATACAGTCCGATGTAAGTTATAATACTGTGTTGGAGCTGGTTGATTATTTAAAAGAAGAATCACAAAAAAGAAATTTAAAAGAACCCAGTGAGCTTCAAGATATGATTATTGAAAAATTAGTTGATGTGTATATGGAAGGAACAGTAAAGTCGGAATTAAACTATGCACAAAATGAAGAATTAACAGTTTTCTTATTTGTTGGAGTAAATGGAGTGGGAAAAACAACATCAATAGGAAAATTAGCTCATAATTTGAAAAAAGAAGGGAAAAAAGTTCTAATTGCTGCCGGGGATACATTTAGAGCAGGAGCGATTGATCAGCTTGATGTTTGGGCAAAAAGAAGCGGTGCTGATATTATAAAATCACATGAAGGTGCTGATGCGGCAGCAACGATTTTTGATGCTATTCAATCGGCAAAGGCAAAAGGATATAATGTTTTATTATGTGATACAGCGGGGAGACTTCAAAATAAAAATAATTTGATGAAAGAGTTGGAAAAAATAGTTAGAGTTATAAAAAAAGAAATACCGGAAGCTCCGCATGAAGTATTGTTGACTATTGATGCAACAACAGGTCAAAACGGAATTTTACAAGCAAAAACTTTTAAAGAAGTCAGTGATGTAACGGGGGTAATCTTAACGAAATTGGACGGAACTGCAAAAGGTGGAATTGTAATTGCCATAAAAAAAGAATTAAACATTCCTGTGAAATTAGTTGGTCTTGGAGAAAACATTGATGACTTAGAAGTATTTGATCCTGAACAATATATTTACGGTTTATTTTATAAGGAAAAAGAAGAAAATTCAAAAGAAAATGAAAACGAGTAAAAATATATAATTTATATTTTGAAAAAGACTATTCCAAAGGGGTTAATTTGTTATGAAAGTTCCTAATATTAAAGTTAGATAAATAGTTTATAGGTATCAAAGTTTGTTTTACAAAAATTTTTATCATTCAGTAAATTTTGAGAGATGACTTTCTAGAATTATGCTTCAAGGAATCATAATTTTTGAATCATCTCTTTTTTGAGCAAAATACTAGATGAGTATTTATATATAAAGTAAAATATTAGTAGTGATAGGAAATTTATTAATAATAAAGGAATGATAGAGATGAAAAAAACGTTTGAGCAACATTTAGAGAATTTTACTGAAATAACAGCAGAAATTGCCTTAGAAAAAATAAATACAGAAGATAAATTCATTTTGTTTATCGGAAGATCAAGTTGTCCTTTTTGTAGAAAGTTTATGCCAAAACTCAGTGAAGTAGTGGTTGAGAATAATTTTAAGGCATATTTTATTAATAGTCAAAATTCTGATGATATAGTAAATATAGAAAAATTAAGAGAAAAATATTCAATCAAGACAGTTCCGGGACTTTTGGTAGCAAAGAATAATGTAGTAAAAGTTGTGTGCAATTCGGGATTATCAAAAGAAGAAATAAAAGAATTTATTAATTAAATTTAAAAACTACCATAATAAGAGTGTTTCGAAAGAGATACTCTTATTTTTTTATTTAAAAAACGGAATAATTATTCGAAAAGTGTAAAAAGTAAAAAATAAAAAAAATTTTTTAATAATTACCATAAAATAGTGGAAAAAAGTGGGGAAATGTGGTAAATTATAGAAGTAAGGTGGTGAAAGTAGTGTTTATAGGTCAATATAATAATAAAATGGATTCAAAAGGAAGACTTAGTATCCCAATAAAATTTCGTGAAGTGTTGGGAGAAAAATTTATTATAACAAGAGGATTGGACTCTTGTTTATTTGGCTATTCACTACAGGAGTGGCAAAAAGTTGAAAGTAAAATAAAATCACTACCTATTACTAAAAAAAATGCTCGTACGTTTCAACGATTCTTCTTTTCCGGTGCAGTCGAAGTTGAAATTGATAGACAAGGAAGAATAAATATACCTAATTCACTGATAGAACATGCAACATTAAAAAAAGAGTGCGTAGTAAATGGTTTATCAAATAGAATAGAGATTTGGGATAAACAACGTTGGGAAAACTTACTTATTGAAAGTGAAGAGAGTGTAGAAGAGATTGCAGAAGAATTGGAAGATTTTGATTTTTAAAATGGAGAATTTAGATGTTTAAACATTATAGTGTGTTATTGAATGAAGCGGTAGACGGGTTAAATATAAAAGAAGACGGAATTTATGTTGATTGTACTTTAGGGGGTGCGGGGCATAGTTTAGAAATTCTAAAGAAGTTAACTACCGGAAAACTCTATGCTTTTGATCAAGATAATATAGCATTAGAAAATGCAAAGGTAAAATTGGCTGATTATAGTGATAAAGTTGTCTTTATAAAATCGAATTTTGAATATTTAAAAGAAAAATTATCGGAATTGGGTGTAGAAAAAGTAGACGGTATTTTATATGATTTAGGTGTTTCATCTCCTCAACTGGATACTCCGGAACGTGGATTTAGTTATAATTATGATACACGACTGGATATGAGAATGGATACAGATGCAAAAATCAGTGCATATGAAATTGTTAATGAGTATAGCTATAATGATTTGGTAAGAATATTTTATCGTTATGGCGAAGAAAAATTTTCAAAGAAAATAGCACGAAATATAGAAAAAAAGAGAGAAATTAAGCCAATAGAAACAACATTTGAATTAGTAGATGTGATAAAAGAATCAATTCCTGCGGCAGCACGCAGAACCGGCGGACATCCGGCAAAACGTATCTTTCAGGCGATACGGATAGCCGTGAATAACGAATTATCGGTTTTTGAAAATTCACTGGAACAAGCTATTGATATAGTAAATGTAGGGGGGCGAATTTCTGTTATTACATTTCATTCACTGGAGGATCGTATTTGTAAACAAATTTTTAATTCTTATGCTAAAAATAAAGATATTCCAAAAAATCTTCCAATATTGCCACAGGACAGTTTGGCAAAATTAAAAATAATTACTAGAAAACCTATTTATCCAAGTAATAAAGAATTAGAGGAAAATAATAGATCACGTAGTGCAAAACTTAGAATAGCACAGGTACAAAGTTAAAATGTTAGGGGAAATAAGAAAAAATGGCAACACTAAAAGTATACAGTAGAGAATATGGTACAAGAAAAGTTCAGGAAAAAGTAAAATTTAATTTGTTGGAAAAAGCAACTTACGGAATTTTTATAGGAGTTATTTTACTTGCTAATGTAGTTATGTTAAACTATAAAGGAGAGTTATATTCTTTAAAAAGTGCTCAGCAAAAAAATGAAGTGGTAATCTCAGAAAAACAAAAAGATAATAATGAACAAAAGGTTGTTATTAATAATTTATCATCATATGAGAGAGTAAAAAAAGTAGCAGAAGCACTGGGAATGAAAATTCAAAAAGATAACACAAAGGTAGTGAGATAATTGAAGAAAAATTCTAAGAAGAAATCTGTAATAAGTCTGTTTATAGATAGAGAAAGTCTGGAACGAAAAGACCATATCTCGAGGGGAAGAACAAAAATTGTATTTTTATTCATTTTTGTTTTTTTCTTTGTATGGGTTGTAATAATAAACATAGGACAAATGATGTTGATTGGAAGTGTTCGTGGTCATAATTTAATGGAATTAGCTGATAAAAAATATAAAATAGATACTAATCTTCAACCTAATCGCGGGAAAATTTATGATAGAAACGGTAATATTTTAGCGGATAACATAGAATCATATAAACTTGTTGCAGTTGTTTCCGATAAAGCAACAGAGGATAATAATGATCCTCATCATGTTGTAGATGTTGATAAAACTGCGGAGGAATTGGCTAAATTTATAAAATTAGATAAGAGCAAAATAAAAGAAATTCTTGAGAAAAAAGGTGTCTATCAGGTAGAATTTGGAAGTCAAGGTAAAGATATAAGTGTAGAAAATAAGAAAAAAATAGAAGAACTAAAACTTCCCGGGATACAGTTTATAGCAACCACAAAACGTTATTATCCAAACGGCAGTATGTTAGGAAATTTTTTAGGATTTGCTCAAAATTCACCGGATAGCGATTTAATAACGGGTAGATTAGGTGTAGAAAAAACTTTTGACTACTATCTAAGAGGTAAAGAAGGTCATATCACCTATGCTAAAGATGCGTGGGGGAAGGTTGTATCAAATATTCCTAAGGTTGAGATTAAGCCGGTAGACGGTGCGGATATACATTTAACAATTGATAAAAATATTCAAAGTTATATAGATAATAGTTTAAAAGATATTCAAGAAAAATATAAACCGGAAAGTGCTTTTGCTATAGCGGTGAGCGCAAAAACCGGAGAAATATTAGGTTTGGGACAAAGCCCTGCATTTAATCCTAATACTCAAGAAAATCTTGAACATGCTTGGGCAAATATATTTTACAATTCAGCATATGAACCCGGTTCAACGCTTAAAACATTTACAATGTCTATTATGGTAGAAAATAACCTGTATAATCCTAATAGTTACTACAAATCTGGTTCGTACAAAGTGGAAGATGCAACAATTTATGACTGGAATAAAACAGGATGGGGAACTATTACTCATAGACATGGATTTCAACAATCTTCAAATACTTTAATGTTAACCCTTCTTCAAGGATTGGGAACTGAAAAATTAAAAACCGGCTTAGAAAACTTCGGTTTTGGGAAATCAACCAATTCATTATTTAATAATGAGGCATCGGGAGATTTGGTATTTAACAACAAAGTTTCCGCTTCTACAACAGTCTTTGGACAAGGTAGTACGGTTACGGCTATGCAGATGATCCAAGCGGAAACAGCAATTTTAAATGACGGTCAGATGCTGGCGCCATATTTTTTACAAAAAATTCATGACAAAACTATTAATAAAGATGTAAATATTGGTGGTAAAAAAATAGTAGGAACACCAATATCAAAATCTACAGCTGATACCATGAAAGAAGAATTGTATGGTGTTGTTAATGGACAATGGGCACAAGGTGGTAGAAGATACCAAGTTGATAATTATAGTATTTCAGGAAAAACGGGAACCGCCGAGGTGGTTGATCCTAAAACCGGTACTTATTACAAGAGTCCATATAAAGTTTTTCATTCATTTTTAGGCTATGCACCGAGCGAAAATCCTGAAGTAATTTTGTATGTTGGAATGAAAGTGCCAACTAAAAATTTAGGAGAAAGTAACGCAAAAGCTGTATCAGAATTATTTAAACCAATAATGGAAAATACTCTGAATTATTTGGATGTCAAGAAAAATTCTGAAGAAAAAATGGAAGAAAAATTTACCATGGATAATTATGAAAACAGCAATGTAAACGCAGCTATTACTGGGTTAAGTGCTAAGACAAAAAACGTAATTACAATAGGGGAAGGGACAACTGTAACTAGACAATATCCATCAAAAGGGAATATATTTAAAAAAGATGATAAAGTATTTTTAGTATTATCTACAGAAAACATAAAACTGCCTAACTTTAAGGGGTGGTCAAAAACTGACGTATTAGCTTATGCTAAATTAGCAGGACTTAATATAGAGGTTGAAGGAAATGGATATGCGACAAGTCAAAATATTCAAGCACAGAAAATAGTAACAAAAAATGAAAAAATAAAAGTAAAATTTAGTTAGATATTAATTGGTTGGGTTAAATTTCTTAACTTGGCTAATTATATAAGGAGATAATAATGGATAATTTATTTATCAAAAAGGCGGTTATATTTTTAGCGATTGCTTTTTTGCTAACAGTATTGATGTTACCTAAACTTATTAGGTATTTACATTATTTAAAATTTGGTCAGGAAATAAGAAAAGAAGGACCGGAAAGTCATAAGCATAAAAAAGGAACGCCTACAATGGGAGGAATTTCTTTTATATTAGCAATTATAATTTCTTTGATAGTAGCATCGTTTGTTGACTTTCAGAATTTCAAATATTATTTACTGTTTATTTATACAGCAATATCATTTGCATTGATTGGCTATATAGATGATATGTTGATAGTTGTTAAGAAGAAAAATGACGGTCTGTCACCTAGGAAAAAACTAATGTTACAAATATTGTTTTCGGTAGTATTCTATGTTTTAATTAAAATTATATATGTTGATATAAACTATATAGAAATACCATTTGTAAATTATCAATTAAATATATCTTGGTTGTATGTATTATTTGTTATATTTTGGCAAACCGGCTTTTCAAATGCTGTAAATTTAACAGATGGTTTGGATGGTTTAGCTTCCAGCGTGACTATTATTACTACTTCCACATTTGCTTTGATTGCATACAAAGAAAATAATTTTCCGGTGTTTGTATTTTGTTTAATGATTGTTGGAGCATTATTAGGATTTTTAATTTTTAACAGAAACCCTGCAAAGATTTTTATGGGTGATACAGGATCACTCGCACTTGGTGGAATATTGGCAGCCATTTCTATAATTTTGCATAAAGAAATAGCATTCCTGTTTATTGGCCTGATTTACATATTAGAGACAGCATCAGTAATAATCCAAGTAGCTTATTTTAAAAAAACAGGAAAGAGAATTTTTAAAATGTCACCACTACATCACCATTTTGAATTATCAGGATATGGAGAAGTGAAGACAGTATATTTATTTGTTGCTATAGCTGTAATATCATCAGCTGTTGGATATTTTATAGGAGTAATGTAAAATGAAAGATTTGGAAAATAAAAGGGTATTAGTTCTGGGTTTTGCAAAAAGCGGTTATGCTACAGCAAAAATTTTAAAAAAATTAAATTTTGATGTAATATTAAATGCCAAAGACGATTTATCCAATAATAAAGAAGCACAAGAATTAAAAAACTTAGGTGTAAAAATAGTAGATAGCTCTCATCCGTTATCTTTATTGGAAAATATTGATATTATAGTAAAAAATCCCGGTATACCCTATAAAATAGAAATATTACAAAAAGCATTAGAAAAAGGTATCGATATAATAACAGAAGTGGAATTGGCAAGTACTCTATTTAATGTTGATATGGTGGCAATAACAGGAACTAACGGAAAAACTACAACAACTCAGATGACTTATGATATTTTAAAAAAAGATGGTAAAGATGTTCATTTAGCAGGGAATATCGGATTTCCGGTTATTGAGGTTGCTTATAATTATCCAAATTCGTTAATAGTAACGGAAGTATCATCATTTCAATTAGAGGGAACAATCGACTTTAAACCCTCAATAGCAGCGATAACAAATTTAGGAGTTGGACATTTGGATTATCATGGTAGTTTAGAAAATTATCATAAGGCTAAAAGAAAAATTTATCAAAATCAAACAAAGGAGGATTATTTAATTTTAAATATCAAAGAGAAAGAAAAATTCAATTTAGAAAATATAAATTCAACAGTTGTCTTTTACGATACAAAAGAAAATAATGATGCTGATATTGATGTAAAAAACAAAAAAGTTATTTATAAGGGTATGGAATTATTTGATGTTAGTAAAATAACTTTACCGGGAAACCATAATATAGAAAATGCAATTAATGCTGCATGGATAGCTTATAAAAAAGGTGCAAGCGTAGAAACCATTCAAGAAGTTTTATATAATTTTAAAGGAGTAAAACATAGATTACAATACGTTGGTGAGTATAAAAATATAAAATATTATAATGACTCAAAAGCAACTAATCCGGTGGCAACGACCAATGCTTTATCAGGTTTTGAAAAAAATGTAATTTTATTATGTGGTGGAACTGATAGAGGAATAGACTTTAAAGAGTTAGTGCCTTATTTTAATAAAATAAAGATGATGATTGTTGTCGGTGAAAGTAAAGAAATACTCTATAATCTTGCTGTGGCGAATAATGTAAGATGTGAGCGTGCTGTGAAAATAAAAGACGCCACGATACTTGCAAGTATCTTAGCGGAGGCAGGTGATACAGTATTATTATCATCGGCTTGTGCTTCTTGGGATCAGTATAAATCTTTTGAACAACGTGGAGATGAATTTATAGAAACATTTAATAATATAAAGGATAGATAGATATGAATGCAAAAAATAAAAAATTGCTTTCAAAAATAAATAGCGAAAAAAAACAGACTTCACTAAAAAAAATTAAAAGAAAAAAACATATCGAATTGATTTTGATAACCTCTTTATTTTTAATAGTATTTCTGTTTATTGGTTATATGTTTAGCCCATATACAAAATTAAAAAATATAAATGTTTCGGGCTATAATCAAACGACAGAAGAAGAAATATTATCTGCAGGAGCGGTTGATACAAATTTAAGAACTTGGTCAATAAAAGATGATGAAATAGCCAAAAATATAAAAAATAAATATAATATTTTAAAAAATGTTAAAGTAACTTCAAAAATGCCGAATAATATAACTATTGAAGTGGAAGAATATAAACTTGTTGCACAAAACAAGAAAGAAGATGGGCAGTATGAAGTTATAATGGAGAATGGTGAAACTTATAATGGTGAAATTAGAAATAATTATAGTTTGCCAATTTTAGAAAATTTTAAAAATGATAGAACAAAAGTTTCAGCAGTATATAATAATTTGGCACAATTAAAAGAAGAAATATTAAGCGAAATTTCAGAAATAATTAATGATGAAGGGAAAGAAACTATTACTATTTATATGAAAGATGGTCAAAAAGTAAAAGCATTAAGCTCATCTTTTTCTGAAAAATTAAATTATTATGACAGCATGGCTAAATATATTAAAGATAAAAATAAAACTATATTAAACTTAGTTAATGGAGCATATTTAGAAACTGAAAAAACGGATAAAGAAAAAACAAAAAAAATAAAAGATTTGTTAAGTAAATCCGGTAACGGTGAGTACACTGTAAATAGTGACAATAGTAATTTCAGTACAAAAAATAATACTTTAAAAAATTCAGATGACAATAAAGAAAATAGTACAGAAAAAAGGTCAGCTGAAACAGATACAAAAAAAAATCAAACAAAGTCGCAAAAACAAAAAAAATCTAAGAAAAAATCATATAATCCATAAAAAAGATTGAAGATAGAGAATAAAAAGTATTATCTATTTTCAAATCTTTTTGTTTATAAGAAAGAAGATATTAAAGCCAAATTTTATAGTATTTTAAAATTAAATAACTACTAAATAAATTTTTTATTATAAGAAACAAATAATTTAATAAATTTTAATTTTTTTATTGTTTTTGATATTTTTTTTTTGAAATTTGTGTTATAATTTAGTATGTGTAAATAGAATTGGCGAGTATTTACAATTTTATAAATTATATAACTAGAAACATAAGGAAGGAGTGTTTGACTTGAGTTCACAATTATATACTTCGATTGATCTGGGTTCATCTAGTATTAAGGTGATTATAGCAGATGTTGTATATGAAAAATTGAATATTCTCGGTGTCGGTGTTGTAAAGACTACTGCAATTAAGCGGGGAAATATTATTGATGTTGAGTCTGCAACAAGAGATATTCAAAAAGCGATTGATATTGCTAAAAGTGAAGCTAATAAGGATATACGATCATTATATGTAGCTGTTCCAAGTATACACACTCATATAAAAAAAAGTGTAGCGGAAATTAAATTTGATACAAAACATGACATAGATGGTAGAGATATAGAAGAGGTAATAGAAGAAGCAAAAATATTACCGTTGCCTAGGGAAAGAGAAGTAGTTCAAGTGATACCGGATTATTATCGACTTGATGATATTGAGCGTATTAGAAAGCCGAAAGGAATGACGGTTCATAATTCTTTTGAAGTGACGGGGAATAGAGTATTAACTTCTAAAACGCATCTTCATACTATTTATAAGTGTATAGAAAATTTGAGATTGGACTGTAATGAAACATTTTGTACATCACATTCATTAGGAGAATTGCTTCTAAATGATGAAGAGAAAGATTATGGTTCGGTTATTATTGATATAGGTGCAGGACTTACAACCGTCAGTTATTTTGAAGATGGAATACTTCAATTATCGCAATCAATAGAGTTGGCAGGTGAAGATATTACCAGAACTATATCTGATGTTTTAAACGTCCCAATGAAAAGAGCGGAAGAAATAAAGGTAACACAAGGACATGCTTTTTATGATACTGCATCTTCTCAAGTAGTGATAGAACTTGAAAATTTAGAGCCGGATGAAGAACCGTATACTCAAAAAGAATTAGCAGATTACATAGAAGAAGTTGTTGAGGAAATTATTTTACGTTCATTTGATGCTTTACGAAAAGCGGGGATAAACAGAGTAAAAGGTAACGTTGTTCTGACAGGTGGAACAACTCTTATGCCCGGCGTTTTGGAATTGGCAAAAGATATGTTGAGAAAAATGAATGTCAGAATAGGATCGCCTAAAATTATAGGTGCAAATTCACCTGAACTTTCAGTAGTTGTCGGTACTTTAACAAGTAGTTACAAAATTGAATCATTATTTGGTTATCAATTGGTAGACGAGGCTACTACGATAAAAGATACTAATACAACATTTGAAAATGTAAAGGTTATAGAAGAAATACCAAGAATGTCGGCATCTGAAGAAACTTCAAAGGTGACCGATAATGTTCATGCGGAAGAATATCATGAAGATAATGAAAAAGAAAACAAAGAAAAAGGAATATTTAGTAAATTAACAAAAATGTATAATTCATTTTTTGAGTAATAATTTAGGAGGAAATATAAATTATGTTAGAAGCATTTGATCAATCAGCAGTAATTAAAGTAGTTGGAGTCGGTGGTGGCGGTGGAAATGCCGTTGATCGCATGGTAGAGAGCGGAATTCAAAATGTAGAATTTATTGCGGTAAACACAGATGCACAAGCACTAAGACGTTCTAAAGCAGATGTAAAGATTCAAATTGGTGAAAAATTAACTAAAGGTCTTGGAGCAGGAGCGAATCCTGAAGTAGGGCGTAAAGCGGCTGAAGAAACTAAAGATAAAATAGAAGCAGCGTTAGAAGGTGCTGATATGGTATTTGTCACTTCCGGAATGGGAGGGGGAACCGGTACAGGTGCAGCACCAATTGTAGCAAGTATTGCAAAAGAATTAGGTGCATTGACAGTAGGTGTAGTTACTCGTCCGTTCAATTTTGAAGGTAAAAAAAGACAAGTACAATCAACAGCAGGAATTAATTCATTAAAAGGTGCGGTTGATACGCTTATCGTTATTCCAAATGATAGATTGTTGGATATTGTTGATAAATCTACTCCAATGTTACAAGCATTTATTGAAGCTGATAATGTACTTCGTCAAGGGGTTCAGGGTATTTCTGATTTAATTAATGTTTCAGGTACTGTTAACTTGGATTTTGCAGATGTAAAAGCTATTATGGCAGATCAAGGCTCTGCACTAATGGGTATTGGGGTAGCTTCTGGCGAAAATAGAGCTATTGAAGCTGCTAAGAGAGCTATTTCTTCTCCTTTATTGGAAACTTCTATTGTTGGAGCAAAAGGTGTATTATTAAATATCACAGGTGGACCTTCATTAAGTCTGTTTGAAGCACAAGCAGCAGCTAGTATTGTTCAAGAAGCCAGTGATGATGAAGTAAATATGATTTTTGGTACAGTATTTAACGATGAATTGGAAAAAACAGACGAAATTATTGTTACTGTAATTGCTACAGGATTTGAAGAAGACGGTGTAAGTGTGGAAAGAGATATATTACAACAACGTCCGGCACAACCCGAAGCAAGTTCATTTACTAGCGGTTATGGTAAAAACGAAGTAGAACAAGAAATGTACCCACGTCCAAGAAGACGTGCTAGAAGAGAGATATAATAAAATGAAATAATTAGTATAGGTAAAAATATCTATACTAATTATTTTGATTGTTAGGTTTATAGTGATATGGTACTTTTAGTAACGAACTTTAATTTTAAATTTATGATGAATTGTAAATAAAAATATATCACAAGTGCTTATATTACTTACGATTGGTTTAAAAAATTTGTATATAAATATATAATTTTTATAAAACTCTTGAAAATTGTTAGATAATATAATATAATTATAGCAAGTTTGATAAAGACATGATTATTATAAATTGATTAATAGAGAGAAGTTGGCTGGTGAAAAACTTTATGAGATTGTAGTAATTATCACTTTTGACATTAACAATTATATAAATAATGAGTGCTCTTAGTATGAGTTAAGTGAGGTGGTACCGTGGAATATTTCCGCCCTCTTCTAAATTACTAAGGGTTTTTTAATTTGAAAGGAGCTAACAATGGTAGAATTAAAAGATACTTTATTAATGCCGAAAACAAAATTTCCAATGCGTGGAAATTTACCAAATAAAGAACCGGAATTTTTAAAACGCTGGGCTGAAATGGATTTATATCGAAAAATTTTAGAAAAAAATGCAGAAAAACCAACTTATGTATTACATGACGGTCCTCCTTATGCAAATGGTAATATTCATATCGGACATGCGTTAAATAAAATATTAAAAGACTTTATCGTTAAATATAAAAATATGAACGGATTTTTATCAAATTATGTACCGGGGTGGGATACGCATGGTCTTCCTATTGAACAGGTATTGGTAAATAACGGTGTTGATAGAAAATCTATGCCGGCTACAAAATTTAGAAATAAATGTAAAGATTACGCATTGAAACAAATTGACAAACAGCGTACAGACTTTAAGAAGCTTGGCGTTATAGGAGATTGGGATAACCCATATATTACGTTAGATCCAAAGTTTGAAGCTGAACAAATTCGTGTATTTGGTAAAATGGTAGATAAAGGATATATCTATAAGGGATTGAAACCTATTTATTGGTCGCCATCATCAGAATCTGCTTTAGCAGAGGCGGAAATTGAGTATAGGGAACATACATCGCCATCTATTTATGTGACTTTTGAGTTAATTAGCGAAAATGGTTCAGTTGAAAAAGGAACGAAATTTGTTATTTGGACGACAACCCCGTGGACATTACCGGCTAACTTAGGTATTGCTGTTCATCCGGATTTTGAGTACCAAGTAATTAAACATAATAATGAAAGTTACTTAGTGGCGAAAGAACGCGTGGCATATTTGGCAGATAAATTCGGCTGGGAAGAATATGAATTAGGTGAAGTGTTATTAGGAAAGGATTTGGAATATCTATTATGTAAGCATCCATTCTTAGATAGAACATCTACATTAATTTTAGCTGATTACGTCACATTGGATTCAGGTACCGGCTTGGTACATACTGCTCCGGGTCACGGACTTGATGACTACCTTGTCGGTCAATTACAATATAAACTCGGGGTATTATCACCCGTTGATAATCAAGGTAATTTAACAAAAGAGGCGGGAGAATTTTCAGGACAATTTGTTTTTGATGCTAACAAAAACATCATTGAGCGTTTAAATGAGTTAGGATTATTATTAAAACAAGAAAATATTACCCATTCGTATCCACATGATTGGCGTACTAAAAAACCTATTATTTTCCGTGCAACACCACAGTGGTTTTGTTCAGTTGAGGCATTTAGAGGTCAACTTTTAGACGCGGTGGATAATACTAAATTTTATAGTGAGTGGGGGAAACCGAGATTATACAATATGATTCGTGATCGTGGAGATTGGGTGATCAGTAGACAACGTGTTTGGGGAGTACCTATTCCTGTATTTTATGCTGAAAACGGTGATGCAATATTAGATAATAATGTTATTGAGCATGTAGCCAAAATTTTTGAAACAGAGGGGTCTAATGTTTGGTTCTACAAAGATGCAAAAGAATTATTGCCGAAAGGCTTTACCCATGTAGGAAGTCCTAACGGAGAGTTTACAAAAGAGATGGATATTATGGATGTTTGGTTCGATTCTGGTACATCACATCAAGGGTGTTGTGCATTACGTGACGATTTAACGTATCCGGCTGATTTATATCTTGAGGGAAGTGATCAATATCGTGGTTGGTTTAATTCATCATTAATTACGTCGGTAGCAGTGTCAGGAGTAGCACCATATAAAGAATTAGTATCAGCAGGATTCGTTATGGATGGAAATGGTAATAAAATGAGTAAATCATTAGGTAATGTCATTTCTCCGAACGATGTAGGTAAACAATTAGGAGCGGAAATTATCCGCCTATGGTCAGCAAGTGTTGACTATACACAAGATGTTCGTATTTCTAATGATATTTTAAAACAGGTATCGGAAACATATAGAAAAATAAGAAATACTTTCCGTTTCTTATTAGGAAATTTATTTAACGGTAGCTTTGATAATAGAAAAGATGTATTGCCTTATGCTGATTTAGAAGAATTGGATAAATACATGATTCTTAAATTTGAAAAAGTTGTATCTAATGTTTTAGACAATTATGAAAAATATCAATTTAATACTTTAGTGAATGAATTAGTAAATTTCTTTAATGTGGAGTTATCTTCATTTTACTTAGATTACGGTAAGGATATTTTATATATCGAAGCGGAAAATTCTCATAAACGTTTAAGCATGTTGACAGTATTATATACAATTTTAAATAAATCTGTTCGATTATTGGCGCCTATTTTGTCATTTACTGCAGAAGAAATTTATGATAATATGCCTTATGAAGATGCGGAATCTGTGCATTTATTGGATTTTCCTGTTAAAAATGTAATCGTTGATGATGTATTAGAAACGAAGTGGGATAAATTATTAAAAGTAAGAGATGATGTAAATAAAGCGTTAGAAGAAAGTCGTAATGAAAAAGTAATCGGTAAATCATTAGAAGCAGCTGTAGAAATTTACAGTGATAATAAAGAAATAGTAGAATTGTTGAATTCTGTAAATAATTTACACCAATTATTTATTGCAAGTAAAGTAGTAGTTAAGGAAAATGACGGCGTAAACTATGATTATTCACAAGTTAAAATAACAAAAGCAAGCGGTGAACGTTGTGAACGTTGCTGGAATATTGTTGAAACTGTTAATGAAGAACATGTTTGTCATAGATGTGAAAGTATTTTAGCATAGTGTTATAAAAAATAAAGGTTAAGAATTTTAATAAAATTTGCTTATTATTAGTATTAGGAAGTAATTCATTGATTTGAGAATATACTTTAAAATATTTTTTCAAAATTTAATTTAATGAACTGTGAGGGAGCAACTTAATAAAATCTATTTTTAATGAAAAATTGGGTGTATAATAATTAGTGTGGATAAGAAAAATCCATACTAATTATTTTTTTATTTTTAAAAAGATGATTAGAACTAAATAATTGTACATTTAATTACTAAAAAAAGTCTAATCAATAAAAGACTAGACTTTTTGGTAAAGATTATCTAGTTATTAAAATAAAACACCTATCATACTTGCCGGTAGATAAAATAAGTTTTAAAATTAATAAAAAGATAACTTATGCACTCTAGTATGAATACAATATTAATATAACATTAGTAAAAAGGAAAAGCAAGTATTCCTATATCAAACTTGCAGACGGAGAAGACGCTAGCTCTATTGTTTTAATTATTTAAGTAGGTAATAGTTTTAAAGTGCGTTTATCGGTCGAACATTATAGAAATATAATGTAAAGTTGTTATAAATAACAAACAGTATTAAAAGAAATAAAAAAAAATTTATAATTTCAAAAAATGTATTAACAAAATATAGTAAATGTACTATAATATAAATATAAGATAGAAAAAATAAAAAAAGAAGAATTAGCCAAGCAACTACCAATCACAGACTAATTCTTCAAATTTAAAGGATTCAATTAACAAGTAATTGAATAAGTTAATTTTAAATTATTTTTTCTAACTTGTCAATAAAAGCAATTAAGGAGAAAAAAGTAATGTTAGAATTAAAATTTAAACACAGAGGATATAATAGATTAGTAGAAATACAAGGAGATACATTTCAAGAAATGTATTATGAATTAAATCAAATGTTAAATTCAATGGAACCTACATTTCAAGAAGATAGATTTATTGAAGATTTAGAACAATTTGATAATGAATATTATAAAAAATTGTTTGAAGAAGATTCGGAAAAAGCGAATGAATATTGGAATTTAATGAAAAAGTTTATTTGTGAAGGAAATTATAAAGATTTTATAGATGATATTTTTTTATGGACAAGATATTAAAGATTATTTAATTCAGTATCATAATGTATATTATTTTGATGAAATAGTAGAATATGATAATTTAAAATATAATTATAAAGATTTAGATAGAGTAAATAAAAAGTTATTATCTACAGGAAAAGTAAAAGTAGATTTTAATGAAAGATTATATACAGAAGATGTTAAATTATATGAGCAATTAGAAATAAAACTTGAAGATAATTAGGCTAGAGGGTAAGGTGTAAAAGCCTTATCCTTTTTTTATTTGCAAAATTTAACGTAAATACGATATAATAAAGTAAATTAGAAAAAAGGAGTTTTTAAAATGGATAAAGAAAAAAGAAATAAGCGAGATAGAGAACTTTATAGAAATAATGAAGAAACTAAGAAAAAAAGAATATATACGAATTTGAAAAGTGGTTCAAAAAGATTTTTAGAAATGGCTACAGATGAACATTTATTAGAATTAGAAAAATTATTAATTCAGGAAAAAATATCTAGAAAATTATAAAAAACACTTGACAGAACAACGTAATTACGTTATAATATAAATATAAGTTAGCTAAACAACAATAAATACAAGCTAACAAAAAAATAATTTCAAAGGAGTTTTAAAATGTTAATACAAAAAGAAAAATTACAAGTAGGAGAAATTTTATCAAGTTGTTGGGGATATGAGCAAACAAATTGCGATTTTTATCAAATTGTGAAAATGACTGATAAAAGTATTTGGATTCAGGAAATATGAGTGGAAAGAACCCCTTATAATTATATGAGTTATGAAGTAAAACCAGTAAAAGATAATTTTAAAGAAGATTCGAAAATAATTAGAAAAACAATTAAAGATTATATAAAATTGAATGATTTTCAGTATTTAGACCATTATAATGAAGGTGAAGTATTAATAGAAAGTAAATATTATGGGTCTACAAAATATAGGACTGATGAAGAGGAATAAGAGTTTTGAACTCATATTCCTCTTTTTTTAAAAAAGAGGAGAAAAAGAGAAATTAGGATGGTTAAGTCCTAAGCAATATAGAATTAAACATATGACTGTATAAATATAAAAAGATAGCGTAGCAGTCATTACAACTACTACGCTATCCTAAGTCTAACTTTTTGGGGTCAGATCAGTGTAGGGGTTATTTTTTGTTTTTAAAATAAACATTTTGAGGTATTTCTGTTATTTAGGAAATTTTAAAAAAAGGGATTTACCTTGCACCTTATATAATGTACAATATAAATATAAGGAGGTGAGAAAGTGAGTAAGAGAAAAAAAAAGAAGATCTTAATCAAGAAATTCTAGTTAAAATTTCGATAGTCTTAGCGATTGCTCAAATAGTCAAGACGTTAGTAGAATTACTTGATAAAATCTTCTAAATTATCATAAGGGAAAGGAGCTTAATAACAGCTCCAAGTACCCCTATTACTCACATTATAGCATGGGTAAAGAAAAAATACAAATGTTAATATTGCTATTAGGAATTGCAGCAACTATAATTTCAATAATTTTAATATTTACTTAGGAGGATTTATGATAGAAAAAGTAATAGAGGATATAGAAAAATTATTTAATCTGAAAATAACTGATTATAGAATATCAAAAGATACTGGAATTGCGTTAAGTGTTATTCAAAATTATAGAAGTGGAAAATATTCTATTGAAAATATGACTTTGAAAGTTGCTAAAAAACTTCACGTATATTATTTGGGAAAAAATAGAAAATAAAAAGAGAATAAAAAATGTAAAAATTAGAAAATAAAAAGTTATATTATGCGAATGGTAATAAAAAGTAAAAATTTGTAATGTAGAATTTGATGAAGAAGATTAGAAAAACAATTAAAGAATATATAAAATTGAATGATTTTCAGTATTTAAATCATTATAATGAAGGTGAAGTATTAATAGAAAGTAAATATTATTAAGAGAGAGTGTAAAAACTCTCTTTTTTAATTAAAACAATTTTTTAAAATATATTTTTCTAAATTTTTTATTTAAAAACTAAAAAACTAAGGTAAAGAAAATATAAAAAGTATATAATGTGTTAAAATAAAAGAGAAAGCCCAACCCAGTTTTTTCCGGAGCTAGAGCAAAAACAGGAAAAGAGAAAATAAAATTACGGTTTTATGCCGTAAAATAGCAAAGCGATAGAAGGGAAATTTTTTGTTTTTCCGTCTGCTATCGCAAAGCGAAAAGAAGGCATAAAAAAATAAAAGTCAAGGAAGAGTAAGGAAGATTTTTTAAAAATTTTAGAAACGAAGTGAATAAAAATTTTAAAAAATACTCTTACCCTTCCCTTTACTTTTATTTAGTTAATAAGAAAAGAGGAAGTATGCCGATAAATATATTAGAACTTTTAAACTTCAAAGAAAAAAGATTAAAATTATATCACTCTGAAAAAGTTAAAGAGGATAATAAGCAAGTAAATTATATATATGGGAATATAAGTTATGTTCCAAAAAGATGTCCTAAATGTAAAGAAATAAAGTTATTAAAAAATGGGACAGATACGGTAAAATTACAAATACTTAATATATGTGGAATAAAATCCTATTTAATTTTAGAAAAACAAAGAATACTTTGTACAAAATGTAATTATTGTTTTAGTGTAAGGTTTAAAGATTGTAAAAAGCATTGTAGGAAAGTAAGAGTAGTATCAAATATAGTAGATTATCAATTAGCAAGGACAAAAAATTCATTAAATGATATAGCTAATAGTAATGAAATATCAACGTCTTATGTACAAAAACAAATATCGAGATATAAGAAAAATATAAAAGTTAGAAAGGATACATTACCAAAAGTTTTAGGAATAGATGAAATAAACGGAGTTAAAACATATCAAGGGAAATATAATTGTTTAATCTATGATATAGAAAAAAGAAAAGTAAAAGATTTTTTAATAACACGTAGAAAGCAATATTTAGATAATTATTTTTCAAATTATACAGAAGAAGCAAAAGAGCAAGTAAAATATTTTGTAACGGATATGTGGGATACTTATATATCATCAGGTAAGAAGCATTTTAAAAACGCTAAAATAATAATAGATAGATTTCATATAATAAAATTAGCGATAGAAACATTAAATAAGATAAGAATAGAAGTTATGAATAAATATAAAGTAACTGATTTTAATTATAGAGTTCTCTATAGATTTAGAAATTTGATAAAATTAAAATCAGAAAAAATAACAACTAATTATAGAAAATACAGAGGATATAACTTTTATTCAGATTATGATGTAATAAAATACATATTATCATTATCAGAAGAATTAGAAGAAGCATATTATTTAATGCAGGCAGTAGTTGAAATATTTGATAAAAAAAATGAAAAGAAATTAGATGAAATATTTCAAAATACTAATATAAGCCATTGGAAAATAAAATCAACAATAAAAACATATATAAAATATCAAGAATATATAATAAATTCAATAAAATATCCATATTCAAATGGAGTAGTGGAAGCTGCAAATAGAAATATAAAAAGATTAAAAAACAATGCTTGTGGGTATAGAAATTTTCAAAATTTCAGAACAAGAATATTTATGATATTTAATTATTTATCAGAAGAAAAAGTAAAAAATAGTAAAAAAGTACCTAAAACTATAAGGGCAGGATAAAACATAGAAGATAAAAAAGAATAAATAAAGTCAACCTATATAAGAGTAGAAATAGTCAATAAAAGTCAAAAATTTCTATTTGGTAGGTTTATTTGTCGTTAAAAAATTTAAAAATATGGTAAAAAACAAAGAAATAACTCATAAAAAAGATTGAATTAAGTTAGTAATATCAATCTTTTTATGAGTTAAATATTTTTTTATGAATTTTTTTATCAACATCTATTGACAAAGAACCATTAAATTATGATTTTTGAGTTGCTCCTTTTTTATTTTCTATAGAAAATATATAAAATTTAGATAAATAGCAATATAAGACATAAAAGCTAATATTTATAAAGAAATAATTATTTTAAATAATAATATAAATAGAAAACATAATAATTCGTGAAAAACTGATAAAAATCTAATAAGTAAAATATTAAAATAAAAAAATAAAACTAAAACCGTTCATTAGAAGTATATAATTAAAAAAATACAAAAAAAACAGAACTTTATTACTTTATTAACTTGACAATTACTCATAAAAGATATATTATAAATAATGTGCTAAATGCATTAATAAAAACTAAGGAGCATTTCTAATATGTTAGAACGTCTTTTTAAATTACAAGAGAATAATACGAATGTTAAAACGGAGATTGTTTCAGGATTAATCACGTTTTTCTCAATGAGTTATATTTTAGTAGTCAATCCCGCTGTATTATCAGCAGCAGGAATTCCATTAGATAGAGTATTTACCGCAACTATATTAGCGGTGTTGGTTGGTACTCTTATAATGGCGTTTGGAGCAAATTATCCGATTGTTGTAGCACCGGGTATGGGGATAAATTCATACTTTGCGACTTTGGCTGCAACGTCAGGCTATAATTACAAAACACTTCTTGCTACATGTTTTATGGGAGCGGTAATTTTTGTTATATTATCAGCAACAAAATTTAGGGAGAGTTTAATTGATTCTATACCTAATAATTTAAAATATGGTATTTCAGCTGCAATCGGTCTATTTATAGCTTTTTTGGGACTGAAAAATTCTTCATTAATAGTCGCTAATGAACATACTATTTTATCACTTGGTGACTTAAAAAATCCTGTTGCTTACATGACGATTTTAGGTATTTTTATTATTTTAGTTTTACTTGCGTTAGAAGTAAAAGGAGCTATTTTTATTGGTATGGCTGTTATTGCAATTATTAGCTATTTTACCGGTTTATTAAAAGTAGATAAGATATTTGGAATACCACATATGGATTTAAGTTTACTTTATAACCCAATTACTGAAAGTGTAAATGCCTTACAATTAGGCTTATATGGAGTAGTTTTTACATTTTTGATGGTAACTTTATTTGATACGACAGGAACTATGGTTGCAGTAACGACTCAAGCCGGACTAATTAAAAATGGTAAAATGGAGCGTGTGAAAGAAGCATTACTTGCTGATTCAATAGCATCACTTACAGCATCTTTATTCGGAAGTACACCAACATCTGCATATATTGAATCTTCATCAGGTGTTGCCAATGGGGGGCGTACCGGACTTACATCTCTATCAACAAGTTTCTTTATTGTAATATCATTGTTCTTCTTCCCGTTAGCCAGTAGTTTAGCATCGGTACCGGCAATAACTTCACCGGCATTAATTATTATAGGATCATTTATGATGGAAAGTATTGCTAAAATAGAATGGAGCGATATTACAGAAGCATTTCCGGCATTTGTAACAATTATTGGTATTCCATTAACAGGTTCAATTAACGATGGTATTGCATTTGGGTTTATATTTTATGTAGCATTAAAACTTTCAAAAAGACAATGGAAAGATATTCATCCGTTAATGTATATATTCGCAATGTTGTTTGTTATTCAACTATTGTGGTTACATATATAAGGATATAAGAAAAATTTCGTCTTACACAAACAAATGTAAGACGATTTTTAAATTTTATTAGATAAGTTTCGATAATTACCAATGTAATATTATTTTAATACATAAAATTATAAAAAATATAGATTTTAACGAAATATAAAAGAAAAACTGAGCAGAAAATTCCTGTTCAGTTTTTTTGCGGTTTTGAATTAAGAGTTACATTAATTTCTCAATTTCATCAAGTAAAAACATTTTAATGTTTAACATCTCAGTAAATTTTTTTAATTCTTGTAGTTTTTTTATATCAATATTATTTGTTGTTTTAAAAGCACGTATAAGCTGATTTTTTGGTGTATTTTCTTCAGAGATAAACTCGACAATATCAGATTTATAACCGAATATTTCTAATGCTTCACTACGGATAGAATCGGTAAGAAGCGTAGAAAATTTTTCTTTTATAATACCATGTTTCAGCATAAGTGGTATAAAATCGGTTGTTAGTTGAGAATTAATTTCTTTTTGACAACATGGTACGGCAAGAAATATCTTAGCTTGCCATGTAAGTGCTTTAATAATAGCTATATCAGTCGCCGTGTTGCAGGCATGAAGACTGATGACCATGTCAATATTTTCCTCATTTTCATAGTCAATAACATCTCCATAAACAAAAGAAAGGTTATTAAAATTTAATTTTTGAGCAATTTGATTACAGAGATTAATTGCCTCTTTCTTTAAATCAATACCGATTAATTTTACATTAAGATTTAACTTTTCTGTTAAATAATAATAGGTAGAAAATGTCAAATAACTTTTTCCGCTACCAAAATCAAGAATTGTTATTTGATTTTTGTTGTCTAATTGATCAACGCTATGTTTAATAAATTCTAAATATTTATTTATTTGTTTAAATTTATTAAATTTACTTTTTTTAATTCTACCGTCGAGATTTTGAATACCGAGTTCAACTAGAAATGGGTAAGTAGTTTTTTCATCAAGAAAATATTCTTTCTTGTTATTGTGGTTAAACGTTATCTCCTTTTTAGTTGTTTTGGTACGTTTAATACTTATTTTAAATTTTTTAGAAATTTTTATATTTATTATTTCGTCACCGGAAATAACATTAATATCTTTAGCCAGTGAGAATAATTCTTCTAATATTTTGTTTAAGTCAATCTTATTGGCAATATCTATATTTTTGTGTTTTATAACTCGTTTGTAGCGATATTCAAATTGAATATAAATGTCATTTTTTATTTCAACAAGTTTGGCAATAACTTTATCCAGTTCAAGATCTTTATTGCGGATATTAGAAAAAGTGATCTTTACAATATTATGATTTGTTATTTGATTGGGTAAGTTGTTAATTAATTCATTACACATGAGAACTCCTTTAAGAATAATTAAAAATCTAGTTGGACGATTAAAATACTTTATCGAAATTTTCTTCCTTACTATCTTACAATAGTTTTAATCACAGTGCAATATATTTAGTGTATTGAGTTGAGTATTGTTTACATGCATGGTATAATTTAGTAGTTAGAAAATTTTAAAAAAGGTATATACACGATGAATATATTAGATATTATAGACAATATAAAAATAAAAACAATTTACGGTACTTTACCTGAAAATGTAAACACCGTTTCACAAGATTCACGAAATATTGGAGAAGGTGATGTGTTTATTGCGATTAAGGGATATACGGTAGACGGACACAACTATATAGAGAAGGTAATTAAACAAGGGGCAAGTTTAGTTATTGCCAGTCGTTATGAAGATTATCCGACTGATACTTGTGCTGTTATTGTTGTTAAAGAAACGGAAATAGAAAAAATAGCAAGTATAATAGCAAATCGTTTAAATGTTGGTGAAAAGGTTCATACGGTGGCGGTAACAGGAACTAACGGGAAGACAAGTATTTCAACACTTATTCATAATATGTTACGCCTATTTGGAGAAACCAGTGCATATCTTGGGACAAACGGTTTTTGCAAAAATGATGAAACACCGATATATTTAGGTAACACAACACCAGATGTTGTAACGCTCCATAATAAAATTGGTGAAGTAAGAAAACAGCATATTAAAAACTTTGCATTTGAGGCATCATCACATGCAATGGTATTGGGTAGAATATATAATGTAGATATTGATATTGCGATTTTTACTAATTTAACACACGAACATCTTGATTTTCATGGCGATATGCAAACCTATGCCTATGATAAATCACTTTTGTTCTCAACACTGGGAAATAATTTGAATGAAGCAAAATTTGGTGTTTTAAATAAAGATGATGACTATTATAATATAATGGCTAAGTGCTTATATCATCAAGAAATTACATATTCATTAAAAGATAAAACCGCTGATTTTTTTGCATATAATATTACACAATATAAAGAAAATGGTGTATATAAAACCGGATTTACTTTAAAATCTCCTGAAGGGGAGTTTAAATGTGTTATGAATTATATCGGAGATTTTATGGTGAGTAATGTACTTGCTTCAATGATTGCAGTATGGTTAAAAGGTAAACGTGTAGAAAATATAGTAGAGATTTTACCGAAATTAAGTCCACTTTATGGAAGAATGGAAATATTAGGTGATAATTTACCAATAGACATAATAAGTGATTTCGCTCATACACCGGATGGATATAAAAAATTGTTAGAAGCAACACGAGATATAAGACGTGGAAAAAGAACGCTACTTGTTACAGGAATGGGAGGTGGACGTGATATTTCTAAAGGTCCGTTAATTGGTGAAATTATTTCAGAAGCGGATTATGTGGTTATTACTACGGACAGCCCACGTGATGAAGATGTAGAAGTTTTAATGTCATCTATTGAAAAGGGAATGACGCATAAAAATTATGAGAAAATTTGGTTCAGAACGGATGCGGTAAAAAGAGTTATCGAATTAGCTAATCCCGGAGATGTAGTTATTCTAGCATCAAAAGGAAGAGAAGATTATGAAATTCTTAAAGGCGGTAAAAAAGTCTGGCACTCTGACCCGATTGTAGCGCTTGAAGAAGCAGAGAAAAAGTTTAACGATAGGGTAGTAAAGAAAGGATAATAAAGTGATAGAACAGATAAAAGAACAAGTAGAAAAAAGAAGAACCTTTGCGATTATCTCTCACCCTGATGCAGGGAAGACGACTTTAACTGAAAAATTATTGCTGTTTGGTGGAGCAATAAGAGAAGCTGGAACGGTAAAGGGGAAAAAAACAGGAAAATTTGCCAAAAGTGATTGGATGGATATTGAAAAACAAAGAGGTATTTCAGTTACATCGTCAGTAATGCAATTTGATTATGATAATAAAATTATTAATATTCTTGATACACCGGGGCATGAAGATTTCTCGGAAGACACATATAGAACATTAATGGCGGTAGATAGTGCGGTTATGGTTATTGACGGAGCAAAAGGTATTGAAGCACAAACGTTAAAACTGTTTAAAGTATGTCGAATGCGTGGGATCCCAATCTTTACCTTTATTAATAAACTTGACAGAGAAATTAAAGAACCACTGGAATTATTAGAAGAAATTGAAGAGAAATTGGGAATTGAAACATATCCGATGAATTTACCGGTTGGTATGGGGCAAAATTTTTTCGGTATCATGGATAGAAAAAATCATTATATAGAACCGTTTAGTGAAAATAGCGAGTTTGTTGAATTAGATAAGGAGTATAATATTATTGATAATAACCCATTATCTCAAGATACAATGTACCAAAAATGTGTAGAAAACATGATTTTAATTACAGAAGCCGGAGTTGACTATGACTATGATAAACAACTAAAAGGTGAACAAACTCCTGTTTTCTTCGGTTCTGCATTATCATCATTCGGAGTAGAGAGTTTTTTAAACTATTATGTTGATAATGCTCCAACACCAAAAGGTCGAAAAGATGTAGTCGGAAATGATGTTAATCCGATTGATTCGGATTTCTCAGGATTTATTTTTAAAATTCAAGCTAACGTGGACCCTAAACATCGTGATAGGATAGCATTTTTGCGTGTGTGTTCAGGAGAATTTAATCGTGGTATGGATGTAATATTGACGAGAACCGGGAAAAAATTGAAAATATCACGCTCTACAAACTTTATGGCTGATGACAAAGAAACCGTCGACGTAGCCTATGCGGGAGATATTATAGGTTTATATGATAGTGGCAATTACCAAATTGGTGATACATTGTACCAAAATAAAAAAGTAGAATTTGAGGCTTTACCGTCGTTTACATCGGAAATTTTTGTTAAAGTTTCGGCTAAAAATGTGCTTAAACAAAAACATTTTCATAAGGGTGTGGAACAACTTGTTCAAGAAGGAGCAATTCAATATTATAAAACATTACATACTAACCAAATTATTTTAGGAGCAGTAGGGCAACTACAGTTTGAAGTATTTGAACATCGTATGAAAAACGAATATAATACAGAAGTTATAATGGAACGTATTGGACAGAAGACAACACGCTGGATAGAGAATGAAGATTTAGTAAATGAAAATATGTCAAGCTCACGTAGTATTTTAGTAAAAGACTTACAAGATAATTATGTGTTCTTGTTTGAAAATGATTTTGCTATGAATTGGTTTAATGATAAATATCCGGAAATAAAATTGTATAGTAAATTATAAAAAAGAAAATATATTTTTGGTTAAAGAAAATTATTACTGTTTTCTATATAAAATATTTTTAATAAAGATGATTATATAGATAGTGTTTTTTCTGCGACTAATATTATAAAAATCTTTTCAAGAAATATTATGTTTTTAAAAGAGGATACTATGAAAAATTTAATTAATAAATGTTTGGAATTATATAAAGAGCCACGATATAAAAGTGTTGTCAATTATATTTTCTTTGGTGTTTGTACAACACTTGTAAATGTTGTAACCTATTTTATTTTATATTATTACGGTATGGCGGTTCGACCTGCTAATTTAATATCAATAACTTTATCTATATTATTTGCTTATTTTGTTAATGCTAAATATGTTTTTAATTCAAAGGCTATCGGTTTTAGAAAAATTTTTTATGAACTTACTAAATTTTTTACAGCAAGATTATCAACATTAGTTATTGAAGTATTTGGAGTGGAGTTATTTATATATATTGGAATGAATGCCTATATATCGAAATTTATAATTCAATTTGTTGTTTTAGCAGCTAATTATGTAATAAGTAAGTTTTTGGTGTTTACAAAGGAGAAAAAATAGAAATATGAAATGGTTTATAACAGATATGGACGGCACGTTTCTAAATGATAAAAAAGAAATTGCTCCGAATGCAAAAGAAATTATGAATAAATTACAGGCTAAAGATATAAAATTTATTATAGCAACAGGTAGGCCGGATATTGCTGTAAAACATTATTATCATAATTTGGGGATGAATGATGTTGTTATTTCAAATAACGGTAGTTTAATTCGTAATCTTAAAACAGGGGAAATAGTATATAAGAAAAACTTTGAAATAGAGGAAATTGAAGCTATATATTCTATGTATAGGGAGTTAAATGACAGCAGTATAGAGTTTCATATATATACACTGAATTATATTTACTGTGATAGATTATCATTTAGTATGAAAAGAATGAAACGACTTGAAGAAAATATGCCGGAAGAGTTAAAAACTCCCATGTATGTTCATAATGATATTATTGGAGAAATTAAAAAAAATAATGAGAGTTGTCAAAAGGTGATGATGATTTCAAAAGACCATAAGAAAGTAGAACATTTTTTTGGGAAGGTAAAAGAAGTTTTTCCGGTTGACGGTACATTTTCAGCGACAGATTTCTTTGATATTATGCCTAAAAATTGTAACAAAGGGGCTGCTATAGAAAAGTTAGCTGAATACTACGGTTATACAACTGATGATTGTGTGGTGTTCGGCGATAACTTCAACGATAAAGAAATGTTCGATGTTGCGGGGTGGAGCGTTTGTCCAAATAATGCAACCACTGCAATTTGCGAGATGTGTGACGAAGTTATTGGGAATAATAATGATTTTTCGGTTATAAAATATATTGAAAAATATGTAGATGCGATAGAATATGTACATTTGTAAATGATGTGAGACAAAAAAAGTAAAAAATAAATACCGGATATAATAGAATTACATAGAAGCTAGCTTCTATGTAAACCGTATGAAGCCCCCGACGTAAATTACATTATTTGATTAGATTTGCCAGCTTTAATTCCTTAGAGAACATTTCAGATTTCTAAAACTTATTTGTCAAGGATTTGAAAAAGGCGTAGCCCTTGTCCTTGACAAATAAGTTGTGAAATCTATTATCTAACAAGGAATTAAAGCCGGCATATTTTTATAGACTCTTTCCGTAGCTCTTTTCTTTTTTCAACAGGAGAAAGCCAATTTAAAGTCTGCATAGGAAGACGGTTAGAGCGATATAGATACTTTTTCATCTGAGATATAAGATCATCATACGAAAAGAAAGATAAATGCCTGTAAAAACGTTCATTATCATTTCTATGACTACGTTCAACCTTACCGTTATGTCTAGGAGTTCTAGGTCTAATAAGTTGATGTTTAATGCCAAGATTATTACACAATACATCAAAAGGGTGTATTCGTTTAGTATCTTTAAAATGCGTAAATTCAAAACCATTATCAGTTTGAATTATCTTAGGTTTATACCCAAAATAATCAATAGCCATTTTAACAAATTGAACAGTAGAATATGATGATTGTTCTTTAAAAGGGAAAATAAATCTTTCCCTAGTAGCTTCATCAATGATAGTATATTGATAAAATTTATCTGGAACTTCTCCTACATAACAACGTTTAGGAACATATTTCACATCAAGTTGCCATTTTTTACCAATTTCAGTAGGTGTGTCATAAGGTTTAGGTTTATAAGGAATTACTTTTTCTTAGTATCTTTATAAAAGCCTAATTTTCTAAGCACTCTAAATAAAGAACAAGGATGTCTTTTATAACCTTTGTTGAATTTAAGTTTAGCATATAATTCAATCATAGAAATATTAGGATTACGTTTAATAAGATTTTTAATCCAAGACAATTCTTCAACTGTATGGGCGTTAGGGTGAATGGAATGAGGTCTATGAGACTTATCTATAAGAGACTCTTTAGTACCGTCATATTTTTTATTCCAACGCAAAAGAGAGGCTTTTGATATTTTATAGCGCCTACAAATAAAGCGGATAGAGTTACCATTTCTATAAGTTTTAACTGCAGCTATTCTTGTTTGTAAAGTATGAGGTATATATCGTTGTGTTTTTTCTATATTTTCTGTTATAATAGTTTTCATAAGAGTAAATTCCTTTTTTTGATTTGGTGTAACTTCATTATACAGGATTTACTCTTCTTTTTTTTATTATATGTCTCACATCTATTGTAACACTACAAAAAATATGTAGATGCGATAGAATAATACTTGCGAACTTACTAAAAATTTGATACATTAATAGGTAGCGTGTATTTATTTACAAGTTAAATAATTAATAAAAAATTGACTGCTAAAAATTAATTCACTTTTGCTAATTGTAATTGTGTTGTGGTACTACTGGAAAGTAATCACTATATAAAAAATTATTACAACAGTCAAAATTTGAAAATAAAGGAGAACGTTCATGAGAGGAAGAAAGAACGTGAAGAAAAAATCTAGTAGAATACTTGCTTTTTTGTCATTAGTAGTAATTATTCTGACAACAATAGGATTAACTTCAAAATCTAATGCAAAAAAAGTAAACTTAGGACTAGATCTTCAAGGTGGTTTTGAGGTTCTTTATCAAGTAGAACCCTTAAAAGAAGGTCAGACTATAGATGAAGCTGCTGTTAAAGCAACAGCCGATACTATCAGTCGTCGTATAAATATATTAGGAGTTAGCGAACCGGTAATTACAGTAGAATCAGGAAATAGAATTCGTGTTGAGCTAGCCGGAGTAAAAGATCAGGAATCAGCACGTAGAGTATTATCTACGCAAGCCAATTTGACAATTCGTGATGTAGATGACAAAGTGTTGTTAGACGGTTCGGATTTAGTTGAGGGTGGAGCCTCGCAGGGATATGACCAAAGTTCTAAACCGGATGTAAATTTAAAATTAAAAGATGCAGAAAAATTCGGTAATATTACTTCTGAAATCAGTAAACGTGGTACCGGGAAAAACCTAATGGTTATTTGGATGGATTTTGGCGAAGGAGATTCGTTTAAAGCAGAGTCATCAAAATCGAAGCCTAAATATATTTCGGCACCGCAAGTAACACAAACTATTAATTCAAAAGATGTTCAAATTACCGGTAATTTTTCAGTAAAAGAAGCAAAAGAATTAGCGGCATTACTTAATTCAGGTGCTTTACCGGTGAAACTTACAGAAATTTATTCGAATTCTGTTGGTGCACAATTCGGTAGTGATGCTTTATATCAAACGGTTTTAGCCGGAGCAATCTCATTGGCGATTATTTGCTTATTTATGTTAATCGTATACCGTGTACCGGGCTTTGTTGCAAGTGTAATGATGCTTGCTTATGTTTATATTACAGTAATATTCTTTAATATGATCTCCGGAGTGCTGACTTTACCGGGTATTGCGGCATTAATACTTGGGGTAGGTATGGCGGTTGATGCCAATATTATTATGTACGAACGTATTAAGGAAGAATTAAGAGCGGGATATCCACTTAAAAAGGCTTATTTAGACGGTGCTAAGCAGTCATTATGGACAATCTTCGACTCGCAATTTACAACAGTAATTGCGGCTATTGTATTATTTATTTTCGGTACAAGTAGTGTTAAAGGATTTGCTACGATGTTATTACTTTCTATTTTAGTCAGTTTTATAACATCAGTATTTGGCACAAGAATGTTATTAAGTTTGTTGGTAAATTCAAATATCTTTAATAATAAAACGGGATATTTCGGTGTAAATAAAAAAGATATTCAGGAAACTAAATTTGGTATTACCTCATTACAATTACATACTAAATTTGAGAAGGTGAATTTTACAAAACATATGAAAAAATTCTTTGCATTAAGTCTTGCGATTATGATTGCAGGAAGTATATCATTGGGTCTTTTCAAACTAAACTTAGGTATTGACTTCTCAAGTGGGACAAGAATAGATGTAGCCTCAAATACGGAATTGACAACGGAAAAAATCAAGGAAGATCTAAGTAACTTGAAAATATCTGAAGAAAAAATAGTATTATCACCTGATAAAAAACAGGCTACAGTTCACTCTAAAGATAGTTTTGAACAAGATAAATCAATAGAAATAAAAGAATATTTTTCTAAAAAATATGAAAAAGATGCAAATTTAAGTGTTGTATCGCCGGTGATAGGAAAAGAACTTGTGAAAAATGCCCTTTATGCTTTAATCTATGCTTCAATCGGTATTATAATTTATGTAGCCTTTAGATTTGAGTGGCGTATGGGGGTTACAAGTGTTATTGCTTTACTTCACGATGTTGCAGTAATTATTTTCATGACAAGTATTCTTCGCTTAGAAGTTGATATTACATTTATTGCAGCTGTTCTGACGATTGTCGGATATTCTATTAATGATACAATCGTTACTTTTGATAGAATAAGAGAGCATATGCGTCATGAAAAAGTATTAAAATCAAAAGAACAAATTTATAAAATTGTTGACGTTTCACTTCGACAAACATTAACTCGTTCTATTAATACTGTCTTAACAGTTGTAATTACGGTAATAGTTATGATATTAGTAGGAAGCAGTTCAATTTTAACCTTTAATGTAGCATTGTTAATTGGATTATTATTCGGTCTTTACTCTTCACTGTTCATCGCCGCACAACTTTGGGCAATTCTTAAAGTAAAAGAATTAAATAAAAAAGGAAAAATAGAAATAAAAGTTCGTAATTCTCCAAAAGAAAGACGAGAAAACGATAAAGTTTTACTATAATAAAAAATCTCGAGTTTTAGGCTCGAGATTTTTATATTTTATAAGAAATTCAAAAAATTAATTTCTATATGATTATGATTTTTTTCCTTACTATAGCTTTCTTAAAATGTAGAATTAGAATAGCAGTTTATCAGCACCGCCCCATTTATAATCAAGGGCTGCCATTGCAAGGACATTAATATAATGCCATGGTCTGTCAAATTCCGGTTGGAAGAAAATATCGGCAAGTGCCAGCTCTTCTAAAGTCCAGTTTGATGAAATTGCGATTGAAATTGCGGCAATACCATCGGTAATATCATGTTTGGACATTAGTTGTGCACCAAGGATACGATGGGTATCATTATCATAGTAAATTTTCATGTGAATTAAATTATTTTCTTTACGCATAAAATCAGGATAAAGTTTTTCTTTAACGTATTTGCTAGCTATATTACCATTATAAAGATTAATTCCTTTACTAGAAAGTCCGGTGCTAACAAAATTGTAATCAAAGAATGATAGTGCCGATGTTCCATTTACAGCCGGCATTTTAACTTTTTTTCCTAAAGCATTAAGAGCAGCAACAACACCTTGACGGCGTGCAAGAGTAGCTAAAGCTATCGGTAGTTTACCACCGGTAGGTGAGTAAGGTAATAGTGTAGAATCACCACCGGCAAAAACATCTTTAGCAGAAGTTTCTAAATATTCGTCAGTAACAACAAAACCACGTTCTGTTAATTCAAGTTCTCCGCCTAGCCAAGAAGCATCAGGGCGAACTCCAACAGAAATGATAACAGTATCAGCAGGGTATTCTCCTTTATCTGTTACGACAGAACGAACTTTTCCGTTTTCTCCTTTAAATGATAGAACTTTTTCTTCACCTCGAATTGTTAGATTATGTTTTTCTCCTTCTGCTGTTAAAATATCTGTTAATTCTTTGTCTAAATAAGTATTTAGAATGCGAGGGGCGAAATCAACAATAGTAACTTCTATACCGGCTTTAGCATAAGATTCCGCTACTTCCAGACCGATATAACCACCACCGACAACAACGGCTTTTTTGCTGTTTTTCATACAATCAGCTACTGCTTGAGTATCTTCAGGTCCACGAAAAGTATGAATATTTTTTAGTTCAATACCTTCAAATTGCGGTTTAACAGCTACTCCACCGGGGCTTAGCAACAATTTGTCATAATGATGAGTTTCTTTACCATCAGGTGTAATTACCGTAATAGTTTTTTCTTTTGTATTTAATCCTATAACATCAGTGTTGCAGTGAATATTAATTCCTTGTGAACGATAAGATTCCTCAGTGGCAAAATGTAGTTCAGATAATGTTTTAGATGTCCCATCTAAATATGACTGACTACCTCAACCCATAAACGATGCTGAATCTCCTCGTTCGTATAAATGTATTTCTGCTTGTGTTTCATTTTTTAAAATAGTTTGAACAGCTTCGTAACCGAAGTGTGATGTTCCAACGACTATATATTTCATATTAATACCTCCTATAAATAATAAAAATATTATATATTTTCAAAATATATAATTTATCATACATTATATCATAAAACTACTTTAATATAGAAATAAAATTACTTGAAATAATTAATAATAAATACCGATAAAAATATATTTTTAAAGAATATATATTTATAAATTATATTTTTGAATATACAATATAAAAGAAAATATTATTATTAATTAACTTTCGTTTAAAAAATTTATAAATAATTAAAAAGTGTTTCATTTGAATAACAAATTTTAAATTTTATTAAAATTAAAGAGATATATTGTAGAATATTTAAGAAAATAGTTTGATTTGTAAAAATTTTATTTATTTTTGCTATTTAAAAAATATATAAATCATGATAAAATAACTATATAACATTAGATGTGAAAGGAATTAAACTATGGCGATATTTATGTCTATTATAGTGTTTATTGTTTCTTTTGTTTTATTATTGGGAACTTATATTTTATTGGTTGCTAATAACAAAATTAAAAAAAGAAGAATGGACAAAGTGTTAAGGTTAGTGGCGGCATATAGTTTGGCTGCAGCCTTAGTTTATTTTTATCAATATTTATACTTATAGTATTTTATAATTAAATAATAAAGTTTGGATGTGGAAAATTTGAAAAAAGACTCCTTGTTTAAAGGAACAGCTTTGTTAAGTATTAGTTTACTTTTAACTAAAATTTTAGGTGCGGTGTACTTAATACCGTTTTACCAAATAATTGGCGGCGAAGAACAAATGGCTTTATTTAATTATGGATACAGCTATTATGTAACAATATTAGAAATTTCTTCAGCCGGTACCCCGTTAGCTATCGCAAAGTTGGTGGCTAAATATAATGCACTAGGTGCGTATGATGTTAGTAAAAGAATAGTAAAATTAGGTTCTATTTTATTAATAACTATGGGAGTTATCGGTTTTTCTGTTCTGTTTTTCGGTTCAGATTATATTTCAGAACAAATATTAATTAGCAGTCAACAAAAATTTACTCCGGCAGATGGTGCATTGGTTTTAAAAAGTTTAAGCTTTGCTATTCCGATTGTTCTTGTATCAGCAGGGGTTCGTGGTTTGTTTCAAGGGCATGAAATTATGTTACCGTCAGCGATTAGTCAATTTATTGAACAGGTTATGAGAATTGTATTTATGCTTGTTGCTACATATATTGTTATAAAAGTTTTAAATCAAGGTATTGTAATCGGCAATGTAACTGCGACATTTTCGGCAACAATTGGAGCAATATTTTCAGTTTTAACATTAGTATATTTTTACAAAAAATATAGCGGTGGATTGGAATATAATACAAAGACTAATTTAGTGGAGCTAAATATTTCAACAAAAGATTTAGTAAAAGAATTTTTCTCTGTATCAATTCCGTTTATTTTTATTGTTGGTTTGTTTCCAATCTTAAATATAATAGATCAGCATAATTTTATACGTGGTATGACAATTTTAGGAAAAGCAGATATAGTTGATGGAAGATTTTCAGCTTTGCAATTAGTAAATAAAGTTGTTATGATAGCTGTTGCTATAGCACCGGCTTTTTCCAGTACCTTTTTACCCTCAATAACCAGACTATATGCAAAAGGTGAAAAAGAGGGTGTTAGTAATCAGATCAATAAAGTAATTTTATCACTTATGATGATTGTTTTACCGGCATTAGTTGGGATGTATATATTAGCTGACCCATTGTATGCCACCTTTTATAGTAGAAGTATAATTAATGCGGAACTTTTAAGATTTTATTTACCGTTGGCGGTTTTATTTTCATTGTATAGTTTAACAAGTGTTATTATGCAGGCGGTTAATAGACAAGTTATAAATTTAGTAACAATAGCAGTCGGCTTTGCAGTGAAATATTTTACAATAACACCTTTTGTAATTAGGTTTGAGACAAACGGAGTTATTCTTTCGTCAATTTCAACATATGTTGTAATGATACTGATGAATGTAGTGGTGATAAACTTAGAGGTCAGACTTAAAGCAAAAGAATTTGTTGGGAAATTTTTAATTCTTATTTGCAGCTGTTTTATAATGTTTATAGTAGTTGCTGCCGTTTATTCGGCTATTATACAAAATTTTACTTTGGAATCAAAACTGTCAAGTATGATACTTATGGTAATTTGTGCCGTAATAGGGGCAAGTACATATTTTTATTGTGTAACTAAAATGAAATTCGTTAAATATTTATTTGGAAAAAATATTTCACTTAAATCATTAAGGAGAATTAGATAGTGAGGTTTGATAAATTTATCAGTGTTACTACTGGTTTAAGCAGAGCAGTTGCGAAAAAAGAAATTAAAAAAGGAATTTTAGTAAATAACGAAATTATTAAGTCAGTAGACTTTAAAATTAATGAAAATCATGATATAGTAATATTTAATGGTAAACGATTACTTTATCAAAAATATATTTATATTATGATGAATAAACCAAAAGATGTGATTTCGGCTACAGAAGACAGAGATAGTAAAACGGTAGTTGATTTATTAAATGATAATGATAAAATATATAATCCTCACCCTGTAGGGAGGCTGGACAAAGATACCGTAGGGTTGATGTTTTTAACAAATGATGGCGAACTTACACATAAGCTAATATCACCTAAAAAGGATATTAAGAAAAAATATTATCTTGAGGTAGATGGATTTTTAGAAAAAAATGCAGTGGAAATTGCAAAAAAAGGTATTATTCTTGAAGATGGATATAGATGTAAGAGTGCAGTGTTGAAAGTATTGAGTTCTAATCAAGAAAGAAGTACAGCTTACATTAGTATTACTGAAGGAAAATTTCATCAGGTAAAAAGAATGATGAAGTCTTTAGGTGTAGATGTAACTTATTTAAAACGCATATCAATAGGAACCTTAATTTTAGATGAAGATTTAAAATTAGGAGAATATAGATACTTAACGGATAAGGAAATAAAAAATTTAAAAAAATAATTATGGAGGGATATGTTATGAATATCAATTTTATAGAAGAGGTACAAAAACATAAGGAGGAATTACTAAAGGATTTATTTGATTTATTAAGCGTTAGATCAGTTTTAGGAACAGATGTAACGGATGAGACTCCTTTTGGAAGCGGACCGAGAAAGGCGTTAGATAAGATTTTATCTTTTGGAGAACGTGACGGTTACAAAACCAAATTGGTTGAAAATAAAGCCGGTCACATTGAAGCAGGTAATGGGGAAGAATTGTTCGGTATTTTAGGACATGTTGACGTAGTGCCGGTGGTAGAAGAAGATTGGATCAGCCATCCTTTTAAACCGGAAATTAGAGAAGGTAAATTATTTGCACGTGGTGCTTTAGATGATAAAGGCCCTACTATGGCAGCTTACTATGCTATCAAATTATTGGATAAACTGGGGGTTAAATGGAACAAACGTGTTCGTCTAATTATTGGTAGTGACGAAGAAACAGGTTTCAGATGTGTTAAATCGTATTTTGAACATGAGGAGCAACCTGCTACCGGATTTACTCCGGATGCAATGTATCCACTGGTTTATGCTGAGAAAGCACGTGCAACATTTGATTATAAATTAAACTTTAAAGATGAAGAGAACGCTTATGATTATAAGTTGTTAAACTTTGAAGGCGGTCAAGTTCCAAATATGGTAGTTGCCAGTGCTAAAGCCGTATTAGAAGGTGATGCTCGTGATATAAAAGAAAAATTTGAAAAATTTTTGGCAGATGAAAAATTAGATGGAACTGTAAGTGTAAAAGAAAATATAGAATTAGAACTTAAAGGTAAAGCCGCTCATGGTTCAACGCCACAATTAGGTATTAACGGTGCAACTAAATTGGCAGAGTTTCTAAATATGTTAAATTTAGATGTAAATGGCAAAAATTTCGTAGGTTTTATTACAGAAAAATTAGCCAATGATCCGTTTGGGGAACGTTTAGGTTTGAAATACGAAGATGATGAAATGGGAGCGGCAACTTATAATTATGGTATTGTAAAATATAATGCTGCCGAAAAAGTAGGTTTTGCTTCTACGGACAGCAGATATCCTAAAAACTTTAATTTAGTTGATAAATTAAATAATTTAAAAATAGATAATATAACTCTTGAAATAACAAGCACAAAAGAGGCACATTATGTATCTAAAGATGATGAATTAGTGACAACATTGGTTGATGTATATAGAAAATATACCGGTGATAAAGAAAATGATGCCTTTGTTTTAGGTGGCGGTACATATGCACGTTGTCTTAAAAAAGGTGTTGCATTTGGTGCGTTATTACCCGGAAGACAAGATACAATGCACCAAGCAAATGAGTTTATCTTGGTAGATGATTTATTGCTTTCAACTGCTATTTATGCTGAAGGAATATACAGACTTTGTTGTGAATAATTTTTTCTATTAAAATATTTATAGTAAAAAATATTTATAGTTATAAAAATAAGTAAATTTTATGTTCTCAAAGATATTTTTTATTAATTGCATAATTTGTAATTAAAATATCTTTGAGAATTTTAATTTTTTACACAAAATATTACCTTGAAAAATTCTATTAAAGATTGTAAAATAAATAGTGCGTTATAGTTAGTAAAAAAATTTAGAAAGGAGCAGTATGATGTCTAAAGAATATTATCAAATGGGTTGGACTTTAGATGAGCATTACGAAGACGATTATTTTTTTTCAAGAGACAACCATAATTATTTTATAAAGAAAAATACTACTCCGATGATAGCTACCCTTTCGGCAGAAGGGATAGTTCCTAAATTAAGGTGGACTAAAAGAATTAGTAATGGTGACGTGCTGATAGCACAAGATTTTGAAAATGGTCGAACATTAAAACGTTCTGATATGACCGATAAACGTATTCCGAAAATTTTAAAAAAGGTTCATACTTCTATTAAACTAAGAAAAATTATGCAGGCACAAGGTTATAAAAAAGAAACTGCACTTAGTTCGTTGAGTAATTTGAAATCTTTAATCAATAGTGAACTTAGAAAAAACAACAATATCACAAATGCACTTAATTATTTGGAAAATAATATTCCGGATGATAATGTTCGATATGCTCCATGCCATACCGATTTAAATAAAGATAATTGGTTATTATCGGATAATGGAAAATTATTTTTAGTTGATTGGGAACATTCGATATTGGGTGATCCTGCGATAGATATTTCTTATATATTATATAAGTATATTCCACAAGATAATTGGAATGAGTGGCTTGATATTTATGGAGAAAAGCCGACTTTAAAGTATAGAAATAGATTAAAGTGGTATATAACTTTTCAATCGCTTATTATGATTGTTTGGTATCATGAAAAAAGACAATTAGCTGAAATGAATTCGTGGTTAGTCTTTTTAGATAGTATTTTTAATAAATTTATTTAGCATTAATTTGGAAAAACAGAATTAATGCTTTTATTTTTTTTATAATCATTGTACAATAGTAGTTAGTTATTTGTGGATATACCTAAAATTATTCAAAGTAAAATTAAAAATAGTGGTGAATAAAATGGAAATAAAAAAGTATAAATTGTATCTTATTGATTTAGATGGTACTATTTACAACGGAAGTAAGAAAATTAAGTATGCTAAAGAATTTGTTTCTTATCTCAATAAAAATAATATTGACTATTTGTTTTTAACAAATAACTCCACGAAAGGACCTAAAGATGTTGTTAAAAAATTAGAAAAGTTTGATGTAGAAACAACAGAAGAACACATTTTTACTTCAAGTGAGGCTACTAGGAAATATTTGAGACAAAAAGGTTATAAAATGATATACATTATTGGAGAAAAGGGTCTTATAGATACCTTATGTGATTTTGAACAAGTTAGTTCTAAAAATAAGATTGAAGCCGTGGTAGTCGGTCTTGATAGAAAATTGACTTATGAGAAATTATCCATTGCCTGTCAGGCAATTCTTAATGGAGCTGAATTAATCGGAACAAATCCGGATACGTTACTTCCAACAGCCGATGGCTTTATTCCAAGTAACGGTGGTCAGGTAAAATTTTTAGAGTATGCTACAGGTACGGTAGCTACAATAATAGGAAAACCCAGTAAAATAATTATGGATAGTGCTATGAGTTTATTTAATTATAAAAAAAGTGATATAGCCATGATTGGTGATAATTATTCTACTGATATTATGTCCGGTATTAATAGCGGTGTAGATACGATACATGTTCAAACCGGTGTTACAAGTTTAAAAGAATTAAAAGAAAAAGAAATTCAACCAACATATACGATAAAAAATTTATCAAAATTAATAGATTAGATGTAAGGAGTATATTGTAATGATAATTAAAACAGAAGAACAATTGCAAAAAATGAAAGAGATAGGTTTTATTTGTGCAACGATACGTGATGAAATGAAGAAAAAGGCAGTTCCGGGGGTGAACATCAAAGAACTGGATAATATTGCGAAAGAATTATTTGAAAAATATGGTGCAAAATCTGCTCCGATAACAGAATATGATTTTCCAGGGTATACTTGTATTTCTTTAAATCACCAAGCTGCACACGGTATTCCGTCAGCAACAAAAATTTTAAAAGATGGAGATTTATTAAATATAGACGTATCCGGATGTAAGGACGGATATTATGCTGACACCGGGGTTTCTTTTGTGGTTGGTAAAGTTGATGACAAGATGAAAGAAAAAGTCTGTGAGGTGGCTCAAGAGGCATTTTATGAAGGTATAAAACACGCTAAAGCAGGGGCAAAAATAAATCAAATCGGGAAAAATGTTCATAAAAAAATAAAAGAACATAAATTACAGGTTATAGAAAATTTAACCGGACATGGAATTGGAACATCTCTTCATCAAGAACCACAACATGTATTTAATTATTTTGATCCATGGGATAATTTGATTTTAAAAAACGGAATGTGCTTAGCTGTAGAACCATTTGTTTCAACAAAAGCACGTACAGTTGAAAACAGTGATAAAGATGATTGGGAGCTAATAACAACAGATAATTCGTATGTTGCACAATATGAACACACTATAGTTGTCAGAGAAAATCAGGAGCCATTAATACTAACCAAAATTGATTAATTATAGTAAAGAGTAGTTGTTATATCGTAAATTTTATTAATTTTGTAATTTATATGTTAGCTGTTTTATCATATATGAAATATAAAAATTTGACAAAAATAAAAAATGTTTTAAGATACTACTTATTAAAAAAGTTATGGAGAGTAATAAATGTCAGAAAATTTAGTTATAGTCGAATCTCCTTCAAAGGCAAAAACGATAGAAAAATATCTAGGAAAAAAATATAAAGTAATTTCATCAAAAGGACATGTCAGAGATTTACCCAAAAGTAGAATGGGAGTTGAAGTATTAGACAATGGAAATGTTGAGGTTGACTATATTTCTATTCGTGGTAAAGGGGATGTTATAAAAAGTTTGAAAAAAGAAGCAAAAGGGAAAAAAGTATTCTTAGCTTCCGATCCCGATAGAGAAGGAGAAGCAATAGCGTGGCATATTGCATATATTTTGGGGTTAGATAATAATGAAGATAACAGAATAGTATTTAATGAAATAACAAAAGATGCAGTGAAAGAGGCAATAAAGCATCCGAGAAAAATCAATACAGATTTGGTTCAATCACAGCAAGCAAGACGTATTTTAGATAGATTGGTTGGATATAACATTTCTCCGGTTTTATGGAAAAAGGTAAAACCTAAACTGTCAGCCGGGAGAGTACAAAATGCGGCATTGAAATTAATTGTAGATAGAGAAGAAGAAATACTAAATTTCAAACCGGAAGAATATTGGTCAATGCCGATAGACTTCATAAAAGATAGAAAGATTCTTACTGCAAATTTTTATTCATATAAAGGTGAAAGAATAAAATTAGAAAATAAAAACATTGTTGATACTATAAAAAAAGCAATAAAAGGTGAAACTTTTAAAGTAGTTGATGTGACAAAATCTAAGAAAAATAGAAATTCTCCTAATATTTATATTACATCAACAATGCAACAAGATGCTTCAAGAAAATTAAATTTTAAAACCAGAAAAACAATGAGTGTTGCTCAAGAGTTGTATGAGGGTATTAATTTAAAAAAACTTGGTGGGGTAACGGGGCTTATCACATACATGAGAACCGATTCTACACGTGTATCAGATGAAGCGGTCGCAAGTGCGAATAATTTTATTTTAACCAATTACGGAAAAGAATATATTTTGGCTACCGCTAAATCAAAAAAAGCAAGTAAAAATGTTCAAGATGCACATGAAGGTATTAGACCTACAAATATAGATTATACGCCAGATATAATAAAAGATTACTTATCAAAGGATCAATATAAATTATATAAACTTATATGGGAACGTTTTATTGCAAGTAGAATGAGTGCAGCTGTCTATGAAATGAATGTTACAACATTTGAGAATAATAAAGTTGTTTATAAAGGCACACACTCTAATTTGATATTTAACGGTTTTTTAGCGGTATTAAAAGAAAAAGAAAAGGTAAAAGTTGCACCGAAGTTTGAAGTAGGGGAAAATGCTAAAATAAAAGAAATAAAAGAGGAACAACATTTTACTCAACCACCTGCACGCTATTCAGAAGCAAAACTTATTGCAACATTGGAAGAATTAGGTATAGGTAGACCCTCGACTTATGCAACAATAGTAGAAACTTTGCAAAAAAGATACTATGTAAAACTTCAAAATAAAGTTTTTACACCAACAGAACTGGGAATCATTGTCAGCAAGATAACAGAACAATATTTTCCGGATATTATTAATACACAATTTACCGCTAATTTGGAAAATCAACTTGATAATATAGCTGAAGGAAAAGTAACATGGAAAAAAACTATTTCGGATTTTTATTCAGGATTTAGTAAAGATGTTAAAAAAGCTGAACGTGAAATGGAAAAAATAGAAATTAAACAGGAATTTACAGGAGAAAACTGTCCTGATTGCGGGGCACCGCTAGTTTATAAATTAGGGAAATTCGGTAAATTTATAGCATGTTCCAACTTTCCGGAATGTAGATATACAGGAACTATACAGAAAAAAATTGGTGTAACCTGTCCGAAATGCCATAATCATGATATTTTGGAGAAAAAATCAAAAAAAGGGAAAGTATTTTACGGTTGTGAAGGTTTTCCGGGATGTGATTTTGTATCATGGGATAAACCTATTAATAGATTCTGCCCAAAATGTAATAACATTTTATATGAAAATAAAAAAGGTGTGACTTGTGCTAACTGTGATTATATAGAAGAAATAAAAAAATAAAAAAAGGTTGTATAATAATTAGTGTGGATAAGAAAAATCTATACTAATTATTTTTTACTTTTATAGAATATGAAATATGAAAAAGTAATAAAATCGGAAAAACTAAGAAGAAAAATTTTTGTAGTAGGTGTCATAGAATTTAACTTGTTATTTGGAAATTTGAATTTAAAACATATCTAATCTCTATCTAAGTAAGGTTTAAAGATTAGAATTTCTTTTTTTAAAATAATAGTTTTCTATTGTAAACTAAATATTATTTCTTTAATTTTTTAGAGATAGAAAAAATGAAATTTTCTGCAAATCACATATCATAAGATTCTTGTTACTTGTCGATAAATTTTACAGTAAAAATTAATTTATAACTATTTGATTTTAATTTTTCAGAAAATTTAAACGATTTTATAATAAAATAATCGTTATTTTTCAAAAATATTATTGACAAAAACTAATAAATGTATTAATGTATATATACAAGGTTTTAAAAAAAGATTATGGAGGAAATGGAATGCTTAAATTTTTAAAAAGAAACCCATATATTTCTATCGGACTTATGCTATTTGCATTATTTTTTGGAGCAGGAAATTTAATATTTCCGGCGTTTTTAGGTCAGAATTCAGGAGATCGCTTGCCTATTGCGATGATTGGGTTTATTATAATGGGAGTGGGATTACCTCTACTTGGGGTTTTAGTTATGGGTTATTCAGGTGCTCAAGATTTATTAGAATTATCTAGTAGAGCAGGGAAAACATTTGGTATATTATTTACTACGTTATTATATTTAACTATTGGACCATTTTTTGCAATTCCCAGAACAGGAACTACTACTTTTGAATTAGGTTTATCGAGTTTTATACCGGCAAACTATACAATATATGTACAGGCAATATTTTTAGCTTTGTTTATGGGGGCAACGTTATGGCTTGCTATTAATCCTAATAAACTTGTTGACAGAATAGGTACAATGATTACACCGGTTTTATTATTATCTATGATTATTTTAATAATTGCATCACTAGTAAAACCAATGGGAAGTTATCAAGCTCCAACACAAACGTATGCAACAAATGGTTTGGCATTTACCAGCGGTTTAATGGAAGGATATAATACTATGGATGCTTTAGCTTCGCTGGTATTTGGAATTATTGTTATTAATGCCGTAAAATTATATGGAGCAAAAACAAAAGAAGAAGTGGCAAAAAATACTTTAAAATCTGCACTAATTGCTGCACTTTTATTAGCATTGGTATATATCTTTATTTCAAATATCGGTGCAACATCGGTATCGATCTTAGGTCTACAAAAAACAGGAGCAGGAGTTCTAACAGGTGCAACAACATATTACTTCGGTAATGTAGGAAAAGTATTATTGTTTATTATTGTACTGTTGGCTTGTTTAACAACAAGTGTAGGGCTGGTAACGGCGTGTTCAACATATTTCAATAAATTATATCCTAAAATTGACTACAAAGTATATGCAATAATACTAACAGTGTTTTCATTTGCAATTGGTAATTATGGTTTAGCGGCGATTATTAAAGGGGCAGTTCCAGTATTGGTATTATTGTATCCACTAACTATGGTATTGATTGCATTAGGATTCTTAAATAATCTATTCGGCGGGAAAAAAATTGTTTATGCAAGTACAGCATTATTGACAGGACTTTTCAGTTTATATACAACAGTAACTTCAACTATAGGGACTTCTGTACCGGTTATTGATAATTTTTTAGTGAAATTCTTACCAATTCAAGGTGTTTTTGCATGGATTAATTTTGCGATATTAGGATTTGTTTTAGGAATATTATTGAACTTAATAAAAAAAGAAAGTAAATAGTAAAAAAGATAATCTAAAGTTGAAATTGAATTTTAGATTATCTTTTATTGTTTTAATAACTTATTATAAAACAGATTGAAAAAACTACTTTAATGTTGTATAATGGCTATAGTTAAAAAATAAGGAGAAAAATAATTATGGCAGAAGCTATGCACACAAAGGCTTATTTAGAGCCACAGGAATTATACGAATACACTAGTAAAAAAGGAGTTATGAAAGCCAACGGTAGCCTAAAATATATGCTAAGTTTAGGGTTTTTAGGTGGAGCATTTATCTCGGTGGGATATTTAGCTTATCTTAGAATAGCCGGTTCTATACCCCATGAATGGGCGGGATTAGGTGTTTTATTAGGTGCTGCTGTTTTTCCAATTGGACTTATTTGTATTCTGGTTGGTGGTGGAGAATTGATTACCAGTAATATGATGGCGGTGACATTGGCATTTTTTAATAAAAAAGTAAGTTTAAAACTTTTTGTGAAAAATTTAATTATAATAACACTTGCTAATTTAGTAGGAGCAATCTTCGTTGCGTATTTTTTAGGACATGTTACCGGACTTACCGAAGGGGTAATTTTTGAAAAAACGTTAGTCACAGCAGAAGCAAAAATTAATTCAACATTTTGGCAAGGTATATTTTCAGGTGTTGGTTGTAACTGGTTAGTTGGAATGGGTGCATGGTTATCATTCTGTGCTAAAGATGTCAGTGGGAAAATACTTGGAACATGGTTTCCAATAATGACTTTCGTAGCTGTTGGGTTTCAGCACGTCGTTGCTAACATGTTTGTAATACCGGCTGCAATGTTTGGTGGTGCAAATATTACATTTGCACAGTTTGCCGAAAATATGGGAGTTATTTTCTTAGGGAATTTTCTAGGTGGAGCAATTTTAGTAGCAGGACTTTACACATTAGCATATAAGAAAAAAACAAATTAAAATTTTTAAAATAATAGACAAAGCTATAAAAATAAAGAAGGAAACTAGTTGTTTTAGTTTCCTTCTTTAATACTTTATTCTTCTACTTTAGTAACCCAACCGAAAGTATCTTCTACTTTTCCAAGCTGAATACCTGTTAATTGTTCATAAACTTTAGTAGTCCATTCACCGGCTTCAGTGGTTATCTCTAATTTTTTGGTACCGTCAAACAGTTCTCCAACGGGCGCAATAACTGCTGCTGTCCCAGATAAAAATACTTCTTCAAGTTTTCCGTTATCATATGCCTCATATACTTCTGTTAGTGCAAGTTTTCTTTCTTCAACAGTTTCACCTAAAGAACGTAATAATTTAATCACTGAATCACGAGTAATACCCGGTAAAATAGAACCATTTAGTTCAGGTGTAATAAATTTACCGTCAATTTTGAAAAAGATGTTCATCGCCCCACCTTCTTCAATGTATTTTTGCTCAACACCATCTAACCACAATGATTGAGAATATCCGAGTTTTTGTGCTTTTGCCTGCCCTTTTAATGAACCGGCATAGTTTCCTGCAGTTTTTGCAAAGCCGAAACCACCACGAACTGCACGAACATATTCATTTTCTACGAAGATTTTATTTGGTTGTAAGCCGGATTTAAAGTAACTTCCTGACGGCGACAGCATAATAATGAATTTTACTTTATTATTAGGGTGAACGCCTAACGCTTCTTCGGCACCAAACATAAGTGGTCTGATATAAAGAGATGTTCCTTCTGATTTAGGAATCCATTCTTTATCAATTTGCAATAATTTTTTTAAAGCGGCTAAGGCAAATTCTTCATCAAGTTTCGGTAGGGCGATACGATCGGCAGAATTATTAAGGCGTTTGAAGTTTTCTTCAGGTCTAAATAATACCGGTTCACCATTTGCAATATATGCTTTCATACCTTCGAAGATGCTTTGACCATAGTGTAAAGTATTTAGTGCAGGTGAGATAGCTAGCGGTCCATAGGGGACGATTTTAGGATTATGCCAACCACGTTTCGTGTCCCAATCCATTACAAACATATGGTCGGTAAAAACTTGCCCGAAGCCTAGTTTATCATCAGGTGTTTTTTCTTTTGGATGGCTAGTAAGATTTAATTCAATATCTTTTACTGTTAATTTGTTCATAAAATTACTCCTTCGTATGTTATATGTTTTAAAAAATAATAAATAATTACTTATTTTCTATCATTATAATACTAATGAAAAAATATTGCAATAGTTTTTTTAAATTTTCTGAATATTAAAAGTGGGTTGAGATTTTTTTAAGTATTAAATATAAAGTTGTATTCTAAACTAAAAATTTTACAAAAATTATTTTAGTATAGGATATTATTTGAATTTTAATTTTCTATGAAATGTGTTAAAATGAATAGTATAAAACATGGAGAGAGGTAAGAAATTATGGAAATAAAAAAGTCATTAGAAAATAAGTTTAATACATCACTTGCGAATTTAACAGGATCTCCGATAAGGGAGTTTGACAGATTTGCTTCAACAATAGACGGTATTATAAAATTGACGTTAGGGGAGCCGGATTTTAATACCGCAGAAGAAGTTAAAGAAGCTGCAAAAAATGCTTTAGATAATAATAGAACACATTATTCTGTAAATAACGGTATTGTAGAACTAAGAACTGCATGGGCAAAAAATTTAAAAAATAAATTCGGATTGAACTATTCACCTGATGAAGTTATTGTTACGATAGGGGCATCTGCAGCTATAGAACATACAATATCTGCGATAACTAATGAGGGAGATACTATTTTAATTGTAACGCCATATTTTTCTGCTTATGAAGGTGTAGGTATTTTAAATAAATGTAATATTAAATTCATAGATACTGTTGATAATGGATTTAAGCTGACACCGAAACAATTGGATAAAGTTTTATCAGAAAATCCTAATGCTAAAGCTTTATTAATTAACTATCCGAATAACCCAAGCGGTGTATCTTATACTAGAGATGAAGTTGAAGCTATAGCGGATGTTTTGAAAAAATATGATATTTTTGTAGTGAGTGATGAAATTTATGGAGATATAACATATGACTATAAACATACTTCATTAGCTACATTTATTCCGGAGCAAACGGTATTAATCAGTGGATTATCAAAATCACATGCTATGACAGGGTGGCGTGTAGGTTTTATTGCAGCGCCGGAGGCAATGATTAAAAAAATCGGTGTTTTCCATTTATTTACCGTATCAGGGGCAGCGACATTTATTCAAGATGCAGCAGTAGAGGCATTGGAAAATGAAGAGGTGGAAAAATATAATCAACACATGATAGAAACTTATCGTGAAAGAAAAGATTATATGGTTCCAAAACTTCGTGAATTAGGATTTGAAATTCCGGAAATAGAGGGTGCATTTTATATTTTTGCAAAAATCCCTGAACAATATAGTAGTTTAGGTGCAATGGATTTTTGTAAGTTGTTAGCGAAAGAAGCCAAAGTTGGTGTAATCCCGGGGACTGCATTCGGTTCGGCATATAATGATTATTTTAGAATAAGTTATGCAACAAGTATTGAAAATATAAAAGAAGCTGTAGAGAGAATAACAAAATTTATTAATAAATAGAAAGGTACAATTAATGAAAGGAAAATTCATAACGGTAGAGGGAACAGATGGTTCCGGGAAAACTACTTTTTTACAATTTATAACGAAATACTTAGTGAATAAAGGATATAAAGTTATCTTAACCAGGGAACCCGGTGGTACAGAGTTTAGTGAAAAAGTAAGAGAATTATTATTTGACAGTAATAATCGAATAGATGCTAAAACAGAAAGTTTGCTATTTTGTGCGAGTCGTCGTGATCATATTATAAATAAGATAATACCGTATATTGAAAAAGGGTATATAGTTATTTGTGACCGATTTGTAGATAGTTCCATTGCGTATCAATCTTACGGTCGAGGACTAGAAAAGAGCGATATAATAAATATAAATAAGTATACAACAGATGGTTTAGAACCGGATTTGACTATATATTTCAGTGTAGATGTAAAAATAGGTTTAAATCGAACAAAAAATAGAGATAATAATAATCGTATGGATTTGGAAGAATTTTCATTTTATGAACGAGTAAAACAAGGTTATGATGAACTTTCGTTAGAGTATAATAAAAGGATAAAAACTATAGACGCTAATAAGCCTTACAATATTGTAGAAAAAGAGGCGTTAGAAGTAGTAGAAGGATTTTTAAATGATGAAAATATTTAAAAAAGATGCTATTTCATTAAAATCAGTAGAAAATGCTTTAAAAAATAATAAACTATCCCATGCCTATCTTGTTATAGGCAAGGATAGTTTATATTCTGATAAATTCGTTATTCAGTTTGTTAAAGCAATTTTTTGTTTGAATAATAATGAAAAAAATTTTTATAGTTGTGAAAATTGTAGAAATTGTAGAAGTATCGATAATGGTAATTATATTGATTTTTATAAAATAAATAGTGAAGAATCTACAATAAAAAAGAAGAAATTCAAAAACTAAAATCAGAATTAGCAATAAAATCTTTTTACGGTAAAAAAGTATATTGGATAAAAGATATTGAAAAAATGAGTCCGCAAGCCGCAAATAGTATTTTAAAATTTTTAGAAGAACCGGAAGAAAATATTATAGCAATACTTAGTTGCAAAAATCTTAGTGCAGTTTTACCAACTATTACATCACGTTGTCAGCATATTCGCCTTGTTGGATCTTGCGAACAGGAAAATAATAATTTTTCTGAGTTCGAAAATATATTAAATACGTTTATATTGAAGTATAAGAAAAATAGGCATTTAGCTAATCTATATATGTTAGAGAAATTTAAAACAAAAGATGAAATTTCTAACTTTTTTGATTTTTTATCAATTTTCATCAGTAATTTATATCCGCAGATGACGATAGAAGAAGATATAAAGAATATTGGCAAAATTCAAGAAAGTGTTTTGCAGGCAAAAGCCGACATAAGTTTAAATGTTTCAGCTATGTTGGTTTTAGAAAAATTCCTTTTTTCTCTGCTATTAAACAATCAAAAAATAGAATTATTATATAGAGGGTAGTATGGAAGAAAATTTAAGATTGGACAGTGTTTCAAAAAATTTTAAAATTTTTCAGAAAAAAGATTATTACAGTATGTCAACAGATTCATTTTTACTCCCTTATTTTTCCAACGTACCACTTAGCGAAAAGAAAAATATTATAGAACTTTGTAGTGGGAACGGTGGTATTTCCATTATTTTACGTGAACGAAGTAGAGCTTGTATAGAAATGTTGGAGATACAGAAGGATTTGGTTGAACTTACTAAGAAAAGTTTAGAATATAATAATTTAACAAATATTCATGTTCAAAACGGTGATATAAAAGAGGTGAAATCACTGTATAATCCATCATCATTTGATTATGTTTTATGCAATCCGCCATATTTTCCGGTTGAAATTATGCCGAAAAAACGTGAAAGATTTAATCATAATATTTCTCGCCATGAATTACTGTGTAATTTAGCAGATGTTGTTGCTGCTATTAAATATTTATTAAAGCAAAACGGGAAATTTAGTCTGGTTCATAGAACTTACAGAATTGCCGATATAATATCTGAATGTTCAAAAGTTGGGCTTTCTATTAAAAGGATAAGGTTTGTTTACAGTAAGAAATCCAGTGAAGGAAGTAAAATGGTTTTAGTAGAAGGTAGTATATCAGCTGTAAATGATATAAAAGTGGAGCAGCCTTTATATATTTATAACGAAGATGGGACGTATACTAACGAGATGAAGAAGGTGTATGGTATTGACTAAAAGTTTTATGTATGTTGTAAAATGTTCTGATGATACATTGTATGCCGGGTATACCACGAATATACTAAGAAGATTAGAAGTACATAATGCAAAAAAAGGTGCAAAATACACAAAATCTAGGGTACCGGTTATACTGAAATATTATGAAGAATTTTTGACAAAAAGTGAAGCGATAAAAAGAGAATATGCTTTTAAACAATTAAAAAAAGAAAATAAATTAGCATATATTCAAGAAAATTTAACACAAGAAAAGAAAAATTATATAAAAGAAATTAATGCTAAACTAAAGGAGAAAAATAATGCTGTATTTAGTACCAACACCAATAGGAAACCTTGAAGATATAACTTTAAGAGCATTAAAGGTATTGAAAGAAGTGGATATTATAGCTTGTGAAGATACTAGAAATACGCAAAAGCTATTAACTCATTATAAAATATTAAGTAAAAAATTAATTAGTTATCGTGAACATAATGAAGATAAAATGAGTGAGAAAATAGTTGAATATCTTAAAGATAAAAAAAGTGTTGCATTAGTTACTGATGCAGGAATGCCCTGTATTTCAGATCCGGGGTATATACTGGTAAAAAAAGTTAGAGAATTAGACTTAAAGGTTGTAGCACTCCCCGGTGCTAATGCAGGACTTACAGCATTAATATCCAGTGGATTAGAGTCTTACAATTATACTTTTTATGGTTTTTTACCACGAAAAAACAAAGAATTAAAAGAAAAATTAAATTCTATTTTAAAAAGCAGAACAACAGGAATAGTATATGAATCTCCTCACAGAATAATTAATTTGATAGAAACTATAGTTGCTCTTGATGAATTAAGAGAAATTTCAATAGTAAGAGAATTAACTAAAGTGTTTGAACAAATAGAAACAAAATCGGCAAAAGAAATCCTTATTATGCTTAAAAATAGTGAAATAAAAACTAAAGGAGAGTTTGTTATAATAATATCTCCAAACAAAAAAGAAGAATTAAAAGAAATTAATTTAGAAAATTTAGTAGATATTATTTATAATAAAGTAAAAAATGGAGAAAAAAAATCTGAAGCGATAAAAAATACTGCAAAAGAATTTAATATAAATAAAAAAGAGGTGTATAACTTATACCATGAAAAATATGATTAGCCTTTTTATAATTAATATTCTTATAATTTTAACGTTAGTGGCTTCTTATTATAATAGTTATTTTTACATTGTTCTTTCAATTTTAATAATAATTAATATAGTGGTAATTTATTTAAAAACTACTGAACTTGATAAAAATGAACAAAAGAAAAAAATTATGCTCCACAAAGTAAAAAATTCATTATCAGTCATATTGGGGTATTCAGAAGCGCATAATGATAATCTTATAACAAAAAAAGAATTGGATGAAAAAATAAATGATGAGATAGAAAATATAGTAACAATAATAAAAGATGAAATTTATAAGTAGAAACTCATGAATTTCATCTTTTTATATTATTTTTTAATAGTATGGCGTTTTCTCCATGTTTTAGAAGAAAACAGTACAATTAACGGTATAAGTTCAAGCCTTCCTAAAAGCATTGAAATTGATAAAACAATTTTAGTAAAATATGGTACAGAAGAAAAATTATTTAACGGACCGTAGTTATTAAATGCAGGTCCGGCATTACTTATAGTGGTTACTACTAAAGAAACAGCATCCTGAAAATCGTTTATTTGAATACTGGTAATTAGTAATAAGAATACAAAAATAAAACTATAAAGTAATAAATAGTTTGCTAATGGGTTAGTGTCCTTTATTATTTTTCCGTCAATTTTAATTGAAATTATTTTTTTAGGACTTAATGCTTTGCTGATTGAGTTTTTTGCATTTTTAACAAAAAATATAAAACGAGGAATTTTTATTCCGCCGGCAGTTCCACCGGCGCATCCGCCGACAATCATTAAAAGTAATATAATCATTTTAGAAAATGTTGGCCATATATCAAAGTTATTATAGGTAAAACCGGTTGTGGATACTACCGATGATACGGTGAAAAATACATCTAATAAACTATGATATGGTGTATCATATGAACGATAAATATCTAAGAATATAATAATAGATGTTAATGCTACCAATCCTAAGAACCAAAGTAATTCTTCACTCTTTAATGCTTTAAAAAATTTTTTAAAGATTACGAAGTAGATAATATTTAAATTCATAGAAAAAATAAGCATAAAAATAGCTACGACGATGGTAACATATGTGCTGTTATAATAAGCAATTCCGGAATTTTTTATACTAAAGCCCCCGGTACCAGCAGTAGAGAATGCGATATTTAAACTATCAAATACTCCAACATTTCCAATTAACAACAAAACAAACAAAATAACTGTTAAAGCTATGTAAATACTGTACAAATAGATTGCGGTTTGTTTTATTGATGAAACTACTTTACCGAAGTATGGTCCGGGAATTTCCGCTTTTGCTATGTGAATGTTATGCGGAGAACGTGGTAAAATAGCAAGAGCAAAAACTATAACCCCCATACCTCCGATAAAGTGGGTAAAACTTCTCCATAATAAAATACTTTTATCTAATTTTTCAATATCAGGTAAAATAGTAGAACCGGTAGTTGTAAAACCACTGACCGTTTCAAATAAACTATCTATATAATTTGGAATTTCACCTGAAAAATAGAAAGGTAATGCTCCGAATAGTGAAAAAATAATCCAAGTAAGAGTAACTATAACAAAACCTTCACGATTATAAAAATCTCTATCTCTTTCTCCATCGGTAAAGTAATCAATAACAAAGTAAAAAATATAACAAAGTACCGCAACTGCCAAAAAAGATAGCAGGGTACTTTGACGTTCTTTATAAATAAGAGAAACAAAAATTGGAAGCATAAGTAATGCTGATAGTAACTTAAACATTTTTCCTACTACATGGAAAATCATTTTATAATTCATTATTTTCTCCTCCCTTATTTAATTAAAATATCATCAATATGCTCAATTTTCTGTTTATAGCAAATGACAATAACGTTATCATTTAATTTGATTTCATCTTCACCATTAGGGAATATTTGTTTATTATTTCTTACAATAAAGGGAATTAAGATGTTATTATTAAGTTTTAAATCTTTTAGTTTTGTCCCAATAACTTTTAAATTACTGTCACTAATTTTAAATTCAATAAGTTCAACTTGATTATTTGCAATTCGATAAAAATTTTCTATATCAGAACTCTTACTGCATTGTAAAGATTTACTATATTTTGAAATTACATTTCCAATTATTTCTTTTGGCGTTATATAAGAATATTGTCCAATATCTTCGGCGATTTGTTTAAGAGAAGCTCTGTTGACTTTAGCGATTGATTTTTTTATTCCCAGTTTATCTGCATAAAGATTAATAATAATATTTTCTTCATCAAGACCGGTTAGAGAAATGCAACTATCAAAAGTTTGAATACCTTCTTCTACCAGAGTATCACGATCACTACCGTCAGCCCAAATAACATCAACATTTGGATAAGTTTCACTAAGTGAAATAGCTTTTTCTTTATTAATTTCTATTACTTTTGTGTAAAAGTTGGCTTTTTCTAAAAATTTAATAAGATAGTAGGCGATTTTTCCACCGCCGATAATAAGAGCGGAAGATAATTTATTATCAATATTTTCTTTATTACCAAGAAGTTTATAGAATTTTTTTAAATTTTTATTATCTGCTGTAATATGGACTTTATCTCCGACTTCAAAAATATAATCACCACGTGGCACAAAGACCAATCCTTTTCTTTCTACTAAACAAACTAATGAAGGGAAAGTAATAATTTCTTTACTATCTATAAGAGAAACACCATTTAGAAGACTGTTCTCATTGATAACAACTTCTAATATGTTGAATTTATTACAAGAAAAACTTTCAACCTTTGTTGCGGAAGGATATTTTAACATATTATAAATTTGTTTAGCAGCTTCATATTCAGGATTAACAACAAGGTCAATTCCGAGAGAAGATTTTAAAAATTCTTTCGTTTTGGAGTATTCCGGATTTCTTATTCTGGCAATAGTGTACTTTGCACCCATTTGTTTAGCAGTAATGCAAGAAATAATATTTATTTCATCACTGGCTGTAACAGAAATAAACATATCTGCCATGTTTGTTCCTGCTTCTTGAAGTATATCATAATTAGCACCGTTACCAAGTAAACCTTGGATATCATATGCTTCAACTAATTTTTCTACTCTTTTCTCATTTGTATCTATGAGAGTAACTTCTTTAAAAGTGTCAGAAAAGTCGGCACACAGAAGCTCACCAACTTTTCCGCCACCAACAATAATAGCTTTCACAAATAAAACTCCTTTTTCTTTTATAACAATATTATAAATATATTATAAAAGAAAGTCAATTTAGGACAGTTTTTATTGTAAATATTTTTAATTATAAAATTATTTTGAAAATAGGACAAATTTCTAAATAAGTTATTTTAAACAATATGAATTAAGTTATATCTTAATTTGAGAATTTGTGGTATAATTATAAAAAGGAAATTTTATCGCTTTTTCATATAGTTGATAATTTTAAATTATTAAAGGAGGAGTAAAGTGGGAAAAATTTCTAAACAAGATATAGATTATATTTTTGAGAATATAGATATAGTGAATTTGGTTAGCGAGTACATAAAATTAGAAAAACGTGGGCAAAATTATATAGGTTTATGCCCATTTCATAATGAAAAAACACCTTCTTTTACGGTATCTCCCGATAAGCAGATTGCTCACTGTTTCGGTTGTGGTAAGGGTGGAAATATTTTTCAATTTTTATCGCTTATTGAAAATATTACATATAACCAAGCAATAGTTAAATTAGGAACAAGATTAGGACTAAATTTAGAGTCAAATGAATCAAAAGATATAAGTTATAATTTAACGGACGATTTGGATATAATGTATTATGGACATTTGCTACTTGCGGATTATTATAATTATATTCTTTTAAATACCAAAGAAGCGGAAGATGCTCTAAATTACTTAATAAATAGGGGATTAACTTTGGAAACAGTAAAGTATTTTAATCTAGGATATGCCCCAAAAAGTAATAATATAGCATTAAATTTTTTTACTTCTAATAATTTATCATTAGATATAATGGTGGAAGCGGGATTGCTTGGAAAAAACGAAAGTAATAATTATTATGATGTTTTCAGAGATAGGATAATGTTTCCTATAAAAAATAATCAAAATCAAGTGGTTGCCTTTTCCGGAAGAACCATGTCAGAAGATAAAGAAATAGCTAAGTATTATAACACTCAAGAAACAAAAATATTTGAAAAACGAACAGTTCTTTATAATTTTTCCGACGCCAGACCTTTTATAGCAAAAGACAAAGAAATACTACTTTGTGAAGGATATATGGACGTAATTAAAGCACATCAAGGTGGCATAAAAAATGCTGTTGCTCTAATGGGAACAAATCTCGACAATAATAAATTGGCAGAGATACTGACGTTAGTTGATAAAATAACACTTAGCCTTGATAATGATTCAGCAGGAAGTAAAGCACAAATAGAATTGGGAAACAGGATAATAGAAAAAACGGATAATATTTTTAAATTAAAATTTTCCGGTGCAAAAGATTTGGATGAATTTTTAACACAAAAAAATAAAAATAATAAAGATTTTGATGCCCAAACTTATTTTAAAAATAATAAAGAACATTTTATCACCTTTAAAGTTGACTATTGTGAGGCAGAATCAAAAACAAATATTGAACAAAAGATAAACTATAAAAATGAAATACTGAAAAATATTTCTTATATAGAAGATGAATCATTAAAATATATACTTTTAAACTATTTAGCAAAAAAATTCGGCATAGAACGTCAAATTCTTGTTAAAGAGTTGCATCAGACTAGAACAACAAGAAAAAAAGAAGTATTTAGACAGTGGCAGCTACCACAAGACAAGTCACAAATATTTAATAATATAAATTATGATAAGAAAATGTGTAAGTTATTTAAATATTTTTTTAAAAGTCGAATTCTTTTTATAGAAAACTACGAACAGCTAGAAGACTGTGAATTTAAACATCATTCATTCGAAAAATTATTAGATTATTTAATAATTTATTATAATAATAATTTTGAGTTTTATATTCATAAATTTATTCATAGCATTGATGATGAAGATACGATTCAGTTAGCAACGTATATTGATGAAACAGATTTTTTAATAGAGGAAAATCCAAATAATGAAGTGGTTAATGATTATATAAATCATTTTAAAAAGCGTGAAGTTAATATTGATGAATTGAAGGAATTATTAAAAATAGCTATCCAAGAAATGGATATGGAAACACAAAAAAGATTATTGGAACAGTTAAAAAAATACAAAAAATAAGGAGAAGGGCATGGCTAAAAAGATAAAAGATTTTGAAACCATAAAAAAAGAGTTTATAGAAAAAGGTAAAAAGCAAGGTGAACTTGCACAAGAAGAAATAGTAGATGCTTTGTCAAAATTGGATATTTCTTCTGATGTAATAGATGATTTTTACGAAGAATTAAATCGTGAGGATATTATTTTAATAAATGTAAATCACCAAGATGCTGAGGAAGAGGAAATAGATTTAGAAGATTTATCTGTTCCAGCCGGGATAAGAACAAATGATCCTGTTAGAATGTATTTAAAAGAAATAGGGAAAGTACCGTTATTATCAAAAGAAAAAGAATTGGAATTATCTAAAATTATAGAAAGTGGAACTGAAGACGAAAAAGAACAAGCAAAAAAAGATTTAGCTGAGGCAAACTTACGTTTAGTGGTAAGTATAGCAAAACGATATGTAGGGCGAGGAATGTTGTTTTTAGATTTAATCCAAGAGGGAAATATGGGTTTAATCAAAGCGGTAGAAAAATTTGATTATTCAAAAGGATTTAAGTTTAGTACATATGCAACTTGGTGGATTAGACAAGCAATTACACGTGCAATAGCTGACCAAGCGAGAACGATTCGTATCCCGGTGCATATGGTGGAAACAATCAATCGTTTAATTAGAGTACAAAGACAATTACTTCAAGATTTAGGACGTGAGCCTAAACCTGAAGAAATAGCAAAAAAAATGAATATGACACCGGAAAAAGTTAGAGAAATTTTAAAAATTGCTCAAGAACCTGTATCATTAGAAACACCTATTGGAGAAGAAGATGATTCTCACTTAGGAGATTTTATTGAAGATAAGGAGGCACAATCTCCAGTAGAACATGCAGCAAATGAATTGTTAAAAGAACAGCTTGAAGAAATTTTGGAAACATTAACAGATAGAGAAGAAAATGTTCTTAAACTTCGTTTCGGTTTAAAAGATGGAAAAACTCATACGTTAGAAGAAGTGGGCAGTGCCTTTGGTGTAACTCGAGAGCGTATCCGTCAAATCGAGGCAAAAGCAATAAGAAAATTAAAACATCCATCTAAATTAAATAAGTTAAAAGGATTTATGGAATAAATCTTTTAAATGATAATATATAGTAAAACATACAAAAATTAGCTCTGTGTTGAATACAGGGTATGAGAAAATAAAGATTAAAATGCTAAGTAACATGCTGTTGCTTGGCATTTTTCAGCTGTAAAATAAATAGAGAAGATGGAAGGAAACTATCATTTCTATTTATTTTACAGTCTTTTTTATTTTATAAAATAATTTCAGCTATAAAATAACAAAATAAGTGATATTTTAAGTAATTATATTTTGGCTAAGGCTTGTTTTATATAATTTTTTATATAGTGTTATATAATTTAAATTTTTATCTTTAATATATTTAATATTAAATATATTAATTTTCTAGTATATTTATTATATAACTACATTTATTAATATTTAATTATTTTTTATATGAAATATGAATAAAAGAATATATTAGTGAGATTTAATATCTATAAAAAGATAATATTTTATATTTCAAAATAAAATATTTATATTATAATAGAAAATGAATTTAATATTTTTAATGATATTAAATTCTTGACAACGCTTTTATATTAATATATAATTGGAGTACAAAAAGATAAACTGTAATGATACAGTTTGATGTTGTAAAAGATAACTATAAATTTTTATAATAAAATATAATTTGTATTTATTTGTATAAATCATTTCAAAAAGAAATATATTATTATAAAAGATGAAAAATAATTATTTAGAGTAATATTATTATGAGTAAAGGAGGTATTTTCAGAATACAAAGATTTTCACCTATAAATTATATGATTTTTCAACCATGTACCGTAATATTTAACTTAGGATAGTACGATAATCTAAGTTATGACATTGGTTTATTGAAAAATTTATGACATTTGTTTTATAAAAATTGTAGGTTATTTATAGGTTTAGAATCTAAATGGCTGTATAAAGCTATTTAATGCGCATAAATAATTATTTTTTAATTCAGGTGAATTAGGATTGTTGAATAATAATTTTAAGTAATTTAGAAATTATAATTTTTTAAAGGAAAGTAGAGGTTTAGCGAAATGTAAAATTAAAGGAGACAAGGTATGAATACAGAAGAGTTCGCAAAAAAATTTAATAAAATTCAACCAATAATAGGATGCATAGTAATATTATTTTTAGTTTGGTTTTCATTTAAGTTGCACGTACCAAAATTAATATTTGGATTATTAATCGGTTTGGGATTCGGTTATACTTTAACGAGATCAAGATTTGGCTTTGCCGGGGGAATAAAGAGAATATATGTTAGAGGAGAAGGTAGTTTGACAAAAGCTTTATTAATAACTTTTGCAGCTGTAACTTTAATCTATGGAGCAATACAATGGACGGCGAGTACCAAAGGAGCAATTCCGGCATTTTTAGCAAAAAATGGAGAAGCTATAATTCCGGGAACACAAAATGTTTTTATGACAAACATAGGAACTGTATTAGGTGGTTTCTTATTTGGTATAGGAATGATAATCGCCGGTGGTTGTGCTTCAGGAACACTTGCCGACTTCGGTGAAGGGGAAGGGCATGCAATGATTGCTTTTCCACTGTTTATTCTAGGGACTATACCGGGTCATTATTTACGAGAAGTTATTGATAGAAATCCTATAGGAAAAGTTGGGGTAAGAATACATTTTCCACAATATGTAGGTTATCTTGGTGCAATAATTTTAACATTTGTAGGGTTATTGTTTTTGTATATTTTAACAAAAGCCTATGAGAATAAAAGAAAAAAAGAGGGAACTTATTTAGATCCGAAGTCTGACTATGAAGACTTTGAGAAAGAATTAAAAGATAACTTAGATGTTAGCCCATGGGGTTCTGCATTATATCATAAGGTATTTGTAGAAAGATGGAGTTTTAAAACAGGAGCATTAATTCTTAGTATTATTTCCGGATGTTATATAATTTTTACTAATAAGGCATGGGGTGTAACATCAGCGTTTACTCACATAGCGGTATGGTTTTTAGGATTATTTGGAGTACATTTTGATGATAAGGCGTTTGATTCTGTATATAAAGCAATATCAAATGGAATATTGGCAGATGCAGGTGTGCTTTTGGATATTGGGATTGTTGTAGGATCATTTTTAGCGTTTCTTATGGCAGGAAGATTTAAGTTGAATTTAAAATTCAATTCAAAAAATGCATTTTTATTCGGGCTTGGTGGTTTACTTATGGGCTTCGGTTCTCGTTTAGCAAAAGGTTGTAATATTGGTGCGTTATATTCTTCATTACCTAATTTTTCAATTTCAGGTTGGGTATTCTTAGTGGCAATTTCACTGGGAGCGGTCGTAGGATTAAAATTATTTAAGGGAAGTTCATGTTTGATACCACCAAGACATAGAGATGTCAGAGATTTTAAATAAAAAATATATTATGAGGAGGACTCAAATTATGAGCAAAAAATATTTAGTAGTAGGTGGAGTAGCTGGAGGAATGTCTGCAGCTGCACGTTTAAGAAGGTTAGATTCATATGCGGATATTCAAGTATTTGAAAAAGGACCGCACGTAAGTTTTTCAAATTGTTGTTTACCGTTTCATCTGTCAGGAGTAGTACCGGAAGCTGACAATTTGATTTTAATGACACCGGAATTATTAAAAAAACAATATAACTTAGATGTAAAAGTTTTACATGAAGTAATTAAAATTAATAAAGAAGAAAAAACAATTCTTATTAAAAAAGTAGCCACCGGTGAAGAATATGAAGAAAGTTACGATAAATTAATCTTATCTCCGGGAGCAAGAGCCATTCGCCCAAGTTCAATTAAAGGGGTAGATAGAGATAATGTATTTACAGTAAAAAATGTTGTAGATATTGATAGACTAAAAAAATATATTGATAACAATTCTATAGAAGATGTTGCCGTTATTGGTGGTGGGTTTATAGGATTAGAGGTAATGGAAAGTCTAAGAGAAGCCGGAAAAAATGTTGTGTTGGTAGAGGGAACTAATCAGATATTAGCACCTATGGATTATGATTTGGTTCAAGTTTTGAATAAAGAAATTTATGATAAAGGTGTTAAACTTTTATATAATGAAAAATTGGCAGAAGTAGCGGATGGTAAAATTATTTTAGAGTCCGGAAAAGAAATAAAAGCAGGAGCAGTGGTTTTAGCAATAGGTGTTGTAGCAGAAGCAGGATTAGCAAAAGAAGCAGGATTAGGGTTTGGAGAAACAGGTGGTATTCTTGTAAATCATCATTACCAAACTACAGATTCGGATATTTATGCTGTAGGGGATGTAATAGAAACTACACACTTTATTACAAATAAAAAAGTTCGTCTAACGTTGGCAGGGCCGGCACAAAGACAAGCTCGTGCAGTGGCAGACCATATATATGGAAGAACATATAAAAATACAGGTGTAATAGGATCATCTGTAGTAAAAATATTTGATTACAATGCTGCAAGTACGGGACTTAATGAAAAAGATTGTAAAAAATTAGGTATTGATTATGATGTAGCATATATTATACCGAAAGACAAAGTAGGTTTAATACCATCTGCCAACCCTATTCACTTTAAACTTATTTTCCAAGTTCCAACAGGTCAAATATTGGGAGCACAATCTGTAGGAAAAGGAGCTGTAGATAAGAGGGTTGACGTTATAGCGGCAATGATTATGAATAGAGCTAATATAGAAGATTTAAAAGAATTAGAATTATGTTATTCTCCGTATTTTACCACAGCAAAAGATGCTACCAACATGGCAGCTTTAGTAGCTTGTAATTTGTTAAATGGTGAATATAAGCAGGTTCGCACAAGTGAAGTAAGAAAATTGGTTGAAGAGGGAGCATATATAATAGATTCACGAGAAAAAGTGGAATATGAAGAAGGCCACATAAAAGGTGCTGTTAATATACCGCTTAGTGAATTTAGAGAAAGATTAGATGAAATACCGAAAGATAGACCTGTATATGTGCATTGTTTATCATCACAACGAAGTTACTATATGGTTCGAGAATTAAATCTAAGAGGGTACAAAAATGTAATAAATATTTCAGGTTCATTTTTAGGTATATCGCTATATGAATATTTTACAGATATAACAACAGGAAGAGAGCCTATTGTCACAAATTATAGATTTAATTTATTGTAGCTTAACATAGAATTACAAAATTAATCTAAAATTTAAAAAGTTTCATATAATTTTAAAATGTAAAATATTCTGACTTTCTTTTTAATATAGATAAGTTTTGTAAGTTTGGAGAATTATGGGGACGGTTGATAAAATCAATATTTTAAAAATTTTGATTTTATCTCGTTCCCTATTTCAATAATAAATAGTTAGCGTAGGAGGTCTTATGGTAAAAAAACTGGGGCGTTTTGATGTTTTTTCTCTGGTAATAGGATCCATTATAGGGTGGGGATCGTTTACATTGCCGGGAAAGCAATTTTTAAGTAAATCCGGAGTAATTAATACAACTATAGGTTTAGCTACAGGTGGTATTTTAGTGATGCTGATACAAGTAGCTTATCATAAAATGTTAGAAAAAAATACCGAAGAAGGCGGGGAATTTTCTTATGCTTTCAATGAATTGGGAAAACTTCACGGTTTTATAGTGGGGTGGTCATTAAGTTTGTGTTATTTAAGCATGATTCCTTTAAATGCAAGTGCATATGTTCTTCTGTTTAGGGTGATTTTTGGAGAAAAATACAATTTTGGATATTTATATTCTGTTGCAGGATATTCAGTCTACATAAGTGATATTTTATTAATGTCATCAATAATTATTATTTTTGCATATATAAATATAAAAGGACTTAGGGTAAGTTCAAAGGTACAAAATGTTATGAGTCTATGTCTGGTGAGTATTGTGTTTTTGTTAATAATTTTTGTGGGTATTAAAAGTGATATGACAATTTTTAGAAGTAACTATATAGAAAATTATAAATTTTCCTTGAAAGAAATTTCGTCAGTTATTGCAATAGTTCCGTTTTTATTTGTGGGTTTTGATGTAATACCACAAGTTGCAAAAGAATTGAAATTTAAAGTACATAAAGCAACAATATTAGCATTAATATCTATAGTATGTGGTGTTTTCATATATGCAGGGTTAAATCTTATAGCAGGGTTTAGCTTTTCGCCAACCGAGGCAGCAGCAACAAATTGGGCAGTGGCGGATTCTGTTATCAGTAAGCTGGGATATATAGGCTTTTCGTTTATGTTAGTAGCCTTATGGGCGGCGGTAACCGGTGGTATAAATGGTTTTATGATTGCCAGTAGCAAGTTAATAGCATCGTTGTCAAAAAAAGATATAATGGATAAAAAATATAGTAAAAAAAATAAAAATGATGTATATCCTTATGCTATTGTTTTTGTTTCAACTGTTAGTCTAATTGCCCCTTGGATAGGTAGAGAAGTTATATTATATATAGTAGATATGGCGAGTGTATTAGCGGCTGTAGCTTATGGATATGTCAGTTATATAAGTTTTAAATATGCTAATAAAAAATTTGAAAAAATTCTTTGTTTTATAGCTATAATTATTTCTATAAGTTTTATATTACTACTATTACTCCCAATATCACCTGCAATGTTGGATATACCTGCTTTAATATTTTTAATAATATGGCTTATTTTAGGTGTAATTATTTATAATAAGAAAAAGATAGTTAGCGAGTAATCTAACTATCTTCTTTATTATTATGTCATTAGTGATGAAGAAAATGAGTATTTTAAAATTTATGTATATTTATAGAAAATAACTGATAATTACAGATAATTAATTAATTTATTACAAATATATTAAACGTTGGACAGAAATAGTTTAAATTTAGATATTTTTGTGGTATTATAGTAAGATAATAAATCATATTTAGAAGGATAGAAAAAATGGAGAAAGGATTATTAATTGTCTTATCGGGGCCATCTGGAGTAGGGAAGGGAACCGTTAGAAAACGAATTTTTGCCAGTAATGACGTTGATTTTGAATATTCAATATCAATGACATCAAGAGGTATGCGTCCCGGAGAAGTAGATGGTATTGACTACTTTTTTAAAACAAAAGAAGAATTCGAACGTTTAATTGGAGAAGGTGAACTGTTGGAATATGCACAATATGTGGATAATTACTACGGTACACCGGTAAAATATGTAAGGGAAACCATGGAAAAAGGCAAAGATATTTTCCTTGAAATTGAAGTGCAGGGAGCTGGACAAGTAAAAAGTAAAATTCCTGATGCACTATTTATTTTTTTGGCACCACCGAGTATAGCAGATTTAAAAGATAGATTAAAGGGACGTGGTACGGAAAGTGATGAAGTTATAGAATCACGGGTAGCAAAAGCAAAAAAAGAAATAAATATGATGCACCTTTATGACTATGTGGTGGAAAATGATGAAGTTGACAAGGCGGTAGAGCGAATAAAGGCGATTATATTGAGCGAACATTTAAAAAGAGAACGTATTGAGATGAAATATCGTCGTGCCTTGTTAGAATTAGAAGAAATGTAGGAGAGAGTTATGTTATACCCAAAATTAGATGTTTTAAAAACAAAAGTAAATTCAAAATATATGTTAGTGTCATTGGCTAGTAAAAGAGCTAGAGAACTATTTGCAGAACCGGAAAGTGAAAAATTGGATAATTATATTTCGCACAAAGAAGTAGGAAAAGCTTTAGAAGAAATAGCAGAAGGAAAAATAACATTAACAGTAAAATAGTATTTATAATAAATTAAAAAATATTTTTCTTTGAGTGATCGCAGCTTGTATTAGCTGAGGAAAGTCCATACTCGCACAAGCTGAGATGCTTGTAGTGTTCAACGCTAAACGAAACAATAAGTTTAGGTATTCTTTCTAAGAGTAACGGCAGACAATATAACCTAAGTAATTATTTATATTATATGGTTGTATATATCTTGAAAGTGCCACAGTGACGAAGTTTTTATAGAAATATAAAAAGTGGAACGAGGTAAACCCCTTGAGCGAGCAATTCAAATTTTGGTAGAAGCACTGATTTTGCAGAAATGAATGTAAAAATCGGAAATATAATTTATATTTAGACAGATGATCATAACTATTTTTACGAGAGTAAACTAGGCTCGTTATAGTAAGATAGATACAGAATATGGCTTATGATAAGAAAAATAACTAGTTGTTTTAAGGGCTCTTAGGAGCTCTTTTTTAAGGAGGAAGAAATGAAATATAATTTGGTGGCAACAACCCCGATGGGAATAGAAGCTATTGTAGCGAAAGAAGTTCAAGAATTAGGATATGAAACAAAAGTAGAAAATGGAAGGGTTTATTATTCAGGAGATAAAAGAGCTATAGTAAAATCTAATTTGTGGTTAAGATGTGCTGATAGGGTAAAAATCGTTGTAGCACAATTTCCTGCATATACATTTGAAGAGTTATTTGAAAAAACCAAGGAAATTGAATGGGATAAATATTTGCCGGTAGATGCAAAATTTCCGGTTGATGGACGTAGTCATAAATCAACTTTGTTTAGTGTATCGGATTGTCAATCAATTGTAAAAAAAGCGATTGTAGAAAAAATGAAAAAAAGTTATGGAATTACCGGTTGGTTAGCGGAAACCGGTGCTCGCTATCGCTTAGAGATAATTATGCTGAATGATATAGCGACTATTTTGTTAGATACATCGGGAGATGGACTACATAAACGTGGTTATAGAGCGAAACAAGGGACAGCCCCATTAAAAGAAACATTAGCGGCGGCTATGGTTAAATTAATGAATTGGAAAGGAGAAACACCGTTATATGATGTTTTCTGCGGTTCAGGAACTTTGTTAATAGAAGCGGCTATGCTTGCGCAGAATATGGCTCCCGGTATAAATAGAAATTTTGATTTTGAAAAATGGCCGTGGATTCCTAAAGCGTTGGTTGATGAAGAAAGAAATAATGCAGAAGAAGCAATAGATTATGAAAAAGAATTAGAATTATATGGTTCAGATATAGATCCCAAAATGATAGCAACAGCTGAAAATAATGCAGAAGAAATTGGTTTGGTAGGCGTTATAAATTTCAAACAAATGTCAGTATATGATTTTGTTGTAAAAAAAGAAGCAGGTTGTGTCATTGCAAACCCTCCTTATGGTGAACGTCTAGGTGAAAAAAAAGAAGTAGAAGCAATGTATAAATATTTAGGAGAAGCATTAAAGGATAGACGTTATTGGTCGTTATATCTGCTTACATCCAATAAAAAGTTTGAGTATTTATATGGTAAGAAAGCTACAAAACGAAGAAAGTTATTTAATGGATCGATAGAGTGCACTTATTATCAATATTGGGGAGAAAAAATTAGATAATATTTGACATTTTGGATAATATAGAATAGAATTGTAGTAGATTAAATATAAATTTTTATGAAGGGAAAAAGGTAAAGTTTTATGCATTTGACAAAGAGTACAGAGCAAGCCATTTGTATAATGGTTATGTTATATACCCAAGACAAGCATGTTTTTCTTAATTCAAGGGAAATAAGTCATAGACTTAATATATCACCAACATATTTGAAAAAAATTATGAGAAGATTAGTTCTACATGGATTGGTAAAAGCGAATACAGGAGTAGGTGGGGGTTATAAATATCGCAGCGGGAAAAGAATTTCTTTATATGATATTTATGTCGCCCTGAATGGTGATGTAGAAATTTTTGTTTTAAAAACAGATTATGTTTCTAAAATATTCGAAGGTGCTTTAGGTTTAGAAAAACGCTATGAAGAATATTTGAAAAAAGTAGATGCGATAAACAAATCAATAAAAGAAGCTCTTGAGGGTATTACTATAGAAAATGTTGTTAGTGATATTCTAGGAGAAAATTCAAAAGTAAAACTTGATTGGAATAATTGGGAAGAAGAGTTCAAACGAGTAAACGTTTATTTTAAAGGGTAATATGAAGATAATGAAAAATCTCTTAAGTTGAAGATTACTTAAGAGATTTTTTTGTTTTTTATTCGTTTATTTTTTCAAAACTATTAAAGGCTTTTTTATTAAAAAGTTTTAAATGCTTATCTACAATAATAGAATTACTAATTCCTCCACTAACGTTAAGGCAAGTACGCCCCATATCTAAGATAGGATCGACAGCTAAAATAGGATTAATTTGGTTGAATAATGCGCCAAATCCAACACCATTAACACTGACGCTGGCAGCTGTTATTGCAGTACCGGGTACACCTGCGATACCGACAGATCCCAGTGTTACAACAATAATTGTCATAATAAATACAGTAGCGTCAATAGTAATGCCATTAGCATTAGCTAAGAATACTATCAGCATTGTCGGATAAATACCGGCACAACCTTGCATTCCTGCCGTTGATGAAAATGAGGCAACAAAATTTGCCGTTGATTGATTAACTCCCATATTTTTAGTGAGGGTACTGATTGTTAAGGGAAGAGTGCCGGCACTGGAACGGGATGTAAATGCAAGTAAAAGAGGTTTGCTTGCTTTTTTGAAATATGTGATCGGTGAGATTCCATGTAGTACAAGAATAAATGCTTGAATAATAAATTGGATTACTACTGCTACATATAGTAAAACTATAAATAATAAAACATCTTTTATAGATTTTAGTCCGCGTTGTGCAATGGTGTTGGCAAGTAGAGGGATAACTGCGTAAGGTAACAATCTTATAACAATAACGGTCATTCGAGATACTATTGCATGAAGATTGGCAATATAGTCAACAAAAGTACTAACTTTCTCCTCGTTTTTATTTTGAATATAACGTGCAGCGATACCGATAAACATCGCAAAGATAACAATGCCTATTACGTTAAAATCTGCCATTGCCTTAATTGGATTAGATGGTATTAATTCTCTAATAATGGTAACTACATCTTTGACAGTTTTAATTTTACTATCTCCACTACCAAGTGCTATAGAACTGCTACCAAGTTTGAAGATGGTAGAAATTACAAAACCTACGATGGAACTGATAGCAACCATACCCAAAGTAACAATAAGAGTAAGTCTTGTCAATTTTTTAACATCTGTGTTTGCATTGATATTAACAATAACGTTGATAATTGATACTAATACCAGTGGAATAATCAGCATTTTAATTAAATCAATAAAACCGTTTCCAAATAGTGAATACCATTTGGTAGTTTCAGCAACATATTTTATTTTAATTGGATCATCACTAAAACCGGAATATGCTTGGATAATAATCCCTAAAATAAGTCCTATGGCTGTTGCTAATAATGTTCTTTTAGAAGAACTAACTCTCTTTTTAGCAAGATAGTACATAAAGTAAAATAATGCAAAAAGTATAAGTAAAAATAATAGTGTTTCTTTTGTAGAAATCATTAGAAATTTCTCAAAAAATGTAAATTTATTTCCCATTGTTTATCCTCCTGTTGAGCTGTAGCTCATAAATATTGTAAAATTTTTATTATTGAATTTTACAGCATCTACAGATATGATGGGAACGAGTAAACCCATTCTCCATAACTTTTACCTCCATTTTCTAAAATGATACATATTATTAAACTACACATTTTATCAAATTGCAATTTTTTTGCACTAAGTTTTAAATTTATAATAAAATAATTTGAATTATGTAAATATAATTATTCGATTTAGTTGTCTACAAAATATAGAAAAATTAGTGAGTAACAATAATAATATTTATCTTAAGATTTAATTTTTATTATAATAATATTATTGGAAGTTATTATTTTTTTTGATATAATAAACTATAAAGTAGTTTGTGGCATAATATATTGAGTTAGGAGAGTGTATAATGTTCGAAATAGATTTGGATATTGATAATAAAAAATTTGATAGTTTTGTAAAAGAACATTCAACAGGTGAATTATTACAACTTGCTTCGTGGGGTGAGGTAAAATCTGTTAATGAATGGTACTTCGAGAAAATAGCGATAAAAAATAATAATAAAGTAGTGGCTAGTTGTTTAGTGTTATTCAGACGATTAGGTTTAGGAAAATACACTATTGCCTATATACCTAAAGGATATACAGGTGATAATAAAAATAGTGAGTTAAATATGAAAATTATTAATGAAGTCAAAAAGTTATGTAAAAAACATCATGCTATTTTAATTGACTTTGAAACAAACGTATTGCGTAATAATTCTAAAATCTTAGTAGATGATTTAAAAAATCAAGGTTTTAAAGTTCGCGGTCACGAGGAAAAAGATTTTCCATATCAGACTCAATATGATATGATTGTACATTTTAAAGATTTAGAAACCGATACAAGAGAATACTTAAATAAAAAAACTGAAAGATTATTAAGAGTAGCAGAAAAAGCACAATTAAAAATAGAGAATGCAGGATTGGAAAAGGTTGACATATTTACTCAGTTGTCTGATGAAACAAGTGAAAGAAATGGTATTTCGTTACGCAACAATGAATATTATAAGAATATAATAGAATTTTTCAAAAGGGATAATGATGTAGATTTTTATTTAATAAGTTTAGACGCAAATACATTCAAAAATAATATAGAGAACAATATAAAATTATTGGAAAAAGAGATAGCCGGTTTGCAAAAAAAAGTGAATAAATCGCTTGATGAAAAGAAAAAAGAAGTTTGGGAAACAACAATAACCGAAATAAGAAATAAAATTAATAGTTTAAATAAGGATATTGAAGAAATTTTAAAATATAAATCAGATAGTATTTATCTTTCGGGGTGTTTAGTTCTTTATTGTGGTAAAAAATCATATTATTTATATGCGGCTTCTTCTAATAAATTTAGATATTTACAGCCGAATATTTACATGAACTATAAAGCTATGGAAAATGCTCGCAAACGTGGCTGTGTATCATATAATCTTGGCGGAGTGAAAAGTATAAATGATAATCTTTATACTTTTAAAAAATCATTAGGTGGCGAGTGTGTTGAATATGAGGGTGTGTTTACCTATGTAGTAAATAGACCGATTTATATTTTGTTTGAAACGGCGTTAAAAATTAGAAAAAAATTAATAAAAATAAAAAACAAAAGAAAATAAAGGAGTTTAATTTATGAATATTAAATTAGTGTATGCCAGTCTGACAGGAAATACGGAGATGTTATCAGACTTAATAATAGAAAAATTTGAGGGAAAAGGGATAGAAGTTGAAAAATTATTTATAGAAGATATGGAAGATTTTGATTTTCTGGATGATGCGGATGCTTTTATAGTTGCAACATATACCTATGGTGAAGGTGAACTTCCGGACGAAATGGAAGAATTTTTTGAAGCGATTGGAGAGAAAGATTATTCCGGAAAAATTTACGGTGTAATTGGTACTGGAGATACAATTTATGAACAATATTGTGTTTGCGTAGATCAGTTTGACGAGCAAATAGAGAAAACCGGTGCAACTAATCCTACAGAAAATTTAAAAATTGAAATTGAGGCGGATACTGATGAAGACTTTGAAAATATAGAGAAATTTATTGAAGATTTCTCAGCTGCCTTATAGTATTGTAACAACTAATATAATTTAACTAAGAAAGGTTTCTTGGTTAAATTATATTTTTTTGATATAAAGAAATATAATTTTAATTTAGATAATTATTAAAGGCTTATTTCATATGTATAAAATTCTACTTATATTTTAAACATATAATAAATGTATAGAAGAATTTGCAGTTATATATGTGTTTTATTAGTGTTTTTAGTGTTGTTGTGATAAGATAATAAAGTAAAAATTTAGTAATCAATCAAAATTTTGGTCAAAGCATTATTTTGCAATTACGTTAAAATATATGGAGGTACTATGACTGAATTTTTAAAAGAATATGATGTGATTGTTATTGGTGGAGGACATGCAGGTATTGAAGCGGCACATGCTGCAAGTAGAAAAGGGGTTAGTACGTTAATGGTAACTATTAACCTTGACACAATTGGTTTTATGCCATGTAATCCAAGTGTTGGAGGTCCGGCAAAAGGTATTGTCGTAAGAGAAGTGGATGCTTTGGGTGGTGTAATGGGACGTATTGCTGATAAAACAAATATCCAAAGTAAAATGTTAAATACAGCTAAAGGACCGGCGGTAAGAGCATTACGTGTTCAATCAGATAAGGCACAATATCAATTGGAAATGAAACGCTTATTAGAAAATACACCAAATTTAGATATTGAACAAGCAATGGTTAAAGGACTAATTATAGAAGATAATAAAGTTATTGGATTAAAGACGATGTTAGGTACATGCTATAAAGCAAAAACTATAGTTATTACTACAGGAACATATTTACGAGGAGAAATTGTTGTTGGCGATATTAAGTATTCATCAGGTCCAAATCATCAGATGCCGTCTATTGATTTAGCTAAGCAATTAGAAGAACTGGGTTTTGAAATGGTGAGATTTAAAACCGGAACTCCGCCACGTGTAAATGCAGATAGCATAGATTTTTCAAAAACAACAATTCAACCCGGTGACAATGTTAAGCATGCTTTTAGTTATGAAACAACAGAATTCGTTGAAGATCAAGTTCCGTGTTGGTTAACATATACTAATAAAATTACACATGAGATTATTGATAGAAATTTAGGACGTTCAGCGATGTATTCAGGTATGATAAGAGGAACAGGACCACGCTATTGTCCAAGTATTGAGGATAAGTATGTTCGCTTTAACGATAAGGAACGCCATCAACTATTTTTAGAGCCTGAAGGTCGTAATACAAAAGAAATTTATGTTCAAGGTTTATCAACTTCATTACCTAATGATGTGCAACGTGATATGGTACGTTCAATTACAGGATTGGAAAATGCCGTTCTTATGCGTAATGGTTATGCTATTGAATATGATGCCGTTAATCCGACTACATTATGGCCAACATTAGAAACAAAGTTAATCAATGGATTATTTACCGCAGGACAAATAAATGGAACCAGCGGTTATGAAGAGGCAGCAGGTCAGGGGATAATAGCAGGTATTAATGCAGCGTGTAAAGTATTAGGAGAAGAACCGATGATATTAGGACGCGATGAGGCTTATATCGGAGTTTTAATTGATGATTTGGTGACTAAGGGAACAAATGAGCCGTACAGACTACTTACTTCACGAGCAGAACACCGTTTATTATTGCGACACGACAATGCTGATATGCGGTTATCAGAAAAGGCTTATCAATATGGTTTGATAACTAAAGAACGTTATGAAAAATTTGTTGCAAAACGTAAAATGGTAGTTGCTGAAATCGAGCGATTAAAAACTTTTAGAATAACACCAACACAAGAAACGTTGTCAAAACTTAAAGAATTAAACAGTGCAGAAATACGTGATGGAATATTAGCGCTTGATATGTTAAAACGTCCGGAGTTAAGCTATGTTGATATAATGTATTTAGCAAATCAAAAAGTTATATTATCACGAGAAGTAATAGAGCAAGTAGAAATAGAAGTTAAATATGAAGGCTATATTAAAAAATCATTGCAACAGGTAGAAAAATTAAAAAAAATGAATGAGATGAAAATACCAACTAATCTGGATTATGATGAAGTACCAAGCCTTGCACTGGAAGCAAGAGAAAAATTAAAAAAAGTGTTACCACTAACAATAGGGCAAGCATCACGAATTTCAGGGGTAAATCCGGCGGATATTTCAATATTACTAATATACTTGGAACAATGTAGAGGAGCAAGAAGTAATGAATAAAGAGCAATTTTTTAATAAACTGATTAATGAACATGGTATTAATTTAACCGATATTCAAAAAAATCAGTTTACTAAATATTATAAATTGGTGATTGAATGGAACAAAAAAATTAATTTAACTGCAATAACGGAAGAAGAAGAATTTTATACAAAGCATTTTTATGATTCAGTTTCTCTAGCATTTTATAGAGATTATAATGATATAGAAAATATTTGTGATGTTGGTAGTGGAGCAGGTTTTCCATCAATTCCGCTTAAAATTATATACCCACATTTGAAAGTTACAATAATTGACTCATTGAATAAACGAATAAAATTTTTAGAACTTTTAAGGGAAGAATTAAATTTAGAAAACTGTCACTTTATTCATGCGAGAGCGGAAGAAGTGGGACAAAATAAAAAATATCGGGAAAGTTTTGAGATTGTAACAGCACGTGCTGTGGCAAGACTTAATGTTCTGGCAGAGTTGTGTTTACCTCTAGTAAAAAAAGGTGGATACTTTCTCAGCTTAAAAGCACAAAAGGCAGATGAAGAAGTATCTGAAGCTATAAATACATTTAAGGTGCTTGGAGGAAAATTAGAAAAAGATATTGATTTTAAAATAGAAGGTGAAAAGCGACATATTCTTGAAATAAGAAAGGTAAAAGAAACGCCGAATAAGTATCCGCGTAAAGCAGGAATTCCTAATAAGAAACCGCTAATATAAGATAAATTGATTGTATAATTTATTTAAGCAATACAAGATGGTATATTTATCAATGAATTATTAAAAAAATCCATATAATTTCATTATTTGTAAATTGAATTTATTTTATATTAAATTAATCTTTGAAAATTATATAAATTGTTTTATATTTATAATAAAGGTTAAAATTTGCTGTAAAATTTTAAATATGGTATAATCTTAGTCATATAAAAAGAAAAAGGAGTATAGTTTATAAATGGAAATGCTATTTAAACTATTAGCAGAACATGTATACTTGATATTGTTTATTTCATTAATATTAGAGTTTGCTGCCTTACCGCTTCCGGGAGAAACGATGATGTTATTTGCCGGAATAATGGCTTACGGCGGACATGCCAGTTATATTGGAATGATAACGGCTAGTGCATTGGGAACAGTAATCGGAATGCAGTTTTCCTACGAAATCGGAAGACGTCTTGGTACAAAAGCTGTAGATAAGTGCGGATCATATATAGGGTTGACTCCTTATCGAATGACAAAAGCTTCAGATTTTTTCAATAAATATGGTAATATTGTAATAATAATTGCATATTTTTTACCCGGAGTTCGTCATATAATGGGATATTTTTCCGGAATTTCAAGGGTGAATGGGAAAAAATTTCATACTTATTCAACAATTGGAGGAATATTTTGGGTAGTAGTGTTTATATCATTAGGATATGTGTTAGGACCAAGTGCACACCATGCGTTCAGATTAATGCATAGATATGGATCTATGTTAATTATTATAGGTTTAATAGCGTTATTTATTTATCTAATCTATAGAAAATTAGGGAAAAAAGATTTTAGCATATATTTTAAAAAAAGAATAAAATTTATAACAGTATTAGTAATAATATTTTTGGCAATAATATCTTATTTTATTATTTTTAATTCACATAGACACCCTAAATTAGTTATGTCAACTGTTTTTTACTGCTTAGGAGCTTTAGCAATTATTACTTTTTTAGCATACATAAGAGTTTGTTTGAAACACGATACCAGCGAAAAATTGTTGGTAGTTGTTGATTATCAAAAAGATTTTGTAGATGGGGCTTTAGGCTTTGAAACGGCAGAAAAGTTAGATGAGATAATAGTTAAAAAAATAGAAGAGTATAAGAAATCAGGGCAAGATATTATCTTCACAAAAGACACTCACTATACAAACTATTTAACTACACGAGAGGGAAAACATCTTCCGATTGAACACTGCATTATAGATACTGATGGTCATGGTTTATATGGTAAAGTAGCAAATTTTGAAAAAGACGCTAAAAAAGTATTTAATAAAACGACCTTTGGAAGTATTGACCTTGCAAATTATGTATCACGTAGTGATTATAAAGAGGTAGAGCTGTGTGGTTTGGTTTCTAATATCTGTGTTCTTAGTAATATAATAATGATTCAAAATTATAATGAAAAAGTAGAATTGTTTGTAGATTTAAAAGCGACAAAAGGAATAGATGAAGATATCAATAGAACTTTTAAAAAATATCTTGAGCAATTAACAGTAAATGTAATAGAATAGGTTAGGGACTAGCCTAAAAGTAAAAATTTTAATAAAATTTACCTATTAGTAGTTAGACGTAGCAGTTCATTGATTTGATAATAGTTTTAAAGAGATTTATTTTCCAAAATCTAATAAACTGTATTGAAGCAACCTTACAAAATCGCAATTTCGTTGGAAATCGATTTTGTAGGGTCGCTCCTTTTTGTAAATTAATGAACTAATGTATAGAGATACACCGGATAATATTATGAATTTATTCTGAAAATTTTCCTAATTCTAAGAAAAATAGGTTATTAGAATAAAGCTAAGAAATTTTCAATAATCGATTTAAATTGTAATAATAACTAATTATTTAGAGTTTATTAACTTATTAATTAATAATTTATCAATTTTAACTTTTAATGTTTTTTGTCCTGTATAGGTTACGAATCCGGGTTTAGCACCGGAAATTTTTTTAACGTTTTTTATTAAAGTCATATCAACATCAATGTTTGTTTCATTTTTGAATTTAGAATAATAACCTGCTAAGTTAGCAGCTATATTGATAGTTTCTTCATCAGGGTTATTTGAAAAAATTACTACATGACTTCCGGGGATATCTTTGGCATGAAACCATAAGTAATTTCTATGGGCTAATTTATTTGTTATAGTATCATTTTGAATATTATTTTTTCCAATATAAATTGTAATACCATTATTTTCAATGGTAAAATACTTTTGTTTATTTTTTTTCTTTTGTATTTGTTTTTCTCTCAAGTAGCCGCCATTAATAAGCTCTTCCTTAATTTCAACAAGTTCTGTCTTATCGGCGTTTTCCGTTTGAAATTTTATAGTATCAAAATAGGTTATTTCTTCATTAGTAAGAGCGATTTGTTTTTCCAGATTTTCTATTGTTCTTATATTTTTTTTATATAGATTAAAATACTTTTCGGCATTTTGCTCGATCGATAGCGTTGTATCCAATTTAATATTAATGTTTTCTAAATTTTCACTGTAAAAATTTTGAACAGTAACAATTTCGGGAACATTATTTTTAAATAAATAAATATTTGCAATTAGAAGTTGTCCTTTTAATTTGAAATCATCTTTATTTCTTGCAATATCCAACTCATTTTGTAAAATTTTTAATTTATTGTTAAGTCTGTTAAGTTTATTTTTTATGAAATCGAATAATTTTTTATCAGTATTTTTATTAGTAGCTTTCTTAACTAAGTCCATATAGTAAAAATCTAATAATTCTGATAATGTTTTAAAAGTTGTTTCATTAGTATTGGTAATATCGAAGTAGTAAAAATCTTTTTTATTATTAATTATACTAGGTCTAAAGTCGGTATTAAAGGAATTACACAAGACTTTTAGACCGTTTATCATGTCGTTCGGGTAGTTTTGTAAAATATAATTATTAAGCAAAGAAGAAACACCATAAAAGTTTTGGATGAGAAATTTTTTATTTTCATTTTTAGGGTTTAATTTTGTATAATTCTCAAAATCAAAAGGATTTAATTTTTTATCGGTTGGGGGTAGAGTATATCTAATATTGGCTATAGTAGAACGTTTGTATTCTAGGCTATAGCTGTTATTTAATGATTCGATGATTATTTCATCTTCGTTAGTAAGAATAATATTAGAGTGTTTACCCATTAATTCCACTATTAAAATATAATGTTTTTCATAACCAAGTTCATCAAAGTTTTTAATTCTAATTTTGATAATTCTATCATTACTGACTTGGGTAATATCTGAAATTATTCCATTGGTAAGATATTTTCTTAATACGGTGCAAAAATTAGATGGTGTTAAAGGATTTTCGTATTGGATATTAGTAAAATGAATACGGGAACTTGATGAGTTTGCCGATAAAAATAATTTTAAATTTTTTCCTTTTCTAATAGAAAAGATAAATTCGTCATTTGAGATATTATTAATTTTATTGATACGAGCTTGAATAAGATTTTGAGATAATTCATTAATTATTTTTCGTGTAAAAAAACCATCGAATGCCATAACTTCTCCTTATAGGTATTTATTTAAACTAGTGTGTAAAATTTATATATTATTTTACAAATATTTCAGCAATGGTTAGTAGTGGTATGGACGCCTACAACTAACCCACTACGTGGGTGGATTTTTCGGCTAGAATTTTAGCCAAGGTCTAAAATTCTCCAAGTAAAATGCTTTTAGCATTTTACTATTACCACTACAAACATTGCTATTAAGTTAGTTGCTGTTCAAAGGTTAATTTTTAAGGTTGCCACACCACTATAGAATCAGCAACAAATAATATTTTGTATATAAATATATAGTTAATTTTACATAAGATTATAACATATAAAACAGTGAATGTATATTACTGTAACGACAAAAAAACCAGTATCGTTTGATACCGGTTTTATGGTTATCTTTTTGTTTTAAGATTTTCTTTCCAATCTTGTAAACCATTTTTTAACATAAAGACATTAGTATAACCATTTTTCTTTAGTGTAAGGGCAGCACGTGGTGCCATAGTTCCGTTTTTATCACAAAGATAAATAGGTTGGTCTTTTCTAAGAGAAGTATATAAAAAATTGAATTGAGAAAGCGGCATATTTCTAGCTCCGTTAATGTGAGCATATTTAAAATCTTCTTTTTCTCTTACATCAACTAATTGAACTTTTCTAAGATTTTGTCTAAATTCAACATAAGGTAGCTTAGTAACAGCTCTGTTCAATCTTAGATAATTAAATAATGCAATTAAGCCGATGACAAACAGTACTATTAGTGTTGATATCCAAATTGACATAATAAACTCCTTTTACGTATTATTAATAAAAAAATTATATCATAGTTTGTAATTTTATTCAATATTGATTATAATAGTAAAAGTTAGACATTTTATTTAATAATACCATGGAGAAAATAATGATAACATCAGGCAATAATAAAAAAATAAAAGAACTTCAAAAATTAAAAAAAAATAGAAATATAAAAAAATATAATAAGTATTTGGTAGAAGGAATTCATCTGGTAAAAGAAGCATTAAAGGCTAATGTTGTAGAAGAAATAATAATTTCAGAAAATTTTAATAAAAAAGAATTAAATTATTCAAAAGAATTTGTGGTAGTTTCGGACAGTGTTATAAAATTACTGGGAGAAACAGTGACTTCTCAAGGGGTAATTGCTGTATGTAGTATAGAAAAAAAAGAATTGGATATTAATTGCTATAATAGGGTTCTTATTTTGGATAGGGTACAAGATCCTGGGAATCTGGGAACTATTATAAGAACAGCGGATGCTTTTAGTTTTGATTGTGTAGTCTTGGGGAACAAAACGACAAGTTTATATGGGCAAAAAGTTCTTCGTAGTACACAAGGAAGTCAGTTTCATATTGATTGTTTTGAAAATATAGTTTTGGAAAATCTTATTGGTGAAATGAAAGGTTTTGATTTATATGCTACATCTTTAAAAGGTAATAAATATTTGGAAGATATTAATGATGTAGGAGAGAAAATTGCTGTTATTTTTGGTAATGAGGGTGCAGGGGTTGATAACAATATCTTGGAAAAGGTAAATAATCTTTTAAAAATAAAAATGACAGGAGAAGCCGAAAGTTTAAATGTGGCAGTTGCTGCCGGAATAATTATGAATCATATTACAAATAATATTAAATAAAAATTTACTAATTTCATTAATTATGATATTATTGTAGTTGTGAAAATAATATAAGAGAGGTGAGATCTAATGTTAAAAACACTAGCAGTAGATAAAAAAGGAAATATCTTAACAGATGTCAAATTGGCAAGACTTAATGATCAAGATATTGCTTGGTATTGGGTTGATTTTGACACACCGACACGAAGTGAGATAACCCTATTGTCTACATTTTTTAAGTTTCACGAATTGTTGATTGAAGACTGTATGACATTGCTTCAACGACCAAAAATTGAAATAACACGACAACAAATCTTTTTAGTATCTCATGTTTTGAAAAATATTGATGATGACTATGAAACAATAAATATGTTTGTCGGAAAAAATTATATTGTAACTTTTCACCTCTCACATATACGATATATTAATAAAATTATTCCGAAAATCTTACAGCGTGGTGCACAATATTCACCACTTCATGTGATGCATATGTTGGTATCAGAAATAGTGGAAGGATATATTCCAATTATTGCAAAAATAGAAAATCGTCTTGATGAAATTGAAGAATACGACTCATATAATGCCGGCAGTAAAATAATGGACGAGGTTTTTGAGCTTCGTAGTGACTTGTTAAAACTGCGACGTGGTTTATTGCCGATGCGTGAGTTACTCCATAGATTTTTAGTATCCCGTCGTGTTGAAATGACCGATAACGACAGAAAATATTTTCACGATATTTATGATGACCTTGTTCAACAAACAGAAATTATTGAAGCAACACGAGAACTTGCCAGTGATATTAGAGAAAATTATATGACTTATAACTCATTTAGGTCTAATAATATTATGATGATGCTGACTGTTATTTCAACAATATTTTTGCCGTTGACATTTATAGTTGGTCTTTATGGAATGAACTTTAGAAATATGCCGGAGTTAGAGTGGGAATATGGCTACTTTTTAATCTGCGGTGTTATGCTGATAATTGCTATTGGAATGTTATGGATATTTAAGAAAAAAGGTTGGCTTGATATGTTCAAATAGATATTAGATATAAAGGATAAAATATGAATTTTATAAAATTAACATTGTTATTTATAATGATTTTAGTTAGTAACTTTAGCTTAATGAAATTAGATTTTGGTAAATTCTTTAAAAAAAATAGTACAAAGGAAATAAAAATTTTAATCAGTCTAGTGTCGTTCGCTATAGGATATTTAGGTTATAATGCAATAATGACAATATATGAATTGTCATTACACTTAATAAAATAACGAAGGAGGATTTTATGAAAGAAAAGATTAAAGAAGAGATAAAGAAAAATAAAGAAATAGTAGAAAACTCCAGAGAAGATAGATTATTGGCATTTTTAGGTGGAAAATTTATTTTGTATATTTTAATAGTAGTTATATTGTTAGGGATAGCAATATACTTATATACTGAAATATCATATATCTTTTCACCTATAAAAGCCATAGTATCAAGTATTACAACTCCAATTATTTTAGCTTATGCATTTTATTACATATTAAATCCGTTGGTAAATGTTTTTTCTAGAAAAATGCCACGCTTTATCGCTAGTTTGCTTGCTATATTTGTAGGTGTTTTGGTAATTTTAGTGGTAATTATTGGAGTAGTTCCGATAATTGTTGAACAAACTCAGGCTTTAGTAAGCTCATTACCTAAATATATAGAAATAGTTCGAGGGTATCTTGCAACTAATTCAGAAAATACCTATGTAAAAGCGGTGAATGAATATATTAGTTCCAATTTGAATACTGCAAAAATTAGTGCACAAGCTGTAACAATAGTGACAAATGTTGCTCAAAGTATTGCTTCTTCATTATCATCAACTGCTTCGGTGCTTATGACTTTTCCTTTTGTGTTATTCTTTTTATTAAAAGATGCCGCAAAATTTAAAATTTATTTGATAAATTCTATGCCTAACAGATTGAAAAAATCAATTTCGGAAACAATAGATGAAATTGATGATAAGGTTGGTTCTTATATCCAAGGTCAAATGACGGTTTCATTATGTTTGGGAGTTATGCTTTATATAGGGTATAATATTATCGGCTTGCATTACGCTTTTTCGTTGGCAACGATAGCCGCATTTTTAAGTATTGTTCCTTATCTAGGACCTATTATGGCGATAATTCCTGCAATGTTGGTTGCAGCTTCAACCAGTGGTATAATGGTTTTGAAAATGTTGGTTATTTGGGGAATAGTGCAATTTGTTGAAGGGAATATTTTATCACCAAATATCATGGGGAAAAGTATGGATATGCACCCACTTACAGTTATTTTCGTTATTTTAATAGGTGTCAATATACTCGGAGTAGTTGGTGCTATTTTAGGAATACCGATTTATTCAATTTTAAAAGTATTAATAACTAAATTAATAAATACTCTTCGAAGTAGATATAATAAATATTATGAGTGAACAAAGTAAAGAATCTTATAGTTTTAATCAACTTTAAGGTTCTTTGTGTATTATAACGAATATATCGGTTTAAAAATAATGAAAATTATGATATAATTATACAGTTAAATATAACTAAATAGAGGTTTGATATTATGAGTATGATAAAAAAATTTAATAACCTGTTTGTGAGTGAAGAAGATTTCGAAGATGATGTAAAAGAGGAACAAACAATTCAAAAAGAATTACAAAAAGAACAACCAAAACAAAGAATTTCAAAGGAGAATTCAGTGAATAAAGCGACATCTAATCCAATAACCGGTAAAATGAATAATGTAATATTAACAGAACCGCTAGTATTTGCGGATAGTAAAGATATTATTGATGATATAAAAAAAAATAAAGTGGTAATTATTAATTTAAGCAAACTAGATGTAGAAACAGCTGATAGATTATTAGATTTTGTATCGGGTGGTATTTATGCGCTAAATGCAAAATTAAAAACTATAGGTGAAGATATTTATTTATGTGTACCTAACGGTATTGATGTATCGGGAGATTTTTACGAAGGAGAGTATTAATATTGCTAAGTTTAACAGAATATTTTTGGGTATATAGATTTATTAATTATTTATTTAATTTTTATGAATACTGTATACTGGCATATATATTATCATCATGGTTTCCACAATTTAGAAATAATATTATAGTGGAATTTTTGGAAAAACTTTGTGAACCATACTTGAAAATTTTTAGAAAACTTATTCCACCGTTTGGAATATTAGATATTTCTCCAATCATAGCTTTTATTGCATTGGATATATTAAGACGATTACTTTTAGGATTTATATTTTCTTAGGTGAATTATGAAAAATTTGAATTTTTTATATTCAGCATCAAAAGAAGAAATAGAAACGGCGGAAAATCTATTACAAACAATCGATTTCTTCAACAATAGAAATAAGGTTACCTTTTTTCTAACTCAATTTGAGCAAATTATTTTAGAAAAAATAATAATTTATAATTATCCGGAATTAAAAGTAGAATTTTTCGGTGGAGTTGTTAATTTAGAGAGAAAAAAAGCAAAGTTGGTAGCAAACGAATATTATAATGTTGATTTTGAGATAACTTGTTTAAGAGCAACATATAATAATAAATTTAACACAATTAGACATAAAGATGTTTTAGGTGCTATCCACAATCTTGGAATAAATTTTAATAGATTTGGAGACGTTATTGTAGAAGAAAATACACTTTATATTTTTGTGGATAGTAGTATTTCAGATTTTGTTATAATGAATCTAACAAAAATCGGAAAGATTAATATAACATTAAAGAAAGTGAATATGTTAGATGTTAAGTTTGAGAAAAAATTTGAAAATTTTGAAATAGTCAGTTCCTCGTTCAGACTTGATAGTATTGTAGCAAAAATAACCAATAAGTCACGCAGTAAAGTGAAAGAATTTTTGATTCAAGATTTTATAAAATTAAATCATGTTGTAGCAAAAAATGGAGAAAAATCTTGTAATGTAGGTGACATAATTTCTATTAGAAAATATGGAAGATTTATTATAAAAGAAAAAACTCAAAATAAAAAATCTTTGAAGTATAGAATTACAATAGGTAAAGTAATTTAGGAGTAACGAAGAGTTATTCCTTTTTATATTAGACAAATATTATTAAAATTCATATTATTAATAACTAATGTTGAAAATTCATGAAAAATATTATATTTTTTGTTAGTGCTAATAATAGCGATGTTACTATAACAAATAGATGCTGAAAATTATTTAAGAAAGTGTTATAATTGTAACAAGAAATTTTATCTTAAATTTTAGTACGGTAAGAAGTAAATGAGGTGATTTATTGGTTAACGAAGAAATAAAAATAGAAAATTTATCATTTAGCTATGGAGAAAAGAAAGTTTTGGACAATTTGAATTTTTCTATAAACAAGGGAGATTTTGTTGCAATAGTTGGGAAAAGCGGTGCAGGTAAATCAACGCTCCTTAGATGCTTGAATCTCTTAAATGTACCTAGTGGAAAAATAATAATAAATAATAACGATATTACAAAATTTAATAAAAATGAATTAAAAAAATTTAGACAAAAGATAGCTTTTATATTTCAAGATTATAATACATTAGATAATTTATACACAATAGATAACGTTTTAACACCATATCTTGCTAAAAAATCTTTTATTCAATTGATGTCCGGCTATACTAAAAAAGAATATGAACAAGGAATAACATATTTAACACAAGTTGGGCTAAATGAAGAAATATTTAAAAAATCAAAATATTTATCCGGTGGGCAAAAACAACGTGTAGCCATAGCAAAGGCTCTAGCACAAGAACCGAATATTTTACTGGCAGATGAACCGGTGAGCAGTCTTGATGAAAAAAATACTAGTATAATAATGGATAATTTTCAGAAATTAAATAAAGAAAAAAACATAACAGTATTGATAAATCTGCATGATATAGTCCTTGCTAAAAAATATAGTAATAAAATTTTAGGATTAAAAGATGGTAAGATTTTGTTTTACAATTATACAGAAAGTGTAACGAATGATGAACTTAAAGAATTATATCATTAAAAGAAAAATAAAAAGTGTTATTTTGAACTCAATATTATTGATCGGTATAGCTATTTCTATACTAAATTATGATGCTAAAAGCTTTTCTTTAGGATTTTCTAGAGTTGAAAATTTATTGTCAAGAATGTATCCACTAGATTTAAGTATACTTAGTAGCCTTTATGAACCGATTTTAGAAACTTTGAACATTGCGGTATTTTCATCAATTTTAGCACTGTTTACAGCTTTGTTTATTCTCCCGTTATTAACAAATATTTTGTTTAATATAAAAATATTACCTAAAATATTAAGTGCAGTGTTCTCGATTTTTAGGACAATACCATTTTTAATAGTGGCAGCTATATTAGTAAGTCTTTTTAGCACAGGAAATTTTAGTGGGTTTTTAAGCATTTATATTATCAGTTTTTTAACTGCAACTAAGCTTTTAAAAGAATATGCGGAGGAAGTGGATATAAAACATATAGAGGCGATGAAAAGCCTTGGAGTTTCAAGATTTGCTATTTATAAAACAGCCTTGCTATCTAATATAAAACCGGCGATATTTTCAATTTATTTTTTAATATTGGAATCCGGTATTCGTGGAGCCAGTGTTTTGGGCATGGTCGGAGCGGGTGGAATTGGTCAAAGATTATGGACGGAGCTAAATCATTTACGTTATGATAGAGTATCATTGATAATTATAATTTTAGTACTTTTGATTTTTATTATAGATTTAATTAGTTATTACTTCAGAACTATGGAAGATAAAAATAATTTATCAAAAAAAGAATATTTTTTACGAAAAAAAATAGAAAAAATATTAATACCGATAGTAATAATTAGTTCATTAATTTATGTAATAAATTTCTTAACAATAACAAAAGAGAGATTTTTATTAGGATTAGGTCAACTAAAAGTGTTATTTAAGGAATTATTTAATCCGGATATTTCTTATTTTTCAAAAATGTTTTTTGCATTATTGACAAGTATAGAGATAGCATTTGTTGCAACTTTACTTGCAAGTCTAACGGCAATATTTACTTCATATTTAGCATCAACAAATTTATTTGGAAAATATAAAGCGATAATTTTTAAAGTTGTTATTAATGTTTTAAGAACATTTCCTCCTATTATTATAGCGCTAATATTTTTTAGAGGCTTTGGGCCCGGAACTATTAGTTCGTTTTTTGCTCTATATATTTACACTGTAGGAGTTGTAACAAAAATGTATAGTGAAATATTAGAGGGAATAAATAGTAATATATTATTAGCAACAAAAAGTATAGGGCTGGGTAATTTTATTAGTTATATAAAGATAATTTTTAGCGGTTATCTACCGGAATTTGTAACAATTAGTTTATATAGATTTGAAATGAATATAAAAAATTCAACAATACTTGGTATGGTTGGAGCAGGTGGAATAGGTCAGTTATTAGTTAATAATATAGAATATAGGAATTGGAACAGAATATCAACATTATTAATTGGACTTTGTACGGCGATAATTATAGTAGAAAATATATCATCTATTATAAGAGAAAAAATAAAAAGATAGCATTATGTTGTGACAACTAAGGCATAGATTACTATTGTAAAAATATTATTTAACATTGATATAATAAATATTAAAGGAGATTTTAATGCGTTTAAAAGTAGGAAAAATAGTAAATACCCATTCACTAAAAGGAGAAGTTAAGGTAATTTCTTCTACTGATTTTGAAAAAAGACGTTTTTCAAAAGGAAGTAAGCTTCTTATTACCCAAGGTAATCGGGTGATTAGGGAAGTTTCAGTAGAAAACTATCGAAATCATAAAAATTCACTTTTAGTTAAATTTGAGGGGATTGACACAATAGAAGAAGCGGAAAAATTGAAAAATATGCAAATAAAAATTGATTCTGAAAATATCGATGAACTAAAGGAAAATGAATTTTATTTTTATGAAATAATAGGTTGTAGGGTATATGATGAACATGGAGAAAAATTAGGAGAAATATCCGAGATTTTAACTCCGGGAGCTAATGATGTTTGGGTAGTAAAAGCAGAAAACGGGAAAGAATTTCTTATACCTTATATTGAAGACGTAGTAAAAAATATTGATGTAATAAATAAAAAAATTGAAATCGAATTAATGGAAGGATTAATTGATTAATGAAGATAGATATATTAACTTTATTTCCGGATATGTTTGATTCATTAAATCATTCAATTTTAGGAAAAGCGAGAGAAAAAAATTTAGTAAATATAAATACAGTTGATTATCGAAAATTTTCCGGTAATAAGCATAATCAGGTAGATGATTATCCATTTGGCGGAGGACAAGGAATGGTATTAAAACCGGAACCGATATTTAATGCTGTAGAAAGTTTAAGAAAACATTCTAAAACTAGAATAATATTACTTTGTCCGCAAGGAGAAAGATTTAATCAAAAAAAAGCTGAAGAATTATCAAAAGAAGATCACCTAATATTTATTTGTGGGCATTATGAAGGATATGATGAAAGAATTAGGGAATATTTGGTAACTGACGAACTATCTATTGGTGATTTTATTTTGACGTGTGGAGAATTCGCAGCTATGGCTATGATTGACAGTATAGTCAGATTAGTACCGAATGTATTAGGAAAGGAGGAGTCGCATAAAGATGACTCATTTTCAACAGGTTTATTAGAATATCCGCAATATACCAGACCAAAAGATTATAAAGGAATGTCAGTACCGGGCATATTGACATCAGGACATCATAAAAATATAGAAATATATCGTAAAAAAGAAAGTCTGAAACGAACTTATTTAAGAAGACCGGATTTGTTAGAAACCTATGAATTAGACACTGAAGAAGAAATGCTTCTTGAACAAATAAAAAAAGAATTAAAAAATTAACGTAAAAAGAATGACAATAGTTTAGTTTTGATGTATAATATAGGATAGTATGTATTGTAAGCACAGGAGGATTAGAAGTAATGACAACTTCATTTGAGGAATTATTAAACAGTTCAGAAATGTTAAAAAAAGGAGATAAAGTAACTGGTACAGTATCTAAAATTGATGAAGATAAAGTGTATGTAGATGTTGCAGGGGCACAATATGACTGCGTTATTTTACGAAATCAGATCACTAGAAAGCCGTTTGAAAATATTGAAGAAGTATTATCAGTTGGTGATGAAATAGAAGCACAGGTAACAGGTATTCGTGTTGATCGTGAAAAAAGAAAAGAAGATGTACCGGGAGTAATTTATTTATCTCATCGAATTTTAGAAAATGCTGAGTATAGAAAACTTATAGAGTTATCATGGAAACAGATATTAGAAAAATTCGAAAATGGGGAATATGTTACTGCAACTGTTTCTGCACAAACTAAAGGTGGTTTATTGGCTGAGGTGGATGGACTACGTGCATTTATTCCGGGTTCTTATATTGACATTAGATTTAGAAGAGATTTATCAGATTTCGTTGGGAAAGAGTTCACTTTTAAAATTGAAGAAGTGGATAAATCTAAAAATAAAATTATCTTAAATAGAAAAGCTATTTTAGAAGAGGAAGCAGCTAGAAAATTAGCAGAAGCATTTGAAAACTTGAAAGTAGGTGATGTTGTAGAAGGAACGGTGAGAAGACTTGCAAGTTTCGGTGCATTTGTTAATATTGGAGAAATTGACGGGTTACTACATATTTCAGAAGTATCACACAAACGTTTTAATGAATTATCAGAGGTAGTAAGCGTCGGTGATGTTATAAAAGTGGCGATTATTTCTCTTGATAAAGAAAAAGGTAAAGTTTCTCTATCAGCAAAAGCATTATTGCCAACACAATGGGAAATTGCACGTGGCACAATAAAAGTAGGCGATGTACTAGAGGGTATTGTTCGTAATACAACTGATTTCGGTGCATTTGTTGAAGTGATGGAAGATGTTGAAGGTTTAGTACATATTTCACAAATTTCTCATGAAAGAGTAAATAATGTGACAGATGTATTAAAAGCCGGTGATAAAGTAAATGTTAAAGTATTAGATGTAGACTTTGAAAATGAAAGATTATCTTTAACAATTAAAGATTTAATAGAAAAACCGGTTGCGCCTAAAGAGGAGAAAGAGTCGGAATTTGACACTTCATATTTAAAAGATGAGGATACTTCATTCAGCGTTGCAGATAAATTTAAAGAAATTGAACTTTAATTTTAACAAGTATGATTAAAAATAATGGCAGTAGATTAAAAATTTGTCTATTGCTATTATTTTTTGAATGGAAGATATTTTGTAAAAAAGCTAAGGAGGAATTGTGTAATGGCAAAACCAACAGTAGCTATTATTGGAAGACCAAATGTAGGAAAGTCTACTATTTTTAATAAAATAATAGGTGATCGTCTTTCGATAGTAGAAGACGTTGCGGGTGTAACTCGTGATAGAATATACTCAAAAGCAGAATGGTTAAATTATTCATTCTTTATGATTGATACAGGTGGGATTGAATTGGAAAATACACCTTTTCAAAAACAAATTAGAGCACAGGCGGAACTAGCGATAGATGAGGCGGATGTTATTATTTTCTTAACTAATGGACGTGATGGTGTTACTGCCGACGATGAAGAAGTAGCCAAGTTGTTATATAAAACTGATAAACCTGTAATACTTGCCGTTAATAAAATTGATAATTTTGATATGAATCACATGATTTATGATTTTTATTCACTAGGATTTGGAGAGCCGTTCCCGATTTCAGGTTCACACGGCTTGGGTATAGGAGATTTACTTGATGAAGTTTGTAAAAATTTCAAAGTAGTTGACGAAAAAATAGAGGATAAAAAAATCAGATTTTCATTAATAGGAAGACCAAATGTAGGAAAATCAAGTTTGATTAACGTTATTTTAGGGAAAGAGCGTGTTATAGCTTCTGAAATAGCAGGAACTACACGTGATGCGATTGATACCGATTTTGTTCATGATGGTGATGAATATGTAGTAATTGATACAGCGGGAATAAGAAAACGTGGTAAAGTATATGAAAATTGTGAAAAATATTCAGTATTACGTTCGTTAAAAGCAATTGAGCGTTCTGATGTTGTCTTGGTAGTTTTAAATGCAGAAGAGGGAATAATTGAACAGGATAAACGAGTAGCAGGATATGCTCATGAATCAGGTAAAGGTGTTATTATTGTTGTTAATAAATGGGATGCGATAATTAAAGATGATAAAACTATGAACGAATTTAATGAAAAAATTCGTGATAGTTTTGCATATTTAGATTATGCTAAAATCATTTATGTTTCAGCAAAAACTAAACAACGAGTATTTAATATTTTTCCATTGATAAAAGAATCTTATGAAAATAGACAACGCCGTATTCAATCTTCAACACTTAATGAAGTTGTTGTAGATGCGGTATCTATGAACCCTACTCCAATGGACAAAGGGAAACGTCTAAATATTTTTTATGCTTCTCAGGTTGCTATTAACCCACCGACATTTGTATTTTTTGTTAATTATCCGGAATTAATGCACTTTTCTTATGAGAGATTTTTAGAAAATAGAATAAGAGATTCATTCAACTTTGAAGGAACTCCAATTAAATTATTAACAAGAAAACGAAATTGATTGAATTTAGAAAGGGATTTTATAAAAATTAAATACTAAATATTAATACTAAATGTCAATATCAAATTAGATAGAAAAATTTTATAAAGCTATATTGTTAATTATTCAATAAAGATAATTAACAATATAGCTTTACTATATATCGGGGAAAATTTTTATTTAATTAATTTTTAATTTCTAAGTGTCCTGATTTAAGAGAAATATTATCTCCTTCTTTTACTTTATCATATTGTTCTTTTGTAACTGAAATGTATTTTGTTTCCCCTTCTTTTGTTTTTATTTCTAGCATATAAACAGGAACTTTGCTATCCTTTACATTATCAACAAGTTCTTTTTGTTGATCGCTGGCATGAACTTTGGTGTGTGGAGTTGTTGAATGGTGGAATAAAGTGTACCAAAGTAGCATATTTGTTATACTGTTACCTGAGAAAAATCCGCTAGAACGATAGTTATTGTTTAGATAATCTGTATATTGTTTTTTGTAATTTTGATTATTATAACTGTTGTAATTATGGTTGTAACTTCCTTTAGAGCTTTTAGAAAAATTTCTTTTTGTCGAAGTGGTAGATTTACTTGAAGTCTTACCTTTCGGCTTACTGCTTTTAGAGCTGCCGGAAGTACGTGGTTTACTACTGGATTTAATAGAAGATGGTTTAACAGTGCTGCCTTTCGCTTCAATAATATTAGTAGTAAAAGTGTTAATAGAAGAAAAGATAAGAACACCGGTCAATAATACTCCGAATATTTTTTTAAAGTTGATTTTCATATTGTAAAACTCCTTTTAATTATTTTCTGTACTACGTTTAGCAACAACGGTACCCTCAACATCTTCTTGTGAACCTGTTTCGCTTTTTACCGTTGTTTCAATATTAGTTTTATCATCAACAGTATTATTATCTTTTGAACTGTTATTTATGTAGTAGAAAATCCCTAAACCGATAGCAGTGATAATAGTTAAGGTTATAAAGATTTTTAAAAATCGAGTCATAATTATTATAAACCTCCTAAAACATATCCTTTTAATTCCAAAGCACGTTTTATTCTATCATATTCAGAGGCGGGAATTTCTATATCATCTCCATTAACCTGTGATAAAGTTGCGTACTCGGCATCATAGTCTTTCCAAATATCAATTACATTGTTTAAATTTATCAATCCGCGATTTCCGTCTATTAAAATTATCTCAAACCATTTCATAATCTAATCTCCTAAAATATTTTCTTTCATTATAGCATATTTCATAAAAAAGATATATTAATAAAATAATTTATGCTAAATAGTAATGATTTCTATATTCAAAAATACACTTGAATGTTTAGAGGGGGTATGATAAAATGTACTCAAATAGAATTTTGAATGTAGAGGTGTATTATTTTGAATTTAGAAGAACGAGATAAAGTATACAATTTTTTAAACCTAATAGCTGATAAAATGAGAATTGATATTATTTATTTAATAATGAAAAAAAGACTTTGTGTTCAAGATATAGCTGAAATTATAAATGAAACTGTGGCTAACACTTCTTATCATCTTCAGCAGTTAAAAAAGGGGAATATTGTAAAAGCTGAAAAAGAAGGAAAAGAAGTATTTTATTCACTCAGTGATAAACACGTTTATGAAATATTGGAAAATGTTTTAGAACATATTAGTCATAAATAAGAAATTAATAAGTGAGGTGACTGTAATGAAAAAGGAAAGGGATATTATAAAATTTTTAATATCTTATAATGTATTGAGATTTGTTGTAGGGATACTAATATTTATAACAGCGGGGTTATTTAGTAATAATAATTACAGTTTATTATTACTACTTTTAGTATATTTTATTTTAGGGTATGATGTTTTATATAAATCAATAAAAAACATTATTAAAGGTAATTTTTTTGATGAGAATTTTCTAATGGCGATAGCAACAATTGGTGGAATTTATATAGGAGTATATTCAGAAGCGGTAGCGGTTATGTTATTCTATCAATTAGGTGAAATATTTGCCGATTATGCAAGTGAACAATCTCGGAATTCAATAAAGAGTTTATTAAAATTAAGACCGGATATTACTAATTTTAAAAAAAAAAATGGGGTAGTTCCGGTAAAACCGGAAGATATAAAAATAGGAGACGTTATAGTAATAAAAGCTGGAGAAAAGATTGCATTAGACGGTATTGTTGTTTCCGGCAGTTCAAACGTTGATACTTCTTTTTTAACAGGAGAATCAATGCCGTGCAGTGTTAAAGAAAATGATAAAGTTTTAGCAGGATATGTTAACTATCACGGCGTTATTGAAGTAAAAGTAATAAATACTTTTCAAAATTCTTCTATTATGAAAATATTAAAATTGGTAGAGGAGGCAGCGAACAAAAAAGCTCCTTCAGAAAAATTTATTACAAAATTTTCAAAAATTTATACACCGCTTGTTGTTATTGGGGCATTATTATTAATTGTGATACCTTTGTTAATTTTAGAGAATTTTAATATAGATACTTGGTTGTATAGAGCATGTATGTTTTTGGTTATTTCCTGCCCTTGTGCATTGGTAGTATCCATTCCAACAACTTATTTCAGCGGATTGGGATTAGCTTCGAAAGAAGGGGTCTTAGTAAAAGGAAGTAATTATTTAGATTTATTGACAAAAATAGAAACAGTTGTAATGGATAAAACGGGAACAATAACCGAAGGAGTTTTTAGTGTAGTAGCAATCACTGTAAAAAATACAACAAAAGAAGAGTTGCTAAAATTAGCAGTAGCAGGAGAATATTATTCTAATCATCCAATAGCAGTATCAATAAAAAACTATACTACATTAAAAATCAATGAAGATTTAATAAAAGATTATACAGAGTTAAGTGGTTATGGCGTATCTTTATCGTATAATGGTGATAACATATTAGTTGGTAATGATAAGTTGATGATTAAAAATAAAATTGTCTTTGAAAAAAATAATTCATTAGGTACAATAGTATATATTGCTAAAAACAATGAATTTATCGGTAGCATAGTTATAGCTGATAAAATAAAAGCAGACACCAAAAAATTCATAGATTCTTTGAAAGATAAAAAAATAAAAACAATAATGTTAACCGGAGATAATAAAATATTAGCTGAAAACGTGTCAAAACAGTTGAATATAGATGAAGTTTATGCTGAATTATTGCCACAGAATAAGTTGGAAATATTTGAAAAAATAAAAATTAATAATAGAAAAAAAGTTATGTTTATTGGAGATGGTATTAACGATACACCAACTCTAGCACGAGCTGATATAGGTGTCTCAATGGGAAGTTTAGGGAGCGATGCTGCTGTTGAAACTTCAGATGTAGTGCTAATGGAAGATAAACCGTCAAAAATTATTACAGCGATTAATATAGCGAAAAAAACACGTCATATAGCCTACCAAAATATTATAGCGATTATTTTAGTAAAAGTTATATTTTTAACGCTCGGTGCATTTGGTATAGCAACTATGTGGGAAGCAATAATTTCCGATGTGGGAATGACGGTAATAGCGTTATTAAATTCATTTAGATTATTAATAAAAAAATAAACTAAAAAGTGAAAAACTTTTTCCCTATTATATAACCATATTTAGTTAGTGATTAATTTCATTTTTTCTGATATAATAAATTTAATATAAAAGTTATTGAATAAAATTAGTGAGGAAAATAATATGAAAATATCAGTAATAGGTTCTGGAAGCTGGGGAACAGCATTGTCACAGGCGATAGTTGATAACGGACACGAACTTCGACTGTATTCGAGAAATGAGAAAACAAGGGATGAAATAAATACTGAACACACTAATAAACGATATTTAAAAAATATAAAGTTACCTGAAAATGTTATCGCTACCAGTAATCTTGAAGAAGCGGTAAAGTTTGGTGAAGTATTAGTAATAGCAGTTCCAACAAAAGCAATGAGAGAGACAATGAAAAAAATAAATGTTTATTTAGATATTCCAAAGTATATTATTCATGTTTCAAAAGGGTTGGAGATGGAAACTAATAAACGTATGTCAGAAGTAATAGAAGATGAGATAGATAGTAATTTATTAAAAGGTGTCGGAGTTTTAAGCGGACCGTCACACGCGGAAGAATTAGTTTTAAGAAATCCTACCGTTGTGGCTATAGCTTCTAAAAATGATAAATTAAATAAATTAGCTCAGAAAATTTTTCATAATAAATATTTTAGAATCTATGTCAATAAAGATATTATCGGTGTAGAAGTGGGTGGTGCTTTAAAAAATATTATTGCAGTTGGTTGTGGAATAATAGACGGAATGAAATTAGGAGATAATGCTAAGGCCGCTTTACTTACGCGCGGATTAATAGAAATAACACGTCTTGGGACAAAACTAGGTGCAAAACAGATGACTTTCTTAGGACTTGGCGGTATCGGAGATTTAGTTGTAACGTGTACTTCAAAACATTCAAGAAATTATAATTGTGGTTATTTAATTGGTAAGGGATATACATTAGAAGAAGCAGTTGCTAAATTAGATATGGTGGCAGAAGGAGTTAGAACTACAAAAGTTTGCTATCAACTTGCAAAAAAATATAATGTTTATATGCCTATAACAGAAAATATTTATAAAGTATTGTATGAAGATTTGTCAATAAATGATTGTGCTAAAAATTTGATGAAAAATGTAGCTAGTGAAGAATTAAATAGATTTGAATAATTTTCTAGGTATAAGAAGTTGGATTTAATGAAAATTTATTAACAAATAAAATAAAAAATGATGCTAAATTAAATAAAATCATGTAAAAACATATTTTTCGCCATTTTTCTTTAATAAAAACTTGATTATTACTTGGTAATATGGTAATATTTAATAAGTGAAGCGGGAAACCGCTACTCAAAAACGGAGGTAAAGGATTAATGAATAAATCAGAATTAATTTCAAAAGTAGCTGAGAAATCAGGACTACAAAAAAAACAAGCAACTGCAGCTATCGAAGCATTCGTAGAAACAGTTGAAGAAACTCTAGCTAAAGGTGAAAAAATTCAAATTATTGGATTTGGTAACTTTGAAGTAAGAGAAAGAGCTGCTCGTAAAGGTCGTAACCCACAAACTAATGAAGTAATTGAAATTGCAGCTAGTAAAGTACCTGCATTCAAAGCTGGTAAAGCACTTAAAGATGCAGTAAAATAATAGGAAATAAATAAAAAGGCCTAAGATAGTTTGTATTTTAGGCTTTTTATTTTGTCAAATTAGCAACTTTCTGGTTTAAGAACAGAAAATATTTCTCTATTGAATTAGTCGTTTTTGTGGTAAAATAGTGTTATCATAAAAAATTTGGAGGTTGGTTTTGAAGAATAAAGAACAGTCAATGGAACTTATAAAAACTTTATTAGAAAACTTTGGAGAAGATCCTACAAGAAAGGGACTTATGGATACACCAAAACGTTGTGTAAAAATGTATGAAGAATTGTTATCAAAGACGAATGTAGATCCCAAAGAGGAAATTAATACATTTTTCGAATCAGATAACGATGAACCTATATTAGTGAAAGATATTCAATTTTATTCACTATGTGAACATCATATGCTTCCATTTTATGGAGTATGTCATATAGCATATGTTCCTAAAAATAGAAAAATAACAGGACTTAGTAAATTAGCACGTCTTGTTGAAAGTGCAAGTCGTCGTTTGCAAATTCAAGAGGATATGACCCTCATGATAGTAAATGCAATGGAAGAACAACTACACCCTAAAGGTGTCTATGTTGTTATAGAAGCGGAGCATATGTGTATGGCTATGAGGGGAATAAAAAAAATAGGTTCTAAGACGGTAACCAGTAAAAAAACAGGGGTATTTTTAGAAGATAACAATTTAGTAAAAGATATTCAATATAAAATTAAACTGTAATAGGGTGAAAATATGAAACAAGCTGATTATATAATAATAAGAGCCGAAGTGGATAATGTTAAAGTTATTACCAAGAAAATAAACAATGAAGAATCTTTGGAGATTTTAAATAAAGGCGAGGTAATTATTTTGAATATTTTTGATAATATTAAAAATTTCAAAATAAAAGGTCGGGCAAGAATAGTATCAACCCTTGATCAAGTAATTTCAGAGTAATTAAAATTTTTATAGTGTAGAAATTACAGTGATAAGATAAGGCTAACTTAAAAATTAGGATTTAATATTTTTCATTATGATGAAAATATTTTTGGTGAATGATTATGTTTAAATTCAATATAATTCACCATTCTTATTATTTTAAGATAGTCTTTTTATAGTAATAGTTTTAGAAAAAATTAGAATAGAAAACAAAATAAGGTTGTTGTAGTATCTAAATATGGTTCATAATAATTAATAAAAATAAATTTTATAAAAGAGGATATATAGATGAAAAGTGTAGTATTATGCGAAAAACCGTCAGTGGCACGAGATATTGCCAGAAATCTCGGTGCTAAAAATAACAAAAATGGTTGTTTGGAAGGAGATAAATATATTGTTACTTGGGCTTTAGGGCATTTAGTAACACTTCAAACACCGGATAAATATAAAGAATTTAATAATATCGGGTTAGAAAAGCTTCCTATGATTCCAAAACATATGAAAACGGAAATTATAAAAAAAACTTTTAAACAATATAAAATAATAGAAAATGCACTAAATAGAAAAGATGTAAGTGAAGTGATTATTGCGACTGACGCTGGACGTGAGGGAGAATTGGTTGCAAGGTATATATTAGAAAAAGCCAACTTTAAAAAAAATATAAAACGCCTCTGGATTTCTTCGGTTACTGATAAAGCAATAAAAGACGGTTTTAAAAATTTAAAAAGTGGTAATGACTATCTCGGATTATATTATTCAGGGTTGGCACGTGCTAATGCTGATTGGTTGTTCGGAATCAACGCTTCAAGGGCATTAACTTTAAAATATAATGCTTCATTAAACTGTGGACGTGTTCAAACTCCTACTCTTCAAATGGTTTTAACAAGAGAAGAAAAAATAAAAAATTTTAAATCAAGGAAATTCTACACTTTTGAATGTAATATAGAAGGTGTAAAATTTACCTGTAATGAAAGTGAGTTTAGTTTAGAAAAAGCAGAACAGTTTGTGAAAGAAAATCGTAATAAAGTAATTTATTTTGATAAAGTGGAAATAAAAGAAAGAAAATCTTCAGCGAAACCTTTATATAACCTTACAGATATTCAACAAACAGCCAGTAATTTATTTGGTTTATCTCCTAAACAAACGCTAAACATAATGCAAAATCTTTATGAACGACATAAAATTTTAACTTATCCCAGAACGGACAGCAGATACCTAACAACAGACATGAAATCCACTATTGTAGACAGATTAAAAGCAATAGGTGGAGATTATAAAGAAATAATTTCTAAAATATTAAAAGAAAAAAATTTTAATACAAAAAAAATCATAAATAATTCAAAAGTAAGTGATCACCATGCTATAATTCCAACAGAAGAAAGACCAAATTATATAGTATTAACGGATGTGGAATTAAAAATTTATAACCTTGTAGTGCGAAGATTTTTAGAGAATTTGCTACCGGATTATCACTATGAGGAAATAGCATATGGATTTAGTTTATCGGGAAAGAAATTTCAAACAAAGGGCATAAAAACTATCAACTTAGGATATAAAGTATTAGCAAGTGATGAAATATTAGATAAAAAAATAACTATTGATGAAAAAAATGTAAAATTGGAGAATTTAATGTTTGTAAAAAAGGAAACAACACCGCCTAATTATTATACTGAAGGTAGTTTGATTTATGCAATGGAAAATCCTTTTGAATTTGTTGATGATGAAAATGAGAGAAGGATTTTAAAAGAAACTAATGGTATCGGTACTGTTGCAACAAGAGCGGATATATTGGAAAAACTATTCTCCAACGATTATTTAATACTTGATAATGGTAGAATAAAAACTACAAATAAGGCAAAACAATTACTAAATTTAGTTCCTAAGAAGTTGAAAAGCCCGTCTTTGACGGCAACATGGGAAAAAGAACTTGATAATATCGCAAAAAATAAATTATCAAAAGATAAGTTTTTACATAATATTAAAGAATATACTAAAGAATGTATTACCGAAATAAAGGAAAGCGAAGATAAATTTAAGCATGATAATATTAGTGGGAGAAAATGTGAAGAATGTGGAAACTTTATGCTTGAAGTCAATAAAAAGGGAACTAATATGTTGAAGTGTTCTAATCCAAATTGTCGAAATCGTAAAGTTATTAGTCGTTTAACAAACTTACGTTGTGATACTTGTCATAAAAAGATGACATTATTTGGAAATGGAGAAAACGCCACTTATCGCTGCGTATGTGGAAATTCTTTAAAACAAAAGGAAGTAGATAAGAGAATTAAATCCAATAAAAAGGATAAGGCAAGTAGAGTAGATAAGAGAAAATATATGAAACAGGAAAAATTAGAAAATAATTCACTAAAAGAAAAGTTAGCGGGATTAAAATTAGAATAAAACTGTTTAACTTATAGTTGATAATAAAAAAATATTGTAAATACGTTATTTAAAACAGTCTTAAGATATTATTTTGTATTTTAAGTATAATGATAAATTATTGAAATTAAATATTTGGTAAAATATGAGAGTATGGTATAATCATTTATAGAGTATATTAAAGGGGGATTAACTCATGAAAAAAACTATTAACTATATTACAAAATTAACCGGTATTCCATCACCGACCGGTTACACAAAAAATGTAATGAATTATTTAGTTGATGAGATAGAGCAACTAGGTTACAGCGTTACTAAAGCAAATAAAGGTGGAGTTAGTGTCACAGTTTGTGGAAAAGATGATAGTAAACATCGTGTAATAACGGCACATGTTGATACATTAGGAGCCATCGTAAGAGCTATAAAATCTGATGGTCGTTTAAAACTTGATAAAATAGGCGGTTATCCTTGGAATATGATAGAAGGTGAAAATTGTCTGGTTCATATAGCGAGCAATAATAAAACTGTCAGCGGAACAATTTTGGTTCATCAGACAAGTTGTCATGTGTATCGTGAGGCAGGTACAATAGAGAGAACTCAAGATAATATGGAAGTCAGACTTGATGAAAAAGTAACAAATGCTGAACAAACACGTGCGTTAGGAATAGAAGTAGGTGATTTTATCAGTTTTGATCCACGAACAATAGTTACTGAAACAGGTTTTATAAAAAGTAGATTTTTAGATGATAAAGTTAGTGCTGCAATACTCCTTGATTTATTAAGAAAATATAAAGAAGAAAAAATAGAACTTCCATATACTACACATTTTATGTTTAGTTGTTTTGAAGAAGTTGGACATGGTGCTAACTCCAGCATTCCAAAAGAAGCGGTGGAGTATTTAGCTGTTGATATGGGAGCAATTGGTGATGATCAACAAACCGATGAATATACTGTATCTATCTGTGTAAAAGATGCAAGCGGTCCATATCATTATGAATTTCGCCAGCATCTAGTGGCTCTGGCAAAAGAGAAAAATATACCGTTTAAGTTGGATATTTATCCATTTTATGGAAGTGATGCTTCATCAGCAATGAGAGCAGGGGCAGAAGTAAAACATGCTTTGTTAGGTGCAGGGATAGAATCCAGTCACTCATATGAACGTACTCATGTTGATTCAATAAAGGCAACATATGATATGGTAGATGAATATTTGAGAAGTAGTTTGGTAAAATAATTTTAATTTAGAATAGAAATAAAGGATTGAATTCTGCAATTAGCGGAACTCAATCCTTTTAAATTGGCTCTGTGTCAAATACGGGGCATGAGAAAAAATAAGGATAAAATGCTAAGCAATGCAGTGTTGCTTGGCATTTTTCAAAACGCCCTTAAAAGAAATATTATTTTTATACTCAGAAACAAATAACCTAGAAACAACTAAAATGCGTAATCTAAAGTTATAAAAGCTATTATAACCATAAGAAACTCTCTTTAAAACCTTTATCTTATTATTAATACCCTCCAAAGAACCATTAGAAATAGAATACCTAACACTATTAAGCATATACCCTTTATGTTTTCTCATAGTATTAATAGCCTTACTAACACCATCAGATAAATCGATAGTAGATTTTTCAATTAATTCTTTAAACTCCAACTCATTTCTATACCTTATTGCATATCTAATATCCTGAACTCTCTCATAGCTAGCCTTAAATATACAATCTAATCCTAATAAATAATCTAAAATATCACGTCTAGTAACTAAACTCCTAAAACTCCTATTGAAGAAAAACCTACCATGAGTAACATTACTTTCATCTTCTAATATTAACTTCCAATTATTTTTTAAAAGAGTATAATTAATACCTTTTTGTTTTTTGTAAATATTCATTAGCTTAACTCTAGTTCTATTAAGTTCTCTATTAACATTTTGAATAATATGAAACCTATCTATAACAATTTCAGCATTAGGAAACTTATTTCTAATCAACTTCATATAAGGGGTATAAATATCAATACAAATAGCCTTAACATTACTTCTAGCCTCTTTAGAAAATCTGGAAAAATAATTATTTAAAATATACTCAGTTCTACCATCAACTATATCAATAATCTCATGAGTTAAAGCATCTAAAAAAATAAAACTCATACCATTTTTACTATCTTTAGTAAACTTTAACTCATCAAAGCATAAATACTCAGGTAAGGTATTATAGTTAAGAATGTCTACATGGGATTTACATTTATAAAGAGTTCTTATAACAGTATTAACCGATACATTATTCATTTTGGCTATTTGTTTAAAAGATAAAGTATCAGCTAAATCACTCATTATAGAAAACTTAACATTTTTAGAAATACTACAGTATTTATCTACAAAAGAAGTAGTAGCTACAAATTTTTTATTACAAGTTTTACACTTGAAACGTTGCTTTCTTAGTTCCAAATAAGCAGGGATACCTGATATTTTTAATAGATTAATTCTAGTAAGTTCATTAAAGCCGTTTTTAACTACAGTATAACCTTTATTAAGACAACCACAGCATTCACACTTCTTGGGTTTATATGTTAAGGTACCTTTGAATACAAAGTACTTTTGATTATTTTTTATAGTTTCGTTATGTGTTTTCTCAATAGTTATATTTTTATCTTTTATTTGTAGTAGGTTTTTAATGAATTCTCCCTCTTTTATTTCTTTTGTTTTTGTGTTAAAATTATTCATGACAGATATCCTTTCATAGTTTATTTTTTTGCACTTTAATTATATTGGATATTTGTCTTTTTGTATATTAAAAAACAATACGGGGTATGGATTTTTTTTCATGCCCCGTATTTATTATACAACCTTTAAATTCAGCATTTTGTATTGTAATAATTAACAGTATAAAAAAATTTTAAAATACTGTTGACTTGGAGTAAACTCTAAGGTATATAATAAAAATACAGTTAAGTTGATAAACTTAACAATAAAAATTCAAATATAAATGGAACGCTATAGTATTAAGAGGTGTTGGGGGGATATATGTAGTAATAATAAAAATATCAATGGGAAAACATGTTTGTTACAGAGAAGTTATAATTTATTAAGGGGAAATAATAATGAATATTAAAAAAGCAAGTGAATTATGTGGTGTCAGCACGGATACAATACGTTATTATGAGAGAATCGGTATTTTACCACCAATACCTCGTAATGATAAAGGTATTCGTGAGTTTGGTGATGAAGAAATTCGTTGGATTGATTTTGTTAAACACTTTCGTAATGCGGGAATGAGTATTGAAAAATTAGCAGAGTATATTAATCTTTTTGGGCATGGTGATCATACAATCCCTGCACGAATAGAGTTACTGGAAGAAGAATATAATAGATTGCTTGAAAAAAGAGAAGAAATTCAACGTAATTTAGATCACTTGGAATATAAAATAAAAAACTATAAAACTCATGTTATCCCGGTGGAGAAAAAATTAAAAAAAATATAACAAAGAATAGAGGTGAGTGTAATGGAAAAATTTGAACCATTATTTAATTTAGGTAACCAAAATATTAATTATAAAGAATTTTTTATAGGAGAAAGTTATATAAATATGCTTGTGTCGGACAAAGATATAGATGTTAAAATAGCAAATGTTACATTTGAGCCGGCATGCAGAAACGATTGGCATATTCATCATAATGGGTATCAGATTTTGATGGTAACAGACGGAAAGGGTTGGTATCAAGAAGAAAATAAATCTGCACAAAAATTAACAAAAGGAGATGTTGTCATTATAAAAGACGCTATAAAACATTGGCATGGTGCAACAAAAGATAGTTGGTTCAGTCATGTTGCTATAACAACAGGTACAGCTGAATGGCTAGAAAAAGTGATAGATAGTGAATATAATAAATTATAATTTAGGAGAAGTTACTATGAATAATAATTACAGAACATATATCGAGTATCCTCGTAGTTTAAATGCTCTTAATATCTTAAATGAAGTAACAAATTTTAAAAAGGAGAATTAAAATATGTCAAATAGTAAAGTAATTGTAATAACAGGAGCAAGCAGCGGAATAGGAAAAGCGACGGCACAATTTTTGGCTAAAGATGGACATAAAATTGTCTTAGCTGCACGTCGTAAAGAATTGTTAGAAAAGTTAGTTAGTGAGGTGGAAAGTTTAGGAGGAAAAGCAGTTTATCAGGTAACAGATGTTACAAAAGTAGATGAAGTAGAAAATTTAGCTAAATTAGCAATTGATACTTTTGGAAAAATTGATGTTTGGTTAAATAATGCGGGAATTATGCCACAGTCATTGTTACAAAAAAAATTAATCAAGGATTGGGACGAAACAATTGATATTAATATTAAAGGTGTATTATATGGTATTGGAGCGGCATTACCATATATGGTAAAGAAAAATTCAGGACAATTTATTAATATTTCATCGGTAGCAGGTCATTTTGCTCATGCGGGTGGTGCTGTATATTCAGCTTCTAAATGGGCTGTAAGAGCAATTAGTGAAAGTTTACGTGATGAAATGGCACAAAGCGAATTGAATATTAGAGTAACAGTTATTTCGCCCGGTGCAATACATACAAATTTGTTAAGTAGTGTAACAGATAAAGAAATGAAGGCAGGTTTTGAAGATTTTTATAATACTTATGCTATTCCGGTAGAGCGTGTTGCATTGTCAATAAAACAAGCAATTGATTTACCGGAAGACAGTGCATGGAATGAGGTAATTATTCGTCCGACAAAACAGCGTGTGTAAGGGTATAAATTTAGTAAACAGCTAATGGAAATGATATTCATTAGCTGTTTTTATAATATGTAGTAAATATAATAAATAATGTAGCTTTCGCAAATAAGTGCGGTGCAGTTAAATAAAATTCGAAAATGCTGTTGTTTTAAAATTCCGGATATTAATAAAGTAAGGCATATTCCAATAAAACCGCCTGTTGTATTTGTAATAATATCTGTAATATCGGCATAGCCGATTGCAAAAATATATTGAAAAATCTCATATATTGCACTTAATGATACAGTATAAAATATACCTGAGATAATACTACTATGAGGATATAGAGTTTTGATAAACATACCTAAGGGGATAAAGAATATTACATTTAATATCGGTTCAATATAATCAATATGTCCGTTAACTATTGCTGTACCGGCAAATGGTATAAGATTAATATCAGTCCACGTCACTCCCGGATGCAGTAAAGTACGTGGAGAAGAAATCCATGATAAATTAATTTTTTCTAGTAAACTCCAATGCATTTTAGCTAAAATAACCCATGTTAATATTATCAAATAGATACCCAATAATAGCCATGTTATTAATTTACTGTTTAAAAATTTTTTCATGTATTATCTCCTTGTATAATTTTGAGAATAATATATCATAAATATTTTAAAGTAAGTTAAAATAATTTTTTAACCGTAAATAAAAAGTGTTATAAAAAATGATATTAATACATAATTTTAGTAATAGATGTATTACATTTTATTTCAAAATTTTTAATAAGATATGAAATTAATAATGTTTTATAATTTACATAATATTTTATGTATGTTATATGTTATTTAATAAATTGTACTATTATTTTATATTATAGTAAATAGTCTATATCTAACAAATTAAAGGATATTATATTTTTTATTTATAAAACTGTTATATAAAATTTTTTTCAACTATTTCACTTTATTTTTTATGAAAAATAATATATAATATAATCGCGTAAAGCGATTTCATAAAAAATTAAAGGAGGTTTATATTATGAATGAATTAAAAAAAACGATAGGATTTTTGCCGGCATTTATGACGGTAATAGGGTCGGTAATAGGAGCAGGGGTATTTTTTAAAGCTGCTATTATATATAAAACTACCGGCACAATGAGTTTAGGGTTGCTTGCATGGATTTTAGCGGGGGTAATTACCATCTGTGCGGGGTTGACCGTAGCTGAACTTGCCGCATCTATACCCGAAGTAGGTGGAATGGTTGTCTGGATAGAAAAAGCATATGGAAAGACAGCTGCCTTTTTACTAGGGTGGGCACAGTCGGTTATTTATTTTCCTGCAATGATAGCTGCCCTTTCTGTTATTTTTTCAACACAAGTTTTAAACTTATTAAATTTAGATAAAGTATGGCATATTCCGATCGCATTTTTGGTAGCTGCTTCTTTGATGTTTTTAAATTTTTTAGGTGGAAAAACAGGTGGTATTATCCAAACGGTAGCAACTATTTGTAAATTGATACCATTAATTGCAATTATACTTTTCGGTCTTTTTCAAAAGGATTCACAACCACTACAATTATTTCCGGTAGAAGCAGGAAAGGATATTTCCTTTGCCGGAGGATTAGGCGGCGCTTTACTTGCAGCCATGTTCGCTTATGAAGGATGGACGAATGTGGGTAGTATGGCAGGAGAAATGAAAAATCCTAAAAAAGATTTACCAAAAGCAATTTTTTTAGGATTAGCTGTTGTCATGGCTATATACGTACTTATTAATGTTGCATATTTATTAAGTCTTCCTTTGGATCATATTTCAGGAAATCAAACAGTAGCAAGCGAAGTGGCTGCCAAATTATTTGGCGGTTTGGGTGGTAAAATTTTAACAATAGGAATATTAATTAGTGTTTACGGAGCGATTAACGGTTTTACGATGGCTGGGATTCGTGTTCCATATGCTATGGCAAAAAGTGATCAAATTCCTTTTAAAAATATTTGGACAAAACTGAATAAAGAAGCTATTCCGGTAAATTCAGGGATATTACTTTTAATTTTAGCGGGACTTATGATGTTAACCGGAAGTTTTGATATGTTAACAGATCTTTTAGTTTTTGTAATGTGGTTTTTTTACACTGCGACATTTCTTGCTGTAATAATTTTACGAAAAAAAGATCCTGATTTAGAACGCCCATATAAAGTACCGTTATATCCGGTTATTCCTATAATTGCTATTTTAGGTGGAGGTTATACTTTAATAAGCACTCTTATTTCTCAAACTACATTAGCATTAGGAGGAATAGGACTTACAGTTATAGGTTTATTATTCTATAAAGAATTACATAAAAAATTTAAAAAATAGTTTAATTGTGTTATAATTTAATACAAGATAGGAGTAGAAAATGATAAATGATAGACCCACAAAATTAATTGTTAATTTAGACGCTGTTTTAAATAATTATAAAAAATTTGTTAAATTGGCAGGTGATAAAAAAGTTATTGCTGTAGTAAAGGCAAATTCATACAGTTTAGGAGCTGATAAAATATCGGAACTTTTATATGATAATGGAGCAAGATATTTTGCAGTTGCCACATTAGAAGAAGCAATAGAATTAAGAAAAAAAATAAAAGATGGACTTATTTTAGTATTAGGTGTAACTAATCCTTTAAATGTAAATTATGCTATTGAAAATAATGTGTCATTATGTTGTCCTTCGGAAGATTGGTTAACACAAGCCATATCTGTTGTAAAAAATAATTCAAAATTAAAAGTACATGTAAAACTGGAAACAGGAATGAATAGAATCGGAATTTTTGATAAAGAAGAATTGAGACATGTTGACAATCTTTTAAAATCTGAGAAAATAATATTTGAAGGAGTATTTTCTCATTTTGCACAAGCAGATGGAGAAAATAATATCTACGATAACCAACAAATAGATAAGTTTAATGATTTACTATCTACTTTTACAAAAAAACCTACTTATATCCATTTAGATAACTCAGCAGGTACAATAAAATATCATAATTGCCATGCTGATTATCAATTAGTAAGGGTGGGTATATCTCTTTATGGTGAATATCCGAGTAGTAATATAGAAAAATTATACGGTATAAAATTAGATACGATCGCAAGTCTTGTTAGTAAAGTAACTCATGTTAAAAGAATTAAAAAAGGAAGTAAAGTAGGTTACGGTTCTACATATGAAGCTAAAGAAGATGAATATATAGCAACTATTCCAATAGGTTATGCTGACGGTTTGTTTCGTCGTGCTCAGGGGTATAAGATAATAGTGGGCGATGAGCTTTGTGAAATTGTCGGGCGAGTTTGTATGGATCAATTAATGGTTAGATGTTCGGAAAACATAAAGGTAGGAGATGATGTATTATTTTTTGGAGAATACAATAATAAAAAATTATCTATTGATGATTTTGCAGACTATCAAAATACCATAAGTTACGAAATATTATGTGCTATTCATACAAGAGTTCCACGTGTCTATTTATCAAACGATAAAGAAATATAGTATATAACAACAGCTCCCTTAAAACACAAATTAGTTTTAGGGGAGTTAATTATTAATATATATTTATTCACAAAAATATTTTTAACGGTATTTTATGGTAATAAAGGAGAATTATGATTAATTTTCATAAAATAATATAAATATTTTATTTTTGTTACAATTAAGTTGTCTTCTAGCAAATTTTTTTATAAAATGTTATAATAGTATGAACAATGAAATAGGAGGATAAATATGCCGACTGTAGCAGATGTTTTTAATCATTTAAATAAATTTGCAAATGTTGAACTGGCTGAAAAATGGGATAATGTTGGTTTAATGTTGGGAGATTATAATAATGAAGTTACTAAAGTATTGGTTTGTCTTGATGTGACGACTCAAGTGGTAAAAGAAGCGATTGAAAAAAAAATAGATTTAATTGTTTCTCATCATCCGCTTATTTTTAAACCGATAAAATCATTAAATTTTTCGGATGATTTTAAATCAAGTATAATAAAACTATTAATTCAGAATGATATTTCAGTAATTTCATTTCATACAAATTTGGATTCAGCAAGTTTAGGGCTTAATGATTATTTAGCTAAAAAATTAGAGTTAAATAACATTAAAGTTCTTTTTGAACACAAATTAGATACCGATGCCGGACTAGGTAGATATGGTGATTTAAAAAAAGAACTTTCTTTTGAAAGATTTATTTTTTATTTAAAAGAAAAATTTGAATTATCTAGTGTTAGTGCAGTAGTAGGTAATAAAAAAAATATAAAAACAGTAGCATTGTTAGGTGGTAGCGGTGGTGATTTTATTTATGATTTACCGGAAGTAGATGTGTACTTAACAGGTGATGTCGGCTATCACGTAGCACTTGACGCTATTGAAATGAAAAAAAATGTAATAGATATTGGTCATTTTTCAGAGCATTTGGTAAAAGAGTTATTGCAAACTCATATATTGAAATTAGAGGTTGAGACTTTAAAATCAGAAGTTGAAAAATCACCATTTAAAATTTTATAGGAGGTAAATATATATATATGGCAAAAGCAACTCCAACAATGGAAGATTATATTGAGATAATATATTCGCTTGTACAGAACAAAGGATATGCACGATCTGCAGATATCGCAGAACATTTGAATGTTTATCCGTCTACAGTAACGAAAATGTTGAAGAAATTAGACGTTGAAGGATATATAGTTTATGAAAAATATCGTGGGATAGCCCTTACTAAAAAAGGACATGATATGGGAGAGTATGCTCTTACACGACATGAACTTTTGGAAGATTTTCTTCGAATAATCGGTGTTCATGAGGAAAAAGTGTATGAAGAAGTAGAGGGTATTGAACACCATTTAGGGCGTGATTCTTTGGAAAAAATAAAAGAGTTGGCGACGTACTTAAAAGAAAATAATTATAAAGCATAGTGGAGAATAAGCGTGGCAGATAGACAATATTTAGATTTATGTAAAGAAATTTTAGAAAAAGGAACGCAAAAATCGGATAGAACCGGTGTAGGGACAAAAAGTATATTTGGTTATCAAATGAAGTTTGATTTAACAAAAGGTTTTCCGTTACTTACAACTAAGAAAGTAAATTTTAATTTAGTATGGTCGGAACTTCTTTGGTTTATAAAAGGAGATACTAATATTAAATTTTTATTAGAAAATAAAAATAATATTTGGAATGAATGGGCTTTTAAAAAATGGGTGGAAAGTGATGAATATAATGGACCGGATATGACAGATTTCGGGCATAAATCACTAGTTGATACAGATTTTAATAAGCAATACAAGGAGCAAATGGCTTTATTTAAAGAAAGAATACTTAATGATAAAAAATTTTCTGATAAATATGGAAATCTTGGGAATGTATACGGAAAGCAATGGAGAAATTTCAATGGAGTAGATCAGTTGAAAAATGTTGTAGAACAAATTAAAACAAATCCTAACTCTCGCCGGTTAATTGTTTCTTCTTGGAATCCGGCAGAAGTAGATACCATGGCATTACCACCATGTCACTCTTTATTTCAATTTTATGTGAATGATGGAAAGTTGAGTTGTCAACTTTATCAAAGAAGTGGTGATGTTTTTTTAGGAGTACCTTTTAATATTGCTTCATATTCGTTACTAACTATTTTAATTGCGAAAGAATGCAGATTGGAAGTTGGAGAATTTGTCCATACATTGGGAGATGCTCATATTTATAATAATCATTTTGATCAGGTAAGAGAACAAATGTCAAGAACACCCTTTCCTTTACCAAGTTTAGAAATTACTGATTTTGAAAGTATCTTTGATTTAAAAATAGAAGATGTTAAAGTTGTTGATTATGAAAGTCATCCATTTATAAAAGCACCTATTGCTGTATAGAAAGGGGAGTTATCATGGTATCGTTAATAGTGGCATATGACAAAGAAAAAGGCATCGGTAATGAAAATACTATTCCTTGGCGAATTAAAAATGATATGTCGAGAGTTAAAGAGTTGACAACAGGTCAGACTATTATCATGGGAAGAAAGACGCTGGAAAGTATAGGGCGAGCCTTACCTAATAGAGTTAACAGGGTTTTAACAAGAAATCCGGAAATACTTGGTAATTATAAAAATATAGAAGTTTTTAGCGATGATAAAAAAATTCTTGAGAATATAAAAACAGAAAAAGTATTTATCTTTGGCGGTGGAGCAATATATAATAAATATTTTGATGTTTGTGACGAGATGTTCGTGACGGAAGTAGAAACAGTAACAAATACTGATACGAAGTTTCCGGATTTTTCTTTAGAAGAGTGGGAACTTATTGAAAAAGAAGATTTCAAAAAAGATGATGATAATGAATTTAACTATTCATTTTTACACTACAAAAGAAAAGAGGGAAAATAAATGGAAAAGGTAAAAATAGTTATTGACTCAACAAGTGATTTAACCTTTGACGAGATTGATAAATATGATGTTGAAGTTGTGCCTTTGACAATGACTATTGATGGTGTTGACTACAATTATAAAACAATTGCCAATGATGAATATATAGTAAAAATGAGAACAGCAAATGAATTTTCTACCAGCCAACCGGCGCTTGGGAGTTTTTTGAAAGTATTTGAAAAATGGACAAAAGAAGGATATAAATTATTAGTTCTTACTATATCTTCAGCACTTAGCGGAACATATAATACGGCATTATCGGCAGGAGCAGAATTTAAAGATATTTATGTGGTTGATACAAAAACAACGACACGAGGTATGGTTTATCTATTAGAAGAAGCCATAAAAGAACTTTCAGAAAACATTCCTCTGGAAAAAGTGGTTGTAAAACTTAGAGAAAAAGCGAAAAATATATTAACCTTTGTTACGATAGATAGTTTGGATAATCTTGTAAAAGGTGGGAGGCTTAGCAAATCGGCAGCCCTTATTGGAGGTTTATTAAATATAAAAGTATTGACACAGTTGAGGGAAACAGAACTGGTTGCGGTTGACAAAGTTCGTGGTAAAAAAAAATTAGTACATGCTTTAATAAAAAAAATAATAGATGAAAAAGGTGAACGATCTATTAAAAGAATAAGCCTACCTAATGCTTTGGCAGATGAATATGTTGAGTTAATAAAAAAAGAAGTTAAAGATGAGTTAGATTATGTTGTAAAAGATGAAGATATAATGACTACAACGCCCGCTATTTCAACTCATACAGGGGAAAAAGCAGTAGGGATTATTGTAGAGTTAGTATAATCGGAGGTAGATTATGACGAATTTTGATGAAACAAGACTATTTGACAACAGTTTGTATGATAAAAAAGATATTCATTCTATTTTGAAAAATGTTGTTCTTACAATAAAATCGAAAGGCTACGATCCTATAAATCAATTAATGGGATATATTAAAACGGGAGATCCGATATATATTCCAAGGGATAATCATGCACGTGAGCAAATTAGATTGATAGAAATGGATGATCTATTAGAATATTTATTACACTTTTTTATTCAGGAGTCATAGATGTTAGATAAGAGAATAATGGGACTTGATTACGGTTCTAAAACTATTGGTGTTGCGGTAAGTGATTTACTAGGTTTTACCGCTCAGGGTGTTGAAACTATAAATATTAATGAACAAATAAAAGATTTTAAGATTAAAAGAATAAAAGAACTGGTAGCTGAGTATAATGTTGGAAAAATCGTAGTCGGTTTACCTAAAAATATGGATAACTCTGTTGGATTTCGTGGAGAAGCAACTTTGTATTTTGTAGAGGTGTTAAAAAAGAAAATAAAAAATGTTGAAATTATACTTCAAGATGAAAGACTTACTACTACGGGAGCTAATAGAGTGCTGTTAGAGGCGAATGTTTCCAGAAAAAAAAGAAAAAATGTTATTGATAAAATGGCGGCAGTATTAATATTACAAACCTATTTGGATAAATTAAATTAATAAAATAACGAGGTAATTATTATGCAGGAAAAAGATTTTAAAAAAATTAGTATAGACAATACGGAAGAAATTTATACATTAAGTACATTGGAAGGTGAAGAAAAAGAATATCGTAAAATTTTAGAATTTACTAACCCAACTAATGGAAATCTTTATTATATTTTTGCAGAAGAAGAAACTATTGATGAGGAAGAAATTAGCATTTTCCCTATGATTTGCGTAGAAGATGATGACAATGTGAGATTTGAACCTGTTGAAACTGATGAAGAGTATGATATGATTTCTGAAGTATTGGATACTTTCTACTATGACGAAAGTGAGTAAAAAATGAGAGAAGATAAAATAAGACGCAGGAACGAATTAAGAAAAAAAAATAAGAAAAAGAAAAAAGGGGGAATACTTTCAGTATTTTTCACATTATTGTTAGCGGCTGCGGTTGCTTTTCTTTCATATTTTTATTATGGATTAACACCTGTAGATAAAAATAATAACAACGATATTCAAATAGAAGTAAAAGAGAGTTATGGAAGTCAAAAAATTGCTGAAGAATTAAAAAATAAGGGGTTAATAAGGGATGCTACCATATTTAAGTTATACGCAAAGATGAAACCGAGTTTATCGTTTTATGTAGGTACGTTTAACCTAAAACCAAGTATGAGTGTATCTCAAATAATGGAAGAATTAGGAACTAAAGACAAGGCACGTGCCGGAAATACTTTTGCTGTAATAGAAGGTGATAGTATTTTAAAAATCGCACAAAATTTGGAAAAAACTAAGAAAATAAATGCGGAAGAATTTTTAGAAAAAGTAAACGATGCAAAATTTATCGGTAGACTTAAAGAGAAATTTCCTGAACTAATAACGAATGATATTTATGGGAAAAATATAAAATATGCTTTAGAAGGTTATTTATATCCGGCTGTTTATACTTTGGACGATAATGAAACCGCAGAAACTCTAATTACCAAAATGATAAGTGTAGCTAACGAAAAAATAGTTCCATTGTATAAAGAGAATAAACGTGTTTGGAATATTGCAGGCAAAGATAAACAAATATCCATTCATGAATATATTACAATGGCGAGTATTTTGGAAAAAGAATCTACCAAAGATGGAGAAAATACTAAAATAGCAAGTGTATTTCTTAATAGGTTATCAAGAGGTATGTTGCTTCAAACAGATCCATCTGCTAATTATGCAGCAGATAAATTAACAGGAGCACCTACGCAAAAAGAGTTAATGCTTCAATCACCATATAATACTTATGTTACTAAAGGCTTACCACCGGGACCTATCGCCTCTGTTGGTTTGGTATCGTTTAAGGCGTTAAACAATGCTGAAGATACAGAGTATATATATTTCCTTCATGCCTCAAAAGATGGAAAAGCCTATTTTTCAAAAACTTATGAAGAACATGAACAATTAGCAAAAGAACATATAGATGGTTATATCCCAACTAATAGATAATAAGTATAAAAACTGCATCTCTTCGATGCAGTTTTTTGGGTTGTATATAGTATATATATGAATATGGCGTGAGTATGTAAAGGTGTTGTCAAAGCTATAAAGACAATGGAAAAGCGTAAATAGTATATGCTTATTGACATAGAATAAAAAAATTATACTTTTGTACAATCTTCTTTTGTGTTGGTTATTATAAATCAATTAGTTATTCTGATTTACTTGATAAATAAAATGAGATACAGTTTTCCTTATTTCCTCATCATGACCAACTAAAAGATGACCACCGCTATCAAATATTTTTAATGTGATATTATCAAATCTCTTAACAGAATCAATAAATTTATCATATTTTGTTAGCTTGTCATCTTTAGCTTGGAGAATCAGTACGGGAATTTTTATTGCTTCAACGGGATAATCATCATAATTGACCGGCATATCAGGATTTGTAATCTTACCATCTATTTTAACCCCTGCACTTCTTTTATCAATTGGCAGCATTGTTTTAACCACACTGCTATCCATACCCATTGTGCTTTTAAAAAATGGGCTGATTAAATACATGGCTAAATTATTGCACAAAAAATCAGGTGGAGCTTGATGTAAGTTTATTTTTTCCGGTTTTTTTGTTTCAGGCATTGCAGAGCTGTATAGAATAAGTCCCTTACATCTATTAGGATAATCTAGGGCAAATCGAATAGCTACAGTTCCTCCGGCAGATTCTCCTATAATAAATACCTTATCAATATTTAGTTTATCTAAAAGTTCTACATATGCTTTACATTGCTCTTTTGGGGTACCCTTTCCTAATATATCACTATTAAGGTATCCAAATCGCGAGGGGGAAATAATTCTGTAATTGTTAGAGAAATTTTTTACACTTTCATAGCCTTGATCAAAACCGCCAAATATCCCATGACAAACAAGTAAGGTTTCTCCGGCTCCGATATCAAGATATTCAATATTTCCATAAGATAAGTTCATTTGATTAGGATGGTAATTGTCCAGCTTTTTCATAGCTTCCTTTAGGTTGCTTTTCAAACGTAATGATGTACTAAGCACATATAAGATTACTAAAATTACAATAAATAGTAGTGTGAATTTTAACCATTTCATTCCTCTAACCCCCAAATATTACAAAATACATTTATAAATGTCTCGATTTCCTTTTTAGCGTCTTCTAATTTATCTTTTTTTTCGTCATATTTTTGAAGTAAAAAATAGATTTGTGAGAAAAACGCATTTGCCATATCTGTTGCGTTTCCAAATTTTATTTTATTTGCCGCTAGCAGTAGAGAAAACACTTTTATCTGATAGGTGATAGGGTCATTCATATAGACGATTAATGTTGCGGTCTTTATAGCGGTCGATAAGAAGCATTTTTCTAAAGTTTGAGGCAATCTCATCTAATAGATAAAATTCAAATAATTCTTGTGCGATATGAATGATATCCATTCGACTTTTATGTAAATATATTTCATTATTGACAGAGTTTTTAGGTAAAAGAAGTGTATTCCTCTTTTTGCTCATATTTTCATAAAAGGTTTTAATGCAACTATCGAAGATTTCCTGCTTATTTTTAAAATGTTTATATAAACTTGGTGCCTTAATATTGACCATCATCGCAATATCCTTGACATAAACGTCAGAATAACCTTTTTGAGCAAAAAGTTTCAAGGCTTCGGATAGTATTTTTTCTTTTGTATTCATGTTCTTCTCCTTTTGGCTAATCAGAATTAACTAATTATATTATAAGCTAATTGAAATTAGCCGTCAAGTTAAGAATAAATTATTATATTGCTTTAAATGTTATAATGGAGTAAAATTGTACATATAGAGAAAATTATCGGGAGAAGTTATGCAACAATATTTTGTAGATGAATTATTTGATGAACATGAGAGATATACTTTATCTAAAAACGATAGTAATCATATTGTAAGAATTATGAGAAAAAAAGAAAATGATAAAGTTTATATTGTATTTAAAGAAAAAATAAAGTATATATGTAATATTATAGATAGTAAAATTGATGGTGTGGTGGTAGAACCTTTTGAAAGAGTATGTACAAGTAATGAATTAACGGTAGAAATTACAGTTGCCATACCACCATTAAAAAATGATAAAATAGAATACTTAATCCAAAAATTAACAGAGTTGGGAGTTGCTAATATTGTACTGTTTAACTCCGAAAGAAATATTGCCAAAATAAAAAAAGATAAAATTGGAAATAAGATACAACGCTGGGAAAAAATTATAAAAGAAGCAGCAGAACAATCAAAAAGAAATTTAATACCAAATATTATCTATGTTGATGGTTTGCAAGAATTAATTAGCTATGGTAAAAATATGGATTATAAGATAGTAGCATATGAAAAGGAGTCTACTAATAATGACAATATTAATTTAAAAAATTTATTATGTAGCGATCTAAATAAAAAATCTATTCTTGCGGTTTTTGGTAGTGAAGGTGGTCTTTCTGAAAATGAAATAAGTAATTTTAGAAATGCTGATTATAAAACTATAGGATTAGGAAAAAGAATTTTACGTGCTGAAACAGCTCCATTATATTTGGTTAGTTGTGTTTCATATTTTAATGAATTTTATAATTAAAGGAGATAAAAGATGAGTGTAGAACTTAATTTGACAGCGAAAAATATTTACGAAAAAGAGTTCAAAAAGAGCCGTTCTAAAGGATATAGTGAGGATGACGTTAATGATTATTTAGATTTAATCATTGAGGATTATATGAAGTTGGATAAGTTATTGACGAAGATAAAAGAGTTGGAAATAGAAAATCAAAATTTGAAAATTAAAATAGAGGCTATTAAAAACACCAATAAAGAGGAAAGACCGCAACAAGTAACAAATCTTGATATATTAAAACGATTATCAAAATTGGAGTTAGCAGTATTTGGACCTGGGCATAGTAAAGAGCAAGATTTATATTAAAGATATTTTTATAGGAGAGCAAGATGAATATATTATTGATAGTTTCTGGTGGGATTGCTGCTTATAAAGCGATTGATTTATCAAGTAGTTTAATAAAAAAAGAAAATAACGTAAAAGTTATTCTAACGAATAATGCTAAGAAATTTGTTACGGAATTACCTTTTCAAACTTTGACAAAAAATAGAGTTTATGATGATACTTTTGACGAAGTTAATGAGAAAGAAATTCAACATATAGATTTAGGAAAATGGGCTGATAAAATTATTATTGCTCCTGCCACGGCAAATATTATTTCTAAAATAGCTAATGGCATTGCAGACGATTTGGCGACTTCTTTAATTCTTGCGGTAAAAGATTTGAACAAGGTATATATTGCACCTGCGATGAATACAAATATGTATACAAATCTTATTATTCAGGAAAACATAAAAAAATTAAGTAGTCTTGGTTTTAACTTTATTGAACCTGATTTAGGACTTCTTGCGTGTGGAGATGTCGGTCGTGGAAAGTTTCCTAATATCCAGAAAATAGTCCAATGTGTTTTTTCAGAAGAGAAAAAAATAAATAAAAAGGTTTTGGTGACTGCCGGACCGACCAAAGAGTTTATTGATCCGTTTCGTTGTATTACCAATCCTTCAAGCGGTAAAATGGGTATAGCTATTGCAGAAGCGTTTGCTAAGCACGGTGCAGAGGTTTTACTAATTACCGGTGTGAATTATGTCCCCATAAATAAAAATATAAAAATAATAAAAATAGTTAATACTCATGATATGTTTGAAGCCGTCAAAAATAACTTTTTAGAATATGATATAGTTATAAAAGCAGCAGCAGTATCTGATTATACACCTGTGGTAACTTATGATAAAAAAGTAAAAAAACAAAACGAAAATTTAACTATAGAGTTTAAAAGAACGGAAGATATATTAAGATATGTTGGAGAAAATAAAAAAGATAAACAAATTGTTGTCGGTTTTGCTGCCGAAACTAATAATATATTGGAGTATGCTAAAGAAAAAATAATAAAAAAACATCTTGACTATATTGTTGCTAATGATATTTCAAAAGAAGGTATAGGATTTGCTTCAGATAATAATGAAGTATATATAATTGATAAATTTGAAAATATAAAAAAAATAAATACGACTTCAAAAGAAAATATAGCACAAGAACTTGTTAATATACTTGAGTAGTAAATTAAAACACCGGGTAATTTATTTTTTGCTCGGTGTTTAATAATCAGAAAGGAGGCACATATGTTTGCAGAAGTAATAGTAGATGTCAATGCTTATAATGTAGATAGAACCTTTTATTATTTAATTCCGGAAGAATTACGTGGAGAAGACATTATAGGCTACAGAGTAGAAGTTCCTTTTGGTACGAGAATAGTTCAAGGATATGTCATAAATATTTTTGAACGCTACAATGGGGAAATTTCAGAGTTTAAATATATAAAACGTTTGAAAGATAATTTTCCTATTTTAACTAAAGAAATGTTGCTTCTTTCAAAGGTGATGGCTAATGAACTTTTTTGTACCAGAATACAAGTTATTGAAACTATAGTGCCAACTATTTTAAAAAATAAATACATAGAATATTATGAGTTGTTAGATGCTAATAAAACTCTTTTAATAGATTATGGAAAACATTTTAAAGATAATTTAATAGAAAAGAAAAAATTTGAAAAATTATTTTCCAAGCAGGAGATAGGATATTTATTATCGGTAAAAGCTATAAAATTAATTAGTAAAATAAAAGAAAATAATAATAAAGAAGTTGAATTATTTTTGGAGTTAGCAGATTATCATGGTAAGAAGCTCACTCAAAAGCAGAAAATTTTAGTGGCATACTTAAAACAAAATAAAAGGATTAAAAAAAATAAAGTAAAGGAAATCTTGGATATCGGAGTTTCAGTAGTTAAGAAGCTTTTAGATAATAATATTATAAAGATAGTTGAAATTGAAAAAGAAGAAAAAATGGATGACAACTATATAAATTCAAATAAATTAAGTATCTATCAAAAAGAAATTTTTAATAAAATTAAGTGTAATTTAGATAAAAATAAATTTAATGAATACTTACTTCACGGTATCACCGGTTCAGGAAAAACAGAAATTTATTTGAAATTGGTTGAGGAAGTTTTAAAGCTTGGAAGGGAGGCTATAATTCTTGTTCCTGAGATTATTTTAACTCCACAAATTGAGAAAAAATTTAAAAAGATTTTCGGAAATAATGTTGTGGTAATTCACTCAAGACTGACGGCACGAGAAAAATTTTTGGAATGGAAGAAAATTAAAGAAGGTAAGGTGAAAATTTGTCTTGGAACCCGTTCAGCGATTTTTGCACCGTTTGAAAAATTAGGGCTTATCATTATTGATGAGGAACATGAGAATAGTTATAAACAGTCAGACAATCCACGTTATGAAGCAAAGGATATTGCAAAGAAACGTGCGATTTATAATAAGTGTAGTGTAGTGTATGCCAGTGCTACACCATCTATTGATCTATATTATCGTTTTGAAAAAAACAACCCTAACAATTTATTAACATTAACACAAAGGTTTAATAATGTATTGCCTAAAGTAGAAGTGCTTCATGTTCATGATAAAGAAGAGGTAATTTCTAAAAAACTATTGAACAAAATAAAAGAAAAAATTTCAAAGAATGAACAAATTTTACTTCTTATGAATAAGCGTGGATATACAAACTATATTCGTTGTTTTTCTTGCGGTCATATGTACACTTGTGAAAATTGTGATATAAGTTTAAACTATCACAAGCATGATAATTCATTGAGATGTCATTTTTGCGGTTTTCATAAAAAAATAGCAAATATAAAAAAATGTTGCGACAATCCAGAACTTGTATCCGGGAATTATGGTATTCAACGTGTTGAGGAATATTTAAGAGAAAATATAAAAGATGTTAGAATTACAAGAATGGATTCAGATACTACAGGAAAAAAAGGTGCTTACGAAAAACTCCTTACGGATTTTAGAGAGCATAAATCGGACATACTTTTAGGTACACAAATGATTTCAAAAGGATTGGATTTTCCAAATATAACCTTAGTAGGAGTTTTATCAATAGATTCTCTTATCGCTATTCCCAGTTTTAAAGCAAATGAAAAACTATTCCAACTTCTTGTGCAAACGGCAGGAAGAGCGGGGAGAAGTGAAAAAGCGGGAGAAGTAATCTTTCAGACTAATGTTTCTAGTAGTATTATTGACTTTGCCATAAGACATAATTATAAAGATTTTTATAATTACGAATTAAAAAGGAGAAAATTAATAAATTATCCACCGTTTTGTAATATTTCGTTTATTACCATAAAAGGATATGCTGAAGAAAAGGTGAGTTTTGTTGCAAAATCAATTTATAATTTTTTAAAAGAAAAATACGGTGATAAAAATATTCTTGGACCAAATAAAAGTATATTTTATAAAATAAATAACGAGTATAAATTTAATATAGCTATTAGATTTCAAGAAGTTGATTATAAAAAACTTTATCCACTTTTGAAGTATATTAATAATTATTTTGAAGAAAGTTATGCTACACAAAAAATAACAATAACAATAGATAATTCAGCGTTAGATTATATGTAAATAGCTAGTAATTAAAAAATTATAATTTTATTAGAAATCAATTTTTAAGAATTACTTCGCACAGTTTATTAGATTTGGGAAAAATTCACTAAAGTAAACTCCCAAATCAATGAACTGCTGCGTTTAACAAATTCTATTAAAATTTTTAACTTCCAGATTAAATTTATTAGTTTTATGCTTTTAAGCAAAATAAGTTATCTAATTCCTCTATTGCTTCTTGGAAATTATATACTAATTTACCATGTTTTAATATACCGCCGAGAACGTAGTGATTCATAGCGTAGCTGGGGATATTATATTTATTTGAAGATTTTAGTCTTATATCAGAATTGATTGCGATAATTTTTTTCTCTAAGGCGATTGCTAAACCGAGTTCAACCATTACACCACTATCCTCATTTGTAACGTCGGCAAGAAAAATATCACATTCTTTTACTGCTATAGTATCTCCTGTAAAAATATCTTGTGGCGTTGGTAACGATTGTTTATTTTCGTTAAAGGGTTGTTCAATAGGGTTATAAATTGTTAGTTTATTTTTAAAATGTTCTTTTAGTAAACGCCCTTCTTTAAGACGTTGAGCGACTTCCGCCTCATTGAATAATGCACCTGCCAAGTATAATTTCATTATAGTTTACCTCCAATAATTATTACTTATAATTATAATATGATACTAAAAATCTTACAATAAAAAATATATAGCATTTAATAAAGAAAAAATTTGTGATAATATTATAAGGAGATAAAGTATTTTTGGTACAAACATTAAAAATTATAGAATAATGAATATTTTTATTAATTATGTGTAGAGTATATAAAGTTAATAATAAATTTCTGAATTAATTATTTGTTTTCTATTGTAAATTTTTTTAAAAAAAGACTAATGAAACCAAAATAAATATGTGCTATAATTATGGATACATTATTATTAAAAATTACGTTATTTGGAAAATATTAAATATTCTATAAGTCATGATTAGAAAGTTCAATTTTCAAATAACTTAGTTTAAAATGATCTTTTTCATAACTAAAATATTAAAGAAATGATTAAAGTATCATTATTGAAAGGAATTATATGAATTTTGCAAAACGTTTGAGTTGGTTTTTTAAATTAGAAAAGAAAAGATATATAATCGGAATATTATCTCTGGGATTTGTCAGTATTTTTAATTTAATTCCTCCTAAAGTAATTGGAAATGTAGTAGATTCAATAGGAGAAAAAACGTTAACGTCTAATAAATTAATTGTAAATTTAATTTATTTAATCGCTTCCGCCTTTATTATGTATGGATTAAGATATGTATGGAGAATATGTATTTTTGGTGCTGCTAATAATCTTGCGAGAATTTTACGCTTTAGATTATTTCAGCATTTTACAAAAATGTCACCATCATTTTATCAAAAATATCGTACGGGGGATTTAATGGCTCATGCAACAAACGATGTAAATGCTGTATCTATGGCGAGTGGTGTGGGTGTTATGTCTGCCGTTGATGCAAGCATAACAGCACTTGTTACATTGTTTTCAATGTTTTTTATGTTAAATGCTAAATTAACACTAATAGCGATTATTCCACTCCCGTTTTTAGCGTATTTCACAGGAAAACTGGCAACAAAAAGTCATAGAAGTTTTAAGGATTCACAGGAAGCATTTTCAGACTTAAATAATAAAGTGCAAGAGAGTGTATCCGGTGTTAGGGTAACAAAATCTTTCGGTTATCAAAAAAGTGAGAGTGCATCTTTTAATGAAATAAATGATATGGTATTTAATAAAAATGTTACAGCAGCCAGATATAGTGCTTTGTTCAGTCCAATGGTTTTGATATTTATTGGTTTTTCTTATATGCTAACTTTAGTATTTGGTGGAATTTTTATTCATCGTGGTAATTTAACCGTTGGAGAATTGATAACATTTATAACATATTTAGATATGCTTATTTGGCCGCTTCAAGCAATCGGTTATTTATTTTATATAGCGGAACGAGGAGAAGTTTCTTATTCACGTATAGAAAATTTACTTGCTGAGCAAAGTGATGTCGTAGAAACAGAGGATGTATGTTATAAACCGCAGGGTATAAGATTAGAATATAATATAGAAAGTTTTTCTTATTCAGATAAACAGGTGTTATCTAATATTAAATTTACTTTAAATAAAGGACAAACACTTGGTATTGTCGGTGTAACGGGTTCAGGGAAGACGACTTTACTAAAATTACTGCTAAGGGAGCATGATATAAAAAAGGGTGAGATTAAGATAGATGGTATCAATATAAAAAAGTATAAACTGAGTGTTTTACGAAGCCTAATGGGTTATGTTCCTCAAGAACAGATGCTTTTTGCCATGAGTATTAAAGAAAATATTCGTTTTGCGGATAATAATTTTACGGATAAACAAGTAGAAAATGTCGCAAAGTTATGTGGGGTATATGAAGATATAGTAAATATGACTGACGGTTTTGATACAATTATTGGAGAAAAAGGGATTTCACTTTCCGGTGGACAAAAGCAACGTTTAGCAATGAGCAGGGCTTTAATAATGAATCCTGAGATTTTGATATTAGATGATTCATTATCAGCGGTTGATGCTAAAACAGAAAATATAATTTTAAATAATTTGAAAGAAGAACGAAAAGGAAAGACGACGATAATTACAGCTCATCGTTTATCAGCGGTGGTTCATGCTGATTTAATACTGGTTATGAATGAAGGTGAAATTATTGAGCGTGGTACACATGAAGAACTATTAAGTAAAGACGGTTGGTATAAAGAAACGTACAATAACCAGCAACTAGAGGAAAAGCTGAAAGGAGAGTACCTATAATGAAAACAAAATCAGTATTTTTCAGATTGCTTGGTTATATGCTAAGATATAAAGTTTTAACATTAATAGCATTATTTTTTATATTATCTACAACATTGATAACAACGGCAATTCCGCTGATTGCTAGATATTACATAGACAATTACATAACAAAAACTTTAGCCGGAGCAGGGATTTATCTTCTAATAGTTTACTATGGATTATTTTTACTTCGTGTTATCGCTTCTTTTACTGGTGAATATTTCTTTGCAAAGGTGGCTCAAAGTGTTGTAAGAGACTTAAGAAATGAAAGTTTTGAACATCTTCAAAAACTTGGAATGGCTTATTTTGATAAAACACCAGTTGGGGCTGTAGTATCAAGAGTAACGAATGATACTCAAGCTGTAGCTGATATGTTCGGGACCATTTTTTCTAATTTTTTAAATTCAATATTAATGTTTACTGTGACAATTACCACTATGTTGGCATTAAGTGTTCGACTTACTCTTTTAATGATTATATTTATTCCGATAATGTTAGGGTCAATATATTTTTATCAAAGAATATCCGGTAGATTAGTAGCAATTACAAGGGAAAAGTTAAGTTCTTTAAATAGCAGATTGTCTGAAAGCATAGAAGGAATGAGAATAGTTCAGGTTTTTAATCAGGAAAAAAGATTACTATCCGAATTTGAAGAAATTAATAGAGAACATTTATATTATACAGACAAATGGTTAGTGGTGGATACTTTGTTTCTGCGCCCGGCAATGGCACTTTTTAAAGTGTTGGCTTATGCGGTAATTTTATCTTATTTCGGTTTCACATGGCAAAATTCAATTTTTAGCGCAGGGTTGATTTATGCTTTTATACAATATACTAATCAGTTGTTTAATCCTTTAATAGAACTTATGCAAAATTTTTCTATTCTTCAAGCGTCAATTATTTCAGCTAAACGTGTATTTGAATTAATTGACAATAAAGATTTTGAACCCAAACAACAAGATAAAGATTATAAAATAAAATACGGAAACATCGAATTTAAAAACGTAAGTTTTTCTTATGATGGTAAGAAAGATGTTCTTAAAAATATTTCATTTAAAGTTAATAAAGGGGAAACAATTGCTTTTGTAGGTTCAACAGGTTCAGGAAAGTCATCGATAATAAATTTATTTTTACGTTTTTATGAATTTAATTGTGGAGAAATACTCATTGATGGACAAAATATAAAAGAATATTCAATGAGTGAATTGCGAAAAAACATTGGTTTAGTGTTGCAAGAACCTTTTTTATATCACGGAACAATAGAGAGTAATATAAAGATGTATCAAGATAATTTAACAATTACTGATGTGAAAGAAGCGGCTAAATTTGTAGATGCCGACGAATTTATAGAAAAACTTCCTGACAAGTATCAAAATAAAGTAGCGGAACGTGGCTCAACTTTTTCCAGCGGGGAACGTCAATTACTTGCTTTTGCAAGAACAGTTGCTCTTAAACCTAAAATTTTAATATTAGATGAAGCAACAGCTAATATTGATTCGGAAACAGAAGAAACAATTCAACAATCACTTGCAAAAATGAGAAAAGGTCGTACTACTATAGCAATAGCACATAGATTATCAACTATTCAAGATGCAAATTGTATCTATGTACTTGATAAAGGTATAATTATTGAATCCGGTACTCATAAGCAACTGTTGGAAAAACAAGGAATATATTATAAAATGTATCAACTGCAAGCGGGTATGATGAAATAAAAAGAAAGTTTATAATTATAGATGAAATATGGTGTTTAAAAGAAATATTATTATTTAGTAAATAAATTTTTATACTTACTATTATAGTAACGTGTTGATAATAGTTATAAAATTTGATATAATGTTACACAGCGTAGATGATTTAATATGATTGGAATATATGGACTTATAGATTATACTATGTTATAATTTATTAGATATGGAAAATTTCTAAAAGGAGGAGTGCAATTAATGGTAAGATTTCTAAAAAATGTAGTTTCTGAAATGAAAAAAGTTAGTTGGCCGACGTTAAATGAACTTGTTAGAAAAACATTGATAGTTATAGTTGTAGTTGGGATATTGATGATGTTCAGCTACATAGTTGATTTAGGGATAACGGCTGGAATTAGACATTTTAGCAGATAAGAGAGGTTGTTATGAGCGATACAGTAACAAAAGAATGGTATGTTATTCATACGTATTCAGGATATGAAAATAAAGTAAAAGACAATATAGAAAAACGTGTAGAATCTTTAAATATGGAAGACAAAATTTTTAGAATAGTTGTTCCGGAAGAAAAAGAAATTATTGTTACACCGACTGGGAAGAGAAAAGAAGTTAATAGAAAAACTTTTCCGGGATATGTCCTTGTAGAACTTGTAATGACAGATGATTCTTGGTTTGTTGTAAGAAATACTCCGGGGGTAACAGGTTTTGTCGGCTCACATGGTGGGGGAACTAAACCAAGCCCGTTATTGCCGGAAGAAATTAACTTTATTTTACAACAAATGGGATTATCTAGTGTAGTAGATGTAGATATAGAAATTGGAGATCACGTTCGTGTTATTTCCGGACCATTTGTAGATATGGAAGGAAAAGTAGTTCATTTGGATTTATCTAACTACAAGGTTGATGTTATGATTGAACTTATGGGAAGAGAAACTAAAGTTGAATTAGAACTTTATAATGTGGAAAAATTCTAGGAAAGGAAAAGCTATCTTTTGATAGTCGCTAATAGAGTGAAAAAAATAGCAATTATGATGGACTCTACGGCATATCTTCCGGAAGAAATAAAAAAAGAATTGGATATCCGTACAATTTTTCTTAATATAATTATAGATGGAACTCCTTATAAAGAAATTGTGGATATGCCTGTGGAAAAATATAATGAGTATTTGAAAAATCCTAATAACACATTTCCTACTACCTCACAACCTGCGATAGGAGAAGTGGTAGCCTGTTTGGAGAAATTAAAAAAAGAGGGATATACAGATGTCATTTCGATAGCCTTGTCAAGCGGTATTAGTGGAACATTTTCTTCTTATTCAGTGGCAGGATTAATGGTTGATGGCATTAACGTTTATCCATTCGATTCAGAGATATCATGTTTACCGGAAGGGTATTACGCAATAAAAGCAGCTAAATTAATAAAAGAGGGTAAAAAACCTAAAGAAATAATTACTGCACTAAATGATATGAAAAAAATTTCTAAGGCATATTTTATGGTTGATGATTTATCACATCTTCAACGTGGTGGTCGCCTGAATGGAGCGCAAGCTTTGGTAGGAAACTTGTTACAAGTAAAACCCATTTTACATTTTGAAAATAAGGTGATAGTTCCATTCCAAAAAATTCGTACTTATAAAAAAGGAGTTTCCAGAATATTAGAACTTTTTGATGAATTCTATGAAGAGAATAAAGGAGAGAATATTCGAGTATGTATTCTTCATATTGATTCTCCAAATAACGCAATAGAAATAAGGGATTATATTAAAGATAATTATGTTGGTGTAGAAACGGAAATAGGTGAAATTAGTCCTGTTATTTCTACACATTTAGGAATTGGCTCGATTGCTTTAGGATGGACAATATTATAATAAAAGGAGTATTATCATGGTACAAACAATGATTCATACTTGTTACAGAGTAGCTGATTTGGAAAAATCAATAAAATTTTATGTAGAAGCATTTGATTTTAAAAAGAGTAGAGTAAGAGATTTTCCGGAATATAAGTTTACATTAGTATATCTAACTTTGCCTAATTCCAATTATGAGTTGGAATTGACATATAATTATGATCATGGTTCATATGATTTAGGTAATGGGTATGGGCATATTGCCATATCTGTTGATAATTTGGAAAAATTACATGCAAAACATGTTGAAGCCGGGTATGATGTTACTGATTTAAAAGGATTACCGGGGTTTCCTCCGAGTTATTATTTTATAAAAGATCCGGACGGATATAAAATTGAAGTCATACGTGCAGAATAATATATAAAAATTTGATTTTTGTATGTTATTATGTTACAATTATACTTGTATTGAAATAAATTACCGAAAGGGTGGTGAATTTTGAAAGTTCTCCGCTCTTTTATATTGGATAAAAATTATATATTTATATACAAAATATTATTTATTGCTGATTTTATAGTAGTATGGCAACCTTAAGAATTCTCTTTAATTCTTAGGTTTATGAGTGCCTTTAGCACGAATAAATCTTAGAAGTAAAGTATGCAACAGGAACTTGAATTTCAAGGAATGTAGTGACGATGAAATTCTTAGTTCCCACTGCTAACGTATGCAGTGGATTTCTTAAGGTTCACCTGAGCTTATAATCTCAGGTGAAGCCAGTATTCCACCACTAAGAACAGCAACGAACCTAATAGCAATGTTTGTAAGTAATGGTAAAATGCTAAAAGCATTTTACTTGGAGAATTTTATGCGTCAATTCTTTATTTATGAGTGCTATCTGCACATCATAAATATTAGAAGTGACGTATGCAAAGACACTAGTATCATCAAAGCCATAGGCGTAGATGATACACGTTAGTGTCAACTGCTGACCCGTGGCAGTAGCTACTAGCTAATCTTTTACTCACTTTGTTCGTAAAGATTAGAGTGGCCTTGCATACCTTACTTCTACGAATTAACCTAAGTTAGTTGTAGGCGTCCATACCACTGCTAACCATTGCTGGAATATTTGTAAAATAATATATATTTATTTCAACAGTATATTATATAGTGAAAAAATTGTTAAATGAAGATTGAGAGGTGGTTATTATGAGTATTGTCGAAAAGGTAAAAGTAATTTCCGAACAACAAACTAAAGATACGGAATATTCTCTTTATGATGTTGAATATGTTAAGGAAGGTAATGAGTATTTCTTACGTGTTTACTTTGATAAAGATGGTGGACTTACACTTGATGATTGTGTAGTATTGAGTGAACGGCTTGCGCTTGAATTAGATAAGGAAGATTTTATTAGTGATAAATATTATTTGGAAGTATCTTCTCCCGGCATAGAGAGAGATTTACGTAATTTAGTGGAAGTGGCTGATTCCGTAGGAAAACATGTTTATATTAAAACTTACGAAAAAATTGATAATCAAAAAGAGTTTTATGGTGATATATTGGAAGTCGTTGATAATGAAATAGCGATTGAGTATAAGGATAAGGCTCGTGTAAAAAGAACAAAGATTAATTATGAAAAAATTGCTAAAATTAGATTAGCTGTTAAATTTTAATAAAAAAAGGAGAATAAAAAAATGAGCAAGGATTTGCTTAAAGCTATAAAATTAATTGAACAAGAAAAAGGAATTTCTGAAGATATATTAGTGGAGGCTATTGAATTAGCGTTATTATCAGCATATAAGAAAAATTTTAATGCAGCAAAAAATGTTAGAGTGGATTTTAACAGAACAACTGGTGACTATAAATTTATTATAAGAAAAGATGTTGTTGAAGAAGTATATGATGATAGAATTGAATTTTCATTAGAAGATGCTTTAAAAATAAATCCAGCTTACGAAGTAGGGGATATTTATGAAGAAGAAGATTTTCCTAATGATTTTGGCAGAGTGGGTGCACAAGCAGCAAAACAGGCACTATTACAAAGATTACGAGAGGCTGAAAAAGAAATTTTATACAAAGAATATAGTGAATATGAAGGAGAAATATTATCGGGAACAGTCGATAGAATTGATACACGTTATGTTTATGTGAAACTCGGAAAAATTGAAGCTATTTTAGGAGAGAATGAAAGAGTAAAAGGTGAAATTTATGTTCCGCAATCACCAATTAAAGTATATATCGCCAAGGTAGATAATCCAACACGTGGAAGTAAACCTCATGTACTAGCATCACGTTCGCATCCGGAATTTATTCGTCGTCTATTTGAACAAGAGGTACCGGAAATTTACAGCGGTGTTGTAGAAATTAAAAGTATCTCACGTGAAGCAGGAGATAGAACAAAAATCGCTGTTTATACAGAAGATAAGAACATAGATCCGGTAGGATCATGTGTCGGAAATAAGGGTGAACGTGTAAAAATAATAGTTGATGAATTAAATGGTGAGAAAATTGATATTATAACTTGGGATTCGGATCCTATTAAATTTATCACTAATGCTTTAGCTCCGGCTAATGTTGAGGAAATTATTATTGATGAAGAGGAAAAAATTGCTAATGTTAAAGTAAATGAAGATCAATTATCTTTAGCTATCGGCAAAAAAGGGCAGAATGTCCGTTTAGCTGCAAAATTAACAGGATGGAAAATTGATATAAAAGCAGTTGAATAATTGAGGTGGTACTATGAAAAAGAGAAAAATTCCAACAAGAAGATGTATTTTAACAAATGAAATGTTCCCTAAAAAAGAGTTATTAAGAATAGTAAAAAATAAAGAAGGGGAAATTTCCGTTGATCCAACAGGTAAAAAAGCCGGACGTGGTGCATATGTTGTATCAGATTTAGAAGTAATCGAAAATGCACAAGAAAAAAAACAATTAGAAAAATTTTTCAGTGCAACCTCGGAAGAAATGGAACCAATATATAAGGAAGTTATTAGATTAATATATAGAAAGTCAATACCAAAAAAATAATGAACAAAGTATTTAATTTATTAGGTTTAATGCAACGTGCAGGAAAACTTATTACCGGAGAAGATTTAATAGTAAAGAATCTTAAAAATAAAAAAATAAAATTGTTAGTTATTGCCAAAGACTGTGGGGCAAACACTAAAAAGAAATTAGAAGATAAATCAAATTTTTATAAAGTAGAAAACGTAACTTTTTTCACAGTGGAACAAATTAGTGCTGCTATCGGTCGTGATAATAGAGTAGCTGTAGGAATAATAGATGACGGATTTATAAAAAAGTTTAAACAATTATTGGAAGAAGGAGGACGACAGTAATGAAAAAAGTCAGAGTATATGAATATGCCAAAGAAATCGGAAAACAATCAAAAGAATTAATAAATATACTAAAAGAGGCTAATATCGAAGTATCTAACCATATGTCAATGTTAACACAAGAGGGGTTAGAGAAATTAGACAGTATTTTTAAAAAGAAAATAGATACTAAAAAACAGAATAAAAAAGAAAACAAGCCTCAAAAGAAAAATAACAAACAAAAAATATTAACCAGCAAGTAGAACAAGAAGGTAAAAAAAGTAAAAAGAAAAAAAATAAAAATAAAAAAGAACGTATAAAAAAATCTCAAAAACAACAGCCGGCTATTATAGAAGTACCGACAGAAGAAACAATTTCTGAAGATACAATCTTAGTTAAAGATGGGATGACAGTTGGAGAATTATCAACAATATTAAATATCAATTCAACCGAACTAATTAAAAAATTATTTATGGAACTTAAAATAATGGCAAATATTAATCAATCATTAACGTTGGAACAAATCGAATTAATTGCCATTGATTACGGTAAAGAAATTCAAGAAGAAGTAGAAATTAATAAAGAAGATTTAGATTTATACTTTGAGGCGGAAGATGAAGAAAAAGATTTAAAAGAGCGTGCACCGATCGTTACAATTATGGGGCATGTCGATCATGGTAAAACCACATTACTGGATACTATTAGAAATACTCATGTAACAGCAGGAGAAGCCGGCGGTATTACTCAACATATTGGAGCCTATCAAGTTCGAGCAAAAAATAAAAAGATTACGTTTTTAGATACACCGGGACATGCAGCCTTTACAACTATGCGTGCAAGAGGAGCAAAAATTACAGATGTAACTATTTTGGTAGTAGCCGCTGATGACGGTGTTATGCCTCAAACCATTGAAGCAATTAATCACGCAAAGGCAGCTGATGTACCTATTATTGTGGCTGTTAATAAAATGGATAAACCGCAGGCTAATCCCGATCGTGTAATGAATGAATTAGTTGAATATGGTTTAATTCCGGAAGATTGGGGTGGAGATACTATCTTTGTGCCTATTTCTGCACTAAAAGGTGACGGCATTGATGAATTGTTAGAAAATATTTTATTAGTAACAGAAATGCAAGAACTAAAAGCAAATCCAAACCGTCTTGCACTAGGTACGGTAATTGAAGCAAAATTAGATAAAGGACGTGGTGCAGTAGCTACGTTATTAGTTCAAAACGGAAGTCTAAACGTTGGTGATCCGTTGGTTGTCGGTAATACTTTTGGTCGTGTTCGTGCTATGATTAATGATCGTAATAAAAATATTCAAACAGCAAAACCGTCTACACCGGTAGAGATTACAGGACTTCAAGATGTCCCGAATGCCGGAGATAGATTTGTTGTATTCGGTGATGAAAAAACTGCTCGTCATATTGGTGAAATTCGTCAACAACAATATATTGAAACAACACGTCAAGCAAATTCTGCTGTATCATTAGATACCTTATTTGAACAAATGAAACAAGGTGAAATGAAAGATCTTAATATTATTATTAAAGCGGATGTGCAAGGTTCTGTGGAAGCTTTGGCCATGTCACTTGCAAAAATTGATGTAGAGGGTGTTAATGTACGTATTATTCACACAGGTGTGGGAGCAATTAACGAATCTGATATTACATTAGCAATAGCTTCTAAAGCTGTAGTAATTGGATTTAATGTACGCCCTGATAATAATGCTAAACAAATGGCACAAACTGAACAAGTTGATATTCGTCTACACAGTATTATTTACAAAGTGATTGAAGAAATTGAATCTGCTATGACCGGTCTTTTAGATCCGGAGTTTGTAGAAAAAGTAATTGGTCTTGCCGAAGTAAGACAAGTGTACAAAGTATCGAAAGTTGGTACTATTGCGGGTGCTTACGTGACAGAAGGAAAAGTATCACGTGATGGGAAAGTACGTGTTATTCGTGATAGTGTAGTTATTTATGAGGGAGAAATCGATACATTAAGACGTTTTAAAGATGATGTTAAAGAGGTTCAAAGTAGCTATGAATGCGGTATGACTGTAGAGAACTTCAATGATATTAAAGAAGGAGATGTCTTTGAAGTATATATAATGGAAGAAGTAAAAAAATAGGAGGTAATAGTATATGTCAGAAGTAAGGGTCAACAGACTTGCCGAGCAAATCAAAAAAGAAATTACTTATGTATTGACCACAAAAGTAAAAAATCATAACTTAGGATTTGTAACTGTAACAGAAGTTGTTTTGACAGGAGATTACTCTCAAGCTAAAGTTTATTACACTGTATTAGGTGGAGAAAAAGAGAAAGAAAAAACAAAAAATTCTCTTGCAAAAATTAAAGGTTTTGTAAAAAGTGAAGTAGCAAAAAAAATAAAAATAAGAAAATTTCCAGAATTTATTTTTGAATACGATACAACAAGTGAGTATGCACTCCACATTGAAAATTTAATTGCAAGTGTTAGTAAAAAAGAAGAAAATAAATAATAAAATTGATAAGCTCATCAATGATTGTGGTGAGCTTGTCAATTATTAACAAAGGAGAGAAGAATGTTACAAGTAACAAATTTAAGTTTACGTTTTGCAGATAGAAAACTGTTTGAAGATGTTAATATTAAATTTACAAATGGTAATTGTTATGGTCTTATTGGAGCTAACGGAGCGGGCAAGACAACATTTTTAAAATTACTTTCGGGAGAGCTTGATTCTCAGCAAGGGCATGTATCATTAGGAAAAGGAGAACGCCTTGCGGTATTACGTCAAAATCACTTTGCCTATGAGGAAAATCAAGTTATCGATGTTGTAATGATGGGGCATGAGAAATTATGGAGTGTTTTGAATCGAAAAAACGAAATCTACATGAAAGATCCGTTTACTGAAGAAGACGGTATTATTGCTGCAGAACTTGAAGGAGAATTTGCGGAGATGGACGGTTGGAATGCTGAAAGTGATGCTGCTCAATTATTAGAAGGTCTTGGAATTGGTGTTGAATATCATCATGTGTTTATGGGAGAATTAGATAATGCGATTAAGGTAAAAGTATTATTGGCACAGGCATTATTTGGTAATCCGGATGTATTGTTACTTGATGAGCCGACCAACGGTCTTGATATCAGTGCTATAAAATGGTTGGAAGAATTTCTAATTAATTTTGAAAATACGGTTATCGTAGTCAGTCATGATAGACATTTCCTAAATAATATCTGTACTCATATCTGTGATTTAGATTTTGGTAAAATTCAACTATATGTTGGTAATTATGACTTTTGGTATCATTCAAGTCAATTAGCACGTCGTATGGCAGAAGATTCTAATAAGAAAAAAGAAGAGCAAATTAAGGAACTTCAGGATTTTATCGCCCGTTTTTCTGCAAATGCTTCAAAATCAAAACAAGCAACCAGCAGAAAAAAAATGTTGGAAAAAATTACACTTGAGGATATTAAGCCAAGTAGTCGACGTTATCCATTCGTTCGCTTTACACCGGATAGAGAAATTGGTAATGATTTATTAATTGTTGATGGTGTTAGTAAAACAATTGACGGTAAAAAAATATTAAACAATATTAGTTTTGTAGCAAATCCAAACGATAAAGTTATTTTATTAGGTGATGAAATGGCAAAAACTACGCTGTTAAAAATTTTAGCCGGTGAACTAGAACCGGATAGCGGGACTGTAAAATGGGGTATTACAACATCACGTAGTTATATGCCAAAGGATAATACAGAATATTTTGAGGGATTAAAACTTTCGTTAGTTGAGTGGTTACGACAATATGCTTCACCGGAAGAAGAATCAGAGGCTTACTTACGTTCATTTTTAGGAAGAATGTTGTTCTCGGGTGAAGAAGCATTGAAAAAAGCTCATGTGTTATCAGGTGGAGAGAAAATGCGATGTATGTTATCTAAAATGATGTTATCAAAAGCTAATGTTATTTTACTTGATGAACCAACCAACCATCTCGATTTGGAATCAATTACAGCTGTTAATGAAGGAATTATACAGTTTAAAGGTTCTGTATTTTTTACATCACATGATTATGAGTTTATTCAAACAATTGCCAATAGAGTAATAGAGTTGACACCGGATGGGGTCATTAATAAAGAGATGGATTATGAAAACTACTTAAGATTTAAAGGTATAATAGAATAAAAATTTGTATTAAATGAAAACTATTAATAATTAATGTAAATATTTTGTTTATAAAATCACTGCAATTACTTGAAACTTTAATAAATAGATGGTAAAATATCTATATTAGAGCGAGTTGATGATGGTGAAAGATCAATAATTTTAAAATGGCATTAATATAATTTAATACTAAAAATGAGTTGAGTTTTTACTAATCAGGGTGGAACCGCGGAAAATTTTCGTCCCTAGATATGCTTAGCATATCTAGGGTTTTTATATTTTAATTTTAGGAGGAATAAAAATGGAAAAAATTTTATCATTAGCAAAAAATAGAGGTTTTGTATTTCAGGGTTCTGAAATTTATGGCGGTTTAGCTAATACATGGGATTATGGTCCGCTTGGTGTTGAATTGAAAAACAATGTAAAAAAAGCATGGTGGAAAAAATTTATACAAGAATCACCATATAATGTAGGATTAGATGCTGCTATTTTCATGAATCCACGTACTTGGGAAGCATCGGGGCATATTGGTAATTTTAGTGATCCGATGATGGATTGTAAAATTTGTAAATCAAGATTACGAGCTGATAAGTTAATTGAAGAATACTACTTTAGTGAAAAAAATGAAGATGTAATTGTAGACGGATTACCATTTGAAGAATTGGAAAATATTATAAAACGTGAACATATTAAATGTCCTGAGTGTAACGGACATGATTTTACAAATATAAGACAGTTTAATCTTATGTTTAAAACAAATCAAGGTGTTGTAGAAAATGCGACAAGTCAAATTTATTTGCGCCCGGAAACCGCACAAGGAATTTTTGTTAATTTCAAAAATGTTCAACGTAGTATGCGTAAAAAACTTCCGTTTGGTATTGGGCAAATCGGTAAATCATTTCGTAATGAAATCACACCCGGTAATTTTATTTTCAGAACTCGTGAGTTTGAACAAATGGAACTTGAATTTTTCTGCCAGCCCGGTGAAGATTTAGAGTGGCATTCTTTCTGGCGTAATTATTGTGAAAAATGGTTACTAGACCTAGGAATGACAAAAGAGAATATTCGTTTGCGTGATCATGAAAAAGAAGAATTATCACATTACTCAAATGCAACAACCGATATAGAGTATAAATTCCCATTTGGCTGGGGAGAACTTTGGGGTGTTGCCGATAGAACAGATTATGATTTAAAACAACATATGGAATATTCAGGTCAAGATTTATCATATCAAGATTTATCAACAAAAGAAAAGTATATTCCATATTGTATAGAACCGTCTGTTGGTGTTGATAGAGTTTTATTAGCGTTTTTATGCGATGCGTATAATGAAGAACAGGTTGGAGAAAATGATACTCGCACAGTGCTTAAATTTCATCCGGTACTAGCACCGTTCAAAGCGGCTGTATTGCCACTTTCTAAAAAATTAAGTAATAAAGCTGAGGAAATATATAAAGAATTATCAACTGATTTTATGGTAGATTTTGATGAAACGGGTTCTATAGGTAAACGTTACAGACGACAAGATGAAGTAGGAACTCCGTTTTGTATAACATATGATTTCGAATCAGAAAATGATGGAATGGTTACAATTCGTGATCGTGATACTATGGAACAAACTCGTCTTCCAATAAGTGAACTTAAAGAATATATTTCGAAAAAAATAAAATTCTAAAGATTTATTATAAGTTAATCGGAAATATTGTAGGAGCGGAATAAAAAATGTATTTTTTATCCGTCTCCTATATTTAATTTAAGATAAAATTATTATTTGTACATTTGTAAATGATGTGAGACAAAAAAAGTAAAAAATAAATACCGGATATAATAGAATTACATAGAAGCTAGCTTCTATGTAAACCGTATGAAGCCCCCGACGTAAATTACATTATTTGATTAGATTTGCCAGCTTTAATTCCTTAGAGAACATTTCAGATTTCTAAAACTTATTTGTCAAGGATTTGAAAAAGGCGTAGCCCTTGTCCTTGACAAATAAGTTGTGAAATCTATTATCTAACAAGGAATTAAAGCCGGCATATTTTTATAGACTCTTTCCGTAACTCTTTTCTTTTTTCAACAGGAGAAAGCCAATTTAAAGTCTGCATAGGAAGACGGTTAGAGCGATATAGATACTTTTTCATCTGAGATATAAGATCATCATACGAAAAGAAAGATAAACGCCTGTAAAAACGTTCATTATCATTTCTATGACTACGTTCAACCTTACCGTTATGTCTAGGAGTTCTAGGTCTAATAAGTTGATGTTTAATGCCAAGATTATTACACAATACATCAAAAGGGTGTATTCGTTTAGTATCTTTAAAATGTGTAAATTCAAAACCATTATCAGTTTGAATTATCTTGGGTTTATACCCAAAATAATCAATAGCCATTTTAACAAATTGAACAGTAGAGTATGATGATTGTTCTTTAAAAGGGAAAATAAATCTTTCCCTAGTAGCTTCATCAATGATAGTATATTGATAAAATTTATCAGGAATTTTTCCTACATAACAACGTTTAGGAACATATTTCACATCAAGTTGCCATTTTTTACCAATTTCAGTAGGTGTGTCATAAGGTTTAGGTTTATAAGGAATTACTTTTTTCTTAGTATCTTTATAAAAGCCTAATTTTCTAAGCACTCTAAATAAAGAACAAGGATGTCTTTTATAACCTTTGTTGAATTTAAGTTTAGCATATAATTCAATCATAGAAATATTAGGATTACGTTTAATAAGATTTTTAATCCAAGACAATTCTTCAACTGTATGGGCGTTAGGGTGAATGGAATGAGGTCTATGAGACTTATCTATAAGAGACTCTTTAGTACCGTCATATTTTTTATTCCAACGCAAAAGAGAGGCTTTTGATATTTTATAGCGCCTACAAACAAAACGAATAGAGTTACCATTTCTATAAGTTTTAACTGCAGCTATTCTTGTTTGTAAAGTATGAGGTATATATCGTTGTGTTTTTTCTATATTTTCTGTTATAATAGTTTTCATAAGAGTAAATTCCTTTTTTTGATTTGTAGGTAACTTCATTATACAGGATTTACTCTTCTTTTTTTTATTATATGTCTCACATCTATTGTAACACTACAATTTAATTTAAGATAAAATTATTATTAAACTAGAGATTAAATGTGGTATATGTTATAATATTAATTGTTTAGATGTCTAATTAATTTTAGGAGAAATAAAAGTAAATTTTCGTGAGGTATAAAATGAAATATATATCAGTAGCTGTTGATGGTCCGGCAGGATCGGGGAAAAGTACAATAACTAAGTTGGTTGCTGACAAATTAGGATTTAATTACGTTGATACTGGAGCTATGTATAGAGCATTAACATATAATTTTTTAAAAAATAATTTAACTGAATTATATGAGGAAAAAATAGTTGAATTATTAAAACAAGTTAATTTTGAAGTTAAATTCATAAATGGAATTCAGCATGTTTTTATAAATAAAGAAGATGTGAGTGATAAAATAAGAACGGCAAAAGTGTCGAAATATACATCTTTATTTTCAAAATCTCCCGCTGTGCGTAATTTTCTGATTGACAGTCAAAGAAATTTATCAGAGGTAGGTAATATAATAATGGATGGTAGAGATATTGCTTCTGTTGTCTTACCTAATGCTGATGTGAAAATATTTTTGACGGCAAGTGTAGAAGAACGGGCAAGACGAAGAGTTCTCGATTTTAAAAAACAAGGTATTACAGACGTTGATTTTAAAAATGTTATGAAGGATATTGCAGCACGTGATTATCAAGATGAAAATAGAGAAATTGCTCCCCTTGTAAAAGTTAATTCAGCAATTTTAATTGATACAACGGATTTATCTATAGATGAAGTTGTAGAGAAAATAGTTTTACTTATTAAAAATGTTTTAAATTAGAGGGAGTGTATTTATGTATAAATTTATAAAAATATTACTATCGATTTATTATAGAATATTTTATAAGGTAACAATAATAAATGGTTCAAAAATTGAAAATGCCAAAGGAATAGTTATTTCCGGGAATCATTTGAGTAATCACGATCCGCTTTTATTTCCGGCATTTTTCTCTAAAAATATTCGTTTTATTGCAAAAGAAGAATTGTTTAAAATATTTTTTGTAAAGCAGGCATTAGAGTCAACAGGTGCTATACCGATTAAAAGAGGAACATTTGATAAAACGGCAATAAATAAGAGTATAAAATTATTAAAAGAAGGAGAAGTAGTCGGAATATTTCCGGAAGGTACTCGCTCTAAATCTAAAGAGCTTAGTTTGGGTGAATCACATAACGGAGCGTCATTTATAGCAACAAGGGCAAAAACAAAAATATTACCGTTTGCTATAATACCTAACAAGAATTTTAGATTATTTTCTAAAATAAAGATAGTTGTAGGTGACGAAATAGATGCTACAGCATTAAAAGAATCTGGTAAAACTCATGATGAAATAACAGAGATTTTAATGAACTCTATTTCTAATTTAATTGCTAAGGAGAGATAATATGTATGAAAAAACTATAAAATTCAAATTGCAAAAGAAATTTTTTAACAAGTCGGGATATTTAGATAATAAATATATTTATGAATGGCTTAATCTTGCTAAAAAACATTTTTTTAGTAGTTTAGGCATTAATATTGATAGTCTTATAGAGTATGATTTATATTATGCCGATATTGAAGTAAAATATTCAATAAGAAAAAATATTAAATTTGAAAATCAAGATATCTTTATAAAAGTATGGATTGACAAACATAACGGTGTTAAAACAATTTTTTCTTATGAATTTCTAATAAATGAAGAAGTTATTATTCTAGCTTCATCTTCACATAGCATTTTAAAAATTAATGGAGAAAGAGCTGTTAGAATAGATAGAAACCTTCCTAAATGGGATCAAATTTTAAGAGATGTTGTAAATAATGGAAAATAGTTTAGATAAGATAGCACATAGAATATTATCCCTAGTGCTATTTTATTTTATGATTTATATTTTTTGATAATAAAAATTTAATTTTATAAAAAACCTATATCTATATAGTTATATTTGTTTTAATTAACTACTATTGATAAAACGTATTATTTGTTATATACTTTTATAGTAATTAATGAATAAGTAAAGAAATATATTGAAAGGAAATAATATGATATATTTAGATAATTGTGCAACAACAAAGCCGTATGAAGAAGTTTTAAAAACATTCGTTGAAGTTAACAGCACATATTTCGGCAATCCTGCCAGTATTAATAAATATGGAAAAACCGCTAATAAATTATTAACGGCTGCACGTGAACAAATAGCAAATTTATTGGGTGTTGATAGCGATACTTTATATTTTACATCGTGTGCAACGGAGAGTAATAATATTGCTTTATTGGGAAGCGTAGAACATAAAAAAGATTTTGGTAATCGTATTATTGTTTCTAAAATTGAACATCCATCTGTATTAGAAACGTTTAGGGAATTAGAACACCGAGGTTTTGTTCTTGATTATGTTGATGTTGATAAACATGGATTTATCAATCTTGAACATTTAAAATCTTTATTAACAAAAAAAACGATTTTAGTAAGTGTTATGCATGTTAATAATATTTTTGGTGCGGTGCAGCCTATAGAACAGATAATCAAGATATTAGAAAATTATCCGAAAGTACATTTTCATGTTGATGGTGTACAAGGGGTTATAAAAGAGAAAATTAATTTGACCAAGGTTGACAGCTATTCAATCTCTGCACATAAGTTTCATGGTTTAAAAGGTGTTGGACTACTGTATTTAAAATCACGTCGTACAGTACATAATATTACATTCGGAGGGGGGCAGGAAGCCGGGTTACGAAGTGGAACGGTTAATGTAGCGGGTGCAGTATCACTAGCTAAAGCATTAAGACTATCATTTGAGAAAATAGATATTGCTAAAGAACAACATAAAGTTTTTAAAAAGAAAATTATTGACGAATTGGGACAATTAGAATATGTAGTTTTAAATTCTCCATTAAATGATAATTATGTTAATTCAATATTAAATATAAGTTTACCGAAGATAAAAGGAGAGGCAATAGTTAACGCCCTTAATGAACATGATATAATGGTATCAACAACAAGTGCTTGTTCATCAAAAACATTTCATTTGAATGAAGCCTTGTATGCACGAGGATTATCAAAAGAAAATATCCAAGGAAGCATTAGAGTCAGTTTTTCTTATATGACAACTTTAGAAGAGATTGAAACATTTATTAGCATATTTAAAGAAGAATACAAAAAATTTAAAGAGGTAATAGAGAGTGGAATATAGTCATATTATAATCAGATATGGGGAACTTACTCTAAAATCTGGTAACAGAAATGAATTTTTAAAAAAATTAACAAAAAATATTCGTTATAATTTACAGGGATTAAAAGGATTTCATATTCAAACTAAACGAGATAGAATGTATATTCATTTTGATAACAACGATTATATAGATGAAATCATAGAAAAATTAAAACACATACCCGGAATTCATAATTTTTCACCGGTATTACGTGCTGATTTGAATATAGATAAAGCAAAAAAAATAATAGATAGTTTATTGAATACAAAATTAGATAAAAATTACACATTTAAAATCCAAACTAAAAGATCGAATAAACATTTTGATTATAATACTAATGAATTAAATAATATTTTTGGAAGTTACGTATTGGTAAATTACCCAAATTTGAAAGTAAATGTAAAACAACCGGATTTTATTATTAATGTAGAGGTACGAAGTGAAGGGATTTTTATTTTCACAGATTTTATAAAAGGTGTTGGAGGTTTTCCTGTAAATACATCATCAAAAGCATTATTATTGCTTTCTGGCGGTATTGACTCACCGGTGGCAGCTCATACTTTGCAGGTAAAAGGTGTTGAAGTGGAAATGATTCACTTTCAATCACCACCATTCACATCCCAAGATGCTTTGAATAAAATTTTTGATTTAACAACAAAACTTAGTGAAGTAGTAGGAAGAGTAAAATTACATGTGGTAAATTTTACAGAATTACAAACAGAAATAGTAAAGAGAATACCATCTAATTATACTATGACTTCAACACGCCGTTTTATGTTGAGTATAGCGGAAGAAGTTGCGAAAAAAGAAGATTGTCTTGCTATAGCAACCGGGGAATCATTAGGTCAGGTAGCAAGTCAAACACTGGAATCAATGAACTGCATTAATGCTGTTACCAATATGCCGATATTACGTCCGCTATTAACAATGGATAAAGTTGATATAATAAAAATTGCAACTGAGATAGGCACTTTGAAAATTTCTAATTTACCATTTGAAGATTGTTGTACTATTTTTACACCAAAATCGCCTAAAACAAAACCAAAATTAGAGAAAATAGTAGAATATGAAATGCGTGATGATTATTCAGAACTAATTAAAAAAACTTTAGCGAGTATAGAAACTTATTTATTTGATAAAAATGGAAAAGTAACAACTAAAAATATAGAAATAGAAAAAAATTTACAAGATGAATTTTCAGATTTATTATAAGAAAGAGAGAATTTGATGGAAAAAAAAGTAATCGTAATTGGAGCAGGATTAGCCGGAAGTGAAGCGGCATGGCAATTAGCAACACGTGGTGTTAAGGTAGATTTATATGAAATGCGTCCTAAAAAAATGACACCGGCACATAAAACGAAAAATTTTGCGGAGTTGGTGTGTTCAAATTCATTAAGAGCTAACAATATAACAAACGCGGTCGGACTGTTGAAAGAAGAAATGAGAAGACTTAATTCTATTATTATAGAATGTGCCGATACAACTCAAGTTCCGGCAGGTGGTGCTTTGGCAGTAGACAGAGATCGCTTTTCAGAGATGATAACAGAAAAAATAAAAAATCATCCAAATATCAATATTATAGAAAAAGAAATATCAGCGATACCTAAAGGTGATGTTCCGGTAATCGTGGCTACAGGACCTTTAACTACAGATTTATTAAGTGAAGATATTAGAAAATATACAAACCAAGACGGTCTATACTTTTATGATGCAGCAGCTCCTATTATTGAAAAAGATTCAATAAATTTTGAAAAAGTATATCTAAAATCACGTTATGATAAAGGAGAGGCTGCATATCTAAATTGTCCTATGACAAAAGAAGAATTTTATACTTTTTATAATGAATTGATAAATGCCGAAGTAGCACCGCTAAAAGAATTTGAAAAAGAAATTTATTTTGAGGGATGTATGCCATTTGAGGAAATGGCAAAACGTGGTGAAAAAACACTATTATTCGGTCCGTTGAAACCTGTAGGTTTAGAAGATCCGAAAACAGAAAAAAGACCATATGCAGTAGTGCAGTTACGTCAAGATAATAAAGAAGGGACACTTTATAATATCGTAGGGTTTCAAACGCATTTAAAATGGGGAGAACAAAAACGTATTATTAATTTAATACCGGGATTAGAAAATGCGAATATTGTTCGCTACGGCGTTATGCACAGAAATACTTATCTTAATTCACCACAACTGTTAGAAAGAACATACCGTTTAAAAAAAGAAAAAAATATTTATTTTGCAGGGCAGATGACAGGAGTAGAGGGGTATGTAGAAAGTGCGGCATCAGGGATTGTAGCGGCTTTAAATGCTATATATAATACTGAGGGTAAAGAAGTAATTTTTCCAACGGAGACAATGATTGGAGCGATGGCGAACTATATTGTTGATAATACAAATAAGAATTTTCAACCTATGAATGCAAATTTTGGAATAATTAAACCACTGGAAGAGAAAATAAAAGATAAAAAAGAAAAATATACAAGATATGATAAAAGATCATTAGAAATTTTAGAAAATTTCAAAATTAATTAATTAAATTTCAAAAAAAGTCTTACAATTTTGCAAAATAGGTGTTATAATAAGCAGGGAAGTATTTTTGTAAGGAGAAAAAAATGGCAAGTTTATTACAAAAAACAAGAAAAATAAGCACAATTTTACAAGAAGGAAGACATGACAACGTTGATTTCGAAGCAATGGCAATGCGTCTTAGCCCAATATTAGACTCGGTAGTTTATATATTAGATGTTGAAGGGAATATATTAGGGTATGATTCTATTATTGATTACTCTAATGAAAGAATGGAAAGAATAATCCAAGATAGAAAAGTTCCTAAAGCATATCTGGATGCTACGATGAAGGTTTATGCAACAAAAGTAAATATTCCATTTAAAAATGAACTTTCTATTTTTCCTGAAGAAGAAGAAGAAAGATTTGAAGGTAATACTTATACGGTAATCTTACCAATTCGTGGTGGTGGTGAACGATTAGGTACACTGGTTATCGGTAGAATGGATAGTGATTTTAAAGACGATGATTTAGTCCTTGCTGAATATGCTTCAACTGTAGTTGGGATAGAAATCATGCACGAAAAACAAGATAAAGAAAAAAATCTGGCACGTGATAAAGATATGGTTAATATGGCGTTAAATTCTCTTTCATATTCAGAAAAAGAAGCGATTGAGCATATTTTTAAAGAATTAAACGGAACAGAAGGATTGCTTATTGCCAGCAAAATAGCAGACAGAGTGGGAATTACGCGCTCAGTTATTGTTAATGCACTACGTAAATTAGAAAGTGCAGGTATTATCGAGTCAAAATCCTTAGGAATGAAAGGAACATATATAAAAGTGTTAAAGGATTATTTCCTAGAGTTAATTTTTTCTAATGAATATTAAAATGTAAAATTGTTATAAACTCTCACATAAAAGGTGAGGGTTTTTACTTAAAAATAAAAATGATTAGTATTAAATATATATCAATAAATTTATTTTTATTATTATTTTTTCAAGATAATATGTTATTATTAATTTATATATATTTTTCTAATATACCTAGTAAAATTTTTAGGAAAAAATGGATATAAATACTTTGTTTTTTTTCTTAAAAATGGTATAATTTTGATAGGTTTTATTGTATTTAATAAATTAATGAAAATTTCAGGGGGAAGATATATGACATATATATTTTTATTTGTGTGTGTCCTTGTTCTTGGTGGTATAGTGGCACTATTTATCTTAAGAAACAGGAAAAAACAAGATTTATACCCTCTTTTAGTTATGAAAGATGAGCTAGAAAGAGAAACGCTATCTGATGATTTGAAGCAGATAAAAGCAATAAATATATCAGGTAAGGCAGAAAAACTTTATGCAAGTTGGGAAAGTGAATGGTACGAAATTCAAAGTATTGATATTGAAGAATTAGATAAAGATCTTTACAGTGCAGAAGGATATATCGACAAATTTAACTTTAAAAAAGCTGATGAAATTATTATGAATAGTGGTGAATTAATCGCTAATATTAAAGATAGAATATCAGGTATAAGAAAAGAAATTAAAGAGTTAGCTGAAATTGAACCTAGTAATAAAGAACTTTATGAGGAGATTGTTCAAGAGTATAAAGAACTTAACCGTGAATTATTAGCTAAACGTCATCAATATGGCACTGCTGCTGAAGAATTTGAATTAGAAATTAAAGAAATAGCACCACAATTAGATGATTTTAAATTGTTAACTTCAACAGGTAAGTACATAGAAGCACAAGAAAAAATTGTACATATTAAAGATGTTGTATTAAATTTGAAAGAAAGAATGGAAATACTTCCGGATCTGTTGAAAGAAATCGAAAAAACATGTCCCGCACAAATTCAAGCACTACGTCTTAAAGTAGAAGAAATGGAGAAAAAAGGTTTTAAATTAAATCATTTAGACATATCAGGTAAAATAGAAAGCAGTGTGTGGCAATTAAATGATGCAAGAGATAAGGTGAAGTCCGGAGATATTGATTTAATAGAAAATATTTTAGATGGAATTTACGATGTAATTGATGAGATTTCAAAAGATTTGAAAAAAGAACTTGAGTATAAGAAATACATTGAAGAAAACTATCGTGAAATTACAAATAAATTAAATTTACAAGACCAATTAAATGAAGCATTGTATAATAATATTCAAGAAATAAAAAATAGATACCAAATTTATCAAAAAGATGAAGAAATGGTAGCAAACTATTATGATGAGTTAAATAATCTGTTGAATATTAAACACGATATTGACGTTTATATTAATAATCAACCGAAACTTAACTATAAAGACTTAAAAGAAAAAGTCGAACTTCTAGGTCAAGGACTTGAGAAGATAGAGGAAGATCAAACGAATTATTCAAGGTATTTAACCAGTCTTCGTGAAGAAGAGGGTATTGCCAGAGAAAAATTATCATTTATTAATCAGGAGAAAGAGGTTATTAAACGTAAACTTGATAATTCCAGAGTTCCCGGTTTTAGCGACAGATTTATTGTTTTATACAAAGATGTAACGGATAGTTACAAGTATGCCTTAGAAGAATTAAGAAAAGAACCTATTAATATAGATTTATTAAAACGTTCCGTAGCAGAAGCAGAGGAGTCATTGGAGATTTATCGTTCTGAAGTAAATACCATCTTAACTGACATAGAATTGATTGAAAAATTAATTCGTTATGCCAACAGGTACAGAAAAGATAATGTTGAATTGCATCAACAACTAACAGTTGCTGAACAATACTATCGTGAATATCGTTATAATAAAACGTTAGAAATAATTAGAAATTCTTTAGATAAGATAGAACCCGGAGCATATGAACGCATAAGGAATTCTATTAAATAAAATAATAAGAAAAGTATTTAATATAGAGTATAAAAATCTATATTAAATACTTTTTTTAGGTTTTATGTAAAATATGGGGCATGAGAAAAAATAAGGATAAAATACTAAATATAGTTGATAGAATTAAAAAAATTTTAGTTATCAAAATGGGTATTATAGATAAATTAGATAATTATATTTAAGACTATATTTATTATTATTTTCTTAATTAACTATTCAACTCATAATTTAATAATTAAAATATTCTTTTATAAAACATAAATATTTTATTATAATTTTCTAATAGTATTTTTTTTTAGATAACTATATTTTTTAAAAAATATTTATTTTAAAAAATATTTTTAATATTATTAAAAAAATAGTCGATAAAATACTGTTTTTTATGCTTTTGTAGTATTAAGTATATAACTTTGTTCATTAGATTTAAGTTAAAAAAATGATGAATATCTATATTAAAAAATTAAAGTAAAATATTAAAGTAAAATTAAGTTATTTTTATTAGAATAAAAAACAGGATCGATTCACCGGAAACGTAGTCAGATAATTCTATGTTTTTAATTCTAATTTAAGGAGGATAGCTAAATTTACTAAGTCTTAATTTATTGAAGTCATGGTATATAATTTTTTATTAATTATAGCCAAATAAAAATTTCATAAATAAAAATTATTAAGAAAGGAACATATATATGTCAATTACAAAACGCGCATGGAATTATATCAGTAGAAAGAAAGTAAAAACTGTACTTATATTTCTGATATTAACATTGATTTCCACTGCATTATTAAGTAGTTTTTCTATTATGTTTGCTACTAATAAAATTGAAAAAAAAATATATGAAATATCAAATACAGGGTTTACTGTAGTTAGCAAAAATGTTGAACAACCTATCACATTAGATGCAGCTAAAAAATTTTTAGAAAATAAAAAAATTTCTAAATACAATTTTAAATATGATACTTTGGCAAAGCTAACAGATAAAAAAGTTGTTGATGTTAAACAAAATGTAACAATAGATGAATCAAATTCTAAACTAAGTAATTTAGTATCTATATTTGGGACAACGGATACAAAATTAGAAAAAGAATTTACAAGTGGAGTTTTTAAATTAGAAAAAGGTAATCCTATTACCGAAAAAGACAACTCAAAGGTTCTTATACATGAGAAATTAGCACAAAAAAATAATTTAAAAGTGGGAGATAAAATAAAATTACGTGGAGTTGCTATAAAGGAAACAAATACACAGGAGAGTAGTGAAGTTGAACTAGAAGTAGCGGGAATTTTTTCAGGACAAAAAAATGAAAAAAATACCGGCTTGAGTTCAGACGCTACGGAAAATACTATTTTTACAGATTATAATTCCAGCCAAAAATTATGGGGTTATAAAGCCAATGATTACAAAGTTACAACGGCAGTATATTTTTTATCTAATCCTAATGAAATTGATAGTGCAGTAGATACCGCTAAAAAAACTCCAATAGATTGGAATGGTGTTGATATTGTGAAAAATAATAAAGATTTTGAAGCAGTTTCTTCATCCGTTATAAATTTTAAAAATATTATAGACGTATTAACATTGGGTATTATAATAGGAAGTGTTGTTGTTTTATCTCTTATATTAATGTTTTGGTTAAGAGAACGAATTTATGAAATTGGAATTTTATTATCGCTAGGTATTTCAAAAATTAAAATTATTGCTCAGTTTATTATAGAGTTAATGATAATTTCAGTATTTAGTATAATTTTATCTTCCACCGGCGGTAATATTGTCGCAAAATATGTGTTTAAAGAATTTATAAACAACGGACAATTTGAAGATGGATCTACATCTATATTCGAAAGTGTTATACCGAAATTAGATTTTACAACTATTATCTCAACGTATGGGATACTAATTCTTATTATACTAATATCAGTAATAGGCACTTCATATATTATTTTACATAAAAAACCAAAAGATATTTTATCAAATATGAGTTAAGGAGATATTAAACATGACAATATTAAAAATTAATAATGTAAGTTATAATTATAACAATTCCAGAGAAAGTGTATTAAATCGTATTAATTATGAATTTGAAAGTGGGAAATTTTATGCAATTATCGGGAAATCCGGTGCAGGAAAATCAACATTATTATCACTTTTAGCCGGATTAGATACTCCCACAAAAGGAGAAATATTATTCAATGATAAGGATATTGCCGAAAGTGGATACAATCATCATAGAAGTAAACAAATTTCATTAGTTTTCCAAAATTATAATTTAATTGATTATTTAACACCGCTTGAAAATATTAAATTAGTTAATAAAGAAGCCGGTAAAGATATATTATTACAGTTAGGTCTTGAAGAAAAAGAAATTAATCGTAATGTTTTAAAATTATCAGGTGGTCAACAGCAACGTGTAGCAATAGCAAGGGCATTGGTGTCAGAAGCACCTATTATATTAGCAGATGAACCTACAGGAAACTTGGATGAAAATACGGCTATGGATATTATCGAAATTTTAATCAAATCAGCAAAAGAGAGAAATAAATGTGTTATAGTAGTAACTCACAGTAATCAACTAGCAAGCAAAGCAGATATTGTTTTAGAGTTAAAAAAACAAAAATTAGTAGAAATTAATAAATAAACATTTTAATTTTATATATGTATTAAGCGTAAGGAGAAAAAATATGTCAATTATAAAAAATGCCATCGCATATGTATGGCGTAAAAAAATAAAAACACTTATTATTTTCTGTATTCTTTTATGTATGTCAACTCTAATATTGAGTAGTGTTTCTGTAAAGAATGCAACAGATACGGCTTCAAAAGAAACTTTAAAAAATATAACGAGCAGTTTTTCTATGCAAATTAACCGTAGGGTTAATCAAGGGACACCAAGAGGTGCCGGTAATCTTAAAGGGAAAGATATAGAGAAAATAAAAGGAACTGAAGGTATTACAGGTTATGTAAAAAGAACAAATATAGTGGCAGATCTAGTAGATCATAAAATTGTAGAAGTACCCGGTGGTTCTGACAATCAAAGCGAAGAACGAAAGAAAAATTTCGGAAGTGCGGTTATGGTAACGGGAATTAATGATTCATCTAAAGATGATAAATTTGTTGCCGAAACATTAAAATTAGTTGAAGGTCGCCATATTAATGAGTCTGATAAAAATGTTACTTTAGTTCATAAAGATTTTGCACAAAAAAATAATATTAAAGTTGGCGATACTATAACATTAAAATCAAACGTTCATGATGCTGATAATGTTAATAAAGCAAATGAAACAACCAAGGTTAAAGTTGTTGGAATCTTTGATGGTAAAAATAAAACATCAGTAACCTACCCGCAAGAATTATATGAAAACATTTTTGTGACAGATACAGAAACTACCAAAAAATTATATAATTTTACAGATGATACTGCAATTTATCAAGATGCCACTTTCTTTGTTAGCGGTGGGCAAAACATAAACAAAGTAATGAACAGAGTAAGAGGAATATCTGATATTGATTGGCAGTCATACACTCTTATAAAAAGTAGCAATAACTTCCCTGCACTTCAATCATCAATTAATGCTATTTATGGTGCAACAAATAATCTATTAGTAGGAGCGCTTATATTCGGAGCATTAGTTCTTACTTTAGTTCTATTCTTATGGATCAATGGTAGAAGAAAAGAGATGGGAATTATGTTGGCATTAGGTATTAGTAAAACTAAAATACTTTTACAATTTATAACAGAAGTTATAATAATAAGTGTATTCAGTTTTATTGCAGCATATTTTACCGGAAATTATGTTAGTAAAATGGTAGGGGACAGTATACTTTCACAAGTAACTAAAAATATTACTAAAAAGCTATCGCTTGAAGGAAAAGGAGCAAATATAGGTGGAGGTGCAGAAGTAGATGGTTTTAATAAAACATTAACAAATCTATCTGTTCATGTTAGCCCTGAGGATATGACTAAAGTTGTAGGTTTCGGATTGATAATTATTATAGTTTCAGTATTAATTGCTTCTATAACATTACTTAGAAAACATCCGAAAGATTTATTAATGGGCGATAAATAGCTTCCAATATATAATTAAAATAAAACACTAACGAAAATGTACCGACCCCAAAAAGTTAGAACAAAAATCTAACTTTTTGGGGTCAGAACAAAAAATGTTAGTGTTTTATTAATTCTTCAATAATTTTCTCAAGTTTCATTGAACGACTTGCTTTAAAAAGTATTACTTCGTTAGGGTGAGTATTCTGCTTTAAGTAATTTGTCACTTCTTCTGTTGTATTAAAGTGAAGTGTGGAAATAGTATTTTTAATATTATCAGTAATATTTTTTGATAAAATTCCAACACTAATTACAAGATTTATATTTTTTGTATTGTCAGTAATATGTTCTCCAACTGAACTATGATATGATATTTCGTTACTTCCAAGTTCAAACATATCTCCTAAAACCAGTGTTTTATAACTAAAATCTGTTAATTCGTTTAAAACATCAATACTTGCTTTCATTGAAGTTGGACTTGCGTTGTAGGCATCGTTAATTATTAATGAATTTTTTTTGTAGGGTATGCTTTCAAGTCGCATTTTAGTAATCTCTTTAATATTACTTATAGCATTTTTTATTTCGCTGTAACTAAGCCCTAATTTGTGAGAAATTGCTATTGCAAACATAATATTATAAAGATTATGTTTACCTTTTAATGATGTACTAAACGGCGTATTTGAAATATTTAATTTAAAATTAATAGATTTACGGGTAATATTATAGTTTTCTAAGATTATATCATTAGATTTTAACTCACCACATGAGATAGATGTTATATTGCTTTGATTTATTAAGTTTTTAATAAGTATTTCATCGCCATTATAGACAAATACCCCATTTTTTTTCATGCCATTAGTAATTTCAAATTTTGCTTTGGCAATTCCTTCACGATTTTTGAAAAATTCAATATGACTTTCTCCTATATTGGTAATAACGGTGAAATCCGGTTCAACTAATTTTGAAAGATAATCCAGTTGTCCAAAATTGTCAGCGCCCATTTCAAGAACAAGTATGTCACTATCTTCCGGAGCGGAGAGAATAGTTAATGGGACTCCAAGTTCATTATTAAAATTTCCAGCTGTTTTATGAACTTTATATTTAGTAGATAATATGGAGCTAATAATGTCTTTTGTTGTAGTTTTTCCGTTACTTCCGGTAATAGCAACGATTTTAACATTTAAAGATTTTAAATAGTGATGTGCCAGTGTTTGTAGTGCTTTTTCACTATTTTCAACATAGATTATGTTTTTATCTAACTCGAAATTAACCTTTAAAGAAAGGGAAGCGACAGCTCCCTTTTTAAAGGCGGTTTCAATATAATTATGACCGTCGACATTTTCTCCTAAAAAAGGAATAAATAAATCTCCGGGTTGAACTTTCCTGCTATCAATAGCTATACCGGTAATGTATTTATCATCTATTAAGTTTACTTTTTTAGCATTTAGTATTTTTACCAGTTCAGTAATATTATATTTCATAAGTGGTATATCCTTATTCTTCAGTTAATAAATTTTGACGATCGCTATAACGTTCTTTTGCTAAAGCAAACAATTCTTCAATTATTTCTGGATAGCTTACTCCCATATTTGCCCAAAGCGATGGAAACATAGAAAATGGAGTGAAGCCCGGCATTGTATTTACTTCATTTATAAATATCTCATCATCTTTTGTTAAGAAGAAATCGGCACGAACTAAGCCGGAACCGCTAATAGCACGAAATGCTGTGGCTGCCATTTCTCTAAATTTAGGGTAGAAAGCTGTATTGATTGGAGCAGGGATGTCCATTCTTGATTGACCGTCAGTATATTTAGTTTCATAATCATAGAATTCAGTTGTAGAGATATTGACTATTTCTCCGGGATCTGTTGTTTTGATTTCATTATATCCCATAACTGCAACTTCAATTTCCTTGGCATCAACAGCACCTTGTTCAACAACGATTTTTTTATCAAATTTTAAGGCTTCTTCAATTCCTGCGATTAATTGTTGTTCGTTACTACAACGACTAATTCCAACAGATGAACCAAGGTTGGCAGGTTTTACGAATACAGGATATTTTAGGTTAGAATTAATATTTTTAACGATTTGTTCCTTATCATTTTTCCATGTGTATTCGATAAAGTGAACATATGGTAGTTGAGGCAAGTTATATGCTTCAAATAATTGTTTCATAATAACTTTGTCCATTCCGGTAGCTGATGAAAGAACATTGTTACCAACATAGGAGATATCCATAATTTCAAGAAGCCCTTGAATAGTACCGTCTTCTCCATTAGGGCCATGAAGAACAGGGAAAACTATATCAAACTTACATCCATTTTCGAACAATAATCCGCTAATATCATTATCAAAATTTGAGAATATTAACTCCTTTTGATTTTCAATTTGTTTTGTTATTTTTTTACCCTTAGCCCAAGCGCCGTCCAATGATATAAAAATAGGAAAGATGTTGTATTTTTCTTTATCAATTGCATTGATAATTGATTTTGCTGTTAGTAGTGATACAGAGTGTTCAGCACTTTTGCCGCCATAAATGATTCCGATATTTTCTTTTTTCATGTTTAATCTCCTAACATTATTTTATACAATATTTATAGTCTAAATAAAAAGGGATATTTAAACTTTCCTTTTATTATATCATAAATTAATAGAGTATAGTAGTTATATGAAAACATTTTACTAATGTTAAAGTTTGTATTTTTCTTTTAGTTCAAAGATAGTATCTCTAAGTTTTGCCGCACGTTCAAAGTCAAATTTTTTAGCCGCAGCGAACATTTCTTGTTCCAGTTCAGTAAGATGTTCTTTGATATTATTGTCGTTAATACTGGTTTTATTTTCAAGTTCTTTAATTTCTTCATCAATATATTCTTTCTTAGCACTAATTGCATCCCTTACATCTTTAATAATTGTTTGTGGTACTATACCGTGTTGCTCATTATAAGCGGTTTGGATTTCACGTCGACGATTTGTTTCTTCAATAGCTTTTTTCATACTACGGGTAATGTTGTCAGCATACATAATTACACGACCGTTAGAATTACGTGCAGCACGCCCGATTGTTTGAAGAAGAGCTTTATCACCACGTAAAAATCCTTCTTTATCAGCATCAAGTATGGCAACTAATGAAACTTCAGGGATATCTAAACCTTCACGAAGCAGGTTTATACCGACAAGAATATCAAATTTTCCAAGACGAAGATCACGTATAATTTCTATTCTTTCCAGAGTTTTTATATCTGAGTGAAGATATTTTACTTTAAGACCATTTTCTTTAAGATAATCGGTAAGTGCTTCTGCCATTTTCTTAGTAAGAGTAGTTACGAGAATTCTCTCACCTTTTTCTATAATTTTTTGTGCTTCTTTTGTCAAATTGAATACTTGATCACTAACGGGACGAACTTCAATAATAGGGTCCAATAATCCTGTAGGCCTGATAATTTGTTCTACAATTTTATTGCTGTGTTCTAATTCATAATCTCCGGGTGTTGCTGAAACAAAAATGGCTTGGTTTAGTTTGCTTTCAAATTCATTATAATTAAGAGGTCTGTTGTCCAATGCAGTAGGAAGTCTAAAACCATAATCAACCAAAACCTGTTTTCTTGCTCTATCTCCATTAAACATTCCACGAACTTGAGGAAGGGTTACATGTGATTCATCAACTACCAGTAGCCAATCTTTAGGGAAATAATCCAATAGAGTATAGGGTGTAGATCCTGGTTCACGCAAAGTTAAATGTAATGAGTAGTTTTCAATACCTGAGCAAAATCCCATTTCTTCCATCATTTCTAAGTCATAGTTGGTTCTCTGTTCTAATCGTTGAACTTCAAGCAATTTATTTTCCATGTTTAGAACTTTTAATCGTTCCTCCAACTCTTTACGAATACGTTTAATTGCCTCTTTAGTTTTTACTTCACCGGCTACAAAGTGACTGGCAGGATAGATGGAAATGTGTTCTAACTCATAAAGAACTTCCCCTGTTAATGAATTAATTTCACGAATTCTATCAATTTCATCTCCAAACATTTCAATACGAATAGAGTGTTCACCATGTGATGCCGGAAAAATTTCAATAACATCACCACGAACACGAAATGTTCCACGGCTGAATTCAACATCATTACGCATATATTGAATATTAATAAGTTTTTCAAGAATTTTATTACGACTTATCTCCATACCAACACGGAGTGATAAAACAAGAGATGCATATTCATCGGGAGAACCTAAACCATAAATACAGCTAACACTTGAAACTATAATAACGTCATCTCGTTCTAAAAGTGATGATGTAGCGCCATGACGAAGCATATCTATTTCATCATTAACAGAAGAATCTTTTTCTATATAGGTATCGGTAGAAGGTACATAGGCTTCCGGTTGAAAGTAATCGTAGTATGAAACAAAATATTCAACACGATTGTTTGGGAAAAATTCTTTTAATTCATTATATAATTGTCCTGCAAGGGTTTTGTTGTGTGCAAGGACTAGTGTAGGTTTACCGATATTTTTAATAATATTTGCTATGGTAAATGTTTTTCCAGTACCGGTAGCACCTAATAAAGTTTGATATTTTTCGTTATTTTTAATACCGGCTGTTAATTCAGCAATTGCGTTGACCTGATCGCCTTTAGGTTCATATTTACTCTGAAGGTCAAAATTAACATGTTGTCTTTTTATTTCCAAATTACTCAATCCTTTATTATTAATTTATTTTTAATAGAATGATAAATTAGTTTTTTATAAAATATTATTAGAAATATTATTTATATAAAATTTCCTTACAATTATATCAAAAATATAGTTTTCTATACAATTATAATATATAATTAAAATAAGTGAAAGAAGTTTAATTCTAAAATATTTTTTAAATACAGAAGAGAAGCAACTGTGTAAAACATTTATATAAAGAATTTGGGAGGTAGTATGGAATTATCAGAGAAGATTTTAGCTTTATTTTTATTAAATGGGCATATTATACTGTCAATAATACTATTGATAGTATTTATCGGTATGATACTTAGTAGAAAAAATAATAATTTAGATGTTATATTAACAATGCCATGGAAAAGATTTATCGTTATTTTATTGATAATTGAATTTCTTTTAATATCTCCATGGGCAATATTTGGATTTTATATGAGTATTTTTACTACTGATGCACCCGGAAGTAGTTTGTTTTATTTGAATTTTTCAATAGTATCTGTACTTGTTACATTGCTGATTTTTATTATATTATTTATATCTTGTTTAATTGGTTCATATAAAAAATATAAATTATATAAAAATTAGTGAGAAAGAAAAAAAATTATATTATTTTGAAAAGAATAATATAATAGAAAAATGAGGGGACTTAAAAACCGTGATTTTATTAGGTTCCCCTCACAGTTCATTAGATTTGGGAAAAATTTTTAAAAGTGTATTTTCAAATCAATGAACTACCTATTTGTTATAAAAAGTATAATATTTTAGGCAATCTCATTTATACTATTTTAATAGCAGTAAAACTTCTTGGTGAAATTACTATTCCAAATGGAGTGGAGTATGATTTGTTGTTTTCAAAAAGAATTTCTCCACTAAATTTTTTTATAAAATGAGCCTCATAATCTAAATTTATTACACATAGTATATTATTTCTTAAATAAGCGATACAATTATTTTCAGTATAAACCAATTCAAAATTAGATTTAAATTTTTCTTTGTGGTTATATCTAAAGTTAGATAATTTTTTATAATGAGATAATAAATCTTCATCTTTATTGTCATGAGTAAAACCTAAACGATTATAAGGATCTCTAAAACCATACATACCTATTTCATCACCATAGTAAATACAAGGAACACCGGGGAGAGTAAATTGAATGAAACTGGCAAATTTTAATAGTTCTTTTGCTTTATTATATTGTTCATAATTTAATTTATAAGTAGGACGTTCATCAACGGGAACATCTTCAGGTTCATCAAAAGCCAACACAGTTAAAACACGTTCAGTATCATGACTTGATAGTAAATTCATTAAGGAATCAAGAGCAGGTTTTGGGTAATTTTCTACCAATAGAGATATTTCATAAGCAAATTTTTCTGCATTACCATTTTTTACAAAATCAATAATCGCATTTCTCCATGGATAGTTCATCACACTGTCCAACTGTTTACCTAAAAAGTAACGACGACGTATATTATATGAGAATTTATTTGTAGCATCTTCCCAAACTTCACCTATAATAAGAGAATTTTCATCGTAATATTTAGTCGTTTCTCTTACTCTATCTAAAAATTCATCCGGAAATTCGTCTGCAACATCAAGACGCCACCCGGAAATTCCTAAATTTTGCCAAAAATTTAGGACACCTGTGTCTTTATTATTAATGAAATCACTATAATTTTTATTCTCCTTTATTACTGTTGGTAAATTATCAAAACCCCACCAAGAATTATATTCATAAGGAAAGTTTGAAAAAGAAAACCAATCATAGTAAGGAGAGTTTTGCGAATTAAATGCTCCAATACTGTCATAATGATTATAGCGATTGAAGTAAATACTATCTGAACCGGTATGGCTAAAAACACCATCTAAGATAATGCGTATATTATCATTTTTAAAATTAGTACAAAATTGTTTAAACTGCTCATTAGTACCGAAATACGGATCAATTTTAAAATAGTCTGCCGTTGAATAACGATGATTTTCAGAACTTTCCATAATAGGATTTAGATAAATGCTTTCTATATTCAACTGTTTAAAATAATTTTTTTCCTCTTCAATGCCTAACAGATTGCCCATTAAGAAATCTTTTGCACTATAATTTTTATGAGTAATATTGGAATGTGGCACAGTATTCCAATCAATATGTCTTATTCTGTCATCTTCATTTTTTGCTATTGTTGCCTCGTAATTATCACTTTTTTTAAATCTATCCGGAAAAATTTGATACATAATCGATCCTTTATACCAATTTGGAGTTTTATAGTTTTTATCATAAACTGTTAATTGCCAATCGGTATAAGAATGTTCATCATGTACTAATTCGGCATTTAATAGATTATTTTTTAAATAGGCGATAATATTATCAAATTGAAATTCAAAGTGATAAAAATACAACCCAGTTTCCAATTTTTCAAATTCTACTGAATATTTGTTATAATTATTTTTTTCGTTGTTTTTAAATGTTAAACTTTTAGAAATAATCTGTCCTGTAAAATCATTTTTTATGATAATTTTCAAATCATGAAAGAAAAAATTATCTTTTATTAAAATTTCAAATTTAATATTTTCATCATTAGTAACGGCTCCCTTAGGAAATTTATTTTGAATAGGATTGTAAATAATCATTTTTATTCTCCATTTATAAATGTATTAAAATCATATCTATTGTATTACAAAAAACAAGTAAAGTAAATATAGAAAAACTACTAAAAAATTTTTTATATTTGAAATTAATAAAATATAAAAAATAAAAAAAATCATTAAATTCTTTTGATAAAAATAAGATTTATGCTATAATGAAAATGTAAAATAAAAGTGAAATTTTTTTATAATTAATGCTAAAAAATAAGTTTTATTCTTGAAGTATAGGTTTTATATTTTTTTAGCAAATGAAGAAAACGTTTCCTGAAAATATTATAATTAGGAATAGGAGGTAATATAGTGGATAATGTGGCGGAATATTTATTTCATGAGGGAACAAATTATCATTCATACGATTTTTTAGGTTCCTTTCTGAGTGAAGATGGATGCACATTTAGAGTATGGGCACCAAACGCTAAAAAAGTTTATGTTACGGGAGAATTTTGTGGTTGGAAACCGAAAATTCATGAGATGAAACGAATTAGCAATAAGGGTATTTATGAAATCAAATTACCGAATATAAAGCAATATGATAGCTATAAATATTTTATAGTAACCTCGAGTGGAAAAGAGTTATGGAAAGCAGATCCTTATGCAAGACACTCAGAAACAAGACCCGAAACCGCATCAAAGGTTTATAAAGATTTTTCTTATCAATGGCATGATGAAAAATGGATGAAAAAAAGAACGATACCTTATACGGAACCGATGAATATATACGAAGTTCATCTTGGTTCATGGAAACATGATGAACTTGGAAATGAATTAAGTTATCAGGCTTTAGCAGAAGAATTAGTTTCCTATGTAAAAGAAATGAATTATACCCATATAGAATTAATGCCAATAACTGAATATCCTTACGATAAATCTTGGGGGTATCAGGTAACAGGATATTTTGCTCCTACGTCAAGGTATGGAATACCGGAAGATTTTATGTATTTTGTTGATAAGTGTCATCAAAATAACATAGGCGTTATTTTGGATTGGGTTCCCGGACATTTTACAAAAGATGAACATGGGTTATACGAATTTGACGGTACGCAATGTTATGAATATTCAGACGTTAGAAAAATGGAACATGCTGGTTGGGGTACAAGGGTTTTTGACTATGGTAAAAATGAAGTTAAATCTTTTTTAATATCAAGCGCTGTTTACTGGTTGGATAAATTTCATATAGACGGACTTAGGGTAGATGCGGTTAGTTCGATGATTTTTTTAAATTACTGTCGTGATGATGACGAATCTGCTCGAAATATTTATGGAGGCTTTGAAAATTTAGAAGCTATAGATTTTTTAAAGACTTTGAATAATCACGTAAGAGAATATTATCCAACCGTCATGATGATTGCCGAAGAATCAACGAGTTATCCAAAAATTACAGTACCGGTAGAACACGGTGGACTTGGTTTTAATTTTAAATGGAATATGGGTTGGATGAATGATAGCCTTAATTATCTTGAAATTGATCCCTTTTTTAGAAACGGTTCACATGATAAATTTACATTTTCAATGTACTATGCTTTTTCGGAGAATTTTATACTACCAATCTCGCACGATGAGGTGGTACATGGTAAAAAATCCTTATTAGATAAAAGCCCTGTAGCTTATGATGATAAATTTAATAATTTTAGAGCATTTTTAGGTTATATGTTTGCTCATCCCGGCAAAAAATTGACATTTATGGGAATTGATATTGCTCAATTTATTGAATGGGATGAAGTGAGAGAACTTGATTGGTTGCTTATGTTATATCCAAAACATGTAGCTACACATCGCTATGTAAAAGAGTTAAATAAATACTATAGACAAACGTCGGCTTTTTGGCAAAACGATGGTGATTGGAGCGGTTTTAAGTGGCATATTGTTGATGATAAACAAAATGAAGTTTTTGCATTTTTACGTAAAGATAATAATGATAAAGAAGTGTTGGTGGTATCCAATTTTTCAGGTCAAACTTTAAAAGGTTATGAAGTTGGTGTAGATGCTTGGGGAAGTTATAAAGTGGTACTTAATTCAGATGCAAAAAAATATGACGGAAGCGGATTACAAAATAGAAATTTAAAAACAGTTAAAAAAGAAAAAAATAATTTTAAATATACTTTAAGTATAAATATTCCACCTTATGCAACATTATATATAGAGAAAAAATACTAAACTTATAGATGGGAGATTATACAATGGTGCGAAAAAAAGAAATAGTGGCGATGTTATTAGCAGGCGGACAGGGAACAAGATTACAAGTATTAACAAAAGATATGGCAAAACCGGCGGTACCGTTTGGTGGAAAGTATCGAATTATAGATTTTCCATTATCTAATTGTGCAAACTCCGGTATTTCGACAGTAGGTGTGTTAACTCAATTTATGCCACTGGAGTTAAATTCATATATGGGGAATGGTCAACCATGGGATTTAGATAGAATGGATGGCGGTTTATCAATTTTACCGCCATATACAGCAGGTAAAACGGGAGAATGGTATAAAGGAACTGCAAATGCAATTTATCAAAATATAAATTATATTGAACAGTATAATCCGGATTATGTACTTATCTTGTCGGGAGATCATATTTATAAAATGAATTATAAAGAAATGCTTGATTTTCACAAACAAAAGGATGCGGACTTAACTATTGCGCATATTAATGTGTCAATAGAAGAGGCGAATCGTTTCGGTATTTTAAATACGGATGAAGAATTACGTGTAACAGAATTTTTGGAAAAACCGGAGCATCCGATTTCAACAAAGGCATCTATGGGGATTTATATTTTCAGTTGGAAAGAATTGCGTGAATATTTAATTCGTGATGAAGAAAATAAATATAGTGAAAAAGATTTTGGGAAAAATATTATACCAATGATGCTTAACGAAGGAAAGAAAATATATGCATTCCCATTTGCAGGATATTGGAAAGATGTAGGAACTATTGAAAGTTTGTGGGAAGCTAACATGGACTTAATTAAAAACAAAGAAAACTTTAATATTGATGATAAACTTTGGCGTATTTACTATCGTCACGCAGGGGTTATGCCACAGTATATCGGTAACACGGCACGGGTAAAAGAGTCTATGATTTCTGATGGAACATCTGTTTTGGGAAATGTTAACAGTTCAATTATTTCTTCAGGTGTTACAATAGAAGAAGGAGCAGAAGTAGTTGGCAGTATTATTATGGAAAATGCACATATTGAACAGGGAGCAAAAGTTTATAATTCTATTGCAGCAGAAGGTGCTGTTATTAAAGCATATGTAGAAGTAGGGCATAGAGATATTGTTTTAGGTCATGAGATGATTACCATTATAGGTAAAGATGAAATTGTATATGAAAATAGAAAGGCGGGGGAAATTTGATATGGTAAATGCCTTTTGTATATTGTTCGCAGATAGTTATAAAAAAAGCAATGATTTGCAAGGATTGGTAAGAGATAGAACACTTGCGTCGTTACCGGTTGCATCGAGATATAGAATGGTGGATTTTATGTTGTCGTCATTGGTTAAGGCGGAAGTGCCGAATATAGCAATCGTCAGTAATCAAAACTATAAATCATTAATGGATCATGTAGGTTGGGGGAAAGATTGGGATTTAAATCGTAAAAATCGTGGACTTAAGTTCATTACCCCTTTATCAAATCATTTATCAACACGTGTGGCACGCAATAAAATAGAAGCATTGAGTAATACAGTGGTATATGCAGATAGTTTATTGGAAGAATATTGTATTCTAGTGGATTCTAATATTATTGGTAATATTGACTTTAAAGAAATGTTAAAATATCATTTAGCTACTAATGCAGATATAACACTTGCGTATACTTATAGACAACCTAATATTGGTGAATCACAAATTATTTTTGATGAAAATAATCGCGTGTATGACAGCTTATATCATTTTAACGGTTCGAATGAAGTATGTGCAACGCAAGTTAAAATTTATAATATGACTAAAGAGTTATTTAAAGAGGTTGTAAAAAAGGGATTAACACTAGGTTGGGAAGATATACTGTTAGATTATGTAGCTAAAAACTTCCACCAGTTAAATGTTTATGCCTACGAAATAACAGGGTATAGTATGACTATTAATACGGTGAAATCATATTTTGAATTTAACAGAGATTTATTAAATCGTGATAAATTAAATGAAGTATTTTTATCAGGGACGGATATACTAACGCGGGTTCAAGATAGTGTACCTACACGTTACGGAGAACATTCTGTAGTAAGTAATTCATTGTTGGGAGATGGTTGTGTAATCAAAGGAACTGTTGAGAATAGTATTTTATTTAGAGACGTGGTAGTGGAAGAAGGAGCAATAGTAAAAAATTCAATTATTATGCAAAATGGAATAATTAATCGTAATGCATATGTTGATTATATTATTTCAGATAAATTAGTTGAAATATCAGAAGATATGAAACTAAAAGGTGCAGAAAACAATCCTATAATTATTGAAAAAGGAAAAAGAGTATAATATACGAGGTTAGAGCATCGCCGGGTTATATGAGGTTTTCGATTTTGGGGAGAAAATGAAGTATAATGAAGTTAATAAGACTATATGGTGATGTTTTAAACTTTTTGTATTGATTAATAACAACTAAGGAGATGTTATAATGAAAGTGTTATTTGTGGCAGCAGAGGCTGCACCTTTTGTTAAAGTTGGCGGACTAGGTGATGTAATAGGTTCGTTACCAAAAGCATTGCAAGATGAAGATGTTGAAGCAAGAGTAATTTTACCGTTATATACTTCAATTGATAGAGAAAAATTTAATTTACAATATAAAAAACATATTTTTATTAATTTAGGTTGGAGAAAAGCATACTGCGGTATTTTTGAAACGGAAATTGATGGTGTAAAATTTTATTTTATTGATAATGAACAATATTTTAATCGTTCGAGTATTTATGGACAAGATGATGATGGAGAGCGTTTTGCATTTTTCTCAAAAGCGGCATTGGAAATATTACCTCATATAGAATATAAACCGGATGTTCTTAATGCTAACGATTGGCATACAGCACTATCAGTTATATATTTAGATGATTTGAAATCACGTGGTGAAAATTTTTATAATAAAATAAAAAGTGTCATTTCAATTCATAACATAGAATTCCAAGGAATATTCAATCCATATGATATGGGAGATTTATTCGGTTTAGATAATAAATATTTTGATGCATTAATTAATAACGGTAATTTGAATTTATTAAAAGGTGCTATTCAATTGGCGGATTGTATTAATACGGTGAGTGAAACATATTCTCATGAAATTTTAGAACCGTATTTTTCTTATGGTTTAGACAGTATATTAAGGGTTGAACAAGGGAAACTACATGGTATTGTTAATGGTTTAGATATAGACAAATTTAATCCAAAAACAGATAAACAACTTTATAAGAATTACGATTTGGAAACTATTAAAAATAAAGTACAAAATAAATTAAAATTACAAGAAGAAATGGCGTTGGAGATAAATGAAAATATACCGATGATAGGTATGGTAACCCGCCTTACACATCAAAAGGGAATTGACTTATTATTGCATGTAGCTGATGAAATTTTAAAATGCGGAGCGCAGCTAATTATTCTCGGTATAGGTGATAGTCATTATGAGGATGCGTTACGTTCTTTAGAGTTTAGACGTCATGATAAAGTGCGCAGTTTAATCATGTTTTCCGGCGAAATGTCGGCAAAGATATATGGAGCATGCGACATGTTTCTTATGCCGTCAAAAACAGAACCATGTGGATTGTCACAAATGATTTCAATGCGTTACGGTACTGTTCCGATCGTTCATCGTGTAGGAGGATTGAAAGATACTGTTGAACCGTTTAACGGATCTCAAGGCACAGGATTTACTTTTGAAACATTTGATGCTTATGATATGTTGGATGCGATTTATAGAGCAACGTATTGCTATTATCAAGAACGTTATAACTGGAATAAAATAATAAAAAACGCCATGCAACAAGATGTTAGTTGGAAAAAATCAGCAGTAAAATATATAAATATGTATAAGTTGATAGTTTAATAATATTTAAAATGTAATAAGTATAGAAAAATATAATTTAGGAGAGATAGATGAGGGCAAAAAAATTTGAAATAAAAATAGAAAAATATTTAAAAAGACAATTTGGAATAACAATTGATGCAGCAAGTAAACGTCAAATATATGAGGCTGTTATGAGTACGGTACGGGAAGAATTATCGGAGAAAAAATTTGCATATGAACAAGAATTAAAGAAAACTAAACAAAAACGTGCATACTATATGTCAATGGAGTTTTTAGTAGGACGTACGTTACGTAATAATTTATTTAATTTAGGATTAGAACAAGAGGTTAAAGAATATTTAGCGAATAATAATTTTTCATTAGATGAAATTTATAATATTGAACCGGATCCGGGATTAGGTAACGGCGGACTTGGTAGACTTGCTTCATGTTATTTAGATGCTTTGACAAGTAATGATTATCCGGTAACGGGATTTTCTATTTTATATGAATATGGTATTTTTAAACAAGTTATTAATAATGGATGGCAAGAAGAATTTCCGGATTATTGGTTGGATCTTGGAAAATACGGTCTAGTATATCGTAATGACGAAGAAGTTGAAGTACGTTTTTATGGATATGTTGAGGAAAAATTAACCGAAAAAGGTTTTACCGTTGAACACAAGAATTACACGGCAATCCAAGCCGAACCATATGATTTATTAATATCCGGTTACAAAACAGATAGCGTTAATACTTTAAGACTATGGGAAGCAAAAGCAAAAACCGGGTTTAATATGAAATTGTTTGAAAAAGGTGAATACTCCAAATCATCAGAAGCAGAAGCAATCGCTTCTTCAATTTCTAAATTATTATATCCTGCCGATAGTACAAATGAGGGTAAAGAATTGCGTATTAAGCAACAATACTTTTTTATCAGTGCATCACTTCAGCAATTGATAAAGAATCATTATAATGAATTTGGTACTTTAGAAAATTTATCTGAGCACGTAGCGCTACATATTAATGATACCCATCCTGCAATGGGAGTACCGGAGTTAATGCGTCTTTTATTAGATGAATACGGATATTCGTGGGAAAAAGCGTGGGAAATTACAACAAAAACATTTGCTTATACTAATCATACTATTATGTCAGAAGCCTTAGAAAAATGGTCGGTAGATTTGTTCAAGCCATTATTACCGCGTATTTACTCAATTATTGAAGAAATTAATAAGCGTTTTTGTGCTTGGGTATTGGAACAAGGTAAAGGATATACTCTAGCTCAAACGGCTATTATTTATGATAATCAAATAAGAATGGCGAACCTATCTATAGTTGGTAGTCATAATGTGAATGGGGTATCTAAATTACATAGTGATATATTGGTAGAGTCGACATTTAAGGCATTTAATGAATTATATCCAACTAAATTTGGAAATGTAACGAACGGTATTGCTCATAGAAGATGGCTGGGTCAAGCAAATCCTGAATTAGCAATCTATTTGGAAAAACTTATTGGTAATGATTTTATTAAAGATTTATCAAAAATTAACAAATTAAATAACTATGTAAACGATAAAAAAGTTATTGAACAATTAATGAAAATTAAAAAAATTAAAAAAGAACAACTTGCTGAATACATTCAAAATACAACCGGCATAACAGTCAATCCAAATTCTATTTTTGATGTTCAGGTAAAACGTTTGCACGAATATAAACGTCAGCTATTAAATGCGTTACATATTGTTTATTTATACAAAGAAATTAAATATAACGGTTTAAGACCTGTACCAAGGACATTTATTTTTGCGGCGAAAGCATCATCAGGATACCAAATGGCAAAAAATATAATTAAATTTATTCATTCGATTTCTCAAATGATTGAATCTGATGAATTAGTCAGGGAGTATATTAAAGTAGTATTTTTGCCGGATTATAAAGTTATATTAGCAGAAAAAATTATTCCTGCCGCTGACATAAGCGAACAAATTTCTCAAGCCGGAAAAGAAGCGAGTGGAACGGGAAATATGAAACTTATGTTAAATGGAGCGATAACTCTTGGAACATTAGATGGAGCAAATGTCGAAATTTGTGAGGCTGTTGGTCATGATAATATTTTTATCTTTGGTTTAGAAACATCACAAGTTAATGACTTAAATCTACGTGGGTATAAGTCGTGGGAATACTACAGCAGTTCTCCACGTATTAAAGAAACGTTAGATTTTATTCGTACGATGACAGTTGGTGGAATGAATTTTAGCTTTATCGTAGATTATCTCTTAACACAAGATAATTTTATGTGTTTAGCAGATTTTGACAGTTATGTAGAAATGCAAGAAAAAGTTTCTAAAATTTATCAAGATAAAGAAAAATGGGGACGTATGAGTTTAATTAATACAGCCAATGCCGGTATTTTTTCAGCTGATAGAGCGGTTGAAGAATACGCAAAAAATATTTGGAATATAAAAAAAGTAAAATAACAAGCTTTATGTAGAATACAAGATATGAGAAAAAATAAGGATAAAATACTAAGCGGTCACAGATAACTGCTTAGTATTTTTATATATTAACCATTATAGTTTCAAAATACCGAAAAGAAAAATTATAAATATAATAAAAGTAGCCGAGCAAATAATTTATAAAGATTTTATAATTAAATCTTTATAAATTGAGTTTAAATTTTTTGAAAAATAGTTATTTAATATTTATTTGACACGAAAGTATTCTAGTGCTAGAATAATAATATGAAAATATCATTAACAGAACAAATAATACTGGGACTTTTAGCAGAACAACCACAGCATGGTTATCATATAGAAAATTTAATCACTGAAAGAGGTATGAGAAAATCGGCAGAAATCGGTTTTTCTTCTATCTATTATGTACTTGAACGTCTGGAGAAAAAGCAATTAGCAACCAGTCTTTCAACTAAGGGAAAGGAGAAAAAACAATATAAGATAACGGACTTGGGAATGGAAGTGCTAAAAGAAAAAACAAAAAATCAAATTTCAGAAAGAAAACCTGCTAATACACATCTTATGACAGGATTAGCTACAAGTCATTTAATTAATACATTAGAACTAATAACTGCTTTAGAAGACAGACAAGCTGTATTATTAACAGATTTAAAAATTCTACAAGAAAAAATGAAAAAAGGTAGCAATGTCCAAGCAGCAAGACAATTATTTAGCTTAAGTGAAGTATTATTGAAAGCAGAGTTAAGTTGGATAAAAAATGAATTGGAGAGATTAAGAAAATGAAAATAACAACGAAAGCGTTTATAGGGCAACACTGTGAAAGTACAGCAACAGGAACTTTATTAAATCAACTAGGAATTGAATTAAGCGAACCGTTACTATTCGGTTTAGGACAAGGATTGGGCTTTATTATATGGAATATGAAAAATATGGATTTTCCTTTTATAGGAGGGCGTATTAAAACAGATTTACTAACAAAAAATATAGCACAAAATTTGAATCTCAAATTAACCGTCAAAGAAACAACATCAAAAATAAAAGCATGGAAAGAGGTAAAACAACTACTTGATAGTGGGAAGGCTGTTGGTTTAAAATTAGATTGCTATCACTTGGAATATTTTAAAAATCCGCCCCATTTCGCAGGTCATTATGTTGCGATACTTGGATACGATGATAAAAATGCTTATTTAGTTGATACAGTTCAACAAGGTTCTGATGTGAAAACATCATTAGAAAGTTTAGCCATGGCACGAAGTGAAAAAGGACCTATGTCATCTAAAAATTTATATTATATCCTTGAAAAAGATAATGATATAATACCATTGAAAGAAGCAATTATAACCGCAATCCGTAATAATGCACATACTTATCTGAATCCACCTATTAAGAACTTAAATTATAAAGGTATTGAGAAAGCAAGTAAAGAAATTATAAAATGGTTTGATAGATCAACAAATAGAAAATTCGAGTTTTCAACTTCTGCAATGCTAATGGAGAGATCAGGAACCGGTGGAGCGTTATTTAGAAATATTTATCGTGATTTTTTGCACGAAGCATATCAAATAACAAATAATCAAGTTATTAAACATGCGTATAATGAATTTATCGACATTGCTAAAAAATGGGCAGAGGTAATTTCTCTATTTGAAAAAATAGGAGAAACAGATGAACGTATCTGCGTTTTACAAGCTGCTGATATATTAAAAATTATTTCAAAAAAAGAAAAAGAGACTATGGAGTTACTGAAAGATATTTAAGTCATTATTTTATTTATCATGATAATGATATGATGTAGAATAAAAGGAAATTTTTACAGTAGAATATAAAAATGTCAGTTGATAAAAAATTAAGAATATAAGGAGCGATTTAAAAGTTAAAAATTCTAGTATAATTTACTCATTAGTAGTTATACGTTATGGTAAATTGATTTAGAGATATATTTTAAAGAGTTTTTCTTAAATTTAATGAACTGTGTGGGAGCGATCATATAAAATTGATTTCTAACGAAATCACGATTTTAGGTCGTTCTCTATTTTTATTAATTTAACAAAGGACAAGTTAACGCATAGCCAAAAATCATACAATATGGTAAAATTAAACATAAGTGTATATGAAAATAATAATTTTTTGATTTTAAAAGTAATAATAATAAATTAGAAAATAATTTTTATAATCAATATTAAAGAATATGTTACTGGATAAAGAGGTAGTTATGACAAAAGAACGTGCGGATATCCTTTGCGTCAGTCAAGGATTATTTGATTCAAGAGAGAAAGCTAAACGAGCCATTATGGCAGGTATAGTATATAATGATAATATAAGAATAGATAAGGCGGGGGAGAAAGTAGATTTTACTGCTACACTTCGTATTAAAGGGAAACAAATGCCATATGTAAGTCGAGGCGGTCTTAAATTGGAAAAAGCAATTAGTGAATTAGGTTTTGATGTAAAAGATAAAGTTATGCTTGATATCGGTTCATCAACCGGCGGGTTTACCGATTGCGCTTTACAACATGGTGCAAAATTTGTTTATGCACTTGATGTAGGAACTAATCAGCTGGTTTGGAAACTTCGGAATAATGAACATGTTAAAGTTATGGAACAAACCAACTTTCGATATAGTGTAAAAGAAGATTTTAATATATATCCGATTGATATAGCATCTATTGATGTATCGTTTATTTCATTGTCATTAATTTTACCTAATCTTGCTGCTATAATTAATGATAACGGAATGGTGTGTGCATTAGTTAAACCACAATTTGAAGCCGGACGTGATAAAGTTGGTAAGGGTGGAATAGTGAGAGATAAGAAAATTCAAACAGAAGTAATTGAAAAAGTATTATTACTTGCTAACAGCGTCGGTTTTAGTATGATAAACTTAACATATTCTCCTATTACCGGTGGAGAAGGGAATATTGAATTTCTTATGATACTTAGTTATAATGCTAAAAAAGATATAAATAACGGTAGTATAAATATTGAGCATGTAGTAAATAATGCTCATAATCACTTCAAATAAAATAGGGGGAAGGTACGTGTTAATACAATTAAATATTAAACAGTTTGGTATTATTGAACAAGCGACGCTTGAATTAAAAAACGGATTGACTGTACTCAGCGGTGAAACCGGAGCGGGAAAATCTATGATACTCGCAGCTATATCCCAACTTTCAGGGCAAAGGACATCAACTTCTTATATAAGATACGGAGAAGATAAGGCAAGTGTAGAAGGGGTATTTGATTTTCCAAAAAGTAAAGAAGTAGCAAAAATATTTAAAGAGTTAGACCTCGGTGTAGAAGATGATGAAGTTATTATTATAAGACGTGATATATACAGTACAGGAAAAAGTATTTGTCGTATTAATGGTATTGTTGTAAATCTGGCAACATTGAAAAAAGTAACCGCTTATCTATTGGATATTCACGAACAGCACGATAATCAAGTATTATTAGTTGAAAAAAATCACTTAAATTTAATAGATACTTTTTCAAAAGAAACAATAATACCGATATTAGTAAAATATAAAGAAAAATATAGAGAGTATAAAGTAATACAAGAAAAAATTTCCAATTTGAAACGACAAGAGAGTGATGTTTTACAAAAGATAGATTTTTTAAAATATCAATATAATGAACTCGAATCGTTAAAATTAAAAAAAGATGAAGATTTTGAACTAGAAAAAGAGATTGATTACTTAGAAAATTTCGAAAAAGTTAATAGTTTGGCATATAGTATTTCTGAAGATATAGACGGTGAGCGTGGAATTTTGTCAAAATTAGGAAGAATTCGTTCCAACTTAGGAGAATTAAGTAGTTACAATGATAATTTTGATGAAAAATATGAAGAAATAACAAATTTATATTATATATTAGATGATTTAAGATATGAAATATCCAGTTATACAGATGACATAGAATACGATGAAGAAAAATTAAATAAACTTAATTTCAGATTAGATAAGATACGTATGTTGGAGCGAAAATATTCACGCAAATTAAATGAACTGATTATTTTAAAAGAAGAAATAGTAGAGGAATTAGAAGAATTAGAAAACTATGAAGAAAATGTAGAAAATTATTTAAAAAGAAGTGCGGTAATAGAAACAGATATAAAGAAATTAGCTAAAAAACTTACAGAAGCACGAAAAAAAACAGCAATTCATCTTGAAAGCTTAATACAAGAAGAACTTAAGTTTTTATATATGGAAAAAAGTATAATAAAAGTTGATTTCAAAGAAAAAGATTTTGCACAAGATGGTTGTGATGATGTACGAATACTTATCAGTGCTAACTTAGGAGAACCGCTTAAATCATTGTCAAAAGTTGCTTCCGGTGGAGAACTTTCGCGTGTTATGTTAGCATTGAAGATTATTTTTTCACGCAGTATTGAGGCAACGTCAATTATTTTTGACGAAATTGATACCGGAGTTAGTGGACGTGTTTCGCAACGTATGGCAGAAAAAATGTATCAGTTAGGTGTTAATTCGCAAGTATTGTGTATTTCACATTTACCACAAACAACGGCATTAGCTGATACAAATTTGCTGATTAGAAAAGTGATATTTGATAAAAGAACATTAACAAAAATAAAAGAGTTGAATGACCAAGAAAAAATAATGGAAGTAGCCAGAATGTTATCAGGAGATAATTTAACAAAATTATCAGAAGAACATGCGGTGGAAATGTTAGAATTAGCTAAGAAAACACAAAAAAATATAATAAATAATATTGTTAAAAACAATAAAGATATGTAATATAAAAAGTGTAAAGGATGATTATGACAAAAAAAGGCAAAATTTTAAAAGCATTAAGTGGATTTTATTACGTACAGGTTGGAGAAAAGATGATTACTTGTCGAGCACGAGGAAATTTTCGTAATGATGGAATTGTACCGTTGGTTGGTGATAATGTAATTATTCAGATGACTGATAATAATACAGGGTATGTGGTAAAAATACTGGGTAGAAAAAATGAATTGTTGAGACCGAAAGTAGTAAATATTGATCACAATTTGGTTATTATATCAGCAAAAGATCCTGATTTTTCCAGCAAGTTACTTAATAAGATTATTTGTTTAAATGAAAACAGTAATGTTGATATTATCTTAATTTTTACCAAATTAGATTTATTAAATAAAACTGAACATGAGTATATATGTAAAGTAATGAAGTATTATAAAAGTATAGGATATAAAGTATATACTAACGATGAAGGAGATATAAGTAAAATAAAATCACAATTAGCCGGAGAGTACATAGCTATTTCAGGGCAATCCGGTGCAGGAAAGTCAACCTTTATTAACAAATTATCAGGTAGTCTAAATATAGAAACAGCAGAAATTTCCAAACATTTAGGACGTGGTCGCCATACGACAAGGCATATAGAATTTTATAAACTTGATGATTTTTATATAGCGGATACCCCGGGATTTTCTTCGATAGATATAACATTTATAGAAAAAGAAGATATTCAATATTTATTTAGAGAGTTTAGTAATTATTCATGTAAATTTCAACCATGTAATCACGTGGAAGAAATTAATTGCGGTGTAAAGGAAGCTGTCAAAATGGGAGAAGTATTACAGAGTCGTTATGAAGATTATAAAATGTTTTTCAAAGAAAAAGAAACACAGAAAAAAAAATATTAAATTTTTTTGTTAAATATTACAGAGAAATTAGTAATTTTATTATATAAAATTCTAACTTTAAAATGTCAAAATAATATATTAAATAATTTAAAGGAGTTTGAAAATGAAAAAAATACTACCATCAATTTTATCAGCAGATTTTGCAAATTTAGAAAGAGATATAAAAGAATTGGAACAAGTCGGAATTGATATGCTACATATTGATGTAATGGACGGTAATTTTGTACCTAATATTTCATTTGGTTTCCCAATTATAGAATCAATAAGAACAAAAACAAAAGCACTTTTTGATTGCCACTTAATGATAGCTAATCCGGAAAATTACGTGAAGCGTTTTTGTAAGATTGGCTGTGATATGGTATCGTTTCATATTGAAGCTACTAATCATGCAGATAGAGTAATTCAAGTTATTAAGAATTCGGGGAAAAAAGCAGGAATAGTTCTTAATCCACAGACTTCTGTCGAAAGTATAAAGTATTTATTGCCTAAGGTAGATTATGTACTAATAATGACAGTAAATCCGGGATTCGGCGGTCAAAAATTTATAAATGAAATGCTTGATAAAATAGTGGAATTAAATAATATCAGAATAAACAAAAATTATAATTATTTAATTCAAGTAGATGGTGGAATAAACATTGAAACATCAAAATTATGTCGTGAACGTGGAGCCGATTTGTTAGTATGTGGTTCATTTTTGTTTGCGGCAGAGAATAAAAAACAAACCTTGGGAGAATTACTAAAATAATGGAACAAATAAAACAGATAAATATAATGCTTGATGGAGAAAAGCCGAACTCAATACCTTCGGGTCATTGGTGTGGTGTTGATGGTGGAGCAAAATATTTAGTGAATAGGGGAATTAAGCTATTAATCGGTTGTGGCGATTTTGATTCTGTTAATGATAATGAGCGACTTAGAATAGAAAATAATTCTAAATATTATTATAAGAAAAATAATGAAATAGAAACGGATGCAGATTTTGCATTAAGAAAAATACATAGTATATGTAAAAATATAAGAATCATAAATATTTATGGTGCAACCGGAAAAAGATTGGATCATTTTTTTGGAAATATACTATTACTTAATAGTGAAAAATACTCTAAAACGATAATGAATATTGTTGATGATAATAACATTATTATGGTGGCAAAAGCAGGTAAGAATATATTTTTACCTAAAAAAGAATACAAATATTTGTCAATAGTCCCCTTATATGAACATACTATTATGACAATAAAAAACGCCAAATACGAAGCGGAGAATTTAGAGTTGACTTTGACCAGACCTAATGCAACCAGTAATGAATTTTTTGATAATAAAAAAATAGAATTAGATGTTGATAAAAATTGTTTGGTAATCTATGCAAAAGATTAGTTAGGAGATATTATGACAGAAATAATTCAATTTATTTTAATTGCTGTTTTTTCCGGATTTTTAGGATCATTAGTCGGTCTTGGGGGGGAATTATTATTACTCCGGCATTAACTATTATATTCGGTATTGATATTAAATATGCCATAGGAGCGAGTATAGTAGCGGTAATAGCCACAAGCAGCGGGTCTGCAATAGCCTTTGTAAAAGATCATATGAGTAATATGCGTGTAGGAATGCTTCTTGAAATATTTACAACTGCGGGTGGAGTTGTTGGAGCTTTGATGGCAGGAGTTTTTTCATCAAAACTACTATATATATTCTTTTCACTTATATTATTAAACTCATTTTATGGAATGTTGAAAAAAGCAGGTATTATTACTAAAAAAAGAGTAGAAGAAATTGTTGAGAATGATAAGTATGCAGATACTTTTAAATTAAACTCATCTTATTATGATAAGGCAATAAAAAGAACGGTAAATTATAACGTAACAAATGTACCTCATGGTTCACTGATTATGTTTGGTGCGGGATTTGCCAGCGGTTTATTAGGTATTGGAAGTGGTGCTTTTAAAGTAATTGCCTTGGATAATTATATGAAATTACCTATTAAAGTAAGTACAGCAACCAGTAATTTTATGATGGGGGTGACCGCAACAGCTAGTGCATTAATTTATTTTTTCAATGGAACAATTAATCCGACAATAGCAGCACCGATAGCTATTGGAACTTTGATTGGTTCAAGAACAGGGGCGAAAGTAATGCAACGTTTAGAAGCAAAATATATACGATATATATTTTTACCGATATTATTATTTACTGTAGTCAATATGTTCTTAAAAGGACTGGGGGTGCTGTAGATGAATAATAAAAAGGATATTAATGTTATTATTTCAAATATATTAAAATTAGGCGTCTATACCAGTTCTTTATTTATCGTTGTAGGTATTATTCTGGCTTTTACTACTCATAGTGACGGTAGATTAGTTATAGAACATTATACGTTTATAAAAATGTTAAAAGGTTTGCCGAAATTTGATTATTATTCATATTTAATGTGCGGTATTTTTGTTCTAATATTAACTCCGGTTTTAAGAATATTAGGATTATTAGTAATTTATTATACGGAAAAGGAATATAAATTTGTAAAAGTTTGTATTATAGTATTAATTATTTTGTGTATTAGTTTAATGCTAGGTGTTAAACATAACTAAATAAAACCCTTATTGATAGCTATTATCATTATTAATTAAAACTAAATTTGTCTAAATTGTGAACATAAAATGTTAAAATGTTGATATTATACAATATTTTAACATTTTTATTTTGACATCATAAAAATATGTTATACAATAGTATTGTAATATTTACTTTAAATATAATTTAAAACAATAAAGGAGGTATTTTTATGTTGGATCCACTATTACTTGCAAGGATACAATTCGCTGCAACAACAGTGTTCCACTTTTTCTTCGTACCAATTACAATAGGTATGGTATTCTTAATCGCGATATTTGAAAGTATTTATGTTAAAACTGGTGATGAACATTATAAAAGAATCACAAAGTTTTTCGGGCATCTGTTTCTAATTAACTTCGCGGTAGGGGTCGTAACAGGTATTTTACAAGAGTTTCAATTCGGAATGAACTGGTCTGAATACTCATCTTTTGTTGGAGATGTATTTGGTCCGTCATTGGCGATCGAAGCATTGCTTGCGTTTTATCTTGAATCAACATTTATAGGTATTTGGATTTTTTCTTGGGATAAAATTAATAAAAAATTACATGCTATGTGTATTTGGTTGGTTAGTATCGGAACGATTATGTCAGCGTTTTGGATTTTATCAGCTAACTCATTTATGCAACATCCTGTCGGTGTTAAATATGTAGATAACGAAATTATTGGTAAAAAAGCAGAGATGATAGACTTCTTTGCGATTGTTAAAAATCCATATCTATGGAATCAATTCCCTCATATTCTTGCTACATCACTAACTGTAGGAGGATTTGTTATAGCAGGAATTGCAGCATGGAAAATTGTTAGAGGTCATGAAGTTTCAATCTTCAGAAAAGCATTTAAGGTTTCTATTGTAGGTGCTTTAATAGGATCGTCAGCATTACTTGTAACCGGTCACTCTCAAGCACAATATTTAGTAAGAGAATATCCGATGAAAATAGCAGCTGCTGAAGCGATGTATGAAGATTCGGGAAATGTTGCGGCGTTTTCTGTTTTAGCAAAAATTGACCAAAAACAACAAAAAACAGAAGAAATAATTGAAATTCCTGGAATGTTAAGTTTCTTGGCATACAATAAATTTGAAGGTAGTTTAAAAGGAATGCACACTCTTCAAAAAGAAATGGATGAAAAATATTATCCGATTATTGGAAAACATTTAAATTATATTCCTAATGTGCATGTGATGTATTATACATTCAGAATTATGGGCGCTTCAGGTGGATTATTATTCTTAATGGCATTATTGGGAACAATATTCTCATTTAGAAAAAATGAAATTAAAAAACGTTGGTTTTTAAAAATTATGCCATGGATGCTGCTGATAGCTGAGATAGCAACTGCTTGTGGTTGGATTATGGCAGAAATGGGGCGTCAACCGTTTATAATCTTTGGAGTAATGCCTACAGAATCAGGGGTATCTTCTAACTCCGGAGCAGCAGTGCTATTTTCATTAGCGGTCTTCTGTATTTTATATACAGTATTAGGTATAGCACAATATGTATTATTTAGACATATGATGAAGAAAAAAGAAACAACTGTAAGGGAGGTAGCATAGTATGGATTGGTCAGTAGCTTTACCAAATATATGGTTCTTACTAATTACAGTGTTATTTACAGGATTTTTCGTATTAGAAGGATATGATTTTGGTGTTGGTATATTAGCACAAATATTGGGTACTAATGATGTTGAAAAACGTGTGTACTTTAATACAATCGGTCCGTTTTGGGATGCTAATGAAGTTTGGTTGCTTACCGGTGGTGGAGCGATGTTTGCCGCATTTCCTATCTGGTATGGTAAATTATTTAGCGGATATTATATTGCGTTTGTATTGATGCTTGTTGCTTTAATTTTACGAGGCGTTTCGTTTGAATTTAGAGGTAAATTAGGTAATAATAGAAAGTGGATTAAAGCATGTGACTTCGCAATGTTTATTGGTAGCTTTTTACCACCGATTTTATGGGGAGTAGCCGTTGCTAATTTTATGACAGGGGCTAACCTTGATGATAAGAAAAATCTGATTGATGGATTTTTAGGATTATTATCACCGTTTACTATTTTAGGTGGTATTATGATGTTATTACTAATGCTTGTTCATGGTGCACAATTTTTAGCACTTAAAACAACAGGTGAATTAAGAAATGCCGCACGTGGTATTTCCGCACTATTATTCCCGTTTGCTGCAGTTGTTACACTGGTATTTGCAGTTTGGGCGTTGTTTAAAACGGACATTTTTATAAATAATTACTATATAGGATTAATCTTGGCATTAATAGCTGTGGCGTTCTTCGTAGTTTCGTTCATTTTAAACTTCAAAGGAAAAGATTTATCGGCATTTTTATGTACATCTGGTACGTTAGCATTCCTTACATTGAGTGTTTTTGTTGGAATGTTCCCAAGAGCTATCATAAACAGTAATGATGTTACACAATCACTATTTATATATGATGCTGCAAGCGGAATTTATACTCTAAGACTTATGACAATAGTAGCGTTATTCTTATTGCCATTCGTCCTTGGATACCAAGTATGGTCATATTCTATTTTTAGAAAACGACTAACAAAAGAAGATGAATTGGAGTACTAATTGATGAAGAAAAAGGAAGAAAAGTTGAAACTTCCTGTTAAAAAAAGTCTTACATTGACATTATTAGTATTATCAACATTAGAAGCAGTTTGTATTATTATACAGGCTGCTTTTTTAGCTAAGGCTATCGTGGGATTGTTTGATAAAAATTTTGATAATGTATTAAGAGATAGTATACTTTTTTTAATGGGTTATATATTTAGAACGCTGTTTTTACATTTGGAGCAGTATGTGACAGAAAAACACGCTATTGAATTTGAAAAAAACCTGCGTAAAGAATTATTAAGCAGTTATTTTAATTTAGGACCTGAGTTTACAACAAGAGAAGGTTCCGGTAAATTAGTTACTTTAGCTATTGACGGAATTGGCAAAGTAAAACAATATTTTGAGCTTAATGTATCGAAAAAGTTACGTGGCGGTATTATACCTGCTCTTATAGTAATATTTATATTTTATACTGATTATGTATCTGCACTTATGATAATATCGGTAATACCGGTAATTGTAATTTTTATGATTTTGCTCGGTATTAATGCTCGAGATATGGCTAATAGACAATATAAAAAATATCGTGCTTTATCAAATAATTTTATAGATACTGTTAGAGGAATAGAAACTTTAAAATTTTTAGGTATTAGTAAAAATTATTTACCTATCATGGAGAAAAAAAATAGTGAATATCGTCAAAGTACGATGAAAACACTAACCGTGGCATTTTTAAATAGTTTTGCGTTGGATTTTTTAACCACTATTGCTATTGCACTGCTTGCAGTAAGATTGGGAATACTTTTGCTTGATGGTAGTACAGTGTTATTACCGTCGTTAACAGTTTTGTTGATAGCACCGGAATTTTTCCTGCCGATGAAACAAGCTGCTACAGATTATCATGCAACATTAGATGGTCAAATGGCATATGAAGATATTCATCGTATGATAATAAAAAATATAAAAAATAAAGAAGAAAAAGTTAATATTTCAAATGTCAAAAATATTTCATTGGAAAATATTAGTTTACAAAAAGATAATAAAATTATTCTAAATAATATATCCTTAACGATTAATAAAGGAGATAGGGTGTGCCTTGTAGGACAAAGCGGTAGTGGTAAGACATCTCTTATTTCTATTTTAGCCGGTTTTAATAATCAAACTACAGGAATACTTCGTATTAATAATGAGGAAATAAAACTTACTGATATACAATGGGCATTAAAAATTTCATATATTTCACAATTTCCATATATTTTCCCTGATACGATACGTAACAATATTCTCTTTTATACAGATGAAAATATAAGTGATAAACGCTTAGAACAGGTGTGTAACATAGTAGGATTGGATAGTTTTATTAACACACTACCGGATAAATATGACACTTTAATCGGAGAAGCCGGACAAGAATTAAGCGGTGGGCAAGCACAACGTGTAGCAATAGCACGTGCTTTAATTAGTGATAGAGAAATTATTATTCTCGATGAACCGACAAGTCATTTAGATATTGAAACCGAATTTGAGATAAAAGAAAAATTGCTTGAATTATTTAAAGAACGCACGGTTATTATAGCAACGCATAGATTGCATTGGTTAAATAATACAGATTATATCGTTCATTTAGATAGTGGAAAAGTGGTAGATTATGAAAAAATCTCTGATTTTAGAGTAAGTGATAGATATGATAAATTAAAATCAAATTTAGTAGGAGGTGGCTATGGTGAAAAATAATTCTATTATTAGAACTGAAATCAGACGCAACAAAAAAATGATGAGTGCCGTAGTTCTACTGGGTATGTTTTCTGTAGTTAGCGGTGCAGCACTGATGTATGTATCAGGATTTCTTATCAGTAAGTCATCATTACGTTTAGGGAATATACTAATGTTACAAGTGCCGACAGTATTAACAAGAACCTTTTCATTATCACAATCTACATTTGCTTATGTGCAACGTCTATTAAGTCATAATTTAGTGCTGGGTATTATTGAAAAAATGAGAAGTAGGGTGTATAAAATACTAGAACCACAAGCACTGAAATTAAAAAAAGAATATAAATCAGGTGATTTATTAGGAATTATATCGGAGGATATAGAACATTTACAAAATATTTATTTAAAGACTATTTTTCCTAGTGTTATCTCACTTATATTATATGTGATTTTCGTGACAGTAATGTTTGGTTATGATATGAGTTATGCTATAATTGCTACATTATTCGGATTGTTTATCATCTTTGTTGTCCCATTTGTATCCCTTATATTTACACGTAATAATTTCCATATAATGAAAAAAGCAAAATATGATTTATATCGTAATTTTACGAGTGCAGTATTTGGAATAAGTGATTGGATCTCATCAAATAAAATAAAAGAGTTTATGATTGATTATCAAGAAAAAGAATCTCGACTTCTTAAACGTGAAGCAAAGATAAAGGCATTCGTTCATTTTAGAGAAAATATTGTTAACTTATTAGCGGGTTTTACTGTATTTTTTATGATTTACAGCTGTTGGAACATGACATTAAATAATACAATAGAAAATGTTTATATAGCTTCATTTTGTATGATGGCACTATCTGTAATGAGTGTTGCTGTTATGACGGGTGAGGCAATCTCACATATGCCGGGATATGAAGTATCGATTAATCGAGTTAAAGAGTTCTACGCACAAGAAGAAAAAACATTAGATACAATAGTTACAAAAAATAATAAAGAAAATAATATTATTGATATTGAAAATGTAAGTTTTGAATATGAAGATGGGAAAACAATTTTAAATAATATTTCACTTTCTATAAAAAAAGGAGAAAAAGTTGCAATATTAGGGCGAAGTGGTGTAGGGAAATCAACGCTTATTAAATTGCTGACAGGAACATATACGAATTATACAGGAAATATTTCAGTATTGAATAAAGTACCAAGTGAAAAATTATTAGGTACGGAAATTTCGCTTTTAAATCAAAAACCTTATTTGTTTGATATGACAATTAAAGAAAATTTAAAATTATCATTACTTGATAATGATGATATTGTATTAAGTGATAAGGAAATTAACGAAAAAATAATTGAGAGTTTGGACAAAGCACAATTAACATCATTAATTGATAGTCTATCGGAAGGTATTGATACAAATGTTTTTGAAATGGGTAGTAGATTTTCGGGTGGAGAAAGACAACGTATAGCTTTTGCACGTAGTATTATTCAAAATAATGAATTACTGTTACTTGATGAACCGACTGTTGGACTTGATCCAAAAACAGAACATGAATTATTAAAAACAATTTTTGAAACAAGTAAAGATAAAACAATAGTGTGGATTACGCATCATCTAAATTCTATTGAATATATGGATAGAATAATATTTATTAAAGATGGATGTGTAGAAATGGATGGTACACATGAAAAGTTGTATAGAACGAATGAAAAATATCGTAAATTGTACGATATGGATAATATAAAATAGATATATATACCTTTGAATTAATCAAATTAAATAGTTCTGTAGCGATATGGAATATAATAAAGTTGATTCAAAAATAAAGAAAATCCAAGAAATAGTTGTAAAAAACTCATTTCTAGGATTTTTAATATTTTTGTATGAAAATATTAAAAAATTATAAAAATTATATAGGATAAAAAACCATTATTATGGCAATGAAAAAAATTACCATATAAAATTATTAATAGAAATAAAAATAAATATCATTATATATTTAATTAAAAAATATGACGTTTAAACAATTAATACTATTCAAGAAATAACAAAAAATTTATTCAATGAAACAATAAAATTCATAATGAAAAAAGCTTAATATCTAAGTTATGAAACTATGAGTACAAAGTTAGCTATTATAGTGAAACTTGAATTTGCTTTGAAAATTAATAAAGAAAACTTGGTACTATACGAATATAAAAAAAGTCGATTTTTTATTACAATTATATTATAATATTTTTAGCTAAATATTCTGAATTTTTTGCCTTTTTGCTTAGATTTTTAAAGAGAATTTTTTAGAAATTCTGTAGCAAGTAAAGTCTGAGTTTATAATTATCATATAGTTCGATGTGGTTATAAGCTTAAAACAGAATGTATAGAAGTTATTAGGGGTAACTTCTAAAGGCGAAATGCAGTATAAAAAAACAAAAAAAGGAGATATTAAAATGAGAAAAATGAAAAAAGGTATTGTAGCTTTTACTATAGCGGTAATGTGTTTATTTATCGTTACAGGATGTGGAAAATCGGGCAGTGATTCAAAGAGCTCATCGGGAGGAACAGAACAAGTAGAAACATATAGAGTGGATAGTTCCAGAATTTCCGTACTTACCAACAAAGGAAATGCGTATTACATAGGTGGGGGATTAGCCTTTAGTAAAGAAACTGTTGATGTTGATAAACCGACTAAGTTTTTAGAAAATATAAAAGATCTTGTTTCCGGACATGCTTGGATTGACAAAAACAATGATTTGTACATAGAAGGTGTTGATAGTATAAATGGAGGACACTTAAATGAACCCAAAAAACTGGGAGGGAATATTGTTAGTTCAACTCCATATAACTTAGGTGTTGTAGCTGTGGATAAAGACGGTAATTTATATTCATTTGGTAAATAAAAATTCAACGGTTTTGATAAAACATATAAAGAATTTACTAAAATTGATGATATAAAAGATGTAGTTAAGGTTTCATCTAGCGTATTTAATTATTGGTTTTTAGCCCTTACAAAAGATGGTACAGTTTATAATAAGAAATTTGATAAAAAATTTGAAAAAGTGATAGATAATGCTAAAGATATTCAAGGAAGTTACATTATTACAAAAGACGATGAAGTTTATCATATGGGAAATGAATTAACTAAAATTGGTAAATCATTAAAGATAGGTGGATATATTGATCCGGGTGCTGTAAAATTTGTAGAAGATAAAACAATCGCCCGTGTTTTATGGGACGGAAAAAAACCCAGAAATGATAAAGAAACAGATGTACTTTATCAACAATATCCTAAAGATATAAAAGAATTAATATACCATAATATTTCAAGTGATAAGAATAAAGATGGTAAACATATCCTTAAAATGGTATATGAAAATATGGATGGAGATATAGTTTTATACAACGTGTATGATTGTTATAATATAAATGGGAAAACAGAAAAAAATATTTCTAAAGTAAGTAAGAGTGTAGATGATATAGCTAAAATTTGGGATTTTGTAAAAGTAGAAAAAAAGAATTAAGATAACAAAATAAGAAAATATCCTCTGTTTAAAATGCGGTGCACGAGAAAAAAATAATGAAAAAATGCTAAACAGCATCACGTTGTTTAGCATTTTTTCATTAATGGCTTTAGCCAGTTGAGGAGGCGAAGTCTCCGAAACAATAAACCACCCGCTATGCGGGTGCGAGAAAAGAGTTAAACAATTGAAAAATCATCCTTTCTTGATAAAATAAGAGTAGTTCAAGCACTAAAATAAAGAAAGGATGATTTTAATTATGGCAAATAAACATAATAGTTTATCGCATACAAAGTGGATATGTAAATACCATATTGTATTTACCCCTAAGTATAGACGAAAAATAGAATTTAATCAATACAAACGAGATATAGTAGATATAATAAAAAGGTTATGTAAGTATAAAGGAGTGGAAATAATAGAAGGACATATAATGCCAGATCATATACATTTGCTGTTATCAATACCACTAAAATATAGTGTATCAAGTTTTATGGGATATTTGAAAGGAAAAAGTTCACTGATGATATTTGATATGCATGCAAACCTGAAGTATAAGTATGGGAATAGAAAGTTTTGGGCAGAAGGATACTATGTAAGTACTGTAGGTTTGAATGAAGGTACAATAAGAAAATACATCAAAGATCAAGAAGCGCATGATATTGCAATAGATAAACTGACAACAAAAGAATATACAAATCCATTTGGAAATAAGAAAAAATAGATAAACCCGTTTGACGGGTAGCGGGCGTAAAAATACAATAGGGCTTGAACGAATGTGAAAGCCAGCGCCTTGAGGTGCGTGTTAGTAACAAAGGGTTATACCCGAAGAGAAAACCACCCCTTTTCAGGGGTGGTCATTATTGTTCATCTAATTTTATTATATAATCAATTAAATTAGATTAAATCAAAGGTTTTATAGTTAAAATTCGGTTCGATTTTGTGAAGTGAATAAAAATTTTCTTGATTATTTTTTGAAGCTTATAACACACTCTTTAAATTTCTTAATTAAATCGGGAATAATCTCTTTATCTAAACAAGAAAATGCAATACGAATATGTCTATCATCCATTGAATAAACTCCGTACTTATACTCATGTAAAAATTTCAATCTAAATTTATGGGCATTAATATTATTTGGCATTTTTATAGTGAAAAAATAACCGGAATTAAAAGGTAGAATAGTTACCTCATTTTCTAGTTTTTGATCCCTTATTGCACCTTTTAGTACATTGTAGCGTTCTTCAACAAGTTTATCGTTTTTTATTTTTTGGTCTATAGCTGCTGAACTTGTTAATAAACAAATAGCTATTTGCTGAGATAAATTAGCAGGGGATGAAGTTGTGCTACGTAAATATCCTTGAGTTTTTTCTAAAATAATATTTTTCAGGTTGGAATCTTTTGTATAATAAGTAATAAATCCTATACGTAGCCCCCAACTGTAAAACTCTTTAGTAATTCCGTCTAATTTTATAACAAGACAATTTTCATTATCAGAAAGTTTAGCGGTAAAATTTAATGAAGAATTTTTATGATTTTTTTCAAAAAATAAACCAAAATAAGCATCATCAGAAATAATTATAAGTTTCTTAGCAGGTTTTTTTTTGGCAAAAGAATCTATAATATTAATCAATGAATATAATTCATTAACAGAAGGGGTGTATCCCGTTGGATTATTAGGAAAATTTAAAATTATTGAAATTTTATTTTCTTTTATAGAATATAGGGTTTTTTCAAAATTTTCCAGATTAAAATTATTTTTATTATTGAATTGAGTGTATCTATAGATTTTATTTTCTAATTTTACAGAATATATTTGTGCATAGTTTTGCCAGAATAGATTTGGTAGCAGAAGAGCATCACCTTTTTCGCTAAAAAGATTGGCCACGGTATCGATACCTTGAGTAATACCGGTTGTTACCATTGGAAGTGACAAATACTTTTCATCTAAAGCATCGTTATCTTTTAAGATTTTTTCCTTCCAAAGTTCTCGAAGCCTAGGAAGTCCCGGTGTGGGAGAGTATGGTAGATATTCAGTTTTATTTATTTCATTAATAATTTCATCTATTTTATCTAATCCAATAGCTTTTTTATTTTTAGTAGCTATCCCTACAGTAGCATTAACAGCACCTTTAACTGCTACTGTTTCTTTTGATTGAATAAGTACATCTTTAGGTAAAATTAAATTTTGACCCAGTTTGGAAAAAAATAACATAAAAAACCTCCTAAATTAATATAATTATTATATCATATTTATTAATAAAACGTTAAAGTAAAATTATAAAATTTAAAAAGTTTGTGTAGTGTTACAATAGATGTGAGACATATAATAAAAAAAGAAGAGTAAATCCTGTATAATGAAGTTACCTACAAATCAAAAAAAGGAATTTACTCTTATGAAAACTATTATAACAGAAAATATAGAAAAAACACAACGATATATACCTCATACTTTACAAACAAGAATAGCTGCAGTTAAAACTTATAAAAACGGTAACTCTATTCGTTTTGTTTGTAGGCGCTATAAAATATCAAAAGCCTCTCTTTTGCGTTGGAATAAAAAATATGACGGTACTAAAGAGTCTCTTATAGATAAGTCTCATAGACCTCATTCCATTCACCCTAACGCCCATACAGTTGAAGAATTGTCTTGGATTAAAAATCTTATTAAACGTAATCCTAATATTTCTATGATTGAATTATATGCTAAACTTAAATTCAACAAAGGTTATAAAAGACATCCTTGTTCTTTATTTAGAGTGCTTAGAAAATTAGGTTTTTATAAAGATACTAAGAAAAAAGTAATTCCTTATAAACCTAAACCCTATAATACACCTACTGAAATTGGTAAAAAATGGCAACTTGATGTGAAATATGTTCCTAAACGTTGTTATGTAGGAGAAATTCCTGATAAATTTTATCAATATACTATCATTGATGAAGCTACTAGGGAAAGATTTATTTTCCCTTTTAAAGAACAATCATCATATTCTACTGTTCAATTTGTTAAAATGGCTATTGATTATTTTGGGTATAAACCCAAGATAATTCAAACTGATAATGGTTTTGAATTTACACATTTTAAAGATACTAAACGAATACACCCTTTTGATGTATTGTGTAATAATCTTGGCATTAAACATCAACTTATTAGACCTAGAACTCCTAGACATAACGGTAAGGTTGAACGTAGTCATAGAAATGATAATGAACGTTTTTACAGGCGTTTATCTTTCTTTTCGTATGATGATCTTATATCTCAGATGAAAAAGTATCTATATCGCTCTAACCGTCTTCCTATGCAGACTTTAAATTGGCTTTCTCCTGTTGAAAAAAGAAAAGAGTTACGGAAAGAGTCTATAAAAATATGCCGGCTTTAATTCCTTGTTAGATAATAGATTTCACAACTTATTTGTCAAGGACAAGGGCTACGCCTTTTTCAAATCCTTGACAAATAAGTTTTAGAAATCTGAAATGTTCTCTAAGGAATTAAAGCTGACAAATCTAATCAAATAATGTATTTTACGTCGGGGGCTTCATACGGTTTACATAGAAGCTAGCTTCTATGTAATTCTATTATATCCGGTATTTATTTTTTACTTTTTTGTCTCACATCATTTACAAATGTACAAAAATTATAAAATTTAAAAAGTTTGATTACAAATATTTTAATTCTTTAATACTTAAAAAATAATGATTTCTTCACGAGAAAAATTAATTTTATTTTTGCTATAATCATGCTATTTTACGTTATTTTTCATATTTTAATATTTTAAATAGAAAATTTCATTTTTCAAAATATTCTATAAATAAAATTCATCAAAAAAAATTATATTTCTTAGTAAAATGACTTGATTTTTTTAGAAGGATTATTTATAATAAATAGGTATGTGATTAACTCACTTAAAAATAACTCTGTTCATATTTAAAGTGTTCAGGGCAGAAGGAGAAGATAATAATGAGAGAAGGAATTCATCCGGATTACCGTAAAGTTGTATTCATGGACACTACTAGTGGTTTCAAATTTTTAAGCGGTTCAACAAAACCATCTAAAGAAACTATAGAGTGGGAAGATGGAAATACGTACCCATTATTAAAAGTTGAGATTAGTTCAGATACACATCCATTTTATACAGGACGTCAACGTTTTGCTCAAGCAGATGGTCGTATCGAACGTTTCAACAAAAAATACGGTATCAAGTAAGATTAAAAAACAGGCATTTCTTTTTGGATTGTCTGTTTTTATTCTATGTATATGATTAGTTAAACTAATTTTATATTGTGCAATAAAATATATTGCAGTAGGAGATTATAATATGGTGGAAAATAGAAAATTTGGTTGGATAGAATGTATTTGCGGAAGTATGTTTTCGGGAAAATCTGAAGAATTATTAAGAAGAATAAAACGTGGGGTTATAGCTAAGCAGAAAGTTTTATTATTTAAACCTAGCATTGACAACAGATATGAAGAAGATAAAGTATCTACTCATAATGGAAATAGCTATAAATCAATCAGTATCGATAAAGCAGAAGAAATTTTTGACTACATAAAAGATGAAAAATATGATATTATAGGTGTTGATGAGATACAATTTTTTGATAAATCAATAGTAGAAATAATAAATAAATTGGCTGATGACGGTATTAGGGTTATTGTAGCCGGTCTTGATATGGACTTTAAAGCAGAACCTTTTTATCCAATGCCGGAAATTATGGCTATAAGCGAAATGGTGACAAAATTACATGCTGTATGTAATAAATGCGGGAAAGAAGCTAGTCGAAGTCAACGTTTGATAAACGGAAAACCGGCACGTTACGATGATCCGGTCGTAGTAATTGGTGCTAGCGAATCATATGAGGCTAGATGTCGTCATTGTCACGAAATAGAAAAATAATAAGGAGAAAATGATGGAAATATTAAGTCAATTAGAGGTAGTAGAAGAACGCTATGAAAAACTTAATGAATTGTTAAGTGATCCTGATATTGTAAGTGATACAAAAAAATTAATGGAATATTCAAAAGAACAACGCTCTATTGAAAAAACAGTATCGGTATTTAGAGAATATAAAAATATAGTTCAACAAATTGCTGATACGAAAGAACTACTTGAAATTGAAACAGATGAAGAAATGAAAGAAATGATGCAAGAAGAAATCAAAGAATTGGAACCGACGCTTGCACCGATGGAAGAAGAGTTAAAAATATTACTATTACCAAAAGATCCAAATGATGGTAAAAATGTCGTTGTGGAAGTTCGAGGTGCAGCAGGTGGAGATGAAGCCCAATTATTTGCCGGAGATTTGCTACGTATGTATACACGTTTTGCAGAATCACAAGGGTGGAAAGTTGATATTTTAGAACGTTCTGAAACGGGTATTGGCGGCATCAAAGAGGTGATTTTTATTATTTCCGGTGAAGATGTGTACTCTAAGATGAAATTCGAGAGCGGCGCACATCGTGTGCAGCGTGTTCCGACAACAGAATCAAGCGGACGTATTCATACATCAACTGCTACAGTAGTAGTATTGCCGGAAGCTGAGGAGGTTGAAATAGAAATTAATGAAAATGATATTCGTGTTGATACGTTTGCTTCGAGTGGAGCTGGAGGACAATCTGTTAATACGACAATGTCAGCCGTACGTTTAACACATATTCCAACAGGTGTCGTAGTATCAATGCAAGATGAACGTTCACAGATTAAAAATAAAGAAAAAGCAATGAAAGTTTTGCGCGCTCGTGTTTACGATAAATATCAACAAGAAGAGCAAGCAAAATTTGATGCTGAACGAAAATCCAAAGTTGGAACGGGAGATCGTTCGGAACGTATTAGAACGTATAATTATCCACAAAACAGAGTTACAGATCATAGAATAGGTTTAACTATTCAAAAACTTGATCAAATAATGGAAGGTAAGCTTGAGGAAATATTAGAAGCACTTCGTATAGCAGAACAAGCTGAAAAAATGGCAGAATTAAATAAAGGTGAAGAACTGTAATGAAAAGAAGACAAGCTATGACGAAGGCTTGTTTTCTTTTGAGAAAGCATGCCAAAGAAGAAAGTTTAGCGCGATTTTTATTAATGTATTTAGTAGATGAGAATAGTAGTACATTTAATAAAGAAATATCAAGTGAATTAGATAAAAAAACTGAAGAAGAATATTTTAACCTTATTAATAAACACATAGCGGAAGATATACCACTAAGCCATTTAACCGGTTTTGAATATTTTTATAATAGAAAATTTAAAGTTACTAGTGATGTCCTTTCACCACGAATGGAAACAGAAGAATTGGTGGATAAAATTATAGACTATGTGAAAAAACAAAAATTATATAATATAAAGATATTAGATCTTTGTACCGGGAGTGGTATTATAGCAATAACTTTGCAAAAAGAAATATCCGAACACATAATAAGTATAGTAGGAAGTGATATAAGTAGTAAGGCGCTTAATATTGCACAGTTAAATTCTGTAAATTTGAAAAGTGATGTTAAATTTATTAATTCTGATTTGTTTGAAAAAATAGAAGATAAGTTTGATATTATTGTATCAAATCCACCATATATAGCATATTCAGATAAAATAACACTAAAAAAAGATGTATTAAATTTTGATCCGCATTTATCACTATTTGCAGAAGAAGACGGAATGTATTTTTATAGAAAAATTATTGAGCAGGCAAACCATTATTTAACGGATCAAGGGGTAATATTTTTTGAAATAGGTTATAATCAAAAAGATAAGATAGTGTACTTAGCAAAACAGACTAATTATCGCATTCAGGTACTAAAAGATATTAATGGACGTGATCGCATAGCGATATTATATAAATAAAAGTAAATAGGAACTAACTTTAGGTCTAATTCATAAAGTTAATTCCTATTTATTTATAATTCTCGATAAACACCAACGCATTCACCGATAATTTCAACATTACGTGTAACTATAGGTTCATATGAAGAATTACAAGGTTGTAAAATTACATTTTCAGATGTAATAAATACTTTTTTTAACGATGCTTCATTCCATTCTTTTAGTAAAACAGCTGCAATCTTACCATTTCTTACGGTAGGAGTTTTTTTTATAAAAACTATATCACCATCTAAAATACCGGCTTCAATCATACTGTCACCTTCAACACGAAGGGCAAAATCCGCTCGCATACTTTGATCAATAAAGATATGATCATCATATTCTTCTTCTGCATATATACCGCTTCCGGCACAAATAGAACCAAGTATAGGTAGTTTTAGAGTATTATCTATAATATCTTCATATTCTTCATCAAAATTCTCAATTTCAATTTTTATATCTTCAGAATCACCAATCAACCAATCGGGATTTACATTAAGATAATCAGCCATAATTATGAGTTTATCACGCTTAGGTATATATTTCCCCTTTTTCCAATCGCTAATAGAAGAAGGAGTAATTTGTGTATCACGTGCAAGTGCGGCTTGTTTTATATTTTTTTCTTTAAGACATTGTTTAAATCGTTTGCTAAATATTGTAGTCATAAAAATCTATCCATTCTTTATAATACTTAACTTAATTATAAAGTAAACCGTATCTAAAATCAAGGATATTGAGAGAAATTTTTCTAAAAAATAAAGAAATATGAATTTTACGGTTGAAATTTGGTTTTCCGTATGATATTATATATATACAGAGAAAAAATTAAGTTTTACGTATTTAAGAAAAGAGGTAATATTATGTTTTTATATTGGTTGATTATATTAGTTATGTTGGCAAAAGTATTTACTTTTTTTGAAAAAAATAAATTAAAAATAGTTAAAAGAAAGAAATATACACATAGATAAATTATAAAGAAAACTTTATTTATAATTACAGAAAAATGAATTAATTTTATAAATGTATAAAAAAGTAAATTTATTATTTTTAAATATCTTGTTTATTAAAAATAAATTTTTAGAAGTCCTGCTATAACGTTTACATATATTTTTTACATTTTAAAGTATGTACTAATTATTTAAAGTGTTGTATAATGTGAATATAAATTATAACTAGGAGGTTTCTTAATGAAATTAGTATTAACAAGACATGGTGAAAGCCAGTGGAATCTTGAAAATAAATTTACGGGCTGGGTTGATGTAGATATTACAGAAAAAGGTAGACAAGAGGCTATAAAAGGTGGTCAAACACTAAAGAAATTAGGATTAACTTTTGATGTAGCATACACTTCATATCAGAAACGTGCAATTAAAACGTTAAACATATTTTTAGAAGAATTGGATTTGCTATGGATTCCGGTGTATAAAAGTTGGCGTCTAAATGAAAGACATTACGGTGCCTTGCAAGGGTTAAATAAAGCGGAAACAGCAGAAAAATATGGCGCTGAGCAAGTTCATATTTGGAGAAGAAGTTTTGATGTAGCACCACCACAAGTAGATAAAACTAGTGAAATGTATCCCGGTAATATTGATAGATATAAAGATATTCCGGTTGATGAAATCCCAACAGGAGAAAGTTTAAAACTTACTATTGATCGTGTATTACCATATTGGCAAAGTGATATTTCTAAACAGATTAAAGATGGAAAAAATGTTCTTATTTCAGCACATGGTAATAGTCTAAGAGCATTAATTAAATATTTATTAAATATTTCAGATGAGAAAATATTAGATTTGAATTTACCTACAGGAACACCATTGATATTTGAAATTGATGAAAATTTAAATATTATATCAGCGCCGGAATTATTCTAATTTCAAAAACAAGCTATGAAAAAATACATATTAATATTAATAGCAGTTGCATTTACATTGCAAGGTTGCACTAATAAGGGAAACTTTTCAAAAGAACAATTAGAAAATATTACAAATTCTGTAACTATATCAGAATTAGAAAAAACAGAATTTAATGTTAATGATAATAAGCTAATAATTTATTCTAATGAAGAAATTATTGATAACGAGAGTTTCAATACAATTATTAAATCTTTAAAACTTAATTCACTTTCAGGAAAACAAATTTCCGGAGATAAATTATCAGCTAATGAATTTAATGGTAAAAATTTTAACGTAGAAATTATTTCAAAAAATGGCAATATGGTATCATTTAACACTAAAAATGTTACTGATAAAAATTATTCAATTAATAAAACAAAATACTCTGAATTTTTTATAAAAGGTAAAATTTTGAATTTTTCGAAAAATTTAATTAGATTTGATGAGTTGGCAGGGACTATCGAAACAGATTTGAATAATAATCGTGATATTAGCGAAAGGGTAAAACAATTTAACACTATAAAAGAGAAGGTAAATTCAGAAATTTCTTATTTTAAAAATTTATCAGCAGAAATTACGGATTATGCTAAGATAGATGAAATCAAGAATAAAGTAACTAGAGTTAAAATTTTTACGGATTTAATGACTAATGCTGTTGAGCGTTCTGTAGGAGAAAAAAAAGGAACTTATATAGCGAATAGTTTTTTAAATATCAATGAAATAGATAGAATAGCTAGAGAATTGGAAAAAATGTAATAACCTAAAGAGGTGTATAATTATATGAAGCATGAAAAAATCGTGCTTCATATAAATTTTCAGGTTGTATAATAAATACAAGCATGGAAGAATTGAAGAGAAAATAATTATTTTTTCTCTTATTATTTCTTTTATGCATCCCTTGACTAAAATGGTTTTACCAATTAAAGTAGGTGCAATATGATTTATATTTATATTAATTCCAACACTACCGTAACCATCTTCTAAAAAAGTATTTAGATACTCTTTTGAAGCCTCTTCCATAAAGGCTACTAAACTAGGTGTAGCTAAAACTTCCAGATCACCGCTTTTCATATTTTTAGCACTGTGTTGTTTTTCTACTAAAAAATTTTTTTCAAATAGTTTATTTAATTCTATATTCATTGTAGTCTCCTTTATTCATAAAATACAACATTATAATTAATAAATTTTTTATTTATATAATTGAATTTTGCTGAAAAAAATGGTTTATTAGTGACTAACCATTCTAAGAAAATATAATCACCTTCCCATGTATTTATTTTGTTTATTTCCGATTTTTTCACCCAAACTAAATCACCTTCATTGCAATTTTTTGTTAGGGTTCCGCTAAAATTATCAGCAGTAAAAACGTAAGTGTACCAATCTTTCTCGCCATCAAATAAAGGAAATGAAATTATTCCTCTAAGACGTGGTTTTGTAATATTAAGATTAGTTTCTTCTTTTACTTCTCTAATAACGCAGTCTTCAGGGCTTTCGCCCGCTTCAAATTTTCCGCCGACACTAATAGTTAATCCTTCATGAATATCATTTTTTTTCTTTGTTCTCTTGAGCATAAGAAAATTTTCACCATCATCTATATAACACATGGTAGCTAAAACACGTTTCACCAATTTATCCCCCTCTAAATAAAAAGAAAAGAAGAACAAACTTTACTTCTTTTCTTCTAAATTTTTGATAAAATTATTACTTATATCTTATTCACTACGTTTTCTATCAAATCCTAAAAGTTCTAATAACGCAACCGCTACTGTAAATATTACAGCTAAAATAGCACAATTTTGTACAGAATAACTTTGACCGTTGCTTCCTAAAATCGATGTTATTATAAATATTGCGACAAAAGAAAAGATAAATGCCCAGATTAGTGAAACTAAAAATCTCATTCTAATCCCTCCTTTAATATGTTTACACTCCTATTATACAACTAATAATAAAAAGTTACAAGATGTTAAAATAAATTTTAACTTTTCAAAATGTAGTGTTACAATAGATGTGAGACATATAATAAAAAAAAAGAAGAGTAAATCCTGTATAATGAAGTTACCTACAAATCAAAAAAAGGAATTTACTCTTATGAAAACTATTATAACAGAAAATATAGAAAAAACACAACGATATATACCTCATACTTTACAAACAAGAATAGCTGCAGTTAAAACTTATAGAAATGGTAACTCTATTCGTTTTGTTTGTAGGCGCTATAAAATATCAAAAGCCTCTCTTTTGCGTTGGAATAAAAAATATGACGGTACTAAAGAGTCTCTTATAGATAAGTCTCATAGACCTCATTCCATTCACCCTAACGCCCATACAGTTGAAGAATTGTCTTGGATTAAAAATCTTATTAAACGTAATCCTAATATTTCTATGATTGAATTATATGCTAAACTTAAATTCAACAAAGGTTATAAAAGACATCCTTGTTCTTTATTTAGAGTGCTTAGAAAATTAGGCTTTTATAAAGATACTAAGAAAAAAGTAATTCCTTATAAACCTAAACCTTATGACACACCTACTGAAATTGGTAAAAAATGGCAACTTGATGTGAAATATGTTCCTAAACGTTGTTATGTAGGAAAAATTCCTGATAAATTTTATCAATATACTATTATTGATGAAGCTACTAGGGAAAGATTTATTTTCCCTTTTAAAGAACAATCATCATATTCTACTGTTCAATTTGTTAAAATGGCTATTGATTATTTTGGGTATAAACCTAAGATAATTCAAACTGATAATGGTTTTGAATTTACGCATTTTAAAGATACTAAACGAATACACCCTTTTGATGTATTGTGTAATAATCTTGGCATTAAACATCAACTTATTAGACCTAGAACTCCTAGACATAACGGTAAGGTTGAACGTAGTCATAGAAATGATAATGAACGTTTTTACAGGCATTTATCTTTCTTTTCGTATGATGATCTTGTATCTCAGATGAAAAAGTATCTATATCGCTCTAACCGTCTTCCTATGCAGACTTTAAATTGGCTTTCTCCTGTTGAAAAAAGAAAAGAGCTACGGAAAGAGTCTATAAAAATATGCCGGCTTTATAATTCCTTGTTAGATAATAGATTTCACAACTTATTTGTCAAGGACAAGGGCTACGCCTTTTTCAAATCCTTGACAAATAAGTTTTAGAAATCTGAAATGTTCTCTAAGGAATTAAAGCTGGCAAATCTAATCAAATAATGTAATTTACGTCGGGGGCTTCATACGGTTTACATAGAAGCTAGCTTCTATGTAATTCTATTATATCTGGTATTTATTTTTTACTTTTTTTGTCTCACATCATTTACAAATGTACATAAAATAAATTTTAACTTTTCAAAAATAAACCGTTTTATTTTATAAAATAAAAATTTAATAAAGTAACATAAAAGAAAATTTTTGTGATATAATATTAAGTTATAGAGGTGATGGTTATGTACGAAAAATTATTAATTGACGGTGAATTGAGGAATAGCATTTCAGAAGAATTATTAAATTTATTTAATGAAAAAAATATAAATTATAAATTTTTTAATGGAAAAGAAACATTAGAAAATAACGTATTATTTTTGACAAATAATAAGCATAATTTAAAATCAAAGTATAGTAACGTTTTTTTACTTTCAAATGATTATGATTTTCTTGATGTAAAAAATTCAATTTTTATAAAAAATTTGGAAGATGTGATAAGAGTATATGAAAGTGGAATATGGCAAAGTTGGGCAAAAGAATTACAATTTTTAGCACAGTGCTCACTAGCCTACAGTAAGGATAAGTTTGATAGAGAACGTGCTGAAAGAATTAGAGAAATTTCTTGTGAGATGTTAAGTTATAAGTATAATGTTACGCCGGAAAAAATAAAAATTAATTTTGCCGGTGAGCTTGGCTATCAAACCCCAAAAGTTGAAAATAGAGCAGCGATAATAAAAGACAATAAAATACTATTGGTAAAAGAGCAGTTAGACGGAAAGTGGGCATTACCCGGAGGGTATCAAGATGTTGACAGATCTGTAAGGGATAATGTTATAAAAGAAGCTAGTGAGGAAGCAGGTGCAATAGTTAATCCTAAAAAATTAATTGCCGTATTTGATTATAATAAACACCATCATGTGAATTTTCCATTTGGAATGGTAAAAATATTTGTTCTATGTGATTATATTAAACACAAATTTGAAAATAATACAGAAACTGCTGATGCTAAGTTTTTCTCTTTGGATAATCTGCCTGATTTATCAATAACACGTACTACTTATAAACAGTTAGAAATGTGTTTTGATTGCTATAATAATCAAGAGACTTGGGATGTTTTATTTGATTAAAGTTTAAAAGGAAGGAAAAAGTATGAAATTAGGAAAAAATATAATACAAGAAAATCTTCCGGTACAAGAACAATTAATTTTCTGTTTACTATTAACGGTAGTTGGCGGTTTTTTTGATGCATATACCTTTGTTAATTGTGGAGGAATATTCGCCAATGCACAAACGGGAAATTTAATTTTTGTTGGAATAGGGATAGTTGACGGAAATTTTTCAGAAGTTATTCACTATACCGTGCCAATTATTTCGTTTATTGTCGGTGTATTGGTAAGTAAAAGTTTTGAATCTAAATACAAACAGTTATCAATGTTTAAACATATATATATGCTTTTGTTTACTCAAATTTTTGCATTGATTTTTATTTTTCTTAAGCAAACAATTTTCGGTATTGATATTAGACCGATTGTAATTTCGTTTATTTGTGCAATACAATTTGACGGTTTTAGAAAAGTTAATAATCTTGCTTTTGCCAGTGTTTTTTGTACGGGCAATTTACGCTCTATGAGTGAACATTTATATAGATATGTATTTTTGAGACAAAAGAATAGTAAATTACCATTTTTAATTTATAGTTTGGTTATTTCAGTATTTTTATTTGGAGTAGTTTTTGGAGCGGCAGTATCAAAATATTTTTTTCACAAGGCGATACTTACTCCAATAATAGTTATTATAGTAAATATTTTCTTTGTTAAAATTATTCAAAATGATTTTACGAGAAAAGCATAATGATATATATTTACATAAAGTTTTAGCAATGTTATAATTTAGTATAGAAATAAAATTTTAGGGAAAATAGTTTTGAAGTACTAGGGGGGTATTTTTATGAATGAGAACATACTAAATGGTTTTAAAGAGTATTTATTGAGAAGTAAAAGCTTTTCTGATAATACCGTTGAATCATACGATAGAGATATAAAAAAAATTTTGGCATACCTTGAAGAAGGTGGTTATGATTTAGAAAATTATAATTGGCTTAATGAACCATTTGTCATAGAATATATTGATTATTTAAAGGATAACAAATATTCTTCTGCAACGTTATCAAGGACTATATCGACTATTCATGGTTTTATTGATTATTTGTATGAAGAGAAGATTATTTCTGATAGAATAAATATCAATATAAAAATAGATAAAAAGAAAAAGACGAATTAGTTATTTTTACACGAGGAGAAATTTCAAGAATTTTAGATATCGAACCTTGTACTTTAAATGATTATCGAGATAAAGCTATTTTTGAATTATCATATTCTATTGGAATTAAACCAACTGAATGTATAAATCTGAAAATAAAAGATGTGAATTTAGAAATAGGATATTTAAAATATAAAACTAAGGATGGTGTTAGAACTGTTCCACTAAATGAAGAAGCTATAGTTTCTATAAAAAATTATATAGAAGAATTAAAAAAACATAAATTTGATATAGATGATCAGTGTAAATTATTTTTAAATCATGATGGAGAGGGAATAAGTCGACAAGGATTTTGGAAAATATTCAAAAAACGTCAACAAGAACTGGGACTAACTAAAGAATTGAATACTATGAATTTTAGAAATTCTTTAGCAATTCACCTATTAGAAGATAAAATTCCGGCTGAAGAAGTTCAGGAAATTTTAGGTTTAAAAAATATTCACAGTTTAAAATTACATTTTAGAAAATTACAACGAAAAAAAAATGTAAAAAGAATGTTGTCAAATCATCCGAGAAAATCGATAAGATAAGGATTTTATAATGTATAATGTTGAATTAGAAGTATTTCAAGGACCGCTTGATTTATTATTGCATCTAATAGAAAAAATGGAAATAGATATTTATAATATTCCAATGGCAAAATTAACGGAAAGCTATTTGGAATATATAAACAATACGGAAGAATTTTCTTTGGAAAATGCCGAAGAATACATAGTAATGGCAGCAACATTACTCCACATAAAAAGTAAAAATTTGTTACCGGTTTTTGATGAAATAAATTCAGAAGAAACAGAAGAAGAATTAGTACAGCAGTTGATAGAATACAAAAATTATAAAGAATTAAGTATTAAACTTCAAAATTTAAAACAGCAAAGAGAATTATTTTTAGATAAAGAAAGCCATAATATAGAAGATAAATCCAGCGTAAGAAATTTAAAGATTACTTCTGATAAATTATTAAAAGCTATGGAAAAAGTTTTAAAATCTTATGATAATAATACGGAAGAAACGTTAATTAGCTATAGAAGTGAGTTATCTTTAGAAAAGGTGAAACACACTTTACTTAATATTTTTAAAATAAAAAAGAAAATATTTTTTTCCGAGCTAATTAGTTATTATGATACAAAACAGGAGATTGTTCTTGTTTTTATTAGTATATTAGGTATGATAAAAGATCAGGATTTGCTGTGTATTATCGATGATAATGAAATAAATTTAAAATATTTAATAAAGGAAGAATAATATGCTATTAGATGAAACAAGAAAAACAATAGAAGCACTTCTTTTTATGAAAGGAGAAGATGGAGTTTCAATAGAATTTTTTTCTACTTTTATGGAAATAGACAGTGCCGAAGCACAAAATATGCTTAATGTTTTCTGTGAAGAATATAATAAAAAGAATAATTCTTTAACGATTAAAAAATATGGTTCATTATATAAAATGTTGATAAAAGATGAAATATATAATATGATAAAAAAGGCTATTGTTTCAAAAAATTTAGTAAAATTATCAAAATCTTCACTCGAAACATTGGCAATAATAGCGTACAATCAACCAATAACAAAGACTCAAATTGATAAAATAAGAGGTGTCAACAGTGATACTATAATATACTCTCTTGTAAATAAGGAATTAATTGTATCAAATAAAACACTAGACACAATCGGGAAACCGAAATTATATGAAACAACGGAATTGTTTTTGGATGTTTTTGGGTTAGAAAGTCTGGAAGAATTGCCGAAATCAGAAATTATTAATGAAGATGAATTAACCAAATTTTTAAAAGATTAGGAGATATAAAATGGCGGAAAGACTGCAAAAATTAATAGCTGCCTCAGGATATACATCAAGAAGAAAAGCTGAGCAATTAATATTGGATGGGAAGGTCAGTGTAAATGGTTCAGTAGTAAGAGAATTAGGTGCAAAAGCAGAACCTAGTGATATAATTATTGTGGAGGGGACAAGGCTTTTAAAAGAAAACAAAAGGTATTATTTATTTTATAAACCGGAAAAAGTAATTACTTCTATGGCGGATGAGAAAGAAAGAACTTGTGTTAAAGACTTTTTTGAAGCAGTAAATGAAAGAGTAGTACCTGTAGGAAGATTAGATTATGATACATCCGGTGTTCTTATAATGTCAAATGACGGAGAATTTATAAATCTCATTACACATCCAAGTCATAAAATAAGAAAAACGTACATTGCTAAAATTAATGGAAAGTTAGAGGAAAAACATTTAAAAATACTACGTTCCGGAGTAAAAATAGATGATTATAAAACATCTCCGTCAGAAGTAAGTATTGTAAAAAATAAAAATAAAAGTTCCAACACCTTAGTTAGACTTACTATTCATGAAGGAAAAAATAGACAGATAAGAAAGATGTTTGAAGCATTGGGTTATGAAGTATTAAAATTAAAACGTGAATCAATTGAGGATTTAACTTTGGAGGGGTTAAGAAAAGGTGAATATCGCATTTTAACTATTCATGAAGTTAAGAGATTAATAAATAAGGCTAAAAACGGTGATAAGTAGATTATAGGGGGTGAGCTTTTAAGTGGCTGAAAGAATTTTAATAGTTGATGATGAAGAAAGAATTAGAAAATTATTGGTGATGTATCTTGAAAAGGAAGGATATATTGTTGATGAGGCTGATAATGGGCAGGATGGACTTGAAAGATTAAAATATATGGATTATTCTTGTGTTTTATTAGACGTTCATTTACCAATGCTTAATGGGAAAACTATATTAACCGAACTTAGAAAAACGAAAGCCACTCCGGTAATAATTATGTCAGCACAAGCTGATGAGCAAAGTAGAGTGGAAGGTTTTGAGCTTGGTGCTGATGATTATGTGATAAAACCGTTCAGTCCAAGAGAACTTATGTTAAGGGTGAATGCTATTCTACAGAGAACAAAAAGAAGTGTATTTTATACACCGGAGTTATATACAAAAGATGTCTTAGTTTTCCCGGGATTGATAATTGATGTTAATTCACATAAAGTTATCGTAGATGATACCGAGATATTTTTAACACCGAAAGAATTTGACTTACTGATGTTTTTGGCGAAATCGCCGGATAAAGCATTTAGGAGAAATGAAATATTGAGAGCTGTTTGGAATTATGATTTCTATACGGATCTTAGAACTGTAGATACACATATAAAGAGGGTTAGAAAAAAAATAGCTAAAATTTCCCCTAAAGTAGCACAAATGATAACTACTGTTTGGGGTATTGGCTATAAATTTGATACGTCTTTAAATAGTTTGTAGATTAAGGAGAACCAATGCTATCATTTTATAAAAATTTAGCAAAATTAACAAGAAATACAAGTAAACTTGTTGGGAAAAAAGGAACAGATTTACCGGGAAAAGTACTAAGAAAATTAGACAAAAATATTTTAGTAAAGCTAGCAAAACAATTTGATGAAATAGTTTTTGTTACAGGTACTAACGGTAAAACGACAACTTCTAATTTAATAGGACATACGTTAAAAAAAGCGGGAATAAATTTTGTAAATAACTTTGAGGGAGCTAATATGCTGGATGGAATTATTTCAACATTTGCTGTTCAGTCAAATAATAATACAAAGTTAGCAATTATAGAAATAGACGAAGGATCCATAAAAAGGGTAATGGAGTATATAACACCTACAAGGTTTGTTATTAATAATTTTTTTAGAGATCAAATAGATCGTTTTGGAGAAATTGATACTTTAATAGCAACAATAGGGGAGCAATTAGAAGGTAAAAATGTTCAACTTATTTTGAATAGTGATGATCCTTTTGTAACAAGACTTGCTAAATACGGAAAAAATAATATATATTTTGGTATAAGTAAAGATGCGTATAAATTTTCAGATTATGGAATTTCTGAATCGAAATTTTGTCCGAATTGTGGAACAGAGTTAACTTATAGTTATATTCATTATAGTCAGCTTGGATATTATGAATGTCCAAATTGTGGATTTTCACGTCCTAATCCTGATTATACAGTAACTTATGCTGAGTTAAAACCTTTTATTTCATTAAGTGTAAATAATGAAGACAGTTTCTCTACGAAATTAGCCGGGGATTATAATATTTACAATATCTTAGCAGCATATACTTTGTTAAATATTTTAGGATTAAACAAAGAAAAAATTAAAAAAGGTTTAGAAAGCTACACCTCTAAAAATGGGCGAATGCAAAGTATTGAGATTACCGGCAAAACAACTGCATTGTTAAACCTTGCTAAAAATCCGGCAGGACTTAACGCTTCATTAGCTATCGGAAAAACAATAGATATGAGAATAAATTATTTATTGATTTTAAATGATAACGGTGCAGACGGTTTTGATATTTCATGGATTTGGGATACTGATTTTAATATATTGGCATCTCAAAATATTAATAATATTATTTGTTCAGGTAAACGTGCCAAGGAACTTGCATTAAGGTTGAAATACAGTGAGATTAATGCCAATATAGTAGTTTTGGAAAATATAAAAGAGGCAGTTGCGAGGTTAAAAAAATACAGTGAAAAATATTCTATTGTAATACCGAATTATACAGCACTGATAGAAACTCAAAAAGAATTGGAGAATTAAAATGGAATTGAAATTGTATCATTTTATGCCTGATAAATTAAATCTTTATGGTGATATTGGAAATGTTATAGCACTCAAAAAAAGATGTGAATGGCGTGGTATAAATCTTAAAATAGAAAATATAACTTCAACGGATGGTGTAAAGTTATCAAACTGTGATATGTTCTTTATTGGTGGTGGCTCGGATAGAGAACAGTGCATTGCAACTGAACAATTTTCTAAGATAAAAAATGAGTTTAAGTCAGCCATAGAAGCCGGAGTGCCGGCATTAACTATTTGTGGAGGTTATCAATTTTTAGGGGAATATTACAAAACTGTGGATGGTGTTAAATTGCCGGGGTTAAATATTTTAAATTTTTATACGGAATCGAAGAAAGATGCACCACGTTTAATAGGGAATATACTAGTTGAATCGGAAATGTTTGGAAATATCGTCGGCTTTGAAAATCACGGAGGTAGAACATATCATAATTATAATACGCTAGGTAATGTTATAGTTGGATTTGGAAATAATGATTATGATAAAAAAGAAGGATTATTGTATAATAATTTAATAGGCACATATCTTCACGGACCAATTTTACCAAAAAATCCTAATGTGGCTGATTATTTAATTAAAGCTGCATTAGATAATAAGTATGGAAATTATGAGTGGAAACCATTAAAAAATGATGTTGAATTTATTGCTAACAACCATATGGTAGAATTATTGAGGAAAAATATAAAGTAGTATCAGTAGCGATACTGCTTTTTTATTAGGTTGTATAATAAATACGGGGCATGAAAAAAATCCATACCCCGTATTGTTTTTTAATATACAAAAAGACAAATATCCAATATAATTAAAGTGCAAAAAAAAATAAACTATGAAAGGATATCTGTCATGAATAATTTTAACACAAAAACAAAAGAAATAAAAGAGGGAGAATTCATTAAAAACCTACTACAAATAAAAGATAAAAATATAACTATTGAGAAAACACATAACGAAACTATAAAAAATAATCAAAAGTACTTTGTATTCAAAGGTACCTTAACATATAAACCCAAGAAGTGTGAATGCTGTGGTTGTCTTAATAAAGGTTATACTGTAGTTAAAAACGGCTTTAATGAACTTACTAGAATTAATCTATTAAAAATATCAGGTATCCCTGCTTATTTGGAACTAAGAAAGCAACGTTTCAAGTGTAAAACTTGTAATAAAAAATTTGTAGCTACTACTTCTTTTGTAGATAAATACTGTAGTATTTCTAAAAATGTTAAGTTTTCTATAATGAGTGATTTAGCTGATACTTTATCTTTTAAACAAATAGCCAAAATGAATAATGTATCGGTTAATACTGTTATAAGAACTCTTTATAAATGTAAATCCCATGTAGACATTCTTAACTATAATACCTTACCTGAGTATTTATGCTTTGATGAGTTAAAGTTTACTAAAGATAGTAAAAATGGTATGAGTTTTATTTTTTTAGATGCTTTAACTCATGAGATTATTGATATAGTTGATGGTAGAACTGAGTATATTTTAAATAATTATTTTTCCAGATTTTCTAAAGAGGCTAGAAGTAATGTTAAGGCTATTTGTATTGATATTTATACTCCTTATATGAAGTTGATTAGAAATAAGTTTCCTAATGCTGAAATTGTTATAGATAGGTTTCATATTATTCAAAATGTTAATAGAGAACTTAATAGAACTAGAGTTAAGCTAATGAATATTTACAAAAAACAAAAAGGTATTAATTATACTCTTTTAAAAAATAATTGGAAGTTAATATTAGAAGATGAAAGTAATGTTACTCATGGTAGGTTTTTCTTTAATAGGAGTTTTAGGAGTTTAGTTACTAGACGTGATATTTTAGATTATTTATTAGGATTAGATTGTATATTTAAGGCTAGCTATGAGAGAGTTCAGGATATTAGATATGCAATAAGGTATAGAAATGAGTTGGAGTTTAAAGAATTAATTGAAAAATCTACTATCGATTTATCTGATGGTGTTAGTAAGGCTATTAATACTATGAGAAAAGATAAAGAGTATATGCTTAATAGTGTTAGGTATTCTATTTCTAATGGTTCTTTGGAGGGTATTAATAATAAGATAAAGGTTTTAAAGAGAGTTTCTTATGGTTATAATAGCTTTTATAACTTTAGATTACGCATTTTAGTTGTTTCTAGGTTATTTGTTTCTGAGTATAAAAATAATATTTCTTTTAAGGGCGTTTTGAAAAATGCCAAGCAACACTGCATTGCTTAGCATTTTATCCTTATTTTTTCTCATGCCCCGTATTTGACACAGAGCCTTTTATTATATATTTATATACAAAATATTTTTTGTTGCTGATTATATAGTGGGGATACAATTTTAAGAAATCCACCACGAAGAATAGCAACGAGCCTAATAGCAATGTTTGTAGTGGTAATAGAAAAATGATAAAGGTATTTTTTTGGAGAATTTTATGCGACAATTCTTTATTTATGAGTGCTATTTGCACATCATAAATATTAGAAGTGACGTATGCAAAGACACTAGTATCGTCAAAACCATAGGTTGCAGATGATACGTTAGTATCAACTGCTGACCCGTGGCAGTAGCTACTAACTAATCTTTTACTCACTTTGTTCGTAAAGATTAGAGTAGCCTTGCACACCTTAATTCTAGAATTAACCTAGGTTAGTTGTAGGCGTTCATACCACTACTGACTATTGCTAAAATATTTATAAAATAATATATACGTTTTAAAACGATAAAACAGAGAATTTTGTATATAACCATATATTAACCAATACAAATAATTATTTTAAAATATAAAATATTTAATTGTTAATAATTAATGTGTAAAATATATATTTTTTATTGAATATTATTATAAAAGTTCATATTATGAAATGAAATACTAAAAATAAAATAAAAAAATACGTTTTATACTTGATTTAATTTATATATGGGAGTATAATTTAAAATATAAACGGACATTAAAATTTATATTGTTAAGATATGTTATTATAAAACGGACGTTAGTGGTAAAAAAGGAGTTTAATGTATGAAAATAGCTGTTATTATGGGTTCAAACTCGGATTATAAAACAATGATAGAAACATGTAAATTATTAGATGAATTTGAGATTCCTTATGATAAAAAGGTTGTTAGTGCACACCGTACACCAAATTTATTGGTTAATTTTGCAAAAAATGCACGAACAAATGGTTATTCACTAATAATAGCGGCAGCAGGCGGTGCTGCTCATTTACCCGGAATGGTTGCATCAATGACAACTTTACCGGTAATTGGTGTTCCGATAAAGTCCAGTGTTTTAAGTGGAGTAGATTCTTTGTATTCTATAGTACAAATGCCGGCAGGTGTTCCGGTTTTAACTATGGCAATAGGTATTGCAGGAGCAAAAAATGCTGCAATAAGTGCTTTATCAATATTAGGAATTACTAATAAAAAATATGCTGATAAATATGAAGAATTTAAACGAGAACAAGAAAGAATAGTATTGGAAGAGATGACATTATGATTAAAACTATTTTACCGGAAAAAACTATAGGAATTATTGGTGGTGGACAGCTGGGTAGAATGTTGGCTATGAGTGCCAAGGAAATGGGGTATAAAATTGCTATTTTAGACCCGAGTTTTGATTGTTGCGCAAAACAATTCAGTGATATTTTTATTGAAGCATCGTTTGATGATACGGAAAGTATAGAAAAATTATGTAAGGTAAGTGATGTTGTTACATTTGAATTTGAAAATATTAATGCAATGGTATTAGAAAAATTAGAGGAAATATATAATATAGTTCAAAGTGCTGAGGTTTTAAAAATCACGCAACATAGGTACTATGAAAAAGAATTTGCTCATAAGTTGAATATTCCAACTGTTGATTATATTTATATTGAAGAAGACACAAATATTGATATAGAAAAAACTTATCTTATGAAAACCGTCCGCTTCGGTTATGATGGAAAAGGTCAAAAAATAATTTCTAAAAAAGAAGAGATTGAACAATATACAATTTTAGAAGAATTAATAACATTGGATAAAGAAATATCGGTTGTAGCTGTTAAAGATAAATTTGATATTCAAATAATTGCGGTTGTAGAAAATGAACATAAAAATAATATATTATTTCGTTCAAAAGTTCCGACTACCGCAACTGAAGAGCAAGAAAATTTAGCAATAGAATATACAAGAAAAATTTTGGAAAATATAGAATACTTTGGAGTTCTTACAGTAGAATTTTTTATTAGTAACGGGAAAGTAATTTTTAATGAAATTGCTCCGCGAGTTCATAATTCCGGACATATTACAATGCAATCAGCTACTAAGAGTCAATTTAGAGCTCATATTGAGGCTATTTGCGGTTTGCGTGTTGGCAAAATACAAAACAGAGAAACAACTTTATATAATATACTCGGTCAAGATTTAGAATATTTTAAAAATTTAATTACAAAAAAGCATGGTTTTTTACATTTGTATGAAAAAGAACCGCGTAAAAATAGAAAAGTAGGGCATATTAACTTTTACGGAAATATCATTTTAGGAGGTTATGATGAACAATAAACGAATTTTTGTCAAAAAGCGTAGTGGATATAATAAAGAAGAATTGCAACTTAAAGAAAATTTAAACTTAGAATACAATCTGGGACTGGAAGAAGTTAAGTTGTACGTTATTTATGATATTTATAATATAGATGAAAAAACATATAGATTGGCAAAAACTTCTGTATTTTCTGAAATTGTTGTTGATGAAGTATTTGAAAGTATTGAATTAGAAACCGGAAAATATTTCGCATATGAAGTGCTACCGGCTCAATATGATCAAAGGGCCGACAGTGCAGAAGAAAGTATTAAGTTGCTTGATGCAAAAAGTAAAACGACAGTAAGAAGTGGAAAACTAGTTATTTTTGACAAAAAATTAACCGAAGATGAACTAAAATTGATTGAGAATTATTTAGTAAATCCTATAGAAGCACGGAAAAAAGATTTATCTGTTTTAGAATTTAATCTAAACTCTGAGCCGACACCCTTAAAAAATTTAACAGGTTTTTTAGAGTTTACAAAAAAAGATTTAGAAAATCTAAAAAAAGAATTTTCACTGGCAATGAATATAGAGGATTTAATTTTTATTCAAAATTATTTTAAATCAGAAAAACGTAATCCGACAGAGACTGAAATTTATGTATTAGATTGTTACTGGAGTGATCATTGTCGTCATACGACTTTTGAAACTATTTTAGAAGAAGTTAATATCAAATCGGAATTATTTAAAAAAGAAATGCAAGACGCTTTTGATTATTATTTAAAAATTAGATCTGATTTAGGAAGAGAAGATAAACCTTTAACATTAATGGATATGGCTAGTATTATCGGTAAATATCATGTTAAAGTATTAAAAGATAAAAATATTGAAGTTAGTGAGGAAATTAATGCTTGCTCTTTCTTCACAACTATTAAAAATAACGGAGAAAATGAACGTTGGTTAATTCAATTCAAAAATGAGACGCATAATCACCCGAGTGAAATCGAACCTTTCGGTGGAGCGAGTACCTGTATCGGTGGTGCTATTCGTGATCCGTTATCAGGACGTAGTTATGTTTATCAAGCTATGCGTATTTCGGGTAGCGGAAATATTTTGCAAAAACGTGAAAATACGTTAGCGTATAAGTTACCACAAGTGGAAATAGCTAAAGGTACAGCACATGGTAATTCATCTTACGGTAATCAGATTGGTTTGGCTACTACTTTTGTTAGAGAGCTATATGATGACAGTTATGTGGCAAAACATATGGAAGTAGGTGCTGTCGTTGGAGCGGTTAAAGACGGTGATTATAAACGTGAGAGTTTAATAGCCGGGGATATTGTTGTTATGATCGGTGGACGTACCGGACGTGATGGTATTCAAGGTGCAAGTGGGTCAAGTCTTGAACATACTAATAATTCACTGGAAACAATGTCAAGCCAAGTACAAAAAGGTAATGCTCCCGAAGAAAGAAAACTACAACGTTTATTTAGAAAGCCGGAAGTAACGAAACTAATTAAAAAATGTAATGATTTTGGTGCCGGTGGTGTTTGTGTAGCCATTGGAGAGCTATCAGACGGTATAGAGATTCATTTAGATAAGGTTTTAACTAAATATCAAGGATTAAATGCAACGGAATTAGCTACCAGTGAATCACAAGAGCGTATGGCGGTGGCAATTGATAAGAAAGATTATGAAAAATTTATTAAAGAATGTGAAAAGGAAAATATTGAGTATTCTCACGTTGCAACTGTTACTGATAAACGTTGTTTGGAAATGTATTACAATGGGGAAAAAGTAGTAGATATGGGGGCTGACTTCTTAGAAACAGCCGGTGTTCGCCAATGTGCAGTAGCGACACTAAAAGATAATATGGGAGAAAATCCTTTTATAGATAAAAATGTATCAAGAAAAAATATTTTATCTGAATTGGGTGAGTTAAATGTTACATGTCAAAAAGGTTTAGCATCAAAATTTGACTCCTCAATCGGAGTTAGTACGGTGCTTATGCCATTTTCTGGAAAAAATAAACTAACACCGGTCCAAGCTAGTGTTCAGGCATTACCGACACTCCATTCAACAAGTGATACGGCAACAATTTTGACTTATGGATTTATTCCGAAAATTTCTCATTATTCACCATTTTTATCGTCTATATATGCTGTATTAGAATCGGTCGCTAAAGTATATGCAGTAGGAGGAAATACAGAAAGTCTTTACTTCTCATTCCAAGAATACTTTGAAAAATTGGGTAAAGATAGTACAAAATGGGGAAAAGTTACTCAAAGTTTATTGGGTAGCATTTATGCTCAAAAAGAAATTGGTCGTCCTAGCATAGGTGGTAAAGACAGTATGTCAGGAACGTTCAATAATTTAGATGTAGTTGAAACATTGATTTCATTTGCTTGTACTCCTATAAAAATAGAAGATGTTATAACGCCGGAATTAAAAACAATAGGTAATCATTTGTATCATATTCCTGTAATAAAAGATGAAAAAGGATACCCGAATATTAAAGAAACTTTAAAAAATTATGAAAAAATAGGTAGATATATTAAAGATGGAACTATTGTTTCAGCATATGTCCAAGAAGAAGGCAGCATAGTTGCATCGTTGGTTAAAATGTCTTTAGGTAATGATTTGGGATTTGAAGTAGCTAAAGATAACATTTTAAACTTTGATCCGGCATCACTGGTAGTAGAATCGATAAAAGAATTACCTTTTGAAAAATTAGGGGTTGTCAGTGAAAGAATAATCATTAATAATGAAGTATTTATGCGTACAGAAATATACGATGCTTATACTAAAACATTAAATGACATTTATCCAATATATCAAAATGAAGATAGAGGAACTGTTGAAAATCTACATACCGAACACAATAAAAAAGTGTACTATCCTCAATATGTAGAAGATGTAAAAGTAGTTATTCCAGTATTTCCGGGAACAAATTGTGAATATGATAGCGAAAGAGCATTTATAGAAGCGGGGGCTACCCCTACAACAGTAGTTATAAGAAATACCCGTAAAAATGATATTAATGAATCAATAGATGAGTTTGTGAGTGCTATTGAGAAGTCACATATTATTATGTTCCCCGGTGGATTTTCTAGTGGTGATGAACCGGATGGAAGCGCTAAATATATTGTTAACTTCTTAAAAAATATTAAAGTTAAAAATGCAATTCATAAACATTTAGCTGAAAAAAAATTAATTTTAGGCATATGTAATGGATTTCAAGCATTGTTAAAATCGGGATTAATTCCATATGGAGAAATTAGAGAATTAACAAAAGATGATTTAACTTTGTATCGTAATGATAGCTATGAACATATTTCCACAACAGCCTTTACACGTGTTGCCAACACAAATTCTCCTTGGTTACAAGATTTTAATATTGGCGAACAACATGAAGTTGTGTTCAGCCATGGTGAAGGAAAAGTAGTCGGAATAAATATTGAAAGATTCAAACATTTGATTGCTTTTCAATATAGCGACTTCAACGGTAATGCGACTTTAAACGGAAAATTTAATCCAAACGGTTCGTTATTGGCTACGGAAGGTTTAATAAGTGAAAATGGATTAATATTAGGAAAAATGGGGCATAGTGAGCGTTATGGAAAAACTCTATATAAAACTAATACAATAAAAATAAAACAAGATATTTTTAAAAATGGTGTAAATTATTTTAAAGGGGAAGAATAAAATGAAATTATTATATGAAGGAAAAGCAAAACAATTGTTCGAATGTGCTAATGATGATGAAATTTACGTTCACTACAAAAATAGTGCTACAGCATTCAACGGCGTAAAAAAAGAAGAGTTTGAAGGGAAAGGAGTTTTCAATAATACCATTACTTCATTAATCTTTGAATACTTAGAAAAAGAAGGCATCAAAACTCATTTTATAAAAAAAATAAATGAAACAGATCAACTTTGTAAACATGTAACAATTATTCCGTTGGAAGTAATAATTCGCAATATAGTTGCAGGCTCAATGGCTAAAAAATATGGTATTGAAGAAGGAAAAAAATTGATAAAGCCGATTTTTGAACTTAGTTATAAAAATGATGAGCTTAACGATCCGTTAATTAATAACGATCATGCCGTCGCATTGGAAATTGTAACGGAAGAAGAATTGGAAAATATAAGAATGCAAGCACTTAAAATTAATAGTTTACTCCAAAAATTATATTTAAAAGCCAATTTAATTTTGGTAGATTTCAAAATAGAGTTTGGTCGTGATAAGGATGGAAATATTATTTTAGCTGATGAAATTTCTCCGGATACTTGTCGCCTATGGGACAAAGATACAAATGAAAAATTAGATAAAGATAGATTTAGAAGAGATTTAGGTTCGGTGATGGAAGCTTATGAAGAAGTTTTAAGGAGATTAGAAGATGCGAGGGATTAATGAAGAGTGTGGTGTGTTCGGTATTTGGAATCATCCATCTGCAAGTAATGTTACGTACTTTGGATTACATAGTTTACAACATCGCGGTCAAGAAGGGGCTGGAATAGTTTCACGCGATAATAATACTTTAAGAGGGTATCGAGATTTAGGTTTGGTTTCAGAAGTATTTCGTGATAAGGAAAAATTAGAACATCTTGTAGGTAACAGTGCAATAGGACACGTTAGATATGCAACATCAGGTAACAATAGTATTCAAAATATTCAACCTTTCTTATACCATTTTTATGATATGAGTGTAGGCGTTTGTCATAACGGTAATTTAATTAATGCTAAAACTTTACGACGTGAATTAGAACAAGATGGGGCAATTTTTCACTCATCATCAGATACGGAAGTTTTAATTCATTTAATAAGAAGAAGTGGTAAATCAACATTTAAAGAACAATTAAAAGAAAGTTTACAAAAAATTAAGGGCGGTTTTACGTATTTGCTTTTAACAAAAGATGCTTTATATGGTGCAGTAGATCCAAATGGTTTAAGACCTTTAGCAATAGGAAAAACAAAGAACGGAGCATATGTGGCAGCTAGTGAAACCTGTGCTATTGATGTTGTAGGTGCAGAATTTGTTTGTAATGTCGGTGCGGGAGAGATGGTTATAATTGATGATGATGGAATTCGTATTGAAAAATATACCAATAACACTTTGGTAGCTATTGCTGCTATGGAGTATGTCTATTTTGCACGTCCTGATTCAAATATTGCAGGAATTAATGTTCACTCGGCACGAAAAAGAACCGGACGCCGCTTGGCTAAGGAACAACCAACTCCGGATGCCGATATGGTTATTGGAGTACCAAACTCATCATTATCAGCAGCAAGTGGCTATGCAGAAGAAAGTGGACTACCTTATGAAATGGGATTGATTAAAAATCAATATGTAGCTCGTACCTTTATTCAGCCAACTCAAAAATTGCGAGAACAGGGAGTTAGAATGAAATTATCCGCTGTTAAAGGCGTGGTAAAAGGTAAGAGTATTGTAATGGTAGATGACTCAATTGTAAGAGGAACTACAAGTAAACGTATTGTTCAATTACTTAAAGAAGCGGGCGCAAGAGAAGTACATGTAAGAATAGCCTGTCCTCCACTAATGTTTCCAAGTTTTTACGGAATAGATATTTCAACAACACAAGAATTAATTTCAGCTAATAAAACAATAACAGAAATTAAAGAAATAATAGGAGCTGATTCGTTGGGATTTTTAAGTGAAGATGGTTTAGTAGAATCAATAGGTCTTAATTATGATGCACCATATACAGGGTTATGTATGGATTGCTTCAATGGAGATTATTCGGCAGGGTTATATGATTATGAAGATAATTACATAAGTTCAATGACAGATATTCAAAAAAAATTTTTACAAGAAAGGGGTAAAAATAATGAGCAAAAAATATGAGGAAAGTGGTGTTAGTTTACAAGCCGGATACGAATCGGTAGAACGTATAAAAAAACATGTAGAACGTACAAAAAATTTGGGTATGATGTCAGCAATCGGGGGATTTGGCGGAGCATTCGATCTTAGTGCTTATAACTTTAAAAATCCCGTTTTAGTAAGTGGAACTGATGGTGTAGGAACTAAATTAAAGTTGGCATTTGAATTGAATATTCATAATACTATCGGTATTGATGTAGTGGCAATGTGTGCCAATGATATACTTGCTCAAGGCGCAATACCTTTGTTTTTCTTAGATTATTTAGCTGTTGGGAAAAATTATCCTAAACAGGTAGAAGCTATTGTTGAAGGTGTAGCTGAAGGTTGTATGCAAGCCAATTGTGCTATAGTTGGTGGAGAAACAGCGGAAATGTCCGGTTTTTATGAAGATGGCGAGTATGATATTGCAGGTTTTTGTGTCGGTGCACAAGAAAAAGAATTGTTACTTAATCCCGAAAATACTAAAGCCGGACAAGTAGTTATCGGTTTAGCATCTAGCGGTGTTCATTCAAACGGTTTTTCATTAGTAAGAAAAATCTTAAAAGATAATAATATCAGTTTAAATGAAAAATTTGAAGATAGTACAATAGGGGAAACTCTTTTAACACCTACAAAAATATATGTTAAAGAAGTTTTAACGGTTCTTAAAGAAGTAAAAGTAGCAGGAATTGCTCATATAACGGGAGGGGGCTTTCATGAAAATTTGCCACGCTGTTTAAAAGATGGCTTAGGAATGAAAATTATCAAATCTTCTTATAGCGTACCAAAAATTTTTAACTTTCTAGCAGAAAAAGGTGGTATAGACGAAGAAGAAATGTATCATATTTTTAATATGGGTGTCGGTATGGTACTTGTAGTAGAAAAAGAAGATGTAGGAAAAACTTTATCTTTATTGGATAATTCCTTTGTTTTAGGAGAAGTAACTAATGAAAGTGGAATAAAAATAATATGAAGAAAGTAGCCATTTTTGCATCAGGAACAGGTAGTAATTTTGAAAAAATAGCGGATGATAAACGTTTAAAAGAAAAAATGGTAATAGAACTATTAGTATGTGATAAAAAAAATGCTGCAGTTATTAAAAAAGCACAAGCTAGAGGTATTCCAACCTATGTTTTTTCTGCAAAAAATTTTTCGACAAAACAAGACTACGAAAAAGAAATTTTTGAAAAAGTTAAGAATTTTGATTATATCTTTTTAGCAGGATATATGAGAATTATCTCTCCATACTTTTTAGAAAATTATAAAAAAACAATCTTAAATCTACATCCGTCATTGTTGCCAAAATACAAAGGGAAAGACGCCATTAAACAAGCATTTAATGCAAGAGAAAATAAAATTGGTATAAGTATTCATTATGTAAATGAAGAATTAGATGGTGGTAGGGTAATAGCCCAACGTTCGTTAAAAGTATCAAGTGACGATACATTAGAAACAATAACTGAAAAAATCCATAAATTAGAGCATGAACTTTATCCAAATGTTATTTTAAAACTATTAGAGGAGGAGCTATGACAAAAAGAGCATTAATTAGTGTAAGTGATAAAACGAATATTGTAGAATTTGCGAAAGGTTTAGAGAAATACGGATATGAAATTATTAGTACAGGAGGAACATTTACTCATTTAAAAAATAACGGTGTTTCATGTATAAGTATTGAAGATATAACACATTTTCCTGAAATTTTAGAAGGACGTGTAAAAACACTGCACCCTAAAATTCATGGAGGATTACTTTCAAAACGTGGGAACAAATTACACAATAAGCATATAAGAGAAAATAATATAGAATATATAGATTTAGTTTGTGTAAATTTATACCCTTTTGAACAAACGATAAAAAAAATTGATGTAACTGAAGAAGAAATTATTGAAAATATTGATATTGGTGGCCCCAGTATGTTAAGAAGTGCTGCAAAAAATTTTAATGATGTGGTTGTAGTAACTGATATTGCTGATTACGATAAAATTTTGAAAGAATTAGAAAATGGTAGCATTTCTTTATCAACACGACGTTCTTTAGCAATAAAAGTATTTAATACAACAGCAAGTTATGACGCAGCTATTGCAAATTATTTTAATAAAAAAGATAGCTTAGTTCCGGAAAAATTAACAATTTCGTATAAATTACAAGATACTTTACGTTATGGAGAAAATCCGCATCAAAAAGCACATCATTATGTTCAAAATAACAATGAAAGTTATGCACTGCACAATGCCGTTCAATTACATGGCAAAGCGATGTCTTACAATAATATTCAAGATGCAAGTGCTGCATTAGATATATTGAATGAATTTGATGAAACTACTTGTATTGCTGTTAAGCATATGAACCCTTGTGGTGTTGCTGTCGGTAAAGATGTTTTTGAGGCGTATAGTCGTGCTTACGAGGCAGATCCTGTATCAATATACGGTGGTATTATTGCGATTAATGGAGTAATCGATATTCGTACGGCTGAAAAAATGAGTAAAACTTTCTTGGAAATTATTTTGGCTAATGATTATGAGAAGGAAGCGTTGGATATATTGACTAAGAAGAAAAATTTACGTATTTATAAGTTAAGCGAAAAAAACAATAATTCAGTTGAACAAATTAAAAGTGTTCGTGGAGGCATACTGGTTCAAGATTTTAATGACAAACTTGCTGATGAATATATAGATGTAACTTATAAAAAAATTACCGCTGAACAACAAAAAGATATAGAATTTGGGTTAAAGGTAGTAAAACATGTAAAATCAAATGCTATTGTGGTAGTGAAGAATTCTCAAACTTTGGGAATCGGAGCAGGACAAATGAATCGTGTCGGTTCATGTAAAATTGCTCTTGAGCAAGCCGGAGAAAAAGCAAAGGGTGCAATTTTGGCATCAGATGCGTACTTTCCAATGCGTGATAGTGTAGATTTGGCAGCTAAATATGGAATTTCAGCAATAGTTCAACCGGGAGGTTCTATTCGGGATCAAGAAAGCATTGATGCTTGCAATGAGAAAGGAGTGGCAATGGTCTTCAGTAAAATTCGCCACTTTAAACACTAATTATGGCAAAAGTATTAATAGTCGGTAATGGCGGAAGAGAACACGCTATTGCATATAAACTTTATAAAGAGGGTCATGAAATATTTATGACAGAAATTAATCCTGCGGTCGAAGAGTTTGGAACGTGCGTAACAATAAATGAAGACCAAATACCAAGTTATGCAAAAGAAAACAATATAGACCTAGTATTTGTCGGCCCGGAAGTACCATTAGTTAATGGACTTATTGATAAACTTCAAGAAAAAGATGTTCGTGCTTTTGGACCAAGTAAAAAAGCTGCACAATTAGAAGGAAGTAAAGTATTTTCAAAAATGATGATGAAAAAATACGATATTCCAACTGCTAAATATGAAAGTTTTAGTGATTATAAAAAAGCTAGTGAATATTTAGCTGAACAACAAGTGCCTATAGTTTTAAAAGCTGACGGTTTAGCAGCAGGTAAAGGTGTTATTATTGCGAATACTTTAGAAGAAGCACAGTATGAATTAAAAGAAATGATGTGTAATTCCAAGTTTAATTCAGCAGGTGCTAAAGTCGTAATTGAAGAATTTCTTCAAGGAGAAGAATTTTCATTAATGTGCTTCGTTTCGAATAAAAAGGTTTATCCAATGGAAATTGCACAAGATCACAAGCGAGCTTTTGATAATGATCAAGGGTTAAATACCGGAGGGATGGGAGCTTATACTCCGCTGAAAAAAATCACTGTAGATGACATAAAAGAAGGAATTGAAAAAGTAGTTCAACCTATTGTTAATGCAATGAGTGACGAGGGGATGCCATTTTACGGCATTTTGTATGCCGGGCTTATGAAATGTAAAAACGGTATTAAAACTATTGAATTTAATGTTCGTTTTGGAGATCCTGAAAGTGAAATATTATTACTGAAATTAGAGAGTAGTTTGTATGATATTGCTAACAATGTGATTGATGGAAAAGATATTGAACTAAAATGGAACAGTGATGCATTTATCGGGGTGGTAATGGCAGCTAAAGGTTATCCGGAACATAGTGAAAAAGGTGCAATAATTAAAGGTTTAGATAAAGTATCGACACCCGTTTTTCACATGGGAACAAAAAAGGTATCCGGTGAAATTGTTATAAATGGCGGACGTGTTATATTAGTATGTGCAAATGGAAAAACCTTGCAAGAAGCACGAGAAAAAGTATATAATGAAATAGAAAAAATAGAATGTAAAGAACTATTTTTCAGACGAGATATAGGTCATTTATCCTTATAAAAAATGTGTTAGTATATTAGTTTATTATTGATGTTAATAATTTTTAATATACATAATAATTGTGATAAAGTTGATTGTTTATCCCACAGTATTTTTATTAATGGCAGGAGATTATTTTAAATGATTGAAAGATATAGCAGAGAAGTAATGCGTAATGTTTTCAGTGATGAAAATCGCTTTAAAGCATATTTAGAAGTTGAATTATATGCTACCGAAGCATGGAGTGAACTAGGAGTTGTTCCGAAAAAAGATGTGGAAAAATTATTTACCAATGCAAAATTTGATTTAAAAGGAATTTTTGAATTGGAAAAAGAAACAAAACATGATATAGTAGCTTTTACTCGCAATGTATCAAGTTACTTAGGTGATGAAAAAAAATGGATACACTACGGTTTAACATCAACAGATGTAGTTGATACTGCATACGGATATTTATATAAACAGGCAAACGATATTTTGTATCAAGATTTATTAAAATTTCAAGAAGTATTAAAAGAAAAAGCATTGCAGTACAAATTTACTCCATGTATTGGACGTACTCACGGAGTTCATGCCGATATAAGTAGTTTCGGATTAAAGTTTGCACTATACTATGATGAATTTAATCGTCATCTTAAACGTTTTAATGAAGTAAGAAAAATCATTGAAGTAGGGAAAATTTCCGGTGCAGTAGGAACATTTTCTAATACGCCACCGGAAGTACAAGACTATGTATGTAAAAAATTAGGAATAGAGTCAAGTAACATTTCGACACAAACTCTACAACGTGACAGACACGCTGATTACTATGCGACATTGGCATTAATTGCAAGCTCTATTGAGAAAATAGGGGTAGAAATTCGTCACTTGCAAAGAACAGAAGTTCGTGAAGCAGAAGAGTTCTTTTCAAAAAATCAGAAAGGTTCCAGTGCAATGCCACACAAACGAAACCCTATTTCAAGTGAAAATATGGCGGGTTGTGCCAGAATTATGCGTGGTTATATGCTAGCTGCTTATGAAAATATTCCTTTATGGCATGAACGTGATATTTCACATTCAAGCGCAGAACGTATTTTAAGTAATGATGCAACAACATTGTTAGATTATATGTTAAATCGTTTTACAAATGTTGTAAAAAATCTGACAGTATTTACCGATAATATGATTAAAAATATTTATGCAACTAATGGGGTTATTTTTGCTCAAAGAACTATGAGTAATCTAATTAAAAATTATGGATTTTCTCGCGAAGAAGCATATGATTTAGTACAACCGTTGGCAATGAGATCATGGTTCGAAAATATTCCATTTAAACAATTATTAGAAGAAAATGAAATTATTCAAAAAACGGTATCAAAAGAAATATTGGACAGTTGTTTTGACCTAAATGTTCATTTGATAAATATTGATAAAATTTATAAACGTGTCCCGGGATTGGAAGAATAATTTAAAACATCGTGATTTATATAAAAAATAACCCTTATAGAAAAGAGGTATGATAAATGAAATCAGATTTTCAAATTTCAAATGAATGTAAAAAACAAGATATTAAAACAGTGGCAAATAAATTAGGAATAAGTGAAAATGATTTGATTTTATATGGTAATTATAAAGCCAAAATTCAAACAAAAAATATAAAGAAAAATATTAAAGAGGATGCTAATTTAATCTTAGTAACTTCAATCAACCCAACATCAAGTGGAGAAGGTAAGTCAACTGTTACCATAGGGTTGTCAGATGCTCTAAATAAAATTGGTAAAAAATCGTGTGTAGCGTTACGTGAACCGTCATTAGGCCCTGTATTAGGGAGAAAAGGTGGTGCAGCAGGTGGAGGATATGCACAGGTTGTTCCTATGGAGGACATCAACTTACACTTTACCGGTGATATGCACGCTATTACAACCGCTCATAATGCAATAGCAGTTCTTGTTAATAATCATGTATTTCAAGGTAATGAACTTGAAATTGATAAAATTATTTTTAATCGTGTAATGGATATGAATGCACGTGATTTACGTCATATAAAAATCAATGTAGGAACAGAATTGGAACGTAGAGATGGTTTTGATATTACAGTTGCCAGTGAAATTATGGCGATTTTATGCCTATCAGAAAATCTTGGTGATTTAAAAGAAAAACTAAGTAATATATTAGTAGCTTATAATAAAAAAGGAGATCCGGTATATCTTAAGGATTTGAAGATTGAAGGGGTTATTACTTCTCTGTTAAAAGATGCAATTAAACCTAATATTGTTCAAACGTTAGAAAATAATCCGGCTATTATTCATGGAGGTCCGTTTGCGAATATTGCTCATGGCTGTAACTCAATTTTGGCAACAAAAACAGCTTTGAAATATGCAGATTACGTTATTACAGAAGCGGGATTTGGAGCAGACCTTGGTGCTGAAAAATTTTTAAATATAAAATGTCGTAAGGCAGGTCTTAATCCGAAAGCTGCTGTAGTTGTGGCTACTATTAAAGCATTAAAACTTCATGGTGATATTGAAGAAAAAAACTTAAAAGAAGAAAATTTAGAAGCATTGGCAAAAGGGGTAAAAAATTTAGAAAAACATATTGAAAATTTACGAAAATTTAATTTACTGGTTATAATAGCCCTAAATGTTTTTATTACTGATACAGTAAAAGAACTGGAATTTTTAGAAAATTGGGCAAAAGAAAAAATGTTGAATTTTCTCGTGTAGAAGTTTGGGAAAAAGGTGGCATAGGCGGAATAGATTTAGCTGAAAAAGTAGTAAAAGTTGTAGAAAGTAATGATAAAAAGTTAAAATTACTGTATAAAGACGAAGTATCGATAATAGAAAAAATCGAAACTATCTGTCGTGAAATCTACGGTGCAGATGGTGTAAATATTACTGATGAAGTAAAAGAAGAAATAGAAAAAATCGAAAAGTTAGGTTTCGGAAATTTACCGGTTTGTATGGCGAAAACACCATTATCACTTTCTGATAATTCAAAATTGAAAGGTCGACCACATGGATTTAATATTACAATCAGTGATGTAAAACTACGTAGCGGAGCAGGATTTGTGGTAGCGTACGCTAATAAAGTACTGACAATGCCGGGATTACCAAAAGTACCAAGTGCATTAAATATCAATATAGATGAAGAAACAGAAACAATTTTAGGAATATTCTAAAATAATTAATCAAATAAGTATAATATAGAAAGTAGAACCGGAAAATAAAGTAGCTCTGTGTCAAGTATGGGGTATGAGAAAAAATAAGGATAAAATGCTAAGCAACATGATGTTGCTTAGCATTTTTCAAATAGTTTTTTAAACTCCAATTCATTTCTATATATTATTGTATAGTGTATATCACGATCTCCTTCGTAGTTAGATTTAATATAGTATCCAACTCCTATATAATATACTAGATATAAATAGGAAATGATATTTTAATATTTCGTATTTATTTAAAGTAATTTATACACAGTTTATATATAATAATCGTTTTTTATAATAAAAATAACAAAAAAATTATGTAAATTCACTTTTATATTATATTTTACACAATTTTTTATAAAATTATAAAAAAATGTTCGCAAATATCCGTATTTGTGGTATAATAATTAATGGAAAAAATAATAGCTTTCAGGAGGCACAACTAATGTCAATAATTGTAGTAGTAGGTTCACAATGGGGTGATGAAGGGAAAGGTAAAATCACCGATTTTTTAGCAGAGCGTGCTGATGTTATAGCACGTTATCAAGGTGGTAACAATGCAGGACATACAATTAAGTTCGACGGTAAAACTTATAAACTACAACTTATTCCATCCGGTATTTTTAATGATGAGAAATTATCTGTTATAGGTAATGGTTTAGTAGTTGATCCGAAATGGATTTGCGGTGAAATTAACCGTCTAAAAGAAAGTGGTGTAACATGTAACGGTTTAAGGATTTCTAACAGAGCACATGTAGTATTGCCATATCACTTGAAACTTGATGAAGTAGAAGAAGCAAGACGTGGGGACAACAAAATAGGTACTACTAAAAAAGGTATCGGGCCATGTTATGTAGATAAGTATAAACGTTGTGGAGTACGTATTGCTGATTTATTAGATAAAGAATTATTTAAGAAAAAATTAGAACAGAATCTGAAAGAAAAAAATGAAGTATTTGAAAAAATTTACGGTGTTGATGGTTTTACAGTTGAAGAAATTTTTAACGAATATTTTGAATACGGAAAACAGTTAGCACAATATGTTACCGATACATCAAAAGTGTTAGGAGATGCTCAGAAAGAAAGAAAAAATATTTTATTTGAAGGAGCACAAGGGGTAATGCTTGATATTGACCATGGGACATATCCTTATGTTACATCATCAAATCCAAGTGCCGGCGGAATTACTATAGGTAACGGTTTTGTTCCGACAAACGGTTTTAAAGTCCTTGGCATTTGTAAAGCATACACTTCTCGTGTAGGTGACGGACCATTTCCAACAGAATTATTTGATGAAGTTGGGGATACAATTCGTGAAGTGGGACATGAATATGGAACGGTAACAAAACGTCCACGTCGTATAGGTTGGTTTGACACTGTTGTAATGCGTCATTCAGCACGTGTGTCAGGTATGACAAACTTATCGGTCAACTGCCTTGATGTATTGTCAGGTCTTAAAGAAATAAAAATCTGTACAGCTTATGACTATAAGGGAGAAATTTTAACAGAGTATCCTGCAAATGAAAATATTATAAAAGATTGCAAACCAATTTACGAAACATTATCAGGTTTTAACGAAGATATTACCGGTATATCATCATTAGAAGAACTACCTACCAATGCAAGAAAATATTTAGAAAAAATTGAGGAATTGGTGGGTGTAAAAATTTCCGTATTTTCAACCGGACCAGATAGAACACAAACGCACTTGTTAGAAGATTTGTGGAAATAAAAAATTAATGTAATTGTATGGTAAATACGAGATATAAAAAGGAAATCAACCTCTAAAACTTATCTAAGTTTTAGAGGTTGATTTTAAAGAATAATCTCATATAAATTTTATACACATTATAAATAAAATTCATCTTCTAATTGTGACATAATAGTAATATTTTTATTAGTAATCGGGTGTTTAAATTCGACTTTGAATGCTCCTAAATACATTTTATCGTATTTATATCCATCATTAGAATACAATCTGTCACCTATAATCGCCGATTTTAAATGTGCTAGATGAACACGAATTTGATGAGTTCGTCCTGTATCCAATGAAAGTGTAATAACATAACGTTCATTACCTATTTTTTTACAGTTAAGAATATGAGTTACTGCTGATTTTCCGTTATGAACAACAACCATTTTATTTTTTTCACGTCTATCACGACCGATATTTGTTTTAATAGTCTGCGGAGTGAGATTATTTTTTATTAACGCATTATAATAACGTTTTATTAAGCGTTGTTCCAACATTAAATCAAGTTTTGCCTTTACAAAAGGGGTTTTAGCAAAAATAACAAGTCCACTCGTATCAACATCTAAACGATGTATCGGCTCAAGATATATATAATCACTAATCAAGAAGTTAACAAGTGTATCATTTTCTACATCAATATCATTAGGGTGCGTTTTCATTCCAGCCGGTTTCGATACTACAAGAAAATAATCATCTTCATATTCTTTAATAATATCTAATGAAGTATTTACGATATATTTTGATTGTACAAAAAATATATTAATAATTAATATATCATCTTTTTTTAACGGTGTATTTAAAGTTGCAGGTTTTTTATTAATTATTATAGTTTCTTTATTGTGATGGCTATTCATGCGAATGGCGTGAATATTTTTTTTAGATAATTTTAGGAAAATTTTTAGGTATTGTTCTACATTTTGGTAACTATGTAAAATTTTAAAATTCATATTATACTCTTTCTACTGTTTATTGATTAATAAGTTTATTTATTATATAATATTTTTTGGATGATATAAACTAAAAAGGATATAAGGAGATACTAAATGACATTATTTTTTGTAAATGATTATGGAAGAGGTGCTCATCCAAAAATATTAGAGCAACTTACCCAAACAAATTTAGAATCAGAATATGGTTATGGAATGGATAGTTATAGTGAACTAGCAAAAGAAAAAATTCGACTTGCATGCGAAAAAGAAGAGGCTGAAATTTATTTTTTAGTCGGTGGAACACAAACAAACGCTGTTGTAATAAAATCTTTACTACGTTCTTATGAGGGAGTAATTGCAGCAAATACAGGACACATCAGTACCCATGAAGCAGGCGCAATTGAATACACAGGACATAAAGTAATAGAACTACCTAATTATAATGGTAAATTAAGGGCTGAAGATGTGGAAGAGTATTTTGATACATTTGGCAAAGATGCCAATCTTATGCATATGGTAAAACCCGGTATGGTTTATATCTCATATCCTACGGAATACGGAACACTATATAATAAAGAAGAATTAACAGCACTGCATACAGTATGTAAAAAATATAATGTACCTTTATTTGTAGACGGCGCACGTTTAGGTTACGGTTTAATGGCTAAAGAATGTGATATAACATTTAAAGAATTTACTGACTTGTGCGATGTTTTCTATATCGGAGGAACAAAAGTAGGAGCATTATGCGGAGAAGCGGTTGTTTTTACTAATAAAACCATAATACCGGCAAATTACATAACAATTATTAAACAAGCAGGGGCATTGTTAGCTAAAGGTAGACTTCTTGGTGTACAATTTGATACATTATTTACCGACAATTTATATTTTAATATAAGTAAACATGCTATCGAAATGGCAGAGTTATTGAAAAAAGGTTTAAAAGATAAAGGTTATAAATTCTACATTGATTCACCTACTAACCAACAATTTATTATTATGGAAAATAGTAGAATGGAAAAACTTAAAAAAACCGTTCAATTTGCAAAATGGGAAAAATATGATGATTCACATACAATTATCCGCTTCGTCGTAGATTGGTCAACTAAAAAAGAAGATGTAGAACAACTAATAAAAATATTATAAAATGTAAAAATTAAAAATTAAGCATTAATTTTGCTTAATTTTTAATTTTTTTTTAAAAAAATCATTGTCAAAAAAGGTCAAAAGTGATATAATTGGATTAAGGTCAAAAAAGGTCAAAATAATTGATCTTTTTTACTAAATATAAAATAATTTAAGGAGATTTACTATGGATATTAATAGTTTTACAAATAGTGTTAAAGAAATATTAGCAAAATCTTCACAACAAGCAATAGAGAAAAAAAGTCAAAGTATTACGAGTGAAATGTTTCTTTACGAAGCATTATCTGGTAATAATTTATATAGTGATATATTAGGAAGAATAAATATTGATAAAGCAGGATTATTGAACGATTTAAAAAATGAAATCAATAAAATAAGTGCCGTAGACGGAGAGAATATACAATATGGTGGTTATTTAAGTAATGATTTAAATGTTTTATTAGTAGAGGCTGATAAATATAAAAACAAATATGAAGATAAATTTATCTCATGTGAGCATATAGTGCTGGCAAGTTATGTAAAAAATAGTATTGTAAAAAAATATGTGGATAAAGTAGCAACATTAAAAGAATTGTCAATTATAATTGATGATATCAGAGGAGGGAAAAAAGTAATGAATGAAAATCCTGAAAATAATTACGAAGTATTAGAAAAATATGGTCGAGATTTGGTAGACGAGGCGAAAAACGGTAAAATTGACCCTGTTATCGGACGTGATGAAGAAATACGTAATGTAGTACGAATTTTATCACGTAAAACAAAAAATAATCCTGTGTTAATCGGAGAACCCGGTGTAGGTAAAACGGCGATAGTAGAAGCATTAGCACAGCGTATTGTTCGTGGTGATGTACCGGAAAGTTTAAAAAACAAAACAGTATTTGAGTTAGATTTAACCAGTTTGGTAGCCGGAGCTAAATATCGTGGTGAATTTGAAGAACGTTTAAAAGCCGTATTAAAAGAGATTAAAGAACAAGAGGGGAAAATTATATTATTTATCGATGAAATTCATATGTTAGTCGGAGCCGGTAAAACTGACGGCGCGATGGATGCGGGTAATATTTTAAAACCGATGTTGGCGCGTGGAGAATTGCACTGTATAGGGGCAACCACTCTTAATGAATATCGCCAATATATCGAAAAAGATTCAGCGTTAGAACGTCGTTTCCAAAAAGTATTAGTTAAAGAACCGACTGTAGAAGACACTATTTCAATTTTACGTGGTCTTAAAGAACGTTTTGAAGTTTATCACGGAGTAAAAATTTCTGATAGAGCAATAGTAGAAGCCGCCGAATTATCTAATAGATATATAACCGATAGATTTTTACCGGATAAGGCTATCGATTTAATTGACCAAGCATGCGCAACAATAAAAACGGAAAATTCTTCTAATCCTGCTGAACTGGATACTATTAATCGTAAAGTGATGCAATTAGAAATTGAAGAAAAAGCACTAAGTAGTGAAGATGATGAAATTTCACAAAAACGTTTGTTACACTTACGTGAAGAATTAGCAAATTTAAAAGAAGAACAAAATGCTTTACAATTACAAGTTGATAATGAAAAAGAAAAATTATCGGCAGTTAAAAATTTACGTGAAAAAATTGATAAGGTAAAATTGGAGCTAGAACAAGCACAAAATAGCTATAACTTAGAAAAGGCATCAGAGTTGCAATATTCTACCTTGCCAAAATTACAACAAGAATTAAATGAATTGGAAGAAAAGTCGAAAACAGAAGAATATAAACTTTTAAAACAAGAAGTAACAGAAGATGAAATCGGTTTTATCGTAAGCCAAATGACAGGTATTCCTGTAACACGTTTGGTCGAAACAGAAAAAGAAAAATTACTACATTTAGCAGATACAATCCATAAAAAAGTAATTGGTCAAGATGAGGCGGTAGAGAGCGTTACAAATGCAATCTTACGTTCACGTGCAGGAATTGCAGATCCAAATAGACCAATAGGTAGTTTTTTATTCCTTGGTCCAACCGGTGTAGGTAAAACAGAACTAGCTAAAGCATTGGCGCTTAATTTATTTGATGATGAAAAAAATATCGTTAGAATAGATATGAGTGAATATATGGAAAAACATTCAGTAAGTCGTTTAATAGGAGCACCTCCGGGATATATTGGATATGAAGAAGGAGGACAATTAACAGAAAGTGTTCGTCGTAATCCATATAGCATTATTCTAATGGATGAAATAGAAAAAGCTCACCCTGATGTGTTTAACATCTTGCTTCAACTACTGGATGAAGGTACGTTAACAGATTCTAAAGGTGTTGTCGTAGATTTTAAAAATACTATAATTATAATGACATCAAATATAGGCTCATTAGAACTATTAGAAGAAGTTAAAGATGGACAAATTAGCGAGCAAACACGTAAAAATGTAACTAATCAACTATATGCTTACTTTAAACCGGAAATTCTAAATCGTATGGATGATATTATTATCTTTAAACCGCTTACTCAGGATAATATTAAAGGTATAGCAAATAAATTATTAAATGAGTTGGTTGTTCGTTTAGAAAATAAAAATATTATATTAACTTATACAGATCATGTGGCAGAGTGGGTTGCAACAGCAGGTTTTGACATAAAATTTGGTGCAAGACCGCTTAAACGTTTCATTCAAAGTCAAATTGAAAATAAACTGTCAGTAGAATTAATTCGCCATGGTATTGAAGATGGTATGGAGATTAAACTTGATTATAATAATGAATTATTAATTAATATAAAATAATATAAAAATAATTTCATTATATCGGAGATATTTAGAAATATTTATCTCCGATTTTTTATTAGATAAATCAATTAATATTATAAATTAAAACAGATGTGGTATGAAATTATAGAATAAGTATAAAAAATGGATTTCTCTAAATTATGAATTTTACTTTTATTTTTTTATCTTTTTATAGTATAATCATATCAACGATTAATCATAAGTTAGGAGGAATATTATGAAAATAGCAGTTATGGCAGGAACACCAGTTGATACAAATTTGGGAGCAGAATTATTAAAAAAGCATGGTTATAATAATCTTGTTGCCATACCAATATCGAAAAATCCGATTGAACAAACAACATTTCAAGCAATGAAAAAAATAGAAAAAGAAAAAATAATTATTGGATATATTAAAAAGTTAAAAATTCAAAATTGTACTAAAATTTTTGTTTATTGCAACTCACTTAGTTCCGCTATTAATTTTGATGAATTATCAAAGAAATACAATGTAACAATAATAACTCCTATGCAGATGTATCGCACTCTTGGGCTTGAATATCGTAATCTAGCGGTTATAACAGCTAATTCTCACGGTTTAGTAGGCGTTGAAAATAATCTTTATGTCGCTAATCCCGAATTAAAAATATTAGGGATAACAATGTTAGAACTTGTCAAAGCAATAGAGGAAAAACAAAAACCTGATGAAATAGTTACTAAATTTAACTTTATACATTTATTAAATTATTTTGAACAGATGCAGGTCGAAGCAATTGTGTTAGGATGCACACATTTTCCTTATATAAAAAATGAATTAAAAAAAATAACGTCATTACCTATTATTGATGTAGGTTTATATATGGTGAAAAAACTAAAGATAAATACTTCGAAAAAATAACATATCAATATAACTTGCCGCTTTGTCAATTAAATAATATTTTTCGTATACCGCCTTATTTTTGGCACTTGTTAAATTGCTTATTTGCTTAAAATATAGTATAATGTATTAGTTAAGAAAACTTTTAGGAGAACAAGTAAAATAGATGAATTTAGAAAAATATATTTCAATCGTAGAAGATTGGCCAAAAGAAGGAATAAGTTTTAAAGATATTACAACATTAATGGCAGATGGTGAAGCCTATAAATATGCAACTGATCAAATTGTTAACTATGCAAAAGAAAAAAAAGTAGATGTAGTAGTCGGACCGGAAGCTCGTGGTTTCATTATTGGTTGTCCGGTTGCATATTCATTAAAAATAGGATTTGTTCCGGTGAGAAAACCTAACAAACTTCCACGTGAAGTAATTAGCTATAAATATGATTTAGAATATGGAAGTAACACATTAACAATGCACGCCGATGCTATTAAACCCGGGCAACGTGTTTTAATTACCGACGATTTACTTGCAACCGGCGGTACTATTGAAGCATCAATAAAATTAGTAGAACAATTAGGAGGAATTGTAGTAGGTATTGCATTCTTAATTGAATTAGACGGTTTAAACGGAATGGATAAACTAAAAGATTATGATGTACTTACATTATTAAAAATGTAATCTACTACTAAAATATTAATATGACATTTGAACTAAAAGAAACAAAATATCTTAAGAATATAAATACCAATGCCTATGTTTATGAACATAAAAAGACAAAGGCAAAATTAATTTTTCTGGAAAATGAGGACATAAACAAAAGTTTCAGTATAGCATTTAAAACTATCCCTTATAATGACAATGGTATTTTTCATATTTTAGAGCATTCTGTTTTATGTGGTTCAGAGAAATATCCGGTAAAAGAACCTTTTGTAGAATTACTAAAAGGTTCTTTTAATACATTTTTAAATGCTTGGACATTTCCTGATAAAACTATGTATCCGGTAGCCTCTAAAAATGACAAAGATCTTGAAATTTTAACTGATATTTACCTAGATGCTGTCTTTAATCCAAAATTAAAAACAAATAAGAATATTTTATCTCAAGAAGGATGGCACTATCATTTAGAAAGTGTTGATGATAAATTAACTTATAAAGGTGTTGTTTATAACGAAATGAAAGGTGCTTATTCTTCTGTTGATGAAGTCCTTGATGACTATATATCACAAGCGTTGTTTACAAAAACACCTTATCGTTATTCATCCGGCGGTAAACCGGAAGCCATTCCCAGTATTACATATAAAGAATTTATTGATACATATAACTATAATTATCATCCAAGTAACAGTTATATTGTTCTTTACGGTAATTTAAAAATTGATAATTATCTTATAAAAATTGATAATTATTTAAATAATTATGAGTATAAAGATTACAGTAATTATCAAATAATCTCACAAAATGAATTTTCTGATAAAGTCTTTAGACGTACTTATTTTAATGAAAAAACTAATAATAAAGGGTATGTTGCATATAGTTATATATTGGGAGATAGCAATAACAGCATAGAAATAGATAATATAGATATTATTGATGATATTTTATTGGGAAGCAGTAATACGGAATTTAGAAAATATTTTATTGATAATAATATTTGTGAAGATGTATATAGTTACTTGCATAAAGATCGCAAAGAAGCTGTATATAATATTATCTTTAAATATGTAGATGATAATCAGCTTAGTAAATTAGATAAACTTTATAAAGATACCTTAAGTAGAATAATAACAGCCGGATTTGATTACGAACAAGTTCAGGCTACAATTAATAAAAAGAACTTTTCCGTTAAAGAGGAAATTAACAAAACCGGCTCTCCTAAAGGAATATCTTATGCCGTAAAAATTATGCGCGCTTGGAATTATGGATACGATCCGTTAGATAGTTTTGATATTGATAAAGTTATTAATAATATACAGAAAAACTGCGATAATAAACACTTTGAAAAAATAGCCAAAAAATGGTTATTAGATAATGAAAAATCAAGTATAGTTGAACTTTTACCGGTTGATAAAAAAGAACAAACGGAAAAAGATCTGGTCTCTTATCAGAAAACTTTATCTGCTGAAGAAATAAATGACATCATTAAAGAAACAAACGATTTGAAAGTTTGGCAAGAAACACCGGATAGTGAAGAAAATTTGAGAAAAATAAAAAGTGTTGATGCAAAAACTGTAGAATTAAAAAATCCACTGGAAAAAACTGAGATTGAAATATTAAAAGATGTTACATATTCACATTTTGATACAGTAACTAACGGCATTTCTTATTCAAGATTATTATTTAATATAACGGACTTTACCATACCACAGTTACAATATTCTTCGCTATTAACTTATTTGTTATTTAATCTAAATACTAAAAATAAAACAGAATCCGAAATAATAAAAGAAATTGATTTCAATTTAGGTAATATTAGTTCAAGTATTGAGATTTTTAGAGAATTTGAAAGTGAACGTTGTTCAATTAATTTTATAATAGGGACAAAATATCTTGTAGAAAAATCAAAAAAACTATTTGATATTTTAGAAGAAACTACTTTAAACTTTGATTTTGAAAATAAAACATCTATATATAATGTACTATTAGAGCTTAAACTTATGCTTGAAAATAGATTTAAACAAGCAGGGCATAGTTTCGTATCAAAACGACTTATCAGTTATTATACCGTTCAAGGTGCTTTGGCTGAACAGATTTCAGAATATAATTTCTATTTATTTATCGAAAATTTAGTAGCTAATTTTGAAACTGAGTTTGAGAATATAAAAGAAAACCTAGAAAATATTACCAAATTAATTTTTAACAGTTCACGACTTTTAGTTAATTTTGTTGGTAATGAAAGAGAATATAAAAACTTTAAAAAAAATATTTCTAAATTAGTAAAAAAATTTCCAAACAATATTAATGATCAAGGTGGATTTAAAGTTGAATTAAAAGATAAAAATTATTCAGAAGGTTTTTATTTTGACACATTGGTTCAATATGTAGGCGTTGGTTATAATATTAGTAGCTATTCCGGAGCATATTTGGTATTACGTCATATATTAAACCTTGATTATTTATGGAATAATGTTAGAGTTAAAAATGGTGCTTACGGTGCCGGAATGATTATTAATAATTATGGAAATTTCGGTCTGTGGTCATACCGTGATCCGAATTTAGAGGAAACCTTAGAAACTTATTATAATATTTATAATTATATTAAAAATCTTGAAATAGATGATAAAACTTTAAATAAATACATTATCGGTACACTTAACACTCTTGATACACTTATGTCACCAAATGCAAAAGCATATTATTCTTTAACTAAATATCTTACGAACAGTCCAAAGGATTTTTATGAAAAAATTGTTAATGAAGTCAAAAATACTACGGTTTCAGATTTACGCCAAATTGCAGAAGAATTTGAAAATATTAGATTTTCGCATAAATGTATTATAGGTTCAAAAGAAAAAATAACTGAAAACAAAAAATTATTCAATAAAATAATAGAATTAAACTAAGAAAGGAATATGAATGAGAGTTCGTAACAGATCAAATTCAAGAGAACGTCTTGAAAACAGCCCCTTAGTATTTTTACAACCAAAGGATAACAAGGGAAAATGGAAAAACATTTTTGGAAACAACAATCCTATACATCTGGAAATAGGAAGTGGAAAAGGGAAGTTTATTCACACATTAGCGGAAAAATATCCAAATATTAATTTTATCGCAATGGAATCACAACAAACTGTACTTAGCTTTTTGCTGGATAAGATTGAAGAAACATATCGAGATAATCTAAAACTTATTTCAGGGAATGCAGAAGATTTATTAGATTATTTTGCACCATTTGAAATAAGTAAACTATATTTAAATTTTTCAGATCCATGGCCTAAGACACGTCATGAAAAACGACGTTTAACATTTAGTAAATTTTTGGAACGTTATGAAATTATCTTAAATAATAAAAAGACTATTGTCCAAAAAACTGATAATCAAGGGCTATTTGAATATAGTCTTATGAGTTTTGCAAAAAATGATTTTACTTTTGAAAAAATATCGCTGGATTTGACAAACAGTATATATGAAGAAGATAATGTTCACACTGAATATGAGGATAAGTTTATCCAAAAGGGTAATAAAATTTACATGGTAGAAGCCGTAAAAGAAAATTAAATTAAAAAATTATGTTGCACTTTACATATTTTTATTTATGTAAAGTTAACTATAAATTTAGTATTGATTAAATAAAAGAAATTAATTATAATAATAATTAGTAATATTCAAAGGAGATTTAAAAATGATTTCAGTAAATGATTTTAAAACCGGTGTTACTATTGAAGTTGATGGTAACATTTGGAAAGTGTTAGAATTTCAACACGTTAAACCGGGAAAAGGAGCTGCATTTGTTCGTTCTAAACTTAGAAATATGAGAACCGGTGCCGTAAATGATAAAACGTTTAGAGCAGGTGAGAAAGTTGCCAAAGCACAAATAAACAATCAAAAAATGTCTTATCTATATTCAACAGGTGATGCTTATGTGTTTATGGATAATGCTACTTATGAACAAATAGAAGTACCGGAAGAAAACCTTACTCATGAGTTGAACTTCTTAAAAGAAAACATGGAAGTTTCGATTTTAATGTTTGGAGATGAAATTTTAGGAATTGATTTACCAACAACAGTTGAATTACTTGTTACAGAGACAGAACCGGGTGTAAAAGGGGATACAGCACAAGGTGCTTCTAAATCTGCAACAGTAGAAACCGGCTATACATTACAAGTACCGTTATTCGTAAAAGAAGGAGATATATTAGTTATCAACACAGCAGAAGGTAACTATGTATCAAGAGCATAATTATTGTACAAAAATAACCATTTGTAAATTCAAATGGTTATTTTTGTATGTACAATACCTTAATAATACGGATTTTAATTAAATTTTTTTATTGTTTTTAAATATGTGAGCATACCTAAAACAACGATTAAAATATCTATAACCGGCGTTGTAAACCAAACTGCTTTAAGACCGAAAAACATTGGTAATATTATCATCGCAGGTACAAATATTATAACTTGTCTTAACATTACCAAGCGTCCGGCAGATTTTGCATCACCAATCGCTTGGAAAAATGTTAGTAACATTATCATTACTCCATATAAAATGAAAGCACTATAAAGTATTCTAAAACTTGTTACTCCATTTATTAAAGAATTTCCTGTTAAACCAAAAAGACTTAATAGTGGTTTAGTAAAAATAATTGATGGTATCCAAAAAATAGCAGCTAACACAATAGAGTAGATTGTAAATATTTTAAAAATTGATCTGACTCTATCATATTGTTTTGCGCCGAAATTCGCTCCTATTGCCGGTTGTAGTCCTTGGCTCATACCCCAAATTGGAATAAATGAAAATGCCAATATTCTTAATGAAGCTGCCATTATTGATCCGGCTTCATCTTCACCGTACCTGAATGCTTGATTGTATAATAAACTTTGCTGAATAATAGTTAAAACCTGCATTAACATCGCAGATACTCCAATAGAAAATACTTCTTTATAAATACTGGTTTCACTAATAATTTTATTAATTTTAACAGTATTACTTTTATATTTAAAATAATAAAATGTGATAATTGCTTGAATTATTTGTGCTGTAATAGTTGCAATGGCAGCACCTTCAATTCCTCTATCTCCCATTGATATCATAAATATAGGGTCTAAAATAATATTAATTACAGCACCAATTCCCATAATTAGCATTGCTCTTTTCATTAATCCTTCACCACGCATAACCATATTGGCTGCCTGAGCAAAATTGACAAATAGAGAACCTATAAATATAATTTTTAAATAACGCGTAGCTAAATCTAATATATTTCCGCTTGCTCCTACCAAACTCAAAAATTGTTTTGAAAATAAAAAACCTATAATTGTTATAATAACTGACAATAGAATAACCCAATAAAGTAAATTATTCATAATTTTATCGATAGTGTTTTGATTTCTTTCTCCTATAGCACGAGATAAGACAGAGGCGGAACCTACACCGATTAACGTTGCAATTCCTGTATTAAAGTATGTAAAAGGCATTGCAACACCTACAGCGGTCATTGCATCTTGCCCTAAAAGTTGTCCTGCAAATATACCATCCATTAAAGGATATAATCCTATAACAATCATTCCAATAATTGCGGGGATAGATAATTTAACCATAATATTAAGTGGAGTAGCAGTTAGTAACTCCTTACTATTTTTATCCATATTTATCATTCCTTTCATTGATTATTTTATAATAATATTTTTTGTTAAATATGATTCAATCATAAATTCTAGCTGGTTTCTATTTTTTATAAAATTTTTTCTAATATCAATTAATTCGCACCCTAGCACTGAAGTATTAATTATACACGTAATAAATTCAAGTATTTCATCAAGAGAACAAATACAATCAATTTTCTCAAAAAATTTTTTAAGGCTATTTATAGAATCTTTTTTTAATTTTTCAAAAAGTTTTTTTAAACTTTCATCTTCATTTAATTGTTGTAAAAACATAACATACAATGGTGTAAATTCATTATCAGCCAACATTTTGTCAACTATTAATTCTGCTAATAATTTATTTGTAACTGTATTATTATTAATTTTTTCAAACATAATATTTTTTCTGTAGATATTCCCTTCTATCATTATATCGTAAAGTATTTCGCCTGTACTCTTATAATGGTGGTATAGACCGCCAATAGACATTTCAGAAGCAACTACTATATCTTGCATAGTAGTATTTTTAAATCCTTTTTCTAAAAATAATTCTTTTGCTATATCTTGTATAAATTTTTTTCTTTCTTCTTTTTTTAATCTTTTTGCCGACATAATATTTTCCCACTTATAAATTTTTATTATACCGAGATTATCCTCGGTAATGAATTGATTATATAATAACATATTTTTTTTTAATTTACAAGTTAGTAAAGCGAAAAAAGTTTTCCAAAGTGAAGTTATTAAATAATAAAATAATGTTTATAGTAAAATGATCTAAATGTTAATTAATATTAAATTACTTATCAATTCAATTTTTAGAAACGTTTTTGAAAAAATGTTATAATAAACTTTATAAAAATTTTAAGGAGTGAGTATGTTAAAAAAAAATAAGTTATCTATTATTAGCATATTATTTTTAATAATATCAACAGTGCTTATATTAAATAATTCAATACGGTTATTTACGGTTTTTATTGGGATTATAGCATTGATTATATTAATAACTAAATTAAACGTTGAACCGTTTATATCTATTTTATTAATTTCAATTATTCTAGGATTAATTCTCGGATTATCACCGATAGAAATTATTGATACTGTAGAAAAGGGGAATGGTGTATTACTAGGTCATCTATCACTTATTTTAGGATTAGGGGCTATGTTGGGTTCTTTACTGAATACTTCAAAAGTAGCAGAAATTACCGCAACACGCTTAATTGACTTTTTTGGTGTTAAAGGTATTCAATGGGGTCTTATTGTTGCCGGTATGTGTATTAGTTTTTCATTATTTTTTGATGTAGCATTTATTTTGATTATTCCAATAGTTCTCAATATTGCAAAACACTAAAATGTCAATAAACTTTGGTTAGCACTTCCTACCGGTATCTCTATTTTAACAATACATGCGTTATTTCCACCACATCCCAGTCCAAGTATTATAGTAAAAAGTTTTAATTTACAAATCACTGAAGTTATGTACTATGGTTTAATAGTGGCTATTCCAACGGTAATAATAAGTGGTGTGTTATTAACTAAAATTACTCTTACTAGTTCAGAGCAAAAAACAAAGCAAAAAAATGAATTGAGTTTTGATAATACTGATAGTAGCATTAGCTTTTCTATTTCTATTTTTATTTTATTACTGCCGGTTATTTTAATAACAATACCACAGTTGATAATATCAATGATAAGTCTACCAAAGACGGTAAATTCATATTTGAAGTTGATTTCTAATCCTATTTCGGCTCTTATAATCACTCTTATCATAGCAATAGTAAGATTAGGAATAATGAGAGGGCAAAAAATTTCTCAAATTTCTAATGATTTAACCCTATCTGCAAAATCTATAGCAACAGTGTTATTAATTAATGGAGCAGCAGGGGGGTTAAAACAGATTTTAATAGATGCAAAGGTTACTGAAGAGATAGTTAGTATAACATCAAAACTTAATATTTCAGTATTACTTATTAGTTTCGTGGTTGCTGCGATATTAAGGATTACTCTAGGAAGCAGTACGGTATCTGCTATCACAACATTGGCAATAGTAGAACCGATGATTAATAGTATAAATTATCCTGCAACTTTGGTTATGCTTAGCATTGCAGCTGGAAGTATGTTTTGTTCTCATGTTAACGATCCGGGTTTTTGACTATTCAAACAATATTTAAACCTTGATTTAAAGTCAACATTTAAGACATGGACTTTTGGTACAAGTGTCGCCAGTATAATTGCGTTTGTAATAGTTTTATTATTGGTTCAATTCAGTTAATTTAAAAATTATAAACAATATCACTTGCTATACGTGTTAGTATATGGTATATTATATTTTGTGTATGTAGTAAATGTTATGAATAAACTATTTCCAAAAAGGAGGATTAATTCATGGCAAAAGTTTGTTACGTTACCGGACGTAAAGCACGTTCAGGAAATACTCGTTCACATGCGATGAACGCATCAAAAAGAAAATTCAAAGCTAATCTACAAAAAGTAACAATTTTAGTAGATGGACAACCTAAAAAAGTTTGGGTTTCTGCTAGAGCTTTAAAATCTGGAAAAGTTGAGCGTGTATAATTAGCAATAGACTTTAAACTATCTAAGATTATCTTAGGTAGTTTTTTACTTTGTAATCTTAAATTTTGAGGTATTAAAATTTGAAATTAAAAATCTAATAGTGATTAAAAGAGTTGAAAAAATAATTTATATATATTATAATATAATTGTTCGCATAATACATATTATATGCATAAATTATTGTGTAAAGGAGAAATATAATAGTGGTACGCAATCAACGTGATTATTACCGTCAAAAAATAAATAAACTCATTCCTGAATTTCCTGATTATATTGAGGATTTTATTGATACTTATTATTATATTTTATCGCCACTTACGTTGCATAGATATTTAGAAACATATAAAAATTTTCTTTCTTGGTTAATTAGTGAAACTATTTCTCATGCTGATATAATTAAAAATGTAGAACTCTCTACATTAGAAAATATCTCAAAAAAAGAAATGGAAAGTTATTTTAAATATCTTTCTCGTGAAGCAATAAACGGTAAATATCGTACACAAACAACAATAAACAATTATAAAGCTGCTATGCGTTCTCTTTATAAATTTCTTACTGTAACGAGTGAAAATGAACAAGGGCGTGCTTATTTTGAGCGTAATGTTATGCTTAAAATACCTATTACACGTGTTAAAGAAACATTATCTTCACGTTCAAAAAAAATATCAGAAAAAATTTTTCTTGATTCGCAAGATGAAGAATTTCTTGATTTTGTCGAAAATCAATATGAAAATACACTTTCTAAACATGCTAAAATATTTTTTTTACGTGATAAAACAAGAGATATAGCTATCCTCACCCTTTTCTTAAAAAGTGGTATTCGTGTTAATGAGTTGGCTAATCTTAAAGTGAAAGATATTGATTTTCTTAATAGTGAAATTAATGTAATTCGTAAAGGAAATAAAACAGATACGGTAATTATACCGGAATCTGCTCTCACTAAATTGAATATATATTTTAATTCATTGGCATTAAAACCAACAAGTGAAGATTTTGTTTTTACATCTAAAAATAAAACCGGACTTTCAATTCGTGCTATTCAAAAGTTAGTAATGAAATATACCGACGCATTTAATGTTCCAATGTCACCACATAAACTCCGCCATAGTTACGGTACAAAATTAGCATTAAAAACAAATGGTAATATTCCAATTATAATGACTCAAATGGGTCATTCAAACAGTGATACTTCTATGCTTTACATTAATGAATCTAAAAAGATAATAAAACAATCTATTGACAAACTTGATGAATAATATCGCTTTAAACATTTTAAATAGTTTTCAAACAAAATCGCAGAAGAATTTATCAATTATATCTTCTGCGATTTTGTTTATTTAAAAACATGTATAGAATTCTTAAAATATTCCAAACCTGAAAGGATAGTTAAAATAACGGAAATCCAAAGTAAAATATAATCTAATTCAAAATTCCACGTATTAAAAATAGGATTCCCCAGCAAAATAAGTATAATAGCTACCAATTGACTTACTGTCTTCAATTTTCCCAGTACACCGGCAGGTATAACTTTACCTTTTTCCACCGCCAATAGTCGAAGCCCTGTTACAGCAAACTCTCTTGCAATAACGACAACAACCATCCAACTGTGCATCATCCCCAGTTCAACCATTACAATAAATGCACTTCCTACAAGCAGTTTATCCGCTAGCGGATCTAAAAATTTCCCCATATTTGTTATAAGATTATATTTTCTTGCTAAATAACCATCAACAAAATCTGTTATAGAAGCAAAAATAAATATTAAAGCGGCAATAAAAGTGTTTAACTTAATAGATCTCCCATTTATTATTGATATAGAACCACCCATATCAATTAGTAAAAAAATTATAAAAACCGGTATTAAAATTGTTCTAAATAATGTTATTTTGTTTGGTAGATTCATCGTAATTACTTATCCTTCTGACTTTTGTTTTATCTTTTTTAATGTACTAATTTATTATAACATAAACAATGATTAGCTACAATATAAAAACAATGAGAAAACCTTTAAAGTAATGGTTTTCTCATTGTTTTATTAATTAAGCATATTATTGGCTCTTTTGATTATTAGGCACAGTCGCACCTGAGTTTTGTCTTGCAGGTTGAGTAGGAGTAACAACAGGCGGTGTTGTTTGTCCTTGAGCTGTTTGACCGTTAGTTTGGTCTTGTGTTTGCGTAGAAGGTGCAGCTTGCTGTGCACTGGCTGCTGCAAGAACTTCATTATTTGCTACCAGTACATTTGCTATTGTTGTTAATGTCGTTGCACCGTCTCCTTCATTTTCATATATCACGGTTTTTTCTTTTTCAATAATTGCTTGTAACGCATTTAAACTATCTTTAGCCGAATTAACTTTTTCACTATCTTGTTTATCTACTTGTGATAATGTATTATTCTGAATTTCTTTTTCTATTAAAGATGATAAACTAGTACGCATTTGTTTAAGCACATCATTAAATAATTTAATTTCGTCATCTTTATTTTTAGAAGTTATCTCATCTTTTTTATCAAGTAATGTTTTAAGTTCAGATACTTTTTTGTCTAATGTATCTACTTCGTTAAACTTATTCAAACTATTATTTATAAATTTTGTGTTAGCTGTTTCTTGAGAATTATTATTACTTGTTACAGGTTTATTATTTTTATAGCTTTGTTCTTTATTATATGCGTAGGCAGAAAGCCCTCCTATAATAAATAATAATGCAACAAGTATTCCTGATAATAATTTATTATTTTTTTTCATTATTTGTACCTCTTAATATTATTTAAGTTAACATAATTTAATATATGTAAATAAAATTTATTAGTTATCTTCCGAAAATTCTTTTTCTAAAAAAACCTTTCTAGGTTTTGCACCATCTGCCGGGCCTATGTAACCATCATCTTCCAACATTTCAACAATACGTGCAGCTCTATTATAACCTATTTTAAACCTTCTTTGCAATAGTGATGCAGATGCTTTTTGTGTTTTTGCGATAAATAGTAGCACTTCTTTATAAAGGGGATCTATTTCATTATTACCTACCCCGTTATTTTCCTTTGTTGTTTCACTTGGTGTCATATTTGGATCATATTGTGCTTTTGACTGACTTTTTACATAATCTACTACCTTTTCAACTTCTTCATCTGATAAATAAGCACCTTGGATACGTACAGGTTTATTTGAATCGGCTGACAGATAAAGCATATCGCCTTTACCAAGCAATGTTTCAGCACCTGATTTATCAAGTATAGTCCTTGAATCAACACTGGAACTTACCGCAAAAGCTATACGTGATGGAATATTTGTTTTAATTACCCCCGTAATAACATCAACCGATGGACGTTGTGTGGCAATAATCATATGAATACCTGCAGCACGTGCTTTTTGTGCTATTCGTGCTATTGATTCTTCCACCTCTTTCGATGAAACCATCATCAAATCAGCAAGCTCGTCAATTATAACGACAATATATGGTAATTTTTTATAATCCGGATCTTTTTCGGCTATTTTATTATAGCCTTCCATATTTCTAACTCTAGCACGTGAAAATTCACGATATCTATTTTCCATTTCAAGAACAACCTTATGTAATACATCGGCAGCCTTTAACGGATCGGTAACAACCGACGTTAGTAGATGTGGAATACCATCGTAAATGGAAAGTTCTACCATTTTAGGATCAATCATTATCAATTTAACTTTGTCAGGTTTATTTTTGAGTAAAATACTGGTTATTATTGTATTTACACAAACCGACTTACCACTGCCGGTAGATCCTGCAATAAGTAAATGAGGTGTTTTGTCCAAACGTGTAAAGATAGCTTCTCCTGAAACATCTTTACCCAAAGCCACTGATAATGGTGAGTTATCCTTACTGTTAACAAATACTTCTTTCATTGTTACAAGTTCATTAATTGTATTCGGAATTTCTATACCTATAAGTGATTTACCCGGAATTGGAGCCTCAATACGAACATCTTTTGCTGCTAAATTTAGCGCAATATCATTGCTTAAATTAACAATTTTACTTACTTTTGTACCTGGTGTTGGTAAAATTTGAAACTGTGTAATTGATGGGCCGACTATAGCCTTAACAATTTTTACTTCTATACCGAAGTTGTTAAAAGTACTTTGCAAAATTTTTGATTTTTTAACGACATCGCTTTTAGTTATAGTTTGTTGTTTTGTAGGATTGTTAAGCAAGGATATGGAAGGTAAAATATAACTATCATAAGATTCTTCTTCTTTTTTTACATTATCAAACTCAGAAACTTCTTCATTAAATTCTCTTATGTCAACTTCCAATTCTTTATTTTTTATTTTATTATAGCGTTTCTCATTGGAATTTTCTATTATCTTATCATTCTCAGAAATTATTACTTCATAATCATCTTTATTTTCACTTTCCGACTCATATACATTTTTATCAAATGCGTTTTGTATGGTATTTTTTACTTTTAGAACAAACATTCGATGATGAATATTCAGGTATAGTATTATTGTTGTGATTATCACTGAAATAACAACGAGTAGCGCTCCGTAATATGATAATAAGTATATAAGTAATTTTACAGGAAAATATGAAATCACTCCACCGCCATAAAGTGATACTTTATCATTATAAATATCATTAAAATTGATATAGTTCATATCTTTATTACCAATTAAAATTAGTTGGAATAAAAAGTCAATAAGTACTAATATTACAATAAGAAAAATTGGTGATTTCAATTTTTTGTTAATTACATGATATATCGGAATACTGGCTAATATTAAATACAACAGATAGCTAAAATTACCAAAACAGTATTTAAATACAGCATCAAAAAATTTCCCAATAACTCCCATTTGTAAAACTGATAAAATTACTATAATGATAGAAATCATAAAAAATATTGAACGATATGTTTCTTTAGAAAGTGTAGGAATATTATTTTTTTTCGATGATTTTTTTGTTTTTGCAGATTTTTTCTTTTTAGGTATTGCTCCTATCTTTTGTGTTTTTACTTGTTTTGTTTTTTTCTTTGTTGTAGTTTTTTTAGTACTCAATCTGCTCTCCTTCCTTATTATCTTCCACAATAACTGACTCAGTCGGGCAATTCTCACATGCTTCTTTTATTAAACTTTCATATTTTTCAGGAATAACTGCACTCATAGAATTATTATCAATATGACAAAATGCTATGCCGTCTTCATCATAATCGTATACATCCGGGCAAATTGCACTGCAATTCCCACATGCAATACAATCTTCCCTATTTATTTTAGTTTTCATTAATTTGTTCCCTTAAGTAACTTGCTAATTCGTTTAAAGAATTTCTTCTATGACTAATAGAATTTTTTTCTTCACTGCTTAGTTCAGCAAATGTTTTATTTAATTTTTCTATGTAAAAAATTGGGTCATAACCAAATCCGTTATTACCACGTTGTTTTGAAATGATTTTTCCATGACATTCTCCTCTAAATGTTATCTCTTCTCCATTGGGAGTTACTAAAGCTATAACAGATACAAAATGTGCCGGAGATTCTTTCCCATTAAGTTTTGTTATTACCTTTTCAATATTTTTTTCATCAGTTTGTTCCTTTGAATAGCGAGAAGAATAAATACCCGGTTCACCATTTAATAAATCTATTACCAACCCACTATCATCGGCTATTGAAGTTTTTTTAGTATAATTAGAAATAATTCTCGCCTTTATAAGTGCATTTTCTTCAAAAGTGACTCCATCTTCAATAATTTCATCAAAAAATCCAACATCGGCAAGGCTTAATATATTATAATTTGTTAAAATTTCTTTAATTTCTTCAATTTTATGTGTATTATTTGATGCTAATACCAACTCTTTCATGACATACTCCTTAAATATCCACTATCTGTGCAATAATATCTTGTTTTAACCATTTCGAAGCTATATTATTAAAATTTTTTCCTTCTTGAGATATAAAAAATTGATGTGCAGTTTTATTTAATTTTTTTTGATGTAATTTTTCATAAGTAAGGACGGTACTCACTTCACGTGCGGCTTCCCTACCGGAAGAAATAACTTTAATATCCTTACCATAAAATTTTTCTATTTCTTTTTTTAATATAGGGTAATGTGTACAACCAAGAACAACAGTATCCATGTCCAGTTTTTTTGTTTCATCCAATGCTTCTTTTAATAGATTTTCGGTAGCATGAGGAATAAGATTACCTTCAGCTTCAATAAAAGGACAAAACGTCGGACATGCTTTATTATATACCGTCATTTCCGGATTAATATTATCGATTTCGTTATTATATACTTTAGACTGTGCGGTAAAACGTGTTCCCAATACTAATACTTTGTTGTTTTGCGATGCCTGAATAGCACGCCTTGCACCCGGTTGAACTACCCCGATTATCGGAAGTTCATATTTATCATGCAAATGATCAAGAGCTGCCGCAGTCGCAGTATTGCACGCTAAAACAATCATCTTAACGCCTTTACTAATTAAAAACTTCACAGCTTTTTCTGTGTACTTAATAATTTCTTCTTTTTTTCTATCTCCATATGGGCAATTTTTCACATCACCAAAATAATAGATAGTTTCATTTGGCAGTTGCCTCATAATTTCTCTAGCAACTGTTAAACCACCTACACCGCTATCAAAAACTCCTATAGCACTCATTTTATAAAATCCTTTCTACTAAATAGAGTTAAGTAATTTCTCCAACTCTATTATTTTTGGGTATGATTTTGTTTCAATTCCAACATATTCCTTAAACAATAAATTGCAAAATTCAAATAAGGAAACTAATTCTCTATCGCTAATATCCAATGTTTCTAAAAAATTTATCGGTTTTATGCTAAAGTAATAAACCAACTTTACAAGACTGTTATTTATGGTATAACATCCTTGGTCTAAATGATTTTTATCTACAAAAATACTGTATCTAAAACTATATGCCACATATTCTAAATCTGTTTTTTGATATTTAAAATTAAAACCGTGTACTTTTAATAAATTAATTAAGCAATAAATCGTAACTAAACGTTCAGATATGTTACGATTCATGTAATCTAAACACTTACCAAGAAGCTTATATATGTTTAAATATGTATCATTGCTATACGCGATATACTCTATTATGTTAGTGGCATACGCATTTTTCATAACATCATAAATTATGGTGTTATACATATTTTCTATTTCCAATGCTATTATTTTATTCATCCCACCTGTTGGAAAATAATTAATCAAAACTTTGTATGGGATATTTACCTTTAATTTTTTTTTATTCTTATAAACATTTTCATAAAAAAAGCTTTCAATACATCCATGTTCGGTTAAAACATGAAGTATCTCATGATAATCACGATATTTTATTTTTTTTATTATTATACCTGTTACATAATTATTTCTAGTCAAAGACATCATCCCTATAGCCTAAATCACGGATTAAATTAGGTTTTGAACGCCAATTATCAATTACTTTTACCCATAACTCAAGAAATACCCTTTCTCCAAGTAGTATTTCAATATCTTTTCTAGCACGAGTACCAATCTCTTTTATCATTTTCCCCTGTTTTCCAATAATCATACCTTTTTGTGATTTTCGTTCAACAACTATTGTAGCTATAATATTTTTTTTCTTACCTTTTTCTTTTGAAATTTTATCAATAACAACCGCAATAGAATGTGGAATTTCCTGTTCAGTAAGTTGCAAAACTTTTTCACGAATAAATTCAGAAATAACAAAATATTCGGGAGAATCTGTAATGACGTCATCAGGATACATTTTTATGCTTGGAATTAAATATTTTTTAGTTGTCTTTAATAAATTATCAACATTAATAGATTTCAAAGCTGAAATAGGAACAATCTCTACAAAATCATGCAAATTTCTATAAAATTCTATAATTTCTATTATATTTTCCGGACTAATTAAATCTATTTTATTTATTAATAAAAAGGTCGGAACATTAAGTTCTTTTATAATATTAATAATATGTTGATCACCACTACCGAATTTTTCATTAGCATTAATTATTAAATAAACTATTTCTGAATCTTTAATGGCGCTATTAGCCAACTTCATCATATAATCACCTAATCTATGCCTTGGTTTATGAATACCCGGTGTATCAATAAAAACGATTTGAGAATCTTCATCGGTATAAACGCCATTAATAATATTACGAGTCGTTTGCGGTTTATCTGACATAATAGCTATTTTTTGTTTAAGAATATTATTTAATAACGTTGATTTTCCTGCATTAGGTCTACCTATAATTGTTACAAAACCGGTTTTAACCTTTTCTATTGGCAACATACTTATCTCCTCAATCCAAATTTTTCTAAAATAATTTCCTGTTTCTCAAACATTTCTTTTTCATCATCTTTATTCATATGATCATATCCTAAAAGATGTAAGAAACCGTGAACTGCTAGAAATCCTATTTCTCTATCAAAACTATGATTATATTCCAATGCTTGTTCCTTAGCAATATCAACACAAATAATAACATCGCCAAGGGAGTTGATTTCATTTTCTAAACCGATAATATTAATTTCGTCTTCGACTTCATCATTTAAAGCGAATGAAATAACATCAGTGGGAACATCTTTTCCACGATATTCACGATTTATATATTGAATTTCATCTTTATTAACAAACGTAAGTGACATATCAGCAATATCGGTATTTATATTTTCATATTCGGCAGCCGTGTCTAAAAGTGACAATAGCATTTCTTTTATACTATCTTCAATCAAATTATTATTATCAATAATATCTACAAAACTCATAGTATCTCCTTAATGTAATTCATTAAAATTTTGTTGTCTTAATGCTTCATATATAATTAGTGCTGCTGTGTTTGAAAGATTAAGAGATCTGACATTATCACTCATAGGAATTCTTAAAGTTTGCTTGTGATATAATTCTCTGAAATCTTTGGGTAACCCTTTCGTTTCACGCCCGAAAATAAAGTAAATATCTTTATTCTTCCTGTTGGAAAAATTAAAATCAGAATATATTTTCTCTCCGAATTTTGTTATAAGATAATAACATTTATCATCGGTAGCAGCTAAAAATTCTTCAAAACTGTCCCAAACGACTAAATCTAAATCTTTCCAATAGTCAAGACCTGCACGTTTTACATCCTTATCATCAATAGAAAAACCGAGCGGTCTTATAAGATGTAATCGTGTATTTGTTCCGACGCATGTACGTGCAATATTTCCGGTATTAGCTGGAATTTCCGGTTGAAATAAAACTATATGATTCATACTTTTCTAAAATGGAAGTTTGCCACCAAACATTTTTCCAAGTCCCTTTCTTTTTGATTTATCATTCATAATACCGCCAAATTGTTTCATCATTTTACGCATCTCTTCAAATTGTTTAATTAACTTATGTACTTCACTTATCGGTCGTCCACTACCTTGTGCTATACGTTTTCTGCGTGGAACACTGATAATATCAGGATTTTGACGTTCTTCCGGTGTCATTGATTTAATAATCGCTTCAACATAAACAAATTGTTTTTCATCAACAGAATCAAGATTTATATTTTTTATTTTACCCATACCCGGTAGCATACCTAATATATCTTTAATACTACCAAGTTTTTTTACTTGTTCAAGTTGTGTTAGAAAATCTTCAAATGTGAAACTTTGATTCATCATTTTTTCTTGCATTTTTTTTGCTTCATCTTCATCAATAGACGCTTGTGCCTTTTCTATCAATGTCAATACATCACCCATCCCCAATATACGTGATGCCATACGTTCCGGATGGAATAATTCAAGATCATTCATCTTCTCACCCATACCAACCAATTTTATCGGTTTTCCGGTAATAGATTTAATAGACAAAGCAGCACCACCACGAGTATCACCGTCCAGTTTTGTTAATACTAAACCTGTAATATCAAGTTGTTCGTCAAATGATGTAGCTATATTGACAGCTTCTTGCCCTATCATCGAATCAACAACAAGTAAAATTTCGTCCGGTGTAACAGCTTGTTTAATATTTTTTAATTCATCCATTAATAGTTCATCAATATGTAAACGACCGGCAGTATCAACAATTACATAGTTAAAATAATGCTCTTTGGCATATTCCAATCCTTCTTTTACAATATCAACAGGATCTTTATCAACATAAAACACTTCTATATCCAATTGTTTTCCCAGTGTTCGTAATTGTTGAACAGCAGCCGGACGATAAACATCGGCTGCAATAAGCAACGGTTTTTTCTTCATCGTTTTTTTAACTTTTAACGCTAATTTCCCGGCGGTTGTCGTTTTACCTGCACCTTGTAGTCCAACCATCATAACGGTTGTGATTTTCCCGCCTTGATTTAATTCAACATTAGAGCCACCTAACAATTCAACCAATTCTTCATTAACAATTTTTACAATTTGTTGAGCCGGTGTCAGTGATTTCATAACTTCCGTACCCACAGCCCGCTCACTAATTTTTTTTACAAAACTCTTTACAACTTTAAAATTAACGTCAGCTTCCAATAACGCAAGACGAACTTCTCGCATCATTTCTTTAACATCCGCCTCAGAAACTTTCCCTTTACCGGTCAATTTAGCTATTGTATTTTGTAGTCTTTCCGACAAATTTTCAAATGCCATAATTTTTGCTCCTAATTTTCAAGTTTTTCTAACTGATAAATGTAATCTAAAATATCCTTGTTATCAGTTATTTTTTTTATTTCATTTAATAAAAATAATCGTTCATTGTTTAATTTAATTAAATTTAATTTTTCTTCAAATTGTTCTAATTCAGCTACCGTTCTTTTAATATTATTCGAAACAGCTTGTTTCGATATTGAATAATTTTCTGAAATTTCTGTTAGTGATAAATCATAAAAAAAATAATCGTTAAGATACTGTTTTTGTTTTTCACTAAGTAATTCAGAATAAAAATCATATAGTTGTGTAATTTGAATAATTTTTTCTATCTCCACAACTGCCCTCCATCCAATTTAAAAGTATATTTCTATATCACTATATTATACGATAAAATCGCATTTTTTTCAAATTTACCAAGTTGTAAAACCAAATAAAAATCCCCAACTCAACCATTTTCAATTTTTGTAAAATATAAAGGTTGTTCCAAAAATAAAAACTATTGACCGTTTTGTATTATTTTACTATGTTTTGTACTCTATTTTTATTTGTTAATTTCATTAAAATAGCCCCTAAAACTTGTCCAAGTTTTAGGGATCGGTAGCTTTAGCTGTTTCAGATTTAAGAGATTTATTCTTATATATCAGAGCAATAATTAAAGGTAACATTACGACAGGTAAACATATAAGCCCTCCTATAAAAGCTACTCTTCTATAACGATTTCTTGTAGAACTACCCTCCGAAATATTATTAAGAAAATTTGTCATGATACTGAAAATTTCACCGTCACTTATCATAAATAATAAAATGAACTCCACTGCAAATAATATCAAAAATATAATAATCACTTTCTTTGCAACTTTACTACATATATTCATTTTTGTTTTCATATCAAGTAATTCTGCATTAGGTATATTACGAAACCACTTTATTGCACGTTCTTCTTTTGTCATAATCTGTTTTCCTCAATAAATCTCATTTTATTTCTCAGTTCTTATATTATATTATAATATATTTTCAAATTTTTTATTTATTATCATTATATTTTCTTTTAAAAATAATTTCTCCATTTCGAAAATATTTTCCATTGAAACAAAACTTGGTGATTGTCTTAAATTAACTGTTGCATAATTTGAATTTAAGATAATAGTATTATTTATAACTTGTATTAATTCAAGTTCTTGAAAAATTTGTATCATTATTTTTAAACTATCAACATTTGTTTCCAATAAATTCAATAATTTCTGCAAAGTTTTTGTTATATTAATTTTCTTTTCTTTAGTACGAATTAATAAATTAAATAACTTAATCAATCTAGCTTTATCTATTTTATAATAATCTGACATTATTTGTTTTTCTTTACATACAACATATATTTTTTTAGGTTGTAATTTTAATAGCTCCAGAATTTGACCTCTTGATTGTGGAACATCAAGTAAATATATATTATCAAATACTCCATTTATATTGGAAATATCTTTATATTTAAAGTAATTATTCTGTGGATTATCCAGTTTTTTAGATATTTTCAAACTATCAGTCTCAATATTATCAATGTTGAACGTTGTATTTCTTAAGTCTTCAAATAAAAATTCTTTTATTTCTAAATCAATAATTTGTGCTTGCAACTTTGTATGACCGTTAAAATTATTTTTATCCAGTGTACAAAGTAAATCAATTATATCATTTTTTTCAACAAATCTAAATAAAGAATTATCTTTAAAACTAACGCATTCTAAGGTACTTGTTTCATCTGATATAATTAAACGTAAATACTGTTTATCTTTACCAAAATATACCTTGTCTATAACATTGACATTTTCCAGCAATACAGTCGGTTTTTCAAAATCCATTCCATACGGCTTAAGTGTATCCAATGAACTTAAAAATTGATAACTTACTTCTTCTAAATGGGTGACAATATCAATTTTTTTATCTAACTTTAATTCATGAGTGCTAACATATTCTTTATATTTTTTATCTAATCCTTGTTCTATTAGTTCAAAATTATTCTTTTCAAATGAAAATCCGGCTGCAAGTGTATGGCCGCCATAAGCATTAAATAAGTTTCCTATTTTATTTATAGCATCATAAATATTAAAATCATAAACACTTCGTGCCGATCCTTTTAAAATACCCCCATTATCTTTCATAACAAGAGCGGGTTTATTGTATAATTCAGTAATTTTTGAAGCGACTATACCGAGAACTCCCTCATGATATTTTTCACTTGCTATCATAAGTATATTTTTATCTTTTTTACCTGTTGTTTCTATTTGATTAATAACATCTTTGATAATTGTTTCAGTTACTGTTTTTCGATTTATATTGTACTCTTCTATTCTTCGTGCTAATTGTCTAGCTTGTTCAATGTCTTCCGTCATTAAAAATGATAGTCCCAGTTTTGCGCTATCCATCCTTCCGATAGAATTTAACTTTGGTGCAATATAAAAACCAATCGTTTGTTCATCAATTTTTGTTGTAATACCGGATAATTCTAGCAACATTTTTATTCCAATTCGCAAATCTTCATTTAATAATTCCAAACCTTGTTTTACAAAAATTCTATTTTCATCAACCATAGGAACCATATCTGCAACCGTCCCTATGGCAACTAAATCTAATAAAAAATCCGGATAAATCTCTAAGAGTGCATGTGCCAATTTAAATGCAACTCCCACTCCTGCCAACTTTTTAAAAGGATATGTTCCTTTAGGGTGCTCCGGATGGATTATTGCATAAGCATTCGGTAATGTATCTTGAATTTTATGATGATCAGTAATAATGATATCACAGTCTAATTTATTGGCAAAATCTACTTCTTCTATGCCGGCTATCCCATTATCTACTGTTATAATAAGAGTAATACCTGATTCTATTATTTTTTTAAATGCTTCTTTGTTAGGCCCGTACCCTTCATCAAAACGATTAGGAATGTAAGAAGAAACATCAGCCCCCATAGAAATCAATGTTTCTACTAAAAGTACTGTTGATGTAATACCGTCAGCATCATAGTCACCATAGACTAATATTTTTTCTTCATTACTTATTGCTTGATTTATTCTATCAACAGCTTTTTTCATATCATAAATCAAAAATGGATCATATCCTTCTTCATATTCATCAGAAAAATATTTTTTTACATCTTCGATTGTCGAAACACCTCTTGCATTTAATATTTTACCGATATTATTTGAAATGTTATAGGATACAACTTCTTCTAAAAATTTTTCATTATATTGTGGATAAATCCAATTATACTTCAATCCCATATTAGCTGTACCTCTTTAATTATTATTTTTATCATTAGAGTCATCTTCCAATTTTTCTTTTGAAAATAATAATTTTTCTGTTCTTTCCCATTTTTTTTCTAATGTTTTATATTTTGAATACCAATAAAAACTAGCTATTCCTATCCCGATAAAAAAGCATATAAAAAATAATAATGTTAGCGGTAATTTTACAGTAAAAAATATAAATGAAACAGGAACTGAGTTATAATTCATTATAAAAAATGTTATTATAGATACAAATAAAATTACTAGACCAAAAATTTTATAAGGTAATTTATTATCCATAGTTACACCTCTTTAATTAAATTTATAAATTCTTCTTCGCTGATTACAGAAATATTTAATTCCTTTGCTTTTTTTAATTTTGAACCGGCTTTTTCACCTGCTACTACTAAATCAGTATTTTTAGTAACACTTCCTGTTACTTTTGCCCCTAAACGTTCAAGACTTTCTTTAGCTTCATTACGTGTTAAGCTGATTAGTTTCCCGGTAAGGACAACAGTTTTTTTGTTAAATAAATTATCTTCATTTATTTTCTCTTTATTATAAGCAGGGTTAATTCCTAATGCAATTAAATCACTAATAAATTTCAAATTATTTTCATCTGAAAAATAATCAATAATTGACTCTGCCGTAATTTTCCCAACATCTTGAAGCTCTAACAATTCCTCCATAGTGGCTTTAGAAAAAGATAATAATGTTCCATAGTTTTCAGCTAATATTTTACCAGCTTTTTTACCAACATTCAAGATACCAAGAGCATAAATAAGTCTGTCCAAACTAATATTTTTAGAATCTTCAATTGCATTTAGAAGATTATCAACAGACTTTTCGCCCATTCGTTCTATATCTATTATTTTTTCTTTTGTTAAACTATACAAATCAATAACATGTTGAATAAGTTTTTTTCATACAGTGTAGCGACCACTTTATCACCAAGACCTTCTATATTTAAAGCATCACGACTGGCAAAATGAATTATTTTTCTAATATTCTGTTCAGGACAATTTGGATTAACACAGCGTGTAAACGGATCATCTTCTTTTGTTATTGTTTTTTCCTTGCATGAGGGGCATATATTCGGCATTTCATATTTTAGTGAATTTTCATTACGTAGTTCTTTAACAACCCTTACCACTTTAGGAATAATTTCTCCTGCTTTTTTCACTATAACCATATCACCAATATGAATATCCAATTCGTCAATAATATCCTTATTATGTAAAGAAGACTTTGAAACAACAGAGCCCGATATATTAATAGGCTCTAAAACAGCCACCGGCGTAATTATTCCTGTTCTGCCTACACTAAGTTCAATATCAAGCAATTTTGTGGCAAGTTCTTCTTCCGGAAACTTATATGCTGTTGCCCAACGTGGACTTTTCTGGGTATAACCTACTATTTCCTGCGAAGAAAACGAGTTAACCTTTATTACTATTCCGTCTATAGCATAAGGTAAATTATCCTTATTCTCTTCCCAATATTTTATATAATCTCCCACCTCAGTGATGTTTTTACATAATTTATAATTGGTATTTATTGGAAATGAATATTCTTTTGCCAATATTAACGCTTCTTCTTGTGAATTAATATCATTTTCACCGACTACAGAATAAATAAATGCTGATAATTTTCTTTTTGCGGTAATTTTTGAATCTAATTGTCTTAAAGAGCCGGCTGCTGCATTTCTCGGATTTGCAAAAAGTTGTTCTCCATTTTTTTTACGATTATTATTTAATAATTCAAAAGATTTTTTCGGGAGATAGACTTCACCGCGTACTTCAAAAGTTTTATTATTTTTTAAGATTTTAGGGATAGAAAAAATGGTTTTTATATTTTCTGTTACATTTTCTCCAATCATTCCGTCTCCACGTGTTGCAGCCTCTATTAATTTTCCGTTTTCATAATTTATAGATATTGCTAAACCATCTATTTTTAACTCACAAATATATTCTATTTTATTTTCCGGTATTAGTTTTCTAATTCTACCATCAAAATCATTAATTTCATCTATAGAAAACGTATTTGATAAGCTAAGCATAGGCACAGTATGGGTAACTTTTTGAAATTCTTCCAATACAACATCCCCTACACGTTTTGTAGGTGAGTTTTCCAATATATATTCCGGATATTTTTTTTCCAATTTTTCTAATTGTTTATATAAAGTGTCATATTCTGTATCGCTAACTGTCGGATTATCGTCAACATAATATTCATAGGAATATTTGTTTAAAAGATCTACCAGTTTTAATATTTCATCTTTAATATGTTGCATTATTTATCCCTTTCTTGTCAACTTCACATATTCTATAAGAAGTATCTTAACCCCAACTTCTTCGAAATTCACTTTAACACTATCATGTTTTATTTCTACCACTACACCATCTCCAAATTTTTTATGATTAACCTTATCGCCAACGGAATAATTCGCACTTTTGGCACTAATTTTTGGCTTGTCATCAATTTTTATTTTTGGACTAAGTTTACTTACAAATTTATTTACACTTTGTATTTTATCATTAGTGTTTTCCAAATCTCCAAACGATGATTCAAAGTTCACTAAATTACCGGGAACTTCATCTAAAAATCTGGAGCGTTTATTCATTTTTATATTACCAAATTGCATACGCCTATTGGCATATGACATAAATAATTTTTCTTTTGCTCGAGTTATAGCTACATAAGCTAAGCGTCTTTCTTCTTCCATTTTATTTTTTTCATCTTCTGAACTATCGGCATCACGAATAGAAGGAAAAAGATTTTCCTCAAGTCCCATAATAAATACCACTTTATACTCAAGACCTTTAGCTGCATGAACTGTAGATAATGTTACAGCATCATCTTCATTTTCATCATCAGAATCAGAAGTAAGCGACATTTCAGAAATAAAATCAATTAAATTGTCATTCATACTTGAAAACTGTTTTGCTGATGATACTAATTCTGAAATGTTTTCTATTCTACTTTCAGCATAGACATCAGCAGATTCTTTTAACATACTTTCATATCCTGAATCTTTATAAATTCCTATAATTAACTCTTCAATGGTATAATCTTCTACTTGCGAATATTTATCAAACAGTTTTATAAACAACTTAACATTTGTAGATATTTTCTTAGAAAGTTTTATATTTTCAATTTCTTTAAGCGCTTGAAATAATGAAATATTGTTCTCACTAGCATAATTTTCTATTTTTTCTATGGAACTGGCACCTATACCACGTTTAGGGGTATTAATAATTCTTCTTAGACTAAATTCATCATTTGGGTTTACCAAAACATTCATGTAAGATAATATATCTCTAATTTCTTGTCGTTGTAAGAATTTTAATGAACCAATCAGCTTGTACGGTATACCGAATGATACACAAGAGTTTTCTAAAGAACGAGACAGATAGTTTGCTCGATACAGTATTGCTATATCTTTATATGAATTTCCTTGAAGTTTTAACTCTGTGATTTTCTTAGCAATATCATCGGTTTCATCTCTATCATTTAATGCAGCATAAACTGTTATTTTTTCGCCGCCCTTATTCTCAGACCAGAGTGCCTTTTCTTTTCTATCAGTATTGTTTTTAATAACTGAATTTGCTACATCTAATATTATCGAATTTGAACGATAATTTTGATCTAAAAAAATAATTTCTACATTATCAAAATCTTTTTCAAAATTTATAATATTATCACTACACGCACCACGCCAACTGTAAATACTTTGATCATCATCTCCAACAACACAAATATTTTTATGAATCGCTGTTAACATCTTTATTAACTTATATTGTATTACATTGGTATCTTGATATTCATCAACATGGATGTATTCGAATTTATTTTGGTAAATACTTAATATATCTTTATTTTTTTCAAATAATTCTATAGTTTTCAGCATTAAATCATCAAAATCTAAAACACTATTTTTTTTCAAATATCTTTCATATTGACAATATATTTCTGCTACATTTTTCATAAATCCGAATTTTGATGTTTCTCTCATTTCTTTAGAGGTAACCATTTTATTTTTTGCATTAGAAATAATTTTTAATATGCTATTTGGTTGATAAGAATCTTCCGGTAAATTTGATTCTTTGATTATATTTTTTATTACAGTTTTTTGCTCACCGGTATCTAAGATTGTAAATGTCTTATTATAACCTAATAAATCAATATGTTTCCTTAGAATACGTACACACATTGAGTGAAAGGTATTTATCCAAATAAATTTAGCCGTTTCTCCTACTAATGAATAAATTCTTTCTTTCATTTCTTTTGCCGCTTTATTTGTAAACGTAATAGCAAGAATATTACTTTCTAACACATTTTTTTCTGAAATTAAATATGCTATTCGGTTAGTGAGCACCCTAGTTTTACCACTTCCGGCTCCTGCTATAACCATAACTGCACCATCTGTTTTTAAAATAGCTTTTAGTTGATTATTATTCATATTTTGAATTAAATTCACGATTTTATTCTCCTATACTTATATCATAAAAAGAAAGAGGTGAGGTTGAAAGTATTACACTAACGTCCACTCACCCCCGTATAATTTACTAATAATTATTAACAAATTATAGCTATTAATATTATTTTATATTGTGGTATTTTTTATCTTAGAAATATTGCAATAGCTGAAGCAAAACCACCAATTAGCATTGCAAATATCATTACCCATAATACTATTTTAAATACTTTTTTATTCATCTATTTCCTCTAACAATTCATTTTCTTCATCATTACTCGAATTTATAAGCTCTTTTGTTTTTTCCGATTCTGTATTCATAAGTTCTGCTCTTACCGCATCACGAATTTCTTGGTATAGTTCTTGGTTTTCTTCTAAAACTTTTTTTGCATTCTCCTTGCCTTGTCCTAATTTTTCTCCATTATAAGAGAACCATGAACCCGATTTATTTACAATATCAAGTTCAACACCAAAATCAATTAACTCTCCAAGTTTAGAAATACCCTCTCCAAACATAATATCGACTTCTACTTGTTTGAATGGTGGTGCTACTTTATTTTTAACTATTTTAATTTTTGTTCTGTTACCTATTACATTCTCTCCGGAATTTTTAATTGCAGAAATTTTACGCACTTCCAAACGAATAGATGAATAAAATTTTAGTGCTCGTCCTCCTGTTGTTACCTCAGGATTTCCATAGGTTACCCCAACTTTTTCACGAAGTTGATTGATAAATAATGCAATTGTATTAGTTTTGTTAATGTTTCCTGTTAATTTTCTAAGTGCTTGTGACATCAAACGTGCTTGAAGACCGACGTGTGAGGCACCCATTACTCCATCAATCTCCGCTTGTGGAACCAAAGCGGCAACTGAATCTATAACAATAATATCGATAGCACCGGATAAAATTAATTTTTCTGCAATATCTAATGCTTGTTCTCCACTATCGGGTTGTGATAAAAAGAATTTCCCGGGTGAAAAATCAACACCTAACGCTTTAGCATACTCTATATCCAACGCATTTTCCGCATCAATAAACGCAGCTATACCCCCTTGTTTTTGTACTTCTGCAATAGCATGTAATGCAATTGTAGTTTTTCCGGATGACTCCGGTCCGAATACTTCAACAATACGCCCTTTCGGATAGCCACCTATGCCAAGAGCCGAATCAATCGCCAGCGAGCCTGAAGAAATTGATTCAACTTTTATGGGATTATCTTTAGAAAGATCCATTATTGCACCTTTCCCAAATTCTTTTTCAATAGCTTTTATCGCATTAGCTATTGCTTCTTGTCTTCCTTTTGTATCTTCTCTATCAATTCTGGTAACTTTATCTTTTATTTTAGATTTAGCCTTTGCCATAACTCATTTCCTTTCTTATTCTCCTATAATGGTTGTCAATGTTCCTATACCTTCTACGGTTATCTTCACCTCATCGCCTTCTTTTAAAAAGCGTGGCGGTTTTTGTGCTTGTCCTACTCCTGCCGGAGTTCCGGTTGCTATAATATCCCCTGCTTCCAACTCAATAATTTTACTAATTTCGGCAAGAACATCATCAACTCTAAATAACATTTCCGAAGTCATAGCATTTTGTTTAATTTCACCATTTACTTTAGTAACAATATTCATAGATTCCGGTGAACTTACTTCGTCTTTAGTTACAAGATATGGTCCAACAACTGCAGATTTCTCCAATGATTTTCCTAAGAAAAACTGACCATGTTTATACTGAAGATCCGTAGCCGTAATATCATTCATAATTGTATATCCGAAAATATAATCCAATACTAGCGGACGTAAAATATTTTTACCATTTTTTGCAATAACTACTGCCAGCTCTCCTCCAAAATCAAGACTATCTGTAATATCTTTATGAGACGGGACAACTTCATTATTACCTGCCAAGGCTGTAGTAGATTTTGTAAATATAAGGACATCTTTAGGAGTTTTTGCTAATTCATCTCCAAGTTCATTGACGTGAGTTGCATAGTTATGACCTACACATAATATATTTTTCGGAGTTCTTGTTATAGGAGAACGCCAGATAATTTTATCAAGTGGAATTTTATAATCCTCAGCTGTTTCTAATTTTTCAACGTGTTTTAACACTTTTCTTACTTTTTCTATAAAGGAAACTCCATAAATTTCAATAGCTTCCCTTAAAGTTTTTGGAACTGTATCAACATTATCAAATTCTTTTAATATTTTAATTAAATTCCAAGCGTTTTCTTCACGTTTTACTTTTACTCCGTACAATTCTCTATCTTCATATCTAAAAGATAAAAATTTCATAGTCTGCCTCCTAAATACCGTTAATCTTTTATAGTATTATATCATAATTTTTTAAAATATACCATAGTATTAAATCAAAAAATTAAGATATCCGTACTTTTTATTTTTTTACAATTCCTCTTTTATTCTTTTTATAACTTCCTTAGGAATTCCAAGATCATAAAGTTTTTCACAAGAGCAGTTTTTTATTTCCTCCAATGAAGAAAAGGTTTCTAACAATACCTTTTTCCTAACTTTCCCTATTCCGGAAATACTGTCAAGTTTTGATGTAAACATATTTTTAGTTTTTGTTGCACGATGATATGTAATTGCAAATCTATGTACTTCATCTTGAATTTGCTTTAAAAATAAATATTCTGATGAACGTTTATCCAATTCTATAATTTCAAAATCATCAGTTACAATATATTCTGTTACGTGCTTATCGTTTTTTGCTAAACCTATTATTTTTATATCTAAATTTAGATTATCATGAATAATTTCAATAGCGGCACTAACATGATTTTTTCCGCCGTCAATAACGATGAGTTCGGTATCTGTAACCTTATCTTTATAATTTTTATATAAAACTTCTTTCATCGTTTTTATATCATTTATTCCTACGGTTTCCTTAATTTTAAATTTTCTATAATTATAAGTATTCTTTTTTCCATTTGTGAAATTCACCTTAACCGATACAGCATCAATTCCCATAATATTTGAATTATCAAAAGCATCTATACTATTGATACTTTTTACTCCGATTTTTTTTGCAAGATTTTTAAGTGTTTCCTGTAATTTTATTTCTTTTTGTTCTTCTATTTTTAAATTATTTTCTAAAAAATAGTTAGCATTATCCTCTACAATCGTTAAAAGTTTTTTATTATTACCTCTTTTAGGAGTAATAATTTTGGTTTCAATAACTTTAGAAAGTAATTCAATATTAATGTTGTTTATATAAATTTCTTTCGGTACTTTATTAAATGTATAATACTGAAGTAAATATGAATATAATATTTCCTCCGGGGTATCATATAAGGTAAAATATTCTACTTTACGCTCAATTATATTCCCTAAGCGTGATAAAAATATTTGAATACATATATATTCTTCGTTATAACAATATCCTACATAATCTTTATCCACATTATTTACATCTGCAACAATTTGATTTTGAATTGACACTTGAATCGAGTTAATGTAATTATGAATTTTTTCTGCATTCTCAAATTCAAGATTTGTGATGTAATTCTGCATTTTTTCGTTTAATATCGTTAATATTTCTTTAGTATTTCCCTGTAAAAATAATTTTATTTTAGATATTTGCTCTTTGTATTCTTCTTGACTTACATATTTTGCACACGGGCCTATACATTCCCCTATTTGATAATACATACAAGGTCGTTTCCCAACAGGATTACATTTACGTAATGGATATATTTTATCAAGAATTTTTTTTACTTGTGTTGCTGATTTTATATCAACATATGGACCGAAATAAATATTTTTATTATTTTTTTTATATTTTCTAGTTAACACCAAGCGTGGATGTTCTTCTTTTGTTATCATAAGATATGGATAAGTTTTATCATCTTTTAAACGAATATTGAAATATGGTTTATATTTTTTTATTAAATTGTTTTCCAGAAGCAATGCCTCTTTTTCAGAGTTAACGATTATATATTCTAAATCATCTATCTTAGCTACCAACATCTGAGTTTTCTTATTATGACTTCCTGTAAAATAACTTTTCACTCTATTTTTCAAATTTTTTGCTTTTCCTACGTAAATAATCTCTCCAATATTATTTTTATATAAATAACACCCCGGATTATTAGGAAGCAACTCTAATTTTTTTTCTAATGTTGTATTCATTTTTTCACCATAAAATTTTATTTTTAAAAATGGGAGCGCCTTTAAAATCATGATTTCAAAAAATAATTTTTTAAAAGTCACTCCCGTAAGATTTATAAGATATTCAAAAATATTTGAAAAATAAATTTGAACACTGATAAACTGCTGTACCTAAATTAAATTATGAATGTTTTTTCTAGGTCACTTCTTTTTTAATTACCCGATGAATTATTCCCTGGAGTATTATTTGAATTTTCCGAGTTATTATTATTTTTATTATTCTGATCTGAAATATTATTACCTTTATTAGTTTCTTCTTTTCCTTTTGAAACAATAATCTCTAATATTTCCTCACTTGGAATAATGCTTGAACCACTTCGAATACTTTGAGAAATAACTGTGCCTTCTTTCTCTTTATCTGAATATTCTTCTTTATAAGAAACACTTCTAAAACCATAAGTATCAATAATACTTTTTGCCTCAGCACGCGAAATACCTACTAAATTAGGCATACTAACTTTTTTCTTACCTGTTGATACTTGAATAATAAGCTCTTTTTCTTTCGGAACTATTTGTGTTCCGGCAGGAATACTTTGTGCAACGACTTTGCCACTATCATACCTGTCGCTTGCTACTTTTTCTACGGTGACATTCTTAAAGCCTAATTTTGATACATTACGTTTAACCGTTTCTTCATCCATTCCGATAAAATTCGGCATATCAACCGTAGTTTTTCCCGAAGAAACCCGTAAATCCACTTTCGTACCTTTTCTAACTTTTTTACCGGCTTTAGGATCACTGTCAATTACCGTATTTTCTTTAATTTCATCACTGGCTACCTTTGTTATATCTCCAACTTCCAAGCCGGCTTTTTCTATTGTAACTTTTGCTTCATCTAATTTTTGATTTTTAACATCGGGTGCTGAAACACTGTCTGCACCTACTATATAATTATAAGCAAAAAATGAACCTACAGCTATAAGTATTATTGCTAATAACGCCAGAATAATATGCTTCCCTTTAGATGATTCTTTTTTATTTTTTCCAACATTATTATAGCTATTTTTTTTATTATTATGATTAGTTCTGTTGTCATCTTCATAATTATCATAATATTCATCCGGTTGATATTGTTCTTCATAGTAAGGTTCTATGTTTCTACTGTCAATATACTGGGTTTGATTAAAATGTTGATTTTCATCAGTTGGAATTTTAAATCCGACATACTTATTTTCATTTAATCTTTCAGGGCTCAGGCAAGTAGAAATATCCTGTGCTAATTCTTTAGAACTAATATAGCGTTCGTTAGGATTTTTCATTGTAGCTTGAAGGACAATATTTTTTACACTTTGCGGTACATTATCACGATATTTATCAATATCCGGAAGTTCCTCTTGAAGATGTTTAAGTGCTATCGCAACCGCTGACTCACCTTTAAATGGAATTTGTCCTGTTATCATCTCGAAAATTAGAATACCAAGAGAATAAATATCACTTTGTGCTGTTGCTACATTACCCCGTGCTTGCTCCGGTGAAAGATAATAAACTGTACCTAACATTTGATTAGTTTGAGTAAGTGTAGTATCTCCATAAGCACGTGCTATTCCAAAATCTGTAATTTTACATGTAAGATCCGGTTTCATGAGTATATTTTGCGGTTTAATATCACGATGAATAATGCCGTTTTGATGAGCGTGGCTTAATCCGTCAGCAATTTGCTTAGCAATATAAATAATCGTATCAATCGGTATTTTCGGATTTTTCATCATATAATCTTTCAAAGTCATACCTTCTACATATTCAAGCATTAAATAATAAAAATCGCCTTCATTTTCTACATCATATATCGAAACGATATTAGGATGTGATAAACTGGTAACAGCCTTCGCTTCCCTATTAAATCTTTTTACCGCATCTTTGTCGTTTGCATCTATTTTAAAAGTTTTAATCGCAACTTGACGATCTAAAATTGTATCGTAACCTAGCCAAACAGTTGCCATTCCTCCGGTTCCGAGATGATCCAATACTTTGTAGCGATTGCATATCATTTTATTAATCATTATTGCCACCCCTTAGATTTTTTATGATTGCCACTGAAATATTATCAATGCCACCACGTTCTACACTTAAATTAATTAATTTCTCTATGCTGTCAGATAATTCTTCATTTCTAATTATATTTTTTATTTCATCAGTTTCTATCATATTAGATAACCCATCAGAACATATTAAAAAATAATCGAATTTTTCTAATGTATCAGTATAAGTATGGAGATTTATCTTTTCTCTTGTTGCCAAAGCTTGTGTTAAAATATGTTTTTCCGGATGATTTTTTGCCTCTTCTTCTGTAATTGCTCCGGCATTAATTAATGCACCGACAAAAGAATCATCTATAGTCAATAATTTCATATCATTATCTATTGTTACACCATATGCTCTACTATCACCGATATTATAAACTACAACTTCTTCTTTGAAAGTAGCTACTACAACAATAGTTGTTCCCATTTTTTTACTACTTTTTTTAGATTTTGTATATAACTCTATATTTAATTTTTCAATTTTATCATAAAGCCAATTTTTCATATTTTTAAAATTAGCAAAAGACATATTTTGCCACTCTTTTTCCAAAGTTGTGACAATATAATTGCTGGAATATGCAGCATTACTATGGCTACCGACACCGTCACAAATAATAGCTAATGCATCACCTTTACTATTCTTTACAACACTTACGGCATCTTCATTTTTTGTTTTTCTACCCTTATTACTATTATACGAATATACTAGTGGCATCTGGGATTCCTCCTTCTACCTCATCTTTACGTTCTTTTGCACGTAATTGACCACAAGCAGCGTCAATATCATCTCCTTGAGTTCTTCTTATCGTTACATTAACCCTATTTTTCTTCAATACTTTTTCAAAAGCAAAAATATCATTTTTACTTGTTCTTACATAATTTCTTTCCGGAACATAATTTATTGGAATTAAATTGACATGACAGTTTAATTCTCTAATTATTTCTGATAATTTTTCCGCATGTTCTTTTTGGTCATTAACTCTACCCATAAGCCCATACTCAAAAGTTATTCGACGATTTGTTGTTTTTTGATAATACTTTAATGCTTCCATTAATTTATCAATACTATATGCTCTATTTACCGGCATTATCTTACTTCTTAATTCATTTGTCGGTGCATGAAGTGAAACGGCAAAATTAATTTGAATATTTTCATTCGCAAAATCGTATATTTTAGGAACAATACCTGACGTAGAAACTGTAATATGTCTTGCTCCAATATTAAAACTCTCATTACTATTAATTATTTTAATAAAATCCATCATTTCAGAATAGTTCTCAAACGGTTCTCCAATACCCATAATCACTATGCTCGAAATTCGTTCACCACGTTTATCAAGTTCTTTTTGAACCTTTAATACTTGAGAAACAATTTCACCGGCCTCCAAGTTTCGTTTTAAGCCACCTAGAGTTGAAGCACAAAAAGTACAACCAATTCGACATCCCACCTGTGTTGTTACACATAGAGAATTACCATATTTATTTTTCATTAAAACACTTTCGATAGTATATTTGTCTTGTAGTTCAAATAAAAATTTCATTGTTCCATCTGTTGATTCTTGCTTAATAATAGTTTTCAAGGTTGTTATTTGAAATTCTTCATTTAACTTTTCTTGCAAATTTTTAGGTAAATTTTTCATTAAGGAAAAATCAGTAACTCTTTTTTTGTATAGCCAATCAAATACTTGTTTAGCTCTAAATTTTTTTTCACCAATACTAAGAAAATACTCTTCTAATTGATCTAATCTCAAAGAATAAATTGACATTTTCTCAAAATCTTTAAGCCATCTTGACTTCTTGTAACCTTTAAAATCCGAAATTAACATTTTTCCTCCACTTTTCTTAATTTTGCAATAAAGAACCCGTCGCAATTATACTCATCGGGTAATATTTCTAAAACACCATACACGGTCGTCTTCACTATACTATTTTTTAGAGTTATTTGTTCTAATTTAAAATTTTTATTTTTCATTAAAAATCTTTTTATATTTTCAATGTTTTCCCTTTTATCTATTGTACAGGTAGAATACATAAGTATTCCACCGTCCTTTACGTAGTTTTTACTAATTTCTAAAATTTTATATTGAAATTTTGCGATATCTTCAATGTATTTATCAGTAATTTTATATTTTATTTCCGGTTTATTCTTTATTACGCCCATTCCGGAACAAGGAACATCACAAATTACTATATCAAAATTATCCACAAAGTTATCATTACTAACAGTTGCATCTTGTTCTAATGTTACAACATTTTTTATGCCAAGTTTTTCTATATTTTCATCAATTAGCCTTAACTTATGTATATATTTATCACATGAAATTAAAGTCGAATTAAAATACTTAGTGGCGATATGTATGCTTTTGCCGCCCGGTGCGGCACACGTATCTAAAATTTTATAATTTTTCTTCTCGTCTTCAGTTATTGAGCAGGCCACTAAAGAACTAGCCTCATCTTGAACAATATAGTAACCTTTTTTAAAATATTCATTATCTAAATTTTGCTTAGTTAATATTAAATTATCTTCGCAAATATAACTTTTTCTTGGGTTATTACCTAATAATTCTAATAAATCATCTTTAGATATTTTTAACGGATTATAACGGATACTGTTTTCACTTTTCGTATTAAAAGATAAAATTATGCTTTTTGCCTTTTCTTTTCCATACTGTTTTACCAATATGTCAAATAATACTTTAGGGCAACTTTTTTCAATAATAAATTGTTCATCTAAATTTCTATATTTTAAATTATCTTTATTAAAAGTACGTTCTATATTTCTAAGTATCCCATTAACAAACTTTCCGGTAATATTTCCTGCAACATCTTTTGTAAGTTTTACACTTTCATTAATAATAGCGAAATTCGGGGTTTTATCCATAAACAACAACTGGTAAACACCCATTAACAAAATTATTTTTACCTTTGGCTTTATTCTCCCCTTTGAATAATGTTTAATTATATATTCTAAATAAATTTTATTTTTTATAGTTCCATAAACTATCTCACTAATAAATCTTCTGTCCTGCTCATCTAAAGAATTTTGTTTAAAATATTTATTTAATGTGATATTACTATATCCTTCTTCTAATATAATATCATATAATACTTTATAAGTGATTTTTCTTGCATCAATCTTAGTCATTATTATCACCAAAAGTTATTCCGACATAATCTTTCATATTAGATAAAAAGTTTACAACGGGCATTCTTTTTTTTCCGGCAATTTGTAATTCTTTAATTTTAAGTATCGTATTGTTTCCGCAAAGTACATATAAAAATTTTTTATCTTGTTTTACTATTGTACCAACTTTTTTATTATAATTTTCTTTAACAATTATCTCTTCTGCACTCCAAATTTTTAAAATATTTTTATCTAAATATGTAAATGCTCCAACATTAGGATCTAATGCGCGAACTTTATTAAAAATCACTCTTGCATTTTCCTCCCAAGATATTTTTTCATCATCATGAAGAATATTTCTAGCAAAAGTTGCCATAGAATTATCTTGTTTTTGTGGAGAAATATCTCCTGAAAATATTTTTGGTAAAGTTTCTTTTAATAGTTCACAACCCGCATATGACAATTTGTCATGAAGTGTTTCATAATTATCGCTATCAAAAATATCAATTTCAACCTTTGAAATCATATCCCCGGCATCTAATTTTTTTACCATGTACATTATTGTCACTCCTGTTTTTCGGTGATCTTCTAATATCGCATACTGAATCGGTGCCCCGCCTCGTAATTTTGGAAGTAAAGAACCATGAACATTTATACATTTGTACTTAGGTATTTCCAATATGCTATCCGGCACTAGTTGACCATAAGCCGCTGTAATTATTATATCCGGATTTATTTTTTTTAGTGCATTTAATATTTCTTTATCATTAGATATTTTTTCCGGTTGTAACACCGGAATATTATTTTTTTCAGCAATGGCCTTCACCGGCGGAGCAGTTAATACCTTTTTTCTTCCAACTCTTTTATCCGGTTGAGTAATAACCAACTCTACACCAAAATTTTCTATTAACATTTCTAATATTGGAACAGCAAATTTAGGTGTACCCATAAATACTATTTTTTTCTTACTCATTTATTTCTCCTATCACAACTTAATCTTATTAATTATACCATACTTTAAATTATTGTTCTATTATCAAATAGTAAAATACTCTTAAACAAATAAAACGAATTGACAATATCAAATTCGCTCTATTTCATAATGTATTCTCACTTATGCTCTTTCTATTATTCGACTTATAGCTTCTTTTATATTTTCCGGTGTCGTTGCTAAATTTATTCTAATATATTCTTTATAGTTTTTCCCAAACCATTCTCCATAATCTATTGCAAGGCTACATTCATCTTGAATAAATTCCTTTATTGTTCTACCGTTTAATATACTTTTTAAATTGACAAACGCTAAATAGGTTCCTTCCAACGGATAAACTGTTACAGTCGGTAAATACTTTTTAAATTCATTGTACAACATTTTATAATTATACTCAATTACTTCTTTAAGGTTTTCCAACCACTCTTTTCCCTCGCGATAGGCTGATTCTAATGCTATTTGCCCTAAATAACTCGATTCTACAGCTAAATATTTTTTACCGAAATCATCAAATCTTTTTCGTAAAGTTTCATCAGCAATTATTATGGAAGAATGGCATAATGAAGCTAAATTAAAGCTTTTTGAACCGGAATTTGCAACAATTAATCTATCGATGTATTTCCCATTTTCAAGCGATAGTGTTGCTATTTGTTTATGTGGTTTATAAACAAAATCTTGATGAATTTCATCTGATAATACAAGAACGTTATATTTTTCACAAATTTCAAATACTCTCATTTGCTCTTCTAATGTCCAAACTCTTCCAATCGGATTATGTGGAGAACAATGAATATATAATTTAACATTGTTTTCTTTTATGACTTTCTCAAAAGTTTCAAAATCTATTTTAAATTTTCCGTTTTTTTCTAGTAAATTTGCTTCTACTAGTTTTCTCTTACTATTTTTTATCATTAAAGAAAAAGGATAATAAACAGGCGGCATAATAACAACACTATCATCTTCTTTCGTATAAGCGTGTAATATCCACAATATAGCTTGAACTATACCGGGAGCAAATCTTATCCATTCTTTTTCTATCGTGTAGTTATGACGCTCTTTATGCCATTTTATATATTCGGTATAATAACTTTCACTTAATTTTGTATAACCAAATACACCATGCTCTACCCTATTTTTCAGGGTTTTTCTTACACACTCCGGTGTTTTAAACTCCATATCGGCTACCCATAACGCTAATAAATTTGAGTTACCAAATTTTTCTTCTAAGGCATCCCATTTCAATGAATCGGTATTTCGACGTTCTACACTATACTTTTTAACAAATTTTTCTATATCCATAAGTTTTATCTCCTTATTTGCATACTTTTATATTGTTTTTTCTGTCATTTAAACTAACCTAAAAGCTGAAAATATTAGTAAAATTTACTTAATTAGTGCTTATTTTAAATTCTTCTATTAGTTTATTAATAAATAAATCTAAAATTAAATACTTATCTATATAAGATGTTTTCAACATTTTATCATATTCTGCCGCAAGAACTAATGTTTTCATTATTTTCTCAATATCATAATGGACCACACCTTGTACCGCCAATTGAACTCTATAAGGATGAAGACCTAAATTTTTCGCTATTTCTTTTTGAGAATATTGTTCATTTAAAAGTGTTTTTACTTTATAATAAATTCTCAACTGACCGGCTATTAACAAAAGTAAAAATGTGGAATCTTCCTTATTTAATACTAAAGCCGAATATACTTCTCTTAATTTATCATAATTTTTATTAAAAAGCTCATTAGTCAAAGCAAAAACATCATATTCCAAACTTCTGGTAGACAGTAACTCTATATCTTCTTTTTTTATACTACCTTTAGATTCACAGTATAGTATCAACTTTTCAAGTTCACGCTTAATATTTGAAAAATCAAATCTAGTATAATTTACTAAAAATTGTGCATTTTCCTTAGTAATTTTTATGTTATAATTTTTAACTTCTTTAACAATAAAATCTACAAGCTCTCTCTCATTAAAATTAGAAAATTCCTTTAACTCCCCTTGTGTCTTCAAGATTTTTACAATTTTTTTCCTATTATCAATTTTTTCAGAAGATTTTAATATTAAAACAACATCATCATTGATATTCTCTAAATATTTTTCTAAAACATCAATATTATGTTCTATTTTTATTTTTTTAGGTCTTGATAATAAAAAATTACAATTTTCGGCAATAACAACTTTTTCATTACCAAACAAACCGCTACTCCTACATTCATAAATTAATGACTCAATCGTATTTTCATTCATATTTATTTTTATATAATTAAATTCATCTAATATTTTTAAATAATTTTTCGCTATTTTTTTTTCATAGTCATTTACAGCTTCTTTATTTTCTCCATAGATTACATATATATTTTTCATTATTTATCCTCTAGTTTAATCTCAAACTTATTACTGTTTTTATTTATTATTATTTTATCTGCTTCATAATAAATATCCACTTCACCTAGTTTTATTCCTCTATATTTTTCTAATTTTTCGATTTTTATATTTTTAAATTTAGCCAGTTTTACCAATTCTTTTGTTTTTTCGTCCTGATTATCTAAAATTATAATATTTTTCACTAAATTATGACCTGCTATTTCATTTGCATAACCGCTAATATTGGTATTAGAACTCGTTATTAATAAATAATCAAAATTTCTCTTTGATTCATGATTTAACAGTAAATGATACTCGTCCATTATATCATATTCACTATCTTTTTTTCTAAAATCTGTATAAAAATTTTTAATATTATTTGAAGTATTTATTAACAAAGTTTTATTTTTTTCTCTTAAATAATAAACTTCTTTTCCTGCGATAATTAATTTTTCAAATTTGTATTCATAATTAAAAAAATTAAGGCTGCCTATTATAAAAGTCAAAATTATTAAATTAATGATAACTAACTTATTGTTACGTTTATTTAGATTAGCTAAAATAAATAATACTAATAAAAATAAAGTTATTAATGTTATAATTTTTTGTTTGCCTATTACTATGGGTTTAAAAATACCAAATAATTCTTGAATTTTATCATAAACATTGAATATAATGTTTAATATAGGTTTAAACAACATTTTAAAAAGAGATAAATTTATTAAAGAAACAGTGTAACTTATCAATACTATTGGAAAAATTATTAAACTAAATATTGGGACTAAAATAATATTACTTATTAGCGAAATATAAGAAAACGTATAAAAATTAGCTGCTAATATTGGAAAACTTGCCATACTTGAAATTAAGCTGATTTTAAAAGCTTTTTGTAGCGGATTTTTAGAACTTTTTATATAATCTCCGGACATCAAAAGACTAAAAGCAATAAAAAATGAAAGTTCAAACCCTATATCAAATACATAAAGAGGTTTTAGTGCTAATAAAATTATACATGTTATACATAAAGACTCAACTTTACTTTTATCATTTTTTCTCAATAAAATAAAAATTAAAATCGTTCCACCGGCTCTTAAAATTGAAGGGCTTAGCCCACTAATAAAAATATAAAACGGTAAAACAAGAAAAATTATTTTTTCTATAATTTCAACACTTACCCTCATCTTACCCAGCACGTAATAAATTAATCCTACTAATACCCCAAGATGAAGTCCTGATATTGCAAGAAGGTGACTCGTCCCCAAATTTTTATAACTTATAACATCATCTTTTTGCATGTAACTCTTATCTCCAAATATTAGTGCTTGGAAGTATCCGCTTTTGTCAAAAGTAATATCTTTATCTATTTTTTTAATAAGTTTTATTCTAATTTCTTTTAATTTTGATAAAATATTTTCACTATCTTCAATTTTTTCTATATTTTTTAGAGTTATTTGTTTGAAAATTCCTTTATTTTTATTATAATTTTTATAATCAAATGAATAAAAATTATTTCGATCTTTCAAATCTTCTATACTTCCTATTGCATAAATTCTTCCGATAGTAAAATTTTCTTTAAAAAAATCTTTCTCCGTTTTGGTTTTCAAAGTATAATTAAACAATACTTTTTCATTATCTATAGTAGCAATTCCCTTTAAATAATTACCATTAATAGCTACCATATCATCTACATTTAGCATAATTTCTTGAGAATTTGAATTATTAAGATGAGTAATATTTGTTTTTTGAATATGCACACCACGCACAAAGAACACTAAGAAGACTATCAAACAACAGATAGTTTTCCTAGCGTTTAAATTTTTATTTTTCATAAGTATTATCAGAAAAATAGCCGTTAGCATTAAAGCGATTTGTATATTATAGTTTAATAATATACCTATTAACGCTAGTAAAACTAATTGTAAATAAAACATTATTCTTTATTTAATAACCTTTCTACTACCGCTTGAACGTCATAATCCACCTTACGAACTATAACACCTGATTTTTCTAATAATTCTTTTGCATATTCATTATTTCTATAATCATTTGCATAACAAATTTCTTTAATACCAGCTTGAATAATTGATTTTGTACAGTTTAAACATGGAAAATGTGTCACATAAATAGTTGCGCCTTCTGTTCCAACGCCAAATTTAGAACATTGAAGGATCGCATTAATTTCCGCATGAATGGTTCTCACACAATGACCTTCTACTACTTTACAACCAACATCAATACAATGTTCATCCCCTTTTATAGATCCATTATATCCGCCGGATACTATTCTTTTATCTTTTACTATTGTTGCACCAACCGCTAATCTACTACAAGTAGAACGAAGTGATAAGAGATGGCTTTGTGCCATAAAATATTCATCCCAACTAATTCTTTCCATAACTTTTATACCTCTATATTTTCTTTTATTTTTTCGTAGGTTGCTTTCCCTATACCTTTTACTTTTGTTATTTCTTCTTTATTTTTAAATTCTCCATTTTTTTCACGATAAGAAATTATCGCTTCCGCTTTTGTTTTTCCTACTCCGGAAATTTTCATGAGTTGATCTTTATCGGCTGTATTGATATTAATTATTTCTTTATTTTCATTTTGAAAATTATCTGTTGAATTATCCTTATTTTTCGATTTTTCACCTTTTTTGAGTATATTAATAACCATTTGATCTTTTAGTTTTTGACTAAGATTAATATTTGAAGTATCTGCACCCTCTAATAATCCGCCGGCTTCATCAATAATATCTTTTATTCTTTTTTCATTTGTTGTTTCGTACACTCCCGGTTTTTTAACAGCACCTTTTACATCAACAAAAATCTTTTTTGAAACTTCTGAAGTTTTTTCTTGTGATATTTCCTTAGCTTCTTTTGCAAAGTTTGTATCACTATAATCTTCAGTTTTGCTACCTCCCAAAAAGTAAACCGCTCCACAAACTAAAATAATACTGATTGTTAGAGCCCAAAGCATTGTTTTACTATTTTGTTTTAAAAAAACAATTATTTCATCTTTATCTACTTTCATAATATTCTCCCTAAAGACCCTTTATTGTTCTTGTAAAAGTTCTACTACCCTATTTAATACTTCCGGACTTGTTTCTTCATAATGACCTTCATTACTATAAATATAGGAAACTTTTTCTCCGGTTGTTGTAGGATCTATCCCCCAAGTTTTAAATGTTCCGTGAATTTGTGTTACACCCGTTTGTTCTACTATACTCTTTATGTTATTTGAATTAACACCGGCACCCGCTAAAATTTCTATATGACGACCATATTTTTCTTGAAGATAACGTAGCATACTAGCTCCTTGCTCCACTGTTTCTCCTAATCCGCTGGTTAAAATTCTGGTACAACCTAACCCTACCAGTCTTTGAATATTGTGTTCCGGATTTTTTGCAACATCATATGCACGATGAAAAACGCTCTCCGCTCCAAACGAATCACATAGCTCTATCATTTTTTCAGTTGCTTGCCAATCTATCCTTCTATCTTCTGTTAAAAATCCAAACGCAATACCGCTGGCACCGTGTTTTAATAATTCTCTCGCTTCTCTAAACATTTGTTCTTTCTCTAATTCTGTATAACAAAATCCTCCCCCACGGGGTCTTACCATACATATTATAGGAATGGTAACTCCCCGCTCAAGTGCCATATCAAGCGTTGTTGTTGTCGGAGTTAATCCTCCTATATTTGTTGCACCAACGAGTTCAATTCTTCCTGCTCCCTCCGTCTGAGATATTAAACAATCACGAACACTATTTGCACAAACTTCCACTATAAACATATCCTTATAAATCTCCTTATTATTTTAAATTAATTATATCATAAACTTTGATATTTATGAGAAAAAATAAAAAAATTTATTTATTATATTTATTAATAATTAAAGTATATAAATTTAAAACTCACAGTTTAAACATAAACTATGAGTTTCTTAATCTTGCTATTTAGTATATTCTTCAACTAGAACTAATACTTCTTCTGTTGTTGAGCAATTAATTGCTTTATTAACTAATTCTTTCATTTTATCTAATGATAAGTTTTTAATTTGACTTCTTGCCTGAAGTATTGATGTTGCCGACATTGAAAATTCATCTAATTCCATACCTAAAAGCAGCGGAATTGCCAAACTATCGCCTGCCATTTCTCCACACATACCGGTCCATTTACCTTCCTTGTGAGATGCTTCAATAACATTTTTTACAAGGCGTAAAATAGCAGGATTGTAGGGTTGATATAAATAAGATACTTTTTCGCTCATACGATCTGCCGCCATTGTATATTGCACAAGATCGTTGGTTCCGATTGAAAAGAAGTCCACTTCTTTTGCAAAAACATCTGCAATAACAGCTGTTGATGGAATTTCAACCATGATACCTAATTCAATGTTATTACTTACTGCAACACCTTCTGCAACTAATTTTTCTTTTTCTTCTAAGAATAATGCTTTAGCCGAACGAAATTCCTGAATAGTTGCAATCATAGGAAACATTACACATAATTTCCCATAAACAGATGCACGTAATAACGCTCTTAATTGAGTTCTAAATAAATCCTTTTCTTCTAAGCACAATCTAATCGCTCTAAAACCTAGGAATGGATTCATTTCTTTAGGAAGATCCAAGTAAGGCAGTTCTTTATCTCCACCTATGTCAAGAGTACGCACAACAACCGATCTATCTCCCATTCCTTCTAAAACGGATTTGTACGCTTCAAACTGCTCTTCTTCTGTTGGCAGTTGATCACGTCCCATATATAAAAACTCTGTACGATATAAACCGACAGCCTCTCCTCCGTTATTATTTACACCATCTAAGTCGGCTGGAGTACCGATATTGGCAGCTAAAATAACTTCATGACCATCTTTTGTAACAGATTTTTCGGTCACCAACTTAGCCCACTCCGCTTTTTTAGCTTCAAATTTAGCATGTTTTTCTTTATATTCAGCCATGGTAACGTCATCCGGATTCACCAGTACCATACCATCCAATCCGTCAAGAATTAAAATATCGCCATTTTTTACTTCTTCAGTAATCGTACTAGTACCTACAACAGCCGGTATCTCTAATGAACGTGCCATAATAGCGGAGTGCGAAGTACGCCCGCCGATATTAGTTGCAAAACCTTTTACAAACTGTTTATTTAATTGTGCAGTATCCGACGGCGTCAAGTCTTCTGCAATAATAATCACTTCTTCATCAATAAGGCTTGGATTAGGCAAATCTTCTCCTAACAGATGCGCCAAAATACGTTTGGAAACATCACGAATATCCGCAGCACGTTCTTTCATATATTCATTATCCATAGCCTCAAACATGGAAACAAACATATCGCTTGTTTCTTTTAATGCATATTCCGCATTAATTACTTTTGACTCAATATCAGTTTTAACAGTTCCCATAAACTCAGGATCTTCTAAAATTAACAGGTGAGCCTCAAAGATAGCAGCTTTGTCCGCACCAAGATTTTCTAATGCTTTTTCCTTAATAATCGTTAATTCTTTTTTTGATACTTCAATTGCATTTTCAAAACGTTTAATTTCAGCATCTACATCTTGAATTTTAATTTCTTTTACTGTTAAATTAGGTTCTACTAATATATACGCTTTAGCAAAAGATATACCTTGAGAAGCTGCTATACCTTTTAGTTGTAACATCTTATGCTAATCCTTCTTTCTTCATTGTTTCTTCTATTACAGCTAATGCTTCTGTCTCATCAGATCCATCAGCATAAATTATTATATCGGCATCTTTACCGACACCAAGGCTCATAACACCCATGATTGATTTTAAGTTTACTTTACGTCCATTGTACTCCAACTCAATATTAGATTGGAATTTAGAAGCGGCTTGGACTAATAAAGTGGCCGGTCTGGCATGAATTCCTGTTTCATCAATTACTTTAAATTCTTTTTGTACCATAGTTATATTCTCCTTTGATTTAAAAAAATATTTACAGACACATAATACCACATGAAAACAATATTTACAAGTATTTTATATAAAGTTACAATTGCAATTTTTCTTTTAATATCCAGTAAAGATAACAGTTTCATTAGATTATTTTATACGTATGTAATATTTTATGAAAATAGAATGAAAATGAAATATTTATATAATTTTATTAAATAAATTATATATTAATTATATAATACTTATTAAAAACTTTTCCCAAATCTAATGAACAACTTCCTCCATCTGGTAATCAGTAAATTCTATTAGAATTTTTAGTTTTTAACTAAACCACATCTATTAAATCTTTATATTAACTTACCTCCCACTTTAATTAATGACTTAAAACGTTCGTAATCTTCATGATTTCTGTTAAATTCTTTTGCATTCTGATTAATTTCTCTCAAGTTAATACCTTGATCTGTTGCTGCAAAAACACATCCACAGTAGCATTGACGATATATATTGTAGTCATTACACATTTCTACAGAGCGTTTATATCCATTATTTTTTTTAAAATCTGATGGTAAATAATAAATAGAAACTTTTTCTTGAAGAATATAACCCGTTTCATTAATTACCTGTGCATTTTTCTTTGGACTGATAGTTAGTGCCGATGCGAAATAATCATAACCTAATTCTAATGCTTTTAATGCTGAAGTATCAAGACGCATTTCATAACAAATATGACATCTTTCTCCACCTTCTCTATCCTCTTCATGTCCTTTAACAGCTTTTATAAATTTACTCGGTGCATATTCATCAGCTAGAAATGTTATTTTAGTTTTATTACGTTTATTAAATTTTTCTACAAAATCTTTTTGAACCAACATTCGTTTAACATACTCTTCTTTAGGATGAATATTTGAATTAGAAAAGAAAATAGTTATATCACTAAATTCGGATAAATATTCAAGCACATATGTACTACATGGAGCACAACATGAATGAATAAGTATCTTAGGTCTAAAATTAATTTTTTTCCATTCTTCAATAAGTTTTTTTAGTATATTATCATAATTTATTTTTTGATTTTTATGCCGTGTGTTTATAAATTGTTTACTATCTATCATGTAAAACCTTTCTATAAATTCGTAAATTTATTACAATCTTGTTCAAGCAATTAATATTATAGCATAAATAAAACGATATGAGTAACCAAGACGCAAATTATACTAAATAGCGAACCGATTAAATAATATTCAGCAAATGATTGGTTTTCCGATATTTTATTATAACGTGCCACTGATTTTGCTGCAAATATTAATCCAATTGATGCATATTGACCTAATAATACACATATTCCGATAATATATCGTTCTAAGACGCCGATTATTGCTCCCGCCCCCGCAATAGTACCTGAATTATTTTCTACAACTTGATATTTAGAGAATAGTATTTTAAAAACAATATTAATAGGTTTTCCTAATATAGCAAAAAACAGTATAAGACGTAAAATATTGCCAACTGAATTTAATTTTTCATCATTAAAACCAACTAAATAATATAAACACACAATGCAACATATATGAAATATTTGATCAATTACAAATGCTATGCGTTCCAATTTATTTTTACTAATGTATGTGTTTAAACTATATTTCATGCTATCTATTATTATATGACTAAGCCATACCAGTAAAAAATACGTTATATTTATCGGGAAAATAATAACCAATAGTATAAGTGGTAATCCTACAATTATTAGATGCTTAAGTAAATATGTTAATTTAGTTGTTTTTAGCGATGATATTTTTTCGCTTTGAAACTGAAAATCCGATAATATATGTACTAATAATGTAATTAATACTATAGGGTTATATAATAACATATTTGATATACCTAAGAAAAAAATATTCATGTTTACTATTCCTCCCTCGTTTCATTAAGTAACATATTCATTGCAATATTTTTATTACGTAGATAAATTTTTATACCACTTGCTTTCAATCTTTTATTAAATGCACTTGGTGTTAGTTCCAATGATTTAGCTAAATTTTTATTTGAAAAATATTCACTGTAATTATTTTCAATAATTAGTTGTTTTAAGATTATTCGCTGTGTTTTTATCCACTTTGATTGAATAAAAGCACAAGCAGAAAGTATAGTGTTAATTACTTCTTCCGTAGCTTTGTTCTCTATGGAAACAGCTATTCTGTTCATTCCATAATCATTATTAGAATGTATAAAATTAATTGCTTTACGTGCTCGCCAATAAGCCGGTCCATCTGAACCTATACTTATGGTTCTGTCAATTTTGGTTAACATTGTTCCTACACCGATACCGAATCGTATTTCATACGGCATAAAAGCCAATGAAATCTCATCTATTATCTGAAATATATAAGTATTAGGTATAAATAAGGCTTGAAATTCATCACCTGCCGTTATTGTAAATGGAGAATATAATTGTTCTTTATATTTAATATTAATTTTATCTAATAAAGTATATAATTTTTTTTGAGCAGTATCCCTATCTATTATTTTCTTTGATGCTATAATATCTCCTATTATTGCTATATACAATTTAACCACCTCTTTTAAAATTATTATATCATATACTATAAAAAATTTCCATTTTAACGGACATTTTTAAAAATGTCTATTATAACGGAAATTTAATAATATAAAACTACTGTTTATATTCTATATTCAAATGTTTATACGCTTTAATTGTTGCACGACGTCCTCGTGGAGTTCTTTCTATAAATCCTTCTTTTACCAGATACGGTTCATAAACATCTTCTATTGTAATGCTTTCTTCTCCTATCGTCACGGCTATTGTTTCTAATCCAACCGCCCTCCCGTCGTAACGTTTTACTAAACACTCAAGGATTTTATAATCAACACTATCAAGCCCTTTTGCATCAACTTGAAGTAAATCAAGTGAATTTATTGCTAAGTCTTGTGTTATAGTTCCATCATTTTTTACCTGAGCAAAATCTCTAACTCGCTTAAGAAGTCTATTTGCTATACGTGGTGTTCCTCGTGATCGCATAGCAATCTCATAACCGCTTTGCTCATCAATTTGGCAATCGAAAATAGCTGCGGTTCTGTTTATTATGTGTTGTAAGTCATCAATATTGTAAAATTCTAAACGACAATGTACTCCAAAACGATCTCTTAACGGAGCAGTTAACGCTCCTGCACGTGTTGTAGCTCCAACCAAAGTAAATGGCGGCAAATCAATACGAATACTGCGTGATTCATCTCCTTTTCCAATTACAATATCTAAATAAAAATCTTCCATTGCAGAATAAAGTATTTCTTCTATTGAACGGCTAATACGATGTATTTCGTCAATAAATAATACATCACCGGGTTCTAAACTGGTAAGAATTGCTGCAAGATCTCCGGATTTTTCTATTGCCGGTCCGGAGGTATATTTTATATTTACGCCCATTTCATTAGCAATAATCGTTGCTAACGTTGTTTTCCCAAGCCCGGGAGGACCGTACAACAAACAATGATCCAATACTTCATCACGTAATTTTGCCGCTTCAATAAATATTTTTAAATTATCTTTTATTTGATTTTGTCCTATGTACTGGCTTAAAAATTTTGGACGCAAAGACTGTTCTTCTCTTTCTTCTCCGCTATTTTGTCCGGCAGAAACTATTCTTTCTTCCATATTATTCTCCTAAACACTCATTAATAATTTTAATCCTTGTTTTACATATTCGTCAACACCGTCGTATCCAAATGTAGAGAGTTTTTTTTCAATTTTTGTTAATTCTCGTTTACTGTATCCTAATGCTTCCAACGCTAGTAACGCATCTTTTAAATAAATATCTGTTGTTGATATTTTTGAATTTGCTACATTAAAATCTATTTTCCCTTGTAGATCCAAAATAATTTGTTGTGCTGATTTTTTGCCAACTCCCGGAAATTTCATTAAGTAAACGACATCTTGTTTTTCTATTGCTGAAATAATTTCATCACTTGTCGCACCGGCAAGAATAGCTAAAGCACTTTTCGGACCAACACCTTTTACTTTTAGTAATAACAAAAATACTTTTTTTTGTTCTTTACTTAAAAAACCGTACAATGTATTTGAATCTTCCCTTACCTGCTGATTAATGTAAACTGTCATTTCACTATTAAGTTTATATTCATAAGGATTGGCTACAATAATTTCATAACCAATACCATTATTTTCAATTATTATATTAGTAGGATTTATTTCCGCTATATTTCCTTTTATGTATGCGTACATTTTTTCACACTCCATCTTTAATTATTTTATTATAAATTTAAACTTAAAAAATCTCAAGTATTTAGGTAAAATGCATTTTTTAAAAAAATCTATACTCTATAATATAAATTTCTTTATTTTGTGTTACCCCTGCATCAAGACCTTTTGGATCTTGAACTGCTGCAAACGACCAATAAAGTCTTTCTGATAATTTTTCATGTCCAATCCCTAATTCTTCATGAGAATTATGTTCCTTAGAATGTAAGTAGAACCTTTCAGTACGTGAGGCTGCAAAATCATAAACTGCTGATGCTGCCCCTTTAATACTTATTTCACTTTCCGGAACAACCTCACTGAAAACACTCAGCCCAGAAATATTAACACCTATATTATTTGTATTTATAGAGTTTACTTTATCAACCAACTCTTGCCATTTATAGACCTTTGCTCTCTCATCTTTTCTTAATTCACTAATAAAAACTTGCATTACAAAATTTCTACCTATTTGTTTAGCGATTATTCTTAAATTTTCATCATTTGTCAATTCCTTCATAAACTATTCAACTATATTATAACAAATAAACCGTTTTCTTTTCAGAAAAACAATAATACAAAAGAATACTAATATTTAGGAAGAAATTAAAAATACTAGAAACTAAAATTTTTATCGTTTTATAATTATTTAAAAAATAAATTTCATATACCTCAATAACATTTTTTATAATTATATTACTTAAAACAACTAATGGAAAAAGTATAAATTTTAGGCACAAAAGATACATATGTTAAACAAGGAAATTAAACATGTTAAAAAATATATCCATAAAGTATAAATTTTATCTATTAAGTTAAGAAAATTTAATACATATAAATATTAAATTTTTTAAAAATATTTAACTGTCTATTTATATATAACACTTCTTAGACCTAATATATAATATATTTTTAATTATAAGAACTATTAATTTTATTAATACTTATATTAAAAAATGCAATTAGAAATTTTTATATAAATAAAATATAATAAAGATATAAGGAATCGTTTTCAAATATAACAAAGGAGTGAGCATTATGAAAATTGTAAACAAAGGAACTTTTGCTTTTGAAGATTCAATCACACAAGCAGCGAAACTGTTTCCAATGTATCAGGTTTTAAATGAAGATGGAGAAATTGTTAATCCCGATTTATTTCCTGATGTAAGTGATGAAAAGCTTGTTGAATTGATGAAAGTATTGATTTTCGGAAGAACATATGACGAACGCGTCATTATTCTTAATCGACAAGGTGCATTAGGTAATTATCCGCCTGCCGGTGGTCAAGAAGCAAGTCAGCTTGCTACGACATTTGCGTTACAGGATAATGATTTTTTAGTACCTACCTACCGTGATATTCCTCCGTTATTATTACGTGGACTAACTCTTGAACAAGCATTTTTATGGTATAAAGGTCATATTAGATCAAATCAATATCCAGAAAGCATTACTGCATTTTCTCCACAAGTTATCGTAGGTGGTCAAATGCCACATGCGACCGGGGTAGCATTCGGTAAACGTTTAAAAGGTGAAAAAAATGTTGTATTAGCATTTTGTGGTGATGGCGGTTCATCGCAAGGAGATTTCTACGAAGGTTTAAATTTTGCAGGTGTTTATAATGCGCCATTAATAACTATTCTACAAAATAACGGTTACGGTATTTCAACTCCAACATCAAAACAAACAAAAGCACTTACCTTTGCACAAAAAGGTGTTGCTGCCGGTATCGCTTGTATTAAAGTAGACGGAATGGATCCGCTGGCAATGTATTCTGCTGTATTAAAAGCACGTGAATATGCCATTGAGAATGGGCCGGTATTAATAGAAGCATATACGTACCGTTTAGGACCACATACCATGTCAGATGATCCTACTCGTTATCGTAGTGATGAAGAAGTAGCCGAATGGCAAAAAAAAGATCCGCTTATAAGATTAAGAAAATATCTTGAGAAAAAAGGATTATGGAACGAAACGATGGAAGAAGAAACTGTTGAAGATGTAAAACGTCAAATTAAAGAAGCTATGGTTAACATTAACAAAGCGGAAAAACAAAAAATATCAACATTCTTAGAGTATATGTTCGAAGTACCGACTCAAAATATTAAAGAACAAATTGAAATTTATAAACAAAGGGAGGCGGAATAACATGACTGAAAAAACTATTGCACAAGCTGTAACAGAAGCATTAGATTATAAATTAGCAACCGATGATAAAACTATTATCTTTGGAGAAGATGTAGGTAAAAATGGTGGCGTGTTCCGTATCACAGACGGTTTGCAAGCAAAATATGGTGATAAACGTGTTCTTGATACCCCACTTGCAGAGTCAGGAATTTTAGGATTATCTATAGGGCTTGCCGCAGAAGGATTTAGACCCATTCCTGAAATTCAGTTTTTAAGTTTTATTTTAGAAGGATTTGATGCAGTTTACTCTCAATTATCACGTTTTAGATATCGTTCAGGAAATACTCGTAATATGCCGGTAACTATCCGTTCCACTTTTGGAGGTCCTGTACATACTCCGGAATTACACTCTGATAGCTTAGACGGTTTATTAGCACAAATCCCCGGATTACGTGTTGTTGTGCCAAGCAACCCCTATGATGCAAAAGGCTTGCTGATTTCTGCCATCGAAAGTAACGACCCTGTTGTTTTTTTAGAACATCTGAAAATGTATCGTTCAATTAAAGGCGACGTTCCGGAAGAAGCTTATCGTGTTCCATTAGACAAAGCAAGTGTTGTAAGAAAAGGTACTGATGTGTCTATTATCACTTATGGATTAATGGTTCATTACAGCTTGCAAGCAGCTGAAGAATTGGAAAAACAAGGTATTTCAGTAGAAGTTGTTGATTTACGTACAGTATCTCCTATTGATATGGAAACTGTTATCACCTCCGTGAAAAAAACCGGTCGTGTCATAGTTGTTCAAGAATCACAACGTCAGGCAGGGGTTGCAGGTCAACTGTTATCTGAAATTGCTGAACGTGCATTTATGTATTTAGATGCTCCTGTTGGTCGTGTTACATCACCGGATACAACATTTGCGTTCGGTTTAGCAGAAGATTACTGGCTACCTACTCCGGAAGATATTATAGCAAAAGCTAAGGAAATATACGATTTTTAGTTGAAAGGAGGGAAAATTATGATTTATTCATTTATTTTACCGGATAGCGGTGAAGGATTACATGAAAGTGAAATTATATTATGGGGATTCAAAGAAGGTGAAACGGTCAAAGAAGACGATATTTTAGTAGAAATACAAAGTGATAAAGCTGTTATCGGTTTACCATCACCTGTCACCGGTACTATTAAAACAATATATGCAAAAGAAGGAGATATTGCTAAGGTAGGTTCGGTTATCGTTGATATAGAAACTGAACATGTACCTAATGATTCCCCAAAAGAAAAACAAAGTAATACAGAAGAAAAAATAAATATTCCTACTCCGGTATCATCTAAAAAAGAAAATAATAATGATATTGATATCCGTTTGTTAGCCATTCCTCGTGTTAGAAAATATGCACGCGAAAAAGGTGTAGATATACGCTTAGTATCCCCAACCGGTAGACGTGGGCTAGTTACAATTAAAGATATTGATAATTATTTAAGCGGCACTAACCAAGTAACAATAGATAAACATTCAATAGTAGATATTAGTCCGGAAGCCGTTATTGAAGATATAAAACCTGCTGCTCAAGAAGATATACAGCCACAAATTTCTACTATTCCTACGCATAAAGAACGCATCACACGTGTTCCGATGTCCGGTATTCGTAAAGTAATTGCCAAAGCAATGGTTTCAAGTAAGACAATTTCTCCTCATGTAACAGTGTTGGATCAAGTTAATGTTGAACGATTGGTAGAGCATAGAAATTCAATAAAACCACTCGCTCAAGATAGAGAAATAAAATTAACATATACGGCATATTTTATTAAAGCTGTTGCCGCTACATTGACAAAATTCCCGGAATTGAATGTTTCTATTGATAATGAAAAACAGGAAATTATTTATAAGAACTATATTAATGTTGGTGTAGCTACGGATACTCAACATGGATTATTTGTTCCAAATATTAAAGATACCAACCATAAGAGTTTATTTACTATAGCTCGTGAACTGGAAAAAAACACAGAATTAGCACATGCAGGTAAATTGGGCCGTGACGTTCAAACTGATGGATCAATGACTATAACTAATGTTGGATCAATCGCTACCAGCGGAGTATGGGCAACTCCAATTATTAATCAACCGGAAGTGGCAATTTTAGGTTTTGGACGTTTTGAAGAAACATTTATTCCCGATGAAAACAAACAACCAAAACTTGTTCCTATGTTAAAACTATCATTCTCATTTGATCATCGTATAATAGATGGCGGTACAGCACAACGTGCATTAAATACAATTAAAGAATACTTAGCTAATCCTGAATTATTATTGGTGGAGGGATAAGTATGGTAGTTGGAAATTTTATTCAAGAATTAGAAACAATCGTTATAGGTGGAGGCCCCGGTGGATATGTGGCTGCTATTCGTCTTGCACAACTTGGGAAAAAAGTTACTCTCTTTGAAAAAAATAAAGTTGGCGGTACATGCTTACACTGTGGATGTATCCCCTCTAAAGCATTAATTTCAGTCGGCCACCAATACGAGAATACTAAAAACACTTCAAGAGGTATTAAAGCTGATAATGTTACTATTGATTTTTCACTTACACAACAATGGAAAAATGAAGAAGTAATAGGTTTGTTACATAATGGTGTTAAGAATTTATTAAAGAAAAATGGTGTAGAAGTAGTCTACGGTGAAGTTAATTTTGTTAATGATAATACCGTCAGTGTTATTTTAGATGAATTCCACAATAATACCTATCATTTCAAAAATGCTATTATTGCAACAGGAACTGAACCTATTGAAATAAAAGGATTTAAGTTTAAAGATCGTATTCTCAGTTCAACAGAAGTATTAAATTTAATCGAAATTCCGAGTTCACTTGTTGTTATAGGTGGAGGATATATCGGAATTGAACTGGCAGGAGCATATGCTACACTTGGCACAAAAGTAACGATACTTGAAGGAACAGATAAGATATTACGCGTCTTTGAAGATGATATTGCCAATGTTGTTATAAATAATCTCAAATCAAAAGGTGTGGAAATTATTACCAACGCTCATGCTGAAAATGCAGAAAGTAGTGATACATCTGCCCTCGTTAATTATTCAATAGGTAATGAGAAATACTCCATTTCAGCAGATTATGTCCTCGTTTCTGTCGGAAGAAAACCCAACTTTGAAGAATTAGGTTTGGAATATGCAGGTATAGAATTAGATAGTAAAGGTTTAATACGTGTCGATGAGCAACGCCGTACCACTGTAAAACATATTTTCGCTATCGGTGACATTGTTCCCGGTCCTACACTTGCACATAAAGCTATGTATGAAGCAAAAATAGCTGCTGAAGCACTAGTTGGGGACAGCACCGCTGTTGTAGATTATTTCAGTATTCCTACTGTATGTTTCACTACGCCGGAAATAGCACTTGTCGGATATACTAAAGAACAAGCTAAAGAACATGGTTATGATGTTGTTGTCGGTCAATATCCATTCGGTCACAACGGTCGTGCATTATCCATTGGACAAAATCAGGGATTCGTCCGCATAATTGCACTAAAAGATACCAACAAGCTATTAGGTGCGGCTATTGTTGGTCCCGGTGCCAGTGATTTAATTGCAGAATTATCTATAGCAATAGAACAAGGATTAACCGTTGATGATATTTCCTTAACTATACATGGTCATCCGTCATTAAATGAAGTAGTTGTTGAAGCAGCAGATATGATATTGAAAAAAGCCATCCATGGATAACTCCGGAGATTGAGGGGGATTATCCCCCTTCTCTTTATTGCATAATTAATATAAATAAGTTTATGTAAACTTCATGGTATATTTATTACAAATTTTATACAAAAATACTAATTTGTTTTATAATATTTAACAAGTATTTTTACTACTAAATATTTATAAGGAGGTTACTATAATGGAAGAAAAAGTAACGTTTAAAACATTTATTATGAATGTACTTAATGGTATTGCTTTAGGTACTGTTATTTGCTTAATACCCGGCGCATTACTAGGTGAATTATTAAAACCCTTAGTCAAAGCATATCCAAGTTTATCGTTTTTATCAATGTCAACAACAATATCTAATGCCGTTATCGGGCTTGCATCCGGTGTTATTATAGGGATGATGTTTAAGTTTACACCTATACAATCTATTTCCATCGGATTAGCTACACTTTACGCAAGCGGTTCTATTGTTTTAACACCTGATAAAACGGGACTTATGTTAAAAGGTGCCGGTGACATTGTTACTATGATTTTTACAGCAGCATTAGCTACCGCTTTTATACTATTAATCGGTGATAAAACTAAGAATTATGCGGTATTAATACTACCGCCATTGACATTAGTTGGCGTCGGCGGTATTGGTAGATATACACTGCCTTTCTTTTCAGAATTGACTAGAATTCTCGGAGACGGTATTAAACATTTATTAACACTTCAACCGATTTTACTAACAATTCTAATTGCTATTATCTTCGCTTGTTTAATAGTAACACCGATTACTTCTGTTGGTGTTGCACTTGCTATTAATATTGACGGTATTGCTTCCGGTGCTGCTAACCTTGGTATTTGTGCTTGTGGTTTTACCCTTGCAATTGCAGGATGGTATGTTAATAGTAAAGGTATTAGCTTAGCACATTTTATCGGTTCGCCGAAAATTTCAATGGCAAATGTTCTTGCTAAACCAAAAATTATGCTCCCTGCTATATGCAGTGCCGCATGCACCGGTGTTCTAGCAACATTTTTTAATATTAAAGGTACTGCAATGAGTGCAGGTTTCGGTTTTAGTGGATTTGTAGGGCCACTAGCACACCTAAGCACTACTAATGGAGGAATTTTTGAGATAATTAAAGCCTTTCTGATTTTTGCAGGAGTACCAATTATCACAGGATATTTCTTTGTTAAGTTATTTACAAAAATTATCCCTATTATTAAAGAAGAAGACTATAAAATTAATTTATAATATATTGCACCTAATAACAACAATAAATTCTGTTTTATTAGGTGCATTTTTTACAAGGAGATTTATGTATGATAAAAAATTTTAAAGAAATTGATGAATTATTAAAAAAAAATGTAGCAACTCCAAAAAAAATCGTTGTCGTTAAAGCCGGTCAAAAGCACGCATTACAGAGTGTTTTTGAGTTTGCACGTGCAGGATATTTAACTCCTATTTTAATCGACTCTAAGGAAACTATTATCAATATACTTTCCTCTATTGATACTGAAAATATTCCATATGAAATTATTGATGAGGCTGATGATACGCTGGCTGCCAAGAAAGGTGTTGAATTAATCAAAAATAAAAAATCTGATTTTTTAATGAAAGGTCAACTTAATACCGCAACATTACTTCGTGAAGTTGTTAACAGTAAAACAGGTATTCGAAATAATGATGTACTTTTCCATCTAGCACTTTTGGATATTCCAAATTACAATAAACTGCTTGGTATCACCGATGGTGGTATGCTCCTTTTTCCGACTATAGAACAAAAAAAACAAATTATTACCGATGTAACTGATATTTTTACAAAATTAGGATATAAAAAAACAAAAATCAGTTTATTATCAGCTGCTGAAAAAGTTAACCCTAAACTGCAATCATCCGTCGAAGCTGCTGAAATAGCCGAACAATATAAAAGTAACACAAACATTATAGTCGAGGGCCCTCTATCACTAGATATATCACTTGATAAACCTATTGCTGAAGAAAAAGGCTATACCGGTGTTATTCAAGGTGATGCGGATGTGTTGCTGGTACCGGATATTGTTTCAGGAAATGCTGTATCTAAATCACTTATTCTAATGGCAAACGCTCAAATGGCAGGTCTTGTGCTTGGAGCAACCGTTCCTATTGTTTTAACATCACGTTCTGCTACTGAAATAGAAAAAAAATATTCATTAGCACTCGCATTACTAGTCAGTGGAGGTAAATAAATATGAAAAAAATATTTGTTATTAATCCCGGTGCAACTTCGACTAAAGTTGCTTATTTTGAAGATGAACAACAAGTATTCGGAACCGAACTTACTTATAATATTGATGATTTAAAAGTATTTAAAACAGTTTTTGAACAACTTGATTTACGTTTTAAAGATATTAAAAACATTATTAATACACATTTAACGAACATTAGCTTTGATGCTGTCGTTGGGCGCGGAGGACTATTACCACCTGTTGAAGCCGGTGCTATAGAAGTAAACGATGAATTAATTGATTGTTTAAAAAACAGACCGGTCTTAGAACATGCATCTAATCTTGGTGCTGCTCTTGCAAACAGAGTTGCTAAGGAATTCGGTTCTATATCTGCAAAATCATTTATTTATGATCCCGTTACTGTCGATCAAATGGACAATATTGCACGTATTTCCGGTTCTTCTTTAATAGAACGAAGTAGCACCGGCCACGCATTGAATATGCGTGCAGTTGCCAGAACGATAGCTAAAACTCTTAACAAACCATATGAAGAAAGCAATATAATCGTTGTTCATGTTGGCGGTGGTGCCAGCGCAAGTGCACATAAAAAAGGACGTATGATAGATGTTATTTCAGATGATGAAGTAATGTTCTCAAGTGAACGTACGGGCGGTATTCCTTTGAAACAATATATCAAACTGTGTTACATGTACGATAAACAAACCGTTACCGAACTAACTCGAAAAAAAGGTGGTCTTGTTTCGTATTTCGGCACAAATGATGCACGAAAAATACATGAATTGATGAATAATGGTGATGAAAAAGCGTTATTGGTTCTAAAAGCTATGGCTTATCAAATTGCTAAAGCTATTGGAGAATTAGCGACTGTTTTAAAAGGTAATGTAGATGCAACTGTACTCACAGGAGGAATTGCTCATTCTAGTTTTATTGCAGAAGAAGTACATGAGCGTGTGAAATTTATTGCACCGTTTTTTACCGTCCCCGGTGAAAAAGAAATGTCAGCACTCGCTAACGGTGCACTACGTGTTTTAAATGGTGAAGAAACAGCTCAAATTTTTAAAGAAAAATAAATTATTTATCTTAATCAGGCTAATAATTATATTGGCTTGATTTTTTATTTTTGATATAATAAGTAAGTAACACAATAATTTCATTTTTGGAGTCATTATGCTTAAACTGTTAACAAATAAAAAATTTAATATTTTTAAAACAATAAATATTGTAAACCCACTTATTCCAATTGCAACCGATGAGATGTTTTTAAGAACCGAACTGTCCGATAATGAATGTATATTACACATATATACATTAACCAATTCAGCTATAATCGGTATTCCTGATACAAGAATTCCATTCTTTTATAAATCGCTTTTTACGTTTTATAGAAATAATATGATTCCTGCTGTTAGAAATATCGGTGGTCTTGGAATTATCGCTGATACCGGTATTTTAAATTTTTCTATTATTATGACAAAACCCAAAGAAAATTTTTCAATTAATGAAGGTTATTTTCTTATGACTGATTTCATTAAAGCTATATTTCCCGAAGGAAGTAAATCAATAAAAGCATATGAAATTAAAAACTCATATTGCCCGGGAGATTTTGATCTGAGTATTAACGGAAAAAAATTTGCAGGTATTGCCCAACGAAAAATAAAAAATTCCGTCATTATCTCTATTTACATAAGCCTGTTTGGCAATCAAAACCGACGTGCTGGAATTATGAAAGAATTTTATGACATCGGAATTTCTAATCAAAAAATTAACTACAACTACCCCATTATTAAGCCTGAGTGTATGGATACTTTAGAAAATTTACTTGGAATTCCTTTAACAGTAGAAGATATTTTTAAACGTATTAATAAAGTTTTAGCTTCTTTAAACATTATTATAAAAGAAGGAATTTATACTGCCGAAATGTTAGAAAATTATGAACAAATTTTTATTAAATCAAAAGAACGTAATGAATATTTTTTAAAGCAAAAATAAAAATGAACTGATTTAAAAGTCCATTTTTTCAATGTATACATAATCATATTAAGTGTAAAATCACATTAACCCACAACCAACTTAGCGGCATAACAATAACCATTGACGGTATCATATCAGCAACCGGAAACATTTTAACTTTAATTATTCTAAAACCTGTCGCAATCATCAAAAAACCACCACATGCTTTAAAATCAGCAACCATATCCGGTGTTGTTAACGGTACAATAAATCCAGCTGAAAAATATAAACATGAAAAAATGATTAATTGCGGTACCGCAACAAGTGATACGATATAACCAAGGTTACAAGCAAAAATTGCAGCTGTAAAGAAATCTAGGACAGATTTAGCAATCAGTAAACTGGCATCCCCCGTCATTCCTTCATCAAGACTACCATATATACCTGTACCACTAGCACAAAAAAGCACAATCGCCGTAATTAACACCGTTAATGATTCTATTTCCGATATTGTATTTTTACGTGTAGGTATAATTTTAACCATTGCCTTTTGTAATTGCGCACAACCTCGATATATCCATTCACCAAGATGAAATATAATTCCCAAAATTGTACCGAGAATTATTGCAAAAATTACTGCCGGCATATATTTCATAAGTCCTATTGCTGAAATTCCCATTCCAATTGAGCATAACCCAAAAATTAGATTAAGTTGTTCTTTAAAATGTTCAGAAAATTTATTTCCGAATAATACCCCAACTATACCGCCAAGAAAAATTGCCGCTGTGTTGATTAACACTCCTATCGGCATACTACCCCTCTTTTCTATATTAAATAATCTTATTTACAATTACTATTGTAACACGTATTAAAAAAGATAACAATATTTTTATAAGTCAGTTTTAAGTAATAAAAAAATTATATATGTTTACGTAATTTATTTTATGTAAATAATATCTATACATTAAAAATTATTTCTCTTTTATTTTCTACTTCAATATAGATTCAATAAACAACTCTGCCATTTCAGAAATTTCTTTATCTTTTCTATGTGCAACACCAATAAAATATTCTATATCCTCTTCCAAAGGTATCCACTTAACATCGGAAAATTTCCCAATTTCCTCAAATTCTGCCGGCAATAATACCATACTGTTAAACGTAAGAACACTTTTTACAAGCACTGTCCAATTATCATCAGTAAAAACTATATTAGGATCAAAACCATATTCACGACACTTAATATATATTTCATTACCTAATACATAACTTTTAGATAAAGAACTTAGTTTTTGATTTTTAAAATCCGCTATAGATAATGAACTTCTCTCAGAAAGATGGTGATTTTTTGGAAGTACAACCGCCGCCTTGTATGAACCTTTTTTCTTTTCTATTTTTTCCATAATAATGGAATTCTCATATTGAGGAAATGACAATAGTCCGATATCCAATTCATCATTCACAACCATATGCTGTAATTTTTTAGAACCGTGTTGTATTAAACGTAACTCAACCTTAGGTTGTGTAGCAATAAAATTTGAAATTTCGTCCATATACTGTATAGCAAAAAGTACAGTAAGCCCTACTTTTAATACCGTTTGATTACTATTATGAAAATCATTCATTTTCTCTACAACTTTATTATAGTTTTTTAATAGCTCTTTTCCGCTTTCATAAAGTACTCTCCCACTTTCAGTAAGTATTAGCTGTCTGTTGCTTTGTTTAAATAACACTGTTTCAAATTCTTTTTCTAATTTTTGTATAGCAAGCGATAATGTAGGCTGTGTCACATAAAGTTCTTTAGCTGCCAATGAATAATTTTTTTTATCTGCTACAGTAACAAAATAATTAAGCTGTCTTATGTCCATATATTCTCCCTCCTATTATTCTTTACATTGTTATTATAACAAATTATATTTTTATACGCCACTAGTTTTAGCAATAAACTATACTTACAATATTATTAATATAATTTAAAATTTTATATGTCATTTTTTGCATACTACTTTTAATATTTTACCTTTTATACTTTAATTTAATATATCTATTAAAATTACAACTATCATTATTAGCTATTTATAGACTTTTTGTCTATTATGTATTATTATAGTGTTATTACTTAGTTTATTAGGAGTTAGATAATGAAAACTGTTGAAGGATTTTTAAATAAAATAATTTTCCATAACAAAGAAAACAATTATTACATTCTTTCTATATTTTTAAATGATAATTACGATTTTATTAATGGGGATTATTTCAGTGTTGTTGGGACTTTCCCCGATGTTAAATTTGAAAATGAAGTGCTTTATATGTTTAAAGGAGAAATTATTGAACACCGAAAATATGGTAAACAACTTAGCGCTATAGTTGCCGAGCCCATTATTGAAAAAGATAAAGAAGCTATAATTTCTTATTTATCAAGCTCTATTTTTCAAGGTATCGGGAGAAAAACTGCTGAACATATTGTTGATACTCTCGGTATTGAAGCACTTGACAAAATTTATAATGATAAAGATTCTTTATATAACATTAAGGGTATCACTAAACAACGAAAAGATATTATCTATTCTACTATTATCACTAATAAACAAACACAAGATGTTATTTTAAAACTTAATGAATATAATCTTAGTAATAATTTAATTTTAAAAATCTATAATTTTTATAAACATAATACAATAAAAACTATAACCGAAACACCATATTCTCTTATTCGAGATATTAAAGGAATAAATTTTAAAACTGTTGATAAAATTGCCGAAATTAATGGGATAGCCGCTAATGATAAAGAGCGTATTTTATATGGTTTTATTTATACAATAAACACATTTTGTTTTTCTACCGGAAATACTTACATTAAGAAAAATAGTTTGCTTTATAACACTTTTAATACACTTTATGCATCACGTGAAGAAGTTTTAGCTAAGGAAGATATTGTAAACTCTCTAAACTATGCCCTTGATTTGGGAAAACTTATTGAACTTGATGATAAAATATTTTTACCTGAAATATATTATTCAGAGTATTCTATTTATAGTGATATTGAAAAACGTTTAGAACGAGAAAACACTATTAATTTAGATGATAAATTATTGGAAACATATATTGAAGAAGTGGAAGAAGAATTAGACATTAAATATGATATTGTACAAATTGCCGCAATAAAAAATTCTATCCTAAACAATGTTTCTATTTTAACGGGAGGCCCCGGTACCGGAAAAACAACTATTATTCTTGCAGTGATAAAAATTTTTCAAAAAATTAAAAACTATGATCTTAGCGATCTATTAAACGAACATAAAAATATTCTGACCCTTTGTGCACCTACCGGAAAGGCTGCTAAACGAATGGCAGAAAGCACCGGTTTCTACGCTTCAACGATACATAAAGCAATCGGTTGGACTAATGAAAATGAAAATATGGAAGAATTTATTAGCGATAAAAGTATTAAATCTGAACTTGTTATTATTGATGAAGCCAGTATGATTGACGTTTTTTTAATGTATAATCTTCTTAAAATAATCAACTTTGATGCAAAAATTATTTTAGTTGGAGATAATGATCAACTTCCTTCAATCGCTCCCGGTAATGTTCTTAACGATTTAATAAACTCTAATACAATATCAACAGTTAAATTGAATAGAATTTTCAGACAAAGTGAAAATTCTAGTATTATAAATATATCCCATTCTATAAAAAATAATATCCCATTTGATGTACTTGAAAATTTCGATGATAAAGAATTCCTAATGGCTAATAAAAACGAGATTCTTGATGTAATAGTTACAACTTATAGTAACTTATTAAAAACATCCGGAAAAGAAAAAATACAAATTCTTGCCCCTATTTACAAAGGAATGGTAGGTATAAATGAAATTAATAAAACTATCCAAAATATATTTAATATAAATGAAGTTTATATTGAATATGGAGAATTAATCTACAAGATTGATGATAGAGTTATGCAACTTGTTAATCGCCCGGAAGATAATATTTTTAACGGTGATATTGGATATATCTATGATATAGTAAAAGAAGACGGAAAATTCAAAATTATAATCAACTATGATGAAAATTTTGTTACCTATGAAAAACAAGAACTTAATCAAATAACATTAGCTTATGCTTCTTCTATTCATAAGGCACAAGGTTCTGAATTTGATAATGTAATAGTACCTTTTATAGATTCTTATAATTTTATGTTAAATAAAAATTTAACATATACTGCTGTAACCCGTGCCAAAAAGAAATTAATTCTTTGTGGAAATCCTAATGTATTTTATAAATCTATAGAACCGACGAATACCATTAGTCGACAAACAGCTTTAGAATGGTTCTTTAGATATAATTCGTCTGATAATGAATTTAATAATAAATTTAATGAGGATACTATACTAACTTTTAAAAATATTAATATAATAGACCCGATGATCGGTATGAATGATATAAAACCGGAAGACTTTCTATAGTCTTTCGGTTTTACTAACTTAATTTATGTATTAAAATTTTATAATATGATAAAATTATTTTTTACTTCTCTTTTATTTTCATTGCAAATATTGTTCCAACTAATGCTATTCCGGCCGAAGCATAAAAAACATATGTTGTACTAATATCCCATAATCCTCCCATAAGGTAAAGTCCTACAGCCATGCTTAGTTGAAAACCTATAGCCATATATAAATTCTGCATATCAATAATTTTTTTTGTGCTAAATCCTTTATTTAAAATCAAAATAAAAGCAATATGTGACATTGCAAATGTTATTGCATGAAAACATTGCATTGAAATAAAAACATAAATATTATGAAAAGTTCCCAACACTGCCCAACGTATTACACCACCAACTCCGGATAAAATAAAAAGATGTGTTGGTTTTACTTTACTAATTATATTTTTTGAAAAAATAAAAAATAATATTTCAGCTATCACAGAAATATTCAAGATTATTCCTGATAACCATTTCGCAGATATATTCATACTTTCTAAATAAATAGCATTATAATTATTATAAGCTGTATGAGCTAGTTGATATAAAAAAATTGATATAATTAAAAATAAGGCATTTTTATCTTTTATTACCCATGAATATAATTGTTCTCTTTTTTCTTCCTTTTCTACTTTAAGATTACTTACTAATTTTGGTTGTGGCAAAAACATAAAAATCAAATATATCAATACCAAAAATACTAAAATATAGTATAGCGCATTGTTACCAACATAACCAATAACACCACCAATTAATATTCCAACCAAGGTGAAACTGACAGAACCATATGTTCTAACCTTACCATAATCAATATTTTCCTCTTTTAAAAATAGTGACGCAAGACTTTCCACCAATGGTGATACTGTGAAATAAATCATTCCAAATAAAAATGTTATTATAGTTAAAATACTTTTTTCATTTGTAAAACCATAACTTATTGCAAGTACAAGTCCCACAGCAACCGATATTTTCAACGTTAAACCTAAACTATATTTTTTTACTAAATAGGGACTTACAAAAATACCACTAAGAAATCTGGCAAAATATAACATTGAAAATATTGAACTTGCCTCTAAAACTGTTATATTTTTTACACTCGTTAAATAAAGTATCCAAAACGGTAAAAATACACCATTTACTGCAAATTGTAAAAAATAATTTGTGGATAACCATGTTTTTGATGACATATTTCTCTCCTCTATGCACCTAAAAATATTTGAACAACAACAACTAAAATATTCATAAATATATGAGCAACCATTGGAGTAATAATACTTTTTGTTAAAGTATATAAATAACTAAATACTATTGACATAACGATATAAATTAACATAAGCGGAGAAAACCCGTCGTGCGGTAAAGCGAACACTACTCCTGTTATTACTGCAGGTATAGTAAATCTTATCCATGATTTACTTCCAAGAAAAATATCATAAAAATATCCAAAAACAGCTTTTCTAAAAAATAATTCTTCCATAATAGGTCCTAATACAGTTACATATAACACGAAAATTGGCATACGTTTTATAATTTCTACTACATGACTGGTATTTTTGCTTGTAGTCTGGAATTCAAAAAATTTCGCTAAATATTGCAAGATATAATTAACAGCTCCCTGTAAAAACATCATTGCCATAAACCCTATAAGTCCTATTGTAAAAAGTATTAAAAAATTATACCTTTTTCCATCATGTTCTATGTCGTTCGTTATTTTTCGGCTATACATTCCTAAAATTATAGTTGCAGCTATTGATAAAGCCAGAACAATATTTAATCTTGTGTAAACATTTATTGATGTCGGTAAAATACTCGGTATTACAAATACAGCCATAAAATAAATTAAACCGCTAATTAATAAATATTTAATATTACCTCTTTTAAACGAAATTCTCATATTACCTCCATAAATAAAAACTATAATATCAATTATAACAATGTTATACTTTTAATTCAAATACTTTACAAGTAAAAGAATAATAATAAATTTATTTTCTTTTAAATATTTTATCTACACAAAATATTTTATGTTATCAAAAAGCAGTAAGATAATAAAATTGGTTGTATAATAAATACGGGGCATGAAAAAAAATCCATACCTCGTATTGTTTTTTAATATACAAAAAGACAAATATCCAATATAATTAAAGTGCAAAAAAAATAAACTATGAAAGGATATCTGTCATGAATAATTTTAACACAAAAACAAAAGAAATAAAAGAGGGAGAATTCATTAAAAACCTACTACAAATAAAAGATAAAAATATAACTATTGAGAAAACACATAACGAAACTATAAAAAATAATCAAAAGTACTTTGTATTCAAAGGTACCTTAACATATAAACCCAAGAAGTGTGAATGCTGTGGTTGTCTTAATAAAGGTTATACTGTAGTTAAAAACGGCTTTAATGAACTTACTAGAATTAATCTATTAAAAATATCAGGTATCCCTGCTTATTTGGAACTAAGAAAGCAACGTTTCAAGTGTAAAACTTGTAATAAAAAATTTGTAGCTACTACTTCTTTTGTAGATAAATACTGTAGTATTTCTAAAAATGTTAAGTTTTCTATAATGAGTGATTTAGCTGATACTTTATCTTTTAAACAAATAGCCAAAATGAATAATGTATCGGTTAATACTGTTATAAGAACTCTTTATAAATGTAAATCCCATGTAGACATTCTTAACTATAATACCTTACCTGAGTATTTATGCTTTGATGAGTTAAAGTTTACTAAAGATAGTAAAAATGGTATGAGTTTTATTTTTTTAGATGCTTTAACTCATGAGATTATTGATATAGTTGATGGTAGAACTGAGTATATTTTAAATAATTATTTTTCCAGATTTTCTAAAGAGGCTAGAAGTAATGTTAAGGCTATTTGTATTGATATTTATACTCCTTATATGAAGTTGATTAGAAATAAGTTTCCTAATGCTGAAATTGTTATAGATAGGTTTCATATTATTCAAAATGTTAATAGAGAACTTTATTCAAAATGTTAATAGAGAACTTAATAGAACTAGAGTTAAGCTAATGAATATTTACAAAAAACAAAAAGGTATTAATTATACTCTTTTAAAAAATAATTGGAAGTTAATATTAGAAGATGAAAGTAATGTTACTCATGGTAGGTTTTTCTTTAATAGGAGTTTTAGGAGTTTAGTTACTAGACGTGATATTTTAGATTATTTATTAGGATTAGATTGTATATTTAAGGCTAGCTATGAGAGAGTTCAGGATATTAGATATGCGATAAGGTATAGAAATGAGTTGGAGTTTAAAGAATTAATTGAAAAATCTACTATCGGTTTATCTGATGGTGTTAGTAAGGCTATTAATACTATGAGAAAACATAAAGAGTATATGCTTAATAGTGTTAGGTATTCTATCTCTAATGGTTCTTTGGAGGGTATTAATAATAAGATAAAGGTTTTAAAGAGAGTTTCTTATGGTTATAATAGCTTTTATAACTTTAGATTACGCATTTTAGTTGTTTCTAAGTTATTTGTTTCTGAGTATAAAAATAATATTTCTTTTAAGGGCGTTTTGAAAAATGCCAAGCAACACTGCATTGCTTAGCATTTTATCCTTATTTTTTCTCATGCCCCGTATTTGACACAGAGCCATAAAATTTTATTACCTTACTGTTTTATCATATTTTATTAATTTTCTTCTTTATATATTTTTACAAGTAAAAACAATACCCCTACACAAATAAATGTATCGGCAAGGTTAAAAATTGGAAAATTATATCCGAATAATTCAAAATCTAAAAAGTCAACAACTTCATGACGTATTATTCTATCAATAAAATTACCAATTGCACCACCTACAATCAGCGAAAAAGTAAGAATATCAAATTTAGTAATTTTTTCTCTTTGTTTATAAATATAATAAAAAAGAATAATTAAAAATATAAGTGTTGTTACTATAAAAAAGTACCTGCTGTCTTGAAGTATTCCCCAAGCTGCTCCACGATTTCTATGAGAAGTAATATTAAAAAAGTTAGTTATGATTTCTTTACTATCTCCTAAATTCATATCATTAAGAATAAAATATTTACTAAGCTGATCTAAAAAAATAAAAATTATTGAAAAAATAATAATATATACCATATCGAACTCTCCTTACAAATTATTCAATTAATAATCTTTCCAACTCGGGATCTGTGTCTTTTTCACCACGTGCAGGTAATTTATATCTACCTAAATGTATAAGCTGATGATGAATTTTCCCCCAATCTTTCATAGGAAATATCTCCATTAATTTCTTTTCTACTTCCAGCGGTGTAGCATTCATATCAACAAGCCCCATCAATTTTGTAACACGTTCTACGTGCGTATCAACAGCAATAGCCGGTATCCCAAATCCAACAGAAAGGACAACATTTGCTGTTTTTCTACCAACACCGGGTAACTTTATAAGCTCTTCACGTGTTTGTGGTATTTTGTAATCATAAACATCCCTTAACATATTTGCCATACCCACGATGTTTTTTGATTTTGCCTTATATAATCCTAGACTTTTAATTAATTTTTCTATATCATTAACTTTGGCATCAGCATAATCATCAATAGTTTTATATTTTTCAAATAAACCAACAGTAGCACGGTTAACGTACTCATCTTTACACTGTGCCGATAATAATACAGCAATAATTAATTCAAGATTATTAGAAAAATTAAGCTCACATTCAACATTTGGAAAAACTCTATCAAGATATTTACTTACTTTTTTAGCTTTTTCATTCAATTTTTTATTTGTTAAGCCAGTCATATCCCAAAATATTCTCGCTTTCTTCCGAATTTATCATATCATTGTTAATTTTATTATTTAAAATTCCATTTACATAATTAATATTTTTTGAAATGTTTAGGGCTTCATCTATTTCACTTTTTAAAAATTTTCTGTCAATCCAAGATGAAATAATATCAATTTCTCTCGAAGTCAACATTCTTGAAACCATACTCTCAACTAATTTTAGTAATTCTTTTAGAGTATAAAAATTATCTTCAGTATTAAAAATAATAAAACTAATTCCATTATTTTTTGCTAATTTAATAACTCTTTTTCTAAGTAAACTGTCCAACATAGAAAATATATCTTTTTCAGGCATATTTAGTGCTACTGAAAATGAATTTACAGAAAATATTTTCTCCCCTTGCTCTGTTAAGTAATTTATCTGAAGAAGAAAAATTGCTTCCTCTCCAGATAAATTATAATTTTTGTAATTCATTAAAAATTCAGCATCAACTAATAGTCCATTAGTGTTAACATTTAGCATAATTAAGGTGTAAGTCTATTTAATAGACGTGGGAATGGGATAGTTTCACGAACATGACCATTTCCTGTAATCCATGCCACAGTTCTTTCCAATCCAAGACCAAAACCTGAATGTTCAACAGAACCATATTTTCTAAGATCCAAATACCAACCGTAAGCATCCAAGTTTAAATCATGCTTTTTGATATTTTCCAGCAATTTATCATAATCATCAATACGTTGCGAACCACCAATGATTTCTCCATAGCCCTCAGGTGCAATAAGATCAGCACATAATACTGTCCCCGGGTCAGCAGGATCTTCTATCATATAGAAAGGTTTAATGTCTATTGGCCAATTAGTAATAAATACAGGTTTATTATAACTGTTTGCTATAAATGTTTCGTGTGGAGAACCGAAATCGTCACCGTATTCAATATCATCAAAACCATTATCTTTTAACAACTTAATAGCATCTTTATATTTAATACGAGGAAATTCACCACGAGCATTGTTTAAAGTTTCTAAATCACGCCCAAGAATTTTTAGTTGTTCAGGGCATTTTTCAATAACATCAGCAATTAAATGATTAACGTAAGCCTCTTGTAATGTTAAACTTTCATTATGATTACAAAATGCCATTTCTGCTTCAATCATCCAAAATTCAATTAAATGACGACGTGTTTTAGATTTTTCCGCTCTGAACGTCGGCCCAAATGAAAATACTTTACCGAATGCCATAGCAGTAGCTTCTAAATATAATTGACCGGACTGAGAAAGATAGGCTTCTTCGTCAAAATACTTTGTATTAAATAATTCGGTAGTTCCCTCAGGAGCAGATGAAGTTAAAATTGGAGGATCAGTTTTTAAAAATCCTTCTTTTTCAAAGAAATCATAAGTTGATTTGATAATTTGATTACGAACGATTAAAATAGCATGTTGTTTTTTAGAACGTATCCAAATATGACGATTATCTGCTAAAAACTCTACTCCATGTTCTTTTGGCGTAATTGGATAATCAATTGCTTCCGAAATAATTGTAAAATCTTCAATTTCCAACTCAATACCGGATAACTCTCTATTATTTTCTTTAATTAATCCTGTTACTTTCAATGAAGATTCTTGAGGCAAATGACGTAATTGTTGATAACGTTCTTCTCCTAAACTCTCTTTTAATGCAACAGCTTGAATAAATCCGGCACCATAGCGTAATTGTAAAAATGCTATCTTTCCACTACTTCTTTTGTTGGAAATCCAAGCACCAATCGTTACTTTTTGACCTAGTTTTTCCTTTAAATTATTGATGTTCAAACTAAACTCCTCCTTAAAAAATTACTTTTAAATATTTCAATCTTTAATTATAAAAACTAATAAAATTATAACATAAAATAATATTTTTTTAAATAATAACGGAATAATATCAAATCAAAATGCTTCTATATTTATATAATACTTAATATTCTAAATTTTTTAAAACAACTATAGAATCAAAGATATTTTTTAAATAACAATTATATTCTAAAATATCTTTAGTAGCATAGCAAACATACATTAAACGATTATTTTTATTTAGATCAATATATAAGTCTCTAAAATTATCTGTTGACGAAAAATTAATATATTTTATATAAGATTTTTTATCACGTTCACTAAAATATAAGTCACGGTATTTATTACTTTCAAAAATATATAAAATTCTGCCTTGTATTTTATTAAACAATATCTCATTTTTATCGGAAACGTAACTAATATTCAATCTGTTTTTTACATTTAAATAATAATATTTTTTTGTATGAATAGAATTAACTATATATTTTATATTTTTGTCATTAACAATCTTTAAGTACAAGCTGTTCTCTTGGGTAAAATTATCAAATTTAAAACTATTTTTTTCATTTATTATTGCCTTATCCAAATTTAAAATAAAACTTTTGGTTATAGGAATTTTCAACTTACTATTACTTACCTCATCTTTAAGTATCCCTATATCCTGCTTAATAAAATAAATACTATCGTTATATAAAAACAAACTTTCGGAAATATACATTTCATTTAAAAATTTAACCAAACTATCCAGATTATCACGAATATTTTTTAAATTTTTATTGCTGGGATTTTGCGATATAGCAATATTTAACTCTGTTATAACATTTTTATAAAAATAGAAATTTATATTTTTAGAATTTAATTCTCTTCCCAGTACATTGGCATTTTCAAATATTAACTTATAATTTTTAAAATATATATTTTTAATAATATTTGAAATATTAGAATAATTTGTAATAATATTTTTGCTCATCTGTGCTTTTTTATTTCTTATATCAAAATAATAAGACTTATGGCTATTTGATAAGTAATCCATAATTTCATCTAAAAATACTTTTTCAGAATTTAAAAGATTTAATTCCGAAAAATCGCCCGTACTTGTTTCCAATATCCAAACAATTAACTTTATTCTAAGATTGACTAAATTATTATCTTTTTTCTTGGGTAAGAGCGAAAATATATTAAGCGGAACATAAGAACTTTTATTTTTTAATATTTCATAGTTTCTTATTTTAAACATTTTAGCATATTCTTCTTCAGGAATTGCAGAAAAAAATATTTTTCCTGATACATTTTTATTTTTATTTGAATAATATATTTTTTTAAATTTTACTCCGGCATAAAAAATATACCCTATATTATTTTTCACAAATTTTCTTTTTGTTCTACTAAATTTCATAAACCAAATAATATCGGATTTAACAGCTGTTAATATTTTTAATATTTTATTATAATTTTCTTGTTCAAGAGAAGATATTTTTTTTGTTATTTTTTTTAATAAATTAGATGTGACTATAACATCCGTCTTTGCATTGTGATAATTATTTCCATTATAAAGATTTAATGAATTAGCTAAATCGGATAATCTATAACTACTTTCCATTGGGAAGAATAATTGTGACAATTTAACAGTATCAAACATTTTAGGTGGTTTATAATATATTCCGTTTTTAATAAAATGCTTATATAAAATTCCATAATCGGAATCTAAACCATGACAAATTAAAATAGAATCTTTTATAAAATTATATATTTTATTTGAAATATCAGAGAATTTCGGTTTATTACTAAGTTGTTTATCAGTAATTCCTGTAAATTCTACAACAAAATTGGATAACCCTGTTTCAGGTTTTATATAATAGTTCATACTATCAACTTCAAAAAAATTACTATCCAGTTTTACTGCAGCTAATTGAATTATTTCTTTTTCTTCCGTTAATTCTATATCCACAATACAAAAATTATTATTTTTCAAATTACTCACCTCTCTTTCATTACAAAATTAAATTTTATCTATCTATATTTTATCCTTTAATTTTAATAAAAAATCTATTATCTCTTTATTACTATTTTGTAGATTATTTAATAAAATATTTACTTCAATTAACCTATTAACTTCTTTTATCCATGATCCGGGTTTTTTATTTATTATTTTTATTATTTCCTTTGATGTTATTTCTATTTCAGAAAAGTTTAAAATAGGTAGAGAAATATCATTTAATTTCTCAATTGACATAATCTTAAATATGTCCACTATGAATTTAACATCTTCTTTTCCAAAATCATAAATTATTACTTCAATAGGAGTTTTTTTGTCAAATTCCAATTTTATTTTTTTATATTTTTTAATTTTATTTATTTCATTATTGGAAAGTTTTAATTTTTTTAACTCCAATAACTCTATATTATTAAAATACATTAACCAATATAATGCTTGAGAAAAAGTAAAATTAGCAAAATCAGTATACTCTTTTACAAATTTAATAAAAGGAATATAACAGCCTATTTTGCTATTAATAAGTTGTTCTAAAGCATTTTTATTACCTTTTTCATGTAATAATTTTTTAAATTCAACTACTACTCTTTCTATAGAAACAAATTTAATTAATTCTCTATTTTTCACAATAGCATTATAAGTTTCATCCTCTATTTTAAATTCTAATTTGGAAGAAAACCGGAATGCCCGCAACATTCTAAGTGCATCTTCATTAAAGCGTTCATTTGGGGAATTTACAGTTTTAATGATTTTATAATTCAAATCACTAAGCCCATTATGAAAATCATAAAGTCGTCCTCTTGAATCCAGTGCCATTGCATTAATCGTAAAATCACGGCGTTCTAAATCCTTTTCTAAACTGCCAACAAATTCTACTTTATCCGGAGAACGATGATTAGTATAGTCTAATTCCGTTCTAAAAGTTGTAACTTCATAATAATTACCTTTATGGAAAATTGTTACAGTCCCATGCTTGATTCCTGTATCAATAGTTCTATTGAAAATAGTTTTTATTTCTTCCGGCAATGCATTAGTTGTTATATCTATATCCGAAAATTCTTTTTTTAATATATAATCTCTAACACAACCACCTACAAAATATGCTTTAAAGTTGTTGTTTTCAAATGTTTTAAGAATTTCAATAGCTGTATTAAATTTTTCTTTAAATAATTCATTATTATATTCTAACACAATTCACCTGCTTTTCACATTTATAAAATTAAAAGGCCGGAGTGGAAGCCCCAGCCTACTAAAATCCTTGCTATTTATTTAGATAAGTTATAAGTGTCTCTAGCAATCATTACTTCTTCATCTGTTGGAATAACAAATGCTTTTACTTTAGAATTCGGTGTAGAAATCTCTGCGACTTTACCACGTACGCCGTTTTTCTCTTTATCAACCTCAACCCCTAAGAATGATACGCCCTCAAGAACTTCTTCACGTACCCAAGCTGCGTTTTCTCCAACACCTGCGGTAAAGACGATAGCATCGACACCATTCATCGCTGCTGCATATGCCCCAATATATTCTTTAATTCTTGTAATATATACATCAATAGCTTCTGCTGCGTGCGGATCAGTATCTCTTGCAACCTCTACGTCACGTAAATCAGATGAGATAGCTGAAACACCTTTAAGTCCTGATTCAAAATTGAAAATATGAACGATTTCCTCTAATGAAAGACCGGTTTTTTGTGCAATATAAGGTATTGTCGCCGGATCTATATCTCCTGTTCTAGTTCCCATAACCAAGCCTGAAAGCGGTGTGAATCCCATAGAAGTATCAAATGATTTACCATTTTTAATAGCACAGATTGATGCCCCGTTTCCTATATGACAAGAAATAGTTTTTAATTCTTTAGGATCTTTACCTAAAATTTCAGCAACTTTTTGTCCAATATATCTATGGCTTGTTCCATGAGCCCCATATTTACGAACGCCATATTTTTCATAAAACTCTCTAGGTACTGCATACATGTAAGTAGATTTTGGCATACTTTGGTGGAACGCTGTATCAAATGTTAATACATTTGGAACTCCCGGTAATTCTTTTTGGAATGAGCGTACACCTTTAATATTTGCCGGATTGTGTAAAGGTGCTAAATCTTCAATTGAATCAACTTTAGCCAGTTCTTCATCAGTTACTAGTACAGATGAATCATAGAATTCTCCACCATGTACAACACGGTGTCCTACACCTTCAATCTCTTTTACATCTTTTACTATCCCTTTCGATATTAATTTTTCCAGCAACATTTCTATAGCTGTATCATGATTAGGAATATCCAATATTTGTTTATCTTTCTCTCCGTTAAACTCAATAGTAAAGATACTATTTTCAATTCCTATTCTTTCTACTAATCCTTTGGTAATAACTTTTTCTTCAGGCATTTCAAATAATTGAAATTTAAGAGATGAACTCCCCGAATTTATAGCTAATATCTTTGTCATAAGTGCCTATCTCCTCTTAATTGTTGTTTTACATTATATTAAATATTATCTCACTAATCGCTTACAATTACAAGTGCTATTTAAAAAATTTTACAAAATAACGATACGGATAAGTAAGAAGATAATTATATTTTATGATAGGCTTCCCACCTTTATTTATTTTACCGTTAAATTTTTACGCTATTCTATATATTTGAATACACGACTTATAATCGTCCACTCATCTTTCAAGCGTGAGCTTATTTCCAGTTCCCCATGTGCATTTATTCTATATCGATGATCCAACACTTTAGGTGAGTTAAATTTAGATGATTTAGGATTTTTACTTAAAACAGCATACACTAAATTATCTTCTCCAAGCGAAACATCAACAATAAAATCATCATTTGTTAATTCTGTATTATTTTCTATATAACATGCTTTTACCCATTTGGCTACTTGTTCTTTTGACAATTTTTTCGTATCAATTAAAGGATCTTCTTTTATTTTTCCGCTTAATGATGGATTATCTCCTACGATTACTGTTTTTTCTTTAGTTTTTTCATTCAATCCTCTTACAGTAAACGTTCTTTTATACTCCCCTTTAAGTACCAAATGTTTTGCCTGTGCAGAAGTTTTACTTAATGATATTATTACTTCTACTTTATCTCCATTTTTTAAATTATCATTTTTATTATAAGTTATCGTTGGTTCTTGTAAGAATTTTTTCACATCTTCGCTATCTGTATTTACTGTTGGTATATTTTTTATATCCACTTCCGGTTTCCCGTCTCCATCAGTCCCAAAAGGAACAAATTCAATATCATATTGTGACATATTAACAGTAATGGTTTTATTTTTTACAAAATAATTATAACCGAAAACACCACCAACTCCTAAAACTAAAATTATCACTACACTAATAAAAGTGATTAATCCTTTCTTCTTTTTAGGCTTTTCTTTGTAATATTCTTCATTAAAGTTATTATAGTTATTTTGATGTATATCTGTATAATTTTCTTGGAATTGTTCATTATTAAATTTATTATGCTGATAGTCAGTATTATAATTCCCAAATTGATCATATTGATAATTTTCATCATTAAAATTTTGATTTTGATAATTATCCTGATTGTATTCAGAATAATTATTTACATTATTATATTGTTCTTTATTATTTTTATTCATAACTATATTTCTCCTAAAATCATTGTTTAATATTATAATATCACAATATCTTAAAAAACAAAATGATTATTACAATCAAATATTTTGACTATTGCAGTGTTACAATAGATGTGAAACTAATAATTTTAGATTACGCATTTTAGTTGTTTTCAGATTATTTGTTTCTGAGTATAAAAATAATATTTCTTTTAAGAGTGATTTGAAAAATGCCAAGCAACACAATGTTACTTAGCATTTTATCTTTATTTTTTTCTCATGCCCGTATTTGACACAGAGCCTCATTTTGCAGAGGCTAATTTTCTCTATCTCCACTATTTAACATAGAGCTTAATTAACTTATTTGTCTTACATCTTAATTCTTTGAAATTTATTATATAACCATATTATTAACCGATTGAGCCTTCCATTTCAAATGAAATTAATCTATTTAATTCAACTGCATATTCCATAGGTAATTCTTTTGTAAATGGTTCGATAAATCCCATAACAATCATCTCTGTTGCTTGTGCTTCATCTAGCCCTCGACTCATTAAATAAAATAGTTGTTCCTCTGAAACTTTTGATACTTTGGCTTCATGTTCTAATGATACATTAGAATTTTGAATAATATTATACGGAATAGTATCAGATGTTGAATACTCATCTAAAATCAACGTATCACATTCAATATTAGAACGTGAGCCTTCAGAATCTTTACCAAAGTGTATCCAACCACGATAGTTTACTTTACCGCCACGACGTGACATTGATTTAGATACTACCGTAGAAGATGTCCTTGGTGCTAAATGTATCATCTTAGAACCCGCATCAAGCACCTGTCCCTCACTCGCCATAGCAATCGACAATGTACTACCGCTGGCACCTTCTCCAACTAGAACACATGCCGGATATTTCATAGTTAGCTTAGAGCCGAGATTTCCATCAACCCATTCCATTGTTCCGTTTTGTTCAACGATAGCACGTTTTGTTACCAAATTATATACATTTGTTGACCAGTTTTGAATAGTTGTATATCTAAAACGTGCATTAGGTTTAATAAATATCTCTACAACCGCTGCATGCAATGAACTTGCAGAATAAGTTGGTGCTGTACAACCTTCTACATAATGTACAGAAGAATTTTCCTCAATAATGATTAATGTACGTTCGAACTGTCCCATCTTTTCACTATTAATTCTAAAATATGCCTGTAATGGTGCATCTATAGAAACATTTTTAGGACAATAAATAAATGAACCGCCTGACCAAACTGCTGAATTTAAAGCTGCAAATTTATTATCGTTATAATCCACGGCTTTTGAAAAATATTGTTTGAATATTTCTTCGTGATTTTTTAGTGCCGTATCGGTATCTTCAAAAATAATTCCCAACTCTTCAAATTTTTTGTGCATATTATGATAAACAACTTCTGATTCATATTGTGCCGATACACCGGCAAGATATTTTTGCTCCGCTTCCGGAATACCAAGTTTTTCGAATGTATTTTTGATTTCTGTCGGTACTTCATCCCAAGAACGTTCTGTTTTTTCAGATGGTTTTACATAATAGGTTAAATCTTCAAAATCAATTTCGGATAAATCTCCACCCCATGTAGGCATTGGCATTCTATAAAATTCTTTCAAAGCATGCAACCTAAAGTCCAACATCCAGTCCGGTTCTTTTTTTCTTTTTGAAATAGTTTCAACTATTTCTTTCGTTAAACCTTTTTCAGTTTTAAATATTGAAACATCAACATCAGAAAATCCATACTGATAATCGGTAAACATTTCTTCGTTTTTACTCAATGCACTCACTCCTTTTTCTACACTTTAACTATCTCTATTTTCTTCTAATATTTTTTCTGTAATCTTCCATGCCAATGTAGCACATTTAACACGTGCCGGTAATTTTGAAATATTTTCTAAAGAAATACTGTCTTCAAGATTATCGGCATTATACTCCATACCCATAATCATATTTAAAAAATCTTTTATTTTTTCATTAGCCTTTTCTACACTAAGACCTTTTAATTCTTCTGTTAACATGGAAGCAGAAGCAAGAGAAATAGAACAACCTGTCCCAATAAATTTAATATCAGTTATAATATTATTTTCAATACACATACTGACGGTAATCTTGTCACCACACGAAGGATTGAGCATTTCCAATTTGTAACTATCCTCTATCACTCCATAATTACGTGGGTGCTTACTGTGATCCAAGATCACTTGTTTATATAAATCTTTTAAATCACTAAAACTCATTATCAAAAAATTCCTTCGTTTCTTTTAATGTTTTAATAAAGAAATCAACTTCCTCTTTTGTATTATAAAAATACAAACTAACTCTGGCAACAGAGTAAACACCTAATTTTTGTAATAACAACTGGGTACATTGATGTCCTGCACGAATACATATACCTTTTTCGTCCAAGAAACTCGTTAAATCATGTGGATGGACACCCCTTAAATTGAATGAAATCAATGATACTTTCTCATTAATATTATCAGTACCATATATATCTATATCTTCAATTTTAGAAAGTTCATCATAAAGGTACTTAGTCAATTCCTTAGTATATTTTTCTATATTTTCTAAATTAAGATTAGTTAAATATTTTATCGTAGCACCAAGACCGGCAGCTTGTGCTAATAACGGCGTTCCCGCTTCAAACTTATCCGGTAAAACTGCCCATGTCGCAGAACGTTCTTCAACAATACCAATCATACCGCCACCAAATTCAACAGGATCAAATTTTTCTAATAATGCTTTTTTCCCATAAAGCACCCCTATTCCGGTAGGACCGCACATTTTATGAGCACTAAACGTCAAAAAATCACAGTTCATTTTCTGAACATCAAGTGTTAAGTGTGGTGCCGATTGTGCCGCATCTACTATAAAATAAATATCTTTATCTTTTAACAATTCCCCTATTTTATAAACAGGATTAATATTACCTAATACATTAGAAGCGTGACAAAGGGAAACAACCTTAGTTTTAGCAGTAATGTAATCTTGCAGTTGATTTATGCTTATTCTACCTTTTTCATCTAGTTCAAGATACTTTAATACAAGATTTTTTCGTTTAGCAAGTTGTTGCCACGGTACAATATTAGCATGATGTTCCATATAGCTAAGAATTATCTCATCACCACTGTTTAACTCTTGTTCTACCATTCTTGCAACAAAGTTTAAGCCCTCAGTAGTCCCACTTGTATAGATTATTTCCTCATAACTTTCAGCATTAATAAAATTTTTTACGAGTTCTTTTGACTCCATATAAATTTTCTCTGATTCATCACCTAAAGTATAAACCGAACGATGAATATTTGAGTTATAATTTTTATAATAATTTGTTATAGCATCTATTACCTGAATAGGTTTTTGAGTAGTTGCACCATTATCAAAAAATACTAACTTATTATCTCCAATTTTTCGCTTTAAAATAGGGAAATCTTCCCTAACACTGCTGAATTTTTCCATATTATACTATTCACTCTCATTATTATTTATTTTTTCATCGATAAGTACAGTTGCCATTTCTTTGATAAAATTAACTGTTAGTTCTGATATAACCGGTGACAAAAAACCATGAACTAATAATCTACTTGATTCTTTTTTTGATAATCCTCTACTTTGCAAATAGTAAAGTTGTTCCTCATCAATTCTTCCAAGAGAAGCACCATGCCCTGCCATAACATCATTTTCATCAATTAACAACATTGGATTAGCATTACCTTTTGCTTCACTTGATAATGTTAACATTCGTGAACTTTGATAAGCATTTGAACCGGTAGCACCTTTTACAATAAATCCCACTCCATTAAAAACAATATGCGATCTATCTAACATAACCCCATGTTGAAGTATATCTCCTTTAGAGTTTAACCCTTGATTTACCACTTCACTATTAAAATATGTTTTTTGTTCTTTTACCCCAAGAGTTACTATTTTTAAGTTAGCCTCCGAACCGTCTCCAAGAATATTAGTAGTATTGTCATGATAAACGTCAGCCTCATCCATAGCTGCTACATTCCAGTTAATAAGTGAATTATCGTTTGTTAATCCACGACGCAAAATAGTCCCTCGTTTTCCTTTCGGTAAATTGGTTATAGAACTATAGTTTACTTTGGCATTCTCTTCTGCTACAACTTCTACTACAATACTAAACGGTGTATCATCATTTTTCAAATTGTTTATATAGTTTTCTACAAAATTAATTGACGAATTTTTACCCGCTTTTATAGTTACATGATTAAATAAACTTTGTTTTTTATCAGTTATTACAATATACTGAATAGGTTCATTAATAACAACATTATCCTTAGTTTCTACAAATAAACCGGCATTTAATAAACTATAGTGAACCGCTGTAACCTTACTTTCTGCATAATCAACAACAGATAAAAAACTATCTTTAATGTGGTCATTATTCATAGCTTCAAAAATATTTTTAATAACCAATTTTTCTTTATACTGTTCAGGAACATTAATATATAGTATTGTATTGTTTTTTTGAATTATAACAATATCGGAATCTTTAATATTATACTTATCTTTTATTTCATTAATATCAATTTTTTCATCAGGAAGCCTTAAATTCGAAAAATCAATATTAAATAATTGCCAACTTTCTAAATTCATAGACTCTAATTTAGGAAAAGGCAAAGTATAACTTTTATACATAGCCAGTTTTCTAATATTTAAAAACCATGTCGGTTCATTTGTATCAGAAAAAACGCTTTTTAAAGTTTTAATACTTAATTTTAACTTATTGTTTTCCATATTAAACCTCTTCTTTTAACCAATCATATCCTTCTTTTTCTAAACGTAATGCCAGTTCAGACCCACCGGTTTTTACAATTTTCCCATTCATTAGTACATGGACAAAATCAGGAACAATGTAATCTAATAAACGTTGATAATGAGTGATAATTAAACATCCAAAATTTTCACCACGCATTTTATTAACGCCTTTAGAAACAACTTTTAATGCGTCAATATCCAGACCTGAATCAATCTCATCTAAAATAGCAAATTTGGGTTCTATCATCATTAACTGTAATATCTCATTACGTTTTTTTTCACCACCTGAAAAACCGTCATTTACATAACGCTGAGACATTTTTAAATCCATATCCAAAAATTTCATTGTTTTATCTAATTTTTTTATATACTTCATCAACGGAATATTATCTTCGCGCTGAGCATTAATCGCAGATTTTATAAACTCGGATGTTGGAACACCCGGTATTTCTGATGGATATTGCATAGCTAAAAATAAACCTGCACGCGCACGTTCATCTACCACCATATCCAATACTTCCTCACCGTCAAGTAAAATACTTCCTCCGTCTACCTCATATTTAGGATGCCCTATTATGGCAGACGCAAGTGTAGATTTTCCGGCACCATTAGGACCCATTACAGCATGAATTTCTCCTGATTTAATTTTTAAATCTAACCCTTTTAAAATTTGTTTTTTATTAATCGATACTTCTAAATCTTTAATATCTAGAACTGACATCTAAAATTTCCTCCATATACTTTTTTGTTATAAAATAATTAAATCAATACCCCATTAATTATAATATTTTTTACTTTAATTATCAAATTTTTAATTTTAAGGAAACTTTTTTAAACGCTTATCAACAGTTTTTCTTAAAAATCGACTTGCTCATTAAAGGGATTCTATAATGAGATGTAAAGGATATTTTTATACCTTAATATTTATTATACAACCATTATAGATAAATCTCTAATAAGAAAATCGATTTTATATTATTTATACTAAAATTTTTGATATTTCTTCCACTACTTTTTCCTTACCTAATTTTGTAACTGAAGAAAACCCAATCACTGAAATATTATTTGTTAAATCTAATTCTTTTTTTATTTTTGCCATATTTTTTGCAAGTTCATTTTTTGATATTTTATCAACTTTAGTTAGCACTAAAACAAATGGAATTTTATAATAATTCAAAAATTCATTCATTTCTATATCATCTTGTGATGGCTTATGTCTACTATCTACTAAATGTAGTACAAAACCTAAATTTTCACTATTAACAAGATACTCTACTATCATATCGTATAACTTTTCTTGTTCACCTTTGGAAAGTTTAGTATATCCATACCCCGGAACATCAACTAATACTACTTTATTATCTATATCAAAAAAGTTAAGCGTTCTTGTTTTCCCCGGTTTTGATGATACTCTGGCATAGTTTTTTCTTTCTAATATTGTATTAATAAATGTCGATTTACCCACATTTGACCTACCACACATAGCAACTTCCGGTTTATTGTGTTTCGGATATTGTTTTTTAGATACGGCACTTATCATTAAATCAACATTATGAATATTTAACTTTTTCATATTATTCTCCAAACACCACACCAAATACTTGATGAATATTATCTACGGTATAAATAGTCAATCTGTTCAAAACTTCTCTTGGAATATCAATTAAGTCTTTTTTATTTTTAGTTGGAATAATAATAGTATTAATATTCATTTTTTCTGAACTTAAAACTTTTTCTTTTACCCCGCCAATTGGAAGAATTTTTCCATGAAGGGTCATTTCTCCTGTCATAGCAATATTGTTATCAACCGTTTTTTTTGTAAGTGCTGAATATACAGAAGTCGTTATTGTTATTCCCGCTGAAGGACCATCTTTAGGTACTGCACCTTCCGGAACATGAAGATGAATATCTATTTCAGAGAAGTTAATGTCAGAAAGTCCTAACTCCTCCGCATTAGATCTTAAATATGAAATAGCCATTTGTGCCGATTCTTTCATTACATCACCCAGCTTACCGGTAAGAACAATTTTTCCGCTTCCTTTAGAAATACTTGTTTCTATTTCTAAAGTATCCCCTCCTACACTAGTATAGGCTAAACCATTAACTAATCCGATTTGTGGTTCACTATTCTTATCTTTCATATTATATTTTTCAGGGCCAACAAAACTTTCTAAGTTATTGACGCCAACTTTTATTTTTTCTTCACCTTTTAATACACGTAATGCGACTTTTCTACATACCGAAGCAATTACTCTGTCTAAACTTCTAACTCCGGCTTCATAAGTATAACTGTTAATTATCTTATTCACCGCTGCTTTTGAAAATGTAACATTGTTAATTTCTAAACCATTCTCTTTTATTTGTTTTGGTATTAAATATTTAATTGCAATATTCTCTTTTTCTTTTACCGTATAAGATTCTAATTCTATAATCTCCATTCTATCACGGAGCGGTGCCGGAATCATCCCTAAATTATTAGCGGTTGCAATAAATAATACTTGTGATAAATCAAAAGGAATATCCAAATAGTGATCCACAAATTCATTATTTTGTTCAGGATCAATTACTTCCAACATTGCTGCTGCCGGATCTCCCTTTATATCTGAAGCCATTTTATCTATTTCATCCAATAAAATAACCGGATTTTTAGTTTTTACTTTTTTTAAAGATTGAATTAATTTTCCCGGTAAGGCTCCTAAATAGGTTCTTCTATGCCCTCTTATCTCTGCTTCATCTCTTATACCCCCTAAAGATATACGAATAAAACTTCTGTTCATAGAAGTCGCTATTGATTTTGCCAAAGAACTTTTCCCTACTCCCGGAGGACCGGCTAAGCAGAGAATTGGTGATTTCATATCCTCACGTAATTTTTTAACTGCTAAAAATTCCAAAATACGCTCTTTTATCTTTTCCAAACCGTAGTGATCTTCATTTAAGATTTTTTCTGCATTTTTTATATCAATCTCATCTTTAGTAACATTATTCCAAGGAAGTGCAACTACAGTTTCTAAATATGTTCTAATAATAGAATGTTCCGGACTCATTACCGGAGTTTTTTCTAATCTGTCCAACTCTTTCATAAGAACATCTTCATCTTCTTTAGCTAATTTTATATCTAAAATTTGCTTTTTCAATTTTTCTAAATCGTCATCTTCCGGAACAATTTGTTTAAGTTCATCTTGAACTACTTTCATCTGCTCACGTAAAAAATATTCTTTTTGTTGATTATCAATATTTTCTCTAACTTTTTTATCAATTTTACGTTTTAAATCCACACCGGAATCAAGCATATCAAATCCTTTTATAATAGCAGCAACTTTCTTATCTAAACTTAATGAATATAACACACGTTTTTTAAAAAATTTATCAATTGGAAAATACTTAATATTCTTATTAATAAATTTCTCCAAATCATCCGTTTCATAAAGATCTATCTCAAAATTTTCATTAGCTAAGTATGAACTAAGTTCGGTTTTTAATTTTATCAACGCCACATTTTCATTAATATCACCATGTTCAGTTTCTTTTGTGGTTATATCTAAGTATTCTACCATATTATCCTTATATACACCACTTTTCACTTCTGCAACACCGTAACATGAATATTGGTAAATTTTATTTTTCTTATCAACAGTTAATTGACCGTATGTACCAAAGAAAATATTAAAACCTTGTGCATCATACATATCCTCTTCTGAAAATTCCTCATCATAAGTATCGATAAATTTTCGATTATTAGCAATAAAAACGGAAAATTTATCTTTTTTCAATCCTTTTATAGTTTTTAAAAATCTTTTATCCTCTATATCTATTGTGTAAGTATTAGACGGGAAAAATAAATCTTTATGCTCTAATAAATAATATTTACCCAAAACTAACTCCTCTCTCAATCAATTATTTTAATATTGGTTTTGTTTTGTTAATTACATTCTCTTTAGTTACAATACACTCTGTAATATTTTTTTTACTAGGTATATCATACATTACGTCAAGTAATATTTCTTCAATTATAGAACGTAATCCTCTTGCTCCTGTTTTTCTTTTAATTGATTCTTTGGCAATTTCTTCCAATGCTGAATTTTCAAATATTAACTTAACATTATCTAATTCAAATAAGTATTCATATTGCTTTAATACCGAATTTTTAGGTTCTTTTAATACCCTTATTAAATCTTTCTCATCGAGTTCTTCTAAATAACAAATGACAGGTATTCTACCTATAAATTCCGGTATAATTCCAAATTTTACCAAATCTTCATGTTTTACTTTTGAAATAATATCTTCTTCGTCATTAAGCTCATCACTCTTAGTAAAACCAATAATTTTTTCTCCTAAACGACGTTTTATTATTTCTTCAATTCCTGAAAATGCTCCACCGATAATAAATAAAATATCTTTTGTATTTATTTTTATCATTTCTTCTCCGGGGTGCTTTCTTCCTCCTTGTGGCGGCACACTTGCAACCGTTCCTTCCAAGATTTTTAACAATGCTTGTTGAACACCTTCACCGGATACATCACGTGTTATTGAAACATTTTCACCTTTCTTAGCAATTTTATCAATTTCATCAATATAGATAATTCCTCTTTCAGCTCTCTCTATATCATAATTGGCATTTTGAATAAGACGAAGTAAAATATTTTCAACGTCCTCTCCTACATACCCGGCCTCTGTTAAAGTTGTTGCATCGGAAATAGCAAAAGGAACATCTAACATTTTAGCCAAGGTTTGTGCTATTAAAGTTTTCCCTGAACCTGTACTCCCAATTAAAGCAATATTACTTTTTTGCAACTCAATATCGTTATCATCTTTTTTTGTATTTATTCTCTTGTAATGATTGTAAACAGCAACAGCAACTGATTTTTTTGCTTTATCTTGACTTATTACATAATCATTTAGTTTATTCATTATTTCATGTGGTTTTAATAATTTAAATTCTTTTTTTGTTAAATTATTTCTATACTCTAATTCTTCTTCAATCATATCAGAACATAAATCTACACACTCATCACAAATAAATACATCGTTACCTGCAATCATTTTAAACACTTCATCAGTGCTTTTACCACAAAATGAACAATGTATTTTTTTAGTATCGTGTTTCATTAATTACACCTCACAATCTTGAACTTTATAATTCTTTTATCTATCATCATAATTGTATCACAAAGCTCAAAAAGATACACTACATTATACCATATATCCCCTATATTTTCTAGTAATTTTAGTGCAATCTACAAATATTCATGTATCGTTCTTTCTTTTATTTTATCTATTTTAATTTATAAAAATTTCAGAATTTCTATCATAATATGTATTTTTACGTGAAACGATTTATTCCAAATACCTTGATAGAAACTCTGAAAAATTAATATTATAACTATTTTAAAATAATATAAAAAAACAGCAATTTGTTATTTTATCAAAATTGCAATAATAAATTATTTTCTTAAAAAATAAAGGTGTAGATTTTTGCTCTACACCTTTATTTCTTTACGAAGTCTTAATTATAAAATCCTGATATATCATCAGTTAAATCAATTAAGATATTTTTCATTTGTGAATAGTGTTCAAGAATAACTTTATGAGTTTCACGTCCAATACCTGATTTCTTATATCCGCCGAATGGTGCGTGTTCCGGAATTTGATTATAAGTATTAACCCACATTCTTCCGGTTTCAACACTGCGAGCAATATTTAATGCTCTATTAATATTTTTAGAAAATACTGCTCCAGCCAGTCCATATTCACTGTCATTTGCTTGGTTAATAACTTCCTCATCAGATTTGAATTTAATAATTACCGAAACCGGACCAAATACCTCTTCTTGAGCGATACGGCATCCATTATTTATATTAGTAATTAATGTAGGTTTAACAAATGCTCCCTTGTCACAACCATTTTCCGTATATCTTTCTCCGCCTACAAGAATTTCTCCACCTTCTTTTTTAGCAATTTCAATATAGTTAATAATTTTCTCGGCTTGTTTTTCATCAATTTGGCTTCCCATTTGTGTTTCAGGGTTTAACGGATCCCCTATTATAAGTTTAGTAAATCTTTCTTTTACTTTCGCTACAAACTCATCATAAATACCCTCTTGAACAAATATTCTTGAACCGGCACAGCATACTTGTCCTTGGTTAAATAAGATACCTAATTGAACACCGTCTAATGCTTTTTCCATATCTGCATCATCTAAAATAATATTTGCTGATTTTCCACCCAATTCTAATGTTGCAGGTATCAATTTTTCTGCAGCAGCTAAGGCAATTTTTCTTCCAACTTCTGTTGATCCGGTAAATGCGAGTTTATCTAAACCATTATGATTTTTTAGAAACTCACCTGATTTACTTCCACGCCCTGTAACTACGTTTAACACTCCTTTAGGCAATATATCTTGAATTAGTTCTACAAATGTCAACAAGCTAAGTGAAGTTAAACTTGACGGTTTAATAACGATAGTATTCCCTGCTGCCAAAGCCGGTGCAAGTTTCCATGCTGCCATTAAAAACGGAAAATTCCAAGGTATAATTTGCCCAACAACACCTATAGGCTCTCTTAAAATTAGGCTTAAAAATTTTTCATCTAATACCGTTGCTTGTCCTTCATCAGCTAAAATACATCCCGCAAAATATCTAAAATGTTTTGCACTTAGCGGAACGTCAACACTTAAAGTTTCTCTTATCGGTTTACCATTATCAAGTGATTCTGTTATTGCTAACAGTTCCGTATTTTCATCAATTATATCTGCAATTTTATTTAATAAGGCAGCACGTTCGCTAACTGTTGTTTTTCTCCAAGTTTTGAAGGCTCTTCTTGCAGCCGCTACTGCACTATTTACATCTTCTTCAGTCGCATCTGGGAAGTTCGCTAAATACTCTGAATTAGCCGGGTTATAAGATTTCACAACTAATTTATCTGATGAGTCCACCCATTCCCCATCAATATACATTTTAAAATTTTCTTTTTTTAATTTTTCCATCAGAAAATCTCCTTTTTAATTTTTTTATTATAATAACATAACAATGTATGCGTTTCAATTTTTGTGCTTATAAATTTATTATTCATAAAAAATATAGTTTTATATTTTCTTAAATTTAAAATATAAAAAATTAAAACTAACCTTTTTCTTTTTTAAAATTCTATTCATTTTACTCATAATTATAAATAAATAAAATAAACTTTCTTTTTATTACAATTAATTAAAAAGAAAGTTTATAATTTTTTAACAAATTATTTTATTATACGTGTTCTATCAGTTCTCTCAATAGGTGCTGCCGGAGCTGTAATTTCACCAAACGGCATTTGTGCACGTAATACCATATTGGTCGGAATATCCCATTCTTTAGCTACAGCATCATCAATTAATGGATTATAATGTTGGATATTTGCACCTACTCCAGCTTCTGCCAATGCATTCCATACAGCAAATGATGCAATACCTGTTGATTGTTCAGACCATAATGGAAAATTGTCAGCATATGTTGGAAATTGTTCTTGCAATCCTTTTACTACATCATGATCTTCAAAGAATAAAATTGTTCCGTATGCTGCAGAAAAAGTATCTAATTTATCTTTAGTTGTTTTTTTAGCATCTTCATTAGGTAATATTTTAGATAATTCATTAAATGTTATATTCCATAATTTATCGTGGTTATCACCTAACAACACTACTGCATGTGCAGTTTGCGAATTAAAAGCACTTGGTGAATATTTTATTGCATTTTTTATAATTTCTAACACTTTCTCTTCTGAAATTGGAAGGTTTTTTCCTAATGCGTAATTACTTCTTCTTGTTTGATATAATTTTTCTTGTGTCATATTAAAATCTCCTTTTTATTTTTAAATTTTATCTTGCTTCAAGAGCATTTTTGTTTTATAATTTATATATATGATTATATAGTTGTATAAAAAAAATATCAAGTACGTTTTTTTATTATACTTAGTATCTTTTTTGATAGAATTTCATAATATCAATATAAATTTTAATAAAATTCAGGAGGTAAAATATGAAAAACGAAACTTTATTTGGAATTTGCCCATTTTTTACTACACAAAAGATCCTTGCGGGAAAATGGACTATTTTGATACTTCATATTCTTAGTAATAAAGAAAAAAGATTTAATGAATTACAACGTGAACTTGGAGAAATTACTCAAGCTACCTTAACTAAACAACTTAAACAACTGGAACATGACGGTCTTATTCATCGTGAAGTTTACGCTCAAGTTCCCCCAAAAGTTGAATATAGTTTAACATCAATAGGAAAAAATTTTCAAAAAGTTCTTGATGAATTGGAAAATTGGGGTGCTGATTATATTGAATATTTAAAAACAACAGCTCAAAAATCGTAAGGTAAAACTATGGATACAGCACAAAAAATTAGAAATTATCTACCGTATCTAAGTGAAAAACAACTCGAAATACTTTTTAATATTATTTTATCTTGGCAAAATAATGTAGCCACCATAGAAACTAATGAAAAAATAGTAGAAGAAATTTACTCCAAAACGGTAGAGAAAATAGAAAATCCATTTATTAACTTATCAAACGAAGAATTACTGGAAGAATATGGTCCGTTATTTTACAACTTTAAAGGTGTAAGCTCTCCAAATGATATTGAAATAAATCATCAAAATAGTTATAAAAAAATTTATACAGAAAATTTAACTGATCAAGAAGAGGATATTTCCGGTAATAAATTTACTTCACAGCATAAAAAAAATTCTATCGACGATGATTTTGATCCGTTATTTCCAAATAATAATTTTGATACTCTATCTAAAAATATAAAATCAAAATATGATGATTTGGATTTTTCAACATTAATATCAAAAAAACCGAAGTAACATTTTCTATTACTTCGGTTTCATATTATCCGGAATTTCTTAAACCTGTTGCTATTCCGTTTATTGTTATATGAATTGTATTTATTTGAGAATCAGGAATTTCTCCTTGTCTTGCACGTCTTATAAGTTCTATTTGTACATAATTTAATGTATTAAAATATGGTAATCTATGCTCTAAACTTTGTGTTAAATAGAAATTATCTTCTAAAAAATTACTATGTTTAGAAATTTTTAAAACAACCTCTTTTGTTAAATTCCATTCTTTTAAAATTTCACTATACACTTTTTTTGTTTTTTCATCACTACAAAGATTTGCATATTCTTTTGCAATCCCCATATCTGCTTTTGACATCACCATATCAACATTTGACAATAATGCTTTGAAAAATGGCCATTGTTCGTACAGTTCTTGAAGAAAAGAGAGATTTTTACTATCTTTTTTTATAAAATTAGAGAATGCTGTTCCTACTCCATACCAACCGGGTAACATTATTCTACTTTGCGACCATGAAAATACCCAAGGTATAGCACGAAGTCCACCTATATCCGTAATTTTTTTACGTGATACCGGTCGTGAGCCGATATTTAAACTGGAAATTTCTTTTATTGGAGTAGCCTCAAAGAAATAATTATAAAATTCTTTATTTTCAAAAACTAATTTTCTATATGTTTTATAACTATCTGTAACAATTTCATCCATTACATTTGTAATTTTTCTATATAAACTCTCATCTAATTCTACTTTATCAGAATTCATTCTTTCTATTACTGCCGAGAATAATGTTTCCAAATTATAGTAAGCGGCATCTTTATTGCCGTATTTTGCTCCTATTACTTCACCTTGTTCTGTTAATCGAATTCTATCTTGTAGACTACCTAGCGGTTGTGATACTATCGCATCATAACTGGGACCACCACCACGACCGACAGTTCCTCCACGTCCGTGGAAAAATGTTATTTTTATTCCATGTTTATCGCCTAATAAAGCCAGTTTTTGTTGAGCCTTATATAAAGACCAACCCGAAGATAAATAACCTCCGTCTTTATTACTATCAGAATAACCTAACATTATTTCTTGATAATATTTGTTATCTTTAATCCATTCTTTAACTATATCCAATTTCAAATAATTATCCATTACTTCATATGAATTTTCTAAATCCTCAATAGTTTCAAATAATGGGACAAGTTGAAGCCTTGCAAAATCTTTTCCTACTAATCCAACTTCTTTTAACATGATAGCAAGTTCTAACAAATCCGAAATACTTGTTGTATGTGAAATAATACTTTGCTTAATAATATTATCACCTAACTTGTCTTTTAAAATTCTTGCAGTTCTAAAAATTTCAAGTTCTTTATTTAACTGTTCTGATTGTTTTGAATTATCCCCGATACTGAGCGGTCTGGGATCTTCAACTAATTGCTTTAATAACACTTTACATTTATCTTTTTCCGGTAAATCGCTGTAATTTTTCACTATATTGGCATTTCTTAATAGTTCATCTACACAAACTTCGTGAACACTGGAATCTTGCCTCATATCAATACTTGCCAAATAAAAGCCGAAAATTTTTACGATATTTAATAATTCTTCAAATTCTCCGGTTATAAATACTTCCCCATTATTTTCCAAAAGAGAATTTTTTATGACTTCTAAATCTTTTTCAAATTCACAGGTTGTTAAATAAATATTTTCTGATTTTATATCGTTTAATAAATAATTTTTTGTATTTAATAGTTTTTCTTTAATGTAAAAAATAGATTTTCTATAAAGTTCTTTTTCCCTATATTCAGAAACATCTGTTGATTTTTCTGAAAGACTTCTCAATTCATCACTTACGTTAATAAATTGAGAAGAGATAGAAAATGTTCTATACAGATTTTCTAATTTTACAACATAATAATCTAATATTACTTCACATTGTTTCATAGCTGAAAGTTTTAATGTTTCTGCAGTTACATAAGGATTTCCGTCACGGTCTCCTCCTATCCACATTCCCATAGTAATTGGTGTTTCATTCATTAAAGAAATATTATTTTCTTTAAGTAAATTTTTATATTCTGTCATTAGGGTAGAAATTGCTTGAATAAAAGAACGATTATAATATTCAAGAACATTAGTTATTTCATTTGATACTTTTAATTTTTTTTCACGAATAGTATCACTTTGTAAAATAATCTCTATATGTTTTTGAAGACTATTTCTCCATTTCGTTTCATTTATGAGCCCTTGCTTAATATCACGGTGTTTTCTAAGCAGTGAATGTATCTCTTCGGTTAAATCCAACATAGACTTTCTTTGAACCTGTGTAGGATGAGCAGTTAAAACGGGAACAACATTTATATTCTCTAATATAGTATTATCCGTTATTTTTTCTATTGCCGTTTTAAGTTTTCCTATATAATTTTCACCGGCATTATTTTTGTAATTTACTTCAAATGCCAAATCTACATCTTCCGCTATATTTATAAGAAGCGGCAATACTGAGAAAAATTTTGCTACTGTATACATTTCCTCTTTTGTTAAATCTTTTACAACAGTATTTAATTCATCATATTTTTTGTTATCCGCCAATTTTTTTAATGTCATAATTTTTTTAAAAGTTTCTTCTGATGTCATTTTTCTAGTGGCTTCCAACAACATTTCAGTCAATAGCTGAATCTCTTCTTGAACAATATTTTCGTTAATACTACTCTCTAATCTCGTACTTTGCATGTAATACTCCTTAGTATTTTTATATGAAATTTAATAGCATATATCCATTATATAGCTTTTTAAAGAAGAAAACAATTTATTTTTTGATATTTCCCAGTTTTTTTCTTAATTTGCAAACTTTTATGACCATTTTTGTCAAAATGTTCTGATTTTAGAAAAAATAACTAATTATTTTATATTTTAACAACAAAAAGTTATACTAAAATAATGACCACCCCTGAAAAGGGGTGGTTTTCTCTTCGGGTATAACCCTTTGTTACTAACACGCACCTCAAGGCGCTGGCTTTCACATTCGTTCAAGCCCTATTGTATTTTTACGCCCGCTACCCGTCAAACGGGTTTATCTATTTTTTCTTATTTCCAAATGGATTTGTATATTCTTTTGTTGTCAGTTTATCTATTGCAATATCATGCGCTTCTTGATCTTTGATGTATTTTCTTATTGTACCTTCATTCAAACCTACAGTACTTACATAGTATCCTTCTGCCCAAAACTTTCTATTCCCATACTTATACTTCAGGTTTGCATGCATATCAAATATCATCAGTGAACTTTTTCCTTTCAAATATCCCATAAAACTTGATACACTATATTTTAGTGGTATTGATAACAGCAAATGTATATGATCTGGCATTATATGTCCTTCTATTATTTCCACTCCTTTATACTTACATAACCTTTTTATTATATCTACTATATCTCGTTTGTATTGATTAAATTCTATTTTTCGTCTATACTTAGGGGTAAATACAATATGGTATTTACATATCCACCCTTGTGTCAAGTATTGGATACATATTTTTTCAAATTTCCAATCAACTTTTTTTACTCTATTTTAACTTTAAAATTGGATTTTTCAAGAGCTTGTTTATCAGGTCTGCATATACTACTTGGTCAACTACTTCCGATATAGTTGTGATTCTTTGCCCTGCATCTTTGGAAGAAGCTCCGCAGTGGTATATCCTCTGCTTATCTGTATTCCAATCAATGATAATATATCTGTCATGGAACTCCCCGCCGGATTTTTGAAACTTTACCCTTCTAAACGGATATTCTTTACAAAAATCTTGGTATTCAAGGGTATGAAGTCCTTTACCAACATTGTCGCTAAATATAGTGATTTCTACCGATGAGGGTATATCCTTTAACAGTACAAGTGTCTTAACTCCGATATAGTTATCAACGATATAAATGCTCTTTTTTGCTATGCTGTAAATGTCCCTATAAGCAAGATTCGCTTCAATCGGCTCTCCGTTTAAAAGCAAAAATCCATATTTTAGCTGTGGATTGCTAAGGTCAAGAATTAACTCTGACAGTTCGGATTTATGCACAACATTACCTAAATTGTCCACCAACCCTGCCACCTTATCTTCCACATTCATTAAATCTCGTCTTAAACCCTGCATTTCCACAACATTGCTTGTTATCTGCATGGAAAGCTGTAAAAATTCTCTTTGTCCAATCAAGCCTTGGTTTTCTACAATGTAGTCTTTCATCTGCTTGAAAGTGCGTATTAAGGCTTTACTCTGCTTGACAGCAAGCTCCCCTTTAAGAACCGTCATCAGCATATAGATTCCGGCTTCACTAAAAACATAAGGTAAGTATCTTCTGCCTCCTGAACCTGTTTCCGATTTTGAGGTCGAAATTTTCGACCTCAAATTTTCCCATTCCTCTTTTGTGAGTTGAAACCTGAAATCATCGTCAAATTTCTCAATGTTATTTTTGACCTGTTCATTAAATCTTTTTGTTTCATACCCATAAATTTCTGCCAGTTCAAAGTCAAGCATTACTTTCTGTCCCCTGATAATATAAATTTTTTCTGCAAGGGATTCCTGATTTACAAGCATAATTTCGTCTTTTTTATCCATCTTTTCCATTCCCTTTCTCAAATTTCCAAATAATCTCCACCTTGTCTTTATCATAAACATAAATCCTGTCTATGACTTCGTTGATCCAGTCTAAAACAAGCTCTCCTTTTGCAACCGCTTCTCTTAGCTTATCAACATTAAGGTTATGTCCTGAAGATGTATTTTCTTTTATCTTGTCCGTAATGATGGCTATTTCCTGTTCTGTATTTTTAAGTTTTTTGCTTAAATCTTCTTTCTTTGATAAATATGCTTCCTTATCTATTTCGTCCTGTTTATGCCTTTCATAAAGCTGCATTTTGGAAACCTGAATCTTTTGCTTTTCCGCTTCCAGTCTTTTCTTCCTGTCAAGCAGGCTTTCACAAATGCTTTCCATAACTTTATACTCAATCTTTCTTGTCTGTTCTTTTTCAAGAAAGCTCTCTGTATAAAGTTTAATCTCTTTTGAAACAATATCTTCCAATGTTTCTGCTTTTATCTTCCCTTTCAAGCAACCACAATCCACTGCCGTATATCTATATGGACAACAATACCCATCTGTTTTTCCATAATTAACTGTATAGGTCATTTTATGATGGCACTTACCACAATAGACCTTATCCTGAAGTATATGAAAATTCTTACGCTCTCTACTGATTAGTTTTGCATTGCTGTTTAGCATATCCTGAACTTTACCAAAATCTTCTTTAGAGATAATAGCTTCGTGCATATCTTCTCTAATTATCCAGTCTTTGCTATCAACCCATTTTCTATTATCAGAACCAACTTCCTGTACCCTTGTCTTTCCACCAACAACAGCTCCTGTATAAACTCTTTGTGTTAAAACATATCTGATAATCTGTCCTGTCCATACTCCACTTCCTCTTTTAAGCCCTATATGTTTTGCTGGCGTTAAAACACCTCTATGATTAAAATCCTTGGAGATTGAAAGCATACTTTCACCACTAAGGTATCTTTCAAAGACTTCTTCAATGATGTTTCTCACTCTTTCATCGACAAGTAGCTGATGATGGTCTTTTTCATCTTTTACATATCCATACGGTGCTTTTGAACCGAAATAATACCCTCTATCCTGTCTTACTCTTACTGATGAACTGATTTTTTGTGAAATGTCCTTGGAATAGTAGTCGTAGACAAGATTCTTAAAAGGAATTTCTAAACTGCTGATTCCATTCTCATTGTTATTACTGTCATAATTATCATTCACAGAGATGAAACGAACCTGCATAAAAGGGAATATCTGCTCAATATATGCTCCGGATTCAATATAATCTCTTGCAAATCGTGATAAATCCTTTACAAGAATAGTTCTTATCTCATTTTTCTTCACAAGACCTATCATCTTTTGAAATGCAGGACGATTAAAATTTGTTCCGGTATAGCCATCATCAATATGTTCTCTTATCTTCACTCCGGTAAATTCTTCTTTTGAACTGATATAGTCTTTTAAGATTTCTCTTTGGGAAGTAATGCTGTTACTTTCGTCTTTTAAGTCGTCATCTTCTAAGGAAAGTCTTAAATAAAAATCTACTGTATTCATATCAGCTCCTCCTTGTCTTTCTACCAAGTTTTTCAGTAATCACAGGAGTTTCTTCAAAATTAAATTTGATTTCTATTGTGTTATCTTTCCCTATAAAGATTTTATCAATGATGCTATCTACAAAGTCTTTATCCCATTTCTTTGTTTTACCTTTAAAAAGTGCTGTAAGGTACTTATGCCTTTCTTCAAGTTCAAATACCTCTTTTTCAAAGATAGCAACTTGTCTTTCTTTTAGGCTTTTAAGTTCTGCTTTCTTTTTACCCAGAAGTCCTTTTTCCCTTTCAAAATCTTCTTTCCTCCACTTGCCCAAAACATATTTTTCATAATACTCACTTTGAAGTCTGCTAAAGCCTAAAATTTTTCTTTCAATTTCAGTTATTTCTTTTTCCTTTTTCTTATCCAACTCTATTTTAAGATTGTCATAAGCATTTAGATAAGCCTTATAACTTTTACTGTTATTTAAAAGAATAGCATCAAAGACTGCTTTAACAGTTTTTTCAAGAGTAGCCTCTGTAATAGATGTTCCGCATTTTTCTGTTGTAAATTCTCTGAACCGATTACAGCTAAAATAAAATACAGTTTTATTACCGCTTTTTTGCCTGTGTACGCTCATTTTTCTCTTACAAATCCCACAATAAAGTTTTCCTCTAAATACTGTATCATCCTTAGCATTCTTATTTTCTTTTCTGCTATTTTTAATGGAATTAGATTTTGAGGAAATTTTCTCCTGTACCTTTTCAAATGTATCAAGCGAGATAATTGCTTCATGGGCATCTTCTGTTATTGTCCAATGTTCTTCGTCAAGCCTTTCTCTCTTTTTACCTTCAAATAAATGCTTTTGATTTCTGCCTTGAATGAGTGTTCCTGTATATACACGATTTTTAAGCACTTGTAATATTGTTGTCGGCATCCACGCTCTTATAAGCTCATTTTCATCAGCTTTAGCTTTTCCAAACTTGCTATAATCAGTTGCTATATATACTTTCTTTTCAAACAGTAACTTTGAAATATCAAGTGTACTAAATCCCTTCAAATACGCATCAAAAATTTCTTTTACGATGGAAGCTGTATTTTCATCAACATATAACCGTCTTACTCCATCTTCATCTTTTCTTGCTGTATAGCCATAAGGAGCCGCACCACAGATGAATCCGCCTTGTTTGATCCTCATCTGATGAGAGCTTGATACTTTCTTTGAAATGTCTTTTGCATAAGTTTCATTTACAATATTCTTCAAGATTACCTCAAGAGATTTATTGGGATCTTCCATGTGAAAGGTATCCAGATTGTCATTAACCGCAATAAATCTTACTCCAAGAAACGGAAATATCTTTTCAATGAAGTTTCCAAGCTCCGTATAATTTCTTCCGAAGCGGGATAGGTCTTTTACAATAATGCAGTTGACTTTTCCCGTCCTTACTTCCCCCATAAGTTTTTCAAAGTCAGGTCTTTCAAATTCTGTCCCTGTCTTTGCGATGTCTTTATATATCCCTACCAAGTTATGCCCGTCATTTCTCTTTATATAACTCTCACAAAGGGCAATTTGATTTTCAATGGAATCGCTCGGCTTTTCTTTTTTATCTCTTGATATTCTTGTGTAAATCGCTGTTTGAAAACTGTTTCTGCTTTCTTTGCTTAATGAAGCTTCTTCTGCCCTTTCCCGTCTGTTCGCTGTCCTTGCCATCTACACCACCTCCTTCATCAGCTCGGAGGATTGCTTTGCGTAGTCGCTTAGTTTATCCAGTATATCTGTGGTTTCATCATAGTTAAAATGGATTTCTATCCTTTTTTCTTCCAAAACATAGATTTTATCGACAAGTCTTACAAGAAGCCCTCTTTCTAAGGTGCTTATATTCCTGTACTTTTTAATATCTGACAGGAAGTTTTTGTTTCCCAAGCTTTTTTGATAAAGCCTTGAGATCTCCTTATTTTGTTTTTCTAAAATCAGTTCGCTTTCTACGATACGGTTTGTATAAAACTCTCTCATACCATAAAATTCTTCTTCTGAAATGATTCCCTCTTTTAAGTCCTGATACAGAGCTGATTTTAAAAGTTCAAACTTTGCCTTGCTTTTCTTGGTATATTCCTGTCTTTTATCTATTTTCTTAAAAAGCTCATAGGATACTTCCATGTCCCTTACTTTTTCCGAAATGCTTTCATACTTTCCAAGAGAGTTGATGTAATGGCGAATCATCTCAAGTACGCTTACTTTTAAATCCTCCTGTTTGATTGAATGCCTGCTGCACTCTTTTCCTTTGTTGTACTGGGAGCAGATATAGTAAATAGTGGGAGTTTTCCCTCTCTTATCAACTTTCTTCGTCATCTGAGCATTACAGTCCTTGCAAAATAAAAGCCCTGAAAACAAATCTGCTTTCTCTCCGACATTTTTTGCCTTTATATCACATTTCAAAAGTTTTTGGACAATTTCAAAGTCATAAATATCAATAATGGCTTCATGATTATCCTCTATTTCAATCCAATCACTTCTATCCTTGGAAACCACTTTATCCAGCTTATAATTGATTTTTTCCCGTTTTCCCTGTTGCAGTGTTCCGATATAGATTTCATTGGTTAAAATACGATTAACTGCCGGCGTATCCCATTTGGCAACCGCCTTTGTGCTAAAGCCTGTCTTATACCTTATTCCCTTTGCCTTTTTATGCTCCATCGGTGATGGGATTCCATTATCGTTTAAGTGTTTGGCAATAGAGTAGGAGCTGTACCCCTCAAGCTTCATTGAGAAGATTTCCCGCACCACATATTCTGCTTCTTTATCAATTACTATTTTGTGCTTATCTTCCTTATCTTTTTCATAGCCGTAAGGAGCATAGTTTGATATAAACTGTCCCTGTTTTCTCTTTACCTTGCAGACACTTCTGACCTTTGCGGAAGTATCCCTACAATAATTGTCATTGATGAAGCTTTTAAACGGAATGACCAAGTTCTTTTCCGTTTCACTGGCTGTATAGCTGTCATAATTATCATTTAGGGCAATAAATCTTATATCAAGAGAGGGAAACACTCTTTGCAGGTATCTTCCGCTATCAATATAATCTCTGCCAAATCTGGATAAGTCTTTTACAACAATGCAGTTAATTCTCCCTGTGATGACATCTTCCATCATTTTCTTAAATGCCGGTCTTTCAAAGTTTATCCCTGAATATCCGTCATCGACATATTCTTCTATCAGCTCCATATCCTCATTTTTATCAATGAAGTCATTAATCTGAAGTCTTTGGTTGGAAATGCTGTTGCTTTCCACCTTAAAGCCTTTATCATATTTTTCATCATCTTGTGATAATCTAAGATACATGGCAACTTTGAGAACATCTGTATCTAAATTGTTTTTAGACATAACAAAACCTCCAAACTTTCATATTCTTTTTTAAGGAGAAATATGATAACTTGGAGTCTTTCAGCTCTTATGAAGTTGTATCCCTATTTGATTCGTATTATACCATAGATTTGTAAAAAAGTCTGCCCCTTTTATCATATTTTAATCAAGAAGCATTGCTTTCTTTTTTAGGTAAGACAAAAAGCAATCCTCCAAACTTCTTCCATTCTCTGCATAGCTACATTTAACAATGACATTTCCGACTTTCATAAAGTACATGGAAAGCGGCTCTGCATTTTTCTTATCTTTTATATTTTCAATATCAGGGACAATTTTCCTGTCTATCTCTTCCGCTGACATGTTTTTATATCTTGCTAATTCTTCTGTATTCATTAGAAAACTCCTTTCCCTGTTATTTTCTTTTTTAAGTTTTATGACATTGGTAGGTGTCTTGGCTGACAACATAGGAATCTCACCTCCGCCCCTTATTCAAGACGAGCCGGCATAAACTGTTGAAGTATCATTATCACCGCCTGTATCAACGAACAGACTGCCACATCTGTTTTTTATGTAATCTTATTTATCGCTCACTTTCTTATTTCCTTGGTTTAACCAGTATTCATAAAACCGAAATCTCTCAGCAGAAAGGTCTTGGCGTAAGTCATAATTCTCCACAAGCAGATAAAGTCCTACCTTGGTCTATTTAGTTGTCAAAGAACAAAATATTTGAAAGGGATCTTTCTTTCTATTTTCCAATTTGCCATAGCAACCTATCTCTTGTTTAAAGAAAGTAAAAGAGGTCAAACTCCCCTTCACTTTATATAAGGAAAATTTGACCCCTTTGGTTACCGAAATTCTAAATTTCTTCGATAAATTTTTTCAGCTTCTCTAAGATTTTGTTTCTTTTCTTAATCAAAGCCGGGTGTGTGATACTCTTTAACTTTGCTACCGAACGGACTGGTTCATCATGAAAGTACAAACGCTCTATGATGTCCTTTTCTTCTGCATTGAGCCTTGATATAGCGTTTCTGACCGCTTCAATCATCATCTGTGTTTCCACAATCTTTTCAACATCAATGCCTTCATCAACAATGTTTTCATAGAAATGTCCATCATGGTCTAATGATGAAAAAAAGAGCAAGTGGTTTTTCCTGTCCACCTGCTCCAAATATTTTTCATGCTCTTTCTCACGCCAGTAGACCTTATATATCTCCTCACTGACTTTCACCTTTTGCCCATTGACATAAAGGTAGTATTCTTTTTTCATTTCAAGTCCTCCATTCTTTTTCTGTCTGCTTGTTTTCAGGCAAAAAAAGGAGGACTCCTGCACTTAAGCATAAGAAGTCCTCTAAAATGGGTAAGTATTGCCGAATTATTTAAATAAATTCTTAGACAATACGAAAAAAGGTGATTCCATCATTAAAGCTCTCATTATTATTTCATTGAACATAATTATCCTCCTGATACATTTACTTTTCTCATTTCATCTGCTCTTTCCCTCAATTTTTATATTTCATTTGAATTTAATCTTAATTTTTTTCTTACATCTATTGCAAAAGGTATTGTTATAATTGTGGTTATTAAATCAGCGACAGCTTGAGAATATATCACACCATTTAATCCAAAAATTTTAGGCAAAAGCAGAATGATCGGTAAAAATATAATTCCTTGTCTGCAAATGCTTAAAAATCCTCCAGCTAAGGCTTTTCCCATTGATAAATATAATGTGGAATATGTGAATTGAAATCCAAATGTAATAAACATAATGACTCCTGCTCTTAAAGCAGGAACTGCTATTTTCAAAACACTTTCACCAGTTCCAAAGATAGATAATATATTTGGTGCAAATATATAAAGTAAAATTGTCCATACTAAACAAAATAGATTTATATATTTTATACAGCACCTTATTGCTTCATTTAATCTTTTGTAGTTCTTCGCACCGTAATTAAAGCCGGCTAATGGCTGTAATCCTTTCATATATCCAAAAACAACATTCGTTCCCAAAGTTACAATTCTAAGTACGATCCCCATTGCAGCAATCGCATCTTCCCCATATAAAGATGCCGAAGATGATATTTTACTCATAGATATACTTGAAAAAATCTGGAGCAAAAACATTGAAATACCAACTTTCAATATTTCTTTATAAGCATTAATGGTTGGCTTAAAATTAGAAATTTTAAGTTTTATATAACTTTTCTCGCTTTTAAAATAAATGATATAAATAAACAGGGTTACGACTTGAGATATAAGAGTTGCAATAGCTGCTCCATTTACTCCCAAATTTAATCCATATATAAATATAGGATCTAAAACCATATTCAAAACCGAACCAATAATCATTGCTTTTAAGGAAACTTTAGCTGCCCCTTGTGCTACCGCCAGATTGCCTGCCGTTACATTAGCAGTGCTGACCATTGTACTTATAATGAATATGATGGCATATTTTTTAGCAATTTCTATTATAGAAGGGATTGCTCCCATAAATTTCAAAACATCAGTCAGCAGAAACAGCAGTGTCATGCCGGTAATCGCTCCGATGATAACACTTGTAAACATTGCTACAGTAGCAACTATATCTGCTTCCTTCTTCTTTTCTCCACCTAATAATCGTGATATATAAGAACCTGCCCCTGCACCAAAAGTTAACCCAATCCCCGAAAAAATAAGAGAAATCGGAAAAGCTACCGATACGGCTGCTACTGAATGTTTCCCCAGTCCTGATACAAAGTAAGTATCCACAACATTATATAATGCCATTATCAGCATACTTACAACCATTGGCATTCCAAGTTTAAACAAAGCTTTCGCAACATTTTCCTCACTCATAATCTTTATTTTGCTGCTATTCATTTTCCCGCTCCTTACATTATTTGTTTTTTGCCTGTTCTTGCTCTTTAATCATTTGGTAATAATGACCTTTTTTCTTTATCAATTCATCATGTTTTCCTATTTCTTCTATTTTTCCGTTATTCATTAAAATAATCTGGTCTGCATTTTTTATTGTATGAAGCCTGTGAGCAATAGTGAAAACCGTCTTTCCTTTTATCAAATGGTCAAATGCTTTATTAATCTTAATTTCATTATCTGCATCTAAAGATGCTGTAAATTCATCCAATAACAATATTGGAGCATTTTTTAAAATTGCTCTGGCAATACAAATTCTCTGCTTTTCTCCACCTGAAAGTGATGTGCCGCCTTCTGAAACTTTTGTATTATATCCATCAGGTAAAGAAATAATGAACTCATGGCAACAGGCAATTTTTGAAGCTTCAACAACTTCCTCAAAAGTTGCATTTGGATTGCCTATGGAGATATTATTTAAAATAGTATCTGATAACAAAATATTATCCTGAAATACTACGCTTACCGAATTTAATAAAAAATCCGGATTTAAATTTTTAATATTTTCTCCTCCAATGGTAATTTCCCCATCTGTTATATCCCAAAACCTTGTGATTAAATTCATTATGGTACTTTTCCCAGAACCAGATTCTCCTATCAGTGCGTTTATACTTCTTTCTTCTGCTACAAAACTAATGTCGTGCAGAACTTCTTTATTCTTTTCATAGGAAAATGAAACATTCTCAAATCTGACTGTATAGTTTTTTAAAGCATTTTTCTTACTGTCAAAATCATATTCTTCGCAGTCCATAGCTCTATTTAAATTGTCAGAAGCTATTTTTAAGTTTTTAAGCATGATATAATATCTCTCAAATGAAATTAAAATTCCGGAAACGGCAATTCCCATAATAAAAAACGCAATCAAAGACTCAGCTTTTAAATCTCCACCCATGAGCAAATAGCTTCCGCTTAATAGTGATATTGGCACAATAAAATTTATCAAACTTCCATATAATGCCGTTGGAATAGCCATTTTCACTTCTGTTTGAATACCATTTTTTCTGACTGCTTCCATATTGCTTTTTAATCTGGTAAAATTTGATACCTGCATACCATAGGCTCTAAAAACCTTTATGCCATTTATATATTCCAAAACATTAGAAACCATAGTTTCATTTAGTTTTCGTTTCTGATTTTCAAGTTTTTTAGATAATCTCTCGCCCCAATGCAATATCGGTATTGATATGATGATTACTATGCACTCAGCGAAAGCAAGTCTAAAGTCAATAAAAAAGGTTCCGACTATAAGCATTAAACAGGTAGTTATTGTTTTTATAAAAAATGGCAATGCGTGTGAAAGTAATCCTTCAAAACTACTTAAATCATTTGTTAATGTGTTTATTAAATATCCTTTACTGTTTTTGCTGAAATGACCTAAACTTAATTTTCTAAAATGATTTGCTAAGTCAGTGCGTAAAACCCCGGTTGTTAAAAAAGATTGCTCAAAAGACAAAAGATAGCTTTTCCTATATATTAAAATCCTTAACATAACGCCTATAAAGCATATCAATGTGTACTTGGAAATATAAGTGATATCTAATGTTCCATGAAAAATATCTATTATGGTCAGGTATAAAACGAAATATGTAACCATACTCCCTAATGAATCCAAGCACATAAGGAAAATAGGATAATACAGTCTATTTTTATTCTTACCTATCAGGTTATTTATGCCCTTTAACATTTTTCCCTCCTACTCCACATAATTTTTCATATAACTTGCCCACATTTTAGAATAGTATCCATTTATTTCTAAAAGTCTTTTATGTGTACCTTGTTCAACTATTTCCCCTTTTTCAAACACTATAATTTTATTGGCATCACATATTGTATGAAGCCTGTGAGCAATCATAATTACTGTTTTATCTTTTAATAAATTTTTCAATGCCGTCTGAATCTTGTGTTCATTTTCAATATCCGAATATGAAGTCGCTTCATCAAAAATAACAATCGGAGCGTTTTTCAGAATTGCTCTCGCTATACTGATTCTTTGTTTTTGTCCACCTGAAAGTTTAAATCCTTCCTCTCCGATTTTGGTATCATATCCTTTTGGAAGTGTAGTAATAAAATCATGAATTTGTGCATATTTTGCTGCTTCTTTTACACTTTCTTCATCCGCCTCACTGCCCATTCTAATATTTTCAAACAAGGTATCTTCCATTAAAAATGTATCCTGAAATACAAACGAAACCGCAGAAGTAAGAGTTTCCTCACTTAGTTCGTTTATAGGAATTCCTCCGATACAAATTTCACCTTTATCAACATTCCAATATCTCCCTATTAAGGACGCTGCTGTTGTTTTTCCTGCTCCAGAAGCTCCAACAAATGCAGTAAATGACTTAGGTTCAATCTTCATAGAGATGTTTTTTAACACAACATTCTCATCATCATATCCAAAACTGACATCATTAAATTGAATATCCAAATTTTTAGACTTCAGTTGTTCTTTTCCTACCACTTCAACCGGTATTCCAAAAAGTTTTTTTATATTGACCAATCCACTGTTTAACTCAATTCTTCCCATCGCAATATTAAATAGGTTAAAAAATGTCCTGTAAAAACACATCGTTAGTAACATAAATATCAATAAATGTTCTGTAGAAATCAACCCATTTACATACAAAAAACCGCCTATTGGCAATGTGAATAATATGCCTGAATCCAAAATTACTATCGTTATGGCAAGTGGATAACAAGAACACTTTGCCATTTCAACTAAACATTCCGTATAGCTTTTTGATGCAGCACTTAACTTTGCAAATTTTTCTACGGTTAATCCAAACATCTTTATAATCGGCATACAGTTAATATACTCATTTATAGAACTTAACAGCTCAGAAAAAGTATCTGTATATTTTTTAGTCAGATTAGGATACTTTTTCATCATCATTGTTGGTAGAAGCACGCCAACAACGACAGGCAGAAGCATTGTTAATGCCATAAATACATTGATATAAAACATTATTAACATTGATATTATAGTGATAACTACTGCCTGCGTAATTTCTATTAAATTGTGTGCTATAAACCCTTCTAATTTTTCAATATCATCAAATAATGCCGCTTTTAATTCTCCGGATGTTTTGTTATTAAAAAATCCCAAACTCACTTTTGATAAATATTCAAGGGCTTCCATCTTCAAACGGTGTATAATATTGTATGCGGCAACATGGGTGAATATCATAGTAATCGACATCAATATATTTTGCAGGATTGTTGAAAATATCATAACTAAAGCCCATGGCAACACAGACTTAAAATCAATTTGGTTGTTGATTAAAGCTGCAATCATTTTATATAAAACAACATACGGCACAAATGATAACAAGCCGCAAATCGAACCTAAAAATATTCCAATCGCTATTTTGAATTTTTCATAGCTAAGCAGCGAAAATACATTCAACTTCTTATTACTAAAATTTTCCATGTAAAATCACCTTCTTTAAATTATATTATTTATTATTTATAGACTATGTCAAAATAAGAATTAAGTCAATAATTGACTATTTTAGAATATACTAATATAGTTATCCTTAAAATCCTTTTATTTAAGCAGTTATAAGAGATTTTATCAGACAAAAATTAAAATATTGTGATATAAATTTAGTTGATTATGATATAAACTTGTGCTAAAATGATGTTTAATACGAGGAGGTGATACTTTGAACCGTACAGTTATTGAATATTATAAAAATTTACCTGAAAGTTTACATTTCTATAAAATTGAGGAAGAATCTGATTCAGAAAATGATTTTTATCGTATGAGTTCAGAATATGGGAATGGAACTTTGCAGATAATGAATTTTCATGGTCAGTTTTTAATTATAATTGCAAGCTTTATCCCTAAAAGTAATTTTGAAAAAGTGGCTGAAATTAAGGAGGAATATTTTGAGATTAGTCAGTTTGAAACTGATTCAAGTTCATTTAAAGTTGGCGGCAGAAAGGTAAAGCAGGTTGACAAAGGAATCTGCTGTTACGCAAATACCCGAAAAAGTGCTTATGCTTTCTGCGAAGCTAATAAGCCTACCTGTTTCACTAAAGTTATCATAACAAAAAAATATTTCGATTCATTTTTAGAGGGATATTTTGGAAATACTTATGAATCATATAAAAGTGCTTTGGATTTTTTAATTGAAAAGCCTAATTCACCGGAATTAAACTTTGTTTTTCAACAAATCAAAGACTGTCCGGCTATAGGAAATACCAGAAAATTATATATGGAAAGCAAGGTTATCGAAATTTTATCTCTAATAATTAATACTGCCCAAAAAGAAGAAAATCGTCCATATATCTCTGTAAAGTTGGATAGAAAAGATAAGCGTTCTCTAAACAAGGTCATTACATTTATGAAAAACAATTTATCCGCTTATCCTTCCATAAAAGAATTGTCAAAAATGGCAAACATGAGTTGCTCCCGTTTTCAGATGGCATTTCGTCAGGTTTATGGAACAACCGTTTATGAATACTTAAAAGTAATGCGAATGAATTATGCTCTTTTGCTATTGCAAGATACAGACGATAAAATTTATCATATTGCTCTAAAGGTTGGATATAAAAATGCGGGACACTTTGCAAAGATTTTCAAATCAACTTTTAAAATGAGTCCTATGGAATATCGTAATATTCATCATATCTAAAAGTTTTATATCGTAATATTTTTTATATCTATCACGATATTTTAACTTATTTCAAAATAATATTATGTAAAATCTCTATTTCTTGTGATTTAATAAGCGTTTAAGGGTGTTTTAAAATTGAAATTTGTAACCTTGTTTATAAACTAAATAATGTGTAAAATGTGAGTTAGTTATATTTGTCTAACTCACATTTTTTGGTTAAGGGAGGTTTTATTTTGAGATTAATGAGTAAATTTTTTAGGTTAATACTTATATTATTCATGATAAGCCTGTTATCCTTTTTCCTTTCAAATATATCTTCCATTGATTCAGCCGAAACTATTGCTCACCATTTATATGGCAACCCAAGTTCGGAACAAATTGAGAAAGTTAGAATCGAAAAAGGCTTGGATAAACCTATATTTGTTCAATATACAAATTGGTTAAAAATGGCTGTAACGGGTAATTTGGGTACTTCGTATCAAACATCTAATCCTGTGGTAACTGACATTAAAGAAAAATTTTGGGCAACCATTACCCTTGTTATTGCTGCACTATTTTTTATTGTGCTTTTCACTATTCCTTTAAGTTTAGTTTCTGCTTATAAAAAAGGGGAATTTGTTGATAAACTTATACAAAATATAACGATTTTAGGTATATCCATTCCTTCTTTTTGGCTTGGTTATCTATTACTTTCATTGTTTGCAATTACTATACCTATTTTTAGAGTAGTAGAGTATGGAAATTTCAGGAGCTTAATATTGCCATCTATAACCCTTGCAATCCCTGTAATTTCATCATCTACCAAACTACTAAGAACTATACTGCTTGAAAACATGGAACAGGAATATGTGATATATGCAAAATCCAGAGGTTTATCTAATAAGAGGATTTTATGTAATCATATCTTAAAAAATTCACTTCCTCCAATGATTACTCTATTCTTCCAAAACATCGGTATGATGATCGCCGGAAGCGTAATTGTTGAAAGTGTTTTTTCATGGCCGGGGCTTGGCTCATATTTTATGTCATCAATTATAAATAGAGATACCCCGGCAATTACAGGGTGTATGTTGATGCTTGGAATAATATTTGTCATATCTAATTCTATTGCAGAAAACATAAATCACTTATTGAGTCCCCATATTTTTAAAGGAGAGGAATTCAATGGCTAAGAAAATATTTCATAATAGACAAGCTGTTTTCAGCTTATTATTGGTAATATTGGTTATTACAGTTGCTTTATTCGCACCTTTTATAGCACCTAACAGTCCTTATACTGTCAACATTAGCGAAAAGTTTTTACCTGCTTCGAGTACATATCCTCTTGGAACGGATCAACTGGGGCGTTGTGTATTTTCAAGATTGGTTTATGGTGCAAGATATTCATTAAGCATTGCATTTCCGACTTTACTTATACTTGCTTTTATAAGCACCATTGTAGGAACTGTCAGTGCTTGGTTTGAAGGTGTTTTAGATAAAATAATTTTAATAGTATGTGATATCTTTATGGCATTTCCACCAATGGTTATAGTCCTTGCCCTATTAGGAATAATCGGACAGGGAGCTGTCAACTTAATAATATCCATCGTATTTTCTATGTGGATTTGGTTTGTGAAAGTAATACGCAGCTATGTATTAATAGAAAAGAGAAAAAATTACATAATTGCAGCTACGATTTCAGGCTGCAATTCTTTTGAAATTATATTTAAACATATATTTCCTAATATTGCCCCACTAATCATTGTATATTTCAGTACCGGTATTGCAGCTATTATATTGATGATTTCCGGATACTCTTTTTTGGGTATCGGACTTGCCGATAACACTCCTGAATGGGGTGTAATGCTGTCAAATTCAAAGCAATATTTATATTCTAATCCAATGCTAATCATGTATCCCGGTCTGTGTATTTTGCTTACTTCAGCAGGATTTAATATATTGGGAGAAGCATTAAGGGATGTACTTTCACCAAAGGAGTATTAGGTATGAATCCATTATTGGAAATAAAAAATTTAAAAATCATTCACCGAAAGTATAAAAAAACTCTCATTGATAATATAAATTTTGGACTTAATGATAGTGAGATCTTAGGTATTATTGGTGAAAGCGGTAGTGGTAAAACCTTAACATGCCGCTCTGTATTAAATTTATTAGACAGAAAAGCATTTGATGTAAGCGGCGAAATTCTGTTTGAAAACCAAAATCTGCTATCTCTTTCTGATAAATCATTAAATGCCGTTAGAGGGAAAAAAATAGCATTAATAATGCAAAATCCTATGAGTGCTTTTGATCCCATGAGTAAAATAGGTAAACAAATACTTGAAACATTAAAATTACACCAAAATGCTTCAAAAAAACACCTTATGGCAAGTATAGAGGAAAATTTAACTAAATTTGGACTATCAGAAACAGAGCGTATCCTTAATAGTTTTCCATCACAACTAAGCGGCGGCATGTTGCAAAGATTAATGGTTATATTAGCTCTAATGCTATCACCTGAGATAATCATAGCAGATGAAACAACAACGGCACTTGACATTAAAACACAATCCATTGTTTTAGAGCAATTTATCAAAATAAAAGAATCTGGAATTTCACTCATTGTAGTTACTCATGATTTTAGAGTTATAGCAAAATTAGCTGACAATGTGATTGTAATGAAAGATGGAATTATTATTGAAAAAGGAACTGTATTTGAAATTTTTAACTCTCCAAAGACTGATTACACTAAAAATTTACTACAAGCCAGTATTTTAAAGGGAGGAGGAATATAGAATGATTGTTGTAGAACATTTGAGTAGAAAATATCCTTGTTTGGGAGCAAATAAGAAAGATTTCATATCAGTAAATGATGTTTCATTTTCACTATTACCTAATACTTCTTATGCTTTGGTGGGTGAAAGTGGCAGTGGCAAAAGTACATTATCAATGATGTTATCTGCAATAATTCCTCCCAGTAACGGAACTATTCATTTTAACAATAAAAATATCTGGTCAATGACTAAAGAAGAAATTCTTATAATGAGAAAAAATGTTCAATTAGTCCTTCAGGATAGCTCAGGAGCTTTAGATCCAAAAAAAACTATTATTGACAGCCTATATGAGCCGTTACATAAGTTATGTAATTTAACAAAAAGCGAAATATATTCAACGATTATATCCACACTTGTTAAAATGGAGCTTCCCGAATCAGTTTTATCAAAATATCCTCATGAATTATCAGGTGGGCAGCAAAGTCGAGTCTGTATAGCAAGAGCTATATGTGTTGAACCCAAGTATATTATATTTGATGAATCTGTAAGCGGATTAGATGCAACTGTAAGAAAGAAAATATTAGATCTTCTGATAGAAATACGAAAACAAAGGAAAATTACTTACTTATTCATTACTCATGATATAGATGTTGCTCTATATATGGCAAGCCACATATTTGTTATGAAAGGAGGAAAAATAATAGAAGAAATATCCAATGCCACTTCATATGATTCATTTCATGGAGAATACTCAAGGGAATTAATTGCCTCACTTCCCCCTGATACTCCCTATGGCAGATGAACTTACAAAAAACATCAGTTTCAGTAGTAAGCAAGTAATTACAAACAACTAAAGAAAGGACGTGTATTTATGAAAACTACAAAAAAACTATTGGGAGTATTACTCTCTTTCATTATGCTCTTGTCAATAACAACCGGATGCAGCTCACAAAACACAGTTGGAAATTCAAAAAAAGTAAAAGAATTAACTTTTTGTGAAAGTTGGAATTTTGATGGTGGATTTTCTGTTTTTCAAGAACCTCTGAAGGCAAACGGAACATTTGGGTTGCTTTATTATATCCCAAACTTCTATGAAACTCTCATCAATTATGAAAACGGAAACTTTGTTCCCGGTCTTGCAGAAAAATGGGATGTAGGCAAAGATAATATGACTTATACCTTTAAATTAAAAAAGGATATTAAGTTCTCTGATGGCGAGGAATTAACTGCTGAAGTAGTGAAAAAAAATTTCGAGAATGTCGGAAAAAATTTAGAAACATATAACGGAGCTTTTGGTCTAACAAGTACATTAATAGAAAAAATCACTGTTGTTGATAAATATACTGTCTCTGTTAAACTGTCATCTCCTTACTATGGTGCTCTCAATGATTTTACTCTCCCTCTGCCTATGGGAATTATGTCGCCAAACGCATTTAATGCAGATGGTACATTATCAGAAAAAGTAAAAAACGCCACAATGGGAACCGGTCCATACATGTATAATGGTCAAAAGGACAATGATACCTACACCTTTGTAAAAAATCCGAATTACAACCGTAAAAATGTTGATGTAGAATCATTTAAAATCAAAATCATTCCTGATAATGATTCCAAATTACTGGCACTTCGCAACAAAGAAGTTGACTTGATTTTAGGTACGAATAATCTAAGTTATGATTCTTATTATTCTTTACAAAAAGACAAGTCCTTTGCCGGCAAAACATCAGATACTGTAATTCAAACAAGATATATCGGTATTAATACTGACACATCTCCTTTTGATGATGTTTCTGTCAGAAAAGCAATAAATTACGCAATAGATACAAAATCTCTAAGAAAAAATATTCTGGGAGATATTGAGAAAGAAGCTCCTTCAATCTTGGATAAAAATTTACCATATTGCAATGTGGACACTGAATCTTATTCTTATTCAGAACAAACAGCTAAAGATTTGCTTGAAAAAGCCGGTTGGAAAGACCAAGATGGTGATGGTATTCGTGAAAAGGATGGCACAAAACTCTCTGTAAATATTTCTTGCTCAAGTGATCAGGCAATGCTCAAAGATATATCAGAAGCCGTTGCCAGCGACCTAAAAAAAGTTGGATTTGAAGTGAAAACATCAAGTTCCGAAACAATGAATCACTATAAAAACATCTCTGAAGGCAAGTATCAACTGGCTATCGGAATAACATACAACATACCAATGGATCCATATAAACTGGTTTCATCATTTTCAAAAAATCCGGTAATGGATAATATGACATCAAAAGCATTAACCAGTATGAAAAACTCTGATGAGCTAATCAGAAGCTTAAATACTATGACCGATAAAAAAGAAATTCAGAATGTGTATAATACAATTATAAATGGATTACATGACGATGCAGCATTAGTCCCTATATCAAGAACGGTTGGTATGACCGTCTATAATGCGGATAAAATCACAGACTACAAGTTCCACTACCAGCCTGACTATTTAGATGTTTCCAACATCAGAACAAAGTAAATTGAATACTTGCTTAACACTTGCTATAAATCATTCTTTTGTAGCAAGCACAGTAAGTGTCCGTACACTTACGGAAAAATTGATGAAGCAGCCCTTTGGGATCTGCTTCTTTTTTTATCAATTTTTAGCTTGTTAGGGAGACCCTAATACCCCCGAAATTCACACAAAGGAGGAAAATATACCTATGGCAAATAGGATACGAAATGAACGACTTGAAATTAAGTTGACCAAAGAAGAAAAAGCTCTTTTTGAGGAGAAAAGAAAGCTCGCAAGGTGCAGAAATATGAGCCACTTTATCCGCAAATGCGTTTTAGAAAAAGAAATTTATCAAATAGATTTAGAACCGTTTAGAGATTTACAAGGCTTACTTTCCAACGCAACAAACAACATCAATCAGATTGCAAAGCGAGTAAATTCGACCGGTGTTATCTACAAAGAGGACATAGGCGATATGAAAAAAGAGATTGAACATTTCTCAAAAGAACTGTGGCAAATTCATTCCTTGCTTCTAAACAGGACTTCCGGAGGTGATTAAAATTTATGGCGATTACAAAAATACACCCTATAAAATCAACCCTTCATCTTGCTATTGACTATATTGTTAATAGAGATAAAACAGATGAACAGCTTTTAGTCAGTACGCATAAATGCCATCAGTCAACTGCTCATACTCAGTTTTTAAGGACAAGAGGGGAGGCGGGAACTAAGGGAACTGTCCTTGCAAGACATCTGATTCAATCTTTTTTACCGGGAGAAACAACGCCTGAAATGGCACATCAAATCGGTCTTGAGTTATGTAAAAAGATACTCAAAGATGAGTATGAGTTTGTCTTATCGACGCACATAGATAAAGGGCATATCCATAATCATATCATCTTCAATAATGTAAATATGGTTACCGGTAAATGCTATCAGTCGAACAAGAAAAGCTATCATAAGATCCGTTACCAGAGCGATAAGCTATGCAAAGAAAACAACCTATCTGTCATTGATGAGTTTTACGAAAGTTATAAGAAAAAATACAAAACAAGCGGAAAGTCTTGGTATGAAAATGAGCAGGCAAAGAAAGGGACTTCTTGGAAAAGTAGGCTTCAATTTGATATTGACAGAATGATAAAACAGTCTAAGGATTGGGATGAATTTCTAAGGAAAATGGCTGAGCTTGGATATGAAATTAAGTATGGCAAACATATTGCTTTTAAGCCAAAAGATAAGCCGAGATTTACCAGAGCCAAAACAATCGGAGAAGATTACACTGAAGAAAGATTAAAAGAACGCCTTGCAGAAAGATCATCTATTAAAACCCATGCTGTCAAAAAACGCATCGGCAATGTTATTGATATGAACACCAATATGAAAGTAAAAGAAAGCAAAGGCTATGAATATTGGGCAACCAAACATAACCTTAATACAATGGCTGAGTCTGTTATCTTCCTTAGAGAACACGGCATAAAATCTGTTCAGCAGCTTGACGAATTTATCAAGAAAAGTGCTGATGAAAGACAAAATTTACAGGATAAAATCAAGGCGATTGATAAGGAAATGGAACAGTTATCCACTACGATGGAGCAAGTTCATATTGTCAAAAAATATCGTGCCTATTACAAGGAATATAAGGCGAATCCGTCTGATAGGGCATTTTTCGAGGAATACAAAGCTCAGATTACCCTCTATGAAAACGCTCTTTCCGAGCTTAAAAAGTCTTATTCCAAGCTGCCAAATTCAAGGGATATTTTATCTGAGCTTGATAAATTGCAAGAAAAAAAGAATACCCTTATGCAGGAGTATTCTTCCTCAAAATCGACTATGGACGAGCTTTATCAGATACGAAAGAACTATGGAATTTATATGGGCAAGGAGATGGAGAGATAAATCTTCATCTCTTTTTTCCTTTTATCTTTCATATCTTTTTTCTATTTTTGCGGATTCCACATTGTCATTTTTTTGTATTCTCTCTATTTTTCTGCAACAGATATTTTTTCAACATCTAATTTAGCTTCTATGGATAGTTCCCTAACCGAATGTATTACCTCATCCCAAGTATATTCGCCTGCATATTTAAACTTTTTCTGATAAATATCCCACAACCTTTTCATATCTTCATCTGATTTTACTATCTTCAATACGCTTTCTGCATTTTCTAAAAGGCTAAAATTTCCTCTCTTCTTAGCAGTTCTCTCTAACGCTAAAGCCAATATATCAGCATTTATACTTTGTGATTTTAAGAGTATGTGAATATCATAAAAATCTCTCATTCTTGTATTGGTTATGGATCTTGAAATGACAGTCTCCAGCTTTTCTGCCAAGACCGTTTCAATAGGATATGTCATAATGGGGATTGTTCTATCTTCAAACATCAGTTTGTATGAATAGGCTATTTCTCTTGGAGTAATTACATCGCCTGTAGAAATATCTATCTTCAAAGGAATAACTGCTCCATCTAATACAGCATCCATACTGAATCGTATTCCTGAATATTCTGCTTCATCCATAATTTCCGATACTTTTTTAATTCTGAACTTCACATTATCATCTAAATCTATATTTGAAATTTCTGTAATTGTACGCTCCATATCAATTATCGTTACAGGAATACCTTTAATGGTAGTGTCTATATCCATTGTAGCCCTTGCCTCTACCCCTACAAAAGCTGCTACCAACATTCCGCCTTTTAGGATAAAACTTCCATTGTATTTTGATGAAGATACTCGCTCTAAAAACCGCTCCATCATATATTTTCTAATCAGTACATGGGCTTCAATACCGACTTCTTTTGACAAATTTCGTATCAAATCTTTTAGTTGTTTTGATGAATGAATCATTATAATAACACCTCCAAATATTTACTTAACATATGATTTACTCGAAGTTTTTTTGCATATTCCATAAGCAGGTGCAAATTCTTGTCTTTACGCCTGATATACTGCTTCATTGCATCCTGAAAAATTTGAATTTCAATTTGTGAACGACTACGAATCATATCACAAACAGTACGCTCAGGATTATAGATGAAAACTTCATTTCCAAAAGGTGTTTTTGCTTTTGAAATCCCAAGTTCAAAAAAGTCTTTTTTAATAGAGAATACTTTTACACCATCTTCTCTTAAATGAGTGGCATTATATCCACTTTTTACCGTAACAGTATATTGCAGCGGCTCTTGATCCGTCATATCAAGCAGAAACAAGGCTGTATCGTGAGAAAAGATTGTTTTCGGGCAACGAAGCTGTAATAAGTACAGTCCATCTTTCCATACATCCGGAGAACAATAAATTCCATGTGAAATACGCTCATAATTATATTTTTCTACAAATTTTGCCAAAGTCGTTTTAGAAATTCCTTTACTGATGACTTCTGAAGTTCTTAAAACTCCATTACCCACAGTTGAAATTTCCCCAATCTGTTCTAACTGGTTCATGAACTCACTTCCTTTCACGCTCTTATTATATATTATATAAGCGTAAAAGTAAACATATAGACAAAAAAAGAGCCGGTGCAGTCCGAAGACCACACCGACCATCATCTTATCTTTCCGTTTCTTTTGACGATTCCTGCTTTACTTTTGGCTTTTCTTTATCTTCTGCCTGATATTCTTTGATAGCACCAAGTATGGATTTTTTACCGTTTTCTTGACCTTTTTCAGAATTGATCAAGGTATTTAACTTAGCATTCATTTTTTCAATATCTGCTCTAATCTGTCCTGATTGCTCCCAAGAATCAGCATAAAATAAGTCTTTTTCTCTTTCTTCTATCTCGCTTTTCAATTTAGCAATCTCTTGACTCTTATCCTGTCCTTTCATCTGTTCTTTCGCCTTTAAGAGCTTTGAGGATAATATCCTTACATTGCTATGCTCCTTGCCGTTATCATCAATAGAAGTTCTGATTTGACCAAAAAGTTTCACAAAATCTCCCTGTTTAAAGTCCTTTGGAATATCACTCTTTTCTCCATAAGCGGAGCAATTATGATATACCTTATTCCCGTCATCATCTTTGGAAACTACGGAGAAATTTGCCACCTTAAAGGCTTCTCCGTTCTTATTTTCTCTTTCGATTACATCTACATTGCCTACAACATTTCCGACAATATTTACAAGGTCATCTTTCTCCTGCTGAACATAGGGCAGGTCTTTTATCTGTCCCTGTTCTCTTAAATCTTCAATCATGTAATCGAAATCTTCATGAAGCAGATTGATGGTATCATTTGCCATATAAGCATCATAGAGCTTATCTAAGGCACTCTCATCGTTAATTCCTTTTTCCATGCTGATAACCGCCTTCACAAAATCTTTGTGGTTATCCTTTGCCATATCTTCAATCCTATCCCTTATTGTTTTGTAATCCATGTTTTTATATCTCCTTTCATGGTAAAAGGGAGCTGTTCGCTCCCTTATCTTGCATATTCCTGTTCTTTTGTAGTTTGTTTCTCTTCCGTTTTGCTTTCACTTTGATAAGCTCTGATCTGTCCTAAAATAGACGGTTTATCTTCCGTTCTTTGAGAAGTTTCCTCTTTTGTATGAAGATTATCTTCCACATCATAGGTTGATTCAAAGTAATCGCTGTCCCTGAAGTCATTGTCATATCTGTCGATGATACCGTCATTGTCGAGGTCTTTTGCAAGCGGATCATAGAAGTTTCCTTCATCATCAATATCAAGTCCCGTTGCTGCTCTTAAATCTTCGGAATCCACATAGATCAAATCTTCAAAAGAGGATAGCTCAATCTCATTTTTCATATTCCTTAGAGCTTCGTTCTCTCCCTTGTTTTCATAGTCGAAGCTCTCTGTTTTGATTGGAGTATCATCAATATACTGTGTCCATGTTTTAGCTTCTAAATTCAGTTCGTACTGAATCCCATGTCTTTCATCGGGCGTATTGGTATAGGCAATCCCGATATGCTTTAAATCAGGATATAGCGTGTCAAATTCATCGTAGCTGTGGTTTTCTTCATACTCTCTGTTACAGAAGTCAATAATCGCTCGTTTTACATCTTCCACAAGGGGATTGTCATTTCTCTTTTCTTCCACTTCTCCCATATCGAGCAGCTTATTCAGTTCGGCAAGCCTTAATACTTTAGTTTTCAGTTCATCTGCCTTTTCAAACGGCTTTTTAAGTTCTTCTTTGGCATTTTCAAGCTGTTCTTTGGTACTAACGAGCTTTTCTTCAAGCCTCTTTAATTTCTCAGGCATTTTCTCAAGAGCATTATCCAGTCTTATGATATTACCGTCTGCACTTATGCCAAGCTCTCCTGAATACTTTGCAGCACCGTTTAAGCTGAAGTTATGCTCATTGGTAAAGAAGTTATAGTTGACCTCTAAATCCATATTTCTATACTTTCCTATCATCTTACTTTCATTGATTTTTATAGTCTTGATAGCTTCAAGAAGTTTTTCTCCGGCTAATTTCTTATCAGTAATCTTCTCGCCTAAAATAGTAATGGAAGTAAACTTTTCCTCACCTACCGCTTTAGGTTCTACACTTGCTATATCATTCTTAACAGCTTCAATGAGTTTTTCCGTCCTTGCAATTTCTTCCGGATAATTTTTTGCGACCTTATCCTCTAATCTGTAACGATTGGACTTGTAGTTTGCTTCAAGCATTTTAAGTTTTGTAACCTCATTATCCAAGTCCATCTTTTCCTTAATCTTTGGATCTCCTGTTGCAAGGGCTTTTATCTCCGCATAGTTAAGGGAATTTTCATCCACATCTTCCGCCACACGAACAGGAGTCTTACTGGTCATAATCTGAGAAATGAATTTCTGTTTGTTTTCTATCGTCTGCCACAAATAGGCATCAAATGTATTCTCCGTTACATAACGATAGATATTTACTTTCTCATTTTCGTTACCCTGTCTTACAATTCTACCCGCACGCTGTTCAAGATCCGCAGGACGCCAAGGCACATCCAAATCATGCAGTGCAATCAGTTTATTCTGCACATTCGTGCCTGCTCCCATTTTCTGAGTTGAACCAAGTAATATCCTCACATCTCCCTTACGCACCTTTGCAAAGAGTTCATCCTTTTGTTTATCGGAGTTCGCTTCGTGGATAAATGCTATTTCTTCTTTCGGTATGCCCATAGCTACAAGTTTATCCCTAATATCATCATAAATGTTAAATTCTCCATCTCCTTTTGGCGTGGACATATCGGAAAATAGAAGCTGTGTAGACTTATTTTCTTTGGTCTTATCCCAAATACTAAAGACATTTTTCACGCAAACATTCACCTTGCTGTCAGGATTATCAGGAAGTAGGGGATTGATCAGTCTTTGGTCAAGGGCAAGTTTCTTACCATCATTAGTAATATTTAACATATTATCCTCATCAGGTTCTACCACTCTATTTCTAACCTTATCCGCTCTTTCAGATAATCCCTTTAGGATTTCTTTTTGTTCCTCGCTCGGCAAGGTTTTAATTACTTCATAGTGTGCTTCAGGTGTTGGAAGATTTAGCATATCTGCGGTCTGAATATCTGCTACTTCCTTAAACATGGACATCAATTCAGGTAGGTTATAAAACTTTGAAAATCTTGTTTTCACCCTGTATCCTATTCCTTCAGGAGCAAGTTCAAAGGCGGACTGAGTTTCCCCGAAGGTACTTGCCCAAGCATCAAAATGCTCCAAGTGATTCTTCTTTAGGTTTTCATACTGAAGATAACGCTGCATGGTGTAAAGCTCCGTCATAGAATTACTTACTGGTGTTCCTGTGGCAAAGACTATTCCTTTCCCGTTTGTCATCTCGTCCATATATCTACATTTCATAAACATATCGGATGACTTAAAGGCTTCACTTTGCCCAATCCCTGCAACATTACGCATTTTTGTATGAAGATACAAATTCTTAAATCCATGTGCTTCGTCCACAAAAAGCTTATCTACACCCAGTTCCTCGAAAGTAATGACATCGTCTTTCTTAAAATCATCGTTTAGTTTCTCAAGCCTTGCTTCCAGTTTTTTCTTGGTCTTTTCAAGTTGCTTAACCGTAAAATTTTGGTTTCTGTCGTGCTTGTATTCCTCAATATAGTTCAAAATTTCATCAATCTGATCCTGAATATGTTTCTCCTGATATTCCTTACTCATTGGGATTTTTTCAAACTGCGTATGACCGATTACAACCGCATCATATTCTCCGGTAGCAATCTTACCGATAAATCTCTTTCTGTTTCTTGGCTCAAAGTCTTTTTTATCAGCCACCATAATGTTAGCTGACGGATAAAGCTGCATAAACTCTCTGCCTATTTGACCTGTCAGGTGATTCGGCACGACAAAGAGCGACTTACTACACATTCCAAGCCTTTTACTTTCCATTGCGGAAGCGACCATCTCAAAGGTCTTTCCGCTTCCCACCACATGGGCAAGCAGGGTATTTCCTCCGTAAAGGCTTCTTGCAATGGCATTTCTTTGATGAGGTCTAAGCTCTATTTCCGTATTCATTCCCTCAAAAGAGAGGTTACTTCCGTCATATTCACGATTTCTGATAGAGTTAAAACGCTCATTGTAGAGCTTTACAAGTCTGCTTCTTCTTTCCTGATCATTAAATATCCAGTTCTTAAATTCTTCTTTTAGAAGCTCCTGTTTCTGTCCTGCAAGGAGAGTTTCCTTTTTATTTAGCACAGAACTTTTCGAGCCATCCGGATTTTCAATCTGGTCAAAGACTTTTGTTTCTTTAAGGTTTAAGGCATCTTCAATCAGCTTATATCCGTTTACCCTTGATGTTCCGTAGGTCATTTCTGCAAGATCGTTGCCCTTATCTCTGCTCTTTCCTTCAATATTCCATTCACTTGTGAGATTTGAAAATTTAACCTTAATATCCCATCTTGCCCAGCCCGGTGTTTTCAGTGTTTCAAAGATAAACTTTTCTATATCTTTTATCGGTATCCAAGTTGCACCAAGACGAACGCTGATCTCACTTGCTTCCAGTTCTTTCGGTAATACTTTGGTAAGTTCTGATTTTTGATATTCCAAACGGTTCATCTCATAGCTTATCAGCTCTTTTTCTTTTCCATCTTCCGCATACCCAAGATGAGGAAGTTCTCTTTCGGTCTGTCTTAGCTTTGAAAGATAGCTGTCAACAATGGCGATTTTATCCCTGATATTTCCTGATAGGTATTCGTCCTTTGTAACATAGCCATACTTATATGAATTGCTACCATTTGCACAGGCAAAAGGTAAATCCCCATCTTCGAGGTTAAAGGATAGCGGTCTGTAAAAGTTCTGTTCTTCCCTGATACTTAGATAAATCTCTCCTCTAAGCTCCTCAATCAAAGTAGGTCTGTCTTTTCCTGTCAGGTTTTCCATATACTCAAAATCCACATATCCTTTTTCGGATACTGATAATACCAGTGCTTCAAGGGAAGTGTCCACATGGTCAATGGTCTTTGCCTTTGTGATTGTCCTCTTGGAGAATATATCCCCCTTTGCCTTGAAGTTTTCTTCTTCGTCAAGGATTTCAATGGAGGAAACAAGAGGGAAGTTACTGTCCTCTTTTAAGGCTCTGGTATTACTTAGGTTATTGACATAGCCATGCTTTTTAGAAAAACTGTCATAGATTTCACTCAGCTTTTCCTGTGATTTTTTCACTTCATCGTCGGAAAAATCTTCCTTTTGTTTGTAAATGACATCTTTAAGGGCAGTATTCAGCTCAAGATAATCTTTAATCTTTTCTTTGTTTTTGTCCGTTATCTCTTTTTTTACAAAAAGAGAATTTTCCCTGTAATACACTTCGTCATCAATGATAGTATATGAAAAATTTTTGACATCATCTGTGGCAGGGATAGATGTGATTTCATCATCAAGCAGCTCTATTTCCTCATACTTTGCGTTCTTTGATATTTCTGTACCTGCTTTTGTAAGTAATTCCTTTAAGTCAGCATTTTCTTTCGGTAGACAAGCAAGGGTATTTCCAAATCTTCCTGATACTTCACGCATTGTGCCGAGTACCTGTTCGGGATGATCTACAAAGTATTTGTTATATACAAGTCCCTTTTCATCTTCAGATAGATGTACCCAGTCCTCATCCCTTTCTCTAATACTATCTCTTTTCTTTAGGAAAATAATGTCCGATGTTACTTCCGTTCCGGCAACGCCCTTAAAGGTATCGTTCGGAAGTCTGATGGCTCCTAAAAACTCCGCCCTTGCTGCAATGTATCGTCTGACACTTTCATCCTTTTTATCCATCGTCCCTGAAGATGTTATAAAAGCGATAATACCGCCATTTCTGACTTTATCAATGGACTTGGCAAAGAAATAATCGTGAATCAGAAAGTTATTTTTGTTATACTCCCTGTCATTGACCTTGTACTCTCCAAAGGGTACATTACCGATAACAGCATCAAAGAAATTATTGGAAAAGGAAGTTTCTTCCAGTCCTTTAATCTGTATATCACTTTCCGGATATAGAAGTTTTCCAATTCGACCGCTTACCGAGTCAAGCTCTACACCGTAAAACTTTGACTCACTCATTTCATCAGGAAGATTGCCGATAAAGTTTCCGATGCCCATTGACGGTTCTAAGATATTACCAGTCTTAAAGCCCATTCCTGACAGGGTAGAGTAGATACTGTCAATGACTGTTTTAGGCGTAAAAAAGGCAGTTAAGGTAGATTCCTTAGCTGCTTCATATTCTAAAGGCGATAGATTTTCTTTTAGGAATTTTCTTGCGGTATCCCACTGACCGCCCTTTTCTTCATCGAAGACTTCAGAAAGTCCGCCCCAACCGACATATTTTACCAAGACTTCCTGAGCGGTGTTGTCAAGCTCTCTTTGTCCACTCTCCACTCGTTTAAGCATGGAGATTGCTTCAAGGTTTTGGTTTAACCTTTCACTTGGCGTTAATTTTTCAGGGAGGATTTCTTCGGTAATCTTAAAGTTATGAGCTTCTATTTTAGGTTTTTCTGCCTTTTCATCAATATCTTGAATTATATCTTTCGATTTCTTGTATGTCAGATTTTCAAATATCCTCTCAAGGTCGCTATCCAAACGATAGGGAATCACATCGGAGCCGGTTATCATACCGCCAAGATATTCGGTATTGTCCATAACCGTTACGGTCTTTAGGTTATTTCCCATATTATCAAAGCGGGTAATCGTACAGTCCTTATCCTTGTATCTCACTTCATCGCCAACCAAAAAGTTTGGTCTTTCAAGGCTTATCTTTCTTAATAGCTCCTCATTATTCATAAACGGTACGATTGCAATTTGCCTATTTCCATCTCTTGCCGGATAAAGCCATACCTCCGGCTTTCCGTTTACTTTATTTTTTTCAATATCCCTTGCGATATATGCTTCATGGTCAAAATAGACGGTATCACCTTGTTTCACTGCAAATTGTTCTGTAAGACTTTCTTCTTTTTCATTCAGCTCTACTTCTTCCTTTTGCCAAATGTAGTCAAATAGGGTAGGTTGAACAGGACTTTTCTCAAGTGTTTCTTCCATTTCTTCAAAGTTTTCATAAGTTTTATACTCGGCTGTATCTATTCTTAAATGTTCTTTTAGCTGATACGCTGTATAGCCGTAGCTGTCTATCAGTTCATCAACCTTTTTGCTATCTTCATAGCTTTCTCCATAAAACAGCTTGTACTTTACACCGCCAAGAGCCACGCTATTTTCCGCTTCGGATAAATTGATATGAGCTACATCAGACTTATCTGCCACAATGAACTCTGTGCCGACCTTAATAGCAATTTTTTCATCAGGCAGGGCATTTATGTCATCTGCTTCTTTTTCTTTATCCTCTGCATTAACACCTGATAATTTGTTCCTATCGTTGATAATAACCTCTGCTTCTTCTAATGAAATTCCCATTTCATCACTAAGATAAAAGATTTCCTGTTCCTTATGATTCTCTTTTGAGGAAAGCTGCCCGTTAAATACTCGGTCTATTTCTTCCTCGCTCATCTGTTTTACAAGCTCTGTATCTTTAATCTCTCGAAAAGTCTTTGGAAAATCCTCTAAAATAAGTCTTTGTGCGTTTAGTTCCTTCAGTTCCTCAAGATTGAAATATCCCCATTCAGGTTCAATCCCTAAAACAAGACCAAAAGCATCACCGCTTTCTCTGTCGTACTCCGTCATATACCAAGTCCAGTTGCTTCTAAAAGGAATGATATATGCTGCATGAACTTCCTTATCCGCTAAATCAATTTCTTCCTGTGCGTAAAGTTCCGGTACTCTTTCAAGCATTTCCTTTGTCATCAGATTTTCAGGTTCATCTTTAGAATAATATTGTGATTTTTGTGGCTCTTTTTCTTCTTCTCTCTCTGCCTTACTTTCTATTTTCTTTTCTTCAAGATAAAGATTTTTAGAAAGCAGCTCATCAATATGCTTTGCCACACTTGACCAAGTAAGGAACACATCGCTGCAATCATTCTTTTCCAGTTTTATTCCTTTGGCATCATGCCATTCTCCACTGCCTGTCAAACCTGATACCGCATGGCTTCTTCCTCCTGTTCCGTATTCATCTTTTAAGAAGTCGGCTTTTTCCTGTAAAGTATGGTTCTCTTTGAAAAACTTTGTAATTCTCTCTTTTCCTCTATCGATTCCGCTTCCCCTTGAAAGGGTAGCAAGGACTTCATCTTCCGTAATAAAGGCTTTTACTTTCGGAAGTTCGGTTAGATTGGTACTGTATTCTTTTCTTGACAGTTCAAGCTCCTGTAGCTTCTGATAAAGGCTGTCTACTTTGTGATAGTGAAACCTTAGTACATCTCTATCTTCTCTATATGCTTCTAAAAATCGTCCATACTCTTTGATAACATCTACAAGGTATTCAGGATTTTTCAGTGCCTCGGATAATCGTTTTGTTTCATCCGGAAAGCCACCTCCCTTTTCGAGAAATTCAAAAAAGCCTTGTTCTTTTCCTTCCTCACTCAAATCGTGAATGAGATACCATAGAAATTCTGAAATTCTATCCCTTTCATAATCCAAGGCTTCTGAAATCTCCACATTGGTAGCAAACTCTCCGTTTTCCAAAAGTTCAGCAATTCTGTTGGCAGCATCACTCCAACTTAAAACTTGTGTGTTATCTTCTCTTACTAATGTTCCGGAAGCAAAATGAATCCCCTTACCCGAATACCAAGCTGAGATTTCACTTCCGTCAATGATATAGCCGTTTCCCCCTTGAAAAGTATTTTTAAGATATTCTCCCAATTCTTCATTGCTTTTTCCTTTGGAAAACTCGGCAATGATAGGAAGTCTGCCCCCATCGTGATTTCCCCCGTTAATAAGGACAGTATCTATATCTTTCTGAGCAAGAGGGATGCTAAGCCTTATCTGTCCGTAAGAGTTTTCAGGCAAATAAAAAGAAGCCTTGTCAGCTTCTCTTATCTCTACTTCAGTATTTTCTTTTAGATTTCGACGATTTCCTTGATGGTCATTTCCTTCAAGGCTGAAATCATCGCCCCATACTGTGGATCGCTCTCGCTCTTGATCTTCCAAGATGCCATCAGTTTCGGTTTCTCTGTTCTCATAAATGCTATCGCCTGTTTCTGAATGTCCATCAGGTGTTCTGTCAGCTTCTTCTCCTTGTATAGATCCACTAACATCTCGAAGCGGCTCTGCTCCTCGCTCTGTGAAAGGTAATCCAGCCTCATCACTGCGTAGGTCGGATTCGGAAATTCCCTGATAAATTCCGTCTGTTCCTCCAAATGGTTCAGAGTATTCTCCCTGATTTTCTCTATTATTTCGTCCATACTCTCCATTTCTGAAAACTCGCTCGGTTTCACTAATTCTTTCCTGATCATCTCGTCGAAGTACATGGTTTTCTCCTCCCTCAATTTCTTCTTTAATCTTATTATATCCTGCTTCTCTGCTTCTTAAAACTCCTTTTTGAAGTTCTATCTCTTTGCTCTTTTGAATGGTTGTATCTATGATATTTCCACTAATATCCGATACGGTTTCACAAAGACTCATAAGGGATATGCTGTCCAGTCTTTTGAAATTTTCTCTTAACAGCTCCTTATCCATAGGGTAGTATAACTTAAATCTTGAAGCTACTGCATAGCTGATGGAATCCCTTAAAAATTTGACAAAGGATGTTCTGTCCTCATCAGCTATTCTAAGCTCATTCATCAGGCTGTCTATCTTTTCATCGCCATAAATTCTGCTTAAGGAAAAGATATTTTCAAGATTACTTTCGCTTTCTTCATAGCCTTCACTTGCTATCATTTCCTTTAAGACCTCTTGATGAGCTTCTTTATCAAATCGCCAAAGATTGACCTCATTGACATTTCTGTTTCTTGAAACGGTCTGGCTTACATCAAAGATATAGTCAACCTTTTTATATGTTCCGTAGTCCTCTAAAATCGGAATCCCTTTCTGTCCTCGCATAACTGTTCGATGAAAGCGTTCACGCCAATAGTCGAACTTGGCACAAGCTGTTGCTTCAGGATTTTTATCATAGATACTTAATTGACTTCTAAAGTCATATCTTTGATTGTTCCCGACAACCTTTAGGAGCTTTAAATATTCCGCTTCGCTATGCAGAATATCTTGTTTTACAAGCTCCAAAATGTTATGAAAATCATTGATTCGCATTTTTACCTCCTTTTTCTAATTCCCCCGATTTCGGGGGATTTAATTTCCTATTCATTTTTCCTATTCATTCTTCTGGTGTTCCTCTACCGTATGTTTTATCTGTTCCTCAATCTTTTCTAAAAACTCTTTTTTGGAAGATTTGCCCTGTGATATATCAGACAACTCCATTTCCCATTGTGCCGTCATTTCTGCCGATTTAAAGTTATCTGCAACAATCTCTATCAGGCTTTTTCCTTTCGGTGTTGCAATCAGATTCTTCTTATCTCGTTCAATAAATTCTTTGTAAATCAGATTTTCAATAATGCCTGCTCTTGTTGCCGGTGTTCCAAGTCCTTCTCTTTCCACTTCAACACCTTTTTCCAGTGCATCATTACCTGCAAGCTCCATAGCCTTTAGGAGTGTATCCTCTGTAAAGTGTTTAGGAGGTTGACTGTACTTTTCTTTAATCTCTTTCTCCTTTATTTCAAGGACGTCACCCACATTTATCTCCGGCAAAACAGGTTCCTCATTTTTCTTAGACATATATTCTTTCAAATACTTTGTAAAGCCCTCGTCTTTAATTACCTTGCCGGTACTTGTAAATTCAAAACCGTCAAATTCAGCTACAATTTTTGTAGTATTTTGGGTGAGTGGATAGCCTACACTTGCGTGAAACTTATTAGAAATCAGTCGATATACTTTTGCTTCACTTTCAGGAAGTTTTGATATATCTTCACTGAGCGATGATACGGTCGGGATAATCGCATGATGATCCGTAACTTTTTTAGAGTTGAATACTACCTTGATACGCTCTGTATCAAAATCATTTTTTCCTAAGATATTGTTGACTGTGCTTGTAATCATATCTTCGGTTAAATATCTGCTGTCCGTTCTTGGATAAGTAATCAGCTTCTTTTCGTATAAACTCTGTGCGTAATCAAGGGTTTGTTTTGCACTGTATCCGAAATACTTATTGCACTCTCTTTGCAAGGTTGTAAGGTCAAAGGGCAGATCAGGCTTTATAATTTTCTCTTTCTGAATGACATCCGCAATTTCTATTCTGTTTTCGAGTAAATTTTTAAGCTGTTCTGCCACTTCCAAGCTGTCAATTCGTTCTGTCGAAAGAGTAAAGCCGTCAAGTTCAATTTCTACCGTATAGTATTTTTCTTTCTTAAAGTTGGCTATCTCGTCATCTCTTTTAACAATCATGGAAAGGGTAGGTGTCTGAACTCTGCCCACAGAATAGTTTTGCTTATACATGCAGGAATAAAGCCTGCTGATATTCATCCCGACAAGCCAATCTGCTACCATCCTTGCCTGTGCCGACTCAAAAAGATTGTCATAGTCTTTTCCGTCTTTTAGCTTATCAAAGCCGTCTTTAATTGCAGAATCTTCCATTGATGAAATCCAAAGCCTTTTCATCTTCTTTTTACAACTTGCCTGAAGATATACAAGTCTAAAGATAGCTTCTCCCTCTCGTCCTGCATCACAGGCATTGATAACTGTATCAATTTCCTTATCGTTCATCAGTTTTTTAAGTGTATTAAACTGCTTTTTCGTTGCCTTTGCCACCTCGTACTGATACTCACTTGGAATAATCGGCAAGTCGTCAATATTCCATTTTGCATACTTTTCATCATAAGAATCGGGATTTGCCATTTGAATTAAATGCCCGACACACCAGCTTACTCTGTACCCGTTACCCTCATAGTGTCCGTCTTTTTTATTCTTTGCCCCAATCACTTTGGCAATGGATAAGGCAACGCTTGGTTTTTCTGCTATCACAAGTTCCATATCGTTTTTCCTCCTTGTTCTCAGTAAAATAGGGCGAAAGTTGTAGTTCTCTCGCCCTGTGTTATGTTCTGAATATTATATGTTTTTCGTGAAGAATTATTCTTCTAATTCATCTTCACTGTCATCTGTTTCTGTTTCATCTTCCATTTTCTGATTTTCAACTTCTTCATTTTCCATTTCTTCGCTGCCTTCCGCTTCCGAGAAAAAATCATCATCTTCCTCTAAGGCTTCCAGTTCCTTATCTTCTTTCTTCTTTGCTACCTTAAAATAATAGCCTGCTCCCAACGCCCCCAAAGTTACAAGAGCAAGCAGGATATATGTTCCGGTGCTGCTTTTTTCTTCCTTTTTTTCAGGCTTTGTTTCTTCTTTCGCTTCGTCCTTTATGGATTCTTCCTTAACTACTTCTTTCGGTTTTTCCTTTGCTTCAACCATATTGAGCAGATCATCTTCGGAAACTTCGGTAAGGAGCATTACATTTTCTCCCTGTTCATCGTGATTGATAATGAGGTGAAAGGTCTTACCGTTCTTCGTCTTAAAGGTAATAAACTGTCTTGCATCGGCTGAATATTTGTCTGTTTCTTTATTGTCCTTATCGCTGTTATGATGAATCGGATAATCTTGGTTCGCATTATCTTTGTTTTCAGTAACGGAAGCTCTTGCTTTTGAGGGAGCGGAAGCCACTCCCTTATTTGTATTTGCCTTTTCACCGTTTGAAGCCGCATTATTTTGTTTTAAGTTCTCAGGTTCTTTCGCATTTAACTTATTGGGATAGCGGACTTCTTTTTCTTCTTCCTTTTTAATAACTGTAATTTCCGGTTTTTTCGGTTCTTCTTTTAGTGTTTCCTGTGCTGCTTCTTTTTCATCAACCTGTGCATAGGCTACCGATGGGTAAGCTGCCATAATGACCATAACCACAAGAAGCAAAACTGTCATTAGCCTTGTAAATACCTTATTTTTCATAACTGTTCTCATCTGTTTTCTCCTTTTTCGTTTCTGTTTGTTCCTTTTTAACCTTTGCCATTAAATCTGTAATTGTGATGTTGTTCTTCCTGCAAATGGCAATAATCTCCTCATTTTCAAGTTCTTCTTCACGAATCAATAAAGGCTCCAATTCTTCATCAATCAGAGCCTTCTTATCCCTTAACTTCTTTATCTTGTTTTTTACTGCTGTAAGTTCTTTTTTCACATTTTACCGTCCTTTCATCGTTTAACGAACTCTACCGAATCCATAGAAATGTTCTCTCCAGTAAGGTGTATTGATACTGACAAAGCGAATCGGATCTCCTGCGTGTATCATCATTCCGTTCCCTGCGTAAATGCCGACGTGAGATATTGGACTTCCACTGTTATAGGTGTTTTTAAAAAAGATTATATCTCCCGCCTTTGCTTCCGATGGTGATACGGGATTGCAGTAAGTTTTGTAAATTCCCCAAGCGGTCGTTCGTGGCATATTTTTTACTCCCGAATGGGTAAAGCTCCAACACACAAAGGACGAACAGTCGAAGTTATTCGGCCCGTTCGCCCCAAATACATATCTCTTTCCGATATGCTTTTCCGCTTCGTTAAACAATGCCTTCACCGTTACATCATCAAAGGCAATTCCCGGATTTGAAAAGTCGGGATTCTCTACAATCTCCGATAAATTTCCGTTTCCGCTTCCAAAGACAGTTTCCATATTTCCTTTAGATGCAAGCAGTGCTTCATAGTGAAGAACATTATCGGGATACTCTGCAAAGATTTCTCTTACAACACTGTCCATTTCTCTTTTCTTCAGCGTTACTATGAGCTTCTTATACTCATAGGCTTCTTCATGGCTTTCGGTATGCTCATTGCCATCTTCATCGGTATATGTTTCCGTAACTGTCCTGTATCTGATTTCAATTTCTTCCCGATAAGATAAATCATACATCTTTGTAAAAAGGTCATTGATGATGCTTTGAACTTCCTTTGAATCCTTAATTTCTCCACATCTTGAAGTGATGTAGGATAAAAGTTCATGGGTATTGTGTCCGATTTCTCCCTCTTTTTCTATGATGTATTCATCATAGCCGGGATAATTTCCCTCTACGGAATCTATCTCCTCCTGTAGTCCTTCCTCCAATCCCGAAAACTGCTGATTGATTTCACTTAGCACAGTTTGGTTGGAAAGATAGGTTGTGGTTAATACTCCGCTTGTAGAGTTCATCATTCCAGTCATAGATGTGCCTGCAAAGTTGGTAAAGAAAGTCAGTAAAATAATAAGACCTATGACAATCATCATAAGTCCCTTTGCTTTTCGTACAATCATTTCCTTTGAACTCTTTAAGGTGTTAATAACTCCTTCCTTAATCCTGTCCCTAAGCCTTGATTTATTCTGCTTTCTTATAGTATCTTTCATTTGCTTACGCTTTTGAAATCTCTTAAAGGTATCAGCTTTCTTGTACTCATCCGTTTTCTTTAATTCCTCTTTGGCTTCCCGAAACTCCAGCTTTGATTTACGCTTTCGTATCTTGTAATCTTTTTTGCTGATATCATAGCTTTTCTTAGCCTTTTTCTTATTGGCATAATTTTTTATCCCATGAAGTAATTTTGAGTTTACATCTGCAATCTTTTCTCCTGTTTCCACGCCCTGATTTTCATCACTGCCATGGGAAAGATAATCCCTTACCGTTTCACTTCCTTTTGCAAGTCCTGATAGAGCAGACACCTTTGCGACCTTATTTTTCAGTGCCTTTTTTTGCTCTTTGGAAAGCCTGTTCTTTTTTTCTTTGTCATAGACAGTTTCTTTACCGGTATTTTTGCTTTCAGCCTTATCTTTAGCATTTTCTTCTTTTGAAGTCTTCTCCTTACTTCTTGTATAGAGCTTATCTGAATAGTTTTTCTTCTTATACTTTTCCTTTCGAGCCTTATGCTTTTTTGAGAATTTTTCTGTCATATCCTCTTTTATATGAAGATTATCTTCCACATCATAAGTTGACTCAAAATAGTCGCTGTCCCTAAAGTCATTGTCATATCTGTCGATGATACCGTCATTATCAAGGTCTTTGCCTAAAGGATCGTAGATTCGTCCGTCTTTCACATCGATATTATAGTCTGACTTTATTTCGGCATTTCCTTTGTTGTCATTTCCTTGACTGTTATTTATCTTAACAGATTTTCTATGCCTTGCATTTTTCTTGGAACTTCCCTGAGTAAGCTCATTCTTAGAAATTCTCTTGCTTATCTTTTCGTGTATCTTATCCTGAAATCTGTCTTTGTCATGAATAATCTTTCCTCTGTAATCATCCCCATGCTTTAGCTTACTACTTTCGTCAATATCAAAACTATCTTTCCCTAAAAGTTTTGCTTCTTCCTTTATTTTTTGTCTTTCGGCAAAGTCTTTTTTCAGTTTTTTATTCATAAGCCTACCTCACTTCTTCAGGTTTCGTTGTCATCTTCTTATATAAAATGGTGTCTTTTGGGAACTTGTCGATAAATGGAACTATGGTATTTCCAAAGAACAGCAGTCCCTCGCCCTCATTGGAGTTGGTAACATATTTAAGCTGAGGTTTTGAGATTTTAAGCTTTCTTGCAAGTATTTCTCTATCGCCGGATGCCTGATTAAGCATTAGTACAAAGTCAGTATTATCAAAGATATTTTCTATCTCCTTACTCATGAGTAGGTCTTTGACATTTTGCGTGATACCTGTCGGAATACCACCCCATTTCCTGAAACGCTTCCATATCTCTACTGAGTAGGAGGCGGTCTGCTCATCTTTTAAAAGCAGGTGGAACTCGTCTATATAGTATCTTGTCGCCTTATTTCCTCTGTTTAAAGATACCTTATTCCACACCTGATCCTGTATCACAAGCATGCCTATTTTCTTTAACTGACTTCCAAGCTCTTTGATGTCAAAACAAAGGAGTTTCTTATTCAAATCCACATTTGACTGATGGTTAAATACATTAAGAGAGCCTGTTACATAAATCTCCATCTCAGTTGCCAGTTTCTTACCGACTTTTTCTTCCTGATTTTTAAGCATATCGTATAAATCCTGAAGTATCGGCATATTTTCTTTTATCGGATTGTCAAAATACTTCTCATAAATCTTAGGCAAGCACCTGTCTATTACCGACTTTTCTTCCGCTGTAAGTCCGCTACCGCCAACTACAAGCTCAAGCATACTCATTATGAAGTTTGCCTTGTCTTTAAGCGGTGCGTCCCCATCCCCGTAGTTCATATTTATATCAAGGGGATTGAGGTAGTCCTTTGACTTACTGCTGACTTTAATAACTTCCCCGTCAAACTGTCTTACAAGGTTTCCGTACTCTCCTTCAGGATCGCAGATAATGACATCATCATCCGTTACAATAATAGCATTTGCCATTTCTCTTTTTGCTGAGAATGACTTACCGCTACCCGGTGTACCAAGTATCAAACCGTTCGGATTTTTGAGCCTTTTCCTGTCTGCCATAATCAGGTTATGACTGAGGGCATTTAATCCGTAATACAAACTGTTGCTTGAGTTGATGAAAAGTTCTTCCGTTGTAAAGGGCATAAAGACTGCCGTAGATGAGGAAGTAAGTCCTCTGTTAATCTCAAGCTTATTTACTCCAAGAGGAAGTACACTTACAAGTCCCTGTTCCTGTGTGTGGTCAAGCCTTTTTATCTTACAGTTATGCTTATTGGCAATAGAGCTTATCTGTGCAATAGAGTTTTCAAGTTTTTGTATTGTCCTTGCAAAATTCATAAAGACAATGGTTACAACAAACATTCTCTCATCTCTTGTCTGCAAGTCTTTTAACAGGCTTTTTACATCTTCCCCATAGGTGATTAAGTCTGACGGTAAGATGTCCATATCATAACCCGATCTTACCGCCTTTTTATTTTCCTCAATTCGCATCTTATCAATATCGGTATTTTTCCTTTTTACCATCTTAATGGCTTCGCTCTGTTCTATCGCCCTGATATGAAACGAGATATTGATGTTATCATCAATGTCTAAAAACTCTGAAAGCATACGGTCTGAAAGCTCACTTGCAAGGATTTGAAAATGGCTTGTTGCTCCGATGAATTTGCCGAACTTAAAATATCTGCTTGGTGTAAAGTTAAATTCATCAGGTGTAATATATGTCTTTGTACTTTCTTTTCTTTGCAAGTCATTATATGAAAAGTAAAATGTCTTACTTGGATTTAATATATCGTGAAGAATCTTTAACCTTTCTTCGCCGGTAAGGCTTTCCGCCCTTACTCCCATATTTTTAAGATTGGATAAGATGTCTATCTCCAGTCTTTCAAGTTTTGAGATTGCCTGCTCCATATTGTCCGCCTCTACCGTAAATGTTACATACTTTGATTTTCTAAGCCCGTTATTTCCCTTTACTATCTGGCTTTTTAGCATTTCTCTAAACTCTAATCGTATCTCGTCAAAGCCGTCCTTTTTATCCGGTATTTGTATTGCCGATTGCATTTCTTCATTCCTTCCAAGCTGATTGATATATGAAAGCTCAAGTCTAACACTTGGATCAAAGGAGTTTAGAAAGTTTGCAAACTGATTAAAAATCAAATCCCTATCTTCATCTAAGGCAAGCTGATAGTTAATGTCCTCAAAGACAATACTTTTATTAAAGTGCCTTTCATCTGTTTGGCATATACCGCTTTTTAACATTCTAAGATAGGGAATGGTATCTTCTACGGTATGGCGTTTCGGCTCTTTCTTTAAGATAAGACTTAAAAATCCGCTTCTCTCTTTTTTCATCTTTGTTTTATCTTGCTTTAAGTCCTTTTTTTGACTTTTCAGTGCCTTTTTGTTTCTTTCTAACTTTATCTGCTGAATTTTTCTTTTGCTGTTCAAGGTAAACCTCCTTTCTCACACGCTTCATAGGCTGATAAAACTTGTGTAAATAGATATGCTTAAAATACTTTTCAAAGGGCAGTCCGTCTTTTTCAAAAAGAGTTGCGAAAAATATAGGAAGCGTTGATACAATAAGAAGTATGACCGCTATATCATTTGGTACAAATTTTCTTGTAAAGATATATACGGGGATTCCTATCAGTCCTGCAACGCTGAATCCTATGAGCTGTCTTTTGGTAAGATTAAAAGCAACTTTTGTTTTAACTTTATTTAAATCTTTTGGAATTGGTACATACGCCATAAGCTACCTCCCATCTTCCTTTATTCTCAAAAGTTCCTCTATATGTCCATATACGCTTGAAACTTCGTCCCTTACTTCTTCGATTTCTCTTTCCATCTCATTATTTTTCTCACTTTGAAACATCAAAATGGAATTGCTGTCTCTTTTGACAGTATCAATCTTTTTCTCCAGTCTGCTTAGTTTTCTCCTGTTTAGTGCAGTAAAAGCTACTGCAAATCCTGCAAGGAAAACTTCCACAGATAAAAAGAGTCTTTCTTTATTTTCTGTTGTTTTCATCTTATCCTCCTTAATGCGAGTTCATCACGCTTTTTGCAAGTGTTCCGCTCTTTAACATCATCAGTCCCAGTAATACGGCATATCCGAGTACCATAAATATGCTCGTGTGTATGTCCGTAAAGTTTATCGTTTTAACCAATACTGCATAAATTCCAAGACAAACCATTAGAATCAATCCCTGAAGCCCTAAAGCAAACAGTCCTTTGATGTAGTTTGTTCCTATCTGCCCCCATTCTTTGTTTCCCATCGTCGCAAAAGGAATGGCTGAAACAGATGAGTACACATAGATTTCAAACATTCTTCCATAAACTACAAGCATAATCACGATGGATATTGCCTGTATTGCAACTTTTACAAGTGAGATTTCAAACAGAATCATTAAAAGCTCACCCAGTCCTTTATCCTTTAGGGCATCCACCATCTGAACAATCTGATCTCCGGAAACGGTGGCAGAGGTGTTGATTACCCCTGCCGCCTTGTTTACCATACTTTGTGCAACATCAAAAACCGCCATTGAAAACTCAAAGGCATGAGATACTAACCATACAGCAATCCACATCTTGATGATGTATTTGAAAAACTCAAAGGTATCCGTATCGTGCATATTGTTCTTTTGCATGACCATATTGATAAGCTCGATACAAAGGACTGCCGTTATTATTAGCCCTGCTATGGGAATAATAACGGAATCATTAATATTTTTAATAAAGCTGAATACTTCTCCGTTCCACCCCATAGGTGTCTTTCCTACATCTGCTGCAACGCTGTTTACCTGATTGTTTATGTCAAGAAACATGGACTCTAAGTTTGCCTTGATACCTCCGAGCAGAAGTTCTCTGAAAAATTCTTCTATCTTATCGAAAATACCAAACATAGATTTCTCCTTACTTCAAAAGATTTGCAAGTAGCGGAATAAGCTTTAAGCCGATAAGGACAATACCTCCTCCAGCCATAAGCTGCTTTATACCCTGTGATTTTGCTCCGGGATTATCTGAACCATATCCTTCCATCAGGTTGATAACTCCCCACGCTCCAAGTCCTGCCCCTACTGCTGTTACCAAGATTTTTAATACATTTACCGCCTGTGTAAAAAATTCCATTTTATTCTTCCTCCCTATTTTCTTTCTTCTCAATTTTGTTGTATGACTTTACTACAAAGTTTTTGTAAGTCTTACCGTCTTTTTCACGCTCTTTGAAATATCCAAAGATATGAATGAGATCGCCTTTTTCAAAGTCTTTTGCTGTTTCTGCCTTCTCGCCATAGGCTGCACAGTTGATATATTCCTTGCCTTTCCCGTACTTTTTTACAAGAGTAAAGTTTGTAACTTCTACTGTTTCCTCATCTTTTTCAAAACTTGAGAACGTAGGCTCTGCAACCAAGTTGGCATTGATGTTAATCATTTCCTGCTTCATGTTTTTTATTTCTCCTTTTTCTTTTCAATAAAAAAAGCGACTGAAAGTTTTATTTTCCAATCGCTTCATAACGCTACTGTTAAGTTTTCTTATGTTTTATTAAGTGGGATTTCTTATCCTTATCATCTTTCCTCCTGCTTTTTACATGAAAAAAGCAGCAAATCTATTTTTAGACTTACTGCTTATCATCACTGCTGTTTACTTGTTTTTCTTCTTTTATCTTTTCTATCTTCTTCGTGTCTACAAAGTGAGTAGCATACCATTTTTCAATATCTTCAGAACCACTTTTGCTAAACCGTAGTTTAATAACCGGCTTTTTCCCTTGCCCGTTCTTTTTCTTAACCGCCCATTTCTTATATACACAAAACGACGGCTTTAGATTTCCTTTCTTTGCATATACCCTCATTTCATGCAGTATTGTAGACAATTTTTTAAGATTGACCTTGCATACTTTTTCCAAATACAAAACTTTTCCATTTCTCCAAAGTTCATAGTCGGTCTTTGAAAGTATTTCCAAATCCATAAGCACATCTACTGCTGTTGCATATCCTTTTCTTTTTAATTGGTGATACATAGATGAATGAACTTTTCCTATCAGTTCTTTATCGTTCAATAAGGTTTCCTCCTTGTGTATTTCTCTTTGATTATTATACCAAATGCAAATAATATCTAACAGCTACAACTTCATAATAACCGTATTCTTATTTAGTTTAGCCTTGCCCCTTCTTTTCATATAGCTTTCTATATCAAACAAATTCTTCTTGTCATAATCCTCAAGTAGCTTATAGTTCTTGTGCTTTGTAATATCAAATTTATCCGATAGGAAAGGGCGGACACCACGAAGTTGAAAGATACATTTACTGCCGTCCATTACTGTTATTTCGTCCTGACTCATCAGCTCTTTCCCCGTCTTTTGATAATTTAATCCGAAACTCTTTTGATTGCTCCTTGTTTCAGAAGTGTTATATAGGTCTATGGTTTCCTTACCAAGTGTTTCAGATAGCTCTTTAAGTGTTGTTTTCTCTTTGCCACCTAAGAATAGGGTACTATCACAGTTACCTACGATTGTATCGGCGTTATCCTTGTAGATTGCCTTTAACTGAGATTGTGCCTGTAAAATAATGCTTGCCGAAATCTCTCGGCTTCGGATTGTGGCAATCAACTTCTCAAACTTTGGAATTAAGCCGATATTTGCAAACTCATCAAGCAGGCATCGCACATGGACAGGAAGCCTGCCACCATATACATCATCCGCTTTATCACATAAAAGATTAAATAACTGAGAGTACATAATGGATACTACAAAGTTAAAGGTATCATCGGTGTCCGAGATAATAACAAAGAGGGCAGTCTTTCTATCTCCAAGAGTATCAAGCTCCAGTTCATCTTCTTGCATCAAGTCCCTAAGTTCCTGAATATCAAAGGGAGCAAGCCTTGCACCACAGCTTATAAGAATCGATTTGGCAGTTTTTCCGGCTGCCAATTTGTACTTCTTATATTGCTTGACTGCAAAGTGTGTAGGCTCTTTCTTTTCCAGTGCTTCAAAGAGTCTGTCTATCGGATTCATATAGGTTTCATCATCTTCTCTGACTTCTGAAGCGTCTATCATATCAAGGAGAGTAGCGAAGTTCTTTTCTTCCTTTGGAGCTTCATAGAAGATATAGCCGATAAGTGCTGTATAGTAGAGTTTTTCGGCTTTTACCCAAAAATCCTCACCTGCTTTTTCTCCCTCACCTTTGGTATTTGCAATGATAGTCTGAACAAGTTTTAATATATCTTTCTCAGAATGAATATAGGCAAATGGATTGTATTTCATGCTTTTTTTGAAGTTGATGGTATTTAAAATTTTTATCTCATATCCGTTATCTTCAAGCATTTTGCCACACTCAAGAATGATCGTACCTTTTGGATCGGTAACACAATAGCTGCTGTGCATTTGCATAAGGTTGGGTTTTACAAAAAATCGAGTCTTACCACTTCCTGATCCTCCTATAACAAGTACATTCTTATTCCTTGCATACTTTGGATTAGACGGTCTGCCGTTCATAGTTAATCGTTCTGTTTGAGTGAGCAAGATATTGTTTTGAAACTTTTCATCCATGTACGGCTCGATGTCTTTTTTATTTCCCCATCTTGCTGAGCCATACTCTTTTCCCTGCCTAAACTTCTTGGCGTTTTTACCTTTGGTATAGATAATGAATTTAATTATAGCAGCAACTCCTATTCCTGTCAGTATATCCACCAAATAAATACTTGGGAGAAAACTCATTGTATTAAGCTCTAATATTCCCTGAAATATCCTGTCAATCACATCTCCACCGGTATAGCTTCTCACATGATGAGAGAAGATGTTGCCAATATAGAAAAATGCAAGATAGGGAATGTTTTGTTTTACAAACTTTGCCTTATCTTGCACCTTAAATATGCCTTTAATATCTTTTAATATTTTATCTATCACGAGTCTTTTCACCTCCAATCAAGAGTAAAAGAAAGTGTCTTCCTTTAGGTGTTACAAAGGTTTGAATGCCCACTGCATCATTATCGTTTCTGCACCATTCCTTTACTTCAAAATATCCCTTATTGTTCTTAGCATAGGGTAGAAGTCTGTTTTTCTTATCTCTGTAAATGAGTTCCTTCTCTAAGAGGAATTGAATAAATACCTTTTGTGGAATATGAAGCTCTTTTGCTGTGTTTCTAAAGTTGGTCAGCAAGTTATTATCTACCAATTCATCAAAATACTTGGCTTTCGGCTCTAAATCCTCTATGATTTTTTCTTTTTGAGCAATCAGGTGATTGGCAAGGAGTACCGCATTTGCCAATATTTCTTCATTGCTCATTTTTTCTTGATTTTTGATATATCCGCCATTCTTACGAATACTCGGCAATACCTCTGTGGTGATCCATTTCTTAAATTCCTTTGCCTGTGGCAGCTTTGAAGATAGGATCAGAGAGTATAATCCTGACTCGTTGATAGATACCATACTTCTTCTTTGCCTGCCGTCGTGAAACACGACATCAGCTTTATCATCTATATCCACATGTCTTACCAAAGCATCTCTCGTGTTTGAATAGCCCAGTTTTTCGGCTACTTCTTTTCCGATAAAGAAAAACTCACCGTCTTTTTCCATTACAGTGAGTTTCCCAAATTCCATATTTTCAAATGTTATCAAGCTGCTCATAGGCTCTGCTCCTTTTGCTTATTCTTAACTTTGTCCTTAGAAACAGTATTTTTTGCCATCTCTTTAAACTTCTCAATATTTTTACGAACGGACTCTTTCCGTTCCGTTTTTCTTTCTGATCTTACAAGAGCATTTTTAAAGGCTTTCTCCATCATTTTCATATCTTTGGCTTGGAAAAATACGGAGTATTTACCTGTTTCTTTATCTTTCATTACCGAAAACTTAACACCGTATTTGTTCAGCTCTTTTTTCAGTTCTTTCAGTTCCGCTTCTTCTACCGGTATTTCTTCAAGCTGTCCTTTTTTCGCCATATCTTTGAGCTTGACTTCATTTCCGTTTACTTTAACGAGTTTTTCAAGTCCTCCAAGTTTATTTGCTTCTTTCATCAGTTTTTTCAATAGCGTTAAAAGAAGTTTTCCGGTTACTTTGGCAGCCTTAACTTCAAGGCTTAGTGTCTTTCTTGCAATTTCTTCGTTAATCACATTCAATATCCTCCTCTCATATCATAGCTTACAAGGGCAGAGTAATGTGCATCTATCCCACTTGGTGCATTATATGCTGCTGTTAGGACAAATGCTCTGATATTCCTAATTTTGTATTCATTTTCCTTAATAACATCTGACAGATACTCCAAATGCTCTGATTTAAGTTTTCTAAATCTTTCTTTTACTATATGTGCAGGAAGCTTCGTTTGATTGATTGTAACAAACTCTCTATCATCAAGTATCATAATATCTGCCAGTATCTTTAATACCTCATCAAAGTCTTTAACTATAAATTTATTGCCCAACTCAAGATGTTCATAATAGCCTGTCTGTGTTCTTAACTCATCTAAGCAGTTCTGATATATATTTTTGTTTTCTATTTCCGCCTCTCCGTCCATCCTTTTTCTTGGTTCTGAATACTCGGCATCTATGACGGAATGATGGGTGGAATTATATGATGAAATATCTGTAGTAATCTTTGATGAATTATTTGTAGTATTCTCTGGTAATGGTTGGGGCATATTGCCATTTTGCATTGGTGGATTTTGCTCTGTTGCATTGGTGCAATCTGCACTTGTGCATTGGTGGATTTTGCACTTTTCCATTGGTGCATTTTGCCCTAATGCATTAGGCACAGCTTTTTCTAAGGCTTGTAATTCTTCTTTTTTCTTTTTGTTCTCAATTTCAGCATAAAGTTCCTCCAGTTTTTCAGTATTTATGGTGTACCATTTTGTTTTATCTCTTGGATCTTTATTGTAGTTTCCTACGAGTAGAAAACCTGCCTTTTCCAACTTCGCAAAGGTTCTTTTTACAGTATCGAAACTCATATAGTCAAAATCTTTTTCCTGCCATGCTCTTATTGAGTTATATGTCCAATATCTTCCGTCATAGAAGTTATTGCCGGATTTCTTATTTATTTCTATCCAATAGTTTATTTGCTGTAAGATAAGAGCTTCATTTAAACCTATCTCTCTTGCCAATGTCTTATTTGCAACGATAGGTTGTTCATCAAATAAATACATACTCATCTAAAAGCTCTCCTTTCCATGATATTTTTCCACTAAAAAAGACGATAGTTTTTATCTATCGCCCTTGGTAACCATTTTTATGAAATTTTTTATATTGATTTTATGGCTTCATTGATTCCTTGTATAAAAGCTATGATTGCCACTCCAATCATCGGTATTCCGTAAGGACTTAACAAAAATCCAATGATAAGTGCTTCTATTGCTGCTCTTGTGTTGTGTAGCATAAAGAACGAGCCTATGGCAGCAAATACACACATCAGCATTAGCAAATACAATATCGCTGTTCCTATACTAAGCAAGAATGTTAGAAATGCGGTCAAAATGCTTAACAGCAGGCTGATTGGGAACAAGATTATTTTTATTATCCATCTCATTGATTCACCACCGCCTTTGCTAATTGAATAACTGACACAATGGCTTGAAATATTTTTCTACATATCATAAAAGCCTCCTTTTCGATATTTTGTTTGATTTTAAAAATAGGGATACAGTGCTGAAAGCTCCTATTTATCAAGCTTTTTCCTCTGTATCCCTATTATATCTCAAGCCCACTTTGTATGCGATAAACTATTATGTTTATTTGCCATAATTAAAATCATCCTTTCTTTATTTTAGTGCTTGAACTACTCTTATTTTATCAAGAAAGGATGATTTTTCAATTGTTTAACTCTTTTCTCGCACCCGCATAGCGGGTGGTTTATTGTTTCGGAGACTTCGCCTCCTCAACTGGCTAAAGCCATTAATTAAAAGGATTTAGTCCTGTTATGACAAAACTAAATCCTTCGTATAAACTTTCTAACTGCTTTTTATGATCGGTAGTCATGTAATATAATCAATTTTACATCAGATTATTCTTCTTCATAATTTTCTTCTTTTTCTGCTAATGTAACTGTCGCCACTTTTTGATCATCAACTAAATTGATTACTTTAACCCCTGTTGCTGTACGCCCTAGTGTACTAATTGTTGAAATATCAATTCGAATAATAACACCTTGGTTTGTCATTACCATTAGATCTTCGTTACCTGCAATTGATTTTACCGCAACGATTTTACCTGTTTTCTTCGTAACTTTTGCTACTTTGACACCTTTTCCTCCACGGTTAATTACATTAAATTCCGTTGATTTAGATATTTTACCAATACCATTTTCGGTTACAGTCAAGATTTTTTTCGTTTCATCTACTACTTCCATGCCAATAACATAATCATCTAAACCGAGTGTAATACCTTTCACACCACGACTCACCCGTCCCATGGTACGTACTTTTTCTGCATTAATACGAATTGCTTGCCCATTAGCTGTTACAATCATAATATCTTGTTCATCAGTAATTCGTTGAACATCTATTAGAGAATCACCGTCATCAAGTTTAAGTGCTATTTTCCCTTTTTTAAGAATACTTGCGTAATCACCGAGTTTAGATTTTTTAATAATACCAAACTTAGTAGAGAAAATTAGATTTGTTCCTTCTTCTTGTAAGTCGGAAATGGCAATAATAGAATTAACTTTTTCTTCTTTTTCAATTTCAAGAAGATTTATTATCGGTATTCCTTTTGATTGTCTACTCATTTGATTAACTTCATATCCTTTAAGTGTGTATACCTTACCTTTATCTGTAAAGAATAATATATGATCATGAGTTGAACAACTTAACATATATGCGATATTATCTTCATCATTTGTTGTCATTCCATTAACACCACGTCCACCACGTCCTTGAGATTTATATGTACTAGCTGCTAAACGTTTGATATATTGATTGTGTGATAATGTAATAATTATTTGTTCTTTTTCTATTAAATCTTCATTATCTATCGTATCAACTTGTCCTTCAATTATAACACTACGACGTGAATCTCCATATTTTTCTTTTATTTCGAGTAACTCTGTTTTAACAATTTCACGAACACGATCTTCTTTATTCAAGATATCTTGTAAATCTTTTATTAAATTCATTAATTTACTATACTCATCTTCAATTTTTTCACGTTCTAACCCTGTTAAACGTTGTAGTCGCATATCTAATATAGCTTGTGCTTGAATATCAGATAAATCAAATTGTTTTATTAATCCTGTTTTGGCCTCTTCTGTTGTCTTAGAACCGCGAATTAAACTAATTATTCTGTCGATATTATCAAGGGCAATCCTTAATCCTTCTAAAATATGAGCACGATCTTGTGCTTTTTTGAGATCAAATTTCGTTCTTCTTACTACAACTTCTTTTTGATGTTCTAAATAATAATATAGTGCCTCTTTTAAATTTAATAACTTAGGTACACCGTTTACAAGAGCAATCATATTCACACCAAATGAACTTTGTAGAGGCGTCAATTTATAAAGATTATTTAAAATTACATTACTGTTAACATCTCGGCGTAATTCAATAACAATACGAATTCCTTTCAAACTACTTTCATCACGTAAATCTGTTACACCTTCTATTTTTTTATCACGGGCTAATTCCGCTATTTTTTCTACCAATTTTGCTTTATTTACCTGATAAGGTATTTCTGTAATAACAATACGTTCTTTCCCATTTTTCATCTGCTCAATTGCAGTTTTACCACGCATAATAATTGAACCACGTCCGGTATTATATGCTTTAACTATGCCGCTACGCCCCAGTAAATATGCTCCGGTTGGAAAGTCCGGTCCTTTTATTTTTGTCATTAGTTCCGCTATTGTTATATCAGGATTATCGGACAGTGCCACAATACCGTCAATAACTTCTCCTAAATTATGCGGTGGAATATTTGTAGCCATACCTACTGCGATACCGCTACTTCCATTTACTAATAAGTTAGGTATTTTGGCCGGCAATACTTTTGGTTCTTTTTTGGTACCGTCATAGTTATCTTGCATATCAACAGTATTTTTATTTATATCACGTAACATTTCGGATGCGATTTTACTCATACGTGCTTCTGTATAACGCATTGCAGCAGCACCATCTCCGTCAATAGAACCAAAGTTTCCTTGCCCGTCAACCAGCGGATAACGACTATTAAAATCTTGTGCTAAACGAACGATTGTTCCATATGTTGCAGAATCACCGTGAGGGTGATATTTTGCCATTACTTCCCCTACTACCGCTGCACTTTTTCTATAAGGTTTATCATATGTTAGTCCTAATTCATTAAAGGCATATAATATTCTTCTATGTACAGGTTTTAAACCATCACGTACATCCGGCAATGCACGTGAGACAATAACACTCATTGAGTAATCCAAGAAAGAATTTTCAATTTCTGTTGTTATGTTTCTCAAGGTAATATTATTTTTATTATCTTCCATGTTCTATCCTTTCGTATTAAACATCTAAATTAATAACATTCAACGCATTCTCTTCAATAAACTTACGTCTAGGTTCAACTTTTTCACCCATTAAGACCTCAAACGCCGCATCTGCACGTTGTGCATCATCAATACTTACTTTATACATTAAACGATGTTCCGGATCCATTGTTGTAGCCCATAATTCTTCAGCATTCATTTCTCCAAGACCTTTATATCGTTGAACGGCATATTTTTTATCTTTAGCATATTCTTCAATATGCTCTTTTAATTCCTCCTCTGTATGTGAATAATATTCTTTTTTCCCAACTTTTAAACCATATAATGGCGGTCTTGCAATATAAACATATCCTGCATCAATTAATTCTTTCATGTATCTAAAGAAGAATGTTAATAACAACGTACGAATATGACTTCCGTCAACATCAGCATCAGTCATAATCACAATTTTATGATAACGTAATTTGTCAATATTTAATGTTTCTCCAATTCCCATTCCTACAGCCGTAATTAAAGAACGAATTTCATCACTAGATAATACTTTATCTATTCTTACTTTTTCCACATTTAAAATCTTACCTTTTAATGGTAAAATAGCTTGAAAAGTGCTGTTACGTCCAAGTTTTGCACTTCCTCCTGCAGAATCTCCTTCGACTAGGAATAATTCACATTCGGTTGCATCTTTGCTGGAACAATCAGCTAATTTCCCCGGTAAATTTGTAAATTCTAAAGCATTTTTACGACGTGTTGATTCACGAGCTTTTTTAGCGGCAATTCTTGCACGTGATGCTTGTAATCCTTTTTCGACAATAATTTTTGCAGTTTTAGGATTTTCCAGTAAAAATCTATCTAACTCTTCTGAAAATAATTTATTAGTTATGGTACTCATTTCTGAATTTCCAAGTTTTGTTTTTGTCTGTCCTTCAAACTGTGGATTAGGATGTTTTATGGAAATAATAGCAACAAGACCTTCCCTAACATCATCACCTGTTAATGATTCTTTTTCTTTAATCAGTTTATTTTTCTTTCCATAAGAATTAATAATTCGTGTTAAGGCTGTTTTAAACCCACTTTCATGGGTCCCGCCTTCATGGGTATTAATGTTATTTGCATAACTTAAAACATTGCTGGCGTAACCTGTATTATATTGCATTGAAATTTCAACCTCTTTGCCATCCATTTCTCCTTGAACATAAATTGCCTCATGCAGAGCATCTTTGTTCTCGTTAAGCATTTCAACATATTCCAATAATCCGCCTTCATAACAAAACGATTCTTCTTTTTCTTGCCCTTCTCTTTCATCTTTAAGAATAATCGTAATTCCCTTATTTAAGAATGCAAGTTCACGAATACGCATACGTAAAATATCATATTCATACTCCGTTGTTTCTTGGAAAATTTCTGGATCAGCTTTAAAACGAACTGTTGTCCCTGTTTTATCAGTTACACCGACAACCGTAATATCTTGTACAACTTCCCCACGTTGAAACTTCATCAAATAAATATGACCATCACGATGAACGTACGCCTCCAAGTCGGTAGATAGAGCGTTAACTACACTAGCCCCAACTCCATGAAGTCCTCCGGATACTTTATAACCGCCACCGCCAAATTTACCACCGGCATGTAATACTGTTAAAATTACTTCTAATGCAGGTTTTCCCGTTTGTTCCTGAATATCAATCGGAATACCACGTCCGTTGTCCTCTACTCTTATCCAATTATCTTTTTCAATCGCAACAGTAATCGTATCACAATACCCTGCTAACGCTTCATCAATAGAGTTATCTACTATCTCCCAAACAAGATGGTGTAACCCTTTACTTGATGTTGAACCAATATACATACCGGGTCTTACCCTAACAGCTTCAAGCCCCTCAAGAACTTGAATCTGGTCAGCATTATATTCTTGCATTTCTTTTTTCTCTACCATGATTATTCCTTTCATCTTATTACATTTATCATTTTAACTAAATATAACTTTCTTTACTATAAAATATTATCATTCATCTTTGAATAATTACAAAATATTTTTTTAATAACTTGTTTCACTAACATTACCCTGTTTTATATAAAATACCTTAGATTTTTTTAATAATTCCTCTTTTATCTCAGTTATTGAAGGTGTTGTTATAAAAGTTTGAACATTTTCATTAATTGCATCCAACAACTTTTGCTGACGTGTTTTATCAAGTTCACTTAAAACATCATCTAACAGAAGTACCGGATAAGTTTCTGTTTTCTGTTTCAGATAATCTATTTCTGAAAGTTTTAGCGATAAAACAATACTACGTTGTTGCCCTTGTGAAGCATAGACCTTTGCATCTAAATTATTAATATAGAAAATTAAATCATCATGATGCGGACCTACCTTTGTACTTCCACGCATAATATCATCAAATGATTTTTTCATCATATTTTCAACAATATTTTCTTCAGTAAATCTTTTATCATCAATATTTTCAATGCTAAGTTGTTCTAAAATAGAACTTTTATACCTTATTTCTAATTTCTCCGTACCATTCGAAATATTATTCATATTATCCTTTGCAAGTTTTGCTATATCTCTTACAAAATTAACACGCTCTTTTGTGATATACATAGCAATTTTTACCAATTGAGATGTTAAAGTTTCAAGATACGTTAATGCTAACTCATCTTTCGGATTTTTTCTCATATCTTTTAAATAAGCATTACGCTGTCTTAACAAATGCTGATACATAAGATTATATCTATGATATACTCTTGAGAATTGATAAAATTCTCTATTAATAAATTCTCTTCTTAGCACCGGAGAACCTTTTACAATTTGTAAATCCTCCGGAGAAAATAAAACGACATTAAGTTCACCCACAAAGTCTGTGAGTTTTGTTCTTTTTATTCCTGCTATCTTTGCATTTTTTCCCTTATTGCTTATTCCAAGCATAATATTTATATTTCTATTTCTTTTGTTCAGTACACAAGACATCGCTGTTGCACTTTCTCCAAATTTAATACATTCACTATCACTTTTAGTACGATAACTTTTCCCCAGTGCTAAACAAAAAATAGCCTCTATTAAATTTGTTTTACCATTAGCATTATCACCGACTAAAACATTAAGAGAGGGATGTAACTCCAATCCAAGTGCTTCATAATTTCTAAAATAAAGTAATTTTAATTCTCTAATTTTCATTACTAATTAAAAATTCTTTATTTTTTATCTTTACTATGTCACCTGAATATAGTTTTTTCCCTCTACGCTGTTCTAATTCATTGTTTAAAAATACATCTTCTTCCGAAAGAAAAAACTTTGCCTGTCCTCCGGAATTAATAAAGTCTTCCATTTTTAAAAATTGAGATAAAGTAATATACTCATTATCAATTACTACTTTTTTCACTTTACACCTCCTGTAAAATTTAAAAAAAATATTTTGTATATAAATATATTTTATACTCTTTAATTATATCAAAAAACAATTTTTTTTTCAAGGAAACATGTTATATTAACTTCATTTTTTCTATCTATTTTTCAATTATATCAACCATTTTTTTGATATATTCTTTTAGGTAAATTAACATAAAATTTAAAATGTTTATGATAATATTTTTTTACTAATTCCATCTAAAAAATAGGATTTTAATATACTAATTTATAATTCCAATTTTTTTGTTGAAAACTTTTTCATTTTACATAAACAAGCTAATATTATATAATATGGGTGATTTAAAATTAAGAGTGAGTGATATATATGTATAAAAAAGAAAAACTGGAAAAAATTCTCGAAGAAAAAATAATTACCATGATAGAAACAAGCTATGGTATTACTAACAAAAATTACATCGTTCATACTGAGCAAAATAGTTATTTTTACAGAACACAAAAAGATGATACTAAACTTGTTAATAAAGAAAACGAAAAAGAAGCCATTAAATTATTAAAAAATGAACCGTATTTTCTTAATGTAATTCATTATAATAATAACAACCTTATTACACCATACCAAAAAAATTCTAAAACATTTATCTCGCAAAAAAATTTATCCAACATCATCGAAATAGCAAAGTTGCTTAAGAAGTTTCATTCGAAAAAATTTCAGGCAGAAAATTCTTTCAATATAGTTGATACTTTTTACTCTTATTTCAATCTTATTGATGAATTGGATATTGATAATTTTATTTATTTGGTTGATGAAATAAAAAAGGTTTATAAACCTGACAGATTATGTCATAATGATTTAGTTGAAGGGAATTTTTTATTTACTGAAAATAATCTGTTTTTAATAGATTATGAATATGCCGGGCAAAATGATTATTACTTTGATATTGCCAGTTTCATATCAGAAAATGAACTGGATTATCAGGAAACAATCACTTTCCTCAAAGCATATTTCACAGATAAACAATGTGATTTTAATAAACTAGATATTTTCTTGCGTTTTTGCGATTTATTATGGTACACTTGGGCTACTCTACTTTATGAAAAACGTGGCGAAGAAATTTATCATGAGATTGCCGTAAAGAAATATCAGAGCCTTAAAACTCCTCGAAAAATTATTTATTAAATAAAGATAAAAAGAAACTAACCTAATTGCTAGTTTCTTTTTATCTTTATTATTTAGCTAATGCTGCTTTTGCTTGTTCACAAATGCTTGAAAAAGCTTGAGCATCATGAATAGCTATTTCTGATAACATTTTTCTATTAATATCAATACCTGCAACTTTTAGACCGTTCATTAAACGACTGTATGATAGTCCGTTTAATCTAGCAGCAGCATTGATACGAACGATCCATAATCTTCTGAAATTACGTTTAGTTTGACGACGATCTCTAAACGCATACATTCCAGATTTCATTACTTGTTGTTTTGCTACTTTGAATAATGTATGTTTTGATCCAAAATAACCTTTAGCTAATTTCAAAACTTTTTTACGACGACGACGAGTCACTGTTCCACCTTTTACACGTGGCATATCTAATTCCTCCTTTAGTATAACTTATAAATAAGTATTTACATTATAAATTCTATATTACTTAACTAATAAAGTTCTAATACGTTTGTAATCACCACGAGATACTAATGATGCTTTACGTAAGTGACGTTTTTGTTTAGTAGTTTTTCTTGAAAACCAGTGAGATGTATAAGCACGGCTACGTTTTAACTTACCGTTAGCTGTTTTTTTCACACGTTTTGCTAAACCACGGTGAGATTTCATTTTTGGCATTATCAAATTCCTCCTATATTAAACCTTTATTTCTCTTTTTTTGGTGCTAGAACTAAAAACATACTGCGACCTTCCATTTTAGGTTTTTGTTCGACAGTTGCTATATCGCTAGCTTCGTTAGAAAAGTTTTCTAAAACTTTCTGTCCAATTTCTTTATGGGTGATTGCTCTCCCTTTAAAGCGAATAGAAACTTTTACTTTATCTTCTTTTGCTAAGAATTTTTTAGCATTTTTTAATTTAGTTTCAAAATCGTGTTTTTCTATCGTAGGAGATAAACGTATCTCTTTTGTTGTAACGATTTTCTGTTTCTTACGTGCTTCTTTTTCTTTTTTCTGTTGCTCAAATTTGAATTTACCATAATTCATAATTTTAGCAACCGGTGTTTTTGCATTAGGTGCAACTAAAACGACATCTAAATTCATTCTTTCTGCTATTTGCAATGCCTCTGCTTTAGATTTTACTCCTAATTGTTCTCCGTTTTGACTAATTAAAAGAAACTCTTTCGCTTTAATACCTTCATTTACTTGTGCAGTATCTTTACTAATGACCAGCACCTCCTATTTATAAAATTCATTAAATACTAAAAGCAAATAAAAAGCTGGGTGCAAAACACCCAGCATAAAATTCTACATTTCATCTACATAAACCTGAACAATCAACATTGGCAGGTGAGAAACGGGTGCTTCTACTTTTGTATTCAACATTATCTATTGTACATATTTATTTAATGTTTGTCAATAGAAATATCAAAACTTTTTTATATTCTATATTTCTATCACATTTTTAATTAAATAGTTTCTAATTCATCGTGTAATTCTTGTTCAATGGGTTTACTTAATTCTTGTTCCATTTCTTGCTCTAAATCTTCTTCATATTGAACATCAATGTTGTTATATCTAGGCATACCGGTACCGGCAGGTATCAATTTACCAATAATAACATTTTCTTTAAGTCCCATCAACATGTCGGTTTTACCTTTAACCGCCGCATCTGTAAGAACCCTTGTTGTTTCTTGGAATGACGCTGCTGATAAGAAACTTTCCGTTTCTAAAGATGCTTTTGTTATACCAAGAATAACAGGTTTCGCTGTTGCCATATTTCCACGATGTTTAAGAATTTTTTTATTCTCATCAGTAAACCTATGAATATCTACTAATGAACCCGGTAACAAGTCGGTATCTCCTGCATTGATAACACGCACTTTCCTCAACATTTGTCTTACCATTACTTCAACGTGTTTATCACTAATTTCAACCCCTTGCATACGGTAAACTTTTTGTACCTCTGTCAATAAGTAACTTTGTACAGCTTCCAATCCTGCAATAGAAAGTAATTCTTTGGGTTCAATAGACCCTTCAGTTAATGCTTGACCACGTTTAACCTCATCGTTTTCCTTAACTAACATACGACTTGTACCGTAATCTTGATACTCTCTTTCCTCTCCAATTTCACTTAATACAAATATTCTACGAATATGATTATTATCCACTTCTACTTTTGTTACAGTTCCATCTACCTCTGAAATTAAAGCTTTCCCTTTTGGATTACGTGCTTCGAATAATTCTTGAATACGAGGTAAACCTTGAGTAATATCTGCACCTGCTACCCCTCCGGTATGGAATGTACGCATCGTAAGCTGTGTTCCCGGTTCTCCAATAGACTGAGCAGCTATTGTACCTACTGCTTCTCCTACTTCAACTTTTTCTCCAGTTGCTAAGTTTTTACCATAGCATTTCTCACAAACTCCATGACGACTATTACATGTAAACGCCGAACGAATTACAACACTTTCGATACCGGCTTTTTCTATTTCTTTCGCTGTATCTAACGTGATTAATTCACCATCTTCAACGATGACTTTACCGGTTTCCGGATGAACAACAGTTTCTTTACTGTATCTTCCCTCTAAGCGTTCTTGCAAACTCTCAATTTCATCAGTTCCATTTCTAAGTGCTGCCACTCTTAAACCTCGAGATGTTCCACAATCATTTTCACGAACAATAACATCTTGGGCAACATCAACAAGACGACGTGTCAAATACCCTGAATCAGCAGTTTTTAATGCCGTATCTGCAAGTCCTTTACGTGCCCCATGAGAAGAAATAAAGTATTCCAATACTGTAAGTCCTTCTTTAAATGATGAACGTACCGGCATTTCCATGATTCTACCTGATGGAGATGCCATAAGTCCACGCATACCGGCAAGTTGAGTAAAGTTTGACGCATTACCACGTGCTCCCGAATCACTCATCATATAAATTGGGTTAGTCGCAGGAAGAGAGTCCATAAGTTGATCTTGGATAACATCCTTAGCTTTTGCCCATTGTGCAATAACATTTTGATAACGTTCTTCTTCCGTTAATAAACCACGTCTAAATAGATTAGTGATTTTATCAACATTTTCTTGTGATTCTGCAAGAATATCATATTTATTTGGTAAGACAAACACATCACTTACCCCAACGGTAATACCAGCTCTTGAAGAATACTTAAATCCTAAGTCTTTCATTCTATCCAACATCATAGATGTTTCGGTAATATGGAATCTATTAAAAATTTCTGAAATAATTTTTGACAAGAAACCTTTTTTAAATGGTATTGCGGTTTCTTTTTCTTTAATATAGGCTTTAAGCCCGCCTTCTGATAATTCACTTGTTGCAACAAAGTATTTTTTCGGTGTTGCTACCTCCAAGTTATCTTTAGTTGGTTCATTTAAAAATGGAAAGCCGGCCGGAAGTATATCATTAAAAATAACTTTACCAATTGTTGTAATTAATAATTTTTTATTTTGTTCTTCTGTAAATGTCGGATTATTGAATGATTTTGCTGCAATACCAACACGAGTATGTAAATGAATATACCCGTTTTGATATGCCATTCTTGCTTCGTCAGCATCTTTAAAAATCATACCTTCACCGATTGCTCCCGGTCTTTCTAATGTTAAATAATAGTTACCGAGAACCATGTCTTGAGACGGTGTAACAACAGGTTTTCCATCTTTTGGGTTAAGAATATTTTGTGCAGCCAGCATTAACATACGTGCTTCAGCCTGTGCTTCTTTTGATAGCGGCACGTGAACAGCCATTTGGTCACCGTCAAAGTCAGCATTAAACGCTGTAGTTACAAGTGGATGCAATCTTATCGCACGACCTTCCACTAAAATCGGTTCAAAAGCTTGAATACCTAATCTGTGCAATGTCGGTGCACGGTTAAGTAATACCGGGTGTTCACGAATAATATCTTCCAATATATCCCAAACGTGATCTTCCATTCTTTCAATTTGATTTTTTGCGTTTTTAATATTATTCGCCAATTCACGTTTTACTAATTCTCTCATTACAAACGGTTTAAACAATTCAAGCGCCATTTCTTTCGGTAATCCACATTGATACATTTTCAAATTCGGTCCAACTACGATAACTGAACGACCAGAGTAATCAACACGTTTACCTAGTAAGTTTTGACGGAAGCGTCCATGTTTACCTTTAAGCATATTAGATAACGATTTTAAAGTTCTGTTGCCGGGGCCGGTAACCGGACGACCACGACGACCATTATCTATCAAAGCATCTACTGCTTCTTGTAACATACGTTTTTCGTTTTGAACGATTAAGCCGGGTGCTTTTAATTCTATAAGTTTTTTCAAACGGTTATTACGATTAATAACACGTCGATACAAATCATTTAAATCACTCGTTGCAAAACGTCCACCGTCCAACTGAACCATTGGACGTAATTCAGGAGGTATAACAGGTAAAACGGTCATAATCATCCACTCCGGTTTATTTCCGGAATTTTTAAACGCTTCAAACACTTCTACACGTTTAATAATTTTAACAATTTTTTGTCCTGATTTATAATTACTCTCACTTAATTCTTTAAGTTCATTTTTTAAATCTCTTAATTCTTTTTCAATATCTAACTCTGCCAATAAATCACGGATAGCTTCCGCTCCCATTTTAGCTACAAATGAGTTAGCGCCGAATGTACTACGTGCCTCACGAACTTCACGCTCTGAAACAATTTGTTTTTTCATAAAGTCCGTTTCACCCGGATCAATTACAATATATGAAGCAAAATAGATTACTTCTTCTAATTGTCTGGGACTAAGATCCAATAGCAGACCCATACGGCTTGGTATTCCCTTGAAATACCAAATATGGCTGACCGGAGCTGCTAAATCCAAATGCCCCATTCTTTCTCTACGTACTTTTGATAAAGTAACGTCAACACCACATTTATCACATTTTATATTTTTATATCTTACCCTTTTGTACTTACCGCAAGCACATTCCCAATCTTTTGTTGGTCCGAAAATTCTTTCACAGAACAACCCATCATTTTCCGGTTTTAAAGTTCTATAATTTATCGTTTCCGGTTTTTTAACTTCTCCATAAGACCAACTTCTTATTTTTTCAGGAGAGGCTAAACTAATTTTCATATATGCAAAATTATTTACGTCTATCAAGGAGCATACCTCCTTTATTATTTTGTATAATAGCCTTGAATAGTATTTTGTGATTCATTGTAAAATTTTTATTTTTCATTATCAAAATCTTCTTCGATTTCTTCATCTTCTATATCTTCTACATCATCATATTCATCATTATTTGACAGCAATAAGTCAGCTAGTGATTGATAACCGCTATTTTCATCAACTTCCTCATTTTCTTCGTCTTCAGTATCAATATCTACATCTTCATCAGTTTCTTCATTCTTAACTTCATCTTCTTTTTTTTCATGTAAGTGTCCTAAACCTGTATGAAAATCTATAGTATCGCCTAGGTCTATATCACCCATATCCACTTCATTATCATCATTATCCATTACTCTAAAGTCCATACCTAAGGCTTGAAGTTCTTTCATAAGAACACGGAACGATTCCGGTACTCCGGGACGCGGAATATTCTCACCTTTAACAATAACTTCATAAGTTTTAATACGACCGTTCGTATCATCTGATTTGTAAGTCAAGATTTCTTGAAGTGTATAAGCTGCACCATATGCTTCTAATGCCCATACCTCCATCTCACCAAATCTTTGTCCACCAAATTGTGCTTTACCTCCAAGAGGTTGTTGCGTTACCAATGAATATGGACCAATTGAACGTGCATGAAGTTTATCATCAACCATGTGAGCAAGTTTAATCATATACATAACTCCAACTGAAACACGACTATCAAACGGTTCACCGGTACGCCCGTCATAAAGAACCGTCTTAGCATCTTTTGCCATACCGGCCTCTGCCACAGTTGACCAAACATCATCATCACTAGCACCGTCAAACACCGGTGTCGCTACGTGGATACCGAGTTGTTTAGCCGCCATACCTAAATGAAGTTCTAATACTTGTCCAATGTTCATACGTGACGGTACTCCAAGTGGATTTAACATAACATCAACGGGCGTCCCATCCGGTAAATAAGGCATATCTTCTTCAGGTAAAATATTTGAGATAACCCCTTTATTTCCATGACGACCAGCCATTTTATCACCAACACGAATTTTACGTTTTTGAACAATAAATACTCTAACCAATTCGTTAACGCCATTGGCTAACTCCGCACCATCTTCACGTTTGAAAATTTTAACATCCGCTACTACTCCGTCAGCACCATGTGGCACACGCAATGAAGTATCACGTACTTCTTTAGATTTTGCACCGAAAATTGCGTATAACAGTTTTTCTTCCGGTGTTTGTTCTGTTAACCCTTTAGGTGTTACTTTACCGACAAGAATGTCCCCATCTTTTACTTCCGCACCTATACGGATAATACCGCGTGAATCCAAGTTTTTAAGAGCATTTTCTCCTACATTAGGTATCTCACGTGTGATTTCTTCCGGTCCAAGTTTTGTATCTCTTGCTTCTGTTTCATATTCTTCTAAATGAATAGAAGTATAAACATCATCTTTAACAAGACGTTCGCTCATAATAACAGCATCTTCATAATTGTACCCGTCCCAGTTAACAAATGCTACCACTAAGTTTTTACCTAATGCTAATTCTCCTTTATCCATAGATGGTCCGTCAGCAAGAATATCTTTCGGTTCAACTCTGTCTCCTACTTTAACAATAGGTTTTTGATTATATGATGTACTATGATTAGAACGTACAAATTTATGTACAATATATGTATCTAACTCACCTTTAATTTCATTTCCGTCAAGAATTTCAAGTCGTCGTACCTTTATTTTAGCACCATCCACATATTCAACAATACCACGATATTTAGCTATAACTGCTGCTCCTGAATCACGTGCTGCTAAATGCTCCATACCGGTTCCAACAAACGGTGCTTCAGTTACCATCAAAGGTACCGCTTGACGTTGCATGTTTGCACCCATAAGCGCACGGTTAGAGTCGTCGTTTTCTAAAAATGGAATACAAGCTGTAGCTGCTGATACTACCTGTTTAGGTGATACATCCATGAAGTTCATCATTTCTCTAGGTTTAATCGTATTATCTCCTCTAAAACGACAAACAACTTCATCATCTAAGAAATATCCATTTTCATCTACATTCGAGTTAGATTGTGCAACCACATATTTATCTTCCTGATCTGCTGTTAAATATTGAACATTTTCAGTAACATAAGGTCGCCCTTCATTATCAACTTCTACTTTTCTATATGGAGTCATAATAAAACCATACTCATTAATTCTTGCGAATGAAGATAGTGAGTTAATTAAGCCAATGTTTGGTCCTTCCGGCGTTTCAATCGGGCACATACGCCCATAGTGAGAATAATGGACGTCACGAACTTCCATTCCGGCACGTTCTCTCGTTAAACCACCAGGTCCAAGCGCAGACAATCTACGTTTGTGAGTAAGCTCACTTAACGGATTGGTTTGATCCATAAATTGTGATAATTGAGAACTTCCAAAAAACTCTTTAATAATCGCAGTAACCGGTCTAACATTTATCAACTGTTGCGGTGTAATTTCATTAGTATCTTGAATACTCATTCTTTCTCTAACGACACGCTCCATACGAGAAATACCGACACGAATTTGATTTTGAAGTAATTCACCTATACAACGAAGTCGACGATTACCAAGATGATCAATATCATCAACCCTACCTATTAATTCATACTCAAACGAATCATCATTTCTTCTATTTCTGATTAATAATAAGTAGTAATTAATACTTGCTATAATATCGGCAATAGTTAATGTTAAAATATCTTTATCCGGTGAAGCATTACCTATAACATGTAATACTTGATCTGCTGTCAACTCATCAACATTGTAATCATTTCCAACTTTAACCTGATTCACAATTTTAAATAACTGTAATTTTAAACTGTCACTTCCGTCAAGCGATTCATTCATATCAAATTCTCTTATATTAGCTGTAGTTTCTAATTCCTCATGAATATTATCTAAAATTTCACGAGTCAATTTAATACCTTTTTCTACTAAAATTTCACCTGTTTCAGTATCAACAATCGGCTCTACTAAAATTTGATTTTCTAATCTTTCAGCGACATGAAGTTTATTATTAAGTTTATATCTTCCTACCTTTGCCAAATCATAACGACGCGGATCAAAAAAACGTCCATACAATGTAGATTTAGCTGTTTCAACATTCGCGGGTTCTCCGGGACGAAGTTTATCATAGATTACTTTTAAAGCTGTCCCGACATCCTGATTCTCATCTTTTTCCAATGTATTAAGAAGCTCAGCATCTTCACCGAATAATCTGATGATTTCCTCATCCGAATTAAATCCCAAGGCTCTGATAAGTGTTGTTAGCGGAATTTTTCTTGTTCTATCTATTCTGGCATATGCCAAACCTTTAATATCTTTCTCAAATTCCAACCAAGCTCCTCTGTTAGGAATCACAGTTGTTTTATATGCATTAGGAATATTTTTTACCTTTAATTTATCATCTTCCGTAAAATACACAGAAGGTGATCGAACTAATTGTGAAACGATAACACGTTCTGCACCGTTTATTATGAATGTTCCTGTCTCCGTCATTAGCGGTAGTTCACCCATAAACACTTCTTGTTCTTTAATTTCATCACGTTCTTTATTAATCAAACGAACTCTTACACGTAGTGGTGCTGAATATGTAGCATCACGTTCTTTTGATTCATCAACATTATACTTAGGAGTTCCAAGTTTATAATCAATAAATTCTAAACTTAATTTTTCATTATTACCTTCAATTGGAGAAACATCTCTAAAAACTTCTTTTAAACCGGTTTCTAAAAATTTCTCATAAGATAACGTTTGAATTTCTATTAAGTCTGGTAAATCGATTACTTCTGAAATTCTCGCATAGCTACGTCTTTGTCTGTGCTTACCAAATTTAACTTTTTGCAACTGTGTCACCTCTTAGTATTTCTCTTATAAACTAAAAAGAAAATATTATACATTTTCTCTTTCTTCTTATATAATTTTATATAACTCTATTATGCTAAAATAGAATTACTTGCAATTCACCATTTTATCATAATCATAGTAAATTGTCAATTATTTTACTGCTTTTAAAATGTAATATCCTTTATTTTTACTAATAATCTCTACATTAGAAAATAATTCTTCAAGTAATTTTTTACAACTTGCCATCCCTTGTTTTTTTTGTATTACAACCCACAATTCTCCGGCTATTACTAAATGATTATAACTATCTTCCATAATTTTATGAACAATTTGCTTTCCGGCTCTTATAGGAGGATTAGTAATAACTATATCAAAGATATCTTTTACATTATCGAAAGAACTACTTTCTATTACTTCTATTTTGTTTATCACTTTATTTAATTCAATGTTTTTTTTAGCTAATTCAAGACTTCTATTATTTACATCTACCATAGTAAATGTGTAAGTTGGATTTTTTTTCGCCAGATAAATAGATATAACACCGTAACCACAACCGATATCAGCTACTTTTACGTCTAATTTTTTGCTGAAAAAACTCTCCAGCAAACTCCGAGTTCCAAAATCTATATTATCTTTTGAAAATACCCCATTATCTGTATAAAATTTTAATTTAGTATTATTAATTTCAGAATATATAATTTTCTCGCAACTATTTGTTGTCGGATTGTTAGTATAATAATGCTCCATTATAAATACTCCTTCAATCAAGAAAATAGCATACCTCAAAGTAAAACACTTGAGATATACTATTTTTGTTATTATCATCGTATCAAATATTCTCAAATAGAATATTATTGTTTATTTACATCTATCTATTTTTTATCTACTTAATAATTTAGAAATTATTTAACTTCTACAGAAGCTCCAACTTCTTCTAATTTAGCTTTAATTTCTTCAGCTTCTTCTTTAGAAGCTCCTTCTTTAACAACTGACGGTGCACCATCAACTTTTTCTTTAGCTTCTTTTAATCCGTCGCCTGTGATTTCACGAACAACTTTAATTACTTTTATTTTTGAATCACCAGCTGATGTTAATACTACATCAAACTCAGTTTTTTCTTCAGCAGCTCCGGCTACAGCAGCTCCAGCTACAGCTACAGGTGCAGCAGCAGTTACCCCGAATTCTTCTTCAATTGCTTTTACTAGGTCGTTTAATTCTAAAACTGACATTTCTTTAATAGCATCTAAAATTTGTTCTTTAGTCATTATAAATTTCCTCCGATTTTAATTATGTTTTAATTTTTTATTAAGCTTCTTGTTCAGCTTTTTGGTCTGCTACAGCTTTAACAACTAAAGCAGTATTGCGCATTGGCGCTGTCAATACAGATAGCAACATAGAAAGTAACCCATCGCGGCTTGGTAATGCGGCAATAGCTTTAATTTCTGAATAATCTGCAACTTTTCCTTCTATAACACCGGCTTTAAGTTCCAAGTTTTCATGTTCTTTAGCGAAATCATTTAAAACTCTGGCAGGCGCTACGACATCGTCTGTTGAAAAAGCAAATGCGTTCGGTCCTGTTAGAACTTCATCTAACCCCTCAACGCCGGCTTCTTTCATAGCACGACGAACTAGTGAGTTTTTATAAACTTTAAAAGTTAAACCTTCGTTACGCATATTATTACGCAGTTCTGTTACTTCTGCAACATTTAAACCACGGTAGTCAGCAATAACAACTGATGAACTAGCTTTAATTTCTTCAGCAATTTGGTTAACTAACTCTTGTTTTTTCTCAATAGCTTTTGACATTGAACTTCCTCCTAAGTAGATTTATCAATCCCAGTACCAATAAAATACCTTTTTGTATGCGAGAACATACAAAAAGGCACATAAGTTTCTTTTCGAATTTTTGTCCTCGGTAGGCTAATTAAGGATTGCTCCCCCTACTGTCTACGGTACATTTAAACTGACCTTATTAGTGTAGTATATATTTTAAATTTTGTCAATAGATTTATTAAAAATTTTTGAATTTATCAGTTACCTATCATCGAAAATTACAATCTATCAATCAATTAATTAGTTTTTTCATAATAATATTCTATTGCTTCACTCGTAAATTCTGCTACGCCCGCTCCAAATTTATTAATATTATTTCTAAATTCCGGATTTTGCGCATAGCCTTTTCCTATAAGAGAAAATACTTCTAATGTACAATCAAATCCATATTTATTTATATGATTATATAGTTTATCAATCTCTTCTTGTACTTTTTTATCATCAACACTTAAACCATCTGCTTTATATTTAGCTAATGTTTTAAACACATTATTAAACTCTTCATTAGCTATATTTTCAACGCCGCCTCTTCGTCTTTTTGCTTCTTTTATCACTTCTTTACCATACTTTTCCATTGCACGTTCTTCATACTTCTCTAAATCTTCATGTCTAAAACCTACAAATTTTTCCTCTACAGTCATCATCTTTTCTCCTTTTATATGTTCTATTGTTTTATCAATCGTTTTAAGCAACTGATCAAAACGATACTTTTCCTTTTTTATTAGTTCTCGTTGTCTGATTAAAATTTCCATGTGATCAACGTTACCATTTAAAATATTCATTATATCATGCAAAGAAAACTTTAAACACTTGTAAAACATAATCTGTTGTAACTTATCTAATTCTTTCTCACTGTACTTGCGATAACCATTCTTTTCTTTAATTGGTGACAGCAAACCTATTTCATCATAATAATGCAGTGTTCTAACACTAACACCGGAAATTTTTGACATTTCTCCTATTGTGTACATATCCACCTCCTAGTGTTTGTTTTTTACCAGCTGATATATATAGTTTACATTATAACGTAACGTTAGTGTCAATAACAAAAAAAAATTTTTTATTGAATAAAAAACAGTCAAGTTATCACTTTTTTCTTAAATAAATTAAACAAATTTAAAAAGTGGTATAAAATTACTTGACCGTTAAATTTATTATTCAAAAACTTTCTTTAGATCTATTACTTTATTTAATGCTTCTGTTATTACAATACCGATAATCATCACAACTACCTGAGATAATAATAATGAAACATAGATTGAGGAAAATACCCCAAATTCAAATGGTACTCGTGTTGAATTATTACCACTAAAAATAGTAATTTCATAAGCGATAATCGGCATGCAAATTATCAAATATAAAATGATATTCATAATATGTCTTACATATCTGCTTTTTATAAATTTGAATACAAAGACACTTATTAATAGTGCTAATCCTGTACCAAGGGTACCGAAAAATACATCAACAATACCGAGCGGACTGAAAATATTTGCTACGGCTACACCTAATGTAATTGGAAACCAATATTTTTTACTGAACACTACTAGCTGAGATAACGATTCACTAATTCTAAACTGTATAGCACCATAAGAAAAAGGTGCAACAACTACTGTAAGTACAACATAAATCGCTGTTATTAATGCTTGTATCGTTAATATTCTAACCTTATTATCTCTCATATAAAAACTCCTTATCCTGCTCAAGAGAAAAAAATAAAACACTGAAATGAGAAATCAGTGTTTACCACAGTTTTTTTTATAGATGGATCTCTCAAACATCTTTATTATAAAATTTCTATGATAACAAAATAATTACCAATGTTTTATATGGTAACATTATCTATCTCATTAGTCAATACAAAATATAAAAAACAACAAATTTTTCTAACCTACTCATAAAAAACTTAAAAATATATTGCATTTAACTCTTTGTTATGTTAAAATTAGGTAGTTGCTTTTAGCAACACTTAATTCATTGTAATTAAGAATATTAATTAATATTTCTTAGTAATAAAAAATTCATTGCAGGAGGTGAATCGTATGCCAAACATTAAATCATCAGTTCTAAGTGTGAGAAAAGACGCTAAAACAAATGCTAGCAATACTGCTAAAAAATCAGAAATGCGTACAGCTATTAAAAAAGCTAAAGCTGCTAAAGCTGAAGGTGCTGCTAACACTGCAGAGTTAGTAAACCTTGCTTATAAAAAAATTGATAAAGCTGCTAAAACTAACCTAATTCATAAAAATACAGCTGCCAGATACAAATCAAACTTAGCTAAATAATTAAACGTTTAAAAACTACTTTGTTCTAATTTGGAATAAGTGGTTTTTTATTTTTAACACTACAAATAAAAAGAGAGCAATTCAAAAATCATGATTTCGTTAAATCTCGATTTTGTAAAGTTGCTCCCAATTCAATAAATTTGAATAAATTTCTTTAAAATAAACCTAAATCAATATACACCTACATCCAGCTACCAATAAATAATTTTGTTGGAACTATTAGTTTTTAAATCAATCCATTTTATCCTTATTTATTCATTTTATGTGTTGCTATCAGTGTATTTCTCATTAACATTGTTATTGTTAACGGCCCTACTCCTCCCGGTACCGGCGAAATATAAGCCACCTTACCTATAAATTTTTCTAAATTAACATCACCAACTAATTTTCCATTAATATAATTATTTCCTACATCAATAATAATACAATTCTCTTTTACTTTTTCGTTTCCTGATAAAAAATGTGCTTTCCCTACACAACAAACTATTATATCAGCATTCTCTATTAAAGTTTCTAATTTTTTTGTCTTTGAATGTGCTGTAATCACGGTTGCATTTTCCTGTAGTAATAAAGTAGAAACAGGTTTCCCGACAATGTTACTTCTTCCAATTACCAGTGCTAATTTCCCCTCTATTATTTCACCGGTTGACTTAATCATCTCCATAATTCCGAGCGGTGTGCAGGGAATTAACTCAGCAGACCCGGCCACTAATTTTCCTACATTTATCGGATGAAATCCATCAACGTCTTTTTCCGGATTTATAGCATTTAAAATTTTTTCTTCATCAATACTTTGTGGCAATGGTAACTGAACTAAAATACCATTTATTGTATTATCATTATTCAATTTATTTATTTCATTAAGTAACTCTTCTGTTGTAATATTTTCATCAAGTTCTACTTTTATAGACTTTATATTATTTTCTAAACATGCCTTATGTTTAAAATTGACATAGCTAAGAGAAGCTTTATTATTTCCTACTATAACTACCGCTAGAGTTGGTTCAATATTTTTTTCTCTTAAAATCCCTACTTCTTGTTTTATTTCTTCTCTTAATCGTTTTGCTAAACTTGTTCCACTAATTATTTCTGTCATTTTTTCCACCTATTTTTAATTTTGATTTACTCTCCGTTCCGTTCAAAAGTCTTTTTATATTTTTTTTGTGCATATAGATAACAAAAATACACATTGTTATCATTATATACTTATCTATTCCGACTTCAAAAATAGATAAATAAATTATTGACATTAAACATATTAAAATACTGCCCAATGATACATAACCGGTTAAAAATATTGTAGCGAAAAATATTACAATCATAACCATACTTAAAAATGGATACAAAAATATAAATACTCCCGATCCTGTTGCCACCGCTTTGCCTCCACGAAAATTTGCGAAAATAGGAAATACATGTCCTATCATTGCAAGTGCTCCGAATATCGATAAATATTCTACTCTGCCTATAACGAGTGTAGGGATAAAAATTGCGATTATTCCTTTTACAACATCCATTACAAAAACAATAATTCCTGCTTTTTTTCCAAGACACCTAAAAGTATTTGTCGTCCCGAGATTACCACTACCCATAGTCCTAATATCAACATTGTAAAATACTTTTCCCACTATTAGTGCAAAGGGAATCGCACCGATAAGATAAGCCGATATACATAACAATAAAATTTTCAATACCATAAGCATTCTCCTATCTTATGATTGCTCCATAGTTACTTAAAGCATCTAATACTTTTTCATGAGCTTCTGTCACTTCTTCATCAGTTAAAGTTTTTTCTTTATCACTATAAGTTAACGTAAGTGCTATAGATTTTTTCCCCGTAAGAAGCTCTAATCCCTCATATAAGTCAAATAATTCTATATTAGTAATAAGTTTGCTATTTACATTTTCAATTACCGAATATATATTTGCATATTCATCTTTGTTATCTACAAGCATTGCTACATCACGAGTGATTTCCGGATATTTAGTTACTTCTTCATAAAGTGGTTTAACTTTTTTCTCTGAAATAATTTCTTCTAAATTTATTTCAAAAACATAAGTTTTATTTAAACCTTTATCTCCGGCATACGCAGGATGAATTTCTCCGATAAAACCTAATCTCTTTTCTCCAAGATACATTTCCGCCGTTCTTCCGGGATGCATATTTTTCAATTTAACTGATTTGTAAGAAATTTTTTCTACTAATCCTAATCTTTCAAAAATAGTTTCTAAATATCCTTTGGCACTGTAAAAATCTATTTCCTTTTCTTCTTTTAACCATTTTGTAGAGTGTTCTACTCCTGTTAACGCTGCTGATAGATATAACTTTTCAGTTGGCTGAATATTATCGTCACCGCTACCAAAGAAAACTTTCCCTATTTCCAAAATTTTCAGATTTTTCTGCTTACGAGCTACATTATATGCTGTTGCATTTAATAATCCCGGTACAAGACTTTGACGTAATGTTGAATGTGTTTCCGTCATAGGCATAAGTAATTTTACCTTATGGTGATCTTCTAACGTAAATTCTGTGCTTTCCTTTTCGGATACTAACGAATAGTTAATTGTATCATTAAATCCTAATGTTACAAAAATTTTTCTTAAATCTCTTACCGCTCGTTGACTATAAGTTAAACCTCCTCGTGTTGTTTTAGAAAATTTAGGTAATGTAGACGCTAAATTATCATAACCGTATATTCTGATTATTTCTTCTACTAAATCTTGCTTAATTGTAATATCCGGTCTTCTTGTCGGAATTTTTACCAATAGATAATCTTCTATTTTTTCCACATTGAAGCTCAAACTTTGTAAAATATTAATAATTTTTTCTTTAGATAACTCTATTCCTAAATAATCATTAATATAATTTTCGGTAATTATTATTTCTTTATCGCTAAGTGTTTTTGCTTCTCCCACAATTGTTTCTATTGTAGCTTCCGGACATAGCTCTAAAATTAACTCGGTTGCTCTTTGTAATGCGACTTTTTGTATATTAATATCAATGCCCTTTTCGAAACGTGCAGAAGAATCACTTCTTAAACCATGGTATGCAGAAGTTTTGCGAACGGTAATAGGATTAAAATAAGCTGATTCTAAAATAATACTTGTTGTATTGCCGTTTACTTCAGTATTTTTCCCACCCATTACTCCTCCTAATGCGATGGGTTTTATACCGTCAGTTATAACTAGATCATCCTTTTGTAATTTTCTTTCAACATTATCTAAAGTTTTTAAAATTTCTCCTACCTCAGCATCACGTACTACAATATTGTCTCCGGTTAATTTCTTATCAAAAGCGTGCATTGGTTGTCCAAATTCTAACAGAACATAATTTGTTATATCCACAATATTATTAATTGGTCTAATACCCGAATTCATTAAACATGTTTGTAACCATAATGGCGAATCAACTACTGTAATATTATTTACAATCTGTGCTAAATAATTTATACAATTTTCACTTTGGATTGACACTTTTAAGTTGGTATCAGTAGTATTTTCTTCGTATTTTTTATCATTAAATTTAACCGTTTGATTATATAAAGCACCGAGTTCATAAGTCAAACCGCGCATACTCAATGCATCTGCTCTATTTGGTGTAATAGAGAGATCCAAAATATAATCATTTAATCCCAAAACTTCTACTACATCACTTCCTAGTTTTTGTTCTGTTTCAAAAATATAAATACCATCTTGATACTTTTTCGGTACAACACTTTGGTTTAAACCAAGTTCTTTTAGTGAGCAAATCATTCCCTGAGATTCCACACCACGTAATTTTGCTTTTTTAATTTTAATACCCGGTAATTTTGCACCGATTTTAGCTACTATCACATATTGTCCTGCTTTCACATTCGGCGCACCACAGACAATTTGTAAATCTTCTTTTTCTCCAACATCAACTGTGCAAACATTTAATTTTTCAGCATCCGGATGTTTTTCTTTTGATTTTACATAACCTACAACAACATTAGAAATATTTTCTGCTAAGTATTCTACACCTTCTACCTCAATTCCACCTCGTGTAATCTTTTCTGCCAGATCTTGCGCACTATCTTTAATATCTATATATTGTTTTAACCAATTATAACTTACTAACATCATCTACCTCCATTAATCATTTCTATCACTATTAAATTGTTTCAAAAATCTAACATCATTTGTATAGAAATTTCTAATATCACTAATTCCATATTTCAACATTGCTACTCGCTCCGGTCCCATACCAAATGCAAAACCGGTATACAATTCCGGATCGAAACCTGCCATCTTAAGCACATTAGGATGAACCATACCTGCTCCAAGAATTTCTAACCATTTAATATTTTCTTCATCATCTTCATTTCCCCACGATACATCAACTTCAACCGATGGCTCTGTAAATGGGAAAAAACTTGGACGTAAACGTATTTTTTTATTTTTTCCAAAAATTGCCTGAATAAAATGTTCCAATGTTCCTTTTAAATCACTAAATGTAATATTTTTATCAACTACTAATCCTTCAATTTGTGTAAATTGATGAGAATGTGTTGCATCATCATTATCACGTCTAAATACTTTACCGGGACAAATAATTTTCACAGGTCCTTTACCATTCGCCTTAAGCATTTCACGTGCTTGTACCGGTGATGTTTGTGTACGCATCAGAAGTTCATCGGTGATATAAAACGAATCTTGCATATCACGTGCCGGATGATCTTTCGGCAGATTTAACATCTCAAAATTAAATTTATCCGTTTCTACTTCCGGCCCCTCTGCAATAGCATATCCCATTGAAATAAAAATTTCTTCTATTTCTTCAATAATTTTATTTAAAGGATTTACACCACCAAGTTCTATTTTTTTACTTGGTAATGTCACATCAATTTCTTCACTCGCCAACTTTAATTCCAACGCTCGCTCTTCAATTTCCTTACGTGTTTCTTCAATACTCTGATTAATGTAATTTTTTACCTCATTAACACTTTTTCCAAAAGACGGGCGTTCTTCAGGGGCTAAGTCTTTCGCTCTCTTCATAACCTCGGTTAACTGCCCTTTTTTACCTAAAAATTTGACTTTAAGTTCATATAAAGATTTTTCATCAGAAACTACTTTTACTAATTCAATGTATTCTCTTTTTATATTTTCTAATAAAGACATATTATCTCCTCCTAAAATTACATTATAGATATAACTTATCTAAAATAAAAAATCCCTTAGAGTTTTCTCACCCTAGGGACGAATATATCGTGGTACCACCCAAATTCGAAGCTACAATAAGCTTCCTTATATTTAAAGTGCATAACGGACACTAGCCGATTGTACTCATAACTATTACTTATACAATTACTCATAAGCTGAAAATATACACTATATTAATACAACCCTTTCAGTTAAAAAGTTGCTCCCTGTTAGAAATACACCATATACCGTCTTAATCACCGTTTTTAAAATTTATACTTAAAATAATATAATAAAACTATATCATTGTCAAATAATTATATTTTTTGAAATATTGTTATTCTATATATTTCTCTTTATTTTTTAATCGACTTATGCGATAATAAAGTAAATTTTGTGGAGGTTTTATTTATGAATATTGTTAATAACAAAAATTTATTTATCGAACAAGCAAGTGCATTAATAGCAAATGAAAGTAATCTGATTACCAACCTTTCTAATCTTTCTGCTTTTTACAAGGAATATCTCCCTGACACAAATTGGGTTGGTTTTTATTTAGTTGATTCTGTTCAAAACAACTTAGTTCTCGGTCCTTTTCAAGGAAAAGTTGCCTGTACCAGAATTCCTTTTAATAAAGGTGTGTGCGGTCATTGTTTTACTACAAAAAATACCGTATATATTGAAAATGTTCATAATTTTCCCGGTCATATAGCATGTGATAGTGCATCTAACAGTGAACTTGTTATACCTATTTTAAAAAATAACAAAGTAGTTGCTTTGTTGGATATTGATTCAACACTATTCAATAGATTTACTCAAAATGAGGTAGCTGCCTTTTCAGAAGCTACCGAAATAATTTTTGAAAAAATAAAATTTTGTTAAAAAATTAACCGTAATTAATCTTACGGTTAATTTTCTTTTATTATAAATTTTCTATGTAACTATATGCACTTTGTGCTGCTATAGCACCATCTGCCGTAGCGGTTACTACTTGACGAATATCTTTTACCCTAACGTCACCTGCCGCAAATATCCCAGCAACCCTTGTTTCAAGATTTTCCTTTGTCGGAATATATCCAACTTCATTAGTAATTCCCAGCTGTAAAAAATCTGCGGTTTGCGGTAACATTCCAACATAGATAAAGATACCATCTGCTTCTAAGGAAGTTTTCTCTCCTGTTTTCACATTTTTTAATTCTATTGACGATACTTTACGTTCTCCTTTTATTTCCAAAGGAATACTATCCCAAACGAATTCAATATTCTTTCTTGCAAAAGCTCTATCTTGTAAAATTTTCTGAGCACGTAATTTATCTCTTCGATGAATTATAGTTACTTTGCCAACCAAGTTTGATAAATATAACGCCTCTTCGATCGCAGAATCGCCGCCACCGATTACTACAACATTCTTATTTTTGAAAAATGCCCCGTCACAAACAGCACAGTAGCTAACTCCTTTTCCTGAAAAAAGTTCTTCTCCCGGAATTCCCAATGTTTTATGTTCTGAACCGGTAGCAATAATTACGGTTTTTGAAATATAAGTTTTTTCATCTGTCGTTAAATATTTTAACCCATCTTTTTCTTTAATTTCTGTAATATTTCCAAAAGCAAATTCTGTTCCAAATTTTTTAGAATGTTCAAACATTTTTTCCGATAATTCCGGGCCGGTTATTTGCTCAAAACCGGTATAATTTTCTATTTCTTCAGTAGATAACATCTGTCCACCGGGATATTTTCTTTCCAACATTAATACGGATAAGTTTGCTCTCCCTGCATAAATAGAAGCTGTCATCCCCGCAGGTCCTGCTCCTACTATTATTACATCATAGGTTTTTTCTGTCATACTTTACACCTTCTTTAAGAATTTATATACAAAATTTTCTTATCTTTATACTTTGTATTGAGTAATACTAAGTATATCAAACTTCCTATAACAAATACCAGCGAAAGAACTTGAGATATTCTAAACATCCCTAAATATAGCGAATCTGTTCTCATACCCTCTACAATAAATCTCTCTGTTCCATATAAAATTAAATATCCCACAAAAACTTCACTCTGTGATAATTTATTTCTCACCACCAATAAAATTATTAACGCCACAACACACCATAAACTTTCGTATAAAAATGTCGGTTGTCGATATGCACCGTCTATATACATATTTTCTATAATAAAATTCGGTATTAGTCTATCCTGAAGATATTTTCTTGTAACTATTCCACCAAACGCCTCATGGTTAAAGAAATTCCCCCATCTTCCCAACGCTTGTCCGATCAACAAACTTGGAGCTATTATATCCAACAATTTTATAATCTTTATATTTCTTTTTTTTGCAAAAAAATATAGCACTAAAAATCCACCTATTAAACCACCATAAATAGCAATACCGCCATCCCAAATGGCAATTATTTCACCGGGATTTTTAGAGTAATTATCCCATCTAAAAACGACGTAATATAATCTCGCAAAAATAAATGCTACCGGCAACATCCTTAATAATAAATCCAACATTATTTCATTAGGCAAACCTCGTTTGGTTGCTTCTTTTTCTGCCATTAAATACGCTATCAGCACCGTAGTTGCTATTATTATTCCATACCAATATACCGGTTTTGAAAATAAATGAAATGCTATTGGATTAATATAATTTACGGTCATATTATTCCCCCTTACTATTTCTTATATTTTTTTTTCTTATTTCTTCTTCAAGGCGATTAGTAAATTCCTCAGCAGTATTTATTCCCATTTTATTCAATCTGTAATTCATCGCTGCCGATTCTATAATAATCGCCACGTTTCTACCCGGTCGTACCGGAATAGTTTTTTTCTCAATTTTGGAATTTAAAATTTCTTTATATTCATCACTTAAACCTATACGATCATATTGCTTAGCTTCATTCCATGTTTCCAAGTGGATATTAAGCTGCAATCTTTTATCACTTCTTACTGCCCCTGTTCCAAATAAAGTCATAACATTTATAATTCCTAACCCACGAATTTCCAACAAATGTTTTATAAGGGTAGATTCACAATTACCGATTAAATAATCTTTTTCCAATTCTTTGATATCAACCCTATCATCTGCTATTAATCTATGCCCACGTTTAATAAGTTCAAGGGCAATTTCACTCTTACCAATACCACTCTCCCCTGTAATAAGCACCCCGATACCATATACTTCAATAAAAACACCGTGAATAGATATAGTAGGGGCAAATTCCTTTTGAAGATAATTAGAAATGCTCCCCATAACTTTTGTAGTATCATTTTTACTACGAAGTACCGGTGTATCATATTTATTAGAGGCTTCTATTAATTCTTTCGGAACATTTAAACCGCGGGTTACAATAATGCAAGGTGTAATACGTGTACAAAGCATTCGCATTCGTGATTTTTTTTCTATATCTGCAACTAATTTAAAAAATGATAATTCACTCGTCCCTAATATTTGAATACGCTGTGGAGAATAATAAGAAAAATATCCTGCTAATTGCAGTGCTGGACGTGATAATTCATCAGAAATAATTTTACGATCCAGTCCTTTATCACCGCTAATAATTTCTAAATTCAGCTTATCTACTAAATCCTTAGTTGTTAATTCTTTCATAAAATTATCTCCTATATTAAAATTTTTTAATAATTATTTTTCTATCATTACTATTTAAAAACATATTAAATAACGATATAAATACAGCTAAAAATAATGCTGAAGCAAATGAACTAATTTCAAAACGTGGTGCCAATAAATACGAAACCAACGTTATTAAAAATGCGTTAATAAAAACAATAAAAATACCAAATGTCATAATAATCGGTATAATACTTAACATAAATAATAGCGGGCGGATGAACATATACAACAAAGTAATTAATACTGCCCCAACAAATCCATAAATCGGTTTTTCTATTCGTAAACTATTACCAAAAAGCCCTGAAAAAGCAAGCACTATTAAAAAGTTTATGACAATACTTTTTACAAAATTCCATACAAATGATTTTCTTTCTTTCATTCATTTTCCTCTTATTATTAAAATTAAACTTTAAAATATAAGCAGGAGTCGGAGATGATTATCAAGAAAACATTATCCACTTTACAATCAGTCCTACTCCTACTCTATATTATTATAAATTATTTCGTAAATTCTTCTGTAATTTGCGGTACTACCTGTTTTTTACGAGAAACTACACCTTCTAATGTCATCAGGTCATTAGTTAACACTTTTTCAAAGGCATTTGCCACTTTATCTTTTTTATCACCAAGAACAAGAACCTCAGAGTTTGATGTTAAAATATTGGTAATAACGAAAACAAAAGCTGACAATCCTCTTTTTGATATTTCTTTATTAATTGTTTCCGTTAATTCAATTTGACGTTCCACAACTTCTTTTGCGTCAACGGTATTTATTTGAGCAATCACCAACTTATCTTCCCCTAAAATAAATTCCTTTGCATCTGATGAAATTAAAGTTTGTGCCTCTTTATCTTTTGTTGATGCACCGGCTTTCAGCATGGCTAATCCGTACTCTTCTAAATTTACTTCAGCAATACTTGCCAATTCTTCTGCTGCAATTCTGTCACGCAGTGTACATGTTGGAGATTTAAAAAGTAATGAATCTGATATAATTGCTGATAACATCAAACCTGCCATTTGCTTATCTATATGAACACTTTGCTCTTCATATATTTTTTTTAGAATAGTCCCGGTACAACCTAACGGCTCCGCTCTATAATATAACGGCCCTGATGTTTCAAAATTTGCAATACGGTGATGATCAATTACTTCACGAATAACAGCTTTTTCTATTCCGTTCGCTGACTGTTGAAACTCATTATGATCAACTAAAATTACATTTTGCCCTTCTGATACCTCAGATATTAAACGCGGTGTTCTTACATTAAAATATTCTAATGCGTATTTTGTTTCATCATTTAATTCACCTAAACGAACCGCTTCAGTATCCATTCCTTGAATTCTTTTTATGTTATTGTAGACTACCGCTGAACAAATCGAATCTGTATCTGGATTTTTATGTCCGAAAATTAAAATATTAGTCATTTCTAAACTCCTTACTGCATATAATTACTGTACTCTCTATTTTACCTTGTTTTTTTAATTTTTTCAAATTTTACTTTTGAGTTATAAATTAAAACCTTTATAATTAAAAGAAAAAGTTTGTATTAAATATAGAAAGTTTTTTACGTTTGAATTTTAATATTATAAAACACAAAAAATAGCTTCTTAATTTATACTAATTATTTCTTTTTATATGTTTTTTCTTTTTGTGCTTTTAGCTCTTTTATTTTTTTCTTTCTTTCGTCTATTCGAGCTTTTTTCTCTTCACGTTTTTGGCTTCTGACAGGTCCACGTGCGATATGTTCCTTACTATCATTTGTTACTAAGTTAGTAGGTTCTTTTTTTATCTCTATTTCTTCGTGACGTTCAACTTTTATACGAAGAAGATTTGATACTACTTCACTTTCAATTTCATCAATCATATATTCAAACATCTCATGCCCTTCGTTTTTATACTCACGAAGTGGATCAATTTGTCCATATGAACGCAAGAAAATGCCTTTTCTTAATTGATCCATTTGGTCAATATGATCTGTCCATCTGTCATCTATAGAGTTAAGAAGAATATATTTTTCAAATGAATTCATTGTATCTTCACCTAGAAGCTCACGTTTTTTCTCCAATTCTTTGTTGATTTTACGAAGCGCAAGTTCTTTAATTTCTTCATCTGACATAACTTCGGCATATTCTACATCTAAAATAGGATTTGCTCCTAAAAACTTCTCGTTTATTGATTTAACAATTTCTTCTGTTTCTTCTTTTTCGCTTTGTGCTTCCATCATTTCTCCGGCATATTGAATAGTTTTATCAACAGCTTCGCCGACCATTCTATCTATAATGTCAGTTACAACTTCATTTTCCAATACCTCATTGCGTTCACCGTACATAATCTCACGTTGTTTTCGCAAAACATCATCATACTGAAGTACTTGCTTACGTGCATCATAGTTGTTTCCTTCTACACGTTTTTGAGCACTTTCTACCGATTTACTTACCATTCTACTTTCTAATGGAGTATCATCGGCAGCACCCATAATTCGTTTAAGTCTATCTGCTCCGAATCGAACCATAAGTTCATCCTCTAGTGATAAATAAAAGCGACTATATCCCGGATCACCTTGACGTCCTGAACGTCCTCGTAACTGATTATCAATACGACGTGACTCATGGCGTTCTGTACCAATCACAGCCAAACCGCCTAATTCACGAACTCCTTCTCCTAGTTTAATATCAGTACCACGACCTGCCATGTTGGTAGCTATAGTAACAGAACCCTTTTGCCCTGCCTGTTTAATTATTTCGGCTTCACTTTCATTTTGTTTAGCATTTAAAACTTTGTGAGGTACACCATATTTGTATAGAAGTTTTGAAACAAGTTCACTGGTTTCAATAGAAACTGTACCCAAAAGAATAGGTTGCCCCGCATCATAACGTTCTTTTACTTCTTTAGCTACCGCATTAAACTTAGCATTCATATTTGAATAAATAAAATCGGGTGCATCTTCTCTTATTACAGGCATATTGGTAGGAATAGTAGTGACGTACATATTGTAAATATTTCTAAATTCTTCTTCTTCAGTTTTTGCTGTCCCTGTCATACCGCTAAGTTTTCTATACATTCTAAAGAAATTTTGGAATGTAATTGTCGCCATTGTTTTACTTTCACGTTGAATTGGAACATTTTCTTTTGCTTCAATCGCTTGATGGAGTCCTTCTGAAAAACGACGTCCCGGCATTGTACGACCTGTAAATTGGTCAACTATTAAGATTTCTCCATCTTCTGCAACAACGTAATCAACATCAAGTGCCATTGTATAATTTGCTTTTAATGCCTGATTTATATGATGTGTTAAATCTACATTTTTTAAATCATAAAGATTTTTTAGACCAAAATGATTTTCTGCTTTATCTATACCGTTTTCTGAAAGCTGAATAGCTTTTGTTTTTACATCTAATGTATAATCACCGTCACTGCCGTCTTCTTCTTCAGCACGTTTTAAAGTTTTAACAAACGCATTAGCTACATGATATAACGATGTAGATTCTTGTCCTTCACCGGAAATAATAAGTGGTGTTCTAGCTTCATCAATTAATACTGAGTCAACCTCATCAATTACAGCATAGTTTAATGGACGTTGAACACGTGCTTCAACAGATTTAACCATATTATCTCTCAAATAATCAAAACCTAATTCATTATTTGTTGAATAAGTAATATCAGCATTATACGCTTCTCTTTTTTCTTTTGAATTCATTGAGTTAAGATTAAGACCTACACTTAACCCTAAATAATTGTATAGAACTCCCATTTCTTCAGCATCACGTTGAGATAAGTATTCATTGACCGTTACAACATGAACTCCATCTCCTGCTAAAGCATTAAGATACACCGGCATTGTAGCCGTTAAAGTTTTACCTTCTCCGGTTTTCATCTCTGCAATATCCCCACGATGAAGAGCGATTCCCCCCATAATTTGCACCTTATAAGGTTTCATACCTAAAGCACGAAGCGCTCCTTCGCGTGCAGTTGCAAAAGCATCTACTAATATTTTATCTAAAATATCAGCTATTGGTTTTCCGTTATCTTTTTCTTCTTGAATGTAATCTTTAAATTCTTGTGTTTTATTTTTTAATTGTTCATCAGTTAAGTTTGAATATTCTTCGTCTTTAGCTAATACTTTATCAGCTAACTTTGCTAAATTTTTAACTTCTTTTTTATTAGCATCAAATATTTTATTTAAAATAGCCATTCATATATTCCTTCCAAAATAAATTTTATATACTATAATACATCATACAATTATAGCACTCATTTCGCTTTAAAGCAATAATTATAAAGAGATTTTAAGTATTTATTAAGTAAAATATGTTTTTATATCTTCTATTCTTCCGATAAAACAGTTGACTAATAATTATTTTAATGATAAACTAATAAGCGGTGTAAAATAATAGTAGTAGATTAATTATTATTGCCCCTATGTTATACGTTCTCACGTGGCTACTCGTAACCTATGCTACTAGGTGAAGTTCCAATTTTATAACATATACAACAATGATTAGTCATGCTTTTTGTTTTATACACAAAAAACAAAAAGATTAAAGGAGGAGCATATTCATGGCTCGTTTTACAGGTTCAACTTGGAAAAAATCTCGTCGTTTAGGTATCTCTCTAAGCGGCACAGGTAAGGAGTTATCTAAACGTCCTTACGCACCGGGACAACATGGTCCAATTTTGAGAAAAAAACTATCTGAATACGGATTACAATTACAAGAAAAACAAAAACTTCGTTACCTACACGGTATGAACGAAAAACAATTCCGTAAATTATTTGATAAAGCAGGAAAAATGCAAGGTCTTCACGGTGAAAACTTTATGGCATTACTTGCGACTCGTTTAGATTCAGTAGTTTACAGCTTAGGTTTAGCCAGAACTAATCGTCAAGCTAGACAATTGGTTAACCATGGTCATGTGCTTGTTGATGGTAAAAAAGTTGACATCGCTTCTTATGCACTTAAACCGGGACAAGTGGTTTCAATAAGAGAAAAATCAAGAAACTTGGAAATCGTTAAAGAAGCTGTAGAAATCACCAACTTTATTCCTGAATACTTAACTTTTGATGCTGATAAATTAGAAGGATCATTAGTAAGATTACCGGAAAGAAGTGAACTACATCCGGAAATTAACGAACAACTTATTGTTGAGTACTACAACAGATAATCTCTTTATCAAAGAAACTCAATACCATTTAAACCTACTCAGTTACTTTTGAGTAGGTTTTTCATTAACTATAATATAAATAGATTAATTAGTTTTCTAAGCTTTATAATTCTCCAATCTAATAGTCGTATTCAATAGAAACTATGCCTTTTTCATTATTATCATCTATAATTTCAAGTACATCATCATCAATCAATTGTCTTAATATATTGGCATTATCTTCATCAATCTTAAAAATAATTTTCTTTATTTTCTTTATACCGTTGGGATGGATAAAATTTATAGGTTTCGGGTCTACACTGAAATAACTCATTAAAAATGGAAAATTTACTCCTTCCGGAAAGAAACATCTATATTGTAAATTTCTACCTTTTGTATCAACTCTTTTAAGGTTATTAAATAATATTCCCTTTATACCTTTCTTTTTTAAAAACTCAACTTCTTCGTCTAAACTGCCAAAATCTTTCTCTAGGCAAAAACCGCATAATCCCTCATCACAGGTATCCCAATAATGAAATCTTTCCATTTTTTTACTTACGCCGAATAATTTACTTAACAGTTTTACAATTTTAGGAATTCCCGTATTTTGCAATAATTCAATATAAGCCCCCTCGCTAAAATATATCAAAGCATTAATAGGATTTTCTTTTCTGCCATATTCAACTTCAAATCCTTTATTTTCCCATTCCTTAACAGCAGCCTGTAAATTATTTACTTTATATACTATATGTCCACTTCTCATAATTCATCTCCATAAAATTTAATTTATTTCCTAAATATCTTCTAATATTGTATCATTATATCATTCTTAAATCTTTTTTTCTACCATTAAAAGTTCTACTTATCCACAACGATTTTATTAATTTTTAATACTTACAAAACCGTCATAACTGCTATTGTATTTCTTAATATTATAGTTAATGAGAAATTCTTTTATATATCCATAATTTAACGTTCTTTTGTTTCTTTTAACAATTTTTATCTCTATATAGAAAAAATCGGTAGATTTTAAAAATCTACCGATTATCTATTTTTAATATTTTTTGTTGCCACATCTTCACCAAACCATTTTTTCGAAATATCTTGAAATTTTTTTTCTTGATATAATTTTTTAAAAGCTGAATTTATTTTTCCAACAAGTGTTTTATCCGCTTTCCTTGCTCCGACAGAAAATGATTCACTCTCAAAGCCTGCACTAAATATATTATATTCTGATAATTTATTTTGTTGTTTTAAATAATAATTTGCATATACTCTATCAATTAATAATGCTTCTATACGTTCATTCTCCAAATCTATTATTGCTTCGTTAAAACTCTCGTATTGTGTCGCATCATTACCTTTTACAAAATCTTTTAGAACTTTTGGCTCTGCATTAAAAATATCGTAACCGGAAGAACCATTCTGTGCTCCAAGAACTTTTTCTTTTAATTCACTTACCTTTGTTATTCCGGAAGTTTTCTTTGTAACAATTACCTGTTCATTAATCATATAATCATCTGTAAATAAAACGTTTTGTTCTCTTTCTTTTGTTCTTGAATATCCATTCCATATTAAATCAATATTACCATTTTTTAATTCTGTTTCTTTTAAATCCCAATTAATAGCTTGCCACTCTACACTAATTCCATATTCAGCAAAAACAGCATTTGCCAAATCAATATCAAAACCGATATTTGCACCGCTTTTATCTTGAAATCCCATCGGTACAAAAGTATTATCAAAACCAATTACTATTTTTTTAGAATTTTCAAATTCTTTCCAGTTATCATTTTTAGGTTTATTCGCCCCACCACTGGCACAACCTGTTAACAATATAAAAGTAGTGATTATATAAAGTATAATTTTTATTTTTTTCATATTTTCATCACCTTACTTAGCTTCTATTTTCAAAATACTATCAGCAATATTTTCGGCAAATTTCAAATCATGGGTTACTACTATTTGAGTAATTCCTAATTCTCTATTTTTTAAAATCAGTTTTTCTACTTCCAAGCGTAATTCAGGATCTAAGGCACTCGTCGGTTCATCATAACCAATTATTTTAGGATCAATCATCATTGCACGTGCCAAAGCCACACGTTGTTTTTGACCACCTGACAATGAATGTGGATATGAATCTACTTGTTTACTAAGACCCAATTTTTCTAACAACTCTTTAGCTTTTTTCTTTGCTGTTTCTTTTGACACATTCAACGTTTTTATAGGAGATAAAGTTAAGTTATCTATTACCGTTAAATGTGAAAATAATTGAAAATCTTGAAAAACAAATCCCAATAAATTTCTCTTTTCTAATTCATTAAGTGGTAAATTTTCACCATTATAGATAATTTCACCCGAATCAATAGTTTCTAGCCCTGCCAACATTCTTAAAAGTGTAGTCTTTCCCCCTCCGGATGGACCAACAATAGCTAAAATTTTTCCATCTTCTACTGTTAAATTCAAATTAGAAATAATTTGTCTATTGTTATACGTTTTACATATATTTTTTAATTCTAACATAATTTAACTCCTATCATAATTATATTTATTTTCCACACGTTTTGAAACCAATGTTACTATTCCAATCAAAATTAAGTAGATAGCACCGGCTACAAACATCGGTGTTAAACTGGCATCTCTGTTAGCAGCTGTTCTGCTCGCTAATATTAAATCACTTATTCCTAAAGCATAAACTAAAGATGTATCTTTTACTAAACTCATAATCTCATTAAAAACACTAGGCAAAACAATTTTTATTACCTGAGGCAAAATTATAAAACGAATCGTTTGTAAATTAGTAAATTAGTAAATTTTAACACCTTAGCCGCCTCATATTGTCCCTTTGGTACAGAATTTATACCACCACGAAAAATTTCCGCAAAATAAGCCGCATAATTTAGTGTAAATGCAATAATAGCAGCCGGTAACCTTTCAAAACGAATACCTACATTTGGTAAAACATAATAAATAAAAATTAATTGTAATAATAATGGTGTTCCTCTCATAATCCAAATATAAATGCTGATAATAAAATTTACTATCTTTATATTAAACTGCATTATAAAAGAAATAATAATTCCTAGTGGAATTGATAAAATAAGAACTAAGAGAAATACTTCTATTGTAATCAATGCACCATTCAATAAACTAGGAAATATTTCTATTAAATATTCCATAATAACCTCCTATAATAACTTTGTTATATAACCATATATAGCAAACTTCTCTCTCTAATTTTCTGAAAACTTGTTATAATTGTATCAAAAATGCACGCTAATTTCAATAATAATGTTTAAATAATAAAAAAAGAACGTCTTAAGACGCTCCAAAAATTATTTATTTAATTTTGATTCATGAAATTTTTTCATAATTCCTTCTTTTGATAACAAACTTCTTACTGTATCAGAAGGTTGTGCACCATTACCTAACCATTTTAACGCTAATTCTTCGTCAATTTTAACTTCTGCCGGATCTTTTACAGCATTATAAGTACCGATAGTTTCAATAGAACGACCATCACGTGGAGATCTTGAATCAGCAACAACGATACGGTAAAAAGGTGATTTCTTAGCACCTAATCTTTTTAAACGGATTTTTACTGCCATGTTTGTACTCCTTATGTTTCAACTTTTTATTAATTTAATGTGTGTGTTTATGAAGTGTTTTAATGAAAAAGTTGAATCTTTTTGCTAAGGTTTCTAAGCTAGTAACTATTCTATCATTATAAAAAAAGAAAGTCAAGACTTTTTCAAAAAAAGTGTAAACTTTTTTTGTTGATATAGATATTATCTTTATAAACTGATATATAAGGTTTTTTGATTTGATGTCAAGTTCTTATATTTTTACTTTACAACTATTTTGAAAATTCCCACATTGCTACTATTTCTGTTTTTAACTCATTATAACTCCATGTTTTTAATGTTCTTGTATAACTATTCGGATCATTAATTATATAATTTCCATCTTTATCTTTTGCAACAACTAGAATAATATGACCGACAGTTGTAAATTTCCCAGGTTTTACCGACATAATTATTGGATTTCCTTGTTTTAATACTTTATCTATATTTTCTTTACTTAAATATACTTGATTAGATTTTAGCCCATATTCTTTTGCAATAAAATCAAAAAAATTCCAACTAGTTCCATGTGATGTAAAATAACCATTTTTATTTTCTATTTCCGCAATCTTTCTTGGGGTAATAGTTTTGTCATTTAATAATCCGCCAATTGCCATTGCAACACTCGTCGGTCCACATCCGCCAATTGCAACATCTATATCTCCTAGCTCATCATATGCCCATCTTCTGTCCCACTGTATATAATAAGGATATTTTCTTTCTAATTCTGCTGTTTCCCCATATTCAAACGGTACACGCTCTCCGGTTAAATAGCCTAATATATACTGTGTAGTATCTTTATTATTTGCCAGTAACTTTTGTTGTGCTTCTGGTAATTCATTTTTTCTAGTATAAATTAGTTGCCCTACTAAATTGTTATTACTATTTTCCAATAAATTTCGGTTAATTTCTCCTTCAGTTACTATAAAAGGGTTAGGCTGTACAACTCCACGTATTCCATCTCTTATTTTAATAGTTTTTTTATTCACTGAAGTCGTTTTTTGACTATTACCAAAAAATAATTCCGATAATGAATTTTTGGAATAATATAAAAATAACATCCCACAAACTAAAATTATTCCAATTAGCACTTTTATAAATTTTTTCATTTAGTACCCTTTCTCAATTAATTTGTTTTTAAAATCAAAACTATTCCTATCAAAATTACTATACAATACCCTATTAAACTGTAAAAATCAGGAAATTCACCTAAAAAAATAATACCTAATATCCCTGCGAATAAAACTTGAGAATAATCAAAAACCGCAATATTTTTTGCCGGCGCAAATCTATATGCAAATGTAACTCCAAATTGTCCGATAGAAGCACTAATACCCGCAAAAAGTAACATACTAATTTGATATATTGACATTTCATGATAATCAAAAATTAAATAAGGCAGCAGCATTAAAGTAGATGTAACTGAAAAAAATAAAATAATAAATTCTCCTGAGATTTTTTTTAAACCTAAATATCTAACACATGTATATGCTACTCCTGTTCCTAATGCCGACATCAATGCTGCAGCGGCTCCTTTGCTTATTAAACCGTTTATATTAGGCTTAATAACAAATAATATCCCTATAAATGCAATAACAATGGCACCTACTTGAAATTTTGTCATTCTCTCTTTAAAAACAAAATATGATAATATTAAAATAATGAATGGTGAAAGTTTTTGTATAATTGATGCATCTGCCAAATTTATATGACTAATAGCATAAAAATTAAAAATTAAACCGATAGTTCCAAAAATAGCCCTTATAATTAAAGTTGACCATTCAATTTTATTGGAAGGTAATCTTAATTTTCTCCTATGCTTCATTAATGGAAATATTGTTATAAATGCAGCTATTAAGTTTCTAAAAAAAGCTTTTTGCATTGATGGTAGATCTCCTGATAATTTAACAAACAATGCCATCAATGCAAATCCGAAGCCTGCCATAACTATACAAAATATTCCCATTAAAATATTACTTCTACACTTCACTACTAAACAACTCCAATATGCAAAAAATTTGTTCAATTGTCTTTTCAATATTTTTAGTTGCTATTTTTTTATCTAACGCTTCTCGTATTGAAATAACACCTCGTTGAATAGTAAAACTTGCATCAATTAATTCTTTATTATTTTCTGAAAGTTGTTCCAACTCATCATCTGTAATGCTACCTGCTAAAAATATCACCTTTTTATTATTTTTTTTCGCAATTTTTGCTAATTCTATCGGTGCTTTTCCCATAAAACTTTGTTTATCCAAACAGCCTTCGCCCGTTATTAAAACGTCAATATCCCTGATTTTATTTTCTATATCCAAATAATTAATCATATATTCAGAACCTTTAAACATTTTTGAATTGGTAAAATTCAAAAAAGCATATGCCAATCCACCGGCAGCTCCACTGCCTTTAATTATTGAAAAATCTTTTTTATATTTATCGTAAACTACTTTAGAAAAATTTTTAACATAATCATCAACAATAGAAAAATCTCTTTCATCCAAACCTTTTTGCCCACCAAAAATATATGTTGCCCCATTTTTTCCATACAAAGGATTTTCTACATCACATATTAAATTAAACTTAGCATATTTTAAGTACTTACTTACCATAGTATCATCTATTTTTACGATATTTTTTAATTCTGAAATTCCTCTCACGCAAAGATTATTATTTTCATCATAAAATTTAATGCCAAGTGCGGACAACATTCCTATACCGCAATCATTTGTTGCACTGCCGCCAAGACCTATAGTAAAGGTTTTTATCCCTTCGTATAACAAAGTATTTATCAAAATTCCTAAACCATAAGTAGTTGTTTTATACGGATTACATTCTTTTTTACTTAAATTTCTAATACCAACTATCTCTGCAACTTCTATAACAGCTTCTTTAGTATTATGATTTACTAAGTATTTAACTTCAGTTTTTTCTCCGATTGCATTAACTGTAGTAAAAGTTTTTTTATCAAAATTTTCAAAAATATCTAAAAATCCGTCACCACCGTCAGCAATAACTTCTTTTACTATATCTATTTTTTTATTAACATTCTTAATTGTTTTTTCTATTATTAAAGAAAGTTCTTTCGATGTTAAGCAACCTTTGAATTCATTCATCGCTATCATAACTTTCATTTTTATCTGCCCCTTAATATGTACTTTCTTATATTCTAACATTAATTTTTCTCTTTTTAAAGTAGATACATTTTAAAATACATTAACTTAAACAATTAAAAACATTAAAATTTTTAATGTTCTCTCGTATATAGCTTTCTCCTATGTTTATTGCCAATTTTATTTTCTTAATACATAAGAAATTACAAATTTAAGATCAATCAATTAAATTACTTTATCAAGATATTTCACTTTATTTTACAACTTATCGTATAAAAAATACGAAAGTTTATCCCTAAACTTTCGTATTTTTTTTGTTCTATTACTTTCTACCAATAAGCAATCCGCTTTGAATATAATCTTTCATTTCTTTGCCATATCCCCATTTTTCAGCATATTCATCAGTAACATCAGAGTTTATGATTTGAAATTTTTTAAATCCGGCTTTTTGTATTATTTTTACCATCTCTTCTTCCAGAAGAGCACCCGCAACTCAAGTACAGTGCATTTTTTGTGAATTTTTCCATTCTATCGGTAAATCTTTTTTTAATAATATATCCGAAATAACAAACATTCCTTCATCATTTAAGATACGATATATTTCATTATAAACTTTTTGCTTATCAGGTTCTAAATTTATTACACAGTTGCTTATTACCCTATCTACCACCTTATCTTTTAACGGAATACTAATCAATTCACCTTTTATAAATTCTATATCTTTTAATCCTTTTTTATCACGAACACTTTTTGCTTTTTCCAACATAGAATCCAATCTGTCTAAACCATATAATGTTCCTGCTTTAGGATATTTCATTCTGGAAATAAAAATATCCATTCCGGCTCCGCAACCTAAATCTATCAAACTTTGACCTTCTTTTAACTTCAAATGCTGAATAGGATTTCCACAAGAAAGTCCCATATTTATTTCATCCGGGAACTCGTTTATTATTTTTTCATCATAACCTAAAGATTTACTTAAATCCTTTGGATTGATTTTTGTCTTTTGTTTATTCTTTGAAATATTATCATAGAATGAATCTACTGATAATCTTATTTTTAAATTTTTTTGTTCTGACATATTATCCCTTCCTATATTTTGAATCTTATTTTTCCCTTCTTAAAAGATAATCTGCAAATTGCTCCAAATTATTATTTTCTAATTTTTTTGCAATATTTTTTGCATTTTGGGTATGTTTTAACAAGAGCTGCTCACACTCTGTTATTCCATAAAAACTAAGATAAGTAATCATATTTTCATCGCTTGGAAGTTTACCAATTTTTTTGAAATCTCCGTAATAATCTAATATATCATCTTTAATTTGATATGCAATTCCTAATTCTTTACCAAAATCTTTTATTAATTCATAATCACTTTTTTTATACGCTATTAATGTTGCAAAATCTAGCGGTAATTCTATTAATTTTCCTGTTTTTAAACTGTGCATATTACGAAGATAATTTGCATCAACATTAAAACTTTTTTGTTTAACATCATAAATTTGACCGGCAATCATACCCATAGCTCCTGAATAATTTGCTAATTGTTTTATCAACCTTATTTTTAATTTACTATCTACTTCACATTCTGAAAGAACTTCAAAAGCTAATGTCAACATAGCATCTCCGGTTAAAACAGCAACATCTACTCCATGAACTTTATGATTTGTAAGTTTCCCCCAACGATAATCATCATTATCCATCTCCGGTAAATCATCATGAACCAATGAATAAGTATGTACCAATTCTATAGCTAGTGCTACGTCAAAGTACCTATTATAATCCACTCTATAATAATCTAATAAATATAAAAATGACAATGGGCGAATTTTTTTACCCTCATTTATTAAAGAATAAATAATAGATTCCTTTAAAGGAAGTGGGATATCCAAAGCCTTTATATATTCTCTGGAAAAATCATTTAATTTAGGTTTATGTACTTGGATAAATAATTCAAAGTTATTCATTATTTTTAAAATCCTTAACTATTTTTTCAACTTCTTTTTCAGCATTTTCTATAATTTGATTACAATTTTTTATAATTTCAATACCTGCTTTATATTGTTCCAGTGAATCTTCCAATGACAAATTTCCACTTTCTAAATTAACTACTATTTTTTCTAATTGAGCTAAATTAGATTCAAAATTTTCTTTTTTCATTTACTTAACTCCTTCTTTTAATACTTCTTTTACTTCACAGGTAAAAACTCCATCCAACAACTGCACTGTTGCGTTATCTTTCGGTTTTATTTCTTTAACAGAAGTTACTTTTTTATCTTCTAAAAATGTGATTGAATAACCTTTTTTCATAATATTAATAGGCGAATTTGCTTCCAAGTGTTCAATAGTTTTTGCAAAATTTTCTTTGTATTTTTCCAAAATATCTATATCTAAAAATTCTTCTTTTTTATAAAAAAAATCTATTTTTTTTTCTTTTATACCGGCATTAAGAATACGCTGTAAATTTTTTTCTGTTGCCTCTAAATTTCTTTTATATTCTAAATATATATTAAGATAATTTTTTATATATGGATTCTCTTTATTTTTTACTATACATGCCTTACTGCTTTCCAAGATAAATTTTATTCTGTTATTTAGTTTATCTAAATTAAACTTAAGTTTATTTTTTATATCTTCAATATTTGGAGTAACTATCTCCGCCGCTGCTGTCGGAGTTGAAGCTCTCATATCAGAAACAAAATCTGCTAATGTAATATCGGTTTCATGCCCTACTCCGGTTACTATTGGTGTATTACAATTAAAAATAGCCCTAACTACCTCTTCAGTATTAAAACTCCACAAATCTTCTATTGAACCGCCACCACGTGCTAAAATAATTACATCATTATCTCCATTATCTGCCAATTTTATATTTTTAACTATATCCTGAACGGAATTTTCACCTTGAACAAGCGTTGAATATAAATTAATATTAGCCAATGGGAAGCGTCGCATTATCGTTCTTTTTATATCTTGAATAGCTGCACCTGTTTCTGCAGTGACAACTCCTATATTTGCACTTAGTTTCGGTATCTGTTTTTTATATAACGAAGAGAAAAGACCCTCTTTATCTAATTTTTCTTTTAACTCTAAAAATTTTTGATAAAGCTCTCCTATACGATCTTTTTTCATATCAATAACTAATAAATTATGCTCTCCTCTTGGGAAATAGTAATTTATTTTTGATTTAATAAGAACCGTATCTCCACCTTTAAACTCAAAATTTTTTGCACCAAACCAGACAGCATTTATTCTGGTGTTTTCATCTTTTATTGAAAAATATATATTATTGTTGTTATGTATTTTAAAATTAGAGATTTCTCCTTTTATATAGATTTCTTCCAAATATGGATCTAGGAGAAATTTTCTCTCTATATATTTATTTAAGGCTGTGACTGTTAAATAAGTTCTTTCTTTCATTTGAACACCCCTTATTTCGCACTATTTTCCACTACACCTTTTAAAACACCATTTATAAACTTATAACTTTCATCTTTTTCGCTATATTTTTTAGATAACTCAACCGCTTCATTTATAGAAACTTTGTATGGAATTTCACTATATAAAATCTCATAGGCAGCTATGCGAAGTATTTGTCTATCCATTTTTGATAATCGTTCTAATTTCCAATCTTTTAAATTTAAACTTATAACTTCATCTATTTCATCTATATTCATTAATATTTGAGCTAAAGTTTCATTTACATATTTACTCCCTGAGATTTCTTCATTTTCCAATTCTAATAACTCTTTAAAATTTAAGTCTGTTTTTTCTATTTGAAATAAAATTTTAAAAACAGCTTCTCTTAATTCATGTCTACTTTTCATTTTTTCTCCTACTAAAAATCTATTCCTAAAATATTTACATTAACACTTTTTGTATTGATTTCAGTCATATTGAAGATTGAGTTTTTTACATTTTCTTGAATTTTTCTGGCAACTTTCGTTACTGAAAAACCAGATTTTAAATTACAATAGACATCTATAATTAATTCATCACCGGAAAATTCCAAATCTACACCTTTTGAATATATTTTTTTACCTAGTAATTTTGACACTCCTTCTACTTCAGTAGTTGCTATATTAGCAATTACCGTTAGAGCATGTGGATTAATTTCTACAGTTCCCAATTTTTTATTTTCCATGGAATTATCCTCCTAATCATATAATAGTTTGTTTACTTAAAGACAAAATAATTCTTATAATAAGTTTTATTATATCATATTTTCAAAGAAAAAAGATAGCAATAGCTACCTTTTATCTATATTGCTCTTTTAAATATTTTTAAGCAATTCTTCAAATGCATTGTTAATATTATCTTTGTTTTTTGCTCCTGCTTGTGCCATGTTAGGTCTACCTCCACCACGACCATCGCATATTGTCGCTAATATATTTACCAGTTTTCCTGCATTATAACTTTTAGTTAAGTTATTATCCACAGCAACTACAAAATTTACCTTATCATCATTAACGGAAGCAAATGCAATTATGTAATTTTCTAATTTTGTCTTAGCATTATCAACTAACTGTTTCAAATGATTCATATTATCCGATTCTACTACAGCAGTTAAAACATTTATATTATTTACAACTTTCACATTGTTTACTAAATTACTTAACTCTGCATTAGCAATCTTTTGTTGCAAACTTTCTTTTTCTTTGGATAATTTTTTAATCTCTGTTTGTAAGTGTGAAACTTTTTCCACAACATTACTTGCATTACCTTTAACAAGTTTTTCTATATCATGTAATGTATTTTCTTGTTCTTTTTGATATTTATAAGCTGCTTTTCCGGTTAACGCTTCAATACGTCGTACCCCGGCTGCTACTCCCGATTCAGAAATAATTTTGAAAATTCCTATTTCCGCACTATTTGCATTATGCGTACCACCACATAACTCGATAGAATAATCACCTATTGATACTACTCTTACCACATCACCATATTTTTCTCCAAATAATGCTTGTGCACCAAGTTTTCTTGCTTCTGCAATTGGCATTTCTTCCGTTTTAATTTCAAGTGAATTCCAAATTTGCTTGTTTACTTCTTCTTCCACCATCTCAATTTCTTCTTTTGTTAATGGAGCAAAGTGAGTAATATCAAAACGTAATTTTTCATCTGTTACCAATGAACCTGCTTGTTTAATATGAGAACCTACTTTTTGTCTTAATGCTTCATTTAATAAGTGTGTTCCCGTATGATTTTTTTCAATATTTAATCTGTATTCTCTATCAACTTCCAATGTATATTTATCACCGACAACTAATTCGCCCTCAATAATTTTTATAAAGTGAATATGACGTTTATCCGGTAATTTTTTCACATCAAGTACATTTGCTTTGACATTTTGTGAAAAAATGATACCATGATCGGCAACTTGTCCACCACTTTCCGCATAAAATGGCGTTTTATCAAATACCACTTTCACAACTTCAGAACCCTGATAAGAATTTAATACATTTTCTTCTTTATCAACTATTGCCAATAACGATGCATTTTTCTCCACTAATTGTGTATAACCGATAAATTCACTATCTCCAATAATTTTATTGTATAGATCAGTTTGAACCTGCATTGAAGAATCATCTTGACGAGATGAACGAGCGCGTTCTTTCTGTTTTTCCATTTCTTCATTGAAACCATCTAAATCTACAGTTAAGCCGTACTCTTCTGCATATTCTTGTGTTAATTCAATAGGAAATCCAAATGTATCATACAATTTAAACGCATCTTTTCCTGAAATAATTTTCGTCGTATTTTTTACTTCTTCTACAATTGTTTCTAAGATTGCTTCTCCTTCATTTAATGTTTCATGGAAACGATCTTCTTCTTTTAATAACACATCTTTTACAAAATCAGCTGATTCTTTAACATTTGGATAATAATCGACCATAATATCTGCAACAACGTCAGTTAACTTATACATAAATGAGGTATTCAATTCTAAAACTTTTGCATAACGAACCGCACGACGTAGCAGTCGTCTTAATATATAACCACGTCCTTCATTCGACGGCAACGCACCATCAGCTATTGCAAACACCACTGTTCTAATATGATCGGCAATCACCTTAAATGCAACATCTTGTTCAACGGATGCACCATATTTAATACCTGATAGTTTTTCTATCTCACGCATAATTGGCATAAATAAATCCGTATCAAAGTTAGTTGGTACATCTTGCAATACTGAAACTATACGTTCCAATCCCATACCGGTATCAATATTTTTTGCCGGCAATTCTGTATACGTACCATCGGCATTGTGATTGTATTGGCTAAATACTACATTCCAAACTTCAAGATAACGTTCATTTTCTCCACCGGGATACATCTCTTCTTTTGGTGATGTTGTATCAATATCTTCTCCTCGATCATAAAAAATCTCTGTATTCGGTCCGGACGGACCTTCTCCGATATCCCAGAAATTTCCTTCAATACGAATAATTCGTTCTTCCGGTAAACCGATATCGTTTTTCCAAATATCATATGCTTCCATATCTTCCGGATGAATAGTTACAGATAATTTTTTTTTTTCGAGTGCTAACCATTTTTCAGCTGTTAAAAACTCCCACGCCCATTCAATGGCTTCTTTTTTAAAATAATCACCAATTGAAAAATTTCCCAACATTTCAAAAAATGTATGATGTCGTGCTGTTTTACCAACATTTTCAATATCGTTAGTTCTAATAGATTTTTGTGAATTTACTATTTTTGGATTTTCCGGAATTTCTCGTCCATCAAAATATTTTTTCAATGTCGCTACACCTGAGTTAATCCATAATAAAGACGGGTCATCTATCGGTACGAGTGAAGCACTCGGTTCTATTTTATGATTTTTTTCTACGAAAAAATCTAAAAACATTCTTCTTGTTTGTGATGATGTCAGTTGTTTCATTGCTGTTCTCCTTTCGATATTGTAAAATAACAACTAAAAAATGTCCCTTGTGTAAAATTACACAAGGGACGACTATAATCGTGTTACCACCCTACTTCGAGTATAAAACTCCTCATAGTTTTTATAACGGCTTTAATGCCATGAAGCTGTTAAATAGGTAGCATAAAAGTACATTATAAACCTTTTTCACCGACAGGTTTTCTCTTAGGATAATGTGAATTACTTTTAATTCCTACACTTCATCATTGTATTTAACTATCATTATAAACAGTTATCAAATATTTGTCAATAGGTTTATTTTGAATTTCTAATTTCCATTGTAGTGTTACAATAGATGTGAGACATATAATAAAAAAAAGAAGAGTAAATCCTGTATAATGAAGTTACCTACAAATCAAAAAAAGGAATTTACTCTTATGAAAACTATTATAACAGAAAATATAGAAAAAACACAACGATATATACCTCATACTTTACAAACAAGAATAGCTGCAGTTAAAACTTATAGAAATGGTAACTCTATCCGCTTTATTTGTAGGCGCTATAAAATATCAAAAGCCTCTCTTTTGCGTTGGAATAAAAAATATGACGGTACTAAAGAGTCTCTTATAGATAAGTCTCATAGACCTCATTCCATTCACCCTAACGCCCATACAGTTGAAGAATTGTCTTGGATTAAAAATCTTATTAAACGTAATCCTAATATTTCTATGATTGAATTATATGCTAAACTTAAATTCAACAAAGGTTATAAAAGACATCCTTGTTCTTTATTTAGAGTGCTTAGAAAATTAGGTTTTTATAAAGATACTAAGAAAAAAGTAATTCCTTATAAACCTAAACCTTATGATACACCTACTGAAATTGGTAAAAAATGGCAACTTGATGTGAAATATGTTCCTAAACGTTGTTATGTAGGAGAAATTCCAGATAAATTTTATCAATATACTATCATTGATGAAGCTACTAGGGAAAGATTTATTTTCCCTTTTAAAGAACAATCATCATACTCTACTGTTCAATTTGTTAAAATGGCTATTGATTATTTTGGGTATAAACCTAAGATAATTCAAACTGATAATGGTTTTGAATTTACGCATTTTAAAGATACTAAACGAATACACCCTTTTGATGTATTGTGTAATAATCTTGGCATTAAACATCAACTTATTAGACCTAGAACTCCTAGACATAACGGTAAGGTTGAACGTAGTCATAGAAATGATAATGAACGTTTTTACAGGCATTTATCTTTCTTTTCGTATGATGATCTTGTATCTCAGATGAAAAAGTATCTATATCGCTCTAACCGTCTTCCTATGCAGACTTTAAATTGGCTTTCTCCTGTTGAAAAAAGAAAAGAGCTACGGAAAGAGTCTATAAAAATATGCCGGCTTTAATTCCTTGTTAGATAATAGATTTCACAACTTATTTGTCAAGGACAAGGGCTACGCCTTTTTCAAATCCTTGACAAATAAGTTTTAGAAATCTGAAATGTTCTCTAAGGAATTAAAGCTGGCAAATCTAATAAAATAATGTATTTTACGTCGGGGGCTTCATACGGTTTACATAGAAGCTAGCTTCTATGTAATTCTATTATATCTGGTATTTATTTTTTACTTTTTTTGTTTCACATCATTTACAAATATACATTTATTTTGAATTTCTAATTTCCATAATAGCCTTTTTTTTCCAAAGTTTCATATTTTGTTTAAGAGTGCTGAAACCATAAACAAAATTAAGTGTATCTAAACTATTAATTTCTTTTTTATTGTTGTTCTGAGTTTTTTGTTTAAAATTTAGAGTAGCATTTATCTTATTATCTTTTATTGATAAAACTTTTACATCTAAAACTTCTCCAACTTTTAAATAACTTCCAATATCAAAAATAAAACAGTTGGTAATTTCTGAGATATGAATTAATCCGGCTTGACCGTTTTTGGTTTCAAAAAAAGCGCCATAAGGTTTCACTGCTGTAACCTTTACTTTTATTATATCTCCTTGTTGTATTTCTCTATAACTCATTTTTTATTCTATCTACCACTTTTTCCACTGTAAAGCCATATTCTTCAATTACTTTATTTGCCGGAGCAGAAGCACCAAATTTATCAATTCCGATAGCAAGCCCATCCAATCCTACATATTTATACCACAAAGCTGTACTACCCATCTCTAAAGATATTCGTCTTCTTACATTAAATGGTAATAAACTTTCTTTATATTCTTTTGATTGTTCTTCAAATAATTCCATTGACGGCATACTTATAACACGTAATTTTACTCCATCTTTTTCCAGTGTTTTCGCTACTTCAATTGCAAGCGCTACTTCTGAACCAGTTGCGATTATAATAGTATCAAAGTTATTCGAAGTTTCATAAACAACATAAGCACCTTTTTCTACTTTTTCAAATGAGGTATTTTCTAACACCGGCAAACCTTGACGTGTTAATACTAATGATGTCGGTTTTGTATTTGCTTTTTGCGATAAATACCATGCTGCTTGTGTTTCAACAGCATCTGCAGGTCTAAACACATAAGAATTCGGAATCGTTCTTAATGATGACAGATGTTCAATAGGCTCATGTGTCGGACCATCTTCGCCAACTGCTATACTATCATGAGTAAATACATATGTAACAGGTAAATTTTGAAGAGCAGATAAACGTAATGCTGCTTTTAAATAATCTGAAAATACAAAGAATGTACCGCCAAAAACACGCACTCCGCCATGTAATGTTAAACCATTAAGAACTGTAGCCATTGCAAATTCGCGTACACCAAATTGAATATTACGTGCTGTTCTATTAGTATTATCTTGCAATTTTTCCTCTTTAATAAATGTCATATTAGAGTGAGAAAGATCGGCTGATCCTCCGAAAAATGTCGGAAGCACAGCAGCTATACTATTAATTGCATCTTGTGATGAATTACGAGTAGCTTGAGCTTCGCCTACATTTTTAAAACTAAAACTTTCTTTAGAAAGATGTTTAATATCTTTTCTTGATAATACCTCTTCTAATTCGGCTGCTAATTCCGGGAATTTTTCCTTGTATTCATTATATAATTTTTCCCATTCGTTATTCGCAGTTTTTCCACGATTTGCAACATTAACTTTAAAATCTTCATATACTTCTTCCGGAATTTCAAAAGGAGCATAGTTCCAATCAATTTTTTTTCTAAATAATGTTGTTTCTTCTTCACCTAACGGTGCACCGTGGACACCGTTTGTTCCTTGTTTATTAGGAGCTCCGGCACCGATTACGGTTTTTACCTCAATCAAAGTCGGTTTATCTGATTGTTTTGCCTTTTCAATGGCGTTACTTATCGCCACAATATCTTCACCATTTTCTACCAATAGCGTATTCCAACCATAAGATTCATATCTGGCACGAACATTTTCAGAAAATGCGTCTTTAGTTTCTCCATCTAAACAAATATCATTTGAATCATAAAGAACCACTAATTTATTTAATTTTTGTACTGCAGCAAAACTTGATGCTTCTGATGCGACACCTTCCATAATATCACCATCACCACAAATTACATAAGTATAATGGTCAAAAATGTCAAAACCCTCTTTATTGTATTTAGCTGCCAAGTAACGCTCAGCCAGCGCCATACCAACAGCAGTAGAAATCCCTTGCCCTAGCGGACCGGTTGTAGCGTCAACTCCTTTAGTATGACCAAATTCCGGATGCCCCGGAGTTTTTGAATTCCACTGACGGAAATTTTTTATCTCTTTTATACTTACATCTTCAAAACCTGAAAGATGTAATAATGCGTATAACAACATTGATCCGTGTCCTGCCGATAAAACAAATCTATCTCTGTTGATCCATCCCGGCACAGCGGGATTTACTTTCAAATGTTTAGAAAATAATGAATACGCCATCGGTGCAGCACCCATTACAATGCCGGGATGCCCCGATTTAGCTTTATTAATTGCATCAACCCCTAATACTTTTATTGCGTTGATTGATTGTTGTGACATACAATATCCTCCTAAATTATAATTCTATTCTTCCTGAAATTGCTCTCGATAAAGTAACTTCATCAACATACTCAATATCGCTTCCAAAGGAAATTCCTTGAGCTAGTCTTGTAACTTTTATACCTGTATTTTTTAAATAACGTGAAATAAAACTAGCTGTCCCTTCCCCTTCAGGTGATGAGTTTGTCGCTAAAATTATTTCTTTTACCGCCGGATTTTTTGCTCTTTCAAACAACGATTTAATATTAATATCCATAGGCCCTATTCCATCCATAGGAGATATAAGACCATCTAAAACATGATATAATCCCTTGTATTGTTGCATATTTTCCATAGCCACCAAATCGTTATCTGTAGCTACTACACAAATTATTGATTCATCTCTTGATTTATCACAACAAATATCACACACTTTTGTTTCACTAAGCCTATGACAAATTTCACAGTTTGTTAAATTTTTTTTAAGATTTACAAGAGATTTTGAAAAATTCTCTATATCATCATCATGCATTTTTAATGTGTGAAAAGCAAGCCTTACAGCTGTTTTTCTACCAATTCCCGGTAGCATTGCATAACTATCTATTAAGTCTAATATTGGTTTTGGATATTGCATTAGACTATAAACCCGGAATATTTAAGCCGTTAGTAAATTTGCCTAGCGTTTCTTCTTTTAATTGTGTAGATTTTTCCAATGCATCATTTACCGCTGTTAACACTAAATCTTGCAACATTTCAATATCTTCCGGATCTACTACCTCTTCTCTTATTTTTATATCCAAAATTTTACCGTCACCGTTAGCTGTGACTGTTATCATTCCACCTGATACTGTCCCTTCTACAGTTTGCTCCTTTAATCCCTCTTGGGCTGCTAACATATCTTTTTGCATTTTTTGCATTTTACGCATCATCTGTTGCATATTTCCCATTCCACGCATATTATTTCCTCCTAATATTAATATAATATAATTTTATTTAAAATCAGCTAACTTGTCAATATTTTTCAGTTTTTTAAAAATATTTAATTTTATTTTCTATAACGTTTATTTTTCTATAATAATATCTGAAAACAATTCCTCTATTTTTGAAGTTTTTTCTATATTTTCTAATTTTACTTCTACTGACTTTTGTTCTATAATATTATCCTCATTTTTTAAACTTTGATATTGATTCGCTTGAAGAGCATATATTGTATATTCCACTCCAATGTAATGTTTAAATAACTCTTCTAAATATTTTTTATATTTTGTACTTTGGGTCAGTCTAATCATACTATCAACTTCATTAAACACAAGTAATCCACCTGTTTTAGAAGATGCAATAAGCGTGCTTGATTTGAATATTTTTCGCATTTCCACAACTTGAAAATTATTTGTACTTAAATTTTCATCCATAATTTTATTAAATACATTAGCTGCATAACTGGTAAAATTATCATTAGAATCAGCTAATAATTTCTTAATCTTTATCTTATCTTTTATTATTACTTCTTTTGGCGAGGCGTCTTGTAAAGTAGTATTATCTTGTAAAATTTCCTTATCTTCTACTAACACGTTATTTTCAGTTTTATTAAAAGTTATATTTAGTAGTTTGTCTTCCAACTGTTTAACTCTATTTTCTAAATTTGTTATCTCAATTGTTGAAACATTTTGAGATGGATTAAAATTACTATCAGTTGAAAAAATTTCTTTTGAACAAATTTTTACAATACAAATTTGCATATAACTAACATGTTCTGTCGAAAATCTAATAAATTGTTCAGTTTCTGACAATATTTGAATTATTCTATAAAAATAATCAAACGGAACTGTTTCAATTTCTTTTGATATTATATTAACATCATATCCTGTGTAATCAGTATTTTTTAAATTTTTATATACAATAACATCTCTCGTAATATTTATTAAATCATTTAATATTAATTTGGTATCTTTAGCTTGATTTAAAAAATCATTATACATCAATAAAGATTTAGTTACATCACCACTAAGAAGTAATTTATAAAATTCGAGAATAGTTTCCTCACTAAGTGACGAGGTTACATCTAATATATTTTTTAATGTTATTTTATCAGCATAGTTAGACACTTGATCTAAAATACTAATTGCATCTCGCAAACCACCTTTAGCTAAGTTAGAAATTTTAGTTATCGCTTCATCTTCAATATCAAGATTTTCTTGATTAGCAATATGAATTAATCTATCTTTTAACTGATTTGTTGTTAAATTTTTAAACTCGAAACGTTGACAACGTGAAAGGATTGTTGCAGGTATCTTATGAATTTCTGTTGTTGCTAAAATAAATATAACGTGTGCGGGTGGCTCTTCCAGTGTTTTTAACAAAGCATTAAATGCTGCCGTTGTTAACATATGAACCTCGTCTACAATATATATTTTATATTTCCCTTCTGACGGTAAAAATTTTATAGCTTCTTTTATATCACGAATCTCATCGACACCGTTATTACTTGCTGCATCTATTTCAATTATATCAACATTTTCTTTTTGATAAATATCATTTTTATTAACAACGTTGGCAAAAATTTTAGCAATGGATGTTTTGCCGGTTCCACGTGGTCCATAAAATAAATAGGCATGACTAATTTGGTTTTTTTCTATTGCATTTTTCAAAACAGAAACAATGTGATTTTGACCTACTATGTCATCAAAGTTTTGCGGTCTGTACTTTCTATATAATGCCTGAAACATATAAACCTCCTATATTAATTTGACTATCTTATTATATCATAATTTAATAATAACATATAGGGATAAAATATTTTTTATCAGCAACAAAAAGCCATATATATAACTTATATAAGAACTTCTAAAATATATTTATACATAAAATTAAGCTGATTTATTATTAAAATATTTTTAACAATAAATCAGCTACTTTGCACACTATTTAATTTTATAATATTTTTGAGAAAAATTCTTTTGTTCTGTCTTGTTTAGGATTATCAAAAATTTCTGATGGTGTTCCTTCTTCAAGAGCTATCCCATTATCCATGAAAATTATTTTATCGGCTACCTCTTTTGCAAAATTCATTTCATGAGTAACAATTACCATTGTTAATCCATCTTCAGATAATTCTTTAATAACATCAAGAACTTCTTTAACCATCTCCGGATCTAATGCACTTGTCGGTTCGTCAAACAACAAAACTTCCGGAGAATTTGCCAAAGCACGTGCTATTGCCACACGTTGCTTTTGCCCACCTGACAAACTGTTTGGATAAGCGGATTTTTTATCTTTTAAACCTACCCTGTTTAATAATTCCAATGCCTTTTTTTCAAGGTTTTCTTTTTTATCTATACCAAAAGTTTTTGGAGCAAGTATTATATTTTCTAATACGTTCATATTGGGAAATAAATTAAAATTTTGAAATACCATTCCCACTTTTTTTCTATATTCATTAATATTTTGTTTTGTAATATCTTTACCGTTAAACTTTATTTCCCCTGCTGAAGGTTTCTCTAATAAATTTATACAACGAAGTGCCGTACTTTTCCCACTACCGCTTGAACCTAATATTACAATTTTCTCCCCTTTTTCCACATTAATATTTACACCTTTTAAAACTTCTTCTTTACCAAATTTTTTATGTAAGTTTCTTATTTCCAACAACAATTTATTCACCTACTTTGCTAATTTTTTTTCCAAACGTTTTACCAATAGTGATAGCACTGAAGTAATTATAAAATATATTGCCGCAGCCACTAAATACGGTCCAAACGTTTGGTAAGTTGCATTTTTTACAGTGTTAGCCGTAAACATTATATCAGCTACACCAACAAAATATACTATTGACGATTCTTTAACAAGAGAAATAAATTCATTCCCAAGTGCCGGCAAACTATTTTTAAATGCTTGCGGCAAAATGATAAGTTTCATCGTTTGAAAGTAACTTAACCCCAGAGAACGTCCGGCTTCCATTTGTCCTTTATCAATAGCAACTATCCCTGAACGGAATATTTCACTAACATACGCTCCCGAATTAATTGATAGGGCAATAATTGCTGACATAAACGGTGTAAATGACACCCCAACTTCCGGTAGTGCAAAATAAATAATCATAATTTGCACCAGTATCGGCGTATTTCTAATAACCTCTACATAAATGCCGGCCAAAATATTTAATATCTTTATTGTACTTATTTTAGCTAAGCAAACTAAAACTCCTAGTATTAACCCTATTAATAATGCAATAAGTGAAACTTTTAATGTTGTTACCGTTGCCTCTAAATATGTTGTGTAGTAATTTGGGAGAAAATCAAACATTTATCTTTTTACCTCTTTCTATTCGCTTTTAGCAGCTATTTTCGCATATTTATCAAGCTCCTGCTCAAATAGTTTTTTAGCCTGTATTTCTTTTATAACTGCATTTACCTGTTCTAATAATTCTTTATTACTGTTATCATTTCCTTTTTTAAAAGCTATTGCCATACCGGTTGCTTCCGGATCGTTTTCCGCTGCAAATGTACTGATTTTAATATCACTATATTTATTCATCGCAATTTTTGCTACATCGTCCGGTATTAAAACCACATCAATTTTTTTATTTTTTAAATCTTGTAGTAAGCTTGTAACATCTGTTAATGCTTGAATATTTTTATCATCAAGTTTTAATTGTTCTTTAACATAAGTTTCATAAGTTGACCCTTTTTGAACTCCAACTTTTTTATTTTTTAAATCATCACTAGATTTTATTTCTTCACTATCTTTATTTACAACAAATATTCCTTTACTTGTATAATAAATATCGGAAAAGTCAACCGCTTTTTTTCTTTCATCTGTTGGATTAACACCCGAAATAACCATATCCACTTTATTTGCATTAAGAGCTGCAATTAACGAATCAAAAGCCATCTCTTGAATTTCTACTTCAACTCCTAATTTTTTAGCAACTTCTTGAGCTAAATAGATGTCCGCACCTACAACCTTTTTCTGACCATTTTCTGTTGTTAAAAATTCATAAGGCGGATAATCCGGTGATACACCGAGAACTATTTTCCCTTTGTCTTTTATTTCTGTTACTTTTGTTTTTGAATTACTTTTTGAACACGCTGTTAACGTGATTATTGTCATTAGTGCTGTTATAAATAATAATAATTTTTTCATCATCTTATCTCCTTAAATATTTTTTGAAAAAGTTGTAATTAGTAATTAAAAAATCTCTTTGCAATTAGTTTTATCTAATCACAAAGAGACGAATTTACGCGGTGCCACTCTTTTTGATATATTAATCACCCGTTTATATAATCCATGGTATTATATAAACTTATGTGCAAGCTAAATAAAAAAGTCTTTTTACAATTTATGTAAATTGTAAAAAGACGAATCAAATTCCGCGTTGCCACTTTTTTTGGTATTTAATATACCCACTCGAACTCTTTAAGGCAGAGTAACCAATTATTTTCATAATCACCAAAAAAGTACGTTCATTCAGAGTAATTGCTAACCTTTCACCAACGTTAACTCGCTAAAAATTTCTTACTAAATTACTATTCTTTTCCAAGGCTTTGTTTTATTTGATAATCATTTTACACCCTAAAAAAATAATTGTCAAGTATTATTTTTGATTTTTTTGATATTTTTTCAAAATTTTTCGTCCTATTAGTACACCCAAACTACTTAAAGCTATAATAACAACTGCTCCTATAATCATCCAGTGTCCTGAACCGTATTTTATACTTGCATCCATAGCTTCAGCAGTTTGCCCTCGTTTTACCCAATCACTTTTATATGAATCGGCAAAAAATATAATAGGAATCCATGCACCACAAGCAAATCCTATATTTATAAGACTAAGTGCCAAACATTGGGCAATTACATTAGCATGTCCCATTACTTTTAAAATAACATCTGCTAAAAATGCCGCTGATATTGACGAAATAAGCCAAGGAATATAAGCTCCCCCCATTAAAGAGAAGATAATCATGTGTATAATAATAAATACCGTAAATATTCCGAATTTGTTATAATTATAACAAAGATAAACAAAAATTGTTCCGGCTAAAAGCCCCCACACTCCCGGTGATACACTATGTCCAAACGCTCCAAACATACTAGATATCATCATTGCAATTACATATACAACTATTGATAAAACTGTAGTCATTCCCAAAAATATATAATCTTTTGTTTTTAATTTCATTTTTATTTTCACCTATCCTTTCATATTTAAAAATATATCTTTTACAATTTCTTTATTTTCTTCCGTTAAATAAAAATCTTTATTTATTTTCCCCTCTTCAATATATACTACTCTATTACAAGTTCTATACAAGAATTCGACATCGTGAGTGGCAATTATTAAAGAACTGTTCTTAGATATTCCTTTTAATATTTCGCTTACCTTATTCATATTTACAAAATCCAAACCGCTAGTCGGCTCATCAAACATTAAAAGATCAACATTAGACAACGCAGCTATTGCAATAAGTAATCTTTGTTTTTGCCCTCCTGAAAGTTCAAATGGAATTTTTTCTTTTAATTTATCAAGAGATAAACTATTTAATAATGTATCAATTCTTTGTATTTCAGCTCCGTCATTACCAAACTTTATCTCACTTTCAACAGATTCTGTAAAAAACTGATAATCCATATCCTGCATAACTAGAAACGGATTAGAATCTTTTATTATTTCTCCACTGTCTGAAGTTATTATCTTCGTGAACAATCTTAGCAATGTTGTTTTTCCTACCCCGTTTTTTCCGATTAAACCTATAATATCTCCTTTAAATATTTCCAAGTTTATATTATTTAAAATATTTTTATAATTTATATCTTTCATCTTAGCTATCAACTCAGATGAAGTAACTTCTTTTTTATTATAAATTCCTAAATTAAACACATCAAGGCTTCGGAGTGGTATCTCCTTATTGTTTACTAAATCGTAAATTTTTTTTTCAGATACTTTTCCTTCATTCACCAGTAAAACTTTATCTACTAAATCTTTTAAGTAATGAACTCTATGTTCAGCTATAATTATCGTATATCCTGCTATCTTTAACTTTTGTATTAAAGATGTCAGTTTCTTAGTTGTATAGAAATCCAGATTAGAAGACGGTTCGTCCAAAATTATCATTTTAGGTTCTAAACACAGGCTACAACCTATCGCAATTTTTTGGCGTTCTCCACTTGAAATATAAAAAATATTTTTATCAAGTATACTATCCAATTCTAATAATTCTTTTATTTCTTCGTATCTTTCGTGCATTTTTTCCAAAGTCATCCCATAATTTTCCATAGCAAACACCAACTCACTTGTTGTATTTGTTGTAAAAAAATGTCCTCTAGGATCTTGGCTGACATAACCAATTTCTTTTGCTATATCAAAAGATTTTTTTTCACTTATATTTTCTTTATTAAATAATATTTCACCGGTTACTTCGCCTTCATATAAAGTTGGAATAAGCCCATTTATTAGATGAACCACAGTCGATTTCCCACTTCCGGATACTCCGGTTAATAAAACACATTCACCCTGTTCTACAAAAAAACTTACATTCTTCAATACTTTTTCCTTAGAGTTCTTATAAGTGAATGAAACATCATTAAATTCTAACACTGTTCGCTCCTCCTAATAAAAATATAAATATTAAAAGAATAATAACTAAAAATATATAGTCAAATGTCCTCATTTTAACATTATAAAATGATGTTCTTTTATACGGTGACTCGACCCCTTTAGTCATCGCCGTTGCCGTCATTTCCTCTGCAATTAAATTCATTCTCATGAGAACCGGAACTATCCAATATTCTAAATATTTGAGAGGTTCTTTAGGTGTAAGAATAATATTTCTCATTTTCAATGACTCCCTTATCATCTTTATTTCTGTTTTATATGTTGGAAAAAATCTAAGCGTAACGGTAACACTCAACATTAATTTTTTAGGAAGACGAATTTGTTCAAACGATGATAATAATTCATTACTTTTAACGGCACTAACTAAAATATAAGAAATCATTGCTACCGGAATCATTCGCAGGAAAATATAAACCAGCGTTCCGAACAAATTAGCAAGTAATGCCATATTACTAATAGCAATAAGATATGCTAACACAGAAAATATAATATAAGCAATTAAAAATTTTAAAGCTTGTTTATAGCGGCGATAAATAAGTAAAACAAATACTGCAAGTCCTAAACAGATTCCTTCGTAAAGTAAACCCTTTCCTAGAAATATAATAACCGGAAATATTAAATTTAAAATAACAAGCGTTAATGGATTTAATTTTGTCATAACATCCTCCTTTCCTAATACTGCAATCTAATTAAATATATAATATCAATAATCATTATCAATGTCAATGGTTTATTAAAGAAAATAGTAAAATATACGATTTACTGTATATCTCACTATTTTCTTCAATATTGTATTTATTTCATGTCTACGATAGTTGCACCCAAACCGCCCTCGTTTTGTCCGCCGCTTCTAAAACTTTCTACATATCGATTATTTTTTAAATATTCTGCTATATTTTTTCTAAGAATACCGGAACCTAATCCATGGATAATCGTAAAAGTATCATATCCTTGAAGTATAACTTTATCCATATAATCTTCAATTTCACGTATAGCCTCTTCGGTATTTTTCCCAATAACATTAATCTCTATACCGACTTTTTTCGAACTAACATTACTTGTACTGACATATCGTCTTACTTCCTCCGGTTCACTATCAATTTTTCTGACTTCTTTTCTCTTAATATTAAGTTTCATTGATCCCATTTTAATTTGTAAAATATTACCATTTATTCCAAGAACAGTGGCACGTTGATTATAACCAAGAACAAGCACGTCATCTCCTACCTGAATTTCACTATTATTAAACTGCGGTTTATCTACCAATTGTTTTTGAAGTTTAATATTGTTTTTAGAATCGTCCATATTATGCAATACATCATTTACTTCATGTTGCCTTATATCAGTATTATCTTTAAACTGTTTATAAATTTCAAGAATCTTTTCTTTTTTCTTATCAATTTCTTTGTTTAATTCAATACTTAATTCATTATATAAACTTTCCTTATATTCATTATATTTCTCTAAATTTTCACTAAGTATATTCTTTATTTCATCTATTTCTTTGACAGTTTTATTAATATATTCTAACTTATAATCATATTCTCTTATGCTTTCTGAAAGTTTATCAATAAATAAATTATTTTCTTTTGTATTTTCTTCCAATAAAGTTGTCGCTTTCTCTATCACTTTCGTATCTAAACCCAGCTTAGCAGAAATATTAATAGCGTTTGATTTCCCCGGTAATCCGATAATAAATCTATATGTCGGTTTTAGTTTTTCAAAATCAAATTCCATAGATGAATTTTTATAATATTCTGACTCAAAACAATAATTTTTTATTTCCGGATAGTGTGTCGTACATAACAAGGTTGCTCTTAATGTTTTAAATTTATCTAGTAATGCAATGGATAAAACGGCACCCTCACTGGGATCTGTTCCTGAACATAATTCATCAAGAAGCACCACTGTTTTACTGTTTGTGTTTTCCAGTATGCTAATAATATTAGTCATATGCGAAGAAAATGTTGATAAATTATTTTCTATAGATTGCTCATCTCCAATATCAACAAATAAATGTTCAAAAAAACCAACAGTTGATTCTTCTAAAGCCGGAATATAAAAACCTAAATGTGATAAGTAAATACATAAACCTACCGTTTTTAAGATTACCGTTTTCCCTCCGGTATTTGGTCCGGTAATTATTAGTGAGTTCCCGCTATTATCCATTATTACATCATTTTTCACCACATTATTAGCGTCTATTAATGGGTTATACGCTTTTTTTAAAATTATTTCTTGATTCTTTACAATATTTTGTTTGTTAAATCCTTTTTTAACACAAAAATTCATTTTTGAAAAAATAAATTCAACTTGTGAAAAATTCCATAATGAATTAGTTAATTCATTTGCTCTTGATTTAATTATTTCAGTCGCTTCTTTTAAAATACGTAGTATCTCTTCTTTTTCCTTTCGATGCAAAATTCCTATTTCATTATTAATTTCTACATTTTCACGAGGTTCTACGTAAAAAGTATTTCCCGATGCAGATTCATCGTGAATAATACCGCCAAAGTCGTTTTTATGCTCCGGTTTTACTAAAATAACATCCCTATCATTACGTTTTGTTACAATAGCTTCTGTAAGTTTTTTTCCATTAGAACGAATAATATTTTTCAACACTTGATCACTTTTATTTTTTAAGCGCATTATGTTAACTTTAATATTTTTCAACTCCAATGAGGCGTCAGGTTTTATATAACCGTCTTCATCAATTATTCGATCTAAATAACGTTCAGTATCTTCAAAATTATCCATTTTTTCTATGTATTTCATTAAACTACCATATTGTTTACGTTCTTGTTCTTTGATAAATAGAAAACGTTTAGTAAATCTATCATACACTATTATATTTCTTAATATATAAAATAATTCTTTTTCCGATAAAATACTGTCAATCTTTGCTTTTTTTATACTGTTCGTATAATTATAAATTTTCAATCTGAATTCGTTAGGATACTTACGTAACAAATCATAAGCCTCTTCGTTCTCTTTATGAACTTCTACTAACTTGTTATAATCTGATATATATTCTAATTGCTGTATTTTTTCTAATGACATTTCTGAATAACAGTATTTATCAATATCTTGCAATACTAAATCCAAGTTTAGTTTGCGTTTTGTGTTCTTATTCAAATTACTACACACTCCTTAACATTTCGTACTATTAACAATAAATTCTGTATAGATATAATCTTAACTCTCTAACACTATATTTTCATTTTTATACTGTATTATCCGCAATCACATCAATTTCTCTAACACTTACTTCTTTTATTTCTATTTTGAATCTTTCCATCTGAAATTTTTATATACCTCCCTTTTTTTAAAAAAATCTATAATATTTCTATTCCATAAAATTTAAAGTTGTTACCTTTTCACTTAAATATTATTATTTTAAGATGTAGTTTCTGTAAATATTTTTGAAATAATGTATTTCATTAAAAATATTTAGTATAAATTCTTTCTAAACACTTTAAACCAACAAGTAACTATTTTCAACTATCCCTATACTTTATCTTGAAGTAATGTTTTAGAAAGTTCCATCATCACATTTTCCCCAATAATTCAATAAAAATATTATATCATACTTTTTACTGTTTTATATATTTTATATTAAAAAAGCAATAACCATTTATGATTATTGCCGTTTTAATATTATTTGTTAAAGAATAAACTAATTAAACTTTTTGATAATATTGGTGTATTTTCTAATATATATTCAGGTAATGTTGAATTTGTAAATATTGCTGTTTTCCATTCCGGTGTCGGTAAAACAGTTACAAGATATAATATTAAGAAAACTACCAAATAAATTTCTAAAAATCCCAATATTGCTCCTAATAATCTATCTGTTGTTTTGATTAAAGGTAATTTTCTTATTACCCCTAAAATCGAAGCCAATATTTGTATAATTATTTTAATTAATATAAATATCACAATAAATGAAACTATTCTGTAGTATGCTGACGGTATATTTAATCCTTTATATACACCTTCCAGCCCTTGAGTAACATCTGTTGGTATAGGAATTAGATCTGTAAATAAAAATGCTAAACGGGGGCTAAAAAACATTGAAACAATATACCCTATTACTATAGTCCCTAAATAAAATAGTTGAACAATAAGACCACGCTTATATCCCATATAAAGTCCAGCTACTAATAATAACCCTACTATTATATCAACCATAAAAACATCCTTTCATACTATTTTTGTTTTATTATATACGACTAACTTTAAAAGTAGCATAACCTGATTTAGATATATGCTACTTTTTATTTCTATTCAACACCGATAATATATGGATATACCGGTTGACCGGATTCAACTAATTCTATCTCAACATCAGGATATTTTTCTTCGAGAAGTTGTTCTAAGAAATCCGTACATTCTTCCGTACTTTCTTCTCCTAAGTATAGTGTTACTATCTCGCTATCTTCATCAATTGACATCTCCAATAGTTTTGCTAATGCTGCATTTAATGACAAATCTGAAACAACAATTTTACCATTTTTAATACCCATATATTCGCCTTTTTTAATTTCTATACCTTCTATATTTGTATCTCTAACAGCATAAGTTACTTCTAAAGTTTTTACAGTTGTTAAAACATTTTGCATATTTGCATAATTTTCCTCCGGTGATAATACCGAATTAAATGCCATTACAGCAGCTACACCTTGTGGGGCGGTTTTACTTTCAATTACAAAGACATTTTCTTCCGCCAATTCAGCCGCTTGTTTAGCAGCTAACTGAATATTCTTATTATTAGGGAAGATATAAATATTATCCGCATTTACTTCTCTTATGGCTTTCATAATATCCTCAGTAGACGGGTTCATTGTTTGCCCACCTTCTACAATATAATCAACGCCCATAGAAGATAACACTTTACTTAATCCCGCTCCCATGGAAACAGAAATCATCGCTTGATTTTTTCTTTCCTTAGGTGTTTCTTGTTTCTCTTCTTGTTTTCTTAACACCTCTCTGTGTTGTTCACGCATATTATCTGATTTAATTTTGATTAATTCACCATACTGTTGACCATAATTAAACACATCACCGGGAGTTTCTGTATGAACATGAATTTTAACATATTCATTGTCCGAAATTACAAGTAATGAATCACCAAACTTGCTCATATCTTCTCTAAATTTTTCTTCATTAAATTCTTTTTTGTTCTTATCAAGACGCACTGTAAATTCTGTGCAAAAACCATATACAATATCTTCAGGACTCATAAAGTCCATATCATGATTATCTTCAAATTGCATATCAACAATATTTATTTCAACTTCATCAAGTCCGTCAATTTCTTCGTTCTTTAAGGCTGCAACAAAGCCTTGATATACACAAACAAGACCTTGTCCGCCTGAGTCTACAACACCAACTTCTTTTAATATCGGTAATAACTCCGGTGTTCTTTTTAATGATTCTTGAGCCTCTTTATAAATTGCTTCCATTACTTCTATTACTGAATCTGTTGATTCTGCAGTCTTCATTCCTACCGCAGCCGCCTCACGTGCAACTGTTAAAATAGTACCTTCCACCGGTTTAATAATTGCTTTATATGCAATACTTACTCCATTTTGAATGGCATTAGCAAATTCTTTAGCATCAATCTCAGCCTTATCTGCAATATATTGTGACATACCTCTAAATAATTGAGAAAGAATAACACCGGAATTACCACGAGCCCCCATTAGTAAGCCCTTTGAAAAAGATTTTCCAAGTTCTCCAATATTTTCCACAACATTAGAAGCCGTTTCTTTTGCTCCCGATGACATAGAAAGATTCATATTGGTTCCTGTATCTCCATCCGGTACCGGAAATACATTTAATGAATTAATTCTTTCCGCATTTTTTGCCAAATTTCTTGAACCCAAATCAATCATTTTAGCAAAAATAAGACCATTGATTTTTTCCACTGTTAATCCTCCTATTTATTAACCTTAATGCCTTGAATATAGATATTTACTGAATCTACTTTGACACCTAGTGTTTTTTCTATTTGGTATTTTACTGATGATTGAACATTACTTGCTATTTCTGAAATTTTTGTTCCATACATTACAATAATATATAAGTCGATTACTAATTTTTCATCTTCTCTTTTTACCACTATTCCTTTTGAATAGTTTTCTTTTCCTAAAATTTCAATAATTCCATCTTTTACTTGGTTTTTACTAGCCATACCAATAATACCGTAACAACTCACAGCTGTCCCACCTGCTACTGATGAAACAACATCATCGCTAATCGATACAGCTCCCAATTCATTATTAATTTCTATTGACATATTCTTTTCCTCCTATCAAAAATAGACAAATTGAAACATAAGAGTTATTATACCTTTTTTGTAAAAAAAATACAAGTAAAACATTGACAATTTCTATTTCAGTGACCTTAGCTAACCCCTTTGTTAAAACAATTTTATATAATTATTTTATATTCAAAATTTTATAGATTAATAAAATAAAATTTTCTTATTTATACTAATATTTATAGAAATCTTATTTATTTCCTCCGATATGCTCTTTTGAATGAATCATAAGTGTTATAACATCACATACCGGTGTAGGAATATTATGTTTTTTACCAAGTTTAGAAATTGCACCATTTAAATAATCAATTTCAGTTAATCTCCCATTCTTCATATCTTGATATAATGATGGATAATGAAGCCCTGCTGTTCGAGGATCAAAACAATTCTCTATATTTTTCTCAATAACTTCTTGATTTACATTTATTCCTTCTGCACGCCCAACTGCAGTTACCTCATTTAATACCGCTCTCGTTAAATCTAAATGCTTTTCGTAACTTCCATATTCATTAATATTGCAATCTATTAAAGTACAATATGTATTCAAAACACAATTCAACCCTGCTTTATGCCAAATAGATTGATATGTATCTGCTGAATAATTCATATTCAATCCGGATTCATTTAATTTTTCAATTAGTTTCAACGTCTTATCTAAATTATCTTCTTTCACTTGCTTAATTTCTGTTTTTCCGGTTCCATACGCTTTTAATATACCCGGTCCTCCTAACCCGCTTGTCCAGACGGTAACACCGATAAGAATATTTTCTTCTTTTACAAATTCTTTTAAAGTATCTACATGCCCTAATCCATTTAATATACAAATTATTTTTGTATCTTCATGTATTAAATGTTTAACCTTATTTAACATACTTTTCAACTGCATAGATTTTGTAGCAACAAATACAACGTCATATTTCCCCTTCGCTTCTTCCGGTTTATAAATCGGTATATCACAGTTACCTAATTCTTTATCATCAATTATTACTTTTAATCCATGTTTTTTAATAGTATCAATATGTTCTTGCCAAGAATCAATAAATGTAACATCTTCTCCATTTTTAAATAACATATATCCAAATCTTGTTCCCAGTGCCCCTGCACCCGCAAATAAAATTTTCATAGCCATATCTCCTCTACTTAATAATTTATTATTTTCTATAATTCTAACTTTATCTTCCTGTTTTGTCAACTTTTGTAAACGTTTAAGAATGTGGAAAAATTAGTAAAAAGAGGAGCGACTCAAAAATCATGATTTCATTAAAAATCATTTTTGTTAAGTCACCCCCTCATAATTCATTAAATTTGAAAAAGTTCTTTAAAGCTAATTTTTACTCAATAGCCGTTGTGTTCAACTATCAATAAGTAATTCTATTAAATTTTTAACTTATAGGTCATAAGTCATTATAAATTATCTGTTTTATACGCATCAGTTTTATATAATTTTAGTACATCTGAATATAATCTATCTGCTATAAATGCGACTGTAAACGGAATTACAAAAAACGCTAAAATAACCCCTAATAATGTACTCCCTAATTCACTGGCTTTTGTAGGTCCAATTAACCCGATAATACCAAATCCTGCACTATCTTTATTTCCTAAAATATTAAGTAAATATCCTGCCAAGCCGGTAATAGCGGAGGTAGTCAATATAGTTAAAAATAATTGTGGCTTCCTTGCACAGTTCGGCATCATTAATTTTATTGCTCCTAAAATAATTGCAAGACTGACACCTTTATTTTTGGCTCTAAATGTCCCGATTGAAAGAACGGCTGCTGCAGATAATACACCAAGTGTCGCCGCTCCCGCACCGATAAAGTTTTCATTAGAAAATAAAATAATTCCCATAGCAACAGTTGAAACCGGAGTAACAATCATAAATGAAAACGCCATCGCAATCAATATACACATTAATACAGGTTGCAAAGTTGTAAATTTAAAAACAATAGTCGCTAGAAAATTTGTTAGACTTTTCATATATGGTAATGTAACTAATCCAAAAGCGGCAACTAATCCTCCTACTATTGGTAGTAAAATAATTGTCAATGTACCAAATTTATCTTTTACTAACTTAATAATCAATGCACCGATCGCAGCAATTAACATAACATTAAATAAATCACCCATCGGCACACCTGTCCATGCCTTTGCCGTAGCATTAAAAGTTAATGAACCGCTGGCTGCTAAAACAGTTGATCCCAATACCGCTGACTCTATTGCTTTAAAGTTTAACATTTGCCCGATAATCATTCCAACCAATACCGGAACTCCAAATTGGAATAAATACATTGCTTGTGTTAATGTTGTAAACACATTCGGTGCAAAATGTGCTCCTAAATACTTAAACAGTGTACTCAATACCGCATTAGGTATTAAACCCACAACTATCCCAAGTGCTGTTCCATTTAAAATAATATTAAGAAAATCTTTCACACGTTGTTTTTGCATACACATCCTCCTATTTTTAAATTATTATTACACTATAATAATATAGAATAAAATAAAAGTAAACATTTTTTTGAAAATTTCGTTAATTTTTCTTAAAAATATTCTTTGTACACTATAAGATATAATTATTTTTTTAAAATATACTATTATATTTTATTTAGCTTTCGTGTGAGTTTCTTCAAAAACTCGATGTTCTACCTTATAATTATGTAATATTGCATTTATCTCTGCACCAAGTATTAATATATATCCCGTTATATAAAGCCAAAGAATAAATGCCATTAGTCCACCAATGGTACCATATGTTTTTATATAACTGGAAAAATGATCAATGTAATAACCGAACAATCTACTAACCAGTGTCCAAGATATAGTTGAGAATATTGCTCCGGGGAATATACTAATAACTCTTACCTTAACATTAGGTCCTAATATATATATAAACACAAATACTATAAACGTAAATAGCATAGGAAAGCTGTATGTAAGATATGTCCATAAATTAGAAAAACCCTCATCAAAATGTAGCTTATGGAATAATAACCATGTTAATTGTTTCCCAAAAACAACAAGAGTTAATACTAAAAACATTCCTACTAAAAATAATATTGTAAATATTATACTAATAATTTTGGTAACAATCCAAACACGTTCATCTCTCACTCTGAAAGCATTATTAAATGCTATAATAATACCATAAATTCCGTTAGAAGCAGACCATAAAGTAAAAATAATACCAAATGTTAGAATTGTGTTGTTACTTTTATTATTTAATACTTCACTGATTATGCTAAATAAATAATTTCCTAAATCTCCTGGAGCAAAGGTTTGTATTTTTTCTAATAAAAACTGTTGATCTATTTTGAAGTATGGAGTTAGCGCTAATGCGACTAAAAGCATAGGGAACAACGAAAGAATGAAATAATAACTCAAATTTGATGATAGAATTGATATTTCATCGTACATTATTCTATAATACATCTCTTTTACAAATTTTTTAAAAGTTAACTTTCCCTTAGGATTTTCCTCATAAAAGGAATAATTTTTCTCCGGTATGAACATTTTATAACACAAATTTAGCTACTTTTTTAGCAGCTTTATAATATAAAGGTAATGATGACAATGACAAAATATTTCCTACTTGTTTTTTATAATTTTTCTTATCAACTACAATGTAGTCTTTCTCCTCTAAATATTCTTTGTATTTATCAATAGTTTCTTTTTCTTCTTTACTAAATCTTTCTTTTTTTGAAATTAATGTAGATAATGCTACCGCACCTAAGCCTGCAACAGCGAAAGTTAATATTGTTTTTTTACTCATTTTTATCTCCTTAATAAATTATTTGTTTTTAAATTTCATACTAATATTTTAAACTATTTACCAAAACAACGCAACATTTATATTGGTTATAGAAAGTAAAAAGATGGGAACGTCAGAAGTTTAACTTTTCCCATCTCATATAATTATTCTTTATTACTAATATTTTTAGTTAACTGTTCTACTATTTTTTTATCATAATAATCATTTAGATTTTTTATACTATACATCTTGTTTATATAAATTCCAATTATGCTAAACATAACAACAATAACAAAAAGCATTACTAAAAGTGAAGTTATAACTGCACTACCATTTTTAAGATTTTTCTTATTCAATTTCGTCATCCTCTTTTTTTTCATCTTTATCATTATCTTTTTGATTTTTTAGCATAAGGTAAAGTATTCTCTTTTTATTTTCTCTATCAATGATGGTAATTTTTATTCTGTCGTCACTTTGCTCTATTGAGTAACCTTTTAATTTTTGAAGAAGAAGGATATATCCTGCATAAGAGTTTGTATTTTTTTGTTTTTCCATATAAATTTTATTTCCTTGAAATACTAACCTTACTTCTTCTTTTTTTCTTTATTTTTCATTATAATGTAATTACTTTCCCTCTCAAGTTTTTCGCTGGAATTATAAATTTGAAAGATTTTTTTATGTGCTAAAGCATATTCATAATTTGTAAAATCTAAAAAATTTTTAGAAGTTTTCAATGTTGTCTGAAGTATAAGCATCAACAAAAGTGTAACTATAATCAAAAGAAATAACGATATGGTAAGTTCTAATAGTGTAAAACCCTCTTTTTTGCTTTTACTCATAACTGACCTTTTCATTAGTATTTATATCCACTATTTCCGCCTTTTCAAGACTAACTACTATTTCATAGTTTTCTCTTCTAACACTGAAATTTTTTTCATTATAATGATTACTAATTTCTTCATAAAGAATTTCTTTCATCTCAAGTTGTTTTTCTATCATTGCAATAGTTGAATATTGACGAACTAAATTAGGTATAAGAAAACCGAATATCATGGAACAAATTGCTAAAGCAATAATCAGTTCAACAAATGTAAAACCACTTTTATAGTTCATCTACCGTAATATACCCACTATCTAAATGAACGATAATACGATACAAACTGCGTTCAAATTTTACATCTATTGTGTTAGCTCTTGATATTAAGTTCCCCTCTCTATACCTAAGTCTTATCGTCGGACCATTAGCAACTATTTTTCCATTTTGAGATAATTTTTTCCAACTTGAATGCTTATCATAATACATTAAATATTCATTATCACCGGAAAATAAATCAATATACGGAGAATTACCTTCTCTTAAACTTGATGTTTGTATAAAATAAATATCGGAGATTAATTCATTCACCGCTAACCTTTCCTTATATTTAGTATAATCTCCTATTGAAATAACAGATAACATAATTACTATAATACTAACTATTAGTAAAACAGCAAGCATCTCTACCAAAGTATATGCTTCTTTAGTTTTGTAATGTAGCTTTTCCATTTGAAATAATAATTTTTTTGCCATTAGGTGCGGTGCTGGCCTTATCTACCGGGCCATCTAAATAATGTTTTTCTACCAATTTTTCAAATGTTACATCATTATCTTTTTCATTTATTTGATATGCCGTTACCTGAGATTGAACAGTTTTTTCATATGCTTGCGAACTTTTATCTTTTGCTGTGTCAATATTTTTAGTAATGTTCGGTATTATTAATATTAATAATATCGCTATTATAAATAGTACAATCAACATTTCTACGCAGATGTAATAGTAGCATTTAGGATATTTAGAGGTATTGACAAAGGAATGCCACTAGAATATATTTTAAAACAACAAAAGAACTAACTTTAAAATAAAAGCTAGTTCTTTCTTTATTAAAAATCTTGCAGATATATTCTTTATTAAATAATTAGTTTCGTTATTTATTAGCCAACTCAACTTTTATAAGTTTGCCAAGCCAATCAAAAGTGTAATAAACACCATTCATAAGCAAGACTTTATCTCTTGCTACCGCTCCTCCATCATTAGGATCCATATAATATTGAACTCCATTTACTTTTGTCCATCCTATTTTCATATCACAGTTTACTGGGTCAAAATAATATCTTTTTTCACCTATATAAAAAAAACCTGTAACTGGATGAACTGTGTCAAAATAATACCATTTCCCGTTTATATATCTCCAAGTTTTTTCTGTTTGAGCTCCACTTTCAGGATCAAAATAGCGCCACTTCCCTTCAATCTTTATCCACCCTGTTTTCATATCCCCATTTACAGGATCAAAATAATATTCTGTATCATCTATAAACTGTAAACCTGTAAGTGCATTACCATTACCATAACTAAAAAAATACCATTTCCCATCTATCTTTTGCCATCCTAATTTTTCATCCCCATTTACAGGATCATAATAATACCATCCTTTTACTCTATTATAATACTTATCACCATTATCATAATACCAGCCCGTTACCATATATCCTCTTTTATCAAAACGATAAGCTTTTCCTCCAATGCCATATACTCCATCTTTATAATAATGTCCACTTCCCCTATCATACCACCAACCGTTTTCATCTTGTTTCCAATCAGCTCTCGCTTGGTTAGATGTGGGAATTATAATTGATGATAACAATGCAGTACTTAGCAAAACTTTTGCAGTAATCTTAACTACTTTATTCATTTTTATTTCCTCCTTAAATTTTATTTTATACGCATTAACAGTATCATATTTTCCTTACTAAATCAAGTGAAATAAAAAATACCCCCTAAATTATAGGGGGAGTGCTTTACAATAATTTTAACTACCTATTTATGTAGCCTAAATTATTACCTATTTTACATTTCTTGTTCCAGCCATCGAGGCTATTTATATCGTAATCAGTATCTTCTTTATTATCCCATAATCCGATATTAACTAATATCTCACTGGCTTTCATTAACACAAAATCCTTATCTTCTTTATTGCTTATTTGTTTACCTATTCTAGCAAGGTTGTCTGCTTGTTTTAAGGCTATTTGCATTTGCTCAAGGGGTAGTTTATATTTATCACAATCAAACAGAAAATAATCACTTAATTGCTTACCTAAATTTCTTGCTATTGTATCAGCCACACGATGGTAGATTATTCTAAGCAAGCTACAACTTGACTTATAACTGTTTTCTTTTTTAAAATATTTTAACTCATTGCCGGTTAACACATTTCCGTCATCTAATTTATACAACATTTTATTTACAGTTACTGTTGATATATTTAATTCTTTTGCTAACATATCTACTGTCATTACTGGTACTTTTTTGTAGTATAGGCGTTTTTGTTGGGGAGTTTTCAATAAATCTTTCATTCTGTTAAATTCATTTATATAAGCTAGTTTCATATCGTTATGACCTTGGATATTGAACATATATAATATGAATCCATCTTTTGTTAGTAAATATTCTTTATATTTTCTCTTTTGCCCTTCAACCTCATAAAACGCCGGTATTATCAGAGAACTCAAATTTGAGTTTTCTAAAATTCCCTCTAAATCTCTAACTACATTACTATGTCTTTTTCCTAAATTTTCAGCAACATTTCTACTTGTTGTTACTTGGCGTCCATTATATTCATCTATTTTTATTAATAAATTTTGCATTAATTTGCTCCTTTTTATTTATTAACCGTTTATAATATGATATAATAGATTTATCAAATCATAACGGTTTGTGTTTGATTAGAGATTGTAGCCTCAGAACCTATATCTCTAATCTTTTTTTTGTTGCCCCAAAAGTAGCTGGATTCCTTTTCTAACTGCTACACCTTTTGATATATTGTTTCTTTGACAATATTCAATTAATTTCTCATCAGTTATTTTATCCAATCTAACACTTGTTCGAATATTGATAGGATTATCCAGTTTTGGTCTTCCAACTTTTGCTCCCATTTTTCCACCTCTTTTCTTTTTTTGTGAGCATACATTAATTATAATTTATGCACACTTAAAAGTCAAGAGTTTTATTTTTTATTTGCTGATTTACTTTTATCATTATCCATTATTTGTCTATTAATTAATTCTACAATTAGCTTCTGAATTGTAGTATCTTTCTCAATCACTAATAATTTTAATTTTTTATGTAAATCATCTTCTAACCTTATTGTCAGAGTTTTCATCTGTTCACCTCCTAACAACAAACATTATAGCATTTTTGAATGCTAAAAGTCAAGAGTTTTATTTTGTTTTTGTAAATTATAAATTTTTATCTCCTTAAATTTTAATTTGATAAGAATGTACTCCTATGGTATAATAAATTTAGGAGTACTATTCCTTTCTGGTAGAAGATTGTAACTTTGCGAGAGTCTAGCAATCTTCTATTTTTTTATATCATTATACTGATTGATTATACCACGTCTTACTACTTCTGATTTGGAAATATTTTCTTTTTTTGATATTTCTTCAAGTTTAAATACTATATTACTATCTATTCTCACTCTTAACATAGTATCTTTTTTATTTTCCGTGGGTCTACCTATTTTCTTAGCAACCATACCTTTTCTCCTTTCTTTTGTCGCTACAATTATAATTATATATTAAGTTGCTACAAAAAGTCAACCCCTTTTTTAAAAAAAATAAACCTCTATCTTTTTAAGAGAGGTTTACAAATCTAACTTTTGTTGAACAGCTCCTACTTTATCTAAATGAACTTTAGTTATTACATAAGTAGGTTTAATTTTTTCATTATTCGGATAACTTTTTATTTCCATATCCACTTCTAACTTAGTACCATTAGAAAATGATATCTCCCCATCTTTTACTAGTTTAGCAAATTCTTTATCATGAATATCCACATTAACTGTTCTATCAATATGAACAGTCCATTTAGAACTCATATCTAGCGATGGTTTTTTTACTACTACAGTTAGATTATTAATTGTATTTATGATAAATTTTTCATCAGTATCTGTGATTTTTTTTCTTTTAAAATATTCTTTATTCTCATCATTAATAATTGTTTTGCTATTGCTAACACTCTCATATACTTCCAACTCTCGTTTTAACGGTATATCTTCCGCTAACTTTTCAACGGCTTCAAAAGTATCATTACTATCTTTAGAAAAAATTTGAAATATAGGATTATTAATATTTATTTGATCTCCATAAAAATTAGTTATATGTGTCTCGGTTATTTCTTTAGGTGGTTTTCCACGTAGAAAGGAAATTACTTCTAATATTTCTCTAACTAATTTTATAAAAGAACCTGTATTTTCTATTACATGAGGTAATATACTAGCTAAAACATTTATAACAGGTACTATGTGTACTATGAAGCTACCCTTTTCTATGGCAGTAACATTAGTGCTTAATTTGAAATCTTCTCCTAAATCTTTTTTTACACTTAAAAGATACTTAGATATATTATTTAAAAAATTAATAAATTCTTCTATACCAATTTCATTGTTTCCTGTAAATCTAAATGCTAAATACATTTTTTCTTTCTTCATATTTTCACCTCTCTTGCTGTTAGTTTAATCATACTATAAAAGTATGTTGAAAACAATATGTTTCATAATAATTGTTTCACAAACAAAAATAACCCCCGCATTCCTGCAAGGGTTAAAATATTTCTTCCCGTTATTTATTAGCTAATTTTTATTAGCTAACTCAACTTTTATAAGTTTACCACCCGCATTAAAAGTGTAATAAACACCATTCATAAGCAAGACTTTATCTCTTGCTACCGCTCCTCCATCATTAGGATCCATATAATATTGAACTCCATTTACTTTTGTCCATCCTATTTTCATATCACAGTTTACAGGATCAAAATAATACAATTTTTCATTTATATAATTAAAACCTGTAAATGCTTCAGAAATAAAATAATACCATTTCCCATCTATATTCTGCCAACCTGATTTTTCATTACCATTTTCAGGATCAAAATAGTGCCACTTCCCTTCAATCTTTATCCACCCTGTTTTCATATCCCCATTTACAGGATCAAAATAATATTTTTTTTCATCTATATTCCGTAAACCTGTAAGTGCCATAGCATTAAAATAATACCATTTTCCATCTATCTTTTGCCAACCTCTTTTTTCATCCCCATTTACTGGATCATAATAATACCATCCTTTTAATCTCTCATGCTTATCACCATTATCATAATACCAGCCCGTTACCATATATCCTCTTTTATCAAAACGATAAGCTTTTCCTCCAATCGACCAGCTTCCATCAGCAAGATATCTCCCATTTCCCTCATCATACCACCAACCGTTTTCATCTTGTTTCCAATCAGCTCTCGCTTGGTTAGATGTGGGAATTATAATTGATGATAACAATGCAGTACTTAGCAAAACTTTTGCAGTAATCTTAACTACTTTTTTCATTTTTATTTCCTCCTTAAATTTTATTTTATACGCATTAACAGTATCATATTTTACCTACTAAATCAAGTGAAATAAAAAATACCCCCTATCTAAATGATAAGGGGTGTGAATAAAAATGAATAAAAATAAAGTAATTATATTATACTACATATCTTTGGAATTGACAAGGAATATTAATCTCTATATCTCCATTCACCATATTCTTTACCAGTTTCAAGCTCCATACTTGCAACATAACGTCTTTCTCCACTGTGTGAGATGTAAGATAACCATTCGTAACCATTAGCGTAGCAATATTCCATATAATTAAATTCTTCACCATTTTCGTAAGTTGCTACTACTTCACTATCTAACGATGGAGCTGAACGCACATTTAACTTATCAACAGTTACCTTGAATGTTCTAGCTTTATCTAATGCTTGTAAATCGGTATTAGCTGGGTTATTAGCCGGTGTGTCGTTCACTGGGAAGTAGAACCACCCAACAATGCCGCTAAAGTCACGATTTCTATATCGGGCAGGACCGCCTACATATAAACTATCAGCGTTACCATCAACATTTTGTTCAATGGTACTCATTGTATACCCGTCACTATCAGCAATTACTAATCCTGTGTGCCCGTAAGAATGACCAGCAATATAAGTGGTATCCATAACAAACACCGCCCCCGCACGTGGCTTAGAATTTACATCTCCTACCACATTATATTCAACTGTATAACCTAATGACTTAGCACTATTTAATAAATCTATTGCATTACCTCTTAATGCTTTACCAAAGAATAATACACTTAAGTAATTCGGTAAGTCTACACATTGAGTACCATATGCTCCGTCTTGATCTACCCCTATTCCTAAATTTGCTATTCTTTTTGCTTCATTTACTATATCTATTGTTTTAACCATTTATTTATCCTCCATTTTTTCATAATAAAAAGACCAAGAATAATCTCAGTCTAACCACTTAATATTTTTAATTTTAGTTTGTCTATAACTTTTATAAATTGCTTGTCCTCTACCTTCATGTAATGTAGTAGGTACAAAAACATTTTTATAAATTTTTCTCAATCCGAATACTATATATTTATCCTCATTTTCTTTATAAAATACAACAGATAATTTCATAGTATTTTTATTTAAATCTTTGGCTAATATGCAATAATTATATTTTTTATCAATAAAAATTTCCGATATAAAATTATAATTATTGATCCTATTAACTACTTCATTAAAGTTCTTATATTTTCTATACTTATTTAAATCTAATTCATTTTTCTCTAAAAATTCTTTAGTTTTGCTAGCGTTAATATTTTCAAGTTTATGAATTCCAAATAAATGATGTAAATCTAAAATATTGAATTTGACTATAAATTCATTTAATTTTTTATAATTCGTTTCTATCATACAAGAATTATTATGAAATTTCTTTTTATAATCATCATACAATTTTTTTAAATCAACATTATCCATTTTCTCTCCATAAAACAAAATTAAGCACGGATTAGAAAAGACTCTAACCAGGTCTTACGATTAGTCGAATTGTTGGTTGACTAACTCCTCTTTGTGCTTCTTAGGCTTATCTCCAAGGAACAGTTCTTAAGCTCTGCCAAGCAGTGTAATGTGCTTCTATTACACTTTCGTATCACTACGAATTTTAACGTTAAAACGAGACTGAAAGGAGGTGAATAGGTTCCTTTTTATCTCTGAATTTATTTTAATACAAATTCTACTTTTTGTCAAACACTATAAACAACTGTCAAAGTGTGTTAATTATTTTTAACTTCTCTTATCCCTTTGTGAATTTGATGTAGTCCAGTTGCACTTAATCCGCTAACAATACCTGTCACGATATTATGTCCTGAATATCCCTCTAATATGCAAATTAAAACTGCCCCTACAACTGCTAATATTGCAGGAATATAATTGTTAGGTATTTTAGGGAAGCTAGTCTTAATGCTATTTCCTATTAGCAAGCAAATTGCCATTATCACTGGACTTATAAATTGTTGTAATTCTGTCACTTATTATTCCTCCTTGTTTTCTATTAAATCTTTTAATTTAGTAAGTCTTTTTAATATTCCTTTTGGGAAAGGAACTCCTAATACTGTTAAATTCTCAATAACTGAAATTAAATAGCTATATATAAGATATAAAACTATAGTTGTTGCCACAGATTTAAATCCAATTGCTGTTAAAATTGGAAATGATATTATGATAAACATAATAATAGCTGTGTGCTTTAAAATCCCTTTCCTGCTTAGTGTTGAGTTCACCTCGTGAGTAACCCAAGATTTTGCAATTCCAGATAATATATCAAATATTATTAACGCCATAACAATATATAAAATTGCAATATTAAAGAATTCCCTAAGATGTATTACTAAATCCGAAAATCTTAATTCTATTAATGCCATTTAAATTACTCCTGTTTAGTTTTTTCCAATTCCTCTAAAATTTTATCCTCTATCTCGTATCTTTTTTCCCTAAGTTCTTTTTCGTGTTTACGCATTTCTACACGATTTTTAGAGTACAATTCTCGGTTATACATACTTTCGTAAATTTCTGATACTCCTTTATCGTTAATTTCTACAGTTACTAACTTCACTGTTTCATCTCCTACCTTAAATCTACCCTCTAATTTTGTTGTTTTTTTAATTTCCAAAGTCATTATTCTTTATCTCCTTTTTCAAATTGTTCTAAAATATCATCAATTAGTATTGTTTCGTATGCCGATAACTCAACTTCAAGTTCTAACAAATCATTAAAAAAGTCAGTGTAACGTTCAGAATATTCACCCCCTTGAATTATTACACTTTCAGTATTTAACTCATTTAACTCTTTGATAAACTCGTCTACATTAGCATTATCTTTATAGATTAAATTGCCGTCACTATCAACTTTAGGTTGATCTTTATCATATTCAACGTATACCTTAGCTAGTTCAGTTCTATCTTCAATATAAGTTTCTAATTTTTCCTGTAGTTTTTTAAGAAACTTAGCACGCCCCCTATTAGCTTTCATTTTTTTTATTGGTAAATTTGATACCGTCTGTAATAATATTTCCAAGTCTTTATTCTGAATTTTTAATTCCATTCTTTATGCTCCTATTTTTTCTTCTAATCGTTTTAATCTAATATTTAACTCTTGAATTGCTTTAAGCCCTATATTACCAAGTCTAAAGTCATCTAGTACTAACTTATCACCTTGAGAAAATACCAAGCTGCTATCCAACGCTTGAATGTCCTGAGCAATCAATCCGCATTTAGTGTAGTCTTTTTTATGCCCGAATTTATCCCTTTTCCAATCGAATTGTTTGAAGTTTAATTTTTCAATAAATTCTATTGCGTTATAATTACTATCCTCAATCCCTAATTTCAATCTTCTATCTGATGATGAAGAGTCAGGCGTGAACCACCAAGTTCCTGATGAACCCGTTCCGTCATCAACATATAATTGACCGCTACGTCCGTCCCAACCTATAAATGCAATTTTATAAATCCCATTAACAGGAGTGTCTTTATATCTATTAGAGATTATAGCGTGTCCTTGTACAGGATTGCCATTAAATTTATTGCAAATTGCAGCATAACCGTGCACTGTCAACAATGTATTATCGACGTTAGGATAAACAGTTTGTCCTGGGACAGAAAAATCTGGGTCGTGGTAAATAAATATCCCCTTAGGATAATTACCCCATGTATCACCTAAAATCTGAACCCCTGTTCCATAATTAGCATTATAAGAAGCAGGAGTGTTAATTTGGAGTCCTCTATCTACTGGTTGCATATAACCATACTCACCTATTTTTATCTTAGTAGTACCTGTAAGTGTTGACCCGGTAATTGTAACCCCCTCAATAGTTCCACCATATATCCTATCTCCGCTTAAATACCCAGTGGTAATTTGAGTAGCACTGATGTCAACGGCTTGTAATTTATTGATAAATGCACTATTGGCAAACAACTCTTTAACCAATAGATTATTTACTAACAATTTATTAATCATTGCTTCATCAACTTTTAAAGCGTCAGCGGCAATGCTTTCAGCCGTCATATGAATAGCTTGTATTGATCCGGCGGATATATGCCCAGCTTCTATTGACCCTGTTGATATATGCTTAGATTTTATAGTTCCGTCAACAATTAACTCTGCTGACCTTTTTTGGCGAATTTCTAAATTTTTACAAGCTATTTTGTGGAAGTTGTTATTTCCTTCTTGATATATTCCTAATCTGTAATATTCAATATCTGAAATATCAGGGTCAACCCTTAAATCAACTCCTCGTTTACTTGATATATAAGTTGAATTTTTTGAAGCAATTTTTTAAAAAAAGTATTCTGCATTTTGTCCATTTTTCTTTATTTCAATTATAAAGTTAAGGTCATAAGTTAAGTTACCTTGCCAGATAAATTCTCCTATTATTCTAAATTCATTTTTATTTAATAGGTTATCTTCTTTTATTTTAGGGGTTAGCCATAGTGAACGTTGCTCTAATCCAATTTCATTTCGCTTATCAACTTCAACCAAATTCTCATTACTTGGAGTAATTATAAATTTATCAGTTATCGCTTGAATACTGTCAGGACTTATTCTTAGCATACTAGCTAACGACTTACCGTTGAATTGTCTTCCTGACCCAAAATCAATACCGTCATCAGTTATTCTCATCTGTGAGTATTTAACTAAGTCATTAGGATTAATGCTGCCAACTTTATTTAACGTTTCAGTTGCTGTTTGCTTCCAAGTATTTAATGCGTTTATTTGGTTAGTACTATCTTCAGGAGCTGGAGACCACGAACTAGGTATTACTGTTCCATATCCAAGATAAGGTTCAGCTATTTTGCAATGCCCATTTTTATCAATTGCCACGAAAAAGAAATTATTCTTCGTGAAATCAAAATCGCTTTCTGCTATAAATTTAATCTCTTTAATTACCCATTGATTTTTTGGCATATTATCGGATAAATTAAAAGATTTTAAAGTAGAGTTATTTTTATGATTTTTTAATCTTAACTTAACTCCTGCGTCGTCATTTACATCACTAAAAATATAGATTGGTAATCTAATTACTAACTTATCGCCTTTTTTAACTGACGATATGCTACTTTTAACGTTAAGACCTTTCCAACCGTTACTAGTTGCTCCTGTTACTTGCCATTCAATAGAATTATGCCCGTTATAATCATTTTGATTAATTTTTAAAGTAGCACTTGTATTTTCTATTGAATTTGAGTCTGGGAAATGCGTATTTAAAAGTAAGTTACGGTTACTATAGCTTATGTTATCAATAGCGCTTGATATTTCCCTAGTAACGCCCTTGCTGGTTTCTTCTAGCTTATTAGTAAGATTTTGAGCTGTTACATATCCTTTACCGTCAATTACTTTTAATACTTCTGTTCTTTCTCGTTTTAAAGCTTCTACAGTGTTAGTTTCAACCCAGGACTTCATCGTTTGAGTTCTTTCACCGTCTTTATTTACATAATCTTCTAACTTGACTATTTTGTTCGATAAGCCATCAGCGGTTACTTTAAATTCTGATTTAACAGCATTAATGCTATCGTTGGTATCTTTTTTTATCTTCTCAAACTCTCTAGTAACTTCGCCGTTTAGCTCTGTTACTTTATTAAATGCAGTTTCGCCTTTTTCTTTGGCGGAAGTTATTCCTCTTTCAAGTTCGATTATTTTATTGTGATTATCAGTTTTTAATATTTCAAGTTGGTGTTTAGTTTCGTTTAGATTTTTGTTGAATTCAGTAGTTGCTCGTTGAATGTCGTTTTTAAATTGATTAATTTCTCTTTCTAAGTCATCTTTTATTTTTTTATCTTTTCTTCGCTTTTTAATTGACCTTTTTCAATCCCGGTTTTTACTGCGTCTTCAATATCTTTAGCTTTTCCTTTAAAAAACTTATTAAAACTGGCTTCTTGTTCTGCTAATATAGTATTTAACCTATTATTCAAGTTATCATTTTGATTTTGTAAAGATTCTAATTTTACTGACGTACTTTCCCCAAAATTACTTTTACTATCCCCAACTTCTATTTTGTGATACTCTTCTAAAATTACGTCCCAAACTACTTTTATTACTTTAGCGCTTTCATTCATAATGCCTAAATCAGAATAAAATACTTTTAATTTATCGCACAAATCAACTTCTTCTAATGCAGGAGTATCAAAAATACCTTCAACTTTAGATAGATCTTGGTAATTAAGTTTTAAATTTACCTTAGGTACCCCTACGTTATTACTCTTAATATAAGCTTCTGCTTTACTTCTAAGTTGTTCTACACTTTTAACATTATCATCACTTGATAAATCTAATTTTAATATTCTTCTATGGGTAAAACTGTTAACATGTGGGCTGTCAATAATCGTTTCGGGGAGCACTATTAGCTGCTCATTGTTTTTATCGTCAGTATATTTTTTAAAAGGGAAAACTGATGTGTAAGTTTCTAAAATAGATTGTTCTTGTTCCAAATCTATTAGATTTTTCCCATAAGCTATTACCGTAGGGCTGTCTACACCCATACTTTTATGTAATTTGATGTTTAAATTGTCAAACTCATATTCTCCACCCCACACATCAAGAATAGAACCTGATTTTCCCCCTAGTGCGTCCCTTGCAGTTTCTATATTCTCAACTTTCCAAACAGTCGAGTTTAAAGTGGAAATATCTGACCACGTGAAAATTTCATCTCTACTATCTAATAGATTTGCCCTCCAGATTTCCAACGCCCTGCTAGCGCTAGCGTTAACAACACTAATATCAGGAGAAATAGCGTTCATTGCGGTTTTTACTTGCGAAATGTGCTGACAATAAATTTCAAATTTATCTTTATTCTTTGTAATTTTTGAAACAATAAATATTTGTTTTTTAGTTCTATATCCGGTATCGGTTTTTATTTTCATGCCCTCTTTGATTTTACTAACATCTTTCCCGTTTACCGGGTAATCAAATTCAAGAGTGTAAATACCGTTGCGTTCTTTTGAAGCATAACATTCAAAGGCGTCAGATAATACTGACACCCCTAAATGTTCAAAATTAGTTTCTGTTGCTTTATATAATATTGGGTATACCATTAAATAACCGCCTCCCATCTAGGTGTGATTTCCACAATAAAAGAATTGTTATCCCATTTAATTCGATTATCTCCTGGTTCTAAATGCGGGAATGGATAACTGTGGACTTTATCATATTGAGGTTCTTTATTATCCCAATGGGCGGATTGTGTCTCACAATCAATGATAATGTGCCCGCTAACTCCTCGCAACTTAAAAATTTGAGTATTGATTGTTAATGTAACGTCTCCAGTTCCTCTTAACTTAATCAAAGGCTTAGCTTCTCTATTTTCTGGATTGATTAATATTTGGTCATTACTCAGTGTTATTTTTTCTAATCCACTTTTTAAATATTTAACCGGGTGTAGTTTAAAATTCAAAACACATTTTTTTCTACTATTTAACGACCCCTCAATCTTAAAAGTTTCATAAAATGAAGCTTTATATAAATGCTTGCCATCCCAACTACACTCAAAATCATGCCAACCAACTTTTGTGTTGATAAGATATTTGTTAAGCTCATTTATAATATGATGGATATCAGCCTTAGGATTGTGCACCTTGAAGGGAAAATTTCTATTTACTACTGATAATCTTTTCTTATCTTTAATTTTAGAGCCATTTACTCCGTCTATTTCTATAAATTCCATAGAGTTTGAAGGTGATTCAAATTCTATATCATCAACTAACCTCAGTCCGAGATTTTTTGTATTCAATCCGTTATAAGTAATATATTTACTTATCATAATCTATCCTTCTCCTCTCTAATAAAGAATTTTATTTGTTCGTATAATCTTCTTACGTCGTCTTCAGAATTAGTATTCAAATTATCGATGTGTAACAACGAGCCGTAATTGCTAGTATTATTGTTAGTAACGCTATTATTATTTGCTCCAGCAGTAGCATATCTCGCCCCGCCGCTAAAACTTAGCATGCTTTCAGCACTCAATTTAGGTTTAAAATCATTTAATTTACGTTGATACAGGTTTAGTGCTTTGTCCAATACTCCCATATTGCTTATCATACCTTTACCAAGTCCGCCCGTTAAGTGACCACCTGTCTTAGTTGTAAGCCTTGAAGGTGAGTGAATTTGCGCTTTGGCTCTCAATGCTCTATCAACTTCATTTACAATAGCATTAGCCGCAGAAATTACAGACCCTAACGCGGAATACATACCTCTAGCTACCCCATTACTAACTTGAGCGCCAATATTTTGTGCTACTGGCGCTATACTTTGCCCCACATTTTGGATAGTATTTTTTATACTCTCCATTGATGAACGGATATTACCTTCATTACTTCTGAGACCTTCAGCAATATTTTTACCCGCTTCTTGCCCCGCTTTTCGCCCCTCTTGAGACATTTGAGTAGCAGTTTGTTGTAATATTGATACAAACTGTTGACAAGTGCTTTGAATGCTGCTTTGTGCGCTACTCATAGCGTTAGATATTGAACTAGCTAAATTAGACATTGCTGAGCTTACACTAGAAGCCATTCCAGTTACAGTAGCTCCAACAGATGAAATAGATGTTCCAATTTGAGTAATTTGATTTGAAACGCTAACCGCAGCATTACCCGTTTGAGCTAACGAACTAGATAACGATGTGATTACTCCCGTTAAAATACTAGCCCCGGCATTTACTAAACCAAATTCGGTAGTTAAAATTGCTAACTGCGATATGAAATTATTAATAACGCCACTTGCTCCCGATAAAGAAGAAGTCACGTTAGAACTGAATGTTTGCATAGACGCGGTTGCAATAGCTAATGATATAGGTAGCGTATTTAACGAAGTTGTAAAATTAGATATTAAAGTTGGTAATGCAGTAAGTGCACTTTGAGCGATATTTGCAGCTACACCTAACGCTGAAAGACCAACCGCCATACTTTGCATTCCTGCTCCTGCTGTAACCATCTCTCCTGCGTGAGATGTTATCTTACCTACTCCAGTTGCAACTGCAGCTAAAGTCGCTACCAAATCACTAAAACTTAAATCAACGAGTGTTTTAACTCCTTCTGCAAATAATCTAAATCCGTTACCTGCTTTTTCCGCAGCATTACCTATGCTGTCGAAAATATTAGCAACTCCATCTAGCACATTTCTTATGGCTGAACCTATACTATCAACAACTTCTTTAATTCCATCACACACTGTTTTTACCGCAGTGCCGAATTTTTCAAACGCTTGTCCTAACCCCTCAAGAACCGATTTAATCGCTGTACCAGTGCTTTCAATCACAGTCCCTACTCCCTCTAGGGCGGATTTAATAGCATTACCGACAGCAGCCACAATACTAGCAACACCTTGTAATGCTGATTGAATAGCTGTTCCTATTGAGGTTACTATATTCGCTACACCTTCCAACGCTAAACGTACACCGTTACCAAATCCCGTAAAAGCACTGCCTACCCCCTCAAGAACTGATTTAATTGCAGTACCTACGGATTGAATAACAACTCCCACGCCTTCAAATACTGTTTTAATAGCAGAACCTACACTTTGAATTACTATACCTACTCCCTCTAGGGCGGTTTTTATCCCATTACCTACGCTAACAATAGCATTGCCTAACGAAGTAATAACTGCGGTTAACCCGGTTCCGATAGCTTCAACTATTTGAGTTATAGCGCTACCTAAGGCGGTTAGAACTTTTGCCGCGCCATCACCTTGAGTACCTAATAAAGCAAGCCCAGCACACACAATAAGAATTGCAGCTCCTAATGCTAGCCAAGTGCTAGGAGGAACCATAGCGATAGCAGAACCTAACCCCCTAAATGCAGTAGCTAAGCCAGTTCCTATACCTTGAGCCGCAGTAGAAATTCCAGTACCTATACCTTTTGCAGCACTTGATATACCTCGACCTAATCTATCTAATAATTTACCTGCGCCACTAAGACCACGTTGTAGCCCCTCACCTATTCCTTTAGAAGATTTTTCTACAACTTTGCCTACTCCCTCAAGCGACTTTTCAATTCCTTTTCCAGCGCTCTCTAAAGTGCTCGTAGCGTTCTTTTTAAATGCTTTAAACGGGTTGAAGTTTTTAATTAAATCTAAGCCTTTTGTAGCTAATTTAACAGCTTTTATAGAAGTAGCCACAGCTAACAATGAATATGCAATAGCTTTAATAACACCGGGCGGTAAAGCTGATATAAATTTTGCACAAGCAGTAACAACTTTCGCAATTACTTTTACGAGTTCTCCAAATATTAGAGCAAAAGTACTAATAGCCCCGCTATCGGCTAGGGTTTTAATCACATTACTAATTGCCTTTTGGACTTGATTAAAAGCCTCTACAACAGCACTAATTGCTCCGCTATCATTAAGACCTCTCCACAGTTCTTTAGCTACAGAGGTTACATTTTTTATTGACGTAGCAATACCGTTGATTACGCCCTCTATATTTATTCCATCGAGGAAGTGCCCGAGTTTTTCAGCAAATCCGCTAAAATCTATTTTTTCTAATGCATCAGTAAGACCAACTATTGCTTTTATTCCGAATTTATTAACTTTTTCAAAAGCTGGTTGTAACCTATTGGCTAAACTTTCCCTCGCACCGTCTATCGCTTGGTCAATAGTTTTAAATTCAGTTGCCATTTTAGAAAAATCAGCGTTATTACCTACTTTTTTGATAGCATTAAAGAAGTCTTCCGTTTTAATAGTTCCGTCTTGAACTCCTTTAACTAGTTCCGATAATGACATCCCCATTTCTTTAGCAACCGCCGCCATTCCCGCAGGTGTTTGCTCCATCATTAACTTAAAGTCTTGCCACGCTACGGTAGGTTTAGCTGCCATTTGCGTTGCTTGCACGCTTAATGTCTTCATAGCTTGCTTTGGATTTTCGGCTGCTGCTGCAAGTCCGCCGAAACCAGTTACTAATTTATCAGTTTCTTTAATCCCGACCGCTGCTAACTGACTATATGTGCTCGCCATTTCAGAAGCGCTATATATAGTTTTAGTTGCATAATCTTGTAATACTGATTTAGCTTGAGCAATTTCTTCGGATGATTTGCCTATCATAGACATATTACCTTCGAAAGTTTTCCACGCTTTTGATGAACTATTCAATTCCGAGATCATGCTGCCAATACTAGTGGTAATGCTATTTATCGTTTTGCCTATTGCCGCACTTATTAAATTTGCACCTAGCACGCTTTTGAATACTGATCCTGCTTTATTCCCGGCACTTTCAAGCCCGTTTAATGCGTTTTTAAGTCTACCTATCCCAGCGGTCGCTTTCTTTTCGCTTAAATCGACATCTATTTTAACTTTACCCTCTGCCATATTTTACCCCCTTTCTTTTAAAATCATTAATCATCAACAGGAAGTTCATATTGGCGTTGTAACTTTTTTATTTGCTCTTTGTATTCAGGGCTGTCATATTTAGACGGCTTATAAGCGCGAATTTTTACAACCTCCATGAATTTTGTATCCTCCGGGAGACCATTTAATAAGGCATTAAATTTTTTCCAATGTAATTTGCCTTGCATTTCTATTAAATCAATGTTATAAGCCTGAAAAAAAGAAGCAAAAATATAGTCTGCGTCATATTTCAAACTATATAGTTGCTCCTCGTTCTCAACTTCTTGTACGGGCATAAGATTGCCCGCTAAGTCGTATTCAAGAGAATTAAACTCTTTATTTTTTATATGCTCTTCTAGTATAGAATCTAAAAATTCCGCCACATCATCAAAAGAATATTTTTCAAACGTCTCCCCAGTTAACATAAACAATGCAAAATAAGGCTTTTGAAAAACTTCTAAATCATTAGATTGCAACATATCAAATATCCTTAATACATTATCAAAACTTAAATTCAAATTATAAACTTCGCTACCAATAATTAATGCATCTTCTAATTTATAAGATAAACTAAGCATGATTAATTTAAGTATTTCAAAAATTTATCTTGAGAATAATTATCCTGGATTCCATCTCCTAGCCCTTTTATTGTTTGTATAATAGCCACCAGAGTAGATATAGCTGATTTATCACAAGCTTCGTATACTTTTTCGAAAACTTCATCGTCAAATAATTTAACCCATAAATCTTTACCTAGATTATATATAATTTCTAAATCTTTTATATCGCCTTTCAAGCCGTCTAATTGTTCTTTAATTCCATTAATTTCTTTTTCTAGTCCTGCTAATTTAGCGATATTTTCATCACTAATCACAAATCTTAATTCAAACTCTCCAAAATCAACTGGAATTGTATTTTCAAATTTTTTAATTACTACCATGCTTATCTCCTCCTAAATTATGCTACCGGTGTTTCTTTTGGTAATGTAGTCCATTTAATAGTACACTCAAAGTTTTCGTACTCGTTAGCGTCTCCATCTCCGGCTTTTATTCCAGAAACAATAGCCACTGCTTCCCATTGAGTTTTATTATCTGACGATACAACTTTAAACCAAACCTTACGGTCATCTCCAACTTTGTATTTTAATCCCGCTATTAATTTTTGTGCTTCATCAGCTACATCATAGTTACCCTCAAATGAATACCCAGCTTTCACTGAAATTACTGATTCTTCGGGTGTACCGTCACCGTCATACCAAGCTACATCATCTGTATCTTCGTCAGTTTCATCGTTAACAGTTTTGATGTATTTCGCTAACAATTTATATGCTGTTTTTTCTGGGGCAGTAGTGGGATTACTTGAATCAAATACTGCTACATAATGTTTTCTTAACGCATTCTTTTGTCTTGCCATTTTTAATCTCCTTTAATTTCTAATTTTGAAACTATGTTCAATGTGTAAATAAAATAGTCTTGTTCATCTCTCCCATTTATGGCGGGCTTACCAACTTCAAGACTTAAAAATTGATAAGATCCATTTAAACTAGGTAATTGCAAATCAAATTCGGATAAAGCTGCGTGAATACTCCACATAATAGAATTAGCTTTTTGATTCTCTAGGCTTTTAACCGCAATCTCAAAAGGTAAGCTAATCTCTTGAGTGCTGTCCATAAATAATTTATCAACTTTTCCACCTGATATTAAATTAATTACCAAATCTTCTGTTTCATTAAAATAATCTAATCTAGCTTTTAGTGGTAAATTTAATGAATTTACAAAATCACAAAGTATTTCTTGAAAATCGTTGTTATTTATCATCTTATCCCTAGTCCTTTCTTAGCTACTTCTTCCCAATCTTTCATATGCTTATCAGCCGCCTTTTCAGTCCATTCCTTACCTGTCCCGGCTATTGTATATTTTCTAAATGTTACAATGCCATTAGTTCCGAAAAACTGCGCTCTGGCGTAAACAGTATTCCATATGGCAGACCCTTTGGTTGCGTGCCCGCCAGTCCTTAAATACCCTCTGCCGTCGCTGGGTACAAATTCATCACTATCTATCAATATTTGATTAGCGACCAAAGTTTTGGCATTTTCCACGCTATTAGCACCGAATTTTTTTTCTAATGGTGAAAAATCATATGATACTTTAATACTCATCAAATCACCGATAATTCGTAAGAAAAGACTTTTTTTCCTAAATAATTAACTTCAAAGCTAATTACTTTGTATTCCCCGTGCTTATCAATGATTTTAGCTTGTAGCCAACTATCATCAACTTTTACATCGGCGAATTTAAGATATATAAATATCGTTCCCGATTTATTCCTTGTAATATTTGTAAGGTTCTGGGTATTAGTAGACTTATCTATTGAGCTTCTATCAAATCTAACGTATTTTACTTCGAAAAAGGGGGCATATGAAGCTTTCCCCCATTTATCTTTTTCGTTTACTAGACTTACTTTTATAGTATCCGTCAAAAGTCTTTTATCTATCATATAAAACACCTCTATATCCAAATCCTACGCTCCTCAATAAATTTAGAGCATCTTGCGATAAATTATACTGTGCCCCCTCATTAATCTTAGAGTTAGAATTACCATAATTTATAGTGGTACGGCCTATACTTATACTACCTAAAGATTTTTTATCCTCAGCTGTAAAAACTCCGCTATTATCCATATAGTATATTTGAAATGCAACAGCACGTTTCACAGCTTTTTTTCTAACAGGATAATCTTCTTCTAAGTTATTATTTTGATAAAAATAATTTGTAAATAAATCCACGCTTAATTCTGCATTTACCCTTAATTCTTCAAAATTTGATATTTCTTTAAAACCTAGTTCCTTAAATTCTTCTAAAGTTAAATAATTCATTTTAGATCCCCCAAAAAATCAAAGAAGAGATTAAATTATTCAACCTCTTCTTTTTTTCAGTTTTAGCCTCTTCTTTAGTTTCTTTTTCATCGAATGTTTTTAGTGCTTCTTCGCCTAAAATAGATACTATCTCATTATATCTACCATCTTCCAATTCAACCACTGAGCCTGCTTTTACCTTATTATATGAATATTTATCAATATATTCAATATTAACCGTATATTTAGCCATAAACTACCTCCTAAGCAATAGTACCGGTAACTTTGATAATAGCTTTTTTATTATCATCTAGCACATAGGTTCCACCTTTAGCAGCCGCTTGCAATTTAACCCCGTCAAAATCTTCCGCTTCTACAGTTCTCGCTGTCTGAATACCCACAAAAGGAATAACAATTCCATCAGGTGCAAAAATACCTACCACTTCATTTTCGAAATATTGAGTAGGCACTTCTACTAAAGTAACATTTTTATATTTAGCCAATCCATTGTTATCTAAACTAATATTAGATCCTTTAGCAGTTGTGGTAGATGTTAAATCTATAATTGCGTTATAAATTTCAGCGCGGATATACGCTTTAATAGGAGCGTTTATTTCGGTATTAATTACATAAGTATTAACGGCATTGAATAACTTTTTAATACTTTCTTCGGTAAGGTCTGCTAGCGCTTCAGTTTTTCCAGCGTTAGCCGATAAGAATTTACCGACCTTTTTATTCATTTCTCTAGTTTGTGCTTCTGCATGCAATTTAAAACGGTCTGCAACGGCAGCATTTAAATCGTTATTAACTGTATAACGGTCAATCCCCTCATGAATTGCCAACGAATAATCGTAAGGCACTTCGGTGTCTTGATAAATAACTTCGGTAAGTTGACCGAATCTACTTCCTTGTCCTGTTCCAGTTCCCATAGCAGTATTTGCGTCTGTGCTATAAGTCCCTACTACCACTGGAGTCCCATTAGTTTTTACGCTAAAGGCTTTTGAATTAAATTGGACACCATCTAATGATTGAATAGGTGCTAACACTCCTTCAAATGCTTTTTTAACATCAAATACTGTTGTTAAAATTTGTCTATATTGAGGTGCGTATTGGCGCACCGGTAAATTTTGGTTATTTCCCATATTGTTTTATTTCCTTTCTTATTTATATGAATTTATCACCGCTTGAAATGGATCATTATTATTTGTGCCATTTCCGTTAGGATTACCCCCCACCGTGATTTGTGGTGAATTTGGTTGTTCTTGTTCGAATAAAAACGGCTTACTCTCTTTCAATGAATTAACCATATCATCTAACTTAGGTTTGCCGTCTTCTCCTAATTCTACCTTATCAATATCGATAAGTTTCATCAAAACATCACTATCATAGGCTTTGACATCTTTTAATGCTAAAGCAATAGCATTTGTTTTGTTGATTTTCGCTAGATTATTTTCACTTTCTACTTTGTATTGAGAATACTCTGCTTGCAAATCCTCAAATGCTTTTTTAGTTTCGGCGTTTAATTCAGCGCTTTTTGTAAGCTCCTCTAACTTTCCGTCTTGTGCTTTCAATCTATCCTTTAATGTTTCTTTTTCAGCTCCGAGTTCACTTTTAATTTGATTTTTAGCATTTTCTAGTCCTGCACCGTACGCTTGCATAATTCTATCTAATGCGTCTTTATCTGTAACTCCTGCTTCAACTAACATATCTCTTTTTAAACTCATATTGAGTCCTCCTTTTAACGTCACATGGACTAATTTCGCACTGTTACACCGTGCAAGGCATAATAAATAAACCTTTTAACGTCATGCCTAGGACGAATTCATAATAAAAACACCTAGCTATTAACTAAGTGCTTTTATAAAAATATACAGAATAATGGGCGGTGTGTCTGTCCCACCATCTCTTTTACCACTAGGGTGCGTAGGAACACTAAATCTCTACTTCATTATTCTTCCTTACTGTCATTATATCTTATTTGTGAAGAATTGTAAAGAATTTTTGTTTTTTTCACTACTCTATTTAACCTTTTATCAGATACTCTGAAAGCAGTAATAACTGAATTTTCCTTTTCATCAGTAGATAATTTTATCACTACATTCATGTTATTTATTTCATCTTTCAAAATAAATAAAACCGTATTATAATTTTTATTATCTTTCAAAATATATGTAGGATCTCGCAGGGTATTTTCAATCCTATCCGCTGCATTATTTCCTAAATCAGGGTGTCTATTTAATATATGATCCAATCGCTCTTTTCGTAGAGTTACAGGTCCTGAATTTATATTTCCAAACTCGTTTTCTAAATATTTATAAATATTATCCCCTAAAAAAGTTTTAGATATTATCTTCTTAGTTGTACTTTTTGGTGAGGTCGGATACTTCCCTACCACAGTTGGATTTTTCTCAATAAGATTTTTTCTACCTCCTAGCAGCGTTTTTTCTCTTAATCCTAACTTTTGTAGCAGCTCCTTATCGTCTAATTCTTTCACCAGTCGCCTCTTATCTCTAACTACCCTTATCTCTCTATCAAAAGCCTTTAACCTTGCTTTATCAAAAGCGTTCTGCATGGCTTCTTCTTCTGTTAAATTCTTTAAATACTCAGGTAAATCAGGTTTATAATTCACGCCTACTACAAAAGGTGTAAGATAATGCCCACAATTTATGCCAAGGCAACCCCCAGGAGTGCCGTACCCATAATCAGGTAAACTTAACACCCTTTCTCCGTTTATAGTCCGTGCTACGCCTTTAGTTACTATTTGGTGTTGTAACGGCGCACATAACTCTCTAGCACTACTTTTAGCGCTGTAATAAAATGTGTCCACTCCTAATTCATCTGCGGAGCGTTCCCTCATTTCTCGATAAGTCCTAAATGTTGTTGTGCGTATTACCGTTTGCGCGTATCGCTCTACAGTCCACGTTTCCCCACCTCTATCTCTAAAAGCTGTAAATCCTCGCTCATACATTTTTAAAACCGCTTCTGACAATGCTTTATTATGCGACTTTGTACCAGACACTACACTAGCAACCGCACTCTCTAAAGTTTTTTTATAATTATTTTGTAGAGCTTTCGGCATAGTTGTATTGATTAAATTGTTAACCTCACGCATTGTCTGTTTGGCCAGAGAATTCAAACTATCTTGAACTTTCGGATCGGGTTTAGCGCTTGATTTTAAAGCCAGTCTTAATTGCTCGTGGCTATCCTTATATATCTTATAGCCCTCATTAGCTATTACATCCCGGAATACATCTTCTGAAATGTCACTATACTTAGCTATAGTTTTAACGTTATCCTCTGTTAATAAGTGCATATCGTTTAATTTTTCAAGCTGCCATATATAAGGATTGTCTATCAAATCAGCAGTACCGCGTTCCTTTAATCTGCGAATTATATTACTCATCAATTCAAGTGTCAAATCGTGGTACAGTTCTTCTACTTCTTTAGCTTTTATCCAGTATTTACCGTCATTATTCTTTAGCTCCATAGATTAATCTATCCTCATCTCCTAGATCCGGCTGACTTTCTTCATTGATTTCAGTTAACATCTCACCAGCTACTTCATCAGTAACACCTAACACTTTAGAAATAGCATATTGCTTACTGACTATCCCACTAGCTAACGCCTTAGTCCAATAGTCAAGTTCTGCGTTTCGGTCAGTGAATACTCCATCATCAAGATTAATGGATATTTCACCAAGCTTAGGTATTTTTCCGCGATATATTCCATGTGCCTTACCTAATTCACATATTGACACTATTAATTCTTTGATAGAGTGTTCCACCTGTGAAACTATGCTATTTCGAAGCTGATAAGTATCCGAATTTTCGCTCACTACCTCAGTAGCGGTTTTCATAGTTTTGCCATCAAAACTAAACATACCGCTGCTAACTCCAACCTGCATTTCAAATATTGCTAATCCTTTATTAATGGATTTTATGTAGTCTTCTGCACGAATAGGAGTAGTCAAGTCAATAATTTTATTATCATCAATACCTCCGCCAATCTGAACAAAAACATTCTGTTCTACTTCAAATCGACGCTTAGATTGAAGCCTACCATCTTTCCCTTGTTGAAAAGTCATATTTGTTAATCCGTCTGGTACTGCCACCCGTCGTTGCCCCATCTTAATTTCCCACATAAATTCATCGTAAGTACGATTAATAAAATCTATAGTCGTTTTAGCATTATCAAATATAGATAATCCCAGAGGACTATTTATATCTTTATTATTCATACCCGGAGTTTTTAAATATGTAAATAGCGGGCGGCTTAGCCCTTTTATAACTACACTCTCTTCTAAAGTATCATACAATTCGCTAAGTAATACCCTGCTGCCTATTATGTCCGCATTATTTGATTTATAAAGCTCATTAGTGATTGTCAATTCATCATTTACCCACTCATGAAATTCGATCAGTGTATAATAGGTATTTATTCTGCCCTCGCTTTTAACCGACTTAGTAACAATAGCAGCACTACTAATATCTTGAGTATTGCTTTGTAAGGGAAGAAACACAGGTGCTTGAATAAAAGCAATCTTTATAGTTTTACCATCAAAATAGGGTCGCATTGCCATGCCGCCTAGGGCTAAACAACTTTCTAAATATCGTTCGAAATTTTTATTAAATCTATCATTCAACAATATTTCATTGACAAACTTATTAATAACTTCATTTTCAATAGTTATTTCCGCTTGTTCATTATAAACTAACCCGGCTACTTTCTTACAGCAAGTCCGCGCTAGGGGCAAATGATTAAACTTTCTAGTTCGCTGTTCGCCATCCGTATTCAAGAATGTAACATCATTAAACCTACTTTGAAAGTATATCAAATTGTTCTGTATTCGATTATATTCCTCATCAGATACCGCTATTTTCGGGTGGTCTAATAAGCTTGTCAAGCTGCTCTGCATACTATATTTACTCCTTTTAAAAAAATTCTTAATAATCTGTATAAGTCCCATTTTATCTCCTATACTTTTAATCCCAACAATTTTGCATTATCTAAAACAAAATATTTAAACTCGTCGACAGTATGATCATCTTCTTTAATAACTTTCGGATCATCAGTACGTATTGTTTTTTCATCGTACCGATACATTTTGTGTTCCTCTATAAATATTTTGTTGTTATCATTTTCTAAATAAAAAAACCTACCTTGAGCAAGTAGACTTGTTACCATATCAATCATGGTTTGGTTTTTCTTTTTAGCCACTGGATTCCATCGCACGCCAAAATCTTTGAAATATTGATTTCTTAGCGCGCCCTCCGCGCTATCAATAGTTAACCTAATTACATTAACATTATATTTATTTTGTATTGATTTAATAAATTCATTAATCATAACAGTTAAATCACTAGGCGCGGCTTTAATATTTCTACCCGCGGGAGAATAATAAAATGTATCAAGCAAAATTACGTTTCCTCTTGCAGTAATACCATAAGCGCCGCAAGCAGTAGCACTTTGTTGGTGCCCAGTATCAAGCGCAAAAGAAACACCTATTAATCTATCATTAGAAGGTAACTCTTTTATAGCATGAAAACAATTCATATTATACACGTTATTGCCTATTCCTACAGCTTCACCTAAATAAATATACCGATAATAATCAAAATCATTTTCCTTTATCCTATTAATATCAGCCAACATTTGTTCGGTAACAAATCCCAGTTCATCGTTTAGATAAGTCGATTCATGCACCAAATAATTATCATCTGTTTTGATTTGTTCACTCCACTCATTTATCCAGTTATAAGGATTTCTAGGAGGGTTATAACTCCAATAGAATTTTACAAAAAGTATATCCTTGTGTTTCTGCCGCATAAAGGTAATATTTGTTTGGTCAAATTCCTCTTTATCATCAAACTCCGCTGCTTCTTCATACCACACTGCTATTATATTACTTATATCGTTAGATTTTAGTTTTTGAAAATCATCTGCGCCGTAAAAATAAAAGCTAGATCCAGTTGTTATATGAGTAATTTTAAAAGGGGAAACAGTTGCTTTAAAAGAATTAGTTAACCCATACATATCTATCCCCCAACGTATTTTGTTATACACACTATCTCTTATTGTATTCGCAACTTTTCTGATAACTACAATATTAACTTTTTTGTTATCAATCAAAAACTTAACCATATCATGAACTAATTTTAAAACTATAACAGACGACTTAAAGCTGTTACGACCACCTTTCAAAACATTGTAAGGTACTTTAGAACGCCACACATCTTTAAAATGAGGATTAATATTAGCTTGAACATCAAATTTACTCATCTTGCCACCTGTCGACAATAACTATTTTTTCAGTTGAAGTAACGTTCTTATCTTCTCTAGCTTGGTGTATCTTGTTTAATAAGTCGGCAGCTTTTAATCTATCTTTAGCACTTACTGCTATATCTGTTATTTCTTGTTTATAATCCCCGACTGACCGTAATATCTGTTCAGTTTGTTCTCCACGCATTACTGATGTTAAATATTCATGTACTTCTTGTTGGTTTGCTATTTTCTTAGAGTTGAGTTCATCTAGTCGTTCATCTATATAGGCTTTAATAACAGGTTTTGACAGGTTTTCAGTAGCTATCCTATTAGCTGTTTTCTCACTATAACCCGCTTTAATAGCTGCTTTAGTTGCGTTTCCACTAATGATGTACTCATCAGCAAAACGCTGTTGTTTTAAGGTTAATTTTGCCAATTTTCCACCCCCCTTTATATGACAAAATAAAAAGACAATCTAACGACTGTCTTAAGTTAAATAAAAATAAAATTAAAAAGGTATGTTATGAATTTTAAGTTCTACCTAAAATGTCCACATTACCATTATAACACATAAAAAAGGCTCAAATGGCTCAACTTTTTAAAAATTATTTAAAATTCTTAAAAAATCATCTAATAATACCTTTAATTTACGTTTTAAGGTTGAAATATGAATATAATATTTAGTTGCAATATCATAATTTTTCATACGATAAAAATATTTAGCATACACAATTCTATATGATTCGGGATCTAGTGATTTTAAAAATGTATCTACACATTTTATTATATATTTATTTTCTTGATAAGTTTTATTATCCAATTTTTTAATAATATTTCGTTCATTTTCCCTACCTGTTTTTTGGGAAGCTATCTCGCTTTTATTTCCTGGCTGCCAAGAATACAAAAGGAATTCATCACATTCTAATTTTAAATTATTATAATTTTCTAAAAAAAATCTAGCGTCTTCTCTGGTATACATTTATTTTTCTCCTAAATTAATACTTCTTAACCATTCTATAAAATCTTGCTTTTCTCACCGTCATGCCAAAATTCAATTACGTCATTTTCTATAAAAAAACGATATGATTTTTTTAAATATAAATCGCTCAAAAAGTTTTTTTCCGAAAACGAAAATACGCACTCCATATCATCATTGACGAATTTAATTGGAATTTGTTCAGGCGAACTTAAAATTTCATCGAATTTTACAATTACTATTTCGTGTTCAAAAAAACTAATTAAATCTTTCTTTTTACCTCTAATTTTTAAATTGCCCTCGCACCAATTTGGCATTATAATTCATCTCCTTTTAATTTATCCATTCAATAGTTGTTTTTCCTTCGTGCCCTTTTTCAAATATAAACCATGCATAGCATACCGCACTTGACGTATATTTATCAAAACGACCATTTTTCGCACAATTTAGTCTGCTACTCGACACATATATTACCTTAGGTGGGTTCGCTTCGAAAAATTTTTTTCGTAACTTTCCCTCTAAAAATTGAATTTTTAAAAACATAGCTACCTTATTACCTGCGGGTATTATATTTAGTGCGTGTTTTAAAAATTCCAATGCTATTTTATACGGCGGATTTGTAATTATATCTCCTAACCAAGCGGATCTTTCAAAAAAATCTCTAACACCACCATAACCTCTATCAATTAAATCTTCACTAATAACATCATATCCATACTCCATAAGCACCTTAGACAAATGCCCCTCTCCACAAGCAGGCTCTAAAATCAAATTACTAAAGTTTTCTTTTTCTAGCAATAAGTGCATTGCTTTTGGCTCAGTTGCGTAATAATCATTTTGTTCCCGTTGCCTTTTTGAGTGGTTACTCGCAGCTAAAGTTGTAAATACTGTTGTTTTGTTACTCATAATCTATTTTATTTAATCTCCTTACTCTGATAATTTTTCAATCTATCTTCTAAATTTTGATTTGCTACTTTTTGTAAATTTTTACCCGTGTGATACCCGCCCACATACATTCCAATGACGAATGTAAATGCCATAATTACTAGCATAATTAATATTTTATTTATTTTATCTAGTGTCATAACGATATCCTTTCTTTATAACGCTGAAGCTAGTATTGTTATTACTGCTATAAAAATAAACACTAATACAAATATTACTCCAAGATTTTTATTGATTTTTATCTTATCATTTTCTCCCGATAGAAAATCAATACTAACATTAAAGTAATTTGCTAATTTTATTAGTCTTTCTTTATCAGGAATACGACCTTTTTCATATCCACTAAGCGTTGTGTGAGGTATCCTTACCTCTTTACTTAGTTTTCTAAGGCTAACATTTTTATTTAATCTTAAATATTTAAGTCTATTCGAGAATTTTTCTTTATTCATGATTTCCTCCTAAATCAATACTTCTTAACCATTCTATAAAATCTTGCTTTTCTTTCAATAAATCAAAGCCAGTTTCTTTTGATATTACTTCCGCCATATCTTGACTACTTAACCACTCTTGGTGATAATCTTTAAATATTGTTATCATCTCTTGATAAAATTCCCTTAACCTTTTACCACCCCAGCCTTTATTTCTAAGTGCTAATAATGGAACTCCTAACAAATTAATAAATATATCCTCGTAAGTTGCTTCTAAAACTTTAATCTTATTCCGTTCTATTTCGTTTTGTATTTGTTCTTTAACTTTGATTTGAGTAAATTTCTTTAAATCTTTCACACTAACATTATTTAACACATTAGACTTTTTTATTTTCTTTTTCTTGTGTTTTTTCTTTGAAACTGCCATTAGTCAAACTCCTTGATAAATTCATTAAATTCATTGTCAATCTTTTCAACTTCTCTAATTTTGATGTAAATACCGCTACAATCATGCCAACGTTTTTTAACTATCAAATCAGTAATTAAACTATCGTCTTTGTAATACCCTAATTTAGCTAAAGTATCCTGTAATGTTTTTTGTAAATTATCTAAATCAGGTCTAGTTCCTTTTCTTTGACCATTCTTAGCTTGCTTAACCTTAGGGAATACCCAAATCACTGTAAGCTCTATAGGCGTGTCAAACGGCTTATTAGGCTGCTTACCGCACAACGCTTTAATAAGTTGCCCTTTAGCTAGTTTAGTTTTCGATGTTTCGTAAAATCTTTTTGTCTTGGTCGAAAATTTCTTTTGTTGTGCTGTAGTCCTTGGAAAATCTTCGCTTTTTATTTTTGTAAAAAAATTAAAAGTCATCTTAAATTACCCTTACAAATTTATTAATAAAATATATTTGCCCTTTACCTGTTACTTTCGGAGTTTTAGTTATTCTAATAGAGCCGTCAGGGTTGTTATGCGTGCTTTCTTTAATCTCAAATAATTTCAACTCCATGCTCTTTTGAGTAGGCATGTTCCAATCATTGCCTTTTCTTTTGATTAAATATCCCTTTTCTCTTAACCAGGCAAATAGTCTTTTTTGCCCTATACTAATTCCGTTTTGTTTTAATATTTTTGCTAAATCGCCAATTAAAATTGATGTATGGCTAGAATTAACAGCGTCAGCAAATATAACTTTTGGCTTTTGTTCTTCTATCGCAGTTTCCAAAGTTTGAATTTTCTTATCTGCAATTAATAACGCTCTTGCCATTATCCTTTCAGGGCTGTTGAATTCTTTCTCAACTTTAATAAAATACTGTCTTACTTCTTTTCCTTTATCCGTTCTTTGCAGCATTGCTATTTCTTTAGCCATATCAAATTTTATAACGTGGTCTATCATCGTTTGTCTACCACCATTTGAGTTGTGGACAAAAATGTCCGTAACTAAATAATCTCTATTTTCTTCAAATCCGTATTCAAACATCCTTTCTATCCATTTATGATAAGGTGTCTTAACTTCCAATACCTCATGTAGTATTCTACCACTTACTATCGGCTCTTGATTTTCGTTTAATTCTATTTTTATAATTTCTCGCATTCTATTCTCCTTTTTATTCTTTTAACCAATCATAACCTAAAGAACTTTCAGAATTTTTATTATCTTTAGATTTGATTGAATTGTATAAACTTGTGATTATGTAATTCTTTTTATGTTTTATTTTTTTGTTATTTAAGATTTTATTAGCACAATATTCTATATGCTCATCTTTTATTTTTTTTAATTGATTTATAATTTCGTCAATTTCTACGCGTTTGCCGTTTATCCTAAAACTCTTGTTATTGCTATTCATAACATCTTTTACAACATCTTTTATAAACTCTTTTTCTTGCTCATGTGAGTTTATAAAACCAATTTGACGTTTCTGATACCCTCTCGCTTTGATAAAATCATTTTCGGTATAATTACTCCAAATTTTCTCCGAAACGTCTGAATGGTATCTTAAATCGTCTAATTTTGATATTTCTGTTTCAAACTTAGAACTATTTTTTTGATTTTTGTTATTTTTATTTATTTTTTTACTAGAAAAAGTGTATTGTTTTTTGTTTGTATTTAAATTATCTTTATCAGCTTTATCATTTATACGTTTGTTATAACTATACTCTTTTTTATTGTTTGATATTTTATTATGGTTATATATATTATTACTAGATATGTTATTATAGCTATTACTAGTATTACTAAAGGACTTATTATAGCTTATACTTGTATTACTAGTATCTTTGATAAAGTTCTTATATTTAATATATATATTATTATCTTTATTAATATCTTCTATGGAGTTGCCATTTTGGCAATCCGCAAATTGCCAATTTGGCAATCCACCCTTGCCATTTTGGCAATTGTTTTTTTGTATTTTTTTGTCATTGTGCCTTAACATTAACGTCTTCACAGGTTCATCGGGTTTCTTTTCAGGTTCACCGCTAATGTTAAAATATTTGTTATATTTATTATTTATTTTATTGTAATTTATTCTATAATATTTTCTATTCCCTTTTCTCAAAGTGATTAAATATTTATTTTTCTCTAAGGCAGATATAATTCTAATTAATGTTCTTTTTGTAAAACAATTTTTAAAATCTCGTTCTATCATTTCATCGAAAGAACTCCACATATAGTAATAACCGTTTATAAAATTCTCGCTATTCTTCTTATTAATTTCTAACCAATAATCAATCTGTTGGAGGACTAGAGCTTCGTTCAGATACCCTACTCCCCCTAATACTTCTAATAGTTCTAAGTTAACTACTAATACTTTACCATTTTGTTTGAATATATCTCTTTCCATATTTTAATCTTCTGCAAAAGGATTTGGTATATCGTCAAATACTGTGTTAGTATTATTAACTCCCATCATTGGATTAAAACCAAAGTCCATTTGAGTATTGTTATTTTGCCTGATGTGTTCTAAAGCGTCAGGTGCTTGTTTATTATTATATCCGTTATTTTGACTGTTATATCCTTGATTAAAATTATTCTGTTGGTTATATCCGTTGTTATTAAATGACTGATTATACCCTTGATTAAATTGACCTTGTTGTTCTCGTTGTTGCTTTGTTTCTAAAAATTGAACACTGTTAACCATAACGTTTGTTGTGTATACCGTGTTACCTTGGTTATTTTGATAACTTCCAGTTTGAATACTTCCTACAACACCTATTAAGCTGCCTTTACCGCAAAATTTAGCTAGGTTTTCAGCTTGCTTGTTAAATACTTTACATGTTATAAAGTCTGTATCTTTTTCAGCTTTAAAAGCTCTATTTACGGCTAATGTAAAGTTAACATAAGCTGTGTTATTAGCACTGTATTTTAATTCCGGGGATTTAGTTAATCTCCCGGTTAATACTGCATTATTAATCATATATTGTTAACTCCTTTATTTTTTCTATAATCTCTAATATTTCATCTTTACTAAATAATTTAATCTCTATCTTTTTACCAGTTCCTTTTTTGGGTAACCACAATACATAACCTTTGTAATTATCATAATTAGTTTTATCATAAGCTATTAAATATAGTGATAACTGATATTTAAGATATTCTTCGTTGACTTTGCTAGTAGTCTTAATGTCATAAATTATATTATTTCCTATACCGTCTACTCTACCGCAATATACATTTTCATAAGATACAAACTTTTCTTTTTCTAATGTTTCAAAGTCTTTAATTTTTTCATACTGTCTTATTGCGTTTTTTTCATAAACGTTTCTAGTTTCCCATTCAATACCATCTTCTAAGCTCTCTATTAAAAAATGTATTCTAGTTCCATAATCGCTAGCTTGTTTCAAAATGCTGTAGGGAATATTGTCGTACATTTCCCCTAACAACAATTTAATGCATTGAGTGACCGATAATATTTCTTTATCGTTTAAGTAATAAGTATGTGTTAATTCATCAAACTTAAAGTTGTAATCTGATGTCAACACTTTCTTTTACCTCTGTTTCTTTTATGTATTTTTCATACATGAACGGATTATCCGCCTTAAATTCTTTACTGTTGAATGATTTTCTAAAATAAGCTGGTTTAAATTTAACCTTACCTATTTCACTTTCAAAACTTTCTATTTCATCTTTTTTCATCTTATTTATTATTTGATCTCTCAATTCCTGTTTTTCGATATTCAACATATCAATTTGTTCATTTATTTTTTTATACTTTGACAAAAGTTCTTCCATAATTCTTCTAACTCCTTATCGGGTATTTCTTCTAATTTTGTTGCTGTTAATCCTTTTTTCTTTAACCAACCATTTATTTGAGTAATAGTAACATTGTTATTATTCATAGCTGTTAACGCTTCTTCTCTGTTGAATTTGGTAGCTATGTCAATACTTTTTGCCGTTGGTTTATAATATTGTTGATTTAACTCTAAATTATCACTTTCCGCTATTTCTAAAGCGTTCATATATAAATAACGTTTACTATAAGTAATAATACCGCCTATAGTTTGCATATTAGCACCTACAGTAGATTGACTAGGTATTGCATATTGTAACTTATCTCCGGTATCTAAATCGGTAAAACTTAATTTAGCACTATCTTTATATAATGTAAAATGTGGATACAAACCTAAATTTTCAAATATTTCATTTGCATAAGGTAAAAAATCAGATAATTCAAAATAATTTGATTTTGTATAAGGATTATATCCTGTCTTTTTAATCTTTTTTTTCTGTAACAAAACTCTTGCTTGTAATAATTTTTTCATTATATTTTTACCCCCCTTTTTCTTTTAAATGTTTTAGTTGTTAACATCTTTTATCTCCTTTGCTAACACCCTATAATAGCTTGGTATTTTTTCTAATTCATCTTCAGTAAATGTTTGTTTTAAAGTAGAACGTCCTCTACTAACAAAATAACAATCTTTTTCTTCGTCGTAGCTAAGATATTGTTGATAACCATCGATAGTTTTTAATCCAAATAGTGGTATTTCAAATAAAGTAATGTTTTTTTCTTCTCTCTCATCTATTGGAGTATCCTCGTATTCCCTCATTATTTTTTTTAACTCTATAGGCGTGAAGCTGTAATTACAAATTAAATTAGTATCACAAAATACTGTCCCTAAACTGCCAATTCCATTACTGATACGAATTATTGGCGAAAAGTCATTTTCAAATTCTATTTCGTATCCTAATTCTTTAACTTTATTTACGAATTCTTTTGTCAACATTTAATTTCCCCTTTAAATACTTTATATATTCTTCGATTACTTCTAATTCTTCTCTCTCATTTAGTAAAGTGTAACTATTTTCTACATCCTTATCTAACTCATATTCTTCACTAAAATTAATTAATGTTGATATAATATACTCATCATCATATTTTTTTATTTGTTTCAATACTATATCTTGATTTTTATTTAATTTTCTGATTTTGTCATAAACAGCTATACTTTTACTTTCAATACAACCTTCTAAATCTTCTTTTAAAACTTTTAAATGTTTAGTATTCCATTTTTCAGCTTCTAAAATTTCTTCTGCAAAAGAAAGTAATGTATAAGCTGCTTTTAAGTTAGCATTATCTCTCATTACTTGCTTTTTCCTCCTAAATATGTTATTTTTAACTTATAATATGTTATTTATACAGTCCTTTCTCAGAGGGCTGTTTTTAATAATTCTCTTTCTGTCTTTGGATATTTATTTTTGATTTTCGCTCGTACGCTTCAAATAGATCTTCAAGCGAATAATATAACATTGCTATATCTAAAATTAACTCAATTGCCATTTCGCTTTCTTGAACAAATACTGTATTTATTACTCTTTTAGCGAACAAATAACCTTTGCTTATCTCATTTAACATTCCTTTTTGATGAGAATTATTCTCCATTCTTTTTGTGATAAAAATACATCTCATTAGGCTTAAATTTCGCTTATCATCATTTAACAACGATAAAGCAAATGCTAAGCAATCGGCTAATTCCTCTAATTGTACTTCTTTAGATTTTCCTCTATTCTTTTTCCAATCTTTGAATAATTCAAGCGTGTTATACCATTCGTGAAACTCTTCGTGTAAAGCTGTAGTTATATTTTCCCTTCGCCATATTTCAACATGGGCGTCGACTTCACATTGCAGCGATTGAAGTTCGATTAATTTATCGTGTAATTCATAAGTATTCATTATTCAACGTCACTCTCCGGGAAAAAATTATCAATTCTTTTATCAAAGATATACGCCCATGCCATTGCAGTGAATAGAGATACTGCTAAAATAGTCCCCCATTCTATATTGCTTGCCATCAATGCGAATACGCTAGTCGTTATGATTGATAAATATACAGCGTTGTTAGTTCCTCTGTGTAGTTTCATCTTTTGTCTCCTTTTGTAATTGTTCTATCAATTCCGGCTTGTTGTTAAATAATTTAGTAAAAAATTTATTCAAGTTATCAATCGCTAATTTCGATAAATCAGAATTCTTTACAGTCACCACAATCATTTTAATCACTCCTTTCTTTTTTATGTTATAATTACCTCAAAGGAGGTGAATTATAATTTATATATTTCCTGCTTTTTATTGTTTAAAGTTTTGTGCTATAATTAGATTACGGAGGTAAAAATTATGTTATTAAATGTCTGGCCACACGTTGCAAATTTTAGTATTCTATTAGCTTATGTAAGTATATACTTGACTTACAGGACTTTTAAAAATACTAAAAATATTAAAATTCAAATTAACAAGAATACTAATAGACTTCTTTTACTAAAAGATAAAGAAGAATTAATATCTTCACTTGAAAACTATATAAAGCTCATTAAAGAACAATCTAATGACTTTCAATTATGGAAAAATGATATATATGCTACTCTTGTAGATATAGAAACATCCCACGGAGAAATACTAAAGTGTGCTAATGAAGAATATTCATCATATTTTAAAAAAAAATATATAGACAACCAAGAAACTATTAGATTACTTACCAAACTTAAAAATTCAATTAAAAAGGAGTGTTCAATATGACTCAATTCAATGAATTTGTAGCAAAATTGATAAATAAAACCATACACAACAAAATAACTTGGAATGAATTAACTTATGTCCCTAATGAAATTGTTGAAATGCTGTCAGAAAAATCAAACAAATCTCTTGTATTTAATCTTCAAACTAAAAATAGCAGTGAAAATATACTTGGTTTTTTTACTGCGAATAACAACATAAGTATTTATATTTTTAAAGATGCGCCCAGCTTATTATTTTTAACAGATGGGAAATATAAAAATATCAAATCAATGGCTATTGACAGTAACCTAATGTTAAAGCTATATAAAACTATAGAAACTTTATATAATAAGGACCAAGCAACTTTAAACAATATGATTAACAGCTTTTTTAACGATTAGTTTCTTTGGTTATTATTTTATTTGCAACTCTATAATTTGTTTTTAAATCCTCTTTAATTTTGTTAATGATTATATATTGATATATATTTCCTAATATTAATAAAATTAAAGGAATTAGTATTATTACCATACACATTTCTTCTCCCTCCTTTCTTTAATTTATGTTATAATTACCTCAAAGGAGGTGAATTATATGCAAACAAATTGGAGTACGGTTATTACTCCCATAGTTTCGGTATTATCAATCTTCATTTCTCATTGGCTTGGTACGCTTAAAATTAATAAAGAATACAAACATTCTCAAAATGAGAAACTTTATAAAGAGCTTTACATACAGTTATTCAGAGAATTAAACTCTGCTTTAAATGAAGAATTTTTAAATTATCATTGGTTAATAGCTCATCCAAGATATTCACGAAAAAAACCTGATTTTTTGAGTGTAATCTTAAATAATAATTTGGAAAAAATTCCTCCAAAGTTAATTTCTTACGTATCAAAATATAAATATCATTCAGCCAACTCTATTCCATTTTTTTGGGGGGAAGAATATGATTATTTTTATTACAACCATTTAAAATCCGCATCCGAACTATTTGACTATATTATTATTGAACTGTTGCTAGAAGCACAAGAAGTATCAAAAATAATAAAGTACCCAAACTCAGCGAAAGAATTTTTGAATATTTTCCAAAAAGCCATGAAAAATCAAGATAGTCACTCCAGATGCTTACCATCAAAAGTGCGTAAACACAAGCTAAAACATTGGCAATTACAGCATACACCTCGTACATAAAATCACTCCTTTCTAAAATAATCTATTTAACTCTCTTAATCAGTAGCAGGAAGTGCTTTATCACAAACTAAAACATCTAAGAAGAAATAACTTTTAAATTCTTAGGTATTATCATTTGTATGTAATCTAAATTTACATATTTTATAGTCGATTTATCAGTAGTTATTTTTACAAAGCTATCGGATACTTCGGCTATTTCTTTTGGAATATCATTACTTAATAAGCAATTTTCAAAGTATGTATCATCTAAGAAAAAAATTTTTTCTATTTCCATCTTCTCCTCCTTTCTTCCCTTATTGCTCAAGGGAGTTATTTAATCTTTTATTAGATATTCCCAAAGGATATTTAATATCAATGCATTGCGTGAAATCCCCTTATCTTTAGCTAGCTTATCCAGCCGTTCTTTTAAATCGATAGGTAATCTTAATATAAGTGTTGATTTTTCCATCTTATCGCCCCCTTCCACATTAGGATATCTGTTAGATATCTATATTATATATTTAAAAGGATATCTTGTCAATATCTTTTTGATATCTTTTTTAAAATATATATTTATGATATAATATTGATATCATTTTAAAAGGAGCATAACTATGGCAGAAATTTACCAATACCCACTTAAGATAGATAAAGAATTAATTGATAAACTTAGAGAAATTGCCAAAGAAAACGGTCGTTCACTTAACAAAGAAATTGAATTTATTATCCGTCAGTATCTAAAAGAGCAAAACTCTTAATTCTTTCAGCTATCGCTATTAAGATAAATTCATTAATACTAATTCCTAACTTTTGAGAAATCTTTACTAATTTTTCATACTGATTAATTGGTATCCTCAAAAGTTTTTCTTTTTTCTCCATCTTCTCCTCCTTTCTTCCCTTATTGCTCAAGGGAGTTATTGGTTTGATTTTAAAATCAAGTTAAAGTTGATTTAACTCTTAAAAAAATATATCATCAGGATTAACTTTTAATATTTTACAAATTTTTCGGAAATCAAACAAATTAATATTTTTCCCATCGCCCTTTTCCCAATTAATAATGGTACTTTCACTTTTTCCCATTAATTTTGCTAGTTCTTTTTGAGTTAACCCCACATTAACCCTTGCCGCTTTTAAGCTGAGTTTCAATGTCACTTTCTCACCTTCTTTCTTAACTTTGTATCTTAATTATAAATCAACTTTAACTTGATGTCAAGTATTTTTTTCAAAAAAACTTGATTTCTTTATTTTTTAACTTGAAAATTTTCAAGTTAAAGTTTATAATAAGTAATAAGAAAGGAGTTTTTAATATGAATAGCATAAAAGAAATATTCCAAACTAATCTTAAAAGATTGCTAAAAGAAAATAATAAAACCCAACTTGATTTGGCTAAAGCAATCGGTGTTAGTAATACTACTATTAACAACTACGTAAAAGGATATAACACTCCTAGAATGGATAAGGTCGATAAAATTTGTAAATACTTTAGAATTAACCGTAGCGACCTTATAGGTCATAATGAAGACTTAATTGAAGAAAAAACAAAACCCCACCCCAAGGGAATAAAAATACCCGTCCTCGGAGTAGTTCCCGCAGGAATACCAATAGAAGCAATAGAAGATATAATAGATTATGAAGAAATTCCATACTCATGGAAAAATCAAGGTGAATTTTTCGGTCTAAGAATAAGCGGAGATAGTATGCTGCCGGATATTACCGATAATGATATCGTTATAGTTCGGCAGCAATCGACAGCTGACAACGGAGATACAGTAATTGCACTTGTTAATGGAGATGACGCTACTTGTAAGAGACTACAACGTCAAACTAACGGAATAATGCTAATACCTAATAACAGTAGTTATCCTACTTATTTTTACTCAAATGAAGAAATAGAAAATTTACCAGTAAAGATAGTAGGAAAAGTAGTTGAACTAAGAAGAAAGTTTTAAAGGAGAGAGAAAGTTTTAAGGAGGTACTCAATGAAAGACAAATTTAAAGAAGTATATAATATATTTCAAAAGATAATGAAATATAATTTATATAAATTCAAATATCTTCCGCAGTCAACACTATTCAAAGCAAATCAACTACATAATGAAGCACAAGGAAGTATTCCGAAATACTTTCCTAAGTTTAAAAGAGGAACTGTTGTATATGTAAAATTTGGAATAAATATAGGTGCAGAAATAAGTGGTAATCATTTCGCTATAGTATTAGATAAATACGATAAAGAAACTAAAAGCACAATCACTGTAGTCCCTCTTTCGTCAAAAAATAAGAACTACTATCAAAAATTACACCTCATAGATAATATCTATATAAAAAATTCACAATATCATCTTAATAAAATAGATAATTTAATTGCTAAGTGGAAAGTAGATTCAAAACAGTATTTATCTGAATTAGATACAAATAGAGAATATTACAGTAATAAATTCAAAAATTATGTAGAAAAATTATTAATAGAGAATAATGGAATTATAACACCAGAAAATCAGCAAAAAATTAATTTTTATTCTGAAGAACTAATAAATCAAGCTTTATATAAATTACAAAAAGGTAAAGAAGAATTTCTAGAATCACAAGAGAAACATTATAAAGGAATTATAAAATATGAAAAATATAAAAATAAAGATAGTTTTGCCTGTATCAATATGATACAAACAATAGATAAACGAAAACTAATTCCTCTTTCTAAATTTGAAAGTGCAGGAAATATTATAATTTCAAATGAATCTATGGACGTTATAGAAGAAAGGATAAAAAAATTCTACTTTACATTTGACAAATAATAAGAAAAATGAGATACTAATTATATAAATTAGTGGTGAAACACCCACATCAATATCATTATTAGCTGTGAAACATCAGCATCAATATCATATAAGGGTATCTCAAAAGAGGTACTCTTTTCTTTTTTAAACTATTAGGAAGAAACGAAAGCTTATCTATTATTGTAAGTCCTGATGGATATAACGATTTAAAAGACGAATATAAAGATGCACTAGATGAATATAATATAAAAATCATCAATTTTGAAGAAAAGAAAAGAAAAAAATAAAAACACAACTAGGTGCATAAATGAAAAAACTCCCCCGCCCCGCCAAGAGTAAGAGAGTTTTTTTACCAATAGGATTATTTAAAATATCCTGAGATAATTGTGTATTGTTATATAAACAAGATTATTTTAAGTATACCATATACGACCAAAATAATCAAGAAAGGGTGTGTATTATGAATAAAAGAGCAGCGATTTACGCCCGTGTGTCAACTCAAGAGCAAGCCGATAATGGCAATTCTATTGATATTCAGATAGAAAAATTAACGACTTATGCTAAATTGCACGATTATAAAATTGTTGATACTTATATCGACGCTGGAGTTTCAGGGGCTAAATTTAACCGTCCAGAACTTGACAGATTGAAATTAGATGTAGACAAAATAGATATAGTATTAATTTATAAATTAGACAGACTTTCACGCTCAATAAAAGATACTATGCTATTGATTGAAGATTTGTTTAAACCGAATAATATTTACTTAGTTAGTATTAGCGAAAATTTCGATACTTCACAAGCAATAGGAATGGCTACTGTTGGTATGTTATCAACATTCGCCCAACTAGAACGTGACACTATTCGGGATAGAATGATAGCAGGCAAAATTCAATCGGTGAAAAATGGTAACTATATCAATCACCCGCCTTTTGGTTATAAAAAAGTAAATGGTAAATTGGTGAAAGACGAAAGAACGAGAGAGTGTATTGAATTTATTTTCAAAAAATTACTAGATGGATATAGTACTAGTCACATAGCAAAAATATTAGAATTTCATAAGTATAGTGAGTTAAAAAAATCATTTTGGCATTTTAATACGGTTAATAAAATTGCTAGGCAAAAAGTATATTGCGGTCACACTTTGCTAATGAATATAGAAGTCAAGAATACTCACGAGCCTTATATTACTGACGAGGAACATGACAAAATAGTAAGTATGCTCGAAGAAAGAAATTGCTATAAAAGTAAAGGGAAAAATAAAAGCTATTATGCGTTATTCAGAGGACTTATATCATGCCCTACGTGTCATAGAAGATTAGCTGTATCAAGGCAAAAAATCAAAGGGGAATATAAAAATCATTATAGATGTATATATTGTAAAAGATCAGGTAAATTTGCTCCTACTATATCAGAAAAAAAGGTGTTGGATAAATTAATAGATTACTTGAATAATTATTCGTTTGATGTTGGAGTTGAAAACAAAAATCAAAATAAGACTATTGTAATAAATTATGATAAAGAATTAGATATTATTACTAAAAAACGCTCTAAAATACAACGTGCTTGGTTAAATGATTTAATTTCAGATGATGAGTTAGAAAAATATCAAAATGAGTTAGATAATGCTTTAAATGATATTAATAAAATGAAAAAACAACAAGAAGATGCTATAAAAAGAAAAAATAATAAAATAAAATTTGAAAATATTCTATTGAATTTTAATAAAGTATGGGAAGTTTTAAATTATGAAGAAAGGGCAGAATTTCTTAACACATTTATAATATCAATACATTATGAATGTTCAAAAATTAAAAAATTCAAATCAAGAACATTGATAGAACTAGGTATTACAGAAATAAATTTTAAATAGAACTACTACATAAGCATCTCTATAAGAGTAAAACCTTCTTTCTTTTTTAATCTATTTTTCAATATTAATAACTTGTTCATTAGTTCCTCCCTTTATTTTAATGAACTTGCCATATTAAATATCGGCAATAAAATTACCATATACAACCCTATAATCACAACCGCTAAAATTGTAAATAATATTGGTTGAATTTTTTTTAAACTTTTATCCAACGATACTAAAAATGTATCTAACATTAAGTCACTAAATAACTTTAACTCCTTATCTATTAACCCGTTACTTTTACCATGCGAAACAAATTTTCCAATAGATTTTTCGAAGTGTTTTACATTCGAAATCGCAATTTCAAAATTAATCCCCTTATTTAACTCATCTAAAATACTTTTTGAAAACAAAGTCAAATAATAATCATAATTTTCTTCAATCATAACTTCTAAAGCCGTTTTTAAAGAAAAACCGGAAGTTAAAAATAAACTAAGTTCTAAAGAAAATTTATATGAAAAATATAATTTTGAATAATCTCTAATTTTAGGAATATACAATAAAGATCTTAAAAATAATTTAGGTTTATATTTCATTGCATAATACAAATACCCTAAAATAAAAAGAAATATAATAAAAATAACTGAAATAATTTTTGGAATATAATATAAAAATTTAATAAGAATAATAGTTTGAAAATCCATTTTTATATTTGATGAAGTATAAATATTTTCAAACTGCGGAATTACCAGTGAATTAAATACTAATATTAGTAATATTAAAGAAATTGTTAAAAATAGCGGATACCTTAATGTTTTTATTACTTTTTCTTGTTGTAATTTTTGTATTTCTAAATATGTCGTTACCTCAATTAACATACTTTCTATTTGATCATAATTTTCAGCAAATTTCATTTTGCTTACAATTAACTGTGAATATCCAAGATACCTTAGTATATCAGATAATTTTTTCCCATTTGAGAGTTGAGTTTTAATTTTTTTTATTTCGTCGCTTGAAACCTCATATTGAATTAGTAAAAATTCCAATGAATCTTCTAACATATAACCATGTTCTATAAGTTCATATAACCTTTTTATAAAATAGATTTTATTATCTTTATCTAATAATTTTTTAATATCCCCATTTTTCTTTTTCTTCAAAAGTTATAAATCCTTTCTCTAAAGCTAAATTAAATTTATAGGGTAAAGTATGGTTATTTATTTTATTATAAGTGATATAATCTTTTATATCTTCTTTTTTCAATATTTCGGTAACAAGTCCTCGTTCACCTGTTGTGAGAGTCACTAACCTTTGCGAAATAATACAAAGTACAGTTTGTCTAATGTCCTCTAGCGATAACCCCAAATCTTTTAATCTGTTGATAACACCAATTGAATCTTCGGCATGAATGGTACTAGCTACTAAATGCCCTGAAAACGACGATGTTACTACTTCACTCGCCGTTTTGTAATCACGTATTTCCCCTATTATAATCGCATCGGGATCACAACGTAAAATAGATTTTAAAGCATTATCGTAATTAATACCTGCCTTATCATTAATTTGCATTTGTACCAAGCTTTGAATATTTTTTTCTACAGGATCTTCTACAGTAATGACTTGTCTATTATCTTTTGCAATCTCGCTAGCTAATTTATAAAGTGATGTTGATTTCCCGCTTCCTGTTGGTCCCGAAAAAAGAATTAATCCGTAGTTTTTCTTCGCCAAACCAGTAATAAAATCTTTATCCGGCTCAAAAATACTATAGTCAACATCTTCTACTTCATTAATAAAAATTCTCACTACACAACCTTCCGTTAATTCATTAAGAGGCAATGTTGATACCCTAAGGTAATAACTCTTGCCGTCAAATTCATAAACAAACCTACCACTTTGTGGTTCTTTATTTTTTGAAATATCTATATTTGCATTAAATTTTAATAATGAAATTATCCCTTCTAACTCCCCATTTGTATACTCTTCATATTTACTTAGTTCACCTTTTATTCTAAGTTTTATAAAAGAATTACCTGATACATGTGGATAAATATGAATATCACTGGCTTTTATTTTTATAGCATACTCTATAATTTTTGTCATTTTATCTTTAATATCGATATATATCACCTTCTTCTTTACTTACAAGAAAAAGAAAATATAGGCTAAGTGTTCACCTAGCCTATATCTAAAAACTATTAATTTAATATACTACATATAACTCCATATAGCCTAAGTAATTTGAATTTTTTACAGATTCAAGTTCCTAGAAAAAGAGTAACCCCTAAATCTTCTTAAAACCTCTTCTACTAATTTACAATCTTCATTGTCTAATGCCTTTATCATATCAATTACTTCAAAGTGAGTATCAGCTAACTTCGAACGAGCCTCTGTTTCTGTTTTATAGCCAACCAATTCATCTATAGAAATATTATACAATTTCGCAATAGATACTAAAGTAGCTACATTAGGTTCGTTTCTACCGTACTCCCAATTAGCATAAACACCATGAGAAGATAACTCTAACTTATGTGCAACAGCAGACATAGAATAATTATTCATTTTTCGAAGTTTCTTTAAATTTTGTGCCAGTAATGTTCCGTTATTCTTCAAAGTAATCCTCCTTTCTCATCTATTAACATTATACTCTTTTCCCTATAAAAAATCAAATTAAATTATAAATTATTTATATTTTTTCTTATGATAATGAAAATTTTTTCGTTTTAATTACATTTGTTTTTTTCAGAAAAACGCCAATAAATTTAATACGTCAACCTTTTATCAAAATAAAAGCAACGTTTATGGAAACGTTACTTTCAAATTATTCCGGTTTTTCAACGGTTAATATTTTTATATTTTTCAACAAATTAGTATAAACATAATTTGCCGCTATTAATCCCGCCACCGATGGACAAAACGCATTAGATGCTGGTGGAATTTTTGATTTTCTTATATTTGAATCTTGTTTTCCTATTTTTATTAAGTATTCCTCATTAGCAATTGTTGGGCTTTCTGTAGAGTATACAACAGGAATTTTCCCCTTTATTCCTTTTTTCTTTAGTGTTGTTCTTATTACCTTAGCTAACGGACAAACTGTTGTTTTACTAATGTCAGCTATTTTAAACTTCGTCGGATCCATCTTATTAGCAGATCCCATGACACTTATCATCGGTATTTTATTTTTTAAACAGTATTGTATTAAATGCAATTTAAAAGTTACTGTATCACAAGCATCAATAACAAAATCTAACTTTCTTTCATAAAATTTATGATATGTATCTTCTGTATAAAAATCGCGAATTGCTATTACTTCACATTTCGGATTTATATCCAAAATACGTTTTTTCATTTCTTCTACCTTACTTGCTCCCACCGTTTTAGTCGTTGCGTGTATTTGTCTATTAATATTGGTAATATCAATATTATCTTTATCCATAATAACTAACGACCCTACTCCCGAGCGTGCTAATGATTCAGCGGCAAAAGAGCCTACCCCTCCTATGCCTAAAATTCCCACTCTGCTATTTTTCAATATTTTTAACCCCTCATCACCTATTACCAACTCATTTCTAGAAAATTGATGTAACATTCTATACCTCATTTATTTATTATCTTACGCCTAACAAAAAAGACTGGAAACAAAACGAAACCAGTCACAAAACCAGAGTACCGTAGATTATCACCTAAATTGGTCCTGATATAATCAGGTGGGTACGATAGCTTTATCTTCTAAAGTCTTCAACTAAAGGAAGCGTTTTATACCGATAAAAGATTCTCATTCCCTTTTAAAAAGTGTTAGGCCCGAATGTATAGTGAGTCATACATGCACTCCAGTTGTATACTTATATTTTACCACAAGTATCTTGAGAAGACAATATCAAAATATTTTCAATTCTTCACATTTTTTTATTAAGTTACAGCATATTACCTAAGTTTCCATAATTTTTTTTAAAGAAAAATATATTTTTAATATTTTTTATTTTATATTCAATTTTTTTATTAACATAACCATAGCTATAACATTTTTTTCAGAAATTTACCGGTATAACTTTGTTTATTTTCAATTAACTGTTCCGGTGTACATTCGGCAAGAATTGTTCCCCCACCAATACCACCTTCCGGTCCCAAGTCGATTAAATAATCACAACACTTAATTACATCAAGGTTATGCTCAATAACTATAACAGTATTACCTCCATCAACCAGTTTATCAATAATTTTTATCAATCTGCTAATATCATCAATATGTAATCCTGTAGTTGGCTCATCTAATATATACAAAGTTTTACCTGTAGATTTTTTGTATAATTCACTAGCTAATTTTACCCTTTGAGCTTCACCTCCTGAAAGTGTTGTTGCACTTTGCCCTAAGCGAATATAATCAAGTCCGACATTAACAAGTGTTTCCAGTTTATTTTTAATCTTAGGAATATTTTCAAAGAATTCATATGCCTCTTTTATTGTCATATTCAATACATCACTTATACTTTTACCTTTATATTTTATCTCCAGTGTTTCTCTATTATAGCGGCTACCCTTACATACTTCGCATGGTACATAAACATCTGGTAAAAAGTGCATTTCTATTTTCAATATACCATCACCCGTACACGCTTCACAACGTCCACCTTTAACATTAAAACTAAAACGTCCTTTTTTATATCCACGTAATTTCGCTTCATTGGTACTTGCATATAAATCCCTTATATCATCAAAAACACCGGTATAAGTGGCAGGATTACTTCTTGGTGTTCTTCCAATCGGACTTTGATCTATATCAATTATTTTATCTATGTTTTTCTCAACACCTTCTACTGATTCAACCACTGTCGTATCTATTTCTTCTTTATTTAAAATACTTTTAACAGAATTAAATAGTATTTCATTAACTAATGTTGATTTACCACTCCCGGAAACTCCAGTTACTCCGATAAATTTACCCAGCGGAAATTTTACAAATACATCTTTTAAATTATTCTTTCTAGCTTTTTTGACGGTAATAAATTCATTATTCCCTTCTCTTCTTCTTTTCGGAACTTCTATTTTCTTTCTCCCCGATAAATATGCACCTGTAATAGATTTTGAATTAGCCATTACTTCTTGTGGAGTTCCTACTGCTACAACTTCCCCACCGTTTTCACCGGCTTTTGGTCCAATATCAACAATATAATCACACGCTAACATAGTATCTTCATCATGTTCAACTACTAAAACCGTATTCCCTAAATCACGCATTGATAACATCGTATTTATTAGTTTTTCATTATCTCGTTGATGCAGTCCGATAGATGGCTCGTCCAAAATATAAGTAACACCCATTAATTTTGAACCTATTTGAGTTGCCAATCGAATACGTTGTGCCTCTCCGCCGGACAGTGTTCCGGAAGCACGATTTAATGTTAAATAATCCAATCCTACGTCATTAAGGAATTGCAGTCGCGCCCTAATTTCTTTTAATACCAATTTTGCAATAGTATAATCTTTTTCACTTAATTGAATAGTATTAAAAAATTCATAACTTTCTTTAATAGACATTTCGCATATTTCAGCAATATTTTTTTTAGCGACATACACTGATAAGATTTCCGGCTTCAATCTTTGTCCTTTACAACTGGTACACAAATCTTCTTTTATATATTTTGACATTGCTTCTCGTGTTGCTTTTGTCATACCTGATTTGTAACGACGAAATATATTATTGGCAACACCTTCATAATATATTATACGAGAACGTTTAACGCCTTCATCATTGATATAAGTATGAGTAATTTCTTCTTTGTCATTTCCATACAAAATAATATCTTGTTTTTCTTTTGGTAATCGGTTAAACGGAATAGTCATATCAATTCCGAAATGATTACACACACATTGTATCAGACTCGGATAATATGTACTTGTGGCATTATTATAAACGACTATTGCACCATTTTCTATTGATAAATCTTTTTTAATAACTTTATTTACATCAACAGTTTCATGTATTCCAAGACCATCACATGATGGGCAAGCACCTTGTGGATTATTAAATGAAAATATTCTCGGTTCCAGTTCTCCAAGTGCAAAATCACAGAACTTACAACTATGCTTTGTTGAATAAAGTTGTGTTATATTTTCTCTTACATCATCTATCTCTACTAAATCATTATTAGAAAGATTTAATGACGTTTCAAGAGAATCTGCCAATCTAGTTTCTATTCCTTCTTTTATTACCAGTCTATCAATAATTACACTAATGGAATGTTTCTTATTTTTATCAAGTTCAGGAATTTCATCTACTTCATAGTTTTCTCCATCTATTTTAAAACGTATATACCCGTCCTTAGCTAACTTTTCTATTAATTTTTTATGCGTCCCTTTTTTTTCTTTTAATACAGGTGCTACTATTTGTATTCTGCTTTTTTCCGGCATTGCCATAACGGAATCAACAATCTGACTAATGGAACTACTTTCAATTTTAATATGATGATTCGGGCAATAAATTTCTCCTATACGTGCGTATAATAAACGAAGATAATCATAAATTTCTGTAACTGTTGCAACTGTTGAACGTGGGTTTTTTGATGTTGTTTTTTGATTAATTGAGATTGCCGGCGATAAGCCCTCAATCAAATCGACATCCGGTTTCTCAATATTTCCCAGAAATTGTCGCGCATATGCACTAAGGCTTTCAACATAACGACGTTGCCCTTCTGCATAAATTGTATCAAATGCCAACGAGCTTTTCCCACTTCCACTAAGCCCTGTTATAACAACAAATTTATCTCTCGGTATTTCTAAATCAATATTTTTTAAATTATTCTCTCTTGCACCCTGTATTATTATCTTATTTTTTCTTTGCATTGTTTACCTCGAATACTAATTATTATCGACCGTAAAATTTAGTTTCTTCGAAAACAGTCAACTATATAATTATATCACAAATACATAGTTAGGACTAAGAAACTTATTTATATATTATTTTACAAACATTGCTATTAGGCTTGTTGCTGTGAAATACTGGCTTCACCTGAGATTATAAGCTCAGGTGAGCCTTAAGAAATCCACTGTGTACGTTAGCAGTAGGAACTAAGAATTTCATCGTCACTACATTCCTTGAAATTCAAGTTCTTGTTTCATACTTTACTTCTAAGATTTATTCGTGCTAAAGGCACTCATAAACCTAAGAATTAAAGAGAATTCTTGAGGTTGCCACACCATTATAGAATTAGCAACAAATAATATTTTGTATATAATTCAAATCATAATAAAAAGCTGAAGCACATCGCCTCAGCCATCTACTGCCTGTTATTAATTTTAAATTTTAAAAACAGATCATTATATAATTGTAACATTTTTGGTGATAAATCTTCATATACTTCAACTTTTCCAAATGTATCCAAGTTTGGATAAAATTCTTCATCATCCGTCACTTCTTTCGGTAACAGTTTCTTAGCAGCCAAACTTGGTGTTGCATAACCTATAAATTCAGCATTTTTTGCAGCATTTTCCGGTTTTAACATAAAATTAATAAATTTATATGCTGCCTCTTCATTTTTTGAAGTTTTTGGAATAACAATATTATCAAACCATAAGTTTGTTCCTTCTTTAGGAACAGAATACTCCAATTCATCATTTTCCGACATAATGGCTGAGGCATCTCCTGAAAAAACTACTGACACCCACGCTTCATTATTTATCATTAACATTTTTTTCTCATCAGCATTAATTGCTTTAATATTCGAGTGCATTAATTCCAGTTTTCTCTCAGCAAGATTCAAATTTACCTCATTTGTATCATTAACAGAATTTCCTTCCGATTGCAAAGCAATACCCATCATTTCTCTTGCCCCGTCAATTAATAAAATATTATTTTGTAATCTATTATCCCAAAGATCATTCCATTTATCAAATTTCAAATCTTTTGGCACCTTGTTTTTATTATAAAGAATACCTACCGTACCCCAAAAATAGGGTACTGAATATTCATTATTATAATCAAAACTTTTATCAAGTAATTTTGGATCAAGAGTATCAAAATTCTCTAATTTATTTTTATCTATTTTATTAAGAAGATTTAATTTTTTCATCTTTTTAATCATATAATCTGATGGTATAACAATATCATAAGGCGTTGAATCGGATTGGATTTTTGTCAACATCGCTTCATTTGAATCAAAAGTTTCATAAACAACCTTTATTCCTGTTTCTTTCTCAAAGTCCTTAATAAGTTCCGGATCAATATACTCACCCCAATTAAAAATTGTCAATGTTTGTTTATCACTACCACCTGAACTGTCAATAAATGAACGACTGTATAACAAACCAATACAAATTATCAAAATGGATAAAGCTGTCATTAATAATTTTTTCATGCTACTTTACCTCCCTTTTTAATTTACTTGTATTCAAGATATAGTAAATTAATACCGCTACAACTACAAAAACTGATAATACTGTTGATAAAGCATTGATTTGAAGACTTATGCCTTGACGTGCCATTGAATAAATTTCTACTGATAATGTTTGAAATCCATTTCCGGTTACAAAAAATGTTACAGCAAAATCATCAAGTGAATAAGTTAACCCCATAAAAAAACCTGCCATTATCCCCGGAGTAATATATGGAATAACTATTTGACTTAATACTTGTTTATAATTTGCCCCGAGATCAATCGCCGCATTAACTATAGAATGTGGCATTTCATATAATTTTGGTAGTACCATTAATACAACAATCGGAATACTAAAAGCAATATGTGATAATAATACTGACCAAAAACCTTGGATATTATCAATACCAAATTGTTTTGAAATAAATGTAAACATTAATAAAAATGAACACCCAATAATCACATCCGGACTGATAATTAGAATATTATTTCCAACAAGATAGCTGTTACGTCTCTTTTTTGATTTTAAAGAATAAATTCCCAACGCTCCCAATGTTCCAAAAATTGCTGAAAACAATCCACACAACAATGCAACTACCACTGTATTAATAACAATTATAAGCATACGACTGTTTTTAAATAACTCCGTATAATGAACCAGAGAAAAACCATCAAAATTAATCATCGTTTTTCCGGCATTAAATGAATAATATGTTAAATAAATCAACGGAATATACAAAATAGCAAAAATAGTTACTAAATATATTTTAGAGCCTAATTTCATTATTTTCTACCTCCTATACTTGTCTTATCTTTTGTATTTGTTAATATCATAATAATCCCCATTACAACTATTAAAAATACTGCGATCGTTGAACCAAGTCCCCAGTTTTGAGTTACTAAAAAATGTTCTTCAATCGCCGTTCCAAGATTAATAATTTTATTACCGGCTATTAAACGTGTAATCATAAATAATGATAATGCCGGTATAAATGTTACTTGAATACCGGTTTTTACACCATTAATACTTAATGGAAAGATAACTTTCCTAAATGTTGTTTTAAAATCTGCTCCAAGATCATATGATGCCTCAATTAAATTTTTATTAATACCGACTACTGAATTATATATCGGTAATAACATAAACGGTAAATAAATATAGCTTGATACAAAAACAAAACTAAATGAGTTAAACAACAAACTCTGCGTACCAACCCCAAGATATTCTAAAAAACTGTTAACAGTCCCATATTCACCGAATAAACCTAAAAAAGCATACGTCTTTAGTAAAATATTAATCCATGTCGGCATTATGATAAATAGTAAAAGCAATTCACTATATTTACTTTTACTAATAATAAATGCGAGTGGGTAACTTATAATAAGACATATAATTGTGATTAAAAATGCGTACCAAAAACTATATAACGTCATTAAAACATAAGTGCTGCTAAAGAATATACTATAGTTACTAAATGTAAAATTACCGCTTATATCATGAAATGAATAATATACAATAAGTAAGATAGGAAAAACAACAAATAATAGTAGCCACATTATATAAGGAATCATAAAAAATGAACGTGTTTTTTTATTGAACATTTTTATTCCTCCTCTTCTTCATACGACTCAAGTCGTGCATCAAACTCTTCTTCAGTTTCTCCGGGTACCATAATGTGTATTGCTTCCGGTTCAAAATTTAAACTTACGGCACTCCCCGGTTTTGCAGCTTTTGTCGAATGAACAATCCATTCGTTATATTGATCATCTAAACAGCAAATTTCATAATGTACGCCACGGAATAATTGTGTATCAACAAGTACTTTGATTTTTCCTTTATCCTCCGCTGTAATTTCTAAATCTTCCGGTCGGATTACAACTTCAACGCGTTTATTTTTGTCAAGACCGGCATCAACACATTCGTATTCTTTCCCGTAAATTTCTACCAAATAATCATCTAACATAACAGCATTAACGATATTAGACTCTCCAATAAAATCAGCTACAAAACGATTAACGGGTTCATCATAAATATCTAACGGTGTCCCGCTTTGTTCTATTTTCCCATGATTCATTACAAAAATATAATCACTCATCGCTAATGCCTCTTCCTGATCATGAGTCACATAAATAAACGTAATTCCTGTTTGTTGTTGAAGTTCACGCAATTCATACTGCATCTCTTGTCGCAACTTTAAATCAAGTGCTGATAGGGATTCATCAAGCAATATAATTTCAGGCTCATTAACAATAGCACGTGCAATAGCAACACGTTGTTTTTGTCCGCCACTCATTTCATTAATATCACGCTTTTCAAAACCTGATAAATTTACTTGTTTAAGTGCTTTTTTTACTTTTTTCTTTATAATCTCTTTATTTATCTTTTTTATTTTCAAACCAAAAGCTACGTTTTCATATACATTCATATGAGGAAACAGTGCATAATCTTGAAATACAGTATTTACATGACGCTTATTAGCAGGCAAATCGTTAACCACTTTATTATCCAGTAAAACATCTCCTGTTGTCGGACTAAGAAATCCTCCGATTAATTTCAAAATGGTACTCTTCCCACAACCACTTGGGCCTAACAAAGTATAAAATTTACCCTTTTCTATTTCTAAATCAATATTTTTTAGTACTTTCATATCCCCAAAAGCCATTGATACATTTTTAAATTCCACAATATTCGTCATTTTTCTCTCCTTTTATAAATATGAATTTGTCGCTACTATAAGAATTTCACATTTTTCATCAAACGGATTTGATAATCGATGTTCTGATGTAGCCAAAAAATAAAATGATTCATTCGCTTTAGCTATAAATTCATCATCACCAAGCATTAATTTACATTTTCCTCTCAAAACATAACACAACGTTTCTGATTCTGACGGATCGAAAGTTTTATAACTGCTATCACTCTCTAAAGTCAGTATTAAAGATTCCATTTCTTTTTCATTAGATTCCGGCACTAACCATTTAAGCTCGTACCCCTCATCAGTTTCTGCATAACTAGTTTGGTCATCTAATGAGTAATATACTTTTTGACTTGCACTTTCTTTATCGAAAAAATCTTTCGGTGCACATCCTAATACTTTTAATATGTTAAAAAAAGTTTCCATAGATGGCGATGCTAAATCTCTTTCTACCTGAGAAATATAACCTTTTGTAAGATCAGTTCGTTCCCCAAGTTCTTCTTGTGTTAGATTTTTTTGAATTCTGAGTCTTTTTAATCTTTCACCAATTGAATACATATTAAATCCTTCCATAAATTTTACTATTATAAAACTCATATTTATAAAAGTTTTATAATAGTAAACTTATTGTTATTAAAGTTTTTTATTATTAAACATCAAGTTTAATAATATTGTTAACACAAAATATATAATACGATATTTTCAAAAGAAAATCAAGTAGTTTATAAAAAATCACACAAAAAAACTCAAGCAATTTTTGTCGCTTAAGTTTTCATTTTTAAATTCTTTTTGTTTCAAATTTATCCGATATTAATACACCCCAGATTAATAATCCTAATAATACTGCCCAAAATATTATAGTCCATAATGTTGAATGAGGAAAATGTTCAGGAATCAATGCTAATGCCGGATGAGCCGCTGCTATAACAAATAGTTTTATACCTACCCACGCAACAATAAGAAATGCTGCAATTTCTAAACCCGGTTTTTTTTCAAGTACCCTTATAAAAATATTAGCTGCATATCTCATAATAATAACACCAATAAAACCACCTATTACCATTACCAGAAACTGCCCTAAATTAATTCCACCTATTGCCGTCTCGGAAATATGAGGTAATGTTATCGCTATGGCAACTGCTGCTAAAATCGAGTCAATAGCAAATGCGATATCCGTTAACTCAACCTTTAGTACCGTTAGCCAAAATCCACTTTGTTTTTTAGGTTTTTTTTCTTCATGGTGGTGTTCTTCCGGACGTTTTCTTTTATCAAAAAATTCCTTTATATGACTAATAGCCATGTAAATTAGATACACACCACCTATTACCTGAATTTCCCAATACTGTGCTAAAATGGTAATTAAAAAAATGGCAATTATCCTAAAAAACAACGCTCCAGCTAATCCGTACATTAAAGCATGTTTTTGTTCTTTTAGCGGTAGATGCCTTACCATTATCGCAAGAACAATGGCATTATCAGCTGATAACAAACCTTCCAATATAATCAAACTAAATAATACAATTGCATATTGAACTAAAACCTGCGAATCCATTAAAACTCTCCTTTAATCTATTACTTTTTTAAAAATTTTTATTATAAATATTACTATTACTAATCCTATTATATTTAACCCTAATGGTAAGAAAGTATTTATTTCAAAAGTCACATTATAGTCTAAGCTATTAAATTCCTTATCAAAAACATTAAAAATACTGTTATTTAAAAGATTACTATAAGTTTCAGACAATCTTTCACTTAGAACTTTTACAAGAACCCCTGAACCTATAAAGTATAATAATGATAATGAAATTGCCAAATTTGTATTATTAAACAACGAAAGTGCCAATAAAAATATCAAATTAGCAAATAATAACAACATAAATAGTTGAACAATATATGCTAATAAATGCCCATTTGTCAATAAATCTTGTACTATTTTTACCAGAATATCCCTTTTCTTTAAGAAAAGAACAGAAAAAACTCCTAATAAAACGACAACGTTATAAAGAAAAAAATATACTAAATTAGCAAACACTGCGAAAAAATCTCTAACGGATTTTACTTTTCTAACTTCTAATAAAGTTACAACTTTTGTTTTATAATCCTCACGATATGAATAAATATAGTTTATTCCCATTATAAAAATAACAAGCACCAAGATAATTTTAATAATCACATTGAAGATTGTTTCAATCTCAGATATTTCAAAAAACTGGGAGATACTATTTAATCTATAACTTAAAAAAGAACCAATAAGTAAGGTGATTATCCCGAAAAGATAATTAAATTTTCGTTTAAATATTTTTGCAAATTCTATTTGTAACATTTTTAATCACCTTCTTCATATAATTTTATTTTTTCTCCAAGATTTCTAATCTGATATACTTCAATATTATTTTTCAATAATTCATAAACTATATCTTCCAGCACTTCTTCCCTTACAACAATTTCTTCATCATTGTAAATTGTATATTGATAATCTTGCAGAATAATTTCTAAATCATCTTGATGAGAAACTGTGACAGCTGCCAATTTTTTTATTATTAACAAATCTTTCAGTAAACCATAATATGATTTTTCACAATTAGAAATTACGATGACAGTATTTGCCAATTCTGTTAATTTATTTAACATTATGTCTAAAATAACTACTGTTGTTTTTCTACTTTTTTCAGTTAACAACAAATTTTTTATAACAATTTTATCCTCTTTTGTTAGAGAATTATCTATATCTTCTATTACTAATAATTTTTGTTTAATAAGCAGCGAAAATAAAATATGAAATTTTATTTTTTCTTTTTTTTCTAAATTTTTATATTTCTTATTTTCATCTATACTTAACAACTGTAATTTTTCTTTTAATTTTTCAGCATTATATCCTATTTTGAAAATAGTCAACATCTGTTTCAGATTTTTTAGCACAGTTATATTTCCATAAAAACCATAATCATCAATAAATATTATTTTTTCTTTTTCTATTTTTTTGCTATCAAAAAGAATATTTCCTTTATATTTTGTTCTATTTTGAAAAGATTCTTTAATAATATTTAAACCTTCCGAGCTATCACTTATAATTGATAAAATTTCTCCTTTATCAATTTTAAAATCCAACTCTAAAGAAGTATTTTTGTTTATTTTTTTTATATAATTATTAAATTCTAACACTACTTTTTTCCCCTGAAGTTAGTCTAAATTATTTCCTATCTATCTTATTATAATACCATTGCTTGCACTCATTGTCAAAACTCATGATATATCAATAATAAAATTTTTTATTTTATATTATCTTCCTAAGATTACGTAAAATTTTTGTTCCATATTATTGTGATATTTCATTTTATCTTACTAAGATACTCAAAATTCACTTTCTGTGTAACTATACAATTATTACTTTAAAGTTAGTTAATGAAAAAGCTCTTTATCAAATATAGGAATGAAATTTTTTCCATACTTCATATTTGATAAAGAGCCAAAAAAAGAATTACTTCAAAATAAAATAAATTCCCCAAATATCATGATTGAAAATCAATTTTGCAGGGCATCCATAGTTCATTAGATTTTAAAAAAACTCTTTAAAGCGAACTGCCAAATCAACAAACCACCACATCTAACTACTAATAAGTAAATTTTATTAGAATTTTTAACTTTTAAGCCAACATCTTATTTTGAAATAACCTTTTTATTTATTATTTTACTTTATCTAAATCCACATTCATTATTTTAGCTGTGTCTTCTACTTTTTTATATGAATCCTTATCAACTTCTTGAAAACCTGTAATATTAAACATTTTTTTAAATAATTCACTCATTTTAGGATCTTTTTCTATATCCTGCAATGCTTGTTTCAATTTTTGTTGTAATTCATTATCCATTTTACTAGAAGCCGTGACCATAATTCCCGGTATCAAATCACTTGATTTCAGTTTTTCTATATCAGTTAACGCATTAGGGAAATCTTTCGCATATTTCTCAGGTACTCCATCAAAAGTTCCAATAACATCAACATCTTTATTTAATAAAAGTTGTAAACTTTTATCGTGTCCTCCACTAAATTGATAAGTAATATCTTTACTAAGATCCAACCCGGCTTCTACCAACATTGCACCCGGGTAGATATAACCCGATGACGAAGACGGGTCTACAAAAGCTACCTTTTTCCCTTTAACATCTTGCAATGATTTAATTCCAGAATCTTTTCTTACATATAAATCTGCATAATATCCCGGTTTTCCTGTTGCACCTTTTGATGTTAATAATGGTACAGCATTACTTTGTTTTTGTGCCAACAATGCAGAAAATGGCGGGATAATACCAAAATCAACACTTCCACTTCCGATTCCCTCTACAACACCGATATAGCTGCTGGCAGTAAAGGCCTCTACTTTTACTCCAAGTTTTTCACTCAGATAATCTGCTATAGGTTGTACATCTTCAATTAATTTTTCACTATTTTTAAGCGGAACAAACCCCATCTTAATAACTTTATTTTCCTGTTTCTTGTTTTCCTGTTTTGCTGAACAACCAACAATACTAAAAATAAATATTACACTAAAAATAGTTAACAATAATCGTTTCATAACTATTACTCCTTAAAATTATTTGATATATTATATCAGTCAAAAATTATTCTATCACATTTCTATAAAGATAGCTAGAAAAAAGTTAAACGTATTCATAATTTTGAAAAAAATAAAAAACATCTAAAAAGATGTTAATACTTGGAGGCGGCTACCGGATTTGAACCGGTGATCAGGGTTTTGCAGACCCATGCCTTACCACTTGGCTAAGCCGCCTTATTCAGTTATCAAATTTTAATGGGGCGGCTGAAGGGAATCGAACCCTCGAATGTCGGAACCACAATCCGATGCGTTAACCACTTCGCCACAGCCGCCGTAATCAGAACAATTTATATTATACAATTTTTATTATTTAATGTCAAGACATTTTTTTACTTCCGTTACTATCTACACCATAATTGATATAATAAGAAGCTATTTATGTAAAATTTTCTCTTACTTTTTTCTTATTTATCACTTACTAAATTTAATAATTTTTCCTATACTTTTATAATATTCCCATTATCAACTATAGATTGTTTTTTTCAATTCATCAGATAGATAAATTTTATTTTTATATGAAAAGTTATAAAATAAAGTGTAACAATGGTCACACTTAATATATTAATTACTTTATTAAAAATTTTTAAATAGATTTTCTATTTGTTTTTTCTCAAGATTTTTTCCAATAACGACAACTTTGCTATCGGAATTTTCTTCACAACCCGTTATAATATAATTTTCTCCTACTACATCAAATTTAAAACCATTTTCTCCTATTGAAAAATATCCTTTTACTCTCTCTATTTCTCCAAATTTACCACTTATCAACAGCAATAATATCAAAGATAATGTATTTAAAGAATTAATATTTATCTTATCTAAACTTAGTTGCTCTAGTTTTTCAGCACCATTTACATGTTGTACTGTTTTAAAAACAAGCTCTAATTTATTATCTTTTTCTTTTGCTAAAGTTTTTATATTCAAAATTTCAAACCAAAAATCTTTTTCCCATTTACTATAATGTTTCAAATTATATTTTATATTATCTCTGATTTTCAATTCATTTTTTATTGTTAAAAAATCTTCCTCACTTAAGTTTTCTGATTTACTCAAAACACAAACACTGGAATATTTTAATTGATCATCTAAATAAGTTTTATATTTTTTAAATGTATTTTTGTAATTTTGTGCATCAATAATAACTATAGGTGCTCCAAGTTCAATTCTCTCGTAACTTATTTTTTTGAAATTTCTTATGAGGTTGCTAATCATTGCCACTCCACTAGGTTCAATTATTAAATAATCAGGATTTAATGTATTAGCTATTGTTAAAACAGAATGAGTAAAATCTAAATTTAAAGAACAACAAATACACCCTTCAGTTAATTCCCAAACTTTCATATTCTCATCAACTTCCAGTTCATTTCTCAATTCTTTAGCATCAAGATTTAATTCACCAAATTCATTTTCTAATATGACAAATTTTTGTTTAGTTTGTTTTACTAATTCTTTTATAAAACTTGTTTTCCCGGCACCTAAGAAACCGGAAACTAAAATAATCTTCATATTCTCACCACCACTTTTATAAAAAAAGAGCGACTTAAAATCATGATTTCGTTAAAAATCAATTTTGCCAAGTCGCCCATACAGTTCATTAATAGTTCATTGATTTAATAAAATCTTTTTTAAGCATATTCCCAAATCAATGAACCACTACGGCTAACTACTAATAAGTAAATTCTATTAGAATTTTTAGCTTTTGGGTCAGCCCCTTATTATTGTCAACTATTCTTTTTCTAATATTACAACCGGTTTTATCAAATCTTTCGGTTTTTCTTTCATCAGCAATAATGCATCTTCTACTTTATCAAAACCATAAAACTTATGAGTCAGTAGATGAGTTACATCAAGTTTTCCACATTGAATTAAACGTGCTAATTTTTCTAAACGCAATCTACCTCCCGGCATCAAACCGCCTAATATTTGTTTATGTCCCATACCAACGCCCCATTCTACACGAGGTATATTAATATATGTTCCTTTTCCTAGGTAGTTTACATTTCCTATTTTACCACCCGGTTTTAAGCATTTAACTACCGGTTCCATAGTTTCAACACCACCACCGGCTATAATAGCTTTATCAACACCTTGTCCGTTAGTTAATGCTAGAACTTGTTCATCAATACTTCCATCTTTATATCCTATAAAATCTGTTGCACCATATTTTTTAGCAACTTCACGACAAATTGGTCTTGTTCCTACAGCAATAATTCTTGATGCCCCTCTTAAATTTGCTCCGGCAACTGCCATTAACCCTACAGGACCTATACCTACCACAAGAACGGTATCTCCAAATTGTACATCTGCTAATTCTACACCATGGAAACCTGTTGGAACCATATCAGAAAGCATACATGCTTCTTCTATAGTTACTCCTTCAGAAATAAGTGCTAAATTACCATCTGCATCATTAACATGGAAATAATCCCCAAACATACCATCTTTGAAGTTAGAGAATTTCCATCCTGCCAACATTCCACCAGAGTGCATTGCAAAACCGGCTTGAGCCTCTAAAGAATTCCAATCCGGCGTAATAGCCGCCACCATAACTCTATCTCCCGGTTTAAAATCTTTTACCATTTCTCCAACTTCTTCAACAACACCGCAACCTTCATGTCCTAAGATCATATCTTCTCTTTCACCGATTGCACCTTCCCATACTGTATGAACATCAGAAGTACATGGAGATAATGCTAAAGGACGAATAATTGCATCCGTTGGTCCACATTTAGGACGTTCTTTTTCTATCCATCCGATTTCTCCTATTTTTTTCATTGCAAATCCTTTCATAATGTTTCTCCTCCTTGTTTTTGTTTGTTACTATATTATCTCATTATTATTATTAAATTTCAACATTAATGCCTGACATAAAAAATACGCAAAAAATATAAACCGATTTCTTTGTTTTACTAGCTGTAATCATAAAAAAATACTGAAATATATATAAATAAATATTATTGTATATTATCTATATTATTTTGACTATATTATTGACAACATAATACTATGTATCATATAATATTCTATGAAAGGAGATATTCCAATGAATACACAATTAAAACGGGGTATACTTGATATTTGTGTTCTTGCATCACTACGAAATTCTGAATCTTATGGGTACAAAATAGTAAAAGATGTTTCTCTAATAATTCCAATAACAGAATCTACTCTTTATCCTATATTAAAAAGATTGGAAAATAATAATTCCGTGTTATCCTACAGCGTGGAGCATAATGGTAGATTAAGAAAATATTATAAGATAACCGATATAGGATTAAAAAAAATTGATGATTTTCTTACTAGCTGGCAAGCAATACAAAAGGCTTATGAATTTATTTTAGGAGAAGAAAGTTATGAACAAAGAAACTTTTAATTATTTACTTAGAAAAAAATTAAAAAAGTATTTATCAAAATTGGATATTGAAAAAAGTATTAACTACTTCAATGAAATGATTGATGATGCTGTTGAAGATGGGTTTAGCGAGGAAGAAGCAATAAGTAATTTTGGAACTATTGATGATATTATAAACCAGACAATAGTTGAACATAAAATTGTTCCCAAAAATAAAACTTGGAGATTTTTACCTAATAAATCTTTTTCAGCATTGGAAATTATTTTATTAATTATTTGCTTTCCAATTTGGTTTTCGCTATTAATGATAGCTTTTGGTTTATTTTTCTGTTTAATCATGATGATATTAGGTTTTATAGTTGGTATTATTGGATTTTTTATCTGGGGAATTCTTATAATTATATCTATACCATTTTACTTTTCTGAAGAAAATATTTACTCAGCCTTATTTACTGCCGGTATCGGTTTTATAACTATAGGTTTTTCTCTTTTTATAATTTACGGTTTAATAAAACTGAGAAAATTATTTAAGAATAATGGCTGGACTTTTAAATATATATTTGAGAAAGTTTTCAAAAAGGAGATTGATTAATTATGAGAAAATTACTAAAAATAGCGATTATATTTTCCAGTCTTGGAATAATACTAATATTATTAGCTTTTATTTTAAATGGAAATAAATTACCACTTGCGGGCGAAACAAAACCGCCTAAATATCATGCCATCGAATCAAAAAATCTTAAAAATTTAAAATTTCATGTTACTAAATCAGATATTGATATCGAACCTTCTAATAGTGATAAAATAGAAGTTGAATATCGTGAGGGAAAAAATTTTTACTTTAGTATAGAAGAAAATGCTGATATTCTATTAATTAAAGATACCTATAAAGAAAAATGGTTTAATTTTTCATTTGATTTTGGCTTTAATTTTAATAATCATTACATAAAATTAAAAATACCAAAAGAACTGCTTGTCAATCTTTCTATAAAAAATATCAACGGTAATATTTCACTTAAAGATCTACATTTTAAGGATATTCAGATAAACGATATTAGTGGAGATATTAATTTATCAAAGTTAAATACAAACAATATTAACTTAAATAGTAAAAGCGGTAATATCCGGCTAAATAATATAAAAGCAGAAAATAATAAATTAGATATTTATAACCTTAGCGGCAATGTATTGCTAAAAGATATCATAAATTCCGGTTCTACCAATATTACAACTACCAGTGGTAATATAATATTTGACAACATTGTTTCCAAAAATATTGATTCTAAAACAACTAGCGGCAATATTGAATTTTCGAATAGTAACAATATTATAGACAATTTTATTTCTGAATCAACCAGCGGTAATATTATTATAAATGAAATTAAAATTAATAAAAAACTTTCTTTAAAAAATATATCCGGTAATATTAAAACTAAAATTAGTGATAAAGAAGAAAATTTTAATAAAAATATAAATAACAAAAACAATACCAATTCTAATTCTTCTTTAAAAAATCTTAATATAACTAATACCAGTGGTAATATAGATATAGATTTTATAGGATATTAACTGTACCTATCTCTGTGAAGTAAACTTTTCTAATTTGAAAAAATTTGCTCAGTATTTTTATACACCATATTTAACACAGAATCAAAAAAGAGAGTGATTCAAATATATAAGAAAACCAGATAAAGTTTTTAACTTAAATCCGGCTCTTAATAATTAATATATTTTATAAATTATACACGTCATATAAATTAATCTATAAAATTTCAATTAAATATCATAATGTTTTTTAATAAATTACTTGTACTTTTTCTCCTAATAGTTTTAAAAGTTCTGCACTCGGCTCTTTATCTGTTATTAAATAATCAAACTCTGTTATATCTCCCAAAATAAAATTAGCACTTTTTTCAAATTTCGATATTTCTGCCAAAAGTACCTTTATTTTGGCATTTTTTAATACCAATTTTTTTATTGCAACATCTTCATAATCGTCAAGGGTTATAACGCCATTTTTAACCCCGGCTGCCCCAATAAATACAATATCAAAACTAATATTTTTTAAAATTTCCGTACTTTCCGGTGAATAGTAAAATCTATTTTTATTGAAAAATTTTCCGCCGATAAGATTAAAATTAATATTATCATTACCAGCTAAAACCATCGCTACATCTAATGAATGTGAATAAACAATAATTTTTTCTTTTATCAATTGTGCTAACTTCTCTATTATTGTAGAAGCACCTAAAAAATATACACCTTCTTCTTTTATCATTTTTTTTGCTTTATACGCTATTTCTTTTTTTCCCGGCGTTAACATTTTCAATCTTTCATTATATGAGCTTACATGAGCACTCTCTTTTTGTTTTATAAGACCACCATGTGTCCTTTGCACATCATCACGCTCTCCTAAAATCAAAAAATCACGACGAATTGTATCTCTCGATACCCCTAAATATTCAACCGCTTCTTTAGCTGATACTACACCTTTTTTGCTTAGTAATTCCATTATTTTTTCCAAACGTTGTGCTTGATACATTTTCTGCTCCTTACAAATATTTTACATATTTTTTTATAGCATACACGACCCCATCTTTATCATTAGATTTTGTAACAAAATTTGCATATTTTTTTATATCTGCTAGTGCATTATCCATCACTACCCTATACTCAGTACATTCGAACATTGGAATATCATTGTGCCCATCACCAAAGGCAACACAATCTTTTTTTGTTATATTTTTTAAATATTGAATAAATTTTATTCCCGTAGATTTCATTGCCAGCGAATGGGTTATTTCCAAATGATTTTTGCCTGAACGTAAAACACTAATATTTTTGTCGCTATATTTTGCTAAAAAATTATTTATTTTTTCCATTTCATTATCATCAAAAGTTATTAACATTAACTTAAATACTTCGTGATAATTATTGAAATACTCTTTAAAGTTTACTATATTAAAATCCTTTTTGGTAATATTTTGTTTGTAAAGTATTCCATCATCGATTATGTCGGTATTCCAATTTTCTTCATCATAAACACTAATACTTAATTTTGGAAACTGCTCTCTTAATACAAGTGCTAATTCTCTTGCAACGCTAAATTGTAAATATTTTTTATATAAAATATTTTTTTGCCATTATTCACTTCATAAATCAATCCACCATTAAATGCCACATGAATTGAATTCAAATCCAATTTATTTATTGTATCTTCCATTTCCATAGGTGCCCTTGCCGATACTAACGTAAGTGGTATTTGCATTTTTTTAACAATTTTACCGTACTATTACTTATGATTCCTTCACTATTTAATAAAGTTCCATCCATATCTAAAAACAAATGTTTTATCATTATTTTATCTCCTTGATTAATTATTTACACTTATATATTATCATTAATTTTAAGTTTTTGCAAGTTTTTTTAAGTTATTTTTTATATTTAAAGTATAAATACCTATATTTCATTTAAAATACATTTCATAAACTTAAAAAAACTTATTTATATTATTTTTTCAGTTTATAATAAATTGTATTTAATATAAAATTTTTACTAAATAAAAATTGTACTATTGACCTAAAGGTTATTTCAGTATATATTTAACTTATATAAATATAAAATTCAGTTAGGAGTTTTAATATGATTATTTTAACAAAAGAAGACATTAAAAAATGTATAACAATGAAAGAGGCAATTGAAATTAGTAAAGAAGCACTTAAAAATTATTCAAATAAAAATGCAATCGTCCCGTTACGAACAAATTTAAACATTGATAAATATAACGGACAAGCACTTTTTATGCCTGCCTGTATTAGTGGTGAAAACGATTCTCTCGGTATAAAAATCGTATCTGTTTATCCTGATAACGTAAAAAATAATCTTCCTTCCGTTCCTGCAACAATGCTTGTTTTTAATTCAAAAACCGGTATTATCTCCGGTCTTTTAGACGGCACTTACTTAACACAGCTACGTACGGCTGCATTACAAGGAGCCGCTACAGACTTACTTGCTAAAAAAAATAGTAGAATTGCTGTATTAATCGGAACAGGCGGACAAGCATATGAACAAGCACATGCTATGCTTACCATTAGAAAACTGGATGAACTTCGTGTTGTCGGTCGAAATTTTGAAAAAACTAAAAAATTTGTTGAATTAATTAATAATGACTTCAAACATTTTAATACCAAAATAATTGCATTAGAAAATTCAAATACTGCAATTATCGATGCTGATATTATAACTACAGTAACTACCTCTACTACACCTACTTTTAATTCGGACTTTATAAAACTTGGTACCCATATAAACGGTATCGGTTCTTACACCCCTGAAATGATTGAACTTCCTCCGAAAATAACAACTCGAGCTGATAAAATTTTCTTTGATACAAATAATGGAGTATTAAGTGAAGCCGGAGATATTTTACTGGCTTTAAAAGAAAAAATGATCAATAAGTCATCTTTTACCGGTGAGTTAGGAGAACTAATTTCAAAAAAAGTTAGCGGTAGAGAAAATAATGATGAAATCACACTCTTCAAATCTGTAGGTAGTGCCGTTTTAGATGTAGCTACCTCCGAAGCAATAATAAAAAAAGCAACAAAAATTGGTATAGGAAACTATATAAAAATATAGAAATTTGCTCAAAAAGATAGAATATGTATAGAAAAACTAGCTTCCTAAACCTATTTAGGGGGGCTAGTTTATTAAATTATTCTTTTCTCTGTTTTGCATTACACCTGTAATCTTTTTCCGTTTTTATATACTTCATCAATTGTTGCACCACCTAAACAAACATCTCCGTTATAAAAGACAACAGCTTGTCCCGGTGTTACCGCTCTTACAGGCTCTTTATATGTTACTTTAACCTTTCCTTCTTCTAATACTTCAACATCAACAGCGGTATCTTGCTGACGATAACGAAATTTTGCCGTACAGCTAAAGTTTTTCGGTAGTTCTTCTTTGGTTGTAAATGATAACCCGCTAGCAAACAGACTATCTGAATACAAATATTCATTATGAAAACCTTGGCAAACATATAGTATATTATTTTCCAAATCTTTTCCACAAGCAAACCATGCTTCTCCATCTGTATCTTTTGTTCCACCAATACCTAACCCATGACGTTGACCTATAGTATAATACATAAGCCCTGCATGTTCTCCACGGATATTACCATCAAGATCAATCATTTTTCCACTTTTTGCCGGGAGATATTGTGATAAAAATGTTCTAAAATTCTTCTCACCAATAAAACAAATTCCGGTTGAATCTTTTTTCTTCGCAGTAGCAAGTCCTGCTGTTTCGGCAATTTTTCTAACTTCTTTTTTTTCAAGCTCTCCTATAGGAAATAATATATTTTTTATTTGATCTTGTTTTAACTGCGATAAGAAATAAGTTTGATCTTTGTTACTATCAACACCACGAAGTAACAATCGTTCACCATTTTTATCTTGTAGACGGGCATAATGACCGGTTGCCACATAATCAGCACCTAAGTCTTCAGCATATTCTAAAAAAACCTTAAACTTAATTTCTTTATTACACATAATATCAGGATTAGGGGTACGTCCTTTTTTATATTCATCTAAAAAATACGTAAACACCTTATCCCAATATTCTTTTTCGAAATTTATTGAGTAGTACGGTATCTCTAATTGCTCACATACTTTTATTACATCTTTATAATCTTTTTCTGCGACACAAACACCATGATTATCTTTTTCTTCCCAGTTTTTCATAAAAACTCCGGTAACTTCGTAACCTTGTTGTTTCAGAAGGTATGCTGTAACTGATGAATCAACACCTCCACTCATACCAACAACTACTTTTTTTCCGTTCATCATTTATTCCTTTCTTTAATTTTTTGTTCAAGATATACTATTTTATTAATAACATTGTCTATCATTTTTTTATCAACATCAAAGCCCACACTTATTCTGACAGAATGAGCCGCACGCTCTATATTATACATCTGTGTAATTATTTTGCTACCTTTAATATTACCGGAACTACACGCCGAACCGCCGGAAATATATACTTCATTAGCATCAAGATAAGTAATCAAACGCTGCGATTCAATATTTTTAAAGTAAATATTTAATATATTTGGTAATGAATATTCTATTGCCCCGTTCACTTCAAACTCTACATTATTTTTTTCTAATTTTTCAATAAAATAATTTTTTAAATCTCTTAAATATGGAACGGTCTTTAAAGTTTCATCAATACTGTCGGCTAATGTTAATGCCCCCAAAACATCACTGGTTCCTGAGCGTAAACCGTTTTCCTGACCGCCGCCTAAAATAAAAGGCTCAACTATACCGTTTTTAGCATATAAAAAACCGAAATTATTTAATGCACCTATTTTATGTGCAGATACCGAAGCAAAATCTACCCCTAAATCTTTTACATCAATTTCAATTTTAGCAAATGCTTGAACAATATCACTATGTAATAAAATATTTTTACCCGATATTAATTTTGAAATTTCTTTAATCGGATTTAAAACACCCGTTTCATTATTTGCAAACATAATAGAAATAAGTACCGTATTATCCGTTATTTTATCTTCCAGTTCTTCTAAACTAACCATACCATTTTTTCCGACTGCCAACTCAATTACTGTAAAACCGAAATGTTCTAAATGTCTGGCACTAGCTTTTACCGATGGATGCTCTATTTCAGAAATAATAATCTCCCCACTTTTAAAACGGTTAAAAACATGATTAAATACAGTATTATTACTTTCTGTCCCTCCGGAAGTAAAAATAATTTCCTCGGGTTGTGCGTTGATTGAATATGCTATTTTTTGCTGTGCTTCTTTCTTTAATTTTGCATTTTTTTTCCCTAAGGTATGACTACTGCTGGGATTAGCATAAATTTCCTTTAATAATTTTAAATTTTTCTCTATTATATCAAAATGTTTTTTTGATGTAGCTGCATAGTCTAAATATATATTCTCCATAACATCCGCCTCCTAATATCTATTCAATCCATTGTATCATAAATAAAGGTCAAATAAAATCAAAATCACTTTTAGTTTATTTCTCTATTTTTTAGAAATAAAGTTTCAAAAAAAATAATCATCACAATGGCTTTTAATAAAATATAACTAAATTTATTTTCTACTTTCTTATCTCTTCCAAATCTAATGTTGATCTTGCATTTAATGACAACGGATCTGCAAATAGTTTATGTTTGTAATAGTAATATCCTACCGCTCCTATCATCGCTGCGTTATCACTGCAATAACTCATTTTTGGTATTAATACTTCTATTCCTAATTCTTTCTCTAAGTTTAAAACTTGCAAGCGTAATTCACTATTGCCGGCGACACCTCCTGCAAGTATTAACTGTTTTACGTCAAAATTTTCTATCGCTTTTCTTGTTTTTGTAATAAGGACGTCGACTACCGCCGTTTGAAAACTACATGCCAAGTCTGCAAAAACTATCTTATCTCCACGTTGTTTGGCATTATGAACAAAGTTTATTACAGCAGATTTCATTCCCGAAAAACTAAAATGGTAATCGTCACTATCAATCATTGCCCGTGGAAATTTATATTTATCTTCACCAAATTTCGCCAACTTATCTACTTTTGTCCCTCCCGGATATTCTAAATTTAATTGACGAGCAACCTTATCATACGCTTCACCAACTGCATCATCATGAGTGGAGCCGATAATTTCAAAATCAAGTTCATCTTTTAAATAAACAAGTTCTGTATGCCCACCACTAACAACAAGTGCTAATGACGGATAAACAATATTATTATCAATATCACTCGCATAAATATGCCCGGCAATATGATGTGCTCCAATTAACGGTTTATCAAGAGTATAACTCAATGTTTTAGCAACATTAACGCCGACTAAAAGCGAACCTATTAATCCCGGACCTTGTGTTACACATATTGCATCTATTTCATCTAAAATTACTTCCGCTTCATCTAATGCTTCCTCAACTATTTGAATTACAACCTCTATATGCTGACGACTGGCAATTTCAGGGACAACACCCCCAAACTGTTTATGTGTATCTATTTGAGAACTTACAATATTGGATAAAACTTCTTTACCATTTCTTACAACAGCAACACTTGTTTCATCACAACTGGTTTCTATCGCTAATATATTAATATCTTTCATTGCTAAAATCCCTTACCATTACATAAGCATTTTCACCGTTATTTTTATAGTAATTTTTTCTCATATCAATCGTCTGAAAACCTGCTTTCTCATAAACAGTAATGGCAGGCATATTACTAACTCTTACCTCTACTAGGGCTTTCTTAACACCTTTTAATTTCATAAATTGCATTACGTATGTAAAAAAGATTTGCCCTAATTTTTTATTTCTATGTGGTTTATCAATAACAATTTTATTGATTTGATACTCATCCGCAACCAACCATCCCCCACAAAAACCGATTATTTCGTCATCATTAAACAAACCGAAATACTCCGAATTTTCATGTTCCAACTCTGTTTTGAACATACTTTTTGTCCACGCATCATCAAAATTATCAATATCTATTTTTGATAATACATCTAAATTATTTATATCTACTTTATTTACTTTTATCATTTTTTAATTCCCTTTCTGCCTCTGTTCTTCTTAAATACTGCGGTGTCATATTAAAACAATCACTTTTTTCTAAATAATTATATATTTTTAATATATTTGCTGCTTTTATAGCATCAGTATTAATTGATATCAACGTGTTATCCAATAATTTATCTGATAATTTTTCTACATCTTTTCCCACGTATATAGTAGGTATATTTTGTGATAAAATAAAGTCATTTAATTCAACAAGTGTATAATAACTTTCTTCCAATACCTCTACTAAATCATTACCTTCTCGTTTATATGCAGCTCCAAAAACACTTCCACGTCTTGCATCAATAACAGGTACAATCAGCTTATCACTTTCATATTCAATCAATGCTTGTAACTTCAAACTGGAAATAACTTTAATAGGTATCTTTAGTGCATAAGAAAATGTCTTACAAACAGCAGCGACAACTCGTATCGCTGTGTAAGAGCCCGGGCCTTTACTTGATATTATTTCCTTTAAATCCTTTTTGGTTACACCTGCCATATTTAAACATCTGTCTATTTCTGTTAAAATAATTGATGATAAATTATTGGAGCATGATATATTTCTTTCTGCCAACACTTTATCATTTTTAAGACATGCTACCGAAAGAAAGCTATTTGATGCCTCCACTACTAAACTAACCATTCTTCTTTTATCCTTTCTACTATACGATTGTGATACTCATCGTCACTAAAAATAGTAATAACACGTTCATCTTCGTGCAATGTTATATTAAATACTAAACGCTCCATAGGAAGATATTCTTCAATAAACTCCCCCCATTCGATAATACAAATATTATCTTCGTAAAAAATTTCCTCAAACCCTAAGTCTTCACTACTATTTTCCAGTCGATACGCATCAATATGATATAAATTTCCTTTATTTGATTTATACTCTTTCATTATATTGAACGTTGGTGAGTTAACGACTTGTTTTACGCCTAAATTCTGTGCTAAATATTTCGTAAATGTAGTTTTTCCGGCAGCTAAATCCCCATTAAGCATAAGTAACAATTTATTATCTATGCTGTCAGCCACTATATGTGCTAAACGCTCCGTATCATGTAAATTTTTTATAGTTATTTCCAACATAATATGTCCTTTAATAAGTTTTTTACAAATTTTAATATACTATCTTTTTTCACTACCATTAAATCAAAAAATTCTTAACTTCTATATTTATGGTTAAAGGAGTAAAGTGCTAAAACATTTTACAGGGAAGATTTTATAAAATAATTTTTTACTCTTTATAAATTAAGATAAAATTAATCAGTTTATTATATCTAACACCATTACTCTGTGAAAAAAGAAATTCATTTTTCTAACATCTTCTATAATATCATATTTACCATTTTATTCCAATTATAACATTGATTTTATATATAAAAGTGATACAATAACATTGAGGGGGATAACTATGAACAAAAAATTTTTATTATCTGTGTCGGAATATTCTCGACTATATTTTTAATATTATTCTTTATATTTAATACTCATTTTCAAGAAAAATATAATAAACAAATAATAAATGATGTAGAAGTAAAAGGAGATACTACTAAATATAAGGTTAACTTCGTTGAAAAAATTGACGGTGATACTATCGTCGTGCGATTTAATAAGAAAAATTTAAAAGTAAGATATCTACTTATAGATACACCTGAAACTGTAAAACGTGGTGTTGCTGTTCAACCATACGGACCTGAAGCCAGCGAATTAAATGAAAAATTACTAAAAAATGCACAAAATATAGAAATAGAATTTGATGTTTATCAAAAAGAAGATAAATACCATCGTGCATTATGTTACGTCTATGCAGATGGAAAATCAATTCAAGAAGAATTGCTATTATCAGGACTGGCAGAAATAAAATATGTAAAAGCACCGGATACACGATACTTAAACAAATTTAAAAAAGCACAAAATATTGCAAAAAGTAATAAACGAAATTTATGGAGTAACTAATAATTATCTGAAAACATAAAAATCGAGCTGATAATACTATCAGCCCGATTTTTCTAAGATACTTCTATTCTTCTTTTAACTTACTATTTCTATATGAGAAAGTAAAGTACACTATCATTCCAATTATTACCCAAACTATAAAGATAATCCATGTTTTTAATGTTACACTATATAATAATGCTACAAACAGAATTATTGATACTGCCGGTAAAATTGGCATACCCGGAACTCTAAAACCACGTTTTAAATCAGGATATTTTTTATAAAACACGATAGTTGTATAACTTACTAATGCAAACGCAATAATAGAGGCAACATTAGCTAAGTCAGCTAATTGTCCTAAAGGCAAGAAACCTGCTAATAATGCTGTTAATATTCCCAATCCCCAAGTTAAAGTACTTGGTACTTTATTTTTATTAACTTTTGTCAAAGATTTAGGTAGTAAACCATCACGTGCTATTGTATAAGTAATACGAATACCTGCATATATAAATGATAAAATACCTGCCATAAGTCCGATAACAGCTCCTAACGATACTATACCGGCTACTTTATGTTGACCTACAGTTTCGAGAACAAAGGCAAGTGCATCCCCAGTTCCTAATTCAGTATAAGGTACTACCCCGGTTAAAACTAAACATACCAAAATATAAAATGCTGTACATACTATCATAGTAATAATAATCGCTTTAGGTAAAGATTTTTCAGGATGGATAGCTTCTTCTGCCGAAGTAGAAATGGCATCAAATCCCAAATAAGCAAAAAACACTGTTGTTGCTGCTAACATTACCCCAGAAAAACCTGTTGGAGCAAAATTGTCTGTCCAATGAGTAGGTTCTACATAAAATGAACCAACAATAACAAATAATATTACGATACCCACTTTAGCAGCAACCATTAAATTATTTACCACTTTACTGCTAGATGTACCTTTAGATAGAATAAATGTTATTAATAAAACAATAATTACCGCAGGAATATTTCCATATCCACCAGCTGATGGTAATGTGTAAAACTCTTTAGGCATGTTAACACCTAAACCTGCTAATAGACGTGAAAAGTAACTAGACCATCCGTTTGCTACCGTAGCAGATGTAAGAACATATCCTCCTATTAATACCCAACCTATTGCATATGCTACTATCTCTCCAACAGAAACATATAAATAAGTATAGGTACTTCCACTTGACGGTATTGTAGAAGCTAACTCTGCGTAACATAAAGCAGCTAAACAACATGCAAGCCCCGCTATTAAAAACGAGAATATTACCGCAGGTCCTGCTTCAGATGATGCTTTTCCGGTTAATACTAATATCCCGGATCCAATAATAGCACCTATACCGAACAAAACTAAATCCAATGTTTTCATAGTAGGGGTTAAAGTCTTACTTTTAGATTCGGCTAAAATAGAATCAATTGATTTTTTCCTAAATACACTCATCATTTCCTCCTTAAATTATATAACAAATATTATTTACATTTAAATAATATCGTTATATTATATCACAGTCATATATCATTTACTACAAATATTTGCTCCCACCCTATTTAAAAGAAGTGGAAAAAAGGTACAAGTATTCTTTTTTCCACTTCCTAAACTACTTACTATTTTATTGTAATATTTTTTACAATGCTTCTTCTACCGGAGTATATTCGTATCCTAAATCATCAGCTACTGCTTTGAAAGTAACTTTTCCATTTGCTACGTTTATACCAGGTACTAATTCTGGGAATTTAACTACTGCATCTTTAACACCTAATTTAGCAATTAGTTTAACATATTTAGCAGTTGCATTACATAATGCATAAGTTGCTGTTTCAGCTACTGCTCCCGGAATATTTGCTACTGAATAGTGTAGCACTCCTTCTTCTACAAAGATAGGGTTATCATGGCTTGTTGGACGTCCTTCAGTATATTCTGTTGTACCACCTTGGTCAATAGCTACGTCAACGATTACACCACCATCTGGCATATCTTTAATCATTTCTTTAGTTACAAGTTTAGGTGCTTTAGCTCCTGGGATTAATACTGTACTTACCACTAAATCAGCTGATTTAATAGCATTAGCAATGTTTAATTTGTTAGAGTAAACAGTTTCAACTTTTCCGCCAAAGATATGTGATAATTCTGTTAAACGATCTAAGTTAACATCTAACATAGTTACACGTGCACCAAGTCCAGATGCCGCTGTTGCTGCAGCTGTTCCAGCTACCCCTGCTCCAATTACTACTACATGTCCTGGTTGTACCCCTGGTACACCTTGTAATAATTTACCTTTTCCACCTTGTACTTTAGACAAGAATCTTGTTCCTTCTTGAACAGCCATTCTCCCTGCGATTTCACTCATTGGTCTTAACAATGGTAGTGAACGTCCCACTTTAACAGTTTCAAATGCAATACCGATTGTTCCGGTATCTACCATAGCTTTTGTAAGCTCCGGATCTGCTGCTAAGTGTAAATAAGTATAGATAATAAGTCCTTTTCTGAAATATTTGTATTCAGAAGGAATAGGTTCTTTTACTTTATAGATTAAGTCTGATTTATTCCATACATCTTCTGCTTTATCTAATAAAACAGCCCCCACTTTTTCATACTCTTCATCTGAAATACCTGAAGCTACCCCTGCTCCTTTCTCTACATACACAGTGTGTCCATCTAATACTAATTCATGAACAACTCCTGGAATTGCAGATACTCTACTTTCGTTATTTTTTATTTCTGTTGGTACTCCGATAATCATTTCCCTTACCTCCTAATTTTTTTTTCTGTATTTATATCTTATCACAAAAAAATACAAAATGAAAGCGTTTTTATATGAAAGTTTTTATGTAAATATTTTCCTTAAATACCGATGTGTTACAATAATTTGAATTTTTTATTATTTTCCTGTTGTGATAGGATTTATATTTTATTTTTCCAAATGAATTTTTTGCCTTTTTTTGATTATTTTCTTTAAGAAAAGAATACAGAAAAACAGATTTTATGTTTTCATAAAATAGATATTTTGATAATGTTTTATAATATTGATATAATGTTTTTTAATAATTATTTTATTCCTAATATACAAATTTTATAATGTTTGATTTTTATAAGTTACAATGTGAGATTTATTCTCATCATATTTTTTTGTCTTTAAAATTTATGTAAATATTAATTTATTGTTATCATAAAATTTATTATTTTTATACATTATGTGGAAAATATATTATTTACATTTTCATTTTTTCTATATTTTTATAACACAACTTATTCTTATGTTTTATAACTTGAAAACTTTACGATTTATAAAAAAATAAATGATTTATAAGTAAAAATGTTTTAACAAATTCTCACTTATAAATCACTATATCTTTTTATCATTATTTATTTAGTAAATTAAATAACGTTTTTACATGAACCCCTGTTGCTCCTTTTGGTAAATACTTTTCAGAATTTGATAAGTATGCTGTTCCTGCTATATCTAAATGAATCCACGGAACATCATTTGCTACAAAATTTTCTATAAACAGTCCTGCTGTTATCGTTCCTCCTAATCTACCACCGGTATTTTTTACATCAGCTACCGAAGATTTATTTAATTTTCTAAAACTGTCATCTACAGGTAGTTGCCATACTCGTTCTCCTGCTTTTAATGAAGCAATTTTTAATTCATTAAAGAAATTTTCGTTATTGGTAATCGCTCCGGTATAAAATTCTCCTAGAGCTATTAAACAAGCTCCGGTTAATGTTGCTAAATCTATTACTTTATTTACTTTTAGTTTTTCAGTTGCATAATATACAGAATCTGCCAAAGTTATTCTTCCCTCTGCATCTGTATTAAGAACCTCTATTGTTTTTCCCGATAATGTTTCAATAATATCGCCGGGTTTATATGCACTTTCGGAAATCATATTTTCGCAAGCCCCAACTATTCCAATTACATTTGTTTTTAATTTTCTTTTTGCAATAAGGTGCATTGTTCCTATTACGGTTCCTGCTCCTCCCATATCACAGTGCATAATATCCATACTATTAGCTGTCGGTTTTATCGAATAACCTCCACTATCGTAAGTTACACCTTTTCCTACCAATCCCGTTACTTCATCGCTATCAGCATTGTTTAAATACTTCATCACAATAAATCGAGGTTTTCTAGCAGAAGCACGACCTACAGCTAAAAGTCCTTTCAAACCTAGTTCTTCACATTGCTTTTCATCATATACTTCTACTGTTACTCCCAGTGGTTTTAATTTTTCAACAACTATATTTGCCAATGTTTCCGGATATAAATACTCCGCTCTTTCATTAACTAAATCTCTTGAGAAAAATATCGCCTCCATAATATCTTGTGCTTCTTTTATATCTTTTTCTAATGTATTTATTAATTCTTCCGTTGAAATATTTATCGTTAATATCGGTAATTCTTCCCTATCACTCTTATACTTATCAAAATTATAAATAGCATGCAAACTTCCTTCAACTGCAGCTTTTACTACAAAGCTACCTGTTAAATGATCTATTTTTGGTAATTGTATATTAACTTCATATTCTTTTACTTTTAATAAATTTTTTACCAATTTAAAAAATACTTCTCTTATTTCATCTTCAGTTATTTCTTTGAACTTTCCTAAACCTAATAAAATTTCTTTTTCTTCGTTATATGGCAAATTATTAAATATTTCATTTAATTTTCCTGAAAATAATTCTTTTTCTTTTGTATAATGTAATAACTCACTATTATATTCCTTATCCTCAAATATAGGTGTTACTTTTACCCCATTTTTATCGGTTGTATTAAATTTTATTTTTTCTATATTCATTTTTTATATTCCTTTCATTTATCTTATTTTTTCCAATATTTCTTTTGCAATTTCCTTTGCTTCCAATATTGTATTTTCGAGATTAGTGGCTTTTTTTGATGTTCCTATTATATATAGGTTCGGATATTTTTCTTTCATATAATCAACAAAACTGTTAATTTTCTTATTATACTTTCCATTACAATATCTATAATTATCTTCTATTTTATTAACATAATATCTTTCCGGTATTCCTACAAAACCATGAACCATTTGAATTTCTTTTTCTATTAATTCTTTTATCTGCTCATCTGTTTTTTCAAATAATTCATTAACTTTATTTTGCCGATTAACATAAGCCCTTACTATTTGTATTCCACTCATTTTTATATCTATCCACTCGTTACTGACATACTCCAACTTCGTTACGTAATTACCGGTATTTTTCGGAAAAATTATCTCTCCTATTTCTCTATTTATGTGTAAATCCTCTCTCTTATAAACAAAAGTTACTACTATGTTAGATACATACTTTATAGTGGAAAAAAATTGTTCTACCATTTTATCTCCATTAAACCACGGCAAAAAATTGTTATGATTTAAAGCTAATACTACATAATCATATTGATAAATTCTCCCATTGGAATGAACTAAATATTTATTATCTATTTTCTCTATTTTTTCTATTTTCCTATTAAATTCTAAAAATACTCTATCCGAAAAATTTGACTCTAATGTTTCTACAAAAGACTTTAAAGTGAATTTTAACCTATATTTATTTCCTATGCTAATATTATCAGTAACATTCTTGTTATACATATCTTCTAGTACTTCATTAATATCTTCTTTTTGAATAGTTAAAAATGAAAGCTCCGGCATTAAACTTACCATATTCTGATTAGAAACATCGCTTCCATAATGACTTGTTAATAAAGGCTCTATAAGATTATGATATATTTTAGAATTAATATTAGAAGTAAAAAATCGTTTTACCGTCATATTTTTTATATTTTCTTCTTCCATTGTTTTGTGCATATTATAAGCAATAGATAATTTTTCTTTAAAATCGAATAAATCTGAAAATAACAATTCTCTTTTTTCCAACGGATAACCATAAAGCATTTTCTCAGGAAGATATTTTACTCCCTCTTTTGTAAAGAAAACTTTTTTAGTGTTACTGCTCTCTATTAAATATCTATGAAGTCCAAGCTCAATCATTAAGTAAAATAATATACCTTGCCCATATATTGCATTATGCCAACCATTATCATAGATCTCTTGCCCATATTGAAATTTTCCAAATCTATTTTTGGCAAATTCTAAATCTTTCTCAATAATATCAATATTATATTTTTTTGAATTAATGTTTGAAAATTTATCAAGAAAGTATGCACAACTTACTCCGGATAAATCTCCCCCAATGATCGCTATATTCTTCATGATTTCTCCTAATTTATTTCACCTTTACTATAAAAATTCTTGCTACTAAATTTGCCAAAATTAAAGCTACTATATTTATTATTATATTATTCATGTTAATATTGGTTAATAATATTGATATTAATATCAGTAATAATGTAGTCAATAACATAACAACAGTTAACAAATGTCTAAAACTATTTACTTTAATCTCTTCTTTTACCGGAAGCACATGACTCCAAATACTATTATTTATTTTTTTATATAAGGGTACTAACTGGATTATTGTCAAATAGCTATATGATACGATTATTACCATTGATACATAACTATTTTTAAAACTGTAAATAAACATTACTGCAACCAACATTAGTCTTAATGCTAAAAATACCGTATTTTCTTGTCTTAAAAATACCCGATAATAATAGTATTTAAAACTATTTTCTACAGAAAAATTATCTTCTTTTAATTTTGGCAATAATATATCAAAATATTTTCGTCTGGCTACTTTTATATTATCCATCGGTACATCTACAAACATATTTACAAATTTTAAATAATTTTCCTTACGTTGTTTATCATAATCCGCTGCTCCGTACCAATTTATATTAGTATAAACCTTATTTGTTTTTATCATTACCATAACCATAATAATAAAAATTATTATTGCCATATAATCATAATAATTTTTATGTAATACCACTCTTAATAAAGATAATACCAAAATTAAATACTGAAGTACAGAACTAGTTATTTGCGGTTTGTTATAAACTGCTTCTCTCAACTTCATTCCATTGACAGCTATAATCACTAAAAATAAAATTGCTATGTTTATAATTTGTAATTTATTTTGAAATTCTCCTACTCTGTCAATAATAGGTTTAGTCGCAAAATAAAATATCACCGTCATTACCAAATGCCCTATTGTACCCATCGTTAAAGTATTTTTATATACTTCAACGTAGTATTTTTCGAGCGGAAGTAAGAAAACTGAGTCCGCTTCTTTTATAAATGTTTTAGCTTTCGTGAAAGTAATCAAATAGCTTAAAAGTAAAATTACTACGATTAATACTGCCTTCATCTCAAATTTAGTAGCAACAGCCAACCATTTTGAGTAATTTATCATTACAGCCCCAAGCACGATAATAAGAAACATAATCAGGTGCGAATTAAATATGTACTTACTATATAATGCCCTTTTCTCTCGCTCTTTTTTTCTCCGATCATTGAAAATAGTCGTAATATTAGTCATTATTGCCTCTTACGGTTAAAGCCAAGTATATTTCATCTAAAGACGCACCTGCCATTTTAAACTCCGCTCTTAACTTATCAAGATTCCCACTTGCCAATATTTTTCCCTCATGAATAATAACGAAGTTATCGCAATATTTTTCTGCTGTTGCCAATATATGAGTAGACATCAAAATACTGGCACCTGCATTTTTCCTTTTACACATTAAATTAATTAAATCATTAATCGCAATCGGATCAAGACCTAAAAACGGTTCATCTATAATATAAAGACTAGGTTCTACTAAAAAGGCACAAATAATCATTACCTTTTGCTTCATCCCTTTTGAAAAATGAACGGGGAAAAACTTTATTTTATCACTCAACTTAAATAATTCCAATAACTCATCAGCAACTTCCCAAGTATGCTTCATATCTAACCCATAAGCCATAGCGGTTAAGTTAATATGTTCTTCCAATGTGAGTTCATCGTACAATACCGGAGATTCCGGAATATAGGTAATGCTCTTTCTATAATTTTCATTATCATTTTCCATTGTAAGATTATTTACTTTTATCTCACCTTCCATAGCATTAAGAAGTCCTAATATATGTTTTATAGTTGTACTCTTACCTGCACCGTTTAAACCTATTAGTGCTGTTATACTCCCTTTAGGAATTTCTATATTAATATTTTCTATTACTTTCTTTCTATTATAACCTCCTGTCAAATTTTTTATCTCAAGTATATTTATCATTAATTACCCGTCCCCTTTCAACAATTCTTCTATAATATTATCTACTTGTTTATAAGTAAATTCTAATGAATTACTGTTATTCACTACGTAATCACCCAGTTTCGCTTTTTCTTTTGAACTTAATTGACTGCTTATTCTTCTTAAAGCATTTTGTTTAGTTAAATTATTTCTCTTCATTAATCGTTCCAACTGAGTTTTTTCATCACAATAAACAACTATTGTTTTATCTACTAAATCACTAAATTTTGCTTCAAAAAGTAATGCAACATCAACAAAAACTAATTTTTCTTTAAAATATTTTTTTTCAATTTTTCTTATCTCATTTTTTATTTTAGGATGTATTATTTCATTTAATTTCTCTAAGTTCTTGCTATTACCAAATACTAAGCTGCCGAGTTTTAAACGATTCACTCCATGAGTATCTAAAATTTGCTCACCAAAAATCTTAACAAGTTTTTCTACTACGTCCTTACTATTTAGCATTTCGTGCCCGATTTTATCTGCATCAATAACAATATATCCAAGTTTTTTTAAATAATTTGAAACTGCACTTTTACCACAGGCAATACTTCCTGTAACTCCTACGTTCAAACAAATCATCTCCATTTATAAGAATTCAAACAACTTAAATATAATTTTAACACATTAATTATTTAATATCTATAAAAAAGTGAGAGTAGGACAAAAATTATAATTGCTAACCAATTTACTTTTAAACCTACTCCCATAAAATTTACTAAACTTCTTTACATATACTTATAACATTTTTTGCAAACCAGCAAATTTCTCTATATTTATAATTATTTAAAATCTATTTTTCATCACCAAATGGATTAATATCCATTTCTTCTAATTTAACGTATTTTCTTTTTGTTACAAGTTTAAATCCAATATAAAGTAATAGACAAATAACCGGGCAAACCAAATTATATGACATTTGTAAAAAACCGCCGGTTAAATAATCCGCCACTAATTGTAATATTATTATTAAAATAAATACAGTTAGAGCAATATATGATCCTATCACACCTGTTTTTGCTGTATAAGGAAGAACATCTTCAGCCTTTTTCCCCTGCTTTATAATAGCTTTTCTTAGTCTTATTTGAGAAACAAGAGAAACAATCCAAATAAGCATAACAATAATTCCAACCATTGACAATAGCATATAATATCCACTTGGATTATAATGTTCAAACACAAAACAAAGTATCATAAATACAGCAGAAAAAGTTAGTGCTATTGATGGTGTTGAGTTTGAATTTAATTGTTTAAACATTTTAGGTCCATAATTGCTGGAACTTAATGAAAATAACTGCCTACTTGACACATACATTCCTGAATTAGCAGCCGAAAGCACTGATGTTAAAATAACAATATTCATAACTACAGCCGCTACCGATAGTCCAACATTTTGGAACACAATAGTAAATGGTGATGCCGTTACATTGTTAGTATCCAACAGCCTAACATCGTCTGCCGACACAATTGATGATATAATAAACATCGTTGCAATATAAAAAATTAAAATTCTCCAAAATACTTGTTTAACCGCTTTAGGCATAGTTTCTTTCGGGTTGGGAGATTCTCCCGCCGTTACCGCTACAACCTCTGTTCCTCCAAATGAGAACGCCGCTGTAGAGAACACACCAAATAATCCTAAAAGTCCGGCTGAAGAAGTTTTTTCTCCATTTTTAATAAAAGTAGAAATCCCTGCTTCTGAATTACCCGATATACCAAAAATAATTGCTGCTCCGACTATTAAGAAAACTACTACAGTTATTACTTTTATAATCGTTATCCAATATTCTACTTCTCCAAAAACTTTAACACTAACTAAGTTTAGTATATATAGTAATAACAAAAAGACGATACAAATAGAAAATGTAGAAAATTGTCTAAAGTATTCCCAATAATGTAAAATTTTCGATAGTGTAATAATATCCACACTCGCCACTAAAATCCATAAAATCCAGTACAGCCAACCGATACCAAAGCCAAGCCCCGGGTCAATAAATCTAGTCGCATAAGATCCAAATGAACCTGACACCGGATAAAATGTTGCTAATTCCCCTATTGAAGCCATTAAAAAATAAATAATTACTCCAATTAACGCATATGTAAATACCGCTCCGTAAGATCCGGCTTTACTGACTACCGCACCACTCGCCATAAATAGACCAGTTCCTATACAACCACCTATGGCGATCATACTAATGTGTCTTGCTTGCAATTTTCTTTCCATTTTTGGATTTGTCATGCAACCACTTCCCCTCTTTATAATATCGTATTTTGTACTAGATTATACTACTATTCATTCAATATGTAAAGTATTTCTACTTATTTTCTCTGATAATAAAAAATAATAATCTGATAATTCTAACTACTATTTATTTTTTGTACCAAAGTTGACAAATCTTTTATAGTTGATAATTAATCTCAATTAAGAAATATTTTTATGTTTTAAATTATAATTTTTATATAACAATATTTAAAATCTAGTTAACATAATTTTTATAATTTTATTTAATTTTTAATTTTCTCTACTTTTTTATTAAAAAATTATTTTAAAACCTTTATTTTAAAAAGAAAAATTTAATCGTTTACAACCTTATTTTTTTTATATATAATGGTTTCTATAAGACATAGTTGACTTTTATTTTAATTATTTTCTATATACATTCACTACTGTCTAATCAAATTTTAGGAGGGTTAAATATATGACAACATTTTACAATAAGGCAAGAGAGTTCGCTAAAAAATATATCGATCCTATTGCAAAAGAAATAGATGAAAAAGAAAGATTTCCTGAAGAAGTTTTTGAAGAACTGGGAAAAGCCGGTTATTTTAAACTAATGATTCCTGAGGAATTTGGCGGTTTAGGTAAAAACATGCAGGAACATGCCGATGCTTGTCGTGCTTTCGCAAAATCAAGTGCTACTGTAGGTCTTTGTTATATGATGCACAATGTCGCTTTAAATTGTATTCTTTCTTATGCTGATGAATCTTTAAAAGCTAAAATCTGTAAAGACGTTGTAGAAAATGAAAAATTTTTGGCATTAGCTTATAGTGAACTTGGTACCGGAACTCACTTCTATATCTCAGATTTAAAAACTGATTTTAAAGAAAACACTGTTGTTTTCAATGGTGTTAAAAGTATGGTTACCTCTGCTTTACAAGCATCTTATTACTTAGTTCTTGCTCCATCTGATGTAGAAGGAGAAATCGATAACTGGATAATTCCGCTTAATACTGACGGATTAAACTTTAAACCTAATACTTGGCACGGCTTAGGTATGCGTGGTAACGTATCATGTCAAATGGTTATTGATGATGTGGAACTGGATAAATCTTGGCGTATTGGTAAAGCCGGTAGCGGTGTTGAACAAGTATTCACCATCGTTGCTACTTACTTTATTACCGGATTAGCGGCCGTTTATACAGGACTTTGTCAAGCTATTTTAGATGAAGCTGTTGAGCATACTACCAATAGAAAATATCCTGATGGTAAGTCTTTAAGCAATATTGAAACTGTTCAAATTCATCTTGCTAAAATCTATTCACAAACTAACGTTGCTGTCCTAGGAACAAATGAAGCTGTACGTAGTTTCCTAGCCGGAGAAGAAGATGCTCTTGCTAAAATTTTATCAGCACGTATTTTTGCTAGTGAAGCATCTATTGAACTGGCAAGAATTGGAATGCGTGTTGGTGGTGGTAAAGCTTATAATCGTATGGGTAATATGGAACGTTACTTAAGAGATTCATTTGCAAGTCACATTATGGCTCCAAGTGTTGACGTTCTCACACTTTGGTTAGGTAAAGCTATTACCGGTCAACAATTACCGTAAAATTAAAATGAAAGATAAGGGAGTAAAGAGCTTTTTACTCCCTTGCATACTATTAATATATTGATAAAAATATCAAAAAACATGATTAAGCAAACATTATATAAATCGCCGTTATTTATATTAATAGATCAATTACTTTTAATCATCTTTATCTTAAGGATTAAAAAATAAATATAAAAATATGAGGTAAATTATATGTCTAAATTAAAAATAGGAGCAGTTATCTATGCTCCAAAAGTAACAGTTATTTGGGAAATTATCGCTAAATTCTTTGAAGATGAAAACTTTCCTATTGAACCCATTTATTTTAAAAATTACAAAGAACAAGTTGATGCACTTATTAATGAAGAAATCGATGTTGCTTGGAATTCCCCGCTTGCTTGGTTAGATGCACACCTTCGCACAAAAGGAAAAGCATTAGACGGTTCTATGCGTGATACTGATCGTGACAGACAATCATTTATCGTTGTAAAAAAAGATAGCGGTATAAATAGTTTAGCAGATCTTAAAGGTAAAACCATAGGCTTTAGTGCTACTGATTCTCCACAAGCACGTCTTATTCCAATAAATCACCTACATAAAAATGGTTTGGAATTTTCAAAAGATTATATTGAAAAACGTTTTGATATTGGTGTAGGATTACATGGGGATCATGTCGGCGGTGAATTAGATTCAGCAGTTGCATTAAAAAATGGTGAAGTAGATGCCACGTGGATGCTTGACTTTAATTATCAAGCATGGACACTTGACGGAACACTTGATGAAAACCAGTTTGTAATTTTAGATAAAACAGATTTCTTTGATCACTGTATTTTCTCAGGTCGTCCGGAGCTGGATAAAGTACGTTTTGAAAAATTCCTTGAAGTTCTACACAAAATGGATTACACTAACCCAAAACATAAAGAAATGATGGATATGGAAGGTTTAAAAGAATGGATTCCGGGTCGTATAACCGGTTTTAAACAATTAACGGAAGCAAATGAATACTTAGATTTTTTAGGTGAATTTCATGGAAAATAATTTTAAATCATTTACAACTTCGCTACTGGGAAGTATGCCCCGTAGCAAAAAACTGCTTACCGCAAAAAGAAAATTTCTCAAAGGTAATTTATCACAAGAAGATTATAAAAAACTTTTAGATGAAGAAACTAAATTTTTTGTGGATTTACAAGAAAAAAATAACATTGATATTATTACCAGCGGTGAACTTGATCGTGATAACTATGTATCCTTTATCGCAAATAAATTAAATGGTGTTACAATGATGAGTATGGCTGATATGTTTGACTATATTGAAGACAAACAAGCATTCGAGCAAATATTAGAAACTCTTGATGTTCCTGCTATTAGTATTAAAAATGCTATTTGTACCGGAAAAGTCAGTTATAACAAACCGCTAGTTGCTGATGAAATTAAATATTTAAGAAAATTCACAACCTCTCCATTAAAAGCAACACTCCCCGGACCATACTTAATAACACGTTCTATGTGGCTACCGGCATTATCAAAACAACATTATAATAATAAAGAACATCTGGGAGAAGATATTATAAATGTTCTAAAAAAAGAAATTGATGAACTTGTGCTGCAAGGTGTCGAAATTGTTCAATTTGATGAACCCGTATTAACCGAAGTAGTTTTTACCGAGGGAAAAACACGCTCTTTTATGTGTGCTGCACTATCTGAAAAAAAAGATCCAACTCAAGAACTTGAATTTGCTACCCATTTAATCAAAAATGTTGTTTCTTATGCAAAAGAAAAAGGAATTTTAGTATCTTTACATGTTTGTCGTGGAAACTGGAGTCGCAATGAAAGTATTTTGCTAACCGGACCATATACACCTCTACTACCATTATTTGAAAAAGTTTTACCTAATATACTTACACTAGAATTTTCTACACCACGTGCAGGAGAATTATCCTCATTGCTTGAAAGTAAAATAATCAAAGAAAACTGTACACTAGGATTAGGCGTTATGAATCCAAGAACAGATGAAATAGAATCTTTAGAATCTATTGTTACCAGAGCAGAAGAAGCGTTAAAATTTCTTCCAAAAGAAAGAATTTGGTTAAATCCTGATTGCGGTTTTGCAACATTCGCTAACAGACCGGTCAGCACTGTCAATATTATTGATAAAAAACTGGCACGCCTAAGTGAAGCTAGTAAATACTTAAGGTCACGCTATGAATAATATCTATGAATCTCATAATTATGACGTTTCTTTTCGTGGTGTTTTGTCTCAAAATAAAGTTTTAAAACTTTTCACAAATAATGATTGCATAGAAGTTAGTAGTGAAATAGATTTTGATATTAATGCAGATTATAAAAGTAGCTTAAATTATTTTGCAAGTGCCACTTTAGGTGGAATAATACATAGTATTGTTAATCAAAGTCAACATGAAAATTTTGAAATTGAGGAAATTGAGGGAAAAATTCATTTTATATTAAAAAATCCCCTAACACTTTTAGGAGTTAAAGGATATAATGAAGAACCGAAAATAGATAAGTGTAAAATTATTATTTATTTATATGCTGATATAGAAGATGACGAATTAATAGAATTTTGTAATAATGCTTTAAAACGTTCATTTATTTATAACACTTTAAAATCTTCCATTGATATAAATATAGAATTTATCCCTATAATATAAAAGAGTGAGCAATTTTGCTCACCCTTTTTAACTTATATTAATATTTTGATAGAAACTCTTTTAATGCTTCTTTTGGTAAATATCCAGATTTTTCTGCCAATACTTCTCCATTTTTCATAATAAGTAATGTTGGAATTGACATTACACCGTATTCTGAAGCAGCTTCTTGATTTTCGTCTACATTAAGTTTATAAAATTCAATATTAGTTAGTTCATTAGATACTTCCTCTAATACAGGTGCTAACATTTTACATGGACCACACCATGGTGCCCAAAAATCAAATAGTTTTACACTATCAGTTTTTGATAATTCATAAAATTCTTTATCTGTAATTTCTCTCATTGTTTTCTATCTCCTTTTATATTATTGAGTATATATTATAATATTATTTGACGTTATTCAACTATTTTGTTTTGAAAATTTTCTACATCATCGGCATCTGTGGTGCTTGTGGTTCATCTTTTGTTATATCCGCTACAACAGCCTCCGTTGATAAGAATAAACTTGAAACACTCGCCGCATTTTGTAAGGCGGAACGTGTAACTTTCGTTGGATCCACTATTCCGGATTCAATCATATTTACCCATTCACCGATAGCAGCATTATATCCAACTCCGATTTCCACTTCTTTTAATTTTGCAACTATAACACTACCCTCAAGTCCTGCATTTTCCGCTATTTGACGAACCGGTGCTTCCAATGATTTTTTAATAATATTGATACCTGTTAATTCATCACCAACAGCATCTAATTTTTCTACTTCGGAAATAACTTGTACCAAAGCTGTTCCACCACCGGAAACTATTCCTTCTTCTACTGCGGCACGCGTCGAATTTAAAGCATCTTCTATACGTAATTTGCGTTCTTTTAATTCTGTTTCAGTAGCTGCTCCTACTTTTATTACAGCTACTCCACCTGATAATTTCGCCAAACGTTCTTGTAATTTTTCACGATCAAACTCTGATGTAGATTCTTTATATAACGCTTTTATTTGTAATATACGTGCTTCTATATTTTCTTTAGAACCTTTACCATCAACAATAACAGTATTGTCCTTTGTCACTCTTACTTTATTTGCACTACCCAGCATTGTAATGTTAGCATCTTTTAATTCCAAACCTAGGTCTTCTGTTATCAATGTTGCCCCTGTTAAAATGGCAATATCTTCTAAGACAGCTTTTCTTCTTTCGCCAAAGCCCGGTGCTTTCACCGCAACAACATTAAATGTTCCACGTAACTTGTTTACTACTAATGTTGCACTGGCTTCTTGCTCTACATCATCTGCAATAATCAATAATGGTTTAGCAGCCGAAACTACTTCTTCCAGTACCGGTAATATTTCTTGTACTGCGTGAATTTTTCTATCAGTTACCAAAATGTAAGGATTATCTAAATCTGCAATCATTTTTTCCGTATCACTTACCATATATGGAGATATATACCCACGATCAAACTGCATTCCCTCTACTACTTCCAGCGTTGTTTCCAAACCTTGCGATTCTTCTATTGTAATTACACCGTCATTACCAACTTTTTCCATAGCTTCTGAAATAAATTTACCTACCTCAACATCAGCAGCTGAAATAGCACCAACTTGTGCAATCTTATCTTTTGAATCAACAGTCACACTAATATCTTTTAATTTTTCCACTGCAACCTTAACAGCACGCTCCATACCTTTTCTTATACCAATAGGATTAGCTCCACTGGTTACATTTTTAAGTCCTTCCGTAATCATAGCTTGCGCTAAAATTGTCGCTGTTGTTGTTCCATCACCGGCAATTTCATTTGTTTTATTAGCAACTTCCGCCACGAGTTTTGCCCCCATATTTTCGTATGGGTCCTCTAACTCAATTTCTTTTGCAATTGATACTCCATCATTAGTAATAAGTGGTGAACCGAATTTTTTATCCAATACAACATTGCGCCCTTTAGGACCTAATGTTATTTTTACTGCATTAGCTAACTTGTCAACACCACGTTTCATTGACTGACGTGCATCTTCTGAAAATTTTATCTCTTTAGTCATATTTATACCTCCTTAGTCTTCCAATACTGCTAATATTTCTTCTTCATTTACAATATAATAAACTTCATTTTTATGTGTTATTTTCTTATAAACATCTGAAAAAACTACAACACTTCCGGTTGTTAATTCACCCTCATTAACCGCTGATAATAAACAACTCTCCCCAAGTGCTACCACTTCTCCAATATTTGATTCATCAGCACCTGTTGATGATAAAACAATTCCACTGGTAGTTTCTTGTTCTTGTTCAATTTTTTTCAATAATACATTATCAAATAATGGTTTAATCATATAAATCTCCTTTAATTACTTATTTTATTTTTATAATAAACTATACCATATATCATAAATCAAAAGTCAAAAAAAGTCAAATATTGAGTGTTATCTCTTTTTAATATTACAAGTTGCCATCAAAAGTTTATATCTCACTTGAATTGTGTGAGAAAATATAACATATACTTTCTTTATTAATTGTTTTCTGTTATATTAATAACGTAAGAAAAATATTTCACTACATTAAAAGAGAGGTGTTCTTAGTGGGTTTTAAAGAATTTCAGAAAAATCTTCCAGTTTTTTCCATTAGTGTTGTAACTAAAATAACACAACTTAGCGCTAGACAAATTCGCTATTATGAAGAAAAGAAATTATTTACACCTAAACGAACTGAAGGAAATACTAGATTATTTTCGCTTAATGATATAGATAAGCTGCTGACTATTAAAGACTTGCTTACAAAAGGCTTTAATTTAAAAGCTATTGATGAAATACTTAACGAAAAAGAAGTCTCTAGTCAAACAAATAAAATTCGTCAAATTATCCACAATGATATTTTCGCAGGTCCTAACGGACTTTCTCGTGAAGAACGTTCTATCGGTCGTGGTGATTTATCAAGATTCTACAATAATAAAAAAAATAAATTTTAATAATTTCGTTAAATTTTATTACATAAAACGAGAAGGAGAATACAATGACGAGAGATGAGATACTAAAAAAAATAAAAGAAGAAAATGTAAAATACATTAGACTTCAATTTACGGATATTACCGGAACTATTAAAAATGTAGAAGTACCTGTTAGTCAAATAAATAAAGTATTAGATAATAAAATGATGTTTGACGGTTCTTCTATAGAAGGTTTTGTTAGAATAGAAGAAAGCGATATGTATCTATACCCAGATCTTGATACTTTTTTAGTATTTTCATGGGATAGTGAATATGGAAAAGTAGCAAGATTTATTTGCGATGTGTATACTGTTGACGGAAAACCTTTTGCAGGTGACCCACGAGGTAATTTAAAAAAACTATTGATTAAAATGAAAAAATTAGGGTTCGATACTTTAAATCTTGGTCCTGAACCGGAATTTTTCTTATTTAGATTAAAAGAAGATGGCGAACCAAGTATCGATCTAAATGACAACGGTGGTTACTTCGATCTTGCACCTATTGATCTTGGAGAAAATGTTCGTCGCGACATAGTTCTTGAACTTGAACGTTTAGGATTTGACATTGAAGCCAGCCATCATGAAGTTGCACCGGGGCAACATGAAATTGACTTTAAATATGATAATGTAATTTCCGCTTGTGATAATATTCAAACATTTAAACTCATTGTAAAAACAATAGCAAGAAAACATGGATTACATGCAACTTTTATGCCAAAACCCATTTTTGGCATTAACGGTTCCGGAATGCATTGCAATGTTTCGTTATTTAACAACGGAGAAAATAGCTTTTACGATAAGGATAGCAAAAATGGTTTATCAAAAATCGCCTATAATTTTATAGCCGGAGTGCTTAAACACGCCCGCAGTTTCACAGCTATTTGTAACCCCACTGTTAATTCATACAAACGTTTAGTGCCGGGTTATGAAGCCCCATGTTATGTCGCTTGGTCTACCTCTAATCGTTCTCCGTTAGTAAGAGTTCCGGCTTCACGAGAACAATCTACTCGCATTGAGATTCGTTCTGTTGATCCGGCTGCTAATCCTTATTTGGCAATGACTGCAATTCTTGCGGCAGGACTTGATGGAATTGAAAACAATTTACTACCGGTTGATGAAGTAAGAAGCAATATTTACACTATGACTCGTAATGAAAGAATTAGCAATGGTATTAATGAGTTACCTTCTACACTTTATACGGCTTTAAAAGAACTAAACTCATCTCCTACCATGAAAGTCGCATTAGGTGATCACATATTTTATAATTTTATTGAAGCTAAATCTATTGAATGGGATTCATTTAGAACCCAAGTTACAGATTGGGAATTAGATCAATACCTTAAAAATTGTTAATATTAAATTTAGCCCTCATAATAAATAATTTTAATGAGATTTTTTGGTTGTATATCAACAAAAAATCTCATTATTTTTTAAAAACATTGATAAAAAAGGAATTGTAGATTTAAAATCCACAATTCCTATCATCAGTCCTAAATTTTATAGAACCCGTTTTTTATTTACGCTTTATTTCTTGAACCGAAAATATCGATTTTTTCATGAACCATAGCTTTGATTGCTTCAAATCCAGGATTTAATAATTTACGTGGATCAAACCCTTTTCCTGCAAGGTCTTTTCCGGCTTCAATATATTCTCTAGTCGCTGCAGCAAACGCCAATTGACATTCAGTATTAACATTAACTTTAGCTACTCCTAAAGAAATTGCTTTTTGAATTTGATCAGTTGGGATACCTGAACCACCATGTAATACTAATGGAATACCACCGGTTACATTAGAAATTTTTTCCAATGTTTCAAAACTCAAACCAGCCCAATTTTCCGGATATTTACCATGAATATTACCAATTCCGGCTGCTAAGAAATCTATTCCTAACTCTGCCATTATTTTACATTCTTGTGGATCTGCTAATTCACCGGCACCGATAACACCATCTTCTTCTCCACCGATTGAACCAACTTCGCATTCGATAGATAAACCTTTACCATGTGCTAATGCAATCATTTCTTTAGATTTTTCAATATTTTCATCAAATGGATAGTGAGATCCATCAAACATTACTGAACTAAATCCAGCTTCAATAGCTGCCTTAGTTCCTTCATATGAACCATGGTCAAGATGTAACGCCACCGGTACGGTAATATTTAATGCCTCAACCATTGCATCAACCATTGCTGCCACTGTTTTAAAACCTGTCATATATTTTGCAGCACCTTCACTCACTCCCAAGATTACTGGACTTTTTGCTTCTTCACAAGCTAACAAAATAGCTTTAGTCCATTCTAAATTATTAATATTAAAATGTCCTACTGCATATCCTTCTTTTCTCGCTTTCACAAGCATATCTTTTGCCGGTACTAATACCATGTTATTTTTCCTCCTTGAATAACTACTTACTTCTTATATCATACTACAATTTAAGAAAAAAATAAACCTTTTTTCTCTAAGTTTTTTCAATTATGTGTACTATTTATCTAATTTATCCATAATATCTAGTAAATATTTAGGTATTTCCGTCTCAAAATGAAGATTTTCATCTGTAATAGGGTGGTTAAATTCAATACTTTTAGAATGAAGCGCTTGCCCATTTGTATTTAATGTTTTACGTGGTCCATATACTAAGTCACCTACTAACGGATGATTAATATATTTCATATGTACTCTGATTTGATGTGTTCTACCCGTTTCCAACTCACATTCAACGAGTGTATAATTTTCAAATCTGTCAATTACTTTAAAATGTGTTATTGATGGCTTACCTTCATCTATAACAGCCATTTCTTTACGATCTTTTGGATTTCTTGCGATTGGAGCATCTATTGTTCCATAATCATGTTTAATACTGCCATGAACTAAAGCATAATATTTTCTTTTAACCTCTTTATTAGCTATCATTTCTGATAATTTCACATGTGCTTTATCATTCTTGGCTACTACCAACAAACCTGAAGTATCTTTATCAATTCTGTGAACAATTCCGGGTCTTACAGTTCCGTTAATACTTGATAATTTACTATGAAATAATAGAGCATTAACTAATGTTCCGTCTTTATGTCCAGGTGACGGGTGAACAACCATACCTTTAGCTTTATTTACTATAATCAAATCATTATCTTCATAAACAATATCTACCGGAATATTTTGTTTTACTACATTTAACTCTTCAGGTTCTTTATAATAAATTGTAATTATATTACCGTTTTTTAATTTAAAATTTGTTTTAGTAGGTTTACCATCTACCTTTATATATCCATCTACTATCAAATTTTGAATATTTGTTCTTGATACATCAATTAATTCTTGCTGTAAAAATTTATCAATACGTTCACTCTTATCAGAATTATAAATTATCTTTTTTTGTTCCATTACTACCTCCTTGCTATTTCACTATATTATATTAACTAAAAAAATAGTAATTGTAAACTAATAAGCTGAAAATAATAAACAGTTAAAATTTAAAAAGTAGCCACATCATCACATCGATTATTACAGTATAACTAATCATTTTAACAATAAATTTGTTATACCTAATAACAAAAATTAATGTTAAAGAAACTACTCTAATTCCAATGATTTTATAAATTGAAAATAATATTGAAATCATATATAACACTAATATAACTACAAAAAAATAGATGTCAATATATTAATACTGCATCTATTTTTTTAATTATTATTTTTTGCCTTGTTTTCTAGCTTGTTGTTGAGCTTTTTGCATATTGCTCATTACCTGATTTATTTTTTTACGTGATGGTTTTTGACCCATTTGGCTCATCATAGCCATCACCATATCTTCATTAATTTGAGGATTTTTCTCCATGTAATTCATAAAGTTACGTCTTGCTAGGAAGAAACCTCCTACAACACCCAGTAGTAAACATACAGCCCCTACTAAAATTATAATTGTTGTTGTATTCATGTCTTATTTTCCTTTCTTTTTCGGAGTAATATCTTCTCCATTTTCATTTATAACTCTTGTATTATCTAATATATTTCTCATATTAGCTTTAAAATTTTTTAAATATAACTGTCTATATTTTGCAAGTTCTTCTAGCTCATCAGCCGTTAATTCTCGTTCTTTTTTTATAACATTAAGTGAATTAATATTTGCAATAATTTCTTCCATTTCCATAATTACACACTCATCAATTCATCTTGTTTTTCTTTTGTAATTTTGTCAATTTCTGCAACAAATTTATCAGTTTGTTTTTGAATATCATCTGAATAACTTTTTAAATCATCTTCTGTAATCTGAGATGTTTTTTCCAGTTTCTTCATTGCATCCATTGCATCACGTCGAACATTACGAACAGCCACTTTTGCTCCCTCCGATTCTTTCCCAACTTGTTTTGAAAGTTCTTTACGTCGCTCTTCAGTCAATGCCGGAAAGACAATACGAATAACAGAACCATCATTAGCCGGATTTAATCCCAAATCAGATGCTTGAATCGCTTTTTCAATTGCTCCTAATAATGTTTTTTCATATGGTGAAATTACTAACATCTTCGGTTCCGGAACTGAAATACCTGCTACTTGATTAATTGGGGTCGGTACACCATAATACTCAACACTCAATCTATCTAAAACAGATGCACTAGCCTTTCCAGCTCTAATAGATGCTAATTCTCGTCTTAAACTAGCTATCGCTTTTCCCATTTTTTCTTCTAAGTTAATCATAATTTGCTCAGGCATAAATTTGTATACTCCTATTCTTATTTAATTATTGTTCCTAAATTATCCTCTGAAACAACTCTTACAATATTATCTGCATCATCAATAGAAAAGACTATAATTGGTAAATGGTTATCCATACAAAATGAAATTGCAGTCGAATCCATTATAGTCAACCCTTTTTGTATAATATCAATATATGACAATTTATCATACTTGGTCGCACTACTATCTATCTTAGGATCAGCAGTATATACTCCGTCGACACCGTTTTTACCCATTAAAATAGCTTCTGCTCCGATTTCTTTTGCCCTTAGTGCAGCAGTTGTATCTGTTGAAAAATATGGATTTCCAATCCCGGCTGCAAAAATTACAACTCTTCCTTTTTCAAGATGTCTTATTGCTCTTCTTCTTATATAAGGTTCTGCCATCGCTTTCATTTCAACAGATGTTAACACACGCACATCAACATCTTTTTGTTCTAATGAATCTTGTAATGCTAAAGAATTCATTACAGTTGCCAACATTCCCATAGAATCAGCGGTAGCACGCTCCATTCCCAGTTCTTCACCGGTTTTTCCACGCCAAATATTTCCACCACCTACAACAATGGCAACCTCTACCCCACGTTTTACAACTTCTACGATTTGTGATGTTATTTTATTTACAACACCGGAATCTATTCCAAATCCTTTTCCGCCGGCTAATGCCTCACCACTAAGTTTAAATAAAACTCTTTTATATTTAGTAGCCATTTTTATCCTCCTAAAAACATCAGATAATATATTAATTTTTAAATACTATTAACAACTTTTTAAAAAAGCACACACCAAGCAGTGTGTGCTTGACCTCTTTTAATAATTAACTATTTAAAGAGAACTTTTATTTACTAGCGTTAACTTGGCTCATTACTTCTTCAGCAAAGTTATCTTCTCTTTTCTCAATACCTTCTCCTACTTCATAACGAACAAATTTAGTTAATTTACCACCTTTAGATGCTACAAATTTTTCGACAGTAAAGCTATCATCTTTAACGAATTTTTGCTTAACAACTGTAATTTCTTCTAAGAATTTGTTAATTCTACCGGCAATCATTTTTTCAACGATATTAGCCGGTTTTCCTTCGTTTAATGCTTGTTCGGTTAATACTTTTTTCTCATGTTCAAGTACATCCGCCGGCACTTCACTTTCGTCTAAATATCTTGGTGCCAAAGCGGCGATATGCATCGCTACATCTTTAGCAGCCGTTTCATCAGTGCTACCTTCAACAAGTGTAAGAACTCCGATTTTCCCTCCCATATGAGAATATGCTCCAAACGCATCTGCATCAGTTTTAGTTACCACTTCAAAACGTCTTAATGAAAGTTTCTCACCAATTGTTGCAATACCTTCGTTAATAACCGCTTCTACAGTTCCACCTTGTGCTTCTACCTTTAATGCCTCTTCCAAATTTTTTGGTTCAGCTGTCAAAATTGCATCTGCAACATTTTTAACTAATGCTACAAATTTTTCATTTTTAGCAACAAAGTCAGTTTCTGAATTGATTTCTAAAATAACCGCTTTGTTCCCTTTTACTTCAATATAAGAAAGTCCTTCTGCTGCGATACGATCAGCTTTTTTAGCTGCTTTTGCAATACCGTTTTCTCTTAAATAGTCAATTGCTTTTTCAACATCACCATCAGTTTGCTGTAATGCTTTTTTACAATCCATCATACCGGCACCGGTACGTTCTCTTAATTCTTTTACTAAACTAGCTGTAATAGTTGCCATTTTTATGAGCGCCTCCGTTATTTTTTAATTATTTTATTCTTAAAATTATTCTTCTGTTGCTTCTACTTCTCCAACTTCAACGAATGCTTCTTCAGTTTCTTCAATATTACCTTCGTTATAAGCTACGAAAGCATCTGCCATTTTAGAAGTTAACAATTTAACTGCACGAATAGCATCATCGTTTGCAGGAATTACGTAATCCACATCATCCGGATCACAGTTTGTATCAACGATACCGACTACAGGAATACCTAATTTTTTAGCTTCCGCTATTGCGTTGTGTTCTTTTTTAGGATCAACAACGAATAGTGCATCAGGCATACCTTTCATTTCTCTAATTCCGCCTAAGAATTTATTTAGTTTATCATATTCTTTTCTTAATTCAATAACTTCTTTTTTAGGAAGAACTTCAAATACTCCATCAGCTTCCATTTTTTCAATTTCAGCGATTCTATCAATACGTCCTTTAATTGTTTTATAGTTAGTCAAAGTTCCACCTAACCAACGGTGATTGATGTAGTATTGTCCGCTTCTTTCAGCTTCTTCTTTAATCGCATCTTGTGCTTGTTTTTTAGTACCTACAAATAGCATTTTACCGCCTTGGTCAGCAATTGATTTTACAAATTCATATGCTTCATCAACTTTTTTTACTGTTTTTTGTAAGTCGATAATGTAGATACCGTTTCTTTCTGTGAAAATGTATTTATCCATTTTAGGATTCCATCTTCTTGTTTGGTGACCGAAGTGTACCCCAGCCTCTAATAATTGTTTCATTGAAATAACTGCCATAAGTTATTTTCCTCCTTGGTTTTTCCTCCGATATTCTCAAAGCTTACTGCAAACATCTCTGCACCGAGCAGCTACTCAAATACCGTGTGTTTTATTTTTGTTGAATTTTTACTCAACTTTATTAATTATATAGTATTGTCAATTAAAAATCAAGCATAATTACACTTTTTACATGATAAACTTGTAGTGTTACAATAGATGTGAGACATATAATAAAAAAAAGAAGAGTAAATCCTGTATAATGAAGTTACCTACAAATCAAAAAAAGGAATTTACTCTTATGAAAACTATTATAACAGAAAATATAGAAAAAACACAACGATATATACCTCATACTTTACAAACAAGAATAGCTGCAGTTAAAACTTATAGAAATGGTAACTCTATCCGCTTTATTTGTAGGCGCTATAAAATATCAAAAGCCTCTCTTTTGCGTTGGAATAAAAAATATGACGGTACTAAAGAGTCTCTTATAGATAAGTCTCATAGACCTCATTCCATTCACCCTAACGCCCATACAGTTGAAGAATTGTCTTGGATTAAAAATCTTATTAAACGTAATCCTAATATTTCTATGATTGAATTATATGCTAAACTTAAATTCAACAAAGGTTATAAAAGACATCCTTGTTCTTTATTTAGAGTGCTTAGAAAATTAGGTTTTTATAAAGATACTAAGAAAAAAGTAATTCCTTATAAACCTAAACCCTATAATACACCTACTGAAATTGGTAAAAAATGGCAACTTGATGTGAAATATGTTCCTAAACGTTGTTATGTAGGAGAAATTCCTGATAAATTTTATCAATATACTATCATTGATGAAGCTACTAGGGAAAGATTTATTTTCCCTTTTAAAGAACAATCATCATACTCTACTGTTCAATTTGTTAAAATGGCTATTGATTATTTTGGGTATAAACCCAAGATAATTCAAACTGATAATGGTTTTGAATTTACGCATTTTAAAGATACTAAACGAATACACCCTTTTGATGTATTGTGTAATAATCTTGGCATTAAACATCAACTTATTAGACCTAGAACTCCTAGACATAACGGTAAGGTTGAACGTAGTCATAGAAATGATAATGAACGTTTTTACAGGCATTTATCTTTCTTTTCGTATGATGATCTTATATCTCAGATGAAAAAGTATCTATATCGCTCTAACCGTCTTCCTATGCAGACTTTAAATTGGCTTTCTCCTGTTGAAAAAAGAAAAGAGCTACGGAAAGAGTCTATAAAAATATGCCGGCTTTAATTCCTTGTTAGATAATAGATTTCACAACTTATTTGTCAAGGACAAGGGCTACGCCTTTTTCAAATCCTTGACAAATAAGTTTTAGAAATCTGAAATGTTCTCTAAGGAATTAAAGCTGGCAAATCTAATCAAATAATGTAATTTACGTCGGGGGCTTCATACGGTTTACATAGAAGCTAGCTTCTATGTAATTCTATTATATCCGGTATTTATTTTTTACTTTTTTGTCTCACATCATTTACAAATGTACAAATTACACTTTTTACATGATAAACTAAAAAAAACATTCTACTTATTGGTAATTGTTATAGTTTCAACCTCAGCACCTCTGTCAATTACTTTGCTTTTAATCTAAATATTTATAATTCTGCACCTATAATGATACAATTATCTTCCATATATAATTCAGGAATAAAAAACTTTTTTTACCGTACAGTTGGCACTATGTTTTTTAACAACTTCTGTAAAATAAACTACCCTCTTTGTTTTAATTAAATTTTCTTTATTTGTAAAACAGCTTACCTTTCTCCTATAATCTGTAATTAATTATTCTTTACCTGCTACATCCTAAATTAAGTAATTATACTATAAACTATATATCCATTTATTCTAATAAATTATTTATATTTCTATATTGTACTTTAATCACCTAAAAAATTCTATAGCACATTATTATTAAAAATAATAAAATATCATATAGTCTTTCAATCTTTGTTACATCAATTTTTTACGTTTATCATCGAGCGTTTTTCTTTATTATAGTATTGTCTTATCTTTCGGCTTTATCTTATGATACACATTTTTTCGTCATTTTCTTTTTCAAAATAATTTCGATTTAACTGTTGATTTTTTAATTTTTCTGTATTATAATCTATTAGAACGTAATGATTACGAAATAAAGGAGATGTATTAAAAAATGAATAAATTAATAAAATTATTTTCTATTGTAGCAGCATTCTCGCTTATACTGGTAGGATGTGCTAATAAAACTAATTCAAACAGTTCTAATTCCGGCGAAAAAACAAAAATAGTAACTTCTGTTAACTTTTATGCAGAAATTGCTAAAAATATAGCAGGAGATAAAGCAGAAGTTTCTTCTATTATCAGTTCCGCTTCAGTTGATCCACACGATTTTGAACCAACTGCACAAGACGCTAAAAAAGTGGCTGATGCTAAAATTGCTATTCTTAATGGTGGTGGTTATGACTCTTGGTTCGAAAAGCTTACCGATAATAATAAAGATATAAAAAAAGTCGACGGTGCAAAATTGTTAGGTCTTAAAGACGGCGATAATGAACACATCTGGTACAATCCGGAAGTAATGGCAAAAGTTGCTGATGAACTAACAAAAATATTGGTAGATAAAGATTCAAAAAATAAAGATTTCTATGAAAAAAATAGAGACACTTACAAAAAAGAATTATCAAAAATAACAGATAAAATCAATTCTTTAAAAGAAAAAGCGAATGGAAAATATGTTTTAACTACAGAACCGGTATTCGATTACTCTGTTAATAGCTTGGGATTAAAAGTTTCAGATGAAGTTAAAAAACTTGCCAAAGCTACTGAAGAAGGTAACGATCCGTCACCAAAAGATTTGAAAGCTATCCAAGAACAAATTAAATCTAAAAAGATTTCTTTAATTATTAATAACACCCAAACTACCAACAAAACTGTTGAAGGATTAATCAATCTTGCAGAAGAAAATAATATTCCTATTCTTAATGTGACAGAAACACAACCTGACGGGAAAACTTATATCGAGTGGATGTTAGATCAATATAATAAACTTGAAGAAATTTTAAATGGAGGTAAAGGTGAAAAAGCATATCATATAGAAGGTGCTGAAGAAGGTCACTCTCATAACCACGAAGGTCATAGTCACTCTCATGAAGGACATGATCATGACCATCACGATCACAGTGATCATGATGATGACCACAAAGATGAAAAGAAAAATTAATTATTCACAAAGTTTAGATATGTAGTATAATATAAAGAAGAGATTGTAAATCGTATCTCTTCTTTTTTACTTATGTAATTTCAAAAAATAAATATTAATTATTCTTAAATAAATTTATATATTTATATACAAAATATTATTTGTTGCTGATTCTATAGTGGTGTGGCAACCTTAAGAACTCTCTTTAATTCTTAGGTTTATGAGTGCCTTTAGCACGAATAAATCTTAGAAGTAAAGTATGCAACAGGAACTTGAATTTCAAGGAATGTAGTGACGAGGAAATTCTTAGTTCCCACTGCTAACGTACGCAGTGGATTTCTTAAGGTTCACCTGAGCTTATAATCTCAGGTGAAGCCAGTATTCCACCACTAAGAACAGCAACGAACCTAATAGCAATGTTTGTAGTGGTAATAGTAAAATGCTAAAAGCATTTTACTTGGAGAATTTTATGCGTCAATTCTTTATTTATGAGTGCTATCTGCACATCATAAATATTAGAAGTGACGTATGCAAAGACACTAGTATCGTCAAAACCATAGGTTGCAGATGATGCGTTAGTGTCAACTGCTGACCCATGGCAGTAGCTACTAGCTAATCTTTTACTCACTTTGTTCGTAAAGATTAGAGTAGCCTTGCATACCTTACTTCTACGAATTTTTACGCATCATAGATGCTAAAAATTCTAGAATTAACCTAGGTTAGTTGTAGGCGTCCATACCACTACTAACCATTGCTGAAATATTTGTAAAATAATATATAATAAAAAATACACAATAAATTATAGGAGGTTTTATGGCAGAACTTAATATTAATGAACTCTCTTACTCTATTGGAGAGAAAAAAATTTTAAACAATCTTTCTTTTAAGTGTAGCTCCGGTGAAGTTGTCGCTATTGTCGGAAAAAACGGTGTTGGAAAAACTACACTTCTCAATAATATTTTAGAAAAACTTAACAAAGATACCAATATAAAATTAGTCGGTGAAAATGCAACAATAGGCTATGTTCCGCAATTTAGACAAATTGATGAGGAGTTACCCCTTTCTGTTGAAGATTTTGTTTCACTTCCTTTACAACAAAAACTTTTCCCATGGCTAAACAATAAAGAAAAGAAAAAAATCGAAACTGCACTATCTTTAACTAATTCACTTTCAAAAAGGCACAGTTCTATAGGGAGATTATCCGGGGGCGAAAAACAACGTGTTTTCTTAGCACAAGCTCTTATTAATAAACCTAATTTATTACTCCTTGATGAATTTACTTCTAATTTGGATAAACAAAGTGAAATCGAGTGTATGGAACTGGTAAAAAATATTACAAAACAAGAAAATATTATAACCCTTTGTATTACTCATGAACTTTCTTTGATTGATGAAAGATATGTTGATAAAATCCTTTATCTTTCTGAAGAAGGCTACAAATTTATGAATATTAAAGATTATAATAAAGAACAACATTCACTTAAAATATGTAAACATTATATAGGGGGCGAAAACCATGTTTAATTACGATTTTATGCAAAATGCCTTTATTGTCGGAACGATTGTTGCGATAATGGCGGGATATATCGGTGTTTTTGTTATGGCTCGAAATATGTCATTTATCTCACATACCCTTTCTCATGTTGGATTTGCCGGTGCGGCTTTTGCAGTATTTTTAGGTATAAACCCTATCTACGGCTTACTTATCTTTACAATTACGATGTCATATCTTGTTGGTCATCTCAGCGTTAAAGCATTTCGACGTGAGGCGACGGTTAGTGTTATGCTTGGAATTTTTCTTGGTTTAGGTTTACTTTTCTTATCATTAACTCCCAAAAGTACCAGTTACGTTAACAGCATTCTGTTCGGTAGCGTAGTTTCAATTACTCGCTCTGATGTAAAACTTATTTTTTCATTAGCTATTGCAGTAATAATACTATTATCACTGTTTTACAGAATAATAAAATTTGATTCGTTTGATGCCGTTGGTGCTAACGCACTAGGACTTAATGGAAAATTTATTTCTATTTTCTTCTTAGTTCTCTTATCAATTGCAACTAGTGTTACTGTTCCTGTAGTCGGAGCATTATTGATGTTTGTTCTTCTTACAGTACCCGCCAGTGCAGCAAGATATGTTACTAACAAAGTTGGGAAAATGATATTTATCTCCATCATTTTCGCCCTAAGTGGAACTTGGCTCGGTATAACATTATCATACTACACTTCCCTACCGGTAACTTTTTTTATTGCAAGTATCGAAGCACTTTTTTACTTTTTAAGTTTAGGATATTATAATTTAAAAAGAAAATAATGCGATAAATTCTATTATTTCATCTGATTTAATAGGATTTTTCTTTTTTAATTGCATGTTATAAAAAAATATTATAAGATGATTAAAGTAATAAATCTTGAAAGAGGTACAACATGAAAAATTGGGTTGAAATTACAATTCACACTACTAATGAAGCAAGCGAAATAATTGAATCAATTTTGTTAGATTATGGTTCTACCGGAGTTGCTATTGAAGATCCCACTACTTTAGAAGAAAATTTACACGATGATTTCGGCACTATTGTCGAATTAAATCCAACAGATTATCCTGATGTTGGTATTATTATTAGAGGTTATATAAATGAACTGAATTTCGACAATAAGGACTTTAATAAATTAAAAAGCGAATTAATTAAACTTGGTAAAAACATCAATATCGGTAAATTTTTTAAGATTGAAACTGCTATTATCAAGGATAGCGATTGGGAAAATTCATGGAAGGACTATTTCGATATACTAAATATTGGAGAAAAATTTGTTATTGTTCCCACATGGAAAGAATATAAAAATACGGAAAATAAGTATATAATAAACATTGATCCCGGTATGGCGTTCGGAACTGGTAGTCATGAAACTACTTCACTTTGTATTAAAAATCTTGAAAAATATGTTAATAAACATGATAACGTTATTGACGTCGGCACAGGAAGTGGAATACTTAGTATTGCTACAAGCTATCTAACCGACGGTAATATCAAAGCTGTTGATCTTGATAAACTTGCCGTTGATGTCGCCAAAGAAAATTTCACTTTAAATAATCTTGAAAAACGTATTAAAGTAGAACAGGTAAGCCTTCTTACCGAAGAAAGCAATAAATATAATATCATAGTTGCAAATATACTTACTCATATCATAGAACTTATGCTTGATGATGCTTATAATCTCCTTGAAGACAATGGTTACTTTATTACTTCCGGTATTATTCAAGAAAAAAAAGATGAATTATTAGAAAAAATGATTGCAAAAGGATTTAAACTAGTAGAGGAAACTTCTGAAAATGATTGGTATTCATTAGTTTTCACAAAATAATTTATATCCAGTAAGATCTATTTTATAAAAAATAACCCCTGTTGCTTATAACAAATTTAAAATTATATTTTATGACCTGAACATCTTTCATGCCTAACCCCCTTTATAAAAGCTTATCTAAGTTTTTATAAAGGGTGTTTATTATTAACAGTACTAATTTAAAATATAAATGAAAACAAAAAAGAAAACAGTTACAACATTTTTTAAAAATTATAACATAAACATAAAAATAAAAGTGAATATTTATTCACATCTATATAAAATAATATTTATTTGTATTTATTTAATTAATTTTCAAAAATATATTAGTTCACATAAATTTCATTTTAAAATAAATACACTTTAAATCAGCTTTAAATTTGATTTTAAGTTAATTTGTAGTAAAAACATTTTATAATTATATAACATTAAATAATAACATAAAAATAAAATTTTAAGTATAATTATATTGAATAATATGGTATTATAAAGAACGTTCTAGGGTATTATACCCTTATAAATTTTTTGAAAAAAGAGGATTATAAAATGAAAAAACAAGAAAAATTTTCAATACGAAAATATAAAATAGGAGCAGCATCTGTCCTAATCGGACTGGGAATTGCAATTAGTGGAGGTGAAGTTATTGCACAGTCAACATATATCCCTACTACTAAGATGACACCACCGTACGATTTACAAGTCAATGGTGAGTTAGATAAATTGAAAGAAGAAACTAAACAAAAAATTAATGAAGATGCCGAAAAATTAAAGCAATTAATTAACACAAAAGAAAGTTTAAATAGCGAAGATAAAAAATCAGCTAAAGAACGTGTAGAAGAAGAAGTAAAATCAGCAACCGGTAAAATTGATGCTCTTAACAAAGGTGAAAAATCAGAAGACTTTAAGAAAAAAATAACAGATATTAAAAATACATTTATTAAAGATATTCAAAAAATAAATATAGGATTATTAATGGCTGATAAAAAAACGCAATTAAAAAATAATAAAAACTTAACAGAAACAGAATTGACAGCGGCTATTAAATTTGTTGACTTTGCAGTTCAAAAAGCGGATGAAATGATAGACAAAGTAGTTGGAAAAAATATAGATAATAGTATAAAAAATATAAAAGAAGAATTTACAAAAGCATTATCAAAAATAAATCCAATTGGTGCTGATTTGTATTTAAACAAAATCGGAGATGCTAAAGCAAAAGTATTAAAAGCAATTAAAGATAATAAAAATCTATCTGAAGCAGATAAAACACAATTAGAAGTGAAAATATCAAAAGAATTGGAAGAACTAACAGCTAGAATAAATAATATTGCATCTAAAGGAGAAAGTATAAAAACAGCCGAAGAAGCAGAAAAAGCACAAAAAGAGATAATCAAAACATATCTGGAAGCATTAAAAACTGTAGCGACAACAGATATTACCTTAGAATTAGCGAATAAACAATCGGAGATTAACAAATCGAAATCAACAGAAGATAGCAAAAATAAAGCAAGTGCTGAATTAGAAAAAAAGGCAGAAGAAGTTACTGAAAATATTAATAAAGCAGAAAATTCAGACATATTAAATAAAGTTGTAGATCAAGGTAAAAAAGATATAGCCAATATTAAAGTAAAAGAAGATAATAAAGAACAAAAACCTGATACTCCAAAAGAGCCTAAACAACCGAATACACCTACTCCACCTAAAGGTTCAGCTATCCCTCAAGACGGCGTGAAAAATTTATCAACAGATAAACCGCAATTAAAAGTAACCCGTTGGGTTGATGAAAATGGTAAAGAGATAAAATCAACATCTTCAGGTGAATTACATGCAGGTATGGTAGATGGATATACATTTGATAAAACTACAAAAGAAGACGGTATTACCACCCACCACTTTTAAAAAATAAAGGATAATAAACCAAGCACTCCTACTCCTAATAAACCTAAACAACCTAACACACCCACTCCACCTAAAGGTTCAGCTATCCCTCGAAATGGTGAAAAAAACTTATCAACTGATAAACCGCAGTTAAAAGTAACTCGTTGGGTTGATGAAAATGGTAAAGAGATAAAATCAACATATTTTGATGAATTAAAAGCCGGCGACATAACAGGATATACATTTGATAAAACTACAAAAGAAGACGGTATTACCACCCATTACTTTAAAAAAATAAAGAATAATAAACCAAGCACTCCTAATAAACCTAAACAACCAGACACTCCAACTCCGCCTAAAGCGTCAGCTATCCCTCAAGACGGTGTGAAAAATTTATCAACAGATAAACCGCAGTTAAAAGTAACTCGTTGGGTTGATGAAAATGGTAAAGAGATAAAATCAACATATTTTGATGAATTAAAAGCCGGCGACATAACAGAATATACATTTGATAAAACTACAAAAGAAGACGGTATTACCACCCACCACTTTAAAAAAATAAAATATAATAAACCAAGCACTCCTACTCCTAATAAACCTAAACAACCGGACACTCCAACTCCGCCTAAAGCGTCAGCTATCCCTCAAGACGGTGTGAAAAATTTATCAACAGATAAACCGCAGTTAAAAGTAACCCGTTGGGTTGATGAAAATGATAAAGAGATAAAATCAACATCTTCTGAAGAATTACAAGCTGGAAACATAACAGGATATACATTTGATAAAACTACAAAAGAAGATAGTATTACCACCCACCACTTTAAAAAAATAAAAGATAACAATCCGAGTATATCAACACCTGATAAATCAATAGACAAATCAAATATGTCTAAACAATTAGGTACAACAAAACCAAAAGATAATGTAAAAGACTTAATAACCGAAAAACCACAATTAAAAGTAACCCGTTGGGTGAATGAAAATGGCAAAGAATTAAAACCGACGAAAGCCGGAAAATTAGATGCCGGAGAAATAAAAGGATATACATTTGATGAAACTTTAGAAAAAAATGGTATAACTACTCATCACTATAAAAAGATAAAAGAAACATTTGGAAATTCAACACAATCGTTACTATCAAATAAAAATTTAATGCAAGGTAAGACATTACCAAATACAGGACAAACCTCAACTCAAAACACTATACTGGAATTAGGCTTAATATCCGCATTAGGTCTAATTGCTAGAAAGAAATTATCTAATAAATAAAAAATGAATCTGTATAACCTGAGATATCTTGTATTAAACAACTTATTACTTAGTATTTATTCAAATACAAATCGCAATACCCATGTTTTAAATGATTTAAACCATTACTAAAACACAAAAAAGAGATTGAAACCCAATCTCTTTTTCTATATTATCTTGCAAATTTCACTGCTCTTACTTCGCGGATAACATTAACTTTAATGTTACCTGGATATTGCATAGTTTCTTCAATTTTATTTTTAACTTCTTTGGCAATTTTATAAGTTTTCGTATCATCAACTTCTTCCGGATTAACAATTACACGAATCTCGCGTCCCGCTTGAATGGCATAGGTTTTTTCTACACCTTTATGCTCATTAGCTATTTCTTCAAGTTTTTGTAAACGTTTAATATAGTTTTCCAATGATTCTCGTCTTGCTCCCGGTCTTGATGCTGATAAAGCATCAGCCGTTGCTACTATAACAGAAATCGGATTAGTTGGTTCTGTATCCCCATGGTGAGATGCTATCGCATTAACAACCGTAGCATTCTCTTTGTATTTTAATGCTAATGCAACACCGATTTCAACATGAGAACCCTCTACTTCATGATCAAGTGCTTTACCAATATCATGTAATAATCCCGCTCGACGTGCCAACTGAACGTCCAAGTCCAATTCGGCAGCTATTAAACCGGAAATATATGCTACCTCCATTGAGTGTTGTAGACCATTTTGTCCGTAGCTTGTTCTATATTTCAGTTTACCGACTATTTTTACTAAATCCGGATGCATATTATGAATACCTAGATCAAATGTTGCTTGTTCTCCCGCATCTCGAATAACTTGATCAATATTTTTACGTGCCTTATCAACAGCTTCTTCAATTTTTGACGGATGAATACGCCCATCATCAATTAATGATTTAATAGCTGTTTTGGCAATCTCACGACGTATAGGATCATATCCTGATAATATTACCGCTTCCGGTGTATCATCAATTATCAAATCTACTCCAGTTAATGTTTCTAGTGTACGAATATTTCTCCCCTCTCGCCCAATAATACGTCCTTTCATATCATCTGACGGAAGATCAACTACTGACACCGTAGTTTCACTCACCACATCCGAAGCAAAACGCTGTAATGATTGAACGATAAGTTCTTTCGCACGCTTATCAGCGATGTTCTTCGCTTCAAGTTCTTTGTTTCTTATATAAATCGCCATATCTTTAGCCATATCAGTTTCCACTGTAGCCATTATCTCTTCACGAGCTTGTTCTTCAGTTAGATTTGCAATACGTTGCAACTCTGTTTCTTGTTGAATTTTCAGTTGATTTACTTCACTACTTTTTTCATCAAGTAACTGTGATTTCTCTTCCAGTTTCAATTCTCTGGAACTTATTAATTCATCTTTTTTATTTAGAAGTTCTGTTTGACGTTCCAGTGATGATTCCTTTTGAAGAATTCTGTCTTCTTGTCTTTGAATATCTTGTTTTTTAAATTCCGCCTCTTTACTAGCAATGTTAATTATCTCTTCAGCTTCTTTTTTTGCAATAGTAGTTTCTTTCTCTACTATATAGCGAGCTTCTTTTCGTGCTTCGCCTACTATATGTTCCGCATCTTGTTTTGATAACTCTAGCCTTTTTTGAATAGAATTTTTCGAAATAATATATCCCAATAAAAGTCCAACAAGTAAAGCTGCAACACTGATTATCCCATAAATCATTTTGCAACCTCTCTTTATTAAAGAAAATTTTTTATTATGAATAATTTACCCATGTAAGATTAATTTTCTTAACATTATGGTAAACATTTCACAACTACCATTCTACACCACAACTATTAAAAAGTCAATAGACACTTTCTTTATGAAAATGCTATCCGCGGCTTATTTAATGCTGTTTTTAAAATGCTTTATCTCTCTAAAATTTTCTTTTATCGGCTACAATAATGGTCTATTTTTTACGATATAATCAGGAAAAAACTATATTAAAATACTTGAAATATATATTTATATATGCTAGAATAGACAAGTATGTAAAAATACACAACTTGATTGAGTGGGAGAACGAAAATTTTAAACGTTCTAAGACCACATCACGAAAAATAAATAGGAGGTTTTATCGTGGCTAAAAAAGTTATAAAAGTAGTTAAATTACAAGTACCAGCAGGTAAAGCTAACCCAGCTCCACCGGTTGGTCCGGCGTTAGGTCAAGCCGGTGTTAACATCATGGGATTCTGTAAAGAATTTAATGCTCGTACACAAGACCAAGCAGGATTAATTATTCCGGTAGTAATCTCAGTATATGAAGATCGTTCATTTACTTTCATTACTAAAACACCACCTGCTCCAGTATTGCTTAAAAAAGCAGCTAAAATTGAAAAAGCATCTTCTGTTCCAAACCGTGACAAAGTTGCAACAGTTTCAAAAGCTCAAGTTAGAGAAATCGCTGAGTTAAAAATGGCTGATTTGAATGCTGCATCTGTTGAAGCGGCAATGCGTATGATTGAAGGTACTGCTAGAAGTATGGGTATCTTGATAGGAGAATAGGAGGATAATTATAATGGCGAAAAAAGGTAAAAAATATCTTGAAGCGGCTAAGTTAGTAGATTCTTCTAAACTTTACTCAGTAGTAGAAGCAATCGAATTAGCTAAAAAAACAAGTACAGTAAATTTTGACGCAACAGTAGAAGTTGCATTCCGTTTAGGAATTGATACTCGTAAAAACGATCAACAGGTTCGTGGAGCCGTAGTTCTTCCTAAAGGAACTGGTAAAACTGCTAAAGTTTTAGTTTTTGCTAAAGGAGATAAAGCGGCAGAGGCAGAAGCAGCAGGCGCTGACTACGTTGGACAAGGTGAATACATCACTAAAATTCAACAAGGTTGGTTTGATTTTGATGTAATCGTAGCTACTCCGGATATGATGGGAGAAGTTGGTAAAATTGGTCGTGTCTTAGGACCTAAAGGTCTAATGCCGAACCCTAAAACCGGTACAGTAACCATGGACGTTACAAAAGCTGTTAACGAAATTAAAGCTGGTAAAGTAGAATATCGTGCTGAAAAAGCCGGTGTTGTTCACACTTTAATCGGTAAAGTTTCATTCTCAACTGAAGATTTAGTAGAAAATTTCAATGCTGTTCAAGAAGCATTAACTAAAGCTAAACCGGCAGCTGCTAAAGGTACTTACTTCAAATCTGTAGCCGTAACTACGACTATGGGACCGGGAGTTAAAGTTAGTACTGCTGAATTTAAATAAGAGTAATAATTTAGGCTCTGTGTCAAATACGGGGCATGAGAAAAAATAAGGATAAAATGCTAAGCAATGCAGTGTTGCTTGGCATTTTTCAAAACGCCCTTAAAAGAAATATTATTTTTATACTCAGAAACAAATTTGTTTTTTGTAAATATTCATTAGCTTAACTCTAGTTCTATTAAGTTCTCTATTAACATTTTGAATAATATGAAACCTATCTATAACAATTTCAGCATTAGGAAACTTATTTCTAATCAACTTCATATAAGGAGTATAAATATCAATACAAATAGCCTTAACATTACTTCTAGCCTCTTTAGAAAATCTGGAAAAATAATTATTTAAAATATACTCAGTTCTACCATCAACTATATCAATAATCTCATGAGTTAAAGCATCTAAAAAAATAAAACTCATACCATTTTTACTATCTTTAGTAAACTTTAACTCATCAAAGCATAAATACTCAGGTAAGGTATTATAGTTAAGAATGTCTACATGGGATTTACATTTATAAAGAGTTCTTATAACAGTATTAACCGATACATTATTCATTTTGGCTATTTGTTTAAAAGATAAAGTATCAGCTAAATCACTCATTATAGAAAACTTAACATTTTTAGAAATACTACAGTATTTATCTACAAAAGAAGTAGTAGCTACAAATTTTTTATTACAAGTTTTACACTTGAAACGTTGCTTTCTTAGTTCCAAATAAGCAGGGATACCTGATATTTTTAATAGATTAATTCTAGTAAGTTCATTAAAGCCGTTTTTAACTACAGTATAACCTTTATTAAGACAACCACAGCATTCACACTTCTTGGGTTTATATGTTAAGGTACCTTTGAATACAAAGTACTTTTGATTATTTTTTATAGTTTCGTTATGTGTTTTCTCAATAGTTATATTTTTATCTTTTATTTGTAGTAGGTTTTTAATGAATTCTCCCTCTTTTATTTCTTTTGTTTTTGTGTTAAAATTATTCATGACAGATATCCTTTCATAGTTTATTTTTTTTGCACTTTAATTATATTGGATATTTGTCTTTTTGTATATTAAAAAACAATACGGGGTATGGATTTTTTTTCATGCCCCGTATTTATTATACAACCATAATTTAAGGAGATTTGAAATTCAAATCTCCTTTTTGCTACTTATAATACTAACCATTTAAAGTTCTATCATTTTCTAACACGTTTTATTATTTGTAAACAGATAAATTGTACAATTATTGCTAAAACTATAAGCAATATTAATTTAACTGAATTAAACTGATTATTATTAAATGGTTTTAATGTATTACCGGATAATATTACACACATAACTATAATGATTAACACATATACTATTGTATCAACTATAAAAAACCAAATAGGCGAGTACTTTGTCATAATCATTTGAACAACTGCAATATTTGATAAAATATACATTACAATAAACATATACAAATATTCTATTATACAATTTTTATTGTAAAAATATTGAGTAATAAAGTCCAATACCGTTACTATTATTAGGGATAAATACATAATAAAATAAATATATTGAATTTTTATTTTATAATTAAGAGGTAAATATTGGATAATATGATTTTCTTTGTCCTCATAGTTTCTACCGGTGTTAATAAAAATGTATGCTCCTAATACACTCAAAATCATATAACTTTTATCAAATAGAATTTCTGAAAAAATTATTATTAAAACAAGATAATACAAATAATACAAAAACTTATATATCATAGGTTCTTCATAGTTTCTACCGGAAATCAAGTTAACTAAGGCTCCAATCTTCGTACTACTATATTCTTTATTCATTTCCTTTTCCTCCTTGCAGAATTGTTATTAGTATTTCTTCAACATTAGTATTACTAAATTTTTCCTGTAATGAAACTATATCTTCATTTAATATAACCTTACCATTTTCAAAAACAATAATATAATCAGCAAAATGCTGAATAACATTCATTTCTTCTGTTACAATAATAATTATCTTATCATCTGTTATATATTCACGAAGTAACGCTAACATTTCTCGTTTTTCTATAAGCCCTACACCTGAAAATGGATTATCCAATACCAAAATATTTGACTTAGTACTAATTCCAATCGAAAATAGTAAAATTTTTATTTGACCTTGCGATAATTCGTAAATTTTTTTTTTTGACGATATACTTTATATTTTTTTAATAATTTAAAACATTTCTCTATATTTAAACGTTCATCTAATTTTTTTAACTTACTTATTAATTCATCAACACGTAACTTATCCGAAAATAATGGTTTATCTGCTATATATGAATATTGAAATTTTATTTCCAGTTCATTATCATTAAAATTTAATTTATCATAATAAACCATATCTTTTCTAATATCAAAACCGCCTAATATGCTCTGTAAAAATACAGTTTTTCCTGCTCCACTATTACCGGCAATTGCATAAACATACCCATTCTTAATATCTAAATTTACCGGCCCCAGTTTGAATGAGTTTTTTACCACTGTTAAATTATTTATTGTTAACATAATCTTTCTCCTCTAAAATATTATCAATAATATTTCTAATATCAAATATCTGCAACCCATCTTTTAATGCTCTATCTATTAGTATAGATAATTCATTTAGATATTCTTCTTTTTTTATTAATAAAATTTGTTCAATGTTAATATTACTTACAAAATAACCAACCGCACCTTTGCTGTATATTAAATTTTCAGCCAATAACACTTCATATGATTTTTTTATCGTTATAATACCTACTTCTAATTCCTTAGCAAGATTTCTTATTGATGGTAATTGCTCATTTTCCTTAATAATACCATTTAATATATATTTTTTTATTTGAGATGCTATTTGCTGATAAATTGGAACATCAGATAAATTTGAAATTTTTATATCCACATCATCACCTCTTTTTGTATCTACTGTAATTATACAATAGACACAGTTTATTCGTCAATATTTTTATTATTTTTTTAAATCATGATATAATAATAGTATTAATTTATATGGAGTGTAACTATGATTTCTATAATTGTACCGATATATAATGAAGAGAAAACTATTCAAGATTTCATCTATAACCTTTATCAATTACATAATATCCAACAACACGAAATTATTTTTGTAGACGGCGGTAGCAAGGATAACACCCTTTTGATATTAAAAAAACTCAGCTATTTTGGATATAACTATTATACTTCCGATAAAAAAGGACGTGCTAATCAAATGAATTTTGGAGTGAGTGTTTCTAAAGGCGATATACTTTGGTTTGTTCACGCTGACAGTGTTCTTCAAAAAGACGTTATTTCAAAAATTTTATCTTGCCCTACTGAAGTAGGTTGCCTTAAAATTAGATTTTACCCAAACAGCTTTTCAATGAAAATTAACTCCCTAGTTTCAAAACTTCGAGCCAGTATAACAAATATTGCATTTGGTGATCAAGGTCTATTTATGAAGCGGTTTGTTTTTGAACAAATTGGCGGTTACAAAGATATGCCAATAATGGAAGATTATCGTATTTCCGAAGATTTAACTGCACATGGTTATAAAATAACGGTTATCAATAGTTTCATCACTACTTCTGCCAGACGCTACAAAGGGAAGAAGTTTCGTACAATGTATCAAATGCAAAAATTTCAACGTATGTATCGTCAAGGAGTTTCGGTCGAAAAAATAGCTGAACAATACAAAGATGTTAGATAACATATAATTTTTCTTGAAAATTAAATAGTAAGGAAAATTCTAATTTAAAAAATATTTAATTTAAAATTATTTGACAAACTTTGAAATTAAACCTATACAATTATAATATTCTTATTTTTCGCAACTATTACTAATAATTTTTTTAAAAAAAATATACTCTATAATATTTAATTATATAAAAATATATTCTTTAAATCATTTTTGTTTGAATATATTTTTTTTCTGCATTATAATAGATTTATAATAACTATTAAAAGGAGAGCGAATATGGCAGATTATTTTAAAAAGAAACATTTAATAGAATTTGGAGAAGGAAAATTTGGAGAAGATGCTCCGGAACTTTGGAAAAACTTTATGACCTATTACGGTACAACAATGCAAGATGGTGAATTGACTTCTCGTGAAAAGGCACTTATCGCTATCGCTATTGCTCATTCTGAGGGTTGTCCTTATTGTATTGAGGCATATACAAATACATGTCTGGAAGAAGGCTGCGACCAAGATCAAATAGCAGAAGCGATACATGTAGCTGCAGCTATGAAAGCCGGTATTACACTTGTTCATGGTTTACAAAGTAAAGAATTGTCTGATAAACTAACTAATCGTTAATTCATTATGACAGAAAAAAATAATATTCCCCCATTTTTTGAACAAGTAGAAGATAAACAATACTTGCTTACGGTAGAATACCCCGAAATTATGCAGATTAATGTTGGAAGTTTATGTAATATCACTTGCAGTCATTGTCATGTAAACGGCGGTCCTACCCGAAAAAATAATATGGTAAAAGAAACTTTTGAACAAATTATTGAAGCATTCAAAATCGGTAAATACAAGACTATGGATATTACCGGTGGTGCTCCGGAGATGAATCCGAATTTCAGATGGTTTTTAAAAGAAATTCGACCTTTTGCGGAAACTATTATTGTTCGTACCAACCTTATTATTTTGTCAGTACCTGCCTACAGAGATATTCCTGAATTATACCGTGATTTAAAAGTTCAAGTGGTAGCATCACTACCCTACTATAATGAAAAAGTTGTGGAGCGACAACGTGGTAAAGGAGTATTTCCTAAATCTATTGAAGTATTAAAAAGGCTTAATGAATTAGGTTACGGAAAGGATAAAGAATTAGTTCTTAATCTTGTATATAATCCTAATGGAGCGTATCTTCCACCGAAACAGGAAACTCTTGAAAAAACATATAAGAAAAAATTATTTGATAGCTTTGAAATAGTGTTTAATAATTTATTTGTTATTACTAATAACCCTATTGGTCGTTTTTCAGAATTTTTACATAGAGAAGGTTTGTACGATGGTTACATGAACAAGTTATATAAAGCATATAATCCCGGTACTCTACCGGGGCTTATGTGTCGCAATATGATTTCTGTTGGACCGGACGGTTCTTTATATGATTGTGATTTTAATTTGATAGAAAAACTAAATGTTTCCGGTCGTATAAAACATGTAAATGAGCTTGCTAAAGAACATACAGGTGTCAGACGTATTGTTACAGGTATCCACTGTTATGGATGTACCGCAGGGGCGGGTTCTTCTTGAGGTGGCGAAACTTGTTAGCATAGGTTATGCTTATAGAAAAATTCACTCAATTTTTGGTTGTATAATAAATACGGGGCATGAAAAAAAATCCATACCCCGTATTGTTTTTTAATATACAAAAAGACAAATATCCAATATAATTAAAGTGCAAAAAAAATAAACTATGAAAGGATATCTGTCATGAATAATTTTAACACAAAAACAAAAGAAATAAAAGAGGGAGAATTCATTAAAAACCTACTACAAATAAAAGATAAAAATATAACTATTGAGAAAACACATAACGAAACTATAAAAAATAATCAAAAGTACTTTGTATTCAAAGGTACCTTAACATATAAACCCAAGAAGTGTGAATGCTGTGGTTGTCTTAATAAAGGTTATACTGTAGTTAAAAACGGCTTTAATGAACTTACTAGAATTAATCTATTAAAAATATCAGGTATCCCTGCTTATTTGGAACTAAGAAAGCAACGTTTCAAGTGTAAAACTTGTAATAAAAAATTTGTAGCTACTACTTCTTTTGTAGATAAATACTGTAGTATTTCTAAAAATGTTAAGTTTTCTATAATGAGTGATTTAGCTGATACTTTATCTTTTAAACAAATAGCCAAAATGAATAATGTATCGGTTAATACTGTTATAAGAACTCTTTATAAATGTAAATCCCATGTAGACATTCTTAACTATAATACCTTACCTGAGTATTTATGCTTTGATGAGTTAAAGTTTACTAAAGATAGTAAAAATGGTATGAGTTTTATTTTTTTAGATGCTTTAACTCATGAGATTATTGATATAGTTGATGGTAGAACTGAGTATATTTTAAATAATTATTTTTCCAGATTTTCTAAAGAGGCTAGAAGTAATGTTAAGGCTATTTGTATTGATATTTATACTCCTTATATGAAGTTGATTAGAAATAAGTTTCCTAATGCTGAAATTGTTATAGATAGGTTTCATATTATTCAAAATGTTAATAGAGAACTTAATAGAACTAGAGTTAAGCTAATGAATATTTACAAAAAACAAAAAGGTATTAATTATACTCTTTTAAAAAATAATTGGAAGTTAATATTAGAAGATGAAAGTAATGTTACTCATGGTAGGTTTTTCTTTAATAGGAGTTTTAGGAGTTTAGTTACTAGACGTGATATTTTAGATTATTTATTAGGATTAGATTGTATATTTAAGGCTAGCTATGAGAGAGTTCAGGATATTAGATATGCAATAAGGTATAGAAATGAGTTGGAGTTTAAAGAATTAATTGAAAAATCTACTATCGATTTATCTGATGGTGTTAGTAAGGCTATTAATACTATGAGAAAACATAAAGGGTATATGCTTAATAGTGTTAGGTATTCTATTTCTAATGGTTCTTTGGAGGGTATTAATAATAAGATAAAGGTTTTAAAGAGAGTTTCTTATGGTTATAATAGCTTTTATAACTTTAGATTACGCATTTTAGTTGTTTCTAGGTTATTTGTTTCTGAGTATAAAAATAATATTTCTTTTAAGGGCGTTTTGAAAAATGCCAAGCAACACTGCATTGCTTAGCATTTTATCCTTATTTTTTCTCATGCCCCGTATTTGACACAGAGCCCAATTTTTTAACATTGAGTGAATTTTAGTTTTAGTATATATAAGCCTTGAGTTTATAAATCTTTGACCTTATTAGTAAGAGTATTAAGTAATTTGAAACCTACCAAATTTTTAAATATCTCGTGGTTTTTTCTCTATTTTTATTTTCTTTCTTCAATAACTTTTACTAAATCTTTGATTTCTGTAATATTTTCTGCATCTTCATCCGAAAATTCAAAACCATATTTTTCTTCAATATCCATTACTACATCAGCTATATCAATTGAATCAGCATCTAAATCTTCATTTAATTTTGAATCTAATGTTATTTTATCTTTATCTATTTTTATATATTTAACAATTATATCTTTTACTTCTTCAAAAATTGCCATTATCACTCTGCTCCTTGTTCCATCGTTTCTATCATTATATCATAAAGTTTTGTTTTATGTATTTTTTTTGCTTGTTGAACTGCATAATATAATGCTTTTTCATCAGCTGCTCCATGAACTTTTATAGTTGGTTTTTTCAATCCCAGCAAAAACGCTCCGCCATACTCACTATAATCAAATTTTTTCTTAAAGTCGGTTATTCCGCCTTTTACTAAAATTGCACCTATTTTAGTGATTAGATTTTTTACAAAAATTGCTTTTATCATTTTTCCAAATGTTTGAGCAACACCTTCTATTGTTTTTAACAGAACATTCCCGGAAAAACCATCTGCTATAACGACATCGTACTGATGTTCTAATATTTCTCGTGCTTCAATATTACCTTTAAAATTTGCTATCTCTGTTTTTAACAATTTATGTGCTTCTTTATAGACCTTATTTCCTTTTGTTTCTTCTGAACCAACATTTATAAGTGCAACCTCCGGAGTATCTATATTATAGATATGTTTAACATATAGTTGTCCAAGTTTTGCATAGTTTAATAAATCTTCCGGTTTTGCCTCAACATTTGCTCCAAGGTCTGTTAGCAAAAATTTATGCTCAGATCTTGTCGGTAGCATTGTTCCAAGTCCCGGTTTTGATATACCTTCAATTCTTCCAACCATAAAGATTGCACTTGCCATATATGCTCCTGTACTTCCACCGGAAATAGCGACATCTACAACATTATTTTTTAAATCTTCTAAAAGTCGTATCATAGTAGCATCTTTTTTCTTACGATGTACACGTGCTGAATCATCTTCTATAAGAACTACTTCTGTACAGATATTTTTTATAATATTATCTCTATTTGTAATTTTTTTCAACTCTTCTTCTCTACCGTAAACGAATAATTCTACTTCATTATCCTGATAACTGTTTATAAAATTTATAATTTTTTGCGTGTCGTCCACACCCAATAAATCTATTCCTATTTTCATGTTATGCACTTTCTTCTCCTATTAATTTCGCTTCAACTACAAATCGGCTATCCCATTCTCCAGTTTTTGGATTAAAGTTATCACAAGTAAACATAGTTAATTTTTTAGGTTGATCATTATGTTGATCTAAGATTTCAACTTGCGTCGGTGCTACATCATATAATTTACTTACCTCGTAGGTTCTTAACTTATCTTTTGAAATAATTTGAATTTTAGTACCCATTTTAATTTTGTTCAAATTATTAAAACGAATTCCGACCCCCTGAACACTATGCCCTGCTATAACAACATTCTGAGCATCTAATGTAGATGGTTCTTGTGCTGTTGCTACACCATTTATAAGATTTATTTCTGTTACCCCTTGGAAAATCGGCTCTTCTATTTTTACATCATCAATTTTTAAAATTCCTAACATTGAATCTGTTAGTTTGATTTTAGATTGATTATCTGTAAACAATTTTTGCCACCACGGTATATCAACCTCTCCTTTACCATTTTTGTACGCTGTTATTATTTTATCATTAACATTTCCTGTCAAATACTCTCTAATTTGATTTTTAAATATTAAAACTGCCGATGTTAATAGTAACAAGGCTATTATCACATTCAGTATTCTATTTTTCGTTTTCTTACTCATTATACAACCTCCTATATTATTGTATCATTAAATCCAATATAACTAAATAGCCTTTCTTTATCATCTGTAACTTCTATTATCTTTAAGGCTAATTTCTTAGCAAGATACATTAAATCAACATCTTCTATCAAATTCGCAACTTTAAAACTGGGAATACCACTTTGTTTCGTACCAAAAAAATCTCCGGGCCCTCGTTGTTTTAAGTCAAATTCTGCTATTTTAAAACCGTCATTCTCTAAACACATTATATCAATTCTCTCACTTTTAGAATCGGTAATTAAAATACAATATGATTGAAACTTACTTCGCCCTACTCTTCCACGTAGCTGATGAAGTGTTGCAAGACCAAACCTATGTGCATCAACTATAATCATAAACGTGGCATTGGGGACATTAACTCCAACTTCAATAACCGTTGTAGAAATAAGTATATGAATTTCTTTTTTTAAAAACTTATTCATTATCTCATCTTTTTCTTTGTTCGGCATCTTACCGTGAAGAATTGCTACCTTATACTGTTCAGGTAGATAATTTCTTATATTCTCATAAGTTTCTTCGATATTTTGCAAATCCATTTTTTCCGATTCTTCTATTAAAGGACAGACCACATATCCCTGTCTTCCATTATCAAGTTCTACCACAATCTTATCAAGAACCTTATAAAAACTCTTATTATTCGCTTTATAAGTTTGAACTTTTTTTCTACCTTTTGGAAGTTCATCAATTGTAGAGATTTTTATATCAGTTATAAGTGTAATAGCCAAACTTCTCGGAATTGGTGTCGCAGTCATCATTACGGAATTAACGCTATCGCCTTTTTTGTTCAACATATTACGTTGTCTTACACCAAAGCGATGTTGCTCATCAGTTATAACAAATTTCAAATTGTTAAACTTCACACCTTCTTGAATAAGAGAATGTGTTCCAATTATTAATTCTATCTCACCTACTTCAAGTAAACTTAAAATGGTATTCCTTTCTTTCTTAGAGGTACTGCCGGTCAGCAATGCCATTGAAACACCCATTTCTTTAAAAAATTCAAAAAAAGTTTCAAAATGTTGATTGGCAAGTATTTCTGTCGGTGCCATTATAGCACATTGATAACCTGCTTTGATAACTCCATACATACATACAGCCGCAACAGCAGTTTTTCCGCTTCCTACATCACCTTGTAATAGTCGTTCTGTTCTAAAAGGAGAATTTAAGTCCTGAACCATTTCATAAATAACTCTATTTTGTGCATTAGTTAAAGAAAATGGTAAACTGTTTTTAATTTTTTCCACATCAACATTTTTTATATTAACGGCATATCTACTATTCGGTACTTTATTATTTATATTTTGCAACTGAAGTTTTAATTGATAATTAAATAACTCGTGAAAAGCGAACATCTTTTTGGCTCTATCAAAGCTTTCAATATCTGTTGGAAAATGCAAAGTATAAAGTATTTTATCAAGTTCCCAAATCCCCTTAAAATTTTTAGGGACTAAATCTAAAATAACATTTTCATTATCTACCATTGAAAATATCTCTTTAACTAAATTAACAAATTTTTTCTGGGTAATCCCTTGCTTTAGGTGATAAAAAACTTGTATATTGGCATTATCACTCTTTTCTTTTTCTTCTACACTAAATGATATACTGGAGGCTGTTATAGTATTATTTGCCGCATTATATGTTCCCTTAACTACTATCTCTCTTCCTTCGATAATATTTTTCTTCAAATAATGTTGATTAAAAAATATTATTTTAACACTTCCGGACGAAGTAAGTAGGGAAAAAAATGAACGACTTTTCCTATTCCCGTAAAATTGAGTTGTAACTCTTGTTTCTATTTTCCCCGTAGTTATAACTTTATCATTATCTTTTACAGAAAAAGAGAAATCAGTGGAACTTGATAGTCTATATGGAATATTATACAAAACATCACCGATAGTAAATATACCTAACTCCGCTAAAGTTTGTAAATATTTGTTTCCAACACCTTTTACAGTTCCTACTGATTTTTCTAATATATTAATCATTACCGAATAATAAACTCCTATATCTCTCGCCGGTTGCTGTTATAGCCAAGCCACCTTTGGCAGTTTCTTTAAATTTCGTTGACATTTCTAAACCTATCTTATACATTGCTTCTAACACTTCATCTGCCGGGATACGACTTTCCACACCTGCTAATGCCAAATCCGCTGCCATCATAGCTATTGAAGCCCCTGCTGCATTTCTTTTAACACAAGGAACCTCTACAAGACCTGCTACAGGATCACAGACCAAACCTAACATATTTTTCATAGCGATAGCAAAGGCGTGCGCACTCATTGCAGCATCCCCTCCCATAGCTTCAACAATAGCAGCCGCTGCCATAGCACTTGCTGAACCGATTTCTGCCTGACAACCGCCTTCCGCTCCGGCACAAGAGGCGTTGTTAGCAACGACAAAACCAAATGCCCCTGCTGTAAATAACATTCTCAACTGTGTTTCTTCATCTATATTAAACTTCTCTTTTAAAGCATGAACACAACCGGGAAGCACACCGGCAGAACCTGCCGTTGGAGTTGCACAAATAAGTCCCAGCGAAGCATTGACTTCATTGGTAGCAACAGCAGCCGCTACTCCTGTTAAAAAGTCCGCTCCGGTTATAGATTTTCCACTATCAATATAATTTTTTATTTTTTTTGCATCACCACCGGTTAAACCTGTTTTTGAACTAACACCTGCGATTCCTTCTTCTACCGCCTGCATCATTACCATTAAATTTTTTTTCATAAGTTTTTCAACTGCCGTCCTACTTACTCCATTAAGCTCAACTTCTTGCTCAATCATAAGTTCCGACACCGGTTTATTTTCTAACTGTGATTTTTTTACTATGTCTTCCAAACTAGTAAACATAACCTATCCCCCTACAATCTATCTGCAAATTTTATCTCAACTACGTATGGTAGTTTGTTTAATTTATCTATACTTTCTTCACTCAATATCTCTAAAGATTCTACAGTTAAAAGATTTATTCCTTCTAAAATAGAGCTTGAATAATTTGCAGTTACTATCTTATCGGAGATTATATCTTCTATACCTTTTCTTAACTGCTCTTTATTATCTTGATTAAATCTATAAAAGATAAAATAGGTTGAAAAATCTCCTGATAAATTGACATCAAAACCCAATAGTTCAAATATAACCATTTTTCCGCCACCAATAGATTTCCCAACTAAATCTAAATTGTCTTTTTCTGCCGATACCTCTATCTTTGCAGTATTAGGATGAATATGCTCAACTTCACTTTCTATAAATTCAAATTCTATACCTTTTTCTTTGGCAGTTTCCATACTGTTTCTTATTCGTTTATCAGATGTATTATATCCTAATAATCCACCTATTAACGCTATATCAGTACCATGCCCTTTATAAGTTTCTTTAAAAGAACCGTATAGTGTAATTCTTACTTTCTCAGGTTCTTTGCCGAAAATATGTCTTGTAAATAAGCCTATACGAACAGCTCCGGCTGTATGAGAGCTTGAAGGACCTACCATGATAGGTCCTATTATATCGAATACACTTCTATACTTCATAATTTATACCTCCAAAATAGTTGGTAATATTACAGGTTGTCTTCCTATTTCACTATTTAGGAACTTCCCTAAAATTTCTACTAATTTTTGTCTTACTTGGTAGACGGTTATATTATCTTCTTTTAAAATATTAAGCATTTCATTTTTCACAACATTTTTGCATTCATTCAACAGCTCTGTTGATTCTGAAATGTTAACAAATCCTCTACTGATAATATCCGGGTTATTGAGTAGTTTTTTAGTTTTGAAATCAATTGCTACCGAAACTACAACAACCCCTTCTTCTGATAACTCTCTTCTATCTTTAATAACCACATTTCCAATATCTCCAATACCCAAACCGTCAACGTAGACATCAGATGCGTCGAATTTCCCCGCAACTCTTGCACTGTCTTTTGTTAATGCCAGTACATCACCGTTTTTTAAAATAAATGAGTTCTCTAATGGTATATCACACTCCGCTGCGGTTTTTGCATGAATCACCTGCATACGATATTCTCCATGAATAGGCATAAAATATTTTGGTTTTATTAGTCTGAACATTAATTTTTGTTCTTCTTTAGAACCATGCCCCGATGTGTGAACATTATTTACACTTGATGTAATAACATTAGCACCTAACTTAGATAACAAATCTATATTTTTATTAATAGATAATGTGTTCCCCGGAATGGCTGAACTCGCAAAAACTACAGTATCGGTCGGCATTATCGTAATTTTTTTATGTGTACCGTTTGCTATTCTGCTAAGAGCCGCAAGTTCTTCACCCTGAGTACCTGTGCATAAAATAAGTAATTTATTAGGATCTACTTGGTTTAAATATTTACTGTTGATAAAAGTATCTTTCGGAGCTTTTATATATCCTAATTCTGTCCCTATTTTTATCGCTTTCTCCATTGAACGACCAAAAACTACTATTTTTCTATTATGTTCAATACATGCTTCAACTACTTGTTTTACACGATAGACGTTAGAGGCAAAAGTCGCAAAAATAACTCTATGTTTTTCTTTACGTAAAATATTAGATATTGTTTTTCCTACTTCTTTTTCACTTTGAGTAAATTCCGTTCTTTCAGAGTTGGTCGAATCTGATAATAGACAAAGAACTCCTTCTTCTCCAACCTTAGCCATTCTATGTAAATTAGAACCTTGACCTACCGGAGTAAAGTCAAATTTGAAATCTCCTGTGTGGACAACATTTCCTTGGGGAGTATTAACAATAACTCCGAACGAATCCGGAATAGAATGAGAAGTACTATGAAATGAAATTTTTAAGTACTTAAAATTTAATTTAGTATCTTCGTCAATAATATTTAACTCCGCTTTGCCAAGAAGATTATGTTCTTCAAGTTTTGATTTTATAAGCCCTATCGCTAGTGGCCCACCATAAATCGGCAAACTGACTTTTCTTAATAAGAATGGTAAGCCGCCAATATGGTCTTCATGCCCATGAGTAATAATAAGTGCTTTTATTTTATTTACATTTTTCTCTATATATGAATAATCCGGAATAACATAATCTATCCCCAATATATTATCACCGGGAAACTTTACTCCGGCATCAATAATAATAATCTCATCACGATATTGAATAGCATAGGTATTTTTACCGATTTCTCCTAAGCCGCCAATAGCAGCGATACCTACCTCGTGTTTTTTGATAATTTTATCCATAGACTTTCTCCAATTTAAAGTCTTCAGATTGTTTTTCAAACTCTAAATATGCTTCACTTAATTCTTGAATAAGTTCTATATTGTAATTTCTGTCATCCAAGTATTTTCTAACCTCCGGTATCCCGTCAGCTTCTACATACAATACTTGAGTATTTTCCCTTACGGGGATTTCTTGTGCGTTTTCTTGATAAAACACTTTAAATACTGTCATTATTCTTCTCCTATCATTTCTTTTAATATACTTAATGTATAATCTATTTCTTTTTTATCTGTATTTACATTAATAAATGAGAACTGTATAATATTTCTCTCTTGGAGATATGAACTTTTATAATGAATAAATATATTATTAATCGCAAATGATTCTCCAATGTTCAAAGAAGAAATCTCTTTAGGTAATTCCACGGTAATAATCACCGGTGAAATTTCTTTTTCTTTTATTTTCATAATTGGGAGATTTAATTCTTTTAAACCTTTTTTCATATATGAATACTTTTCTTTTACCACACCATATCTTTTATCTGTCTTAAATACATCTAATGCTGTATTTAATGCTTCCATTAATATTGACGGTTGAGTAAACGGTATTGAGGTCATTTTATGAGCATAACCTAAATCTAAATATAATGGTGTATCTTTTAATTCTACTAAGTCACAATTAGACCCAACTATTGCAAGACCTGCCACTGAGCAAAATGCTTTTCCTGAAGAACAGGCAACATAATCAACATCTTTATAACTATATTTCACCGCACCCACGGCAGAAACAGCATCCACCGCTAAAACAATACCATATTTTTTAGCAATTTTAGTGATTTCTTCTAAATCATTCAAAATTCCGACACTGGTTTCATTGTGTACTAAATAAACAAAGTCATAATTTTTAGAGGAAAGTTTTCTTTCTACTTCTTTCAAATCAAAACTTTCTCCAAAACCTACACTATAACTTTCTATATTCAAACCATGACGTTTTGTTTCTTTTATTAATCTGTTCCCAAATTCTCCATTTGCCAACACTAAACCGTTAGTTAAACTGCGACCTTTTAATTGTGCCATAATCGCTTCATTTGCCAATGTTGCAGAACCGTGTAAAATTGTCGCCTCTCTAACATCCAAAATAGTTTCTATTTTTTCTAATGTATCTTTTGTCAAACTGACAAACTCATTGCTTCTGTGTGAATATAACTTTTTAGATAGTTTTTTCACAACTTCTTCTGATAAATCAACAGGTCCCGGCAAAAAGTTAATTCTTTGTGCCTTTGATAATTTATCTATTATTCTGTTATCTTTTGTTAAATCTAAATACATCGGCATATACTCAGCATCTTTTGTTCCGACATTTTCATGAAACTTAACAAATCCCAAATGACGATATAATTTCTCTTGGCGAGTAGTTCCTGAGATAAAAATAATATCATAAGCATTCTGAATAATATAATTAAATGTTCTTTGAATTAATTCTGTAAATACTTTTGTTTTTCTATATTGTTGTTTAATCGATAATAATCTTATTTCAACTGGTTTTTTATAGCTACCTTCATAATATTTATCTATATCATTTAATTTTAAATCTAGTGAGAATGGTCTTGTATCTGATAATGCAATCATTCCGACTACTTCTTGTTCCTTTTTAGCAATAATATAAATATTTTTATCATGAAATTTATCTTTTAATTTTCCAGTATCATTTTTTTCGTGCTGAGGAATTTCATCAACAAAAGTTTCATAATTTAATTTGAAAATTTGTTCGTATTCTTCTATTGTATTTGCTATTTTGTAAATCATAATTTTTCCCCATAACTGTTTTTGGTTGAATTTTCTCTACCCTATATATTATCACACTTACAAATATTTTTCAATTACAGCAACATGGTATTTTATAATTATCTCTAATTTGACAAAAAATTTTAGTACTATATTTTTTGATGTAATTATCATAACAATAAAATATTCAAACTTAACTGTTTATTACAACTATTCGATAAATAATATTTTTATTAAAAAATAAAAACAGCCGAGTTTCCTCAGCTGTCTATCATACTTAATAATTAGATTATAATATACGTTGATTTTTAAGAGCGGTCATAAAGTCCGTTAATTCATAAATTGCTTTTGCTTCTATTATTTTTTTCAATTTCGCCGCTTTAAATCCTTTTGATTTTTTACCGCCCATTACATCTGCTATTCCGTTTTTAGCTCCTAATGAACATACTACACCGCGATTAATATATTTAAAATCTCCAACTTGTTTTCCGCTAATTCTTGCTCCTACATATTGTCCCATTTGGTTAGAAATTTGTGCTGTTGTAGGGTAAGGTCTTTCTTGACCTGTTTCTATAAATGCTGCACAGTCACCAATTACATATACATCGTCCATTCCGGGAACCGTTAACTGTTGAGTTGTTATTAATCGGCCACGTTTTGCCAATTCAGGGAACGTTTCATCCATAAGTTTATTCCCTCGTACCCCGGCAGTCCATACTAATGTGCTAGCTTTAGGTTCTTTTCTTTCCCCGTCTATTTCAACGATGAAACCATCTTTAGTTGCACCTTTAATACCCGCTCCTAAAGTAATCTCAATACCTTGATCTTCTAAAAATTTCTTAGCATAATCGCTATATTCTTTAGTAAACATTGGCAACAATTTTGGTGCTGCATCAAAAGCACGAATTTTCACCAATTTTTCATCAATACCATATTTAGAACACAATTCTTTTCTTCTATGTAATAACTCTGCAAGAAACTCAGTACCGGCTAATCCTACTCCTCCAACTATAATGGAAATATCTTTTTCATCTTTTTCTTCAGATGTCGCATATTTTCTAAAATTATCTTCAATAGTTGTAGAAATTTTTTCAGCTGCTTTGACATTTGTTATCGGCATCGCATATTCTGCCATTCCTTCGATACCGAATGTTTCTGATTGGAAGCCTAAACCGATTACCAATATATCATAATCAAGCTCATGTTTTTTAGTTAATACTATTTTTTTCTCGGTATCAATTTTGATAACTTCATCTTGGATAAAATCCGCACCGGCAGGTAAAATATTTTTTATTTCGATTGTAATATCTTTTGCAGGAATATTCCCTGAAGAAACTTCATGTAAATTGACTGTATCATAATGATAAGAATTTTTATTTACTAAAGTAACTTTTACTTCTCCTGCTTTAATAGCCTTTTTCAAGCCTTTCAGCGTTGTTAAACCTGCGTATCCCGCTCCTAAAATTACTACATTTTTCATGATATTTTCTCCTTTTATTTATATATTTCTTAAATTATTAATGCCCACAACAACAGCAGCCACCACAGCAGCCTCCATCTTCATCATCATAAATTTCCATCATGTTAGGATTATGCAACGTAAATTCACTTCCAAACTCGTCTTGTACATAATCAATCTCAAGACCTTTTAGAAGCAATTCATCTTCTTCGTTTACTACCATTTTTAACTCGTTAAATGTATAAACCTTATCTCCTTCAATTAATTCGTCTTTAATGTCCATGCTATATTGCATTTGTGTCCCATCTAATACTATAGCTATCTTCAAATAACTGTCCTTTTTATTAGCATCAAACAGTAACTCTTGAAATTTTTTAACAGCTATATCTGTTACAGTTATTATTTGATCTACTGTGTTAGTCATAATATTTTCCCTCGTTTACTTTATTTTATACTATTATTATAACCGTTTTTCTGGTAAAATAATAGTATAATGTCTTAATTTTATATAATTTTTAAAATATATAACTTTATATGATATATTTTTACTGATGAGGTGTTATTTTGAATACAGAATATTTTAATACTATAAATAAAATAAAACTTGAATTAGACAAAATTCGTCCAAAATTAATTGCAGACGGTGGCGATATAGAATTTATTAACTTTAAAGACGGGATTCTAAAATTAAGATTTAAGGGTGAATGCGCAACCTGTGAGCTGTCACATATTACTATGAAATATGCCATTGAAAAAAATATAAAAGAAAAAATTCCGGAGGTCAAAAAAGTTTCTGAGGTCAAACTTAAAATTGTATAGTAAATATATTCAATATATTATTTTACACAACAATTTAATCTTTTAATTATTCTATAAAAAAATCAGACTGTCATTCAACAAGTCTGATTTTTCTAATTTTCTATTTTCTTATATCTTCAATAAATTTATCATCAATCGTTTCTATTAATTTTTCTAAAATTGATTTTGCCGCATAATAATCTCTTATGTCAAAAATTGAATTATGTGTGTGAATATATCTGGCACAAATCCCTATTACGGTAGTCGGTACTCCCGTTAATGCCTGATGAATATTTCCACCATCCGTTCCACCGGGTGATGTGAAATACTGATATTTTATATTATTTTTTTCTGCAAGTTCCACTATTTTTTCTCTCATATTTGGGCGGAGTACCATTGTTCTATCAACAAGTCTTACTAAAAATCCTTCTCCCAGACGACCGTTACTGGTAGCAGAACCGTCCATATCATTAGCAGGGCTACAATCAACAACAAAACAAACATCGGGCTTCACCATATGAACCGCCGCACTTGCTCCACGTAATCCCACTTCTTCTTGAACAGTGGCGCAAACCACCAAATTAATATCCAACTCTTTATCAGCAAACTGTTCTAATATTTCAGTAATAATTACACAACCGTATCTATTGTCTATAGCTTTGCTCATAAAACGATATTCTGTAAGTTGTTCAAAATTGGTTTTCGGTGTTACAAAAGCACCCTCTCTAATACCCATTTCTAAAACTTCTTCTCGTGAAGCAGCTCCAAGATCTATCGTCATATCGTTTATTTTAACATTTTGTGCTATCCCTGCTGTAAAATGTTTCGGTATAGAGCCTATTACCCCGGTAAATTTTTTACCCTCATATGAAGTTATAGTATAAGTTTGTGCTAACAAAACATCTTCTCTAAAACCGCCAAGTGTTTCAAATTTTAACATCCCGTTCGGTAAAATTTTTGTTACAATAAAACCGACTTCATCCATATGTGCTGCTATCATGACAGTTTTAGCATTTTCTTTTTTTGATTTTTTTATTGCATAAATTCCACCTAAATTATCGTATTTAATTTCATCAGCATATTTTGATAAATTCTCTTCTAAATATTTAGAAATTTCGTTTTCAAATCCTGATGTTCCGTCTAACATTGTTAGCTCTTCAAATCTTTTTAATGCACTGCTCATTTTATTCTACCTCTTTTATATATTCTATTTCTTCATTTTCCTTACTATATTTCACCTCATAACTTTTTTCTTTTTCATCAAAATAAAACATCAGATAGTTATTCTCTTTCAAATTTAATGAATAACTATTATTAACCTCGAAACCTTTCGCTATTAATTTATTACGGCATCTATCTATATGCTCATTATCTTCAATGATTTCATTGTATTTTTTGTAAAGATAATAATTGGTAACTGCCGCTAGTCCTAATACTAATAATATTTTTCTTTTTTTCATTCGAAACCTCTTATCTAAATTCATCACATAATTTATTAAACAAATCTTCACTAAAATTCAAATTTTGATGTGCAACGGGTTCATCACGTTTATAATTTTTTAATATATCTTCATAATGTTTTTTTTGCGTATTTTTATAGATAACACCCGTGACCAAATCATTATATTCTTCCAATATACGATATGCCTCTAACTTATTTGTATTATCATAACCTTCTATGTCATCCAATTTAGTTAGGTTTTCTTTATACCAAGCCGGTGTGTTTTTGTAATTATAAGTTTTACATGGGCTAAATACATTAACTAATGAAAACCCATCATGTTGTACCGCTTCTTCAAAAATCTGCATCATTTGTTTCATATCTCCGGTAAATGCCTGTGCTAAAAAAGTTACTTTACAAGATAAAGCGATCTTCATAGCGGATAAAGGTTTTTCCATTACGCCTTCTAATGTCGTTGTTGTAATAAGTCCTTCATCCGATTTCGGTGACATTTGCCCTTTAGTTAAGGCATAAAGTTGATTATCCATTACCACATAAGTCATATTAATATTTCGTTTCATTGCATGAACCGCATGCCCTATACCGATAGCATAACCATCTCCATCTCCCCCCATTGCAAAAACCGTCAAATCTTGATTTGCTAATTTTATTCCTTGAGCAACAGGTAATGAACGTCCATGAAGCCCTTGTACGCCATATGCCTTTGTGTAACCGCTAATTTTCCCGGAACAACCTATACCGGCAGAAATAACAACATTTTCCGGCTTTATACCTAAATTGACAATAGCTCTATTAATTCCGGCAAGAACTGAATAATCACCACAACCGGCACACCAATCGGGTTTAACATCATTTTTATAATCTTTTAATGTTACTTTCAAATTATTTCTCCTCCTCCAATATTTGTTCTATAAGTTGGTGAGTATAATAAATATCACCGTCATATTTTAATAAACTACCCAATTTATGTGAGTTGTGATATTTACTTGCAATAACAGTACGAAGTTGTTTGTTATGATTATGTTCTACAATATAGACTTTTCTATATTTATCAAAAGTATCACGAATTTCCTGTGCTACCGGATAGATTTGTCTTATTTGCATAGTATCTATCTTCATACCTTGTTCTTTTAATTGTTTAGCAGCTTTATTAAGAACACCGTAAGTTGCATTTACACCCACTAATAATATATCTTTTTCATCATTGTATTCATGTAACACAAACGGTTTATCCAACAAAGCATTTTCAATTTTATTGGAACGTTTTTCTTTTTGACGCACTGTATTTCTTTTTACTTCTGACGGAAGTCCGACAATAGAATGCTCATAACTGTTGGCATTGTGTATTCCTCCTTTTTGCCCCGGAATTGTTCTGTCAGAAACAAGAACATCAGTAGCATAACGCTTAAAATAAATAATATCTTCTTCTGTAATATCTTCTTGTTTTAATAACTGACCACGGTCTATTTTTACTTTGCTAAAGTCAAAATTCGGAACAGTTTCCTTATTCATTCCAAGTTGTAAATCCATTAATACGATAACAGGAGTTTGATATCTTTCAGCCATATTAAATGCATCTATCATAATATAGAAACAATCTTCTACAGAAATAGGAGCAAGAACTATCCTTGAAGCATCACCTGTCCCACCATAAACAGCATGAAAAATATCCGATTGTTCAGTTTTTGTCGGAAGTCCGGACGATGGACCGCCACGCTGAACGTCTACTATAACTACCGGTTGTTCCGCCATAACGCCCATCCCTAGAAACTCTGTCATAAGTGAAATACCGGGACCTGATGTAGCCGTCATGGCACGAACCCCGGCGAAATTAGCCCCAATAGCTACACCTAGTGCGGCTATCTCATCTTCCGTTTGAATATAAGCGCCTTTTACAGTTGGTAACTTATCAAATAAATACTCCATTATTTCTGTAGCCGGTGTAATTGGATAACCTGAATACAATCTACATCCGGCAACCAACGCTCCAAAACCTGCTGCATGATTACCGACAAGCCACATATTTTTTTGTTCCTTTGGCTCTAATTCTTTAAGATAGTATTTATTACCGATATTGTTTTCATTCATAAAGGTTGTCATAATTTCACATCCTTTATCGAATGCCTGAATATTCGTATTTACTATTTCTTCGCCTTTGCTTGAGAATTTTGTTTCAATCATTTCATAAAATATCTTATCCTCTATATTCAAAAGTGCTGAGCATATACCAAGTGTTATAATATTTTTTATAATGGGATTAGAAATTTCTTTAGCCAAATCCGTAATTGGAAATACAGCGATTATACTCTTAATCTCTTCTGAAAAAACAGGTTTAATTTTTTCGTCAACAATAATAATACTATGCTCATCCAACTCTGCAATATAATTATCAAGTGTCGCCTGGTCAAAAGCTATTAAAATATCTGTTTTATAATCTATTACATTAATTCTTTCTTCTGAAATACATATTTTACTATTACTATGTCCACCTTTAATTCTACTAGCAAAATCTCTGGTAGAATACATGTGGTATCCAAGTGTATTTATAGCAGTGGAGAAAATTTCCGCCGTACTTTCTAATCCTTCTCCTTGTTCTCCACCTATTTTCCATCCTAATTTATTTATCATATAATCTCCTTTAATCTCTTTCATTAGAAATTTATCCGTTGATCTCTTAATACTTTATTTTAACATATTTAGGAAAATTTTTCCATTTAATAATATTTATTATCAATTGGCACAAACCAGTTATTATTAACAATATTCGCAGCTAATTATCTTAAATATTAATTTTAATTTTTATCTAAATTTTGTATTATATTTAGGAAAACAAATAATAATTAAAGAACACTGTAACACTATTTTAATAATGCTACAGTATTCTTAATTTTTTAATTAGTTTTTGACACCTTTATCTGCTGTTAGTTCCAATTCATAAAATTGCTGATCAAAAGTGTTATATTTTTTTAAGTCAAGATTTTTTATACGTTTATTTACCCAAACAATATCGGTATTCCAACTCAACGGCAACCACGGACTAGCAGCAGCAAAATCTTCATCAAATTTATTAAATGCTTCTTTTATTTTAGCATCATCAAATGAATCTATAGAATCTATTTGTTCTAAATCTTTTATCAGCTTATCATCAATATAGCGCGGTAAATTTAATTTCGATGTTTCTCCGGCTATGTAATTCGGATTTGGATTGTTAAAGAATCCCCATGCTCCTTGGAAAATATCTATCTCAGAATCATCCGCTTGAACACGTGTTGACCAATCTTTTGCCGATAATAGTTTACCGTCTACTAATTTTACATCTAAGCCAACTTCTTTCCAAGATTTTATGAAATTATCTGCAAGTGCTTGATCCAAATCACTTCCTGTATTACGAACAGCAAAGTTAAATGATACTTTGTTTCCGTTTTTATCTTCTCGAATACCGTCATTATCTTTATCTTTAAATCCGGCTTCATCTAATAATTTTTTAGCTTTTTCCACATCTTTCTTGTATTTTTTTCCATTAGGATTTTCTGCTAATTCTATACGCGGAGGGAAAAAACCGGAACCTGTTGGAGTATATCTTAACCCTTTAAATAACTTTTCATTAATTTGATCCCAATCAACAGCATATCCAAATGCTTGTCTTACTTTAACATCAGCCAGTTTTGCATTTGAATTTGTTACAACTTTTCCTTTTTCTTTATCAAGTTTTCCCAGTTTAAATCCTACATATGATACGTAAAGATCTGTTTGCCCTAGTATTGAACCATTATTTGCATCTTTTACATTTTCCCAAATATTAGGACTTAAAGCACGAATATAATCAACATCACCATTTTTTATAACTGCGGCTGCTTGTGCCGGAGAAACAGCTTTAAATTCGATTTCTTTAACTTTTACTTTATCTTTATTATAATAATATGGATTTTGTTTTGCTAAGACACTTTCTCCATTGACTTGTTTATCAAGATAATACGGCCCATAAGATAATGGTTTTGTATTCAATTCCGCACCCGAGAATTTTCCAAAATCTTTTGATGCTTCAGCTATTTGATCTTTATTTAAAAATACCGTTAAAAATCCTGTTCCCCATAATATTGACGGTTTTACTTCCGTATATTTAATAACAACAGTCTTATTATCTTTTTTTGTAATACCTGAAATACTATCTACTTTTCCGTTATGATATTCTTTCATTCCTTCTATTACTTCGTAATCTTCAGAATATCTAATATTCTCAACATACTTAGGATTTCCCATTAAATGATAAGTTGCCACAATATCATCTGCTGTTACATCTTGTCCATTATTCCATTTCAAATCACTTCGTAAAGTTACAGTTGCTTCTTTTTTATCTTTATCTAAATGAAACTTAGCCGGCGCATTACCATCATCTTGTTTTAAACGATAATCTTTATCTAACGCAAATGTATATAACATTGTATCTCTCATTATATAATAATCTGTCGCTTGCAAGAAGAAAATTGGGTTAAACATTCCTGTTAACGGATCAGCTGACAAAATACCGATTTTCAAATGTCCATTATTAATTGTATTACCGCCGTTATCTACAGATGTTTTAAATTCTACCGCCGGTTTCGTTTCATCTCTCGTTTTCTTATTCTGGCTAGTCGAACACCCGGCCAACACTAAAGACAGTGCCACCGTTGAACTAAACACCTTCAACATATTTTTTTTCATAATTATATACCTCTCTTTTCTATATTTTGATTACAAAATAAAAAAATCCTCACAGAACAATTGCTCTGCAAGGACGCCTTAGCGTGTTACCACCTTGTTTTATAATATTTTTACAAATATTAACTCACTAAGTACAAAGAATTAATTTTTATTCTAAATACCGTAAGCTATAACGGGCTTTACCGTAGTAATTTAATTATTCAACTACTAACACCAAAAGACCATCTTCAAAGTTTTTAATTTAATCTCTTTTCAGCTACCAAGACTCTCTAAATAAATTTTCCACTTTTACTTTTCTTTTCATTGTGTAATCTATTGTGACATTTAGTATATCAATTTTAGAAAATCTTGTCAATATGAAATACAATTTTTTATTTTACAAAATTACAATTTTGGTATTTGAATTTTTTGCCCGGCATTTAAGTTATTATTTTGCATATTGTTAGCTTCTTTTATTTTTTCAACACCCGCTTTAGTATTACTTTCTCCGTATGCCGCCGCAGCTATAGTGAATAAAGTATCCCCTGTTTTTACAGTATATTCCTGACCTGCAATCGCTTTTTTTGATGTATTTGCAGTTGAATTATTCGTGTTGTTGTTATTCGAAGTATTGTTAGAAGCATTATTTGACACTTTTTCTTCATTGGCCTTTGGGATATTGCTATCAGTAGCTTTGTTTTCCTCCGGGACCTTGGCCGTCTGTGTAGTATTTGTAGTTTGGACGGTCGGGTTTTGTTTTGATTTTCCTGTTATCGAATTACCTAAAACTGTCATACCTAAAAGAATAACCGGTGCTAAAATAACAAACATTACCACTAAAACCATATTTTTAACAGATTTTTTGCTCATAGCGTTCACCACACCTCTATTTTACTTCTTCAAAATATTCATGATAGTAACCGCCAACTTTACCGCTATTATCGATTACAAAAATATATTCTTCCGTAACATTAACAACTTCGTATTCTTTTCCAACAGTCAACATATCACTCACTGTAAATTTCTTCGCATCTGTATGTTTTACTATAACTTTTTTCATCATTGCTTATGCCTCCTTAACTTACATTTTTATTTTATTATAATATTATTTATTTTTCAATTGTTTTCTTAGAGTTAATTAATGAAATAAGTACAAAAACAACTAAAGATATTATTAATGAAATAACTACCGGCTCTATTGATTTCACAATGTACACTTTTTTAAAAATTATATAACTTGTTAAACCGAATACAATAGACATAATTGCACCATATTTCTCCGCATACTTCCAATATAATCCCAGTAAAATAGGCCATAAAAATGTAGCCTCTAAACCACCAAATGCAAAAAGATTAACATTAACAATCAAACTTGGCGGTTGCATACTGATAAACATAATTAAAATTATAACAAGGATATTAATTGTATACACAAATACCGGAACTTTTTTTCCTGTTATCTTTTCTTTTATTGCTTTATTATTGAAAAGTACATCTTTTATTAATGCAGATGAAATTAATAAAAATTGAGCATTAACAGTCGTTATTATCGCCGCCATAGGTGCAGCCAATACTAAAGCTGCCAAATACCACGGCAATATTTTAAGTGTAATAATCGGAATTACAGAATCATAATCTTTTATATCCGGAAAAACTCCACGTGCCATAACACCGATTAAATGTACCCCAAACATAACTATAAAAATTACTATACTTCCAACAATAATCGATTGTTTTAAGCTACGCTTATTTTTATATAACATAGAATTAATAGCTATTTGCGGAATACCTATAACACCTACACCGACTAATACCCAAAACGAGCTAACATACTTTGCTGTCAAACTGCCATCCGCTCCAAATGGTGATAGTATTTTCTCATTTGTTAATAATAAATTATTGGTAATATTTTCAACTCCTCCACCGTAGTGAATAACCGCATATAATAAAATAATTGTTGAAAACACCATAATTAACCCTTGTATCATGTCGGTAATTAAAATATTTTTTAACCCACCGAACACAACGCAAAAAATAATAATGACAGAAATAAGAAATATCCCGGTTTTATATTCTATCCCCATAAAAGCTGACAGTAACTTTGCACCGCCGACCCATTGAGCCGACATTGCCGCAATCAAGAATACTATCATTGCCAATGATGATAAATAAGCAACAACATTTGATTTATATCTATTTTTTAAATAATCGCTAATGGTAATAGCATTTATTTCTTTGGCTACCTTTCTGAACTTTTTAGCAAGAACAAGAAGTACGAAATATCCGGTTACCACCTGAATAACCGCTAAAAGCACCCAACCATAACCTAACTTATACGCTACACCCGGTCCACCTAAAAATGTTGAAGCCGAACCATATGTTGACATCAACGTTATCGCCAATACTATCCCACTTACTTTTCTGTCAGCTAAATAATATTTCTCAAAAAAACCAATATGTCGTTGTCCCGAATGACTAAATCTGTTTAAGATAAGTGGTAATAGTATAATAGTTAAAAATATTACCGTAAATAAAATTAATATTTTATAATCTACTGTATATTTCATTATTTTTCCTCCTCTTTTATTTCACGATTAAATAATAGATTTGCAAAAATAATTACAAGAATTATTATAAAAACACTAACCACTATTGAACTGTAAAAAAACCATTCCGGTAATCCTAAAATATATTTATAATCTTTTACATCAACGTCACTATATCTTATATAAGCGAAATAATACCATAAAGCAAAGTTGATTATAACCAACCCGACTGCTACTACTCCCTCTTTATTCTTTAATCTATTCATTTCTTCTTCCTATTACCCCCATTAGTATATTATATATATCAATATAATATATTTTCATTAAATCTACAACTATACTGCCCAGTAACAGCCCTGCCACTACATCCGTTAAAAAATGTGCTCCCAATATTAATCTTGATATAGGTACAAGAATTATCGCAAAAATTCCAATAACACGAACCAAATTTTTCTTATTAATTATAAAAGTTAATGCTAAGAAAAATAATATTACAAAAGTAGAATGGCCACTAGGAAAACTAAAACCGTCATGAACATCTGGGAGCGGTCTTACTCTTTGAACGCTATATTTAACAACAGTTAATAATAAGCCGCCAAATCCTGCAGTAAAAAACATAAACACCGCTTTTGGTAACTCTTTTATCCATGCAAGAAATACTGATAATAAAATCATAATGACCAGCAACAATTTATCATTAAAAACTAGCGAGATTATTTTAGCTAATGAGCCTAATAATTTTATTTCAATTAAATCAGCTATAATTTTATCAAATGAATTTGTCGGATATTTTATCGCAACTACCAATAATAGCAAAAAACACACCACTTTGACATAAGTTAAGAGTTTTATATTTTTCATATTATTTTCTCACTCCTACTATATTTAATATTTTTTTGTAAAAATCTGTTACATTATTAATAACTTTCTTTTCTTTTTTATATTCAATCATAGACTTTTTATATCGGTCTAAATTATTATAAAATTCACCAATTTCGGTTAAATCTAAATCAACAAATTCTTCCTCAAATATAACTTTAGAAAAATTATTTTTTTCAAAAAATTTAGCATTTTCAATCTGATCTCCTCGACTTTGATTAATACCGAGCGGTACTAAAATAGCCGGTTTTTCAAGTGCTAAAAACTCATATAAAGCATTTGCTCCGGCTCTTGAAATCGTAAAATCGGTTATTTGAAATACATCAAACAGCTCTTTTGATAAAAATTCATACTGTCTATAACCTTGTGCTACAATATTATCATTTATTAGACCTTTACCTACCAGATGAATAATTTGATATTTTTCAACAAGTTCTGAAATGTTATTCCAAATATAATCGTTTAATATTTTAGAACCGAGTGAGCCTCCCATCACCAATATAATGGGTTTTTCTTCATTAAAATCGGTAAATTCATAACCTTTTTCTTTTTTCCCGCTATAAATGTCATCTCTTACTATTGCTCCGATAAGACTGGCTTTGCCGTTTGGTAAATATTTTATAGTATCCTCAAAAGTCGTAAAAATATGATCGCAAAATTTAATATTAATTTTATTTGCCAACCCCGGTGTTAAATCTGATTCATGCAAAACAACCGGTATTTTTAAAAGTTTCGCCGCTATACAAACCGGAACACTTACAAATCCACCTTTAGAAAACACAAAATCGGGTTTCTCTTTTTTTAATATTAAGATTGCATCAATTATTCCCTTTAAAACTTTAAATGGATCTACAAAATTTTCCCACGAAAAATATCTTCTTAATTTCCCTGAACTAATAGCATAATACTTTACATCAGAAATTTTTTCAATCATTTCTTTTTCTATACCTTTTTTACTACCAATATAAGAAATTTTATATCCATTTTTCTTAAATTCAGGTATAAGTGCTACATTAACGGAAACATGTCCCGCTGATCCACCACCTGTGAAAAGAACCTTATTCACTTTTATTCTCTCTCTTTCATTTTCATTTCTAATTTTTCTTCCACATTTTTTGGAACAAATTTTGATAAATCCGCTCCAAATCCTGATACACCTTTTACAATACTGGAACTTATAAATGAGTATTGTTTGTTTGCCATCATATAAAAAGTCTCGATATTTTCATCAAGTGCCTTATTCATAAAAGTCAGCTGCATTTCATATTCAAAATCTGAAACGGCTCTTAGCCCTCTTACGATTACATTAGATCCTACCGATTTCGCATAATTAACTAATAACCCTGAAAACGAATCAACTCTAACATTTTTTATATTTTCTATTGATTTTTCTATCATTTCAACACGTTCTTCAAGAGTAAATAGGTACTTCTTGTCAGGATTGACCAAAATAGCCACTATTACCTCATCAAACAATTCTACGCTTCTTTTTATTATATCAATATGCCCATATGTAATTGGATCAAAACTTCCGGGTACGATTGCTATCTTTTTCTTCATTTTCATTCTCCATACTCAAAGATTATTATGTCTGTTATGCCATACTGTTTTTCTTTTATAATCTCCAATTTTTTATCTTTTATTGTAATTTTTTCCGTATTACTCTTTTCGCAAACAACTAAACACTTATTTGCACATATATTATTTTCTAATATAGCTTGCAAGCTGCAGTCAATAAGACCTTTATTATAAGGAGGATCTAAAAAAATCAAATCAAACTTTTCTTCTTTTTTCCAAAAAATTTTTAAAGCTCTCTTATAGTCGTTACGATAAATTTCATAATTTTTTTTATCAATCTTACATCTTTCCACATTCGAACGAATAGTCTTTATAGCATTACTACTTCCATCAATAAATGTAGCATGTTTTGCTCCACGGCTAAGACTTTCTATACCTAGTCCTCCTGTTCCACCAAAAAGATCCAATACTTTAAGATCATAACAATCAATCATGTTAAATAAATTTTCTTTTATTTTATCAGTTGTCGGTCGGGTGTTCATCCCTTCAACAGCATTTAATTTTATAGATTTATATTTTCCTGCTATTACTCTCATTGTTCCTCACACAAATATTTAGTAATTTTTGCAAAAAGGAGGTTAATATCCTCCTTTATTCTATCCTTGTGATAAAGATAAATTTTTATCTAAATGTTCAAAGCTAAGGTGCAGATCTGACATTTGTGATAATTCTATTTTTTTCACAAATTTTTTCTTTTTCAAATCTGCTATAATAGATTCTATTCTACTTTCATCAACATAAATACAGGCATATCTCCCACGTCTAGAGTAAGAAATAAAATTCCCATATTTCTCTAATTTGTTTAAATCTTTAAAACTTTTAAAATAAACGTAAATACCACGTCTTTCTTTCTCAAATAATTCCATAACTTGTTCTCCTAGAAATTAGCAGTGGCATCGACACGACCTTTTTCGTCAATTTTTATAACTTTAACTTTTAAAGTATCACCGATTTTTACAACATCTTCCACTTTATTTACACGTTCTTTAGCTAATTTCGAAATATGTACAAGGGCGTCGACACCGGGGAATAACTCAACAAAAGCGCCGAATTTTTCAATACGTTTTACTTCCGCTAAATAAATTTCCCCTACTTCTGCTTCTCTTACTATATTTTCAATAATATCTATTGCTTTATTAATTTGCTCCAAATCCGGTGATGAAATAAATACTTCTCCCGTCTGTTCAATATCAATTTTAACACCTGTTTGTTCAATAATTTCATTAATAACCTTACCGCCGGAACCTATAACATCTTTAATTTTTTCAGGTTTAATTTTAATAATTTTAATTTTTGGTGCATATACTGAAACATCTTGACGTGGTTCAGAAATTACTTCATTCATGTGTGCTAGAATTTGAAGTCTTCCTATACGGGCTTGCTCCAAAGATTCTTTTAATATTTGCTCACTAAGCCCATCAATTTTTATATCCATTTGAAGTGCTGTTATACCTTCTGCTGTCCCGGCTACTTTAAAGTCCATATCTCCAAGATGATCTTCCATACCTTGAATATCCGTTAAAATAGTATAATGTTCATCTTTTTTTACAAGTCCCATGGCTATACCGGCTACTTGTGATTTAATTGGAACCCCTGCTGCCATAAGTGCCATAGACCCTGAACAAATTGTTGCTTGCGAACTTGAACCGTTTGATTCCAAAATTTCCGATACAACACGAATTGTATAAGGAAAATCTTCTTTTGACGGTATAACCTGTGATAATGCACGTTCACCTAATGCACCATGTCCTATCTCACGACGGCCAGGCGCACGACTGAACCCTACTTCACCTACAGAAAATGCCGGAAAATTATAATGAAGCATAAAACGTTTATTTTCTTCTTGTGTCAAATCGTCAATTATTTGTTCGTCAGATATATTGCCTAGCGTAACGACACCTAACGATTGCGTTTGTCCACGAGTAAATAAGGCTGATCCATGAGTTCTCGGTAATACATCAATACGTGATGCCAGTGGTCTTATTTCCGTTAAAGCTCGCCCGTCAGGTCTTACTTTATCTTCAGTTATTTCACGACGAACTTCATCTTTTACAATCTTATCTAATGAAAGTTTTGCTTCTTTAACTATATCTAGTTCATCTTCATCGCTTACACGTTCTTCAAATATCACTGTTACTCTTTCTTTTACAGAATTAATAGCTTCATCACGTTCTTGTTTGTCCTTTATTGCTATTGAAGTTTTCATATCGGTTAGTGCAAGTTCCAACACTTCATTATAAATAGTTTCATCAATGACTTTCAGCTCAATTTCCATTTTTTCTTGACCAATTTCGTTAACAATTTTCTGTTGGAAAGTAATAAGACGTTTAATTTCTTCATGTCCAAACATAATAGCATTTAACATTACTTCTTCCGATACCTCTTTTGCTCCGGCTTCAACCATGTTAATTGCTTCTATTGTTCCGGCTACTTTTAAATCTATTTCTGATTTTTCAAGTTGTTCAACACTTGGATTAATTATATATTCTCCATTTATAAATCCAACAGTAACACCGGCTATAGGTCCTTTAAACGGAATATTAGATACTGATAATGCTAATGAGCTGCCTAACATTGCTGCCATTACCGGATCACTATCATACTCTACTGACAAGACTGTTGAAATAACCTGTACTTCATTTCTAAAACCATCTTCAAACAATGGTCTAATCGGTCTATCAATCAAACGTGCCGCCAACGTCGCCTCTGTCCCCGGACGTCCTTCACGTCTTAAAAAACCGCCCGGAATTTTTCCGACAGCATACATTTTCTCTTCATAGTTTACTGTTAACGGAAAGAAATCTACATCTTTTGCTTCTTTAGAAGCAACCGCTGTCGTTAATACAACAGTATCCCCATATTTAACTACTACTGCTGCATTAGCTTGCTTCGCCATCTCACCTAACTCCACAGTTAATCGTTTCCCTGCCCATTGAGTTGTATAAATTTTTTTCTCTTGAAACATCTCTATTTCCTTTCAATATTTTTTCTAATCTTTATATAAATCGACTATTTTATTATATCATGAATACATTTTTTTACAAAGAAAAAAAGAATAGAAGTAACGACGGTAACATTTTTCTTTAAGTATGTTTAAAATTTTCGGTTGTATAATAAATATAGGGTATGGAAAAAAATCCATACCCTTAAATTTATTATACATATAAATCCATACATCAAGTTTTTATTGTATAATTTATTCCATTAACTTTACTACAAAGATATTAATTATCGTAGATTTTTTTTCTACCTACTATAAATAATGCAGCTGCCAACAATGCTATTCCTAAGTTTCCTAATCCACTGTCTGTTAGTCCTGTTTTTGGTAGTGGCGGTGTTGGTGGCGGTGGTAATAATTTATTTGTTAAATTATAACCATTTATTTCTTTTGTATATCCTGCTACATCTTCTTCATCTATTGTATAGCTAATTTCTTTTCCGTCTTTGTATTTATCCAAGTTATCAAAGCTGTATTTCCAGCCGTCTTTTTCTGTCACTTCTTTTGAAGCTACTTCTTTTCCGTCTGCTAGTAGTTTTACTTTGATTTTTGTTGGTCGTTTTCCATCTTGGTTGTTATTGTCGTTCCATGTTTTTAGTCCTTCAACTTTTGTTTTTTCAGGAACGTGTTTGTTTGTTAGATTGAAGCCGTCTACTGTTTTTTCGTAGAATTCCACTACTTCTTCATCTATTGTGTATTTGATTTCTTTTCCGTCTTTGTATTTATCCAAGTTATCAAAGCTATATTTCCAGCCGTCTTTTTCTGTCACTTCTTTTGAAGCTACTTCTTTTCCATCTGCTAGTAGTTTTACTTTGATTTTTGTTGGTCGTTTTCCATCTTGGTTGTTATTGTCGTTCCATGTTTTTAGTCCTTCAACTTTTGTTTTTTCAGGAACGTGTTTGTTTGTTAGATTAAAGCCGTCTACTGTTTTTTCGTAGAATTCTACTACTTCTTCATCTACTGTGTATTTAATTTCTTTTCCGTCTTTGTTGTATTTGTCCAAGTTATCAAAGCTGTATTTCCAGCCATCTTTTTCCGTTACTTCTTTTGAATCTACTTCTTTTCCGTCTGCTAGTAGTTTTACTTTGATTTTACTTGGTCGTTTCCCATCTTGGTTATTGTTGTCGTCCCATGTTTTTGTTCCACAGATTTTTATTTTAGCTTTTTCGTTAAGGACTTCTTTAGTTACTGATTTATCGCTACCGAAGTCACTTGGACCGATTTTTATTTCTGTCGGATCCAATTTATAACCGTCAGGTGCTTTGGTTTCTTTTATAGTATAGTTATCTTTTAACAATCCTTTAATTGATATTTTTCCGTCAGCATCTGTTGTAAACTTCCCTATTACTTGCCCGGTTGCATCACGTGTTACTTGGAATTCGGCACCTTTTAGTGCTTTTCCTCCATCTTTATCTTTTTTAAGTAAATTAATAGAGTATACATATCCTTCCGCTTTTCCTCCGGCTGCCAAATAGTTTAAAGTGAATTCTGCATCAGTATTAATTTTTCCATTATATTTTAATGTAGCTTTATTTTTAATTATCTCTCCATCAGCGGGTGTATAACCGGCTCTTATATCATAGGTTATTTTATAACCTTTTTTTCCAATATCTCCTAAATCAATAGTAAAACCTTTTTGATCATTATCTACTTTTATTTTATCCTTAAAATTAGCTGTAACTTCTTCCAAATTTTTATATTTCCATCGCACCTTGTCCCAATACCAGTCTAACTTATATATCTTAATGGTATTCGGCAATACTTTTACATTTTGAACATTATCATCTAATCTATCTTTAATCTTAACACTTTTCAAATCTATCATACTTCTATTAATAGAGATATCATAATGCAACAAACTCTTATCTTTTCTGTCTTGCCAACCACTTTTTCCCATTGTAGTATTATATCTTTTAGGTCCTTTATAATGTAATTTTCCAGAAGAAATAATTACTTTATTATTTATAGTAAAATTAAGGTCTATATCTATTTCCTGCTTAATTCTAGATTCATCTACCCTTGCATAAAAGTAAAATTCTCCCTTTACATCTGAATATTTTTCCGGATAATCTGTATACGTCAAGGTAATAGTTTTAGTATTTGGATTTATTAAAGCATTAGCAACAACATTATTTTTAGAATCTTTTATACTAAAATTTAGTGATCCCCCACCAAAGGTTAATTGTTCAGGTAACTTTATTGTAGTTGTATCTCCTTTTCGAACTACATTATTAGGCAATTCAAATGTTCCAGTTACTTTAAAATTTTGCCACTTCTCAACTTCACCACTAAGTGGTTTCCCATTTAAATCTGTTACATTAAAAGTTTTTATGACATTATCTCTCTCCATAACATCTCTAGATAGATCATTAATTATATTATCTGAAATATTCTTAACATCATCTCTTTTTTTCAGTGTTATATTTTCAATCCCTTTATTTATATTTCTTAACTGTTCCAGTGCTCTATCATTAGATTTCTTTTCTGTAGGTTCTTTGGAATCTTTATCTTTAACTTCTTTTTTTAGCACACCAGCACTATTTCTTCCCTGCTCTCCCCCTACTGCATTAGCAATATTTGAATTTGAACTTATAATTGTAGTTAGTATTGTACTACATATTAAAAGTATAGTTGCTATCCATATAAAAATTTTCTTTTTCATGAATAATGCTTCCTTTCTTTATATTTTTAAGTAGGATTTATTTTACACATTTTTTACGATATTATAAAACACCAGTAAATTAATTTAATCTAATAAAATAGTGCAAACTAGTATTCCCACTATGCGGTAGATTATAACACATCAAAATTATATTGTAAAATAATTCTTGAGTTTCATTATAATACTTTTTTGTTTTCTTATTATTTTTTCACCTTAAATTGTTGAATAATTTATATAAAATAATTTCAAAATAGTTATTTTTAATATTAATAATTACTAATTTTCATATAATTTTACTGTGTTAGAGATTTTGATTATCTACAATTATTTTTTATTTATTCTTCATACTATTTTATTATTTCTCTTCTACATATTTTTAATTTTCATTCTTTATTATAATTAATAAATATCCAATTATATTTTTTATTAGTGATTGGGCTAGAATAAACTAGACAGATATTAGTAAGAAAGATATAATAAAAAAAGGAGAGTCAAACCGAAGAGAACGAAGAGTGTTTAGCCAAGAATTTATAAAACAAATAGTAGAATTATACAAGACAGGAAAAAGAAAAAGCGAGATAATGAGAGAATATGAATTATCCTCAAGCACACTAGCTAGATGGATAAAACAATCAAAAAAACATGTTCATTCAAACACGCAGATAACTTAATAGAAAAAGAAAAAAACTACTACGATTAAGAAAAGAAAATCAAAAGTTTAAAAATGGAGAGTGATATTTTAGCAAACAGTGCTGATAATGGGATGAAAAGACTAATAATACAACAAAACAAAGACAAATATCCAATATAATTAAAGTGCAAAAAAATAAACTACGAAAGGATATCTGTCATGAATAATTTTAACACAAAATCAAAAGAAATAAAAGAGGGAGAATTCATTAAAAACCTACTACAAATAAAAGATAAAAACATAACTATTGAGAAAACACATAACGAAATTATAAAAAATAATCAAAAGCTCTTTGTATTTAAAGGTACTTTATCCTATACTCCTAATAAGTGTGAATGCTGTGGTTGTCTTAATAAAGGTTATACTGTAGTTAAAAACGGCTTTAATGAACTTACTAGAATTAATCTATTAAAAATATCTGGTATTCCTGCTTATTTGGAATTAAAAAAACAACGTTTTAAATGTAAATCTTGTAATAAAAAGTTTGTAGCTACTACTTCTTTTGTAGATAAATACTGTAGTATTTCTAAAAATGTTAAGTTTTCTATAATGAGTGATTTAGCTGATACTCTTTCTTTTAAACAAATTGCTAAAATGAATAATGTATCGGTTAATACTGTTATACGAACTCTTTATGATTGTAAATCTCATGTTGATATAACTAATTATTCCTTCTTACCTGAGTATTTATGTTTTGATGAGTTAAAGTTTACTAAAGATAGTAAAAATGGTATGAGCTTTATCTTTTCTAATGCTTTAACTCGTGAGATTATTGATACAGTCGATGGTAGAACCGAGTATATTTTAAATAATTATTTTTCCAGATTTTCTAAGGAGGCTAGATATAATGTTAAGGCTATTTGTATTGATATTTATACTCCGTATATGAAGTTAATTAAAAGTAAGTTTCCTAATGCTGAAATTGTTATAGATAGGCTTCATATTATCCAAAATATTAATAGAGAGCTTAATAAGACAGTTAAGTTAATGAATTGTTTTAAGGGTCAAAAAGGCATTAATTATACTCTTTTGAAGAATAATTGGAAGTTGATATTAGAAGATGAAAGTAATGTTACTCATGGTAAGTTTTTCTTTAATAGGAGTTTTAGGAGTTTAGTTACTAGCCGTGATATTTTGGATTATTTATTAGGATTAGATTGTATATTTAAGGCTAGCTATGAGAGGGTTCAGGATATTAGATATGCGATTAAGTATAGGAATAATACCTTACTTAGTTATTTGATAGATGAATCTACTTCCGGATTATCTATTGGTGTTTGTAAGGCTGTTAATACAATGCGAAAGTATAAGGAGTATATGCTTAATAGTGTTAGACATTCTATTTCTAACGGTTCATTAGAGGGTATTAATAATAAGATTAAGGTTTTAAAGAGAGTTTCTTATGGTTATAAAATAGCTTTTATAACTTTAGATTACGTATTTTAGTTGTTTCCAGGTTATTTGTTTCTGAGTATAAAAATAATATTCCTTTTAAGGGCGATTTGAAAAATGCTAAGCAACATTGTGTTGCTTAGCATTTCACCTTTATTTTTTCTTATGCCCCGTATTTGACATAGAACCAAAATTTACATACTAAATTTTATTGTATAATTTATTCCATTAACTTTATTACAAAGATATTAATTATCGTAGATATTTTTTTCTACCTACTATTAATAACGCAGCTGCCAACAATGCTATTCCTAAGTTTCCTAATCCACTGTCTGTTAGTCCTGTTTTTGGTAGTGGCGGTGTTGGTGGCGGTGGTAATAATTTATTTGTTAAATTATAACCATTTATTTCTTTTGTATATCCTGCTACATCTTCTTCATCTATTGTATAGTTAATTTCTTTTCCGTCTTTGTATTTATCCAAGTTATCAAAGCTGTATTTCCAGCCGTCTTTTTCTGTCACTTCTTTTGAAGCTACTTCTTTTCCGTCTGCTAGTAGTTTTACTTTGATTTTTGTTGGTCGTTTTCCATCTTGGTTGTTATTGTCGTTCCATGTTTTTAGTCCTTCAACTTTTGTTTTTTCAGGAACGTGTTTGTTTGTTAGATTGAAACCATCTACTGTTTTTTCGTAGAATTCCACTACTTCTTCATCTATTGTGTATTTGATTTCTTTTCCGTCTTTGTATTTATCCAAGTTATCAAAGCTGTATTTCCAGCCGTCTTTTTCTGTCACTTCTTTTGAAGCTACTTCTTTTCCATCTGCTAGTAATTTTACTTTGATTTTTGTTGGTCGTTTTCCGTCTTGGTTATTATTATCATCCCAAGTTTTTAGTCCTTCAACTTTTGTTTTTTCAGGAACGTGTTTGTTTGTTAGATTGAAACCATCTACTGTTTTTTCGTAGAATTCCACTACTTCTTCATCTATTGTGTATTTGATTTCTTTTCCGTCTTTGTATTTATCCAAGTTATCAAAGCTGTATTTCCAGCCGTCTTTTTCTGTCACTTCTTTTGAAGCTACTTCTTTTCCATCTGCTAGTAATTTTACTTTGATTTTTGTTGGTCGTTTTCCGTCTTGGTTATTATTATCATCCCAAGTTTTTAGTCCTTCAACTTTTGTTTTTTCAGGAACGTGTTTGTTTGTTAGATTGAAACCATCTACTGTTTTTTCGTAGAATTCCACTACTTCTTCATCTATTGTGTATTTGATTTCTTTTCCGTCTTTGTATTTATCCAAGTTATCAAAGCTGTATTTCCAGCCGTCTTTTTCTGTCACTTCTTTTGAAGCTACTTCTTTTCCATCTGCTAGTAATTTTACTTTGATTTTTGTTGGTCGTTTTCCGTCTTGGTTATTATTATCATCCCAAGTTTTTAGTCCTTCAACTTTTGTTTTTTCAGGAACGTGTTTGTTTGTTAGATTGAAACCATCTACTGTTTTTTCGTAGAATTCCACTACTTCTTCATCTATTGTGTATTTGATTTCTTTTCCGTCTTTGTATTTATCCAAGTTATCAAAGCTGTATTTCCAGCCGTCTTTTTCTGTCACTTCTTTTGAAGCTACTTCTTTTCCGTCTGCTAGTAATTTTACTTTGATTTTTGTTGGTCGTTTTCCGTCTTGGTTATTATTATCATCCCAAGTTTTTAGTCCTTCAACTTTTGTTTTTTCAGGAACGTGTTTGTTTGTTAGATTGAAACCATCTACTGTTTTTTCGTAAAATTCCACTACTTCTTCATCTATTGTGTATTTGATTTCTTTTCCGTCTTTGTATTTATCCAAGTTATCAAAGCTGTATTTCCAGCCATCTTTTTCCGCTACTTCTTTTGAAGCTACTTCTTTTCCGTCTGCTAGTAATTTTACTTTGATTTTTGTTGGTCGTTTTCCGTCTTGGTTATTATTATCATCCCAAGTTTTTAGTCCTTCAACTTTTGTTTTTTCAGGAACGTGTTTGTTTGTTAGATTGAAACCATCTACTGTTTTTTCGTAAAATTCCACTACTTCTTCATCTATTGTGTATTTAACTTCTTTCCCATTTTCATATTTTGGTAAGTTTTTAAATTCGTAATTCCAGTTGTCTTTTGTTACTTCTTTTTCTGCAACTTTACTTGTGTTTCCATCCACTGTTTTGTTTAGAATTACTTTAATTTTGCTTGGACGTTTTCCATCTTGGTTGTTATTGTCGTCCCATGTTTTTGTTCCGGCTATATTTACTATTTCCGGTGTGTAATTATTTTTCAGGTTGTACCCGTTTATTTCTTTTGTATATCCCGCTACTACTTCCTCATCTATTGTGTATTTGATTTCTTTTCCGTCTTTGTATTTATCCAAGTTATCAAAGCTATATTTCCAGCCGTCTTTTTCTGTCACTTCTTTTGAAGCTACTTCTTTTCCATCTGCTAGTAGTTTTACTTTGATTTTTGTTGGTCGTTTTCCATCTTGGTTGTTATTGTCGTTCCATGTTTTTAGTCCTTCAACTTTTGTTTTTTCAGGAACGTGTTTGTTTGTTAGATTAAAGCCGTCTACTGTTTTTTCGTAGAATTCTACTACTTCTTCATCTACTGTGTATTTAATTTCTTTTCCGTCTTTGTTGTATTTGTCCAAGTTATCAAAGCTGTATTTCCAGCCATCTTTTTCCGTTACTTCTTTTGAATCTACTTCTTTTCCGTCTGCTAGTAGTTTTACTTTGATTTTACTTGGTCGTTTCCCATCTTGGTTATTGTTGTCGTCCCATGTTTTTGTTCCACAGATTTTTATTTTAGCTTTTTCGTTAAGGACTTCTTTAGTTACTGATTTATCGCTACCGAAGTCACTTGGACCGATTTTTATTTCTGTCGGATCCAATTTATAACCGTCAGGTGCTTTGGTTTCTTTTATAGTATAGTTATCTTTTAACAATCCTTTAATTGATATTTTTCCGTCAGCATCTGTTGTAAACTTCCCTATTACTTGTCCGGTTGCATCACGTGTTACTTGGAATTCGGCACCTTTTAGTGCTTTTCCTCCGTCTTTATCTTTTTTAAGTAAATTAATAGAGTATACATATCCTTCCGCTTTTCCTCCGGCTGCCAAATAGTTTAAAGTGAATTCTGCATCAGTATTAATTTTTCCATTATATTTTAATGTAGCTTTATTTTTAAATATTTCTCCATCTGATGGGGTATAATCAGCTTTTATATCATATTTTATATAATAGCCCTCTTTCCCAATATCTCCTAATTCAAGAGAAAAACCTTTTTGGTCAGGATCCCATTTTATCTTAGCTTTATAATTATTAGTAACATCTTTATCATCTTTATGTTTCCAATGTCCATTGTCCCAATACCATTTAACTTTGTATATCCTAACAGTATCTTGTAACATTTTCACACCATAAGTATTATCATCCAGTCTATCTTGAACCCTTACCCCCTTCAAATCTTCTTCACTTTCATTAATGGCTATACTATAATGAAAAAGACTCTTATTATCTTTATCTTGCCAACCAACTTTTTCTATTATAGAATGATATTTTGGGTTAGGACCTTTATAATGTAATGTTCCTGCAGAAATTGTTACATCATTACTTATAGTGAATTTAAGATCAATATTTTTTTCTTCTTTAACCCTAGTTTCATCAACCCTTGCGTAGAAGAATAGTTCCCCTTTTACATCTGAGTGTTTTTCTGGATAATCCGTATATGTTAAAGTAATAGTTTTAGTATTAGGATCTATTACAGCATTTGCTACTAAATTACCATCAGCATCTTTTACTTCAAATTTTATTGCGCTCCCGCCAAATGTTAGTTGTTCAGGTAATTTTATTGTGGTTGTATCATCTTTCTTCACTTTATTATTAGGAAGAGAAAACTCCGCATATACCCTAAATGTTCTCCACATTTCGACCGTATTATTAGGTATTGTCCCTCCATCATAACTTTTAATATACATTTTAGTAATTACATCATTATGTATTGCAGCATTTCTTGCCAGAGATTTTATTATATTATCAGAGATATTTTCGGTTTCACCTCTTTTCTCTGATACAATATTTGTAGTCCCTTTAGCACTAACACCTAAGTCCGCAGTATTGTCAGCTTTTTTATTTGTTTTTGCTGTATTATCAACTTTATCGCTAACTTTTTTTTCTGTAGCTTCGGTATTCTTGCCTTGAGTTTCTTTTTTAACTGCATTTTTTTGTACTTTTGTACTTGTAGTTAAATTCTCTCCCTGTTTTCCACCTTCTGCCCTAGCAATATTTGTATTTGAGCTTATAACTGTAGTCAATATTGTGCTACATATTAAAAGCACAGTCGTTATCCATATAAAAATCTTCTTTTTCATGAATAATACTTCCTTTCTTTGTATTTTTAAGTAGGATTTATTTTACACCTTAAATATGATATATATTATAACATACCTGACAAGACAAACACACTCATATTAGCAATGCAAACTAACAACCTACCCCAAAATATATTGTAACATACTGTAGTTTTATTGTAAAATAAATCCTATTTTTATATCCATTTAATTAAACTGATTTTGTGTTTGAACACAGTTATACTGTTTATAAAAACCTTTTGTTATGGTTATTGAATTATTTTTACATAAATTAAATACTATTTTATTTACACTTAGAGAAAATACTCATAATAACATGGGACTTGTGCCTCCATATTTTTTTACCAAAAAAAGAATAATTTTTATTATATATAGTTCTCTTTTTTCATATAGCAAGTATTTTTATCCTGTACTTTATCTTTTCACCTGAATTAAGTTATTAATAATTAAAAAACGAAAGTGGAATTTCACTTTCGTTTTTTAGTTATTCTTACTTTAACTTATTTGAATTTGATATAATTTATATAAAACTAATACTATTAATAATATTATTACAAATAATATAAAATACATCTTTTGTTTATTAGTCATATCTAAATATTTCCTTGAATTTCTTTTTCCAAAATATTTCTAGAGTGTTCACAAATTCTTGTAAAATGCTGAATTAAATCCATATATACAACTCCTGCCGGAATTTCGCATTCACCGTCTTTCATACGCTGTGTATGCTTTTTACGAGCTTTTTTCTCAAGTTCATAAATATTTCCACAAGCAGCCAGTGCCGCACCGGCAATTGCAATGTTTTTTTCTTCTAATGATTTAATTGTTTTTTCAATTATACCGTTTGATAATTCAAACATTTCTTGAACTTCTGCTTTCGCATCATCTGAGAATTTTAATTTCTTTTTAATTTGATAGTTTACAGATCCTACTATATCTCTAGCGTGATCGCCAACACGTTCAATATCACGTGTCCCATCTAGAAGAACTGACGCGTGTAACCCCTCTTTTGGACTTAGTTTTTCTCTAAATAATAAAGTTAAGTAGTCTGTCATTTCCTCATCAAAATTATTAATAGCTTCTTCTAATGTTTCAGCTTTTTCATTGAACTGCTCTTCTCGTGTCATAAAATATTCAACCGAATTTTTTAAGCTTTTTTTAGATAGTTTTAACATTTCCACAAATTCTTTTTCCACTTGACCAAGTGCTACTGCCGGTGCACTTGTTATTAACGACTTATCAAGATATTGTGTAGTATATTTAATTTGTTCATCTTCACCGGGAATAGCTTTAGTAATAATTTTAACCAATAGCCAAATGAATGGGAATTGTAAAACGGTATTAAATATATTAAATGTACCATGCCCAAAAGCTATTGCCATTTTCGGTTCTAACCCCAGCAGATTTTCCATATACCCAATAAACATAATATACGGCTCTAAAAGTATTAAACATATTACCGTCCCTATTACATTAAACATAATATGTGAAATTGCTACACGTTTCGCTGCAATATTAGTTCCAACAATAGCCAACGCTGCCGTTGTTATTGCAGTCCCTATATTATCACCAAAAATAACGGGGATAGCACCATGTAAATTAAGTGCATGTTCGGCATATAAATTTTGGAGGATAGCGATAGTTGCAGCAGAAGATTGAATCATTACCGTTAACAATGTACCAACTCCGACACCTACCCAAGCACTATCATCAATATGTGTTAAAATCGTTTGAAACCAATCCATAGTTTTTAGTGGTCCCATGGCCGTTGACATCATTTTTAAAGCATAGAATATTCCACCAAAACCGAAAATTACACGCCCTATATTATTAATGAGTTTTGCTCTTGTAAAAAATAAAAATGCTGCTCCCAAAAATATAAGCGGTAATGAATAATGCGATACATTGAAACCTATAATGAATGATGTTAATGTTGTACCGATATTAGATCCCATTACAATTGCAATTGCCTGTTTTGTCTTTAATAAACCGGCACCTACCAAACTAACCGTAATAACGATTGTTCCGGTACTTGACTGAATAAGAACTGTAACTAACACCCCGGCGAATAATGCCATCAATGGTTTAGAAGTATATTTATCTAACACATAACGCATCTTGTCCCCTGCTATTAGTTGTAGACCATCTCCCATATATTTAATACTAAATAAAAATAAACCCAGTCCACCTAAAAAAGAAAATAAAATTTCTTGTCCTAATGTTGACACTTTTTTTCCTCCTGAAAATATATCTGTACACTGTCAAATGCACAAATAGAGTTTAACATATATAAATTAAAAATACAACTAATAAAAGTATTAAAATATTATTACATAAATAAAGTGTTTTCATAATGTATTTTTGTGAAATATTAAAGACTATATTGAGTAAAAATTAAAAATTTTATATATTCTAAAAATTGAAAAAATAAAAAAGAGAACTTTTATTTAAGATTAACCATAAATAAAAATTCTCTTCATATATATTATGCTTGTGGATATACTGAAACTTTTTTACGACTACGTCCGTATCTTTCGAAACGAACAACTCCGTCAACTAGTGAAAATAGTGTATCATCTCCACCTTTTCCTACGTTAGTTCCAGGATAAATTTTTGTACCACGTTGTCTGTATAATATAGAACCTGCAGTTACGTACTGACCGTCAGCTCTTTTTGCACCTAAACGTTTAGATTCAGAATCACGTCCGTTTTTAGTAGAACCTACCCCTTTTTTAGATGCGAAGAATTGTAAATTTAATTTTAACATCATCTCTAATTCACCTCTCTTGTTTCAATAGTTATATAATCTGCATAATTTGCTTCAATTGTTTTTAGCGATACCAACATCGCTTGTAAAAGAAGTTGTTCCGTCATTGTAGATTTTAATGAACGATAAGTTAAATGTCCTGTTTCATCTTCACTAACTGAAATATCAAACACTACCTCATCATCAAGTTCATCAATCGAATTAATCAATCCAAAAATAATCGCTGAAACACCCGCACAAACAATATCTGAACCTTCTTCAGCAAAATTTGCATGACCATCAACAATGATTTGTTTTATGTTATTAACCCCTTTTGTTATTTCGACTTTAATCATAATTAAGCGTTAATTTTTTCAACTACTAATTTAGTGAATGGTTGACGATGACCTAATTTACGGTGATTGTTTTTCTTAGGTTTGTATTTAAATACTGTTATTTTTTTACCTTTACCTTGAGAAACAACTTTAGCTGTTACCGTTGCACCCGCTACTAATGGAGCACCAATTTTAGCATTTTCCCCACCTACTAGTAATACTTTGTCGAAAGTTACTGTTGAATCAACTTCTACTGCTAATTTTTCAACTAGAATAGTTTGACCTTCTTCAACACGTAATTGTTTTCCACCTGTTTCGATTACTGCGTACATATCTGCACCTCCTTAAATTTTTTACTAAGACTCGCCATATAAGGTGGATTTCTCACTTAATTACCTTACACGTGCGGTTGTAGTAGCTATTTAGGAGCTACTCAACATTAACAATTCTACCACAGATATACCTGCTAGTCAATAAAAAATATAAAATGATAATGCAAAACTTTATTAAAGTCCTAAATTGTAAAGTTAAAAATTCATAAAGCAAAATTTTACTACATTCTTTATTATTTTATCTCTATAATTTTTACAATTTAGAATTAATATCAAGATTTAAAAAAGGTTCAGCAGCATTACTACTAAACCTTTCTATTCTATTTTATTTACGTTTTTTCTTATTAGAAACTAAAGTCACCTTATTAGGATCAAAAGTTTGTTTCTTTTGTTTTTCCGGAACATATGGTGGATATAGTGCATGTCCTACATAAGTTTGGAATATTAAAAATAGTCCCCCCACAATATAGTACACCGCAACCGCTCCGGCTACCCAGAATGAGAATATTGTAATCATTACCGGGCTTAACCATTGCATAAGTTTCATCTGTTGTTGCATTTGTTCTTGACCGGGTTGAGTAACCTGTGGCATCATCTTCATTGATAAGCGTGTTTGAATAGCGTAAACAATAAACGCAATTACAGGTAATGTGTATGAACGTGTCCCAAGATTGAAAATACCCAAAAATGTTGAATCAATAATTCCTGCTGAATACAACGGATTAGATAATGTATAAAACAACGCCGTTAAGAATGGAAGAGGAATGAATAATGGTAAACATCCACCTAAACTCATTGGATTTGCTCCATATTTTTTCATAATGGCAAACTGTTCTTTTTGAATTTCCATCAATTCGCTGCGAGCTTGCATTTTTTCTTCATTAGAAATTGCACGAGCTTCTTTTTCACGTGCAGCTTTTTGTTTTGCTTGAATAACTTCTAATTCAGGGCGTGCCAACTCTTGCCCTTTACGTGCTTTATTTTGTATTTTGTAATTATTTAACATAAATGGTAATACTAATAATCTTATAATAAGAGTAATAATTACGATTGACCAGCCCCAACTTCCGGTATATTCATGAATTTTGCTTAAGGCTATGTCCATAGGTTTGACAAATGTATCATAAAACGTACCACTTCTATCTTGTGGAGAACACCCTGACAATACGAATACACCTGCAAAACCTAATAAAAGTGCAAATAATTTTTTCAATTTTAATCTCCTTAATTTTAATTTTTCTATAACTAATTTTCTAATTCTTACACTGTAAAACTAATTACAGATCATTTTCACCTAGTAAATTATAACAGATATAAAAGAGGTAGTCAAACCTTTTATTTATTACTCAATTGCCGCAACAAAAAAATGTTTTAAAAAAAAAAAAATATTAACAATATAAGGAGAGTATATTACAATTAAAATTAAAGAAAGGGGTGATTATTATTAAAGACATACATTACATAACAGATATCGAAAAATTAAAGGTAATTTCTGATCCATTGAGAATAAATATTCTTACCGCTCTTGGTACAGAAAAAAAATTCTCAACAACTTGCTAAACTATTAAAAATAAATAGAACTAGAATTCATTATCACCTTAATATATTAGAAGAATTTAATTTTATCGAAGTTGTTGATACCGATTCTATCAACGGAATAATTCAAAAATACTATTTACCAACTACTCATACATTTATTCCAGCACCAAATATTTTTAATGATTTCTTTAACAATATCTCATTGAACTTTAATATTGATAAAGAAAACGAAGAAAAATTTTGGTATGAATTAAAGCAGCTCGAAAATAAATTTTTCTCTAAGAAAGATACTGATATAATAAATAAACCGTCAAAAAAAAAAAAAATAATCGTTAGATTATATTTTGATGTTAAATTGAATTTTATCGTTAAATTATAATTTATTACAGAAAGGAGTTTATATTATGTTTAAAAATAAAGATTTTTCTCTTTTACTTTTAGGAAGATTTATCACAAACTTTGGTGATAGCATTTATTCAATAGCAACCTTAACTTTAGTGTATACAATGACTAATTCTACTTTTTATACCGGAGTAACATTATTTTACTGCAATATTACAAATATTTATATCACCTATAATAAGTAAAATTAATATAAAATTATTTTTGATATGTTCGCAGCTTTCTCAATCTATTATATTGCTGCTTATACCTTATTTAATGTTTATAAACAAATTACATATATACTTTGATATCTATAATAGCATTTATTAGCCTTGCTAATCAGATTGTATATCCTATCCAGCTTTCGCTTCTTCCCAAAATTGTTAAACAAAAAGATCTAATAAAGGCAAACTCTCTATTTTCTATTGCTTATCAAGGTAGTGATGCATTGTTTAATTCAATAGGAGGCTTTATTATTACAGTCTTAGGAACCATATCTTCATTCTTTATAAATAGTTTTACGTTCATTATAAATGCTATATTGTTCATGTTTTTATCAAACAAAATTTCTAAAAAAACTACACTTATTAAGGAGAATGAAAACTATTTTTCTAAACTATATTCTGGAATAAAGATTTGGAACACTCCGATATTAAAACCTCTGCTTATAGGTATTATAATTATAAATTTCTCTACGAGTTCTTTGTTAACTTTACTTCCGGAGTTTTCTGAAAGCAGTATATTCTATGGAATTTTACTTAGTGCTTCTGGATTAGGAACATTGATAGGTGCATTACTTTCCAACTTAGAAAAATTAAAACATCAAAAACTAGGTTCACTATATATTTTCTTTACATTAGGACTTTCTCTTTCTTGGGGAATTTTAAGCATAATTAAAAATAATTCTATTAAAAATATGATACTCATTTTTTTACTTTTTTTAATTGGGTGGATATTAATCGATATATTAAATACATACTCCCAAACTATGATTCAAAGTATTGTAAAAAAAGATAAATTAGATATTGCTATGTCTTCTATGATTGGATTATCTATAACATTCACTCCTCTTGGTGCAATTTTTTCCGGAATTTTAAGCACCCAATATAGTAAAAATATAATTATTATAATTATTGCCAGTTTAATTTTAGGTGTTACTCTATTTTGGGTTTTCAATAAAAATATACGAAAATTAACCAATTTTAAAAATTTAATAGGAGAATTTTATGTATAACATCATTATTAAATAGAAAATAGCTGACGACTTATTCTATGATAAGTTGCCAGCTATCCTTTTTAAAAATTACAGCAAAATACAATTTATTTATTTTCAGATAATTATTCTCTATATTTAAGCATAACTACTTTAACTATTACAATTTTTTTCAGTACTTTTTAAACTTCTTTACCGAAAATTTTTTGAACATGATTTACCTATATATTTTTTCACTTACTCTTTATCTTTTTTTGGTAAACACGCATTAAGAAGTACACCTGTAATCGCCGCTAATACCATAGACGGTAATTCGAAATTAATACTTTCAAATTTCAACATTGCACCACCAACACCCAGTACAATAATTACTGATGAAATTACTAAGTTTCTGTTAATACTTAAATCTACTTTTTCATCAACCAACATTCTTAACCCACTTGAAGCGATAATACCAAACAATAGTATCGATACACCACCCATTACCGGTGATGGAATAGTAGAAATCAAAGCAGAAAACTTCCCAATAAAGCTTAAAATCAAAGCAAATATCGCAGCTCCACCTAAAACAAATACTGAAAATATTCTTGTAATAGCCAATACTCCAATATTTTCTCCATATGTCGTACTTGGCGGACCACCTAGTAACGAAGCAAACATCATAGCCGTTCCATCAGCTAAAATTGAACGGTGTAACCCCGGATCTTCTAAAAAGTTTTTACCAACTACTTCTGATAATACCATTTGATGTCCTATATGTTCATTAATTGTTACTATTGCTATTGGAACCATTGCAAGTTCCGCAACATTCCACTCCGGTGTATAAGTAATAAAGGGTACCGTAAATTTTGGTAAACTAAACCACGGTGCATCTATTACCGGCTGAAAATCTACCAATCCAGCAAATACCGCCACAATATATCCAAAAACGATACCTAATAATACCGGTATCTGTTTAGCAAAACCTTTTAATGCTACTGCACAAATAATTGTAATTATTAATGTAGCGAGTGCTACTAAAAAGTATTTTAAATCATATACTTTAGCACCATTCACTGTTTTATACATTGCCATATTAACCGCCGTAGGTGATATTCCTAAACCGATAACAATAATAATAGGTCCTACTACTACCGGTGGCAACAATTTCAACAACCACCCTACTCCAAATTTATAGATAAACAATGCTACAACTCCGTAAACTAAACTGGCTAAAAATGCACCCAACATTGCTGTTTCAATATTATGCGTCGTTGATAACGCTATAATAGGATTAATAAAAGCAAATGATGAACCTAAATATGCCGGAATTTTTCCACGTGTAATGAATAAATACGTTAATGTACCAATACCTGATGTTGTAAGTGCCGTACTGGCAGGTAATCCCGTTAAGATAGGTACTAAAACCGTTGCTCCAAACATTGCAAACAAATGTTGTAAACTGAGCGTTATCCACAAGGCTAATTTGGGTTTCTCATGAACATCTAAGATTGGTCTTACTCTTGATTGCTGTGTCATCTTTCTTCTCCTTATATAAGAATATATATTTATACTCAAACTTTCATAATTATACCACATGTGTAAATATATTAAAAGAGTTTTTTTAAATTTTTTCTTCTATTAATGTTCACGGAATTTACTTTGGGAATTTACTTATTAATGTTCACTATACTTTCTTTGCAATTATAATTTAAGTTCATTATATCAATTTAATATTATAAATACTATAAAGTACTTACGCTTAAGTGTTGACAACGTTTACAAAAAAGTATACAATATATTTAGATAGAGCTGGGATCATAGGTGATAATTATGAGTAATTTTTCTACTTTTGAAATTATAGGTATAATATTATCTCCATGTTTAGGAATCTACTTTTTAATAAAAGGATTAACGAATAACGAAAAGGAGAAATAGCAATGAATAAATTTATCAAAATATTAAGTATTACAAGTTTACTATTTATTTCAATAACACCAGCTACATTTGCAAAAGATAATAATAATGATAATAATATATCATTTCGTTCTTCTATGAACTGGGACTATGGTGGTGGCGGATATTCTATGTACAGAAGCAAACAGGTTGTAATGGCACCGTGGTCACTACCTAATTATTACTATCATCAAGAGTGGATTGGTGGTAAATTATATAAAGGATATTTACAATATTCAGGCTCTATACCATTTGGAAATGTACTAGGATTTCTTTCACACTTGGTATCAGCTACATATACTGGCTATATCTATGCATGTTAAAAGAAATATATTATTCTGGCTCTAATATTATAAAAATAACAATTTTATAAATAATGACCACCCCTGAAAAGGGGTGGTTTTCTCTTCGGGTATAACCCTTTGTTACTAACACGCACCTCAAGGCGCTGGCTTTCACATTCGTTCAAGCCCTATTGTATTTTTACGCCCACTACCCGTCAAACGGGTTTATCTATTTTTTCTTATTTCCAAATGGATTTGTATATTCTTTTGTTGTCAGTTTATCTATTGCAATATCATGCGCTTCTTGATCTTTGATGTATTTTCTTATTGTACCTTCATTCAAACCTACAGTACTTACATAGTATCCTTCTGCCCAAAACTTTCTATTCCCATACTTATACTTCAGGTTTGCATGCATATCAAATATCATCAGTGAACTTTTTCCTTTCAAATATCCCATAAAACTTGATACACTATATTTTGGTGGTATTGATAACAGCAAATGTATATGATCTGGCATTATATGTCCTTCTATTATTTCCACTCCTTTATACTTACATAACCTTTTTATTATATCTACTATATCTCGTTTGTATTGATTAAATTCTATTTTTCGTCTATACTTAGGGGTAAATACAATATGGTATTTACATATCCACTTTGTATGCGATAAACTATTATGTTTATTTGCCATAATTAAAATCATCCTTTCTTTATTTTAGTGCTTAAACTACTCTTATTTTATCAAGAAAGGATGATTTTTCAATTGTTTAACTCTTTTCTCGCACCCGCATAGCGGGTGTTTTATTGTTTCGGAGACTTCGCCTCCTCAACTGGCTAAAGCCATTAATTAAAGCGACATTACAAAATTTATTTATAAAAAATTCAATATTTTGTAATGCCGCTTATTTATATAGATTTTTATATTTTATTATTTAACTTCTATATCAAGAATTACAACTTCTTCAACTGGTTTATCTTGTGCTCCAGTTTTTACAGCAGCAATCTTTTCTAATGTTTTTGCTCCTGCAATTAGATGTCCGAATACTGTATGTCGATGATCTAGGTGAGGCGTACCACCTAGTTCGGCATAACCTTTAACAGCTTCTTCCGGCCAACCACCTTTTTCTAGTGCATCTAGTGTTCTAGCATCCAAATGATTATTTTGAACAATAAAAAATTGACTTCCGTTCGTATTTGGTCCGGCATTTGCCATGCTTAACGCCCCATAGAAATGGAAATAGTCCATAGAAAATTCGTCTTCAAAACTATCTCCCCAAATAGATTCTCCTCCCATTCCTGTTCCGGTAGGATCTCCACCTTGAATCATAAAATCTTTAATAATACGATGAAAAATAATTCCGTTATAATAACCATTTTTAGCATGAGTTATAAAGTTTTCTACTGTTTTAGGTATATCTTTTTCAAAAAGTTTAAATGTCATATCTCCATGCGTTGTTTTTATTGTTACTTGAATTTCTCCGTTTAGTATTTCTTTTGTTAATTGTGGTAACATATATTTCCTCCTTATAAGTGTGAAAGGAGAAATATATTCTCCCTCCATCTTTTTTATATTATCTATTCTGATATTATGCGTTTTTTTCAATTAATCTTTCAGTAATTTCTTTTAAGATATTCTCTTTAAAGTCTGCAAGACTTTCTTCTTTTTGATTTTGAGAGCCGAAAATCCTTACATTAACCGCTTTACTTTCTACTTCTTTATCTCCTATAACTAAAGTATACGGAATTTTTTTACTTGCCGCTTCACGAATTTTATAACCCAGTTTTTCGTTTCTATCATCAATAGCAACTTTAACACCTGATTTTTTAAGCTCTAACATGATTTCTTTTGCATAGTCATAATGGTAATCATTATTTACCGGTATAATACGTACCTGATTAGGTGCCAACCATGTTGGTAAATCTCCCTTGTATTCTTCTAATAAGAACGCAACCATACGTTCCATAGTTGACACAATTCCACGATGGATCACTACCGGGCGATGTGCTTTTCCATCTTCTCCGATATATTCCAATTCGAAACGTTCCGGCAACAAGAAATCTAACTGAATGGTAGATAATGTTTCTTGTTTCCCAATTGCAGTTTCTACTTGAACGTCTAATTTTGGCCCGTAAAATGCAGCTTCTCCTTCTGCTTCAACATATTCTAAACCAAGTTCGTCAGCAGTTTCTTTTAACATTTGTTGAGCATTATTCCACATTTCATCATCATTGAAATATTTCTCCGTATTTTCAGGATCTCTATATGATAGACGGTAGCTAAAGTTTTTAATACCTAAATCTTTATATGCTTCTTCGATTAATCCCACTGTTAATTTAAACTCATCTTTAAGTTGATCCGGACGAACAAAAATATGAGCATCATTTAAAGTCATACCACGAACTCGTTGTAACCCGCTTACCGCACCGCTGGCTTCATAACGGTGCATCATTCCCAATTCAGCAATACGAATCGGCAATTCACGGTATGAATGTTTTTCATTTTTATACACCATCATGTGATGCGGGCAATTCATCGGGCGAAGTACCATTGTTTCATGATCCATTTCCATCGGTGGAAACATATCCTCTTGATAATGCTCCCAGTGTCCACTGGTAATGTATAACTCTTTTGAACCCATAATCGGAGTATATACGTGATCATAACCAAGTTCCACTTCTTTATCTACAATGTAACGTTCGATTGTACGGCGTATAGTTGCTCCGTTTGGCAACCATAGCGGCAACCCTGCTCCAACTTTTTGACTTGTTGTAAAAATTCCTAATTCTTTTCCTAATTTTCTGTGATCACGTTCACGTGCTTCTTGTAGTCTTACTAAATGTTGTTCTAAATATTTTTTTGTAAAGTACGCAGTTCCATAGATACGTTGTAACATTTTGTTATCACTGTTACCTCTCCAATATGCCCCTGCTACTGATAACAATTTAAATTCTTTTATTTTGGCTGTTGAACTAACATGTCCTCCACTGCAAAGATCAATAAAATCACCTTGAGTATATACAGTAATTACTTCATCTTCAGGTAAATCGTTAATTAATTCAACTTTATACGGATCTTCTTTGAAAATTTTCAACGCTTCATCACGACTTACTTTACGTCCCTCAATTGCTAAGTTTTCACTAATAATTTTCTTAGCTTCTTTTTCAATATTTTTAAAATCTTCCTCCGTTACTTTATAATCAATATCAAAGTCATAATAGAAACCTCCATCAATAGCCGGTCCAACACCAAAGTGTACATCCTTACCATATAATCTTCTCAACGCTTGCGCAAGGACATGAGCACTTGAATGGCGAAGTACATACAAACTATCTTTATCTTCGTCATCTGCAACGATTAACTTAATATGTCCACTATGCGTAATAGGTTCATTTACTTCTATATATTCATCATCTAATTTTGCTGAGATAACTTTTTTCTTTAAACTTATACTAATACTTTCCGCTATTTCTAACGGTGTTTTATTATCATACTCTCTTTCGCTTCCATCCGGAAAAATTAACTTAACCATTGTTGTATCTCCTTATAACTTTCTTTGCTTAGTATAAAATAAAAATCCCTTCCTAGTCCAAGACTAAGAAGGGACGAACTAATTTCGTGGTACCACCCAATTTTGAAGCAATATACTTCCTCATTAATTGTGATTAAAGCTCACAGCACTTATACCATCACTTTAGGTAGTAACATATAGAACTCATGAGTATTTACAGCTCCATACTCTCTCTGAAATAAGCTCTCTATATATCGTGTCCTAAGCATATTTTTATTTAATAAGTTTATTCTAACACAACAAAATTTTATTTTCAAGTGGTCTTTTAAAAATAATTTGTTAATTTTGTAGTGTTACAATAGATGTGAGACATATAATAAAAAAAAGAAGAGTAAATCCTGTATAATGAAGTTACACCAAATCAAAAAAAGGAATTTACTCTTATGAAAACTATTATAACAGAAAATATAGAAAAAACACAACGATATATACCTCATACTTTACAAACAAGAATAGCTGCAGTTAAAACTTATAGAAATGGTAACTCTATCCGCTTTATTTGTAGGCGCTATAAAATATCAAAAGCCTCTCTTTTGCGTTGGAATAAAAAATATGACGGTACTAAAGAGTCTCTTATAGATAAGTCTCATAGACCTCATTCCATTCACCCTAACGCCCATACAGTTGAAGAATTGTCTTGGATTAAAAATCTTATTAAACGTAATCCTAATATTTCTATGATTGAATTATATGCTAAACTTAAATTCAACAAAGGTTATAAAAGACATCCTTGTTCTTTATTTAGAGTGCTTAGAAAATTAGGCTTTTATAAAGATACTAAGAAAAAAGTAATTCCTTATAAACCTAAACCTTATGACACACCTACTGAAATTGGTAAAAAATGGCAACTTGATGTGAAATATGTTCCTAAACGTTGTTATGTAGGAGAAGTTCCAGATAAATTTTATCAATATACTATCATTGATGAAGCTACTAGGGAAAGATTTATTTTCCCTTTTAAAGAACAATCATCATATTCTACTGTTCAATTTGTTAAAATGGCTATTGATTATTTTGGGTATAAACCTAAGATAATTCAAACTGATAATGGTTTTGAATTTACGCATTTTAAAGATACTAAACGAATACACCCTTTTGATGTATTGTGTAATAATCTTGGCATTAAACATCAACTTATTAGACCTAGAACTCCTAGACATAACGGTAAGGTTGAACGTAGTCATAGAAATGATAATGAACGTTTTTACAGGCATTTATCTTTCTTTTCGTATGATGATCTTATATCTCAGATGAAAAAGTATCTATATCGCTCTAACCGTCTTCCTATGCAGACTTTAAATTGGCTTTCTCCTGTTGAAAAAAGAAAAGAGCTACGGAAAGAGTCTATAAAAATATGCCGGCTTTAATTCCTTGTTAGATAATAGATTTCACAACTTATTTGTCAAGGACAAGGGCTACGCCTTTTTCAAATCCTTGACAAATAAGTTTTAGAAATCTGAAATGTTCTCTAAGGAATTAAAGCTGGCAAATCTAATCAAATAATGTAATTTACGTCGGGGGCTTCATACGGTTTACATAGAAGCTAGCTTCTATGTAATTCTATTATATCCGGTATTTATTTTTTACTTTTTTTGTCTCACATCATTTACAAATGTACAGTCTTTTAAAAATAATTTGTTAATTTTCCTATAATTTTTATCTTAAAACTAAATATGTTCCAAAATAATTTTTCTCACTTCATTTAATGCCTCAATACTTGACCTTGTTCTTATCAATTCTCTACTACCGGTAAATATCTTTTCAAAGACTTTTACTTCACCCTTATAATATACAGCAATATAAACCAATCCGACAGGTTTATTTGTATCATCACTCTTAGGTCCCGCTATTCCCGTAGTAGCAACAGCAACATCACTATTTAATCTTCTTGAAACCCCTATTACCATTTCTTTAGCGGTTTGTTCACTAACTGCCCCAAATTGATTTAATGTTTCTTCCCTAACTCCTAAAGCATGAATTTTAGATTTGTTAGAGTAGCAAACTATTCCTTCCAGTAAAGAAACGGAAATTCCTCCTTTTTCTACCAGCATAGATGAAAGTTGACCGCCTGTTAATGATTCTGCTACAGAGATAGTCAATTTATTTTCTATTAATAAATTAGCAACAACATTATGTAATTCTGTTTGTGTCTCAGAAATATTATCATCACCAATTAGATATATATATTCACCAACTATTTTTTCAATTTCTAAAATTTTATCATTGATTAATTTATCGCATAGTTCAACGGTATCATCACTTGCGGTTACACGCAATAAAACTTCTCCTGTTTTTGCATATAAAGCTAGTGTTGGATTAGTTTGATTATCCATTAAGTGTTTTATCTTCGTTTCCAATAACGACTCACCTATTCCGTAAAATCTAATATATTTAGAAATAAATTTTTTAGAGCTGAAACGTTCTAAATATGGTCGAACGCTTTTTTTAAACATATCTTTCATTTCACGTGGAGGTCCCGGCATTAAAATAATTCGTTTATTTCCTTCTTCTATAATAATTCCCGGGGCTGTTCCGCAAAAATTTTCTAATACTATTGCATCGTTTGGTATCATAGCTTGTTTCTTATTATTATCGGTAATTAAATTTCGACCGGAGCGTGTAAGTCGCTCTAATATTTTTGCCCACGAATATTCATGAAAATAAAAATCACGATTAAAATACTCGGCGGCACATTCCTTTGTAATGTCATCATCGGTAGGACCTAAACCACCCGTTATAATTACAGTATCATTTTCACAAAAGGCTGTGCTTAATGTTTGTAATAAACGATCACGATTATCCCCTACTGTTGTTTGACGATAAACATCTATTCCGAGCGTTGCCAATTCTTTCGATAAATATGCCGTATTGGTATTTACTATATCTCCAAGTAATATTTCAGTCCCTACAGAAACTAATTCTACTCTCATAATTTCTCCTTTCATATCTTGCTATTTTACTATTATTTTTATTTTACACCAAAGACTAATAAAAATAAAGACTGCACCATGTACAATCTTTATTTTTATTATTTATTTTGCATTCTTCTACCTTTTTTATCAAAGAATTTTTTATCATAATTCTTTTCAGTTTTTGGTTTTCTATTTCTGTCTGAACGTGATCTTCTATTATTATTTCTTGAAGAATATTTTTTCTTCTTATCCTGTTTTCGTGGTAACGGTTTTTCAAATGATAACTCAATATCCACTTCTTTTTTATCGTTGATTATTTTACTTAATAAAATAGTTATTATTTTTTCCGCATTACTCTGTGCTAATAATTTATTGGCAAGACTGTTAAACTCAACATGATTTTTATCAATTTCTGAAACTACTTCTGCAAACATTTTATTATATCTGGCATGTTTTACTTCATCGTTTGTATAAGGACGTAGCATTTTCATTCGCTGCCCACGATCGTTTTCAATATCTCTCAAATAAGGCATTTCTATCGGATTTAAAAACGTTATGGCAACTCCGGATTTTCCGGCTCTTCCGGTTCTCCCAATTCTATGAGTATAACTTTCTACATCTTGTGGAATATCAAAATTATACACATGCGTTACATCACTAATATCTATCCCACGTGCAGCAACATCAGTAGCTACTAAAATCTGCAATGAATTATTTTTAAATTTACGTAATATTTCTAAACGTTTAGATTGAGTAATATCACCATGTAACCCTTCCGCTAAATAACCTTTTGTTATTAAAGCACTTGATAATTCATCAACGCGACGTTTTGTTCTTCCAAAAATAATTGCTAAGTTTGGATTTTGAACATCTAAAAAACCTATCAATGCATCCAGTTTTTCGTTTTCTCTTGCAATTGTTGCAAATTCTGTAATATCAGGATTTAAGTCTTCATCACTCATAGTTTTTATTAACTTATACTCTGTCATAAAATCTTTGGACAATTCCATTATTGTTTTAGGCATTGTTGCTGAAAATAACAACGTTTGATGTTTTGTTGTTATCTTTGACAAAATATATCTCACATCATCAATAAATCCCATATTAAGCATTTCATCTGCTTCATCTAAAACTAAATGATTAAGCTTTTCTAATTTTAATGTTCTTCTGTTAATATGATCTATTATTCTACCGGGCGTTCCTACAACTATTTGCGGTCGTCGTTTAAGTTCTTGTATTTGTCTTTCAATACTGGTTCCACCAAAAATTATACTAACTTTCAACCCTTTGTCTTTTGACATAAATCTAAGTTGCTCTCCCACCTGTTGAGCAAGTTCTCTTGTTGGTGCCAATATTAAAGATTGCAATTCGTCCGTTTTTCTCACAATATCCACTATAGGTATTCCGAAAGCTCCTGTTTTACCTGAACCGGTTTGTGCTTGGGCAAGTACATCAATTCCTGAAAAAACATAAGGAATGGTTTCTTTTTGAATACCTGTAGGAGTTGTAAAATTCATATTTGTTAATGAGTTAACTGTTGCTTTACTGACTCCCAATTCTTCAAATGTTGTCATTTAATTCTCCTTTATCATTCTTTACATAATCCTATTTTTATATAACCTAGCTATTATAACATATTTAAAACTGTAAGTACATTATTAAAGTATTATAAACTTAATAAAACTTGTAGTGTTACAATAGATGTGAGACATATAATAAAAAAAGAAGAGTAAATCCTGTATAATGAAGTTACCTACAAATCAAAAAAAGGAATTTACTCTTATGAAAACTATTATAACAGAAAATATAGAAAAAACACAACGATATATACCTCATACTTTACAAACAAGAATAGCTGCAGTTAAAACTTATAGAAATGGTAACTCTATCCGCTTTATTTGTAGGCGCTATAAAATATCAAAAGCCTCTCTTTTGCGTTGGAATAAAAAATATGACGGTACTAAAGAGTCTCTTATAGATAAGTCTCATAGACCTCATTCCATTCACCCTAACGCCCATACAGTTGAAGAATTGTCTTGGATTAAAAATCTTATTAAACGTAATCCTAATATTTCTATGATTGAATTATATGCTAAACTTAAATTCAACAAAGGTTATAAAAGACATCCTTGTTCTTTATTTAGAGTGCTTAGAAAATTAGGCTTTTATAAAGATACTAAGAAAAAAGTAATTCCTTATAAACCTAAACCTTATGACACACCTACTGAAATTGGTAAAAAATGGCAACTTGATGTGAAATATGTTCCTAAACGTTGTTATGTAGGAAAAATTCCTGATAAATTTTATCAATATACTATTATTGATGAAGCTACTAGGGAAAGATTTATTTTCCCTTTTAAAGAACAATCATCATATTCTACTGTTCAATTTGTTAAAATGGCTATTGATTATTTTGGGTATAAACCTAAGATAATTCAAACTGATAATGGTTTTGAATTTACGCATTTTAAAGATACTAAACGAATACACCCTTTTGATGTATTGTGTAATAATCTTGGCATTAAACATCAACTTATTAGACCTAGAACTCCTAGACATAACGGTAAGGTTGAACGTAGTCATAGAAATGATAATGAACGTTTTTACAGGCATTTATCTTTCTTTTCGTATGATGATCTTATATCTCAGATGAAAAAGTATCTATATCGCTCTAACCGTCTTCCTATGCAGACTTTAAATTGGCTTTCTCCTGTTGAAAAAAGAAAAGAGCTACGGAAAGAGTCTATAAAAATATGCCGGCTTTATAATTCCTTGTTAGATAATAGATTTCACAACTTATTTGTCAAGGACAAGGGTTACGCCTTTTTCAAATCCTTGACAAATAAGTTTTAGAAATCTGAAATGTTCTCTAAGGAATTAAAGCTGGCAAATCTAATCAAATAATGTAATTTACGTCGGGGGCTTCATACGGTTTACATAGAAGCTAGCTTCTATGTAATTCTATTATATCCAGTATTTATTTTTTACTTTTTTGTCTCACATCATTTACAAATGTACATAAAGTATTATAAACTTAATAAAACTGTAATTTTTTGGTAACAGCTGCCAAAAATTATTTTAAATTCATAACTATAACGCATAATAATACCCCTTTCACTGCTTTGTCCAGTAAAAGGGGTACATATCAATTATGTAGTCTATTATATTTTATTATTTAATAAATTTTTGTTCTTTCAAAACTTCTTGCGTCACCATCTCTAACGGTTTTGCTCCGTAAAAATCTGCAAATTTTTTTGTCCAAGTTTTAGTTTCACGTGCTTCAGCAAATTTTATCATTGTATTTACATATTCACCAATTAATTCTTTATTTGATGTAGGAAATGCGTTATATCCTACATTTGCATCTTTTGGCAAACGAGGTTTAATTTTTTCTACATTAAGTTTTGTATCTACAACACCAATACTTAATCCGCATACCATAAATGAGTTTTCCGGAACATTAAGTATTTTTGATATTTTTTTACTAACAAAACGTATGCCACCACAGCAGACAGTACCATATCCTAAAGATTCAGCTGAAATAACTGCATTTTGCATTGCTAACGCCGCATCTGTCGTTGCTGTAATTAATGCCTCATAACTATTTTCTATATTAAAATTAACTCCTTCTAATTCACACGCTAATTTAATATTATTAAAATCAGCATAAAAAATCAAAAATGCTCCACTATTGTATATATGATTTTTATTAACACCACTAACTTCAGCAATTTCAGTTTTTATTTTTTCATCGTCCACAACAACAATGCTATAATGTTGTCCATTCATCCAACTCGGTGCTTGACGAGCGCTATCTACAATTGCCGTAAGTTCTTCTATCGGAATATGTTTTCCTTTAATAAAATGCCTATGCGTTCTGTGATTTTTTAATAATTCTATAGTAGCATTCATAATCTCACCTCTTTAAAATAATTATATCTATATTATACTGCTAAAAATTAATTTTAGAAAGCGATTACTCTTTAATTTTTAACAACTTTATCCTACATAATAAAAACTGATACTTAATTCTATAGGCTCTGTGTCAAATACGGGGCATGAGAAAAAATAAGGATAAAATGCTAAGCAATGCAGTGTTGCTTGGCATTTTTCAAAACGCCCTTAAAAGAAATATTATTTTTATACTCAGAAACAAATAACCTAGAAACAACTAAAATGCGTAATCTAAAGTTATAAAAGCTATTATAACCATAAGAAACTCTCTTTAAAACCTTTATCTTATTATTAATACCCTCCAAAGAACCATTAGAAATAGAATACCTAACACTATTAAGCATATACTCTTTATCTTTTCTCATAGTATTAATAGCCTTACTAACACCATCAGATAAATCGATAGTAGATTTTTCAATTAATTCTTTAAACTCCAACTCATTTCTATACCTTATTGCATATCTAATATCCTGAACTCTCTCATAGCTAGCCTTAAATATACAATCTAATCCTAATAAATAATCTAAAATATCACGTCTAGTAACTAAACTCCTAAAACTCCTATTAAAGAAAAACCTACCATGAGTAACATTACTTTCATCTTCTAATATTAACTTCCAATTATTTTTTAAAAGAGTATAATTAATACCTTTTTGTTTTTTGTAAATATTCATTAGCTTAACTCTAGTTCTATTAAGTTCTCTATTAACATTTTGAATAATATGAAACCTATCTATAACAATTTCAGCATTAGGAAACTTATTTCTAATCAACTTCATATAAGGAGTATAAATATCAATACAAATAGCCTTAACATTACTTCTAGCCTCTTTAGAAAATCTGGAAAAATAATTATTTAAAATATACTCAGTTCTACCATCAACTATATCAATAATCTCATGAGTTAAAGCATCTAAAAAAATAAAACTCATACCATTTTTACTATCTTTAGTAAACTTTAACTCATCAAAGCATAAATACTCAGGTAAGGTATTATAGTTAAGAATGTCTACATGGGATTTACATTTATAAAGAGTTCTTATAACAGTATTAACCGATACATTATTCATTTTGGCTATTTGTTTAAAAGATAAAGTATCAGCTAAATCACTCATTATAGAAAACTTAACATTTTTAGAAATACTACAGTATTTATCTACAAAAGAAGTAGTAGCTACAAACTTTTTATTACAAGTTTTACACTTGAAACGTTGCTTTCTTAGTTCCAAATAAGCAGGGATACCTGATATTTTTAATAGATTAATTCTAGTAAGTTCATTAAAGCCGTTTTTAACTACAGTATAACCTTTATTAAGACAACCACAGCATTCACACTTCTTGGGTTTATATGTTAAGGTACCTTTGAATACAAAGTACTTTTGATTATTTTTTATAGTTTCGTTATGTGTTTTCTCAATAGTTATATTTTTATCTTTTATTTGTAGTAGGTTTTTAATGAATTCTCCCTCTTTTATTTCTTTTGTTTTTGTGTTAAAATTATTCATGACAGATATCCTTTCATAGTTTATTTTTTTTGCACTTTAATTATATTGGATATTTGTCTTTTTGTATATTAAAGAACAATACGAGGTATGGATTTTTCCCATGCCCCGTATTTATTATACAACCATTCTATAACAGTACCAGTTTTTATACTTTTTATCTCTTCGTTATTTCTTCTAAAAGCATTTTATTAATCATTTGCGGATTTGCCTGTCCTTTTGATGCTTTCATAATTTGTCCTACTAAGAAACCTATTGCACGATCACGACCGTTTTTGTAATCTTCAATTGATTGCGGATTATTATCCAACGCTTCATTTACCCAAGCCATAAGTTTACCGGTATCTGATACTTGAACCAAACCTTTTTCTTTAACAATTTGTTTTGCATCACCACCGTGTTCAATTAATTCAGCAAATACTTTTTTAGCTATCTTACTTGAAATTGTGCCATCCGTAATTAAATTAATCATTCCGGCTAACCCTTCGGCTGTTAGAGATGTTTCTTTTAATTCCTTTTGAACCCTATTTAAGTACGCATTTACATCAACCATTAAATAATTTGATGCCAATTTCGGATCTGCTCCCAGTTTTACAGTTTCTTCAAACATATCTGACATTTCTTTTGTTAATGTTAGAACATGGGCATCATATGCAGGCAATCCAAGTTTTTCTTGATAACGTTTACGACGTGCATCCGGAAGTTCGGGAATAGTTTTTCTTACTTCTTCCATCCATTCATCCGAAATAATTATAGGTACTATATCCGGCTCCGGAAAATATCGATAGTCATCCGACCCTTCTTTAACACGCATTAATTTTGTTGTCCCTGTTGTTTCATCAAAGCGGCGTGTTTCTTGCTTAATTTCTCCTCCGGAAAGTATTACCTGTTCTTGTCTTTTCTCTTCATATTCAAGACCTTTTCTCACAAAAGTGAAAGAGTTTAAATTCTTAAGTTCTGTTTTTGTTCCGAATTTATCTTGTCCGTAAGGTCTTATCGAAATATTTGCATCACAACGCATAGAGCCTTCTTCCATTTTCACATCCGATACTTCTATATATTGAATAATTGAACGTAATTTTTCTAAATAAGCATATGCCTCTTCCGGTGTTCTAATGTCAGGTTCAGAAACGATTTCTATTAGCGGCGTCCCTTGTCTATTTAAGTCAACCAGTGAATATCCATTTTTATGTGTTAATTTCCCTGCATCTTCTTCAAGGTGTGCTCTTGTAATACCAATACGTTTTGTTTTTCCGTTTACTTCAATATCTATCCAGCCGTGTTCTCCAATCGGTTGGTCAAACTGAGATATTTGATATGCTTTTGGATTATCCGGATAAAAATAATTTTTTCTATCAAATTTTGATTCTTTTGCCACTGTCATATTAAGTGCCATAGCAGCTTTCATTCCCCATTCAACTGCACGTTTATTAACAACCGGTAGCACACCGGGATACCCTAGGTCGATTACATTTGTATTTGTGTTCGGCTCTGCTCCAAAATGTGCCGGAGATGGTGAGAATATTTTTGAATTTGTTTTTAATTCTACGTGGACTTCTAGTCCAATTACTGTTTCAAAATGCATCGTACTTCTCCTATTAAATTTCTATTTTTTTATCATGTAAATTATAGTGTTGTTCAAAATTATAAGCAACATCGTACAGTGTTGATTCGGCAAATGGTTTTGCTATTATTTGCATACCAATTGGGCGTTTTCCTTTAAATCCACATGGGATACTTAACCCCGGTAATCCTGCCATATTTACCGGAATTGTTAAAATGTCATTTGCATACATTGTAACCGGATCGCCAATTTCTTCTCCAACATTGAATGCCACTGTCGGTGCTGTCGGACCTATAACAACATCATACTTTTCAAATATTCTATCAAAATCTTGTTTAATTAATGTTCTAACCTGTTGTGCTTTTTTATAATAAGCGTCATAATATCCGGAAGATAATACGTATGTCCCTAGCATAATACGACGTTTAACCTCTGCTCCAAAGCCTTCTCCTCTTGTTTTTTTGTAAATTTCTTCTAAATTTTTTGCATTTGGACTTCTAAACCCGTAGCGAATACCGTCAAAACGTGAAAGATTAGAACTTGCTTCCGCAGAAGCAATAATATAATATGTAGAAATGGCATATCCTGTATTTGGCAATGATACTTCTTCTACGACAGCACCTTGACTTTCTAAATATTTTACACCATCAAGCACAGCTTTTTTTACATCTTCATCAATACCTTCACCGAAATATTCTTTCGGTAAGGCAATTTTTTTACCTTTTATATCTCCGGTAATAATCTTGCTATATTCCGGATCTTTTACGGGTGCACTTGTCATATCGTGTTCATCAACCCCCGAAATAATTTCTAAGATGCGTGCATTATCTTTTACAGTACGTGTCATAGGTCCAATTTGATCTAAAGATGAAGCAAATGCTACTAAACCAAAACGTGATACACGTCCATAAGTTGGTTTCAAACCTACAATTCCACAATATGAGGCTGGCTGACGCACTGAACCGCCGGTGTCACTCCCTAGTGAAAAACTTACTTGTCCCGCTGCAACAGAAGTAGCACTACCTCCGCTTGAACCGCCGGGAACGGCATCCAAATCATGTGGATTTTTCGTTAATTTATAATATGATGTTTCAGTAGATCCCCCCATTGCAAACTCGTCCATATTAAGTTTACCCATTAATATAGGATTCTCTACATTTAGTTTATTTATTACTGTTGCATCATAAATCGGTTTAAAACCTTCTAATATTTTTGAAGCACACGTTGTCTGAATATCTTTGGTGATAATATTATCTTTAATTCCCATTGGAATACCAAATAATCTACCATTGTAATTTCCTGCTTCTTGCATTTTATCCAATTGCTTTGCTTTATCCACAGCCAATTCTTCCGTAATTGTAATAAAAGAACCGACTTTATCTTCTGTTTCTTTAATTCTTTTAAGCGAACTTTGTACTAAGTCACTCGGTTTAATTTCTTTATTTTTTAGTTTAGTTTCTAAACTTTCTATTGATTCATGAATTAAACTCATCAAATTATCTCCTTACTAATATTATTCTATTATTGTAGGCACCTTAAACTGTCCCGCTTCCGTTTCTTTGGAATTTTTCAATACTTCTTCTCTGTTTATTCCTTGTTCTGCAATATCTTCTCTAAAAACATTTACCAAATCAAGTACATGGTAGGTAGGTTTTACATTATTAGTATCTACATTATTCAATTCATTAAATAGGTCAACAACCTGTTCCAATTTTTCAATAATTCCATCGACTTCGTTCACCTGAATTTCCAAACGTGAAAGGTGGGCAATATGTTCTACTTGCTCTTTTGTAATAGTTGTCATATAATCCTCCAATTTTTTATAATCTAACTACTTTATAATAGCATAAAATAGCCTTTTTATCAATGTATTAAAATAAAAAAACTAAGCATACAAATATTCTTTCATTATGTACACCTAGTAATAATTTTTATTTACATAAAGATATAAATTGTTCGAACATTTTTATATCCATATCAACCTCCGGATGCCATTGTACACCGATTAAATTTCCCTTTTCAATTGCTTCTATAGTACCATCATCTGCCACAGCAGTAATATTAAAACCTTTGGCTATTTCTTTAATACCTTGATGATGGATTGAATTTACACTTGCTCTATCGCCACACATTTTATGAACAAAAGAACCTCTTTTTACTGCAATACCATGTCTCATTAATTTCACTTTATCAGTATGATTATCGATATGTTGAATAAGAGTTCCACCAAAATATACATTTATACTTTGCAAACCGCTACAAATTCCAAAAATCGGTTTATTTCTCTTAGAAAATTCCTCTATTAATTTAAAATCTAATGAATCTTCATAATTATCTTCTTGATACACTAATCCTTTTTTTGGTTCTTCTCCATAATAACGTGGATGAATATCTCTATCTCTTCCTGCTATTATTAGACCACAGCACATGGAAGCAATCTTCTCAATCCCTACCTCAGAACAAACCGGAAATAAAATAAAATCGACTTCAGCTGCAATCTCCGAAAAATAGCCGTTGGTATATAAACGCCGTTTATTTATACCGGTATCTGATCTATATTCTTCACTACGTGTTGAAATTGCAATCACTTTCATATCACTTAACCTCCTCTACGTAAAACTATATAATTTACTATTATAGTTGTTCAGCAACCGTTCTGTCAATAAATATAAATTATAATATATAATAAACTTATTACTAAAAAAATAAAAAATAAATTTTTTTAAAATATACGTTACTATACCAAAAAAGGAATTATTCTTAACAAAAAATATATCACATAGTTTAAATAATGTATCAATAAGTTATAAAAACATAATTTATATTTTTTCTATTTAATATTTCATAATTTATCTTTCTTTTTTCCATTTTCTTATTTTTGTTCTAAATGTTTTAAAAGGTGCAACTGTATTTACTTGAACAAATTTCCATATAGGCCATATTGTTGTTTTAGTTGCACTATCTGCCCATTTTCTTTTATGCGGCATAAATAATTCTTCATCAGAAATATTTTCTAACCATACGGTTATTTCATTCACGTTATTTGTTAGCGCAATAATTAATTCTTCTAAAGTCATTTTAGAATATTGCTCATAAAACCAAGAATATAATTTACCAAGCTCATTCCATTTAAAGTTGGGGTGAGGTGTTTTAACAATTTTTCCAATAAGCTCATCTCGTTCCCATTGTAATAACAAAGTCGTCCACCCTAATTGATAAGATAAATTTTCTGCCGGCGTCCTATCTACTCCGTCTATTCGTAGATTTTTATCTACTTCCTTTATTGTTAAAAATTCTGTAATATATTTTTCAAATGCTTTGTTAATTTCATTAATCAACTCTTTTTTAGAATTATATTGTTTCATTACGCTTCTCCTTTACATACAACACATAGACTTATTATATTCTTATGTTAAGACTTTCTTCTATGGCTTGAATAGTTTTTCATAGTTATCGATAAAGAAAGTATTTGCATCGCTATCAAGTATTAGTAACTTTTCCTTGACACGATTACCAAAACAGCATCATTTTCTTATGATTTAGGTTGATTAATATAAAATATCTTCTGGCTTAATTTTATCTTCTTCTGTTATCTTTCTAATCACCTTACATGGTGAACCGGCTGCAATAACACCAGCTGGAATATCTTTATTAACAACACTTCCAGCACCAATAATTGAACCTTTTCCTATTGTTACACCACCACAAACTGTTGAATTTGCTCCGATCCAAACATTATCTTCTAAAGTTATAGGTGCCGAGGTTGATACACCTTTTGCTCGTTGTTCAGGATGTATCGCATGACCTGAACAAGCTATACACACTCCCGGTGCAATAAATGCACCATTCCCTATATTAACAGGCGAATTATCTAAAATTACACAGTTATAGTTAATAAAAGCAAAACCATGTATATGAATGTTAAATCCATAATCACAACGAAAACTTGGTTCAATAAACACGTAATCTGAACAAGTTCCAAATAATTTTTTTAAAATTTCAATACGTTTATCTTGTTCTTTTGGTAAGGTTTGATTATATTCCCAACATAATTCCTTTGCATAATATTGTTTTTCCATAGGCGTATTTTCATACCCACTTGCATACGATGTATTTCGATTCATTATTTCCAACAAGTCCATCTTAATCTCCTTTTATATTATTAATACTTAGATTTATCTGTACATAGATATTTCTAAACTATCCATATATTGAGCTAATGACTTGTTAAACTTCTCATATTCAGCCACTTGAAACTCCTCTGTCAGACATCCAACTGAACATCTGACAACTTGAAGCTGATTAAAAAATGTTATCATTAACGGTACACCTATTATTTTAGATATACCACGTATTGTCATTTTTCCCGCTTCTTCTAATTTCAAAACTTCTTCTTTCGAATTAATACTCACGATTTTATCGTCAACAAGGACTTCTACATTATCATAGTAATCATAAGCTAAATTAACTGCTTTGCAAATATGTTCCCAACCAACCCTATAGGTTAATCTATATTCTGCAAATAACCATCCATTTTCTTTTTCTACACCTAATAAAAGTATCTCTTTTCCTCCTGCTTAAAAATTTTAAAAGTTAAATTAATAGATTTCATTTTCTCCATTACGTACTTGAATAGATATACTCATGTATTTTCGAAACCTTTCATCTCCAGCATATGAAATAATGTATTCTTCCTCTTAAGCATCAAAAGAATATATTTCTGACCTTTAACTATTAACGTCATGAACCACAGTTCTGCGAAATATTTCTTCTAACCGCTTTTCTTCGCCAGTATTTTTGCTAATAATTGTTATTCCTAAATCTCTAATTTTCTTTTTGAAAATATTAAATTTTTTAACCATATAGAATATTTTCCATATTCTCTTACCATAAAAGTAGTTTCCTTTTCTCTGTAAGGTAGTTCACATATCGCTTATTTATTATAATTTTCGCGATATATTTTCAAAAAAACAATAATAACCCACTCATTACTATTAATACATAATATAAATTATTCACACTATTTTCTTTAATTTTAATTACGAATTATTTCTAATCATCATATAAATTTGCTAAAAAGTTTATAATAATATTATAATGTATTTAATTTGAAAGAACAATGATGAATTGTAATGACTATTTGAATTTTAATAATTTTTACAATAAAGTGCAATAGTAAGTTATAAAAAAGACGACAGCATTCGCTATCGTCTTTACTAATTACTTTATTGTTATAAGTATGAATAAGAAATCTAATAACTAAATTAAACCGGCATCTTTTAGAATTTCTTCAATATATGTTCCTTTAATTTTTTTCAATACACGTTTACTAAATACTTTGACAAGTAGAGGGAGTTTTACTTCTTCTAGTTTTTTACCATCCATTAAACGACTCGTAGATTTAGTCATTACTCGTAAGTCATAAGCAGAAGCAAACACTTCAGGCACACCGCGATCAATATCTAATAATGTATAAACAGCTTCCATCGCTGTACGAACAGAGTATTCAGTAGTGAAGACAGTATCACGGGCTGTCTCAGAGAAGTTTCCTATAAATGCTAAGTTTTTCGAACCTTCCGGAATAACTAACGGACGATCTCCATCGCATCTTGGCATAAAGTAACTAGTTATATACGGCATATAACATGGAACTGTACTACATCCTTTGCTAGCAAATTCGTGAATAAATTGTTCAGGAACGCCAATATGGTAAAGCCATTCCTCTGCTATTTCAATACCGGTACAAGCTTCTATTGGTTTTTTAACGTAGTTGCCCGGGATATTTGAATATAGACCATAAATCCAAACAACTAGCTCATCTTTAGACTGAGATTTAAAGTGTGGTTGGCGGTTAAGCGTATAACTCATCATCCAGTTTGAATCACGAGCTGTTACAATACCGCCTGTTACTACTTTACCGGCATAAGGGTCACGCTTGCTAATTTTTTCGATATATTCTCCAATTCGTTTATCCTTTACAGTTGCTGTCGCAGAAACAAACCAGCTTTGATCCGGAAGATTTTCACAAAATACTTCCGGTCGACCAAAACGTTCATCTTGTTTGGCTAAGTTTTTCCAAAGTTGCCAAGCTCCGCCAAGTTCTTTATTGACAGGTGCTGATGTATCATTATTGCCATAAGTTGTTGAAGCAGTGATACTACCATTTGTAACAAAAACAAGGTCATCTTCTGTTAATTCTCTAACAACCGATTCTCCTTCTACTTCTAAAATTAAGTTTTTAGCAATAAGATTTTTTCCATGTTTTTCTACTTTAATGTCTTTAACAACAGTATTATATTCAAAAGTAACCCCATGACTTTCATTGATTATATTTAGTGAACTTAAGTGCTGATAAATCTGGAAGTCCATTAATATGATGAATAAATCTCAATATATAACGGCGCATTTCTGTAGCTGAATGCCACTTTTCAAAAGCAAACATGGTTGACCAATAAATCCAGAAATTTGTTTCAAAAAATTCTTTACTAAATACATCTGTAATTTTTTTACCTTGTAGTTCTGATTCTGAAGTTAAGTATAATTTAACCATTTCTTGACTAGATTTATCAGGTAAAGCAAAATTTCCATCGTTAGGGATTTGTTGTCCACGTTTTTCAATAACACGACATTTTGAATAGTTAGGATCTTCTTTATTTAGCCAGTAGAACTCATCTAAAACTGATGCATCTTCTTCCTCTAATGACGGAATAGAACGGAAAAGATCCCAAAGACATTCAAAATGATCTTCCATCTCACGACCACCACGGATAATAAATCCACGTGTTGGATTCATAATACCATCCAAACTACCTCCTGCTATCGGAAGTTCTTCAAGAATATGGATTCTATCCCCTTTCATTTGCCCATCTCGAATTAAAAAGGCTGCCGCAGAAAGAGATGCGAGTCCAGAACCAATTAAATAAGCTGATTTTTTATCAACTCCTGCCGGTTTTTTCGGTTTAGCAAAAGCTTCATAATTTCCATTTGAATAATACATAAAAACCCCTCCTAAAAAAGTGTATATTAATATCACCATTAATATACACTTTTCATATAAATAAAACAATTTACAATTTCCGCTTTTTGCCTAACTATTTTACAAATTTTTCGAATTGTAAAGGAGCTATTTTTTCTTTATTAAAGTAGGGAAATAATTTCACCTAGCATAACTTTTTCAATTCTTTCAACAAGCTCTTCTACAGTTTCAGGCATTTGCTTTTCAATCCAATCTAATCCTACACCAACTAAAGCATAAGTATAAAAAGAATAAGAAAACTCCACTTGTTTCGCCTCTTCATTAGTAACTTCGATTTTTTGAAATATTTGTCGACTTAAGAACAACTCAATCTCTTTTTTTAAAATTTTTTCTAAAAAACCTTTTCCAAAAGAGTGATAAGTATTTAGGACAAAAACATGATTCACAGAGATATATTGAAAAATTGAGGTTAATGCATCTTGCCATTTTTCATAAGTTTTACCTCTACCAATTGAAGTTACTACTTCGCGAAGATAAATCCACTCCACTAAATCATAAATATCTTTAAAATTGCTATAAAATGTCTGACGACTTACTTCACATGCTTGTGTCAAATCGTTAATTGTTATTTTAGATAATGATTTTTTCTCTGCCATTTTCTTTAAAGTAGATGCCAGTACTTTTTTTATTACTATAGCCATAGCTAATCACTCCCTTTCTTTTAGTATTAGTCGATTAAATTATAACGGATATTTACATTTTTTTCTATATCTTTTAGTAAATTTGTTATAAAAAAATCGAACTTGAGTTTTTCATCAATCCGATTTTTCGTTGAGTCAATTAAAAAAAACAATGTTAAACAAAAAATAAAGCCTTGAAAAATCAAGACTTTATTTCTTATTATATTACTTAAATTATTTAATGATTGAAGTAACAACACCTGAACCTACTGTACGTCCACCTTCACGAATTGAGAAACGAGTTCCTTCTTCGATAGCGATTGGAGAAATAAGTTCAACATTGATAGCTACGTTGTCACCAGGCATTACCATTTCTGTACCTTCAGGTAATGTAACCACTCCAGTTACGTCAGTTGTACGGAAGTAGAATTGTGGACGGTAGTTACTGAAGAATGGAGTGTGACGACCACCTTCTTCTTTAGATAATACATACACATCTGCTACGAATTGAGTATGTGGAGTAATTGTTTTAGGAGCTGCTAAAACTTGTCCACGTTCAATATCTTCACGAGCAACACCACGTAATAAAGCACCGATGTTATCCCCTGCTTCAGCGTAATCTAATAATTTACGGAACATTTCTACTCCGGTTACAGTTGTAGAAGCCGGTTCATCAGTTAAACCAACGATTTCTACTACATCACCAACTTTAACTTGTCCACGTTCAACACGTCCTGTAGCAACTGTACCACGTCCTGTAATTGAGAACACGTCTTCAACCGGCATCATGAATGGTTTTGCATTATCACGTTCTGGAGTTGGGATATAGGTATCAACAACTTCCATAAGTTCAATAATAGCTTTTTCTGCTTCAGGATCACCTTCAAGAGCTTTAAGAGCAGAACCTTTGATTACAGGTAGATCATCTCCATCGTATCCGTATTCAGATAATAGTTCACGAACTTCCATTTCAACTAGTTCTAATAACTCTTCATCATCTACCATATCGCATTTGTTTAAGAATACTACAATTTTAGGTACCCCAACGTTACGTGATAATAAGATGTGTTCACGAGTTTGAGCCATAGGACCATCAGTAGCAGCGATTACTAGGATAGCTCCGTCCATTTGTGCAGCACCTGTGATCATGTTTTTAACATAGTCAGCATGTCCCGGACAGTCAACGTGTGCATAGTGACGTGTTGGAGTTTCATATTCGATATGAGAAGTGTTAATTGTAATACCACGTTCTCTTTCTTCAGGCGCATTATCGATAGAAGCGTAGTCTTTAGCTTCTCCTCCATAAGTTTTAGCCAAAACAGTTGCAATAGCTGCTGTTAAAGTTGTTTTACCATGGTCAACGTGACCAATTGTTCCAATGTTAGCATGTGTTTTACTACGGTCAAATTTTTCTTTTGCCATTTTATAAAATCTCTCCTTAAAGTTAATTTAATATACATTAGCCACATAGCATTCTATGATAACTATATTTTATAATGTTACAATAAAAATTGCAACTATAAAGGGTAACTATTGACTACCCTTTATTTTTTTGATGATTTCTTCTGAAATTGATTTTGGTACTTCTTCATAGTGATCAAATGTCATTGTGTAAGTACCACGTCCTTGAGTTGAAGAACGTAAAGATGTTGCATACCCGAACATTTCTGATAGCGGTACTTGGGCAGCTACTACTTGTGCATTACCACGAGCTTCCATACCTTCTACACGACCACGACGTGAAGTAATATCTCCCATAATATCTCCCAGATATTCTTCAGGCATAACTACTTCAACTTTCATAATCGGTTCTAAGATAACAGGATTACATTTTTTAGCCGCTTCTTTAAGCGCTAATGATGCTGCTACTTTAAACGCCATTTCAGATGAGTCGACGTCATGATATGATCCATCAAACAATTTAGCTTTAACGTCGATTAATTCGTATCCTGCCAATACACCGTTCGCCATAGAATCTTTAAGTCCTGCTTCTACCGCCGGAATATATTCACGAGGAACTACCCCACCGACAATAGCGTTTTCGAATTCAAATCCTGCTCCCGGTTCGTTTGGAGTAAATTCAATCCATACGTCCCCATATTGTCCACGACCACCAGATTGACGAGTAAATTTACCTTGTACTTGTGCAGATTGTTTGAATGTTTCACGGTATGATACCATAGGAGCACCTACTGTACATTCAACTTTAAATTCACGACGCATACGATCTACAATAATATCTAAGTGTAATTCACCCATACCGGCAATGATAACTTGTCCGGTTTCTTCATCTGTACCCGCACGGAATGTCGGGTCTTCTTCTTGAAGTTTCTGTAAAGCTGTAGCCATTTTATCTTGGTCAGCTTTAGATTTCGGTTCAACTGAAAGTTGAATAACCGGTTCCGGAAATTCCATTGATTCCAAAATAACTTCATTTTTCTCATCACAAAGTGTATCACCGGTAGTAGTATCTTTAAGACCTACTGCTGCTGCAATATCCCCTGCATAAACTTCTGAAATTTCGTTACGAGTATTAGCGTGCATTTGTAATATACGCCCTACACGTTCACGTTTACCTTTTGTTGAGTTCTTAACATATGAACCAGATGATAAAACACCTGAATACACACGGAAGAATGTAAGTTTCCCTACAAATGGGTCAGTCATAACTTTGAATGCTAATGCTGAAAACGGTTCTTCGTCTGAAGAATGTCTTTCTACTTCTTCATCTGTATCCGGATCTGTTCCTTTAATAGCAGGTACATCTAATGGTGATGGCAAGTAGTCTACTACTGCATCAAGCATTGGTTGTACTCCTTTATATTTGAACGCCGAACCGCACACAACCGGGAAGAATTCTACTGATAAAGTAGCTTTACGAATTACAGCTTTTAAATCTGCAACGGTAATTTCTTCTCCACCTAAGTATTTTTCCATAAATTCTTCATCAAATTCTGCTACAGCTTCGATTAATTTTTCACGGTATTCTTCGGCTTGATCTTGGTATTCCGCCGGAATTTCTTTAACAACAAGATTTTCACCAACGCTACCTTCATTATAGATAGCTTTCATTTCTACAAGATCAATAACACCTTCAAATTGGTCTTCTGCACCGATTGCTAATTGAATCGGATGTGCATTTGCTTGTAATCTGTCATGAATTGTTCCTACTGAATATAGGAAGTCAGCTCCTGTTTTATCCATTTTATTAACGAATACAATACGAGGAACTCCATAAGTTGTTGCTTGACGCCAAACAGTTTCAGTTTGTGGTTCAACACCAGATTGAGCATCAAGAACAGCAACAGAACCGTCAAGTACACGTAATGAACGTTCAACTTCCACTGTAAAGTCTACGTGTCCCGGTGTGTCAATAATATTGATTCTGTGATTTTTCCATTCGGCAGTTGTTGCAGCAGATGTAATTGTAATCCCACGTTCTTGTTCTTGTTCCATCCAGTCCATTTGCGAAGCACCTTCATGTGTTTCACCTATTTTATGAATTTTCCCAGTGTAGAACAAGATACGCTCTGTTGCAGTAGTTTTACCTGCATCAATGTGAGCCATGATACCGATATTACGAGTATCTTTTAAAGAAAATGCTCTAGCCATGAGTCAATTTTCTCCTTTCATATAATGTTTAAATATTTTTGACAATGTCTATTTTATAGTGAAAAACTCAAGCTAACATTAACTAGCTTGATATTCACCTTATTATTACCAACGATAATGAGCAAACGCTTTATTAGCTTCAGCCATTTTGTGAGTATCCTCACGTTTTTTAACTGCTGATCCTGTATTGTTTGCTGCATCTAGGATTTCATTAGCAAGACGTTGTTCCATAGTTTTTTCTCCTCTTAAACGAGAGTAGTTAACTAACCAACGCAATCCTAATGTAATTCTTCTTTCAGCACGTACTTCTACCGGTACTTGGTAGTTAGAACCACCTACACGACGAGCACGTACTTCCAGTACAGGCATAATGTTGTTTAATGCTTCATCAAACACTTCCATAGCATCACGACCTGATTTTTCTTTGATTATATCAAATGAAGAATACAGAATTCTTTGAGCTGTACCGCGTTTACCATCTAGCATTAATTTATTTATCAATTTTGTAACCAATTTTGAGTTGTAAATTGGATCTGGCAAAACATCACGTTTTGCAACCGGACCTTTACGTGGCATAATGTTGCCTCCTTTCACGAAATTCTTTTATCAAATTATTTTCAAATTATTATTTTTTCTCTTTTGGTTTTTTAGCACCGTATAGAGAACGTCCTTGTTTACGGTCGTTAACTCCTGCAGTATCTAAAGCTCCACGGATAATGTGGTAACGTACCCCCGGTAAGTCTTTTACACGTCCTCCACGAATAAGTACAACACTGTGTTCTTGAAGATTGTGTCCGATACCCGGGATATATGCTGTTACTTCGATTTGATTTGATAAACGAACACGCGCATATTTACGTAAAGCTGAGTTAGGTTTTTTAGGTGTCATAGTCCCAACACGAGTACATACTCCTCTTTTTTGTGGAGAAGAAATATCAGTTTCTTTCTTTCTTTGAGAGTTATACCCTTTGTTAAGAGCCGGTGAATCTGATTTCGATACTTTTGATTTACGAGGTTTACGAACTAATTGATTAATAGTTGGCATTTCTTTGGTTTCCTCCTTTCCATAAAAATTTTATTTTTATTATGAATCACATATCCAGGTGGTTCATAAAATTACAATTTTTTTAAGCCTAGTGGCTTTACACAGAGCGTTCAAAACACTCACGTACTAAATAATAACATTTTTTTTTTTTATTGTCAATAGTTTTTTTAATTTTTTCTACTCTCTCATATACCTATTTAATAATATCTTATTTTTACACATAACCGGGTGTATCGTAAAAATTATCTAAATAAAAATTTTAATATAAACACTATTATTTTTTATTTGTTTATATTAAAATTATTTATATCAAATATCCATCCGTAATTTATTATTTTTACTATTTTAATTATATTTGGATATTTGTCTTTTTGTATACTATAAAATATTTTTCCCCATGCTACGTATTTGACACAAAGCAATAAATAATACGGGAAGGAAATTTTTTCCCATGCCCGTATCATTGTACAACCAAAAATTGATTGCCCCACCTAATTCTTTTTTACTCTATATCACGATAATAATCACTTGTTATTTCACGATATGGTTGTATATCCTGAACGTATTCAAGAACACCTTGAAATTCATTGTTATTATCATATACTCCCGCATAAGTTATATGAACGAATTTATCACGTGATTTAGATTTAAACCACATTTCATATTTATCTTTTTTTCCATCACGCAAATTTTTAAAAATTATACGTACTTTTTCTAAATATTGTGGAGGATGACAAAGTTCAACATTACGTCCTATTTGACTTGGAGTACGTTTAAAGATCATCTCATCACTTGGCACATTATCATTATAATATTGAAATATATCATCTTTATTCACAAAGGTAATTTCCATCGGCAAGTGATTAAGTATTAAATTTGCCTGTTCTACTGACAAATATCCATTACCAAAAGATTGTTCGCTATTTCTGTCAATAACCTTATTCTTATTTTCTTTGGGTTTAAAAGTGATGGTAAATTCACCTTCCGGAGTATCTATAACTTTTTGTGTTAAATTATTTTCTTCATTGGATATTTCTTGTGTTTGTTTCGAATTTTCTATTTCTTTTCCAAATGGCTCCCTATGTGGAACCCATTTTTCTGTCGGTTTAATTATTGCATATCCATACACATCACTCTCTTTAGCTATGTTTAGCCAATCATCTTGATTAAATGTTTCCATAAGAATCATAAGTAATATGGATTCTTCCTTAAAAATCATTTCTTCAAATTCTTTAACAAAAACTTCAAAACTTGCTTTAACTTCCTCTATATCAACGTTGGGAAATTTTTCTGCATCTTTTAAGGCTTTATTAAATAATTTACGTATTTTATCATCCACGCCCCACATAACTTTAGGTGGTGCGGTATGACCATAACGTTCCATAATAGGGAACATCAATTCTTCTTTTCGACGATAATGTATATCAAACTGACCTAATAAATTTAACTGACGAAAAAGTCCTTTTAATACTTCTTTTTTAGTCATTTCATCCGTTATTTTTTCATAATTTGCTAAAATACGTCTTACACGCATAATAGCAGCTCTAAGGGCAAAATTTTCTTGCTTAAATATTTGAACAGGGTGTCCCGGATGTTCTGTATCTGCAATTTCTACATTTTTTATTGCTCCTTTGAAAAGATTGGCATGAACATTACATAATTTCATTACGTCTTCAAACGTAACACCCGAATTAGAATTCATAAGTTCATGTTCCATAAGGCTAATTTCTATCGCTGATACTCCTGTAAAATGCTTATCAAATTCTTCTTGAACAGATTCTGCACTCTCTCCATTATGCAAACGCAACAGAATAGATTTTAAGACCTCTATACGTTTAGTAGCCATTAATCCAGTCCTACCACTTCGTATCCATTTGCTTTTAATGTAGAAATTATTTTTTCCAACTCTATCCCTGCCAACTTAGAACCCATTTTTAACGATGTTTTTCTACCTATAGTATTTCTCATAATAGGATTGGCTAACGGTTTAAAACCTAAGTCTACTAAAATATCCAACACCTCCGGATGTTTATCTACAACCTCCGCTACCGGAATACTTACATCAATAATATTATCCATTTTACTAACCTCACTTCTTTTTTCCTGTGGATTTATTATATCACATCTGAAAAATTTTCTCTAACAATTATCAATATTTATTATTAAGTGATATATTTATAAATTATAGATTAATATCATTCACTTATTTTTACAATGTTTTTAAATTGTAGGTCTTTACTTTAAGCATTTTTATTGTTTTTCTTTAATGATATGTTATAATAACTTATACGGGAGTCTGTAAACAGTCTGAGAGGAAATTCTATAATTTCGACCGAACCTGATCTGGATAATGCCAGCGTAGGAAAGTTAATCTTAAAGACCATAATTAGACCCCTTAAACTTATAAGGAGGTTTTTTATTTTGCAAAATTGCAGTATCGCTTTACAAATTCTTCCATTAGAAAAAGATGATATTGGAAGATTAAAAACTATTGATAAAGTTATAAACTTTATTTTATCAAAACATTCCACCGCCGTCGTTACGCCGTTTGAAACGGTAATTGAAGGTGATTTTAATGACTTAATGGCGACTTTAAAAGAATGTTTACTTATCGCTGGGGAAAATTGCAATAATATTTTTGCCAATGTAAAAATTAATTACGGGAGTATTTTAACAATTGATGAAAAAATTAGTAAATTTAATTAATAAATATACCAGCGCTATTACTATGATTTTTCTGCTTATTATTTGGCAAGGAGCAGGATATTTGAATCTACTCCCAAAATATATAATTCCTACTCCAACGGAAATAATACATGCTTTTATAAAAAACTATAAAACATTAATTTTTCATAGTAAAATCACTTTAATAGAGGCTATTATCGGGTTATTTTTAGGAATTGTAATAGCTTGGCTCTTAGCTTTAATAATGGATAGCATCCCTGCCTTTAATAAAGCCATTTATCCGCTTTTAGTTTTAACACAAACTATCCCGACTATAGCTATAGCACCTATACTTGTTTTATGGTTAGGCTACGGTCTTACACCTAAAATAGTATTAATAATACTTACCACAACTTTTCCGATTATTGTCAGTATTCTCGATGGTTTTAGAAACTGCGATAAGGACATGATTACTCTACTCAAACTTATGAATGCCGGCAAACTACAAATACTCTGGCATGTCAAAATCCCGAATAGCCTTTCATATTTTTATGCAGGGCTTCGTGTAAGTGTATCATATGCTTTTATCGCTGCGGTGGTTGCTGAATGGCTTGGCGGTTTTGAAGGACTTGGTGTTTATATGATTAAAGCTAAAAAATTATTTGAATATGATACTATGTTTGCGATTATTATTCTAGTATCAATAATTAGTTTGCTAAGTATTCAATTAGTAAAACTAAGTGAAAAGAAAATTATTAAATGGAAATATATAGGAGACAATTATGAAAAAAATAATAATTAGTTTATTTGCCATTGTTCTTGCTGTAACGCTTACAGCTTGCGGTACTAATAAACAAAATACAGAACAAAAAAAAGATTTAAAAAAAGTGGATTTCGTTTTAGATTGGGCGATAAATACAAATCACACCGGACTTTTTGTTGCAAAAGAAAAAGGCTATTTTGCTGAAGCAGGTATTGATCTTGATATTAAACCGGCACCGGAGGATAGTACTTCTGATTTAATTATTAATAATAAAGCACCATTTGGGATTTATTACCAAGACACTATGGCTAATAAACTTTCTAAAGGGGCAGGTATCACCGCTGTTGCGGCAATAATAGAACATAATACTTCCGGTGTTATTTCATTGAAAAAAAGTGACATTAAAGAACCTAAAGATTTAGTAGGGAAAAAATATGGAACATGGAATGATCCTGTGGAACTTGCCATGATTAAATCATTAGTTGAAAAACAAGGTGGAGATTTTAGCAAGGTAAAACTTACCCCTAATACAGATACTAATTCTGTCACTCCAATGGAAAATGGAGCGTTTGATGCTGCATGGATTTATTATGCGTGGGATGGTAAGCTGGCTGAATCTATGAATTTAGATATTAACTACTTCTACTTAAAAGATTTTGCTAAAGAACTGGACTACTATTCTCCGGTAATTATCGCTAATAACGATTATTTAAAAGAGAACAAAGAAGAAGCAAAAAAAGTTATTCAAGCAATTAAGAAAGGATATATCTATGCAATGGAACATCCTGAAGAAGCTGCTGATATTTTAATCAAAAATGCACCGGAATTAAAAGAAAAACGTGACTTTATCATTAATTCACAAAAATATTTATCAGAACGTTATGCAACCGATAAAAATAAATGGGGCGAATTTGATGCTGAACGTTGGAATGCGTTTTACCGTTGGGTAAACAAAAATAACATCGTTGAAAAACCTCTAGCAGATAACACAGGATTTACCAATGACTTTGTAAAATAATGACCGTATTATCAATAAAAAACTTAACTTATAGTTATCCAAATAATGATATATTAAAAAATATTAATATCCATGTTAATAGTGGAGAGATAGTTTCTATCCTTGGAGGAAGCGGTGTAGGTAAAACAACTTTGTTTAATCTTATCGCCGGCATAATAGAACTTAGTCAAGGTGAAATAGCAATAGAAAATAACACTAACTTTAAAGGTAAAGTCAGTTATATGCTACAAAAAGATTTATTACTTGAACATAAAACTGTTATCGGCAATATTATTCTGCCTTTACTAATAAAAAAAATTAAGAAAAAAGAGGCTGAAAAAGAAGCTATTGAAAATTTGAAACTTTTTAATCTTTATGAATATAAAGACAAATATCCCAGTGAACTCAGCGGCGGCATGCGTCAACGTGTTGCACTTCTCAGAACTTATATGTTCAAACAGAAGTTATTTTTACTGGATGAGCCGTTTAGTGCTTTAGATGCAATTACCAAGATATCTCTTCACAGTTGGTTTTTAGATATTAGTCGTACTTTGAACCTGACCACACTACTTATCACCCATGACATAGATGAGGCTATTGAGCTTAGTAACAGAATATATATCATTAAAAATAAACCGGGAGAAATAGTTTCTGAATTAACTATTAATCTTGACAAGACTAAAGATAAAGACGAACAAAAACTGCAATACAAAAAAGAAATCTTAAATATTCTCGGCTTATAAAAGCTCAATCTAAAATCTACAAATTCAATTTTCTTATTAGTGATTGACCATAGCAATTCATTGATTTTGACATTCGTTTTAAAGAGTTTTTCCAAAATCTAATGAACTGTGCAAAGAGCGACTTATAAAATCAATTTCCAGCAAAATCACGATTTTTAAGTCGCTTTTATTATTCATAAATACTGTATTTTCGATTAATAAAATAAATAATTAACGCAGAAAGCGATGCTAAAAGCATTAGCTTAATTCCAAACACTTCTAATACTAATAAAATCGGTGTTAAAAATGATTTTGTAGCAGATGAAAAAACTAATGAGTAACCTATACCGGCTAAAATATAAATTGGTAGTCCTAATGCTCCGGATAATACAACACCAAAACTTGCACCTATCGCAAATAATGGCGTTACCTCTCCACCGCTAAAACCAACTGCTGTGCATATTACTGTTAACAACAATTTCAAAATAAAATCAAACCTTGTTATTTGACCGGTATCAAAAAAAAGAAAAATTTATTAAATTTGTACCCAATGACGTATACTTAAATTGGGTAATAAAACTAATAATTATAAATAAGAATACCAAAATCCAAGTAATAATTTTATTTATCTTTGTTATTTTTTTAGAAATTTCTGAACAATCACAAACAACATTCCAACTAAAATAAAACATATACTTGCTATTACAATTTTTAAATACATTTCCAAGGTTATATTTTTAAAACTAAAATCAACAAAAACAAAAAACTTTTCTAAACCTAATAAATTTGACACCTTTGTAGCCGTAAAAGAAAATACTACGTAAGATATTAATTCATATAAAAACTCTCTTGTGATTTTTATTTTTCTTCCAGTTATCTCTAAGATAAAAAATAATGCTGCCAACGGTGTTTTAAATAATGCGGAAAATCCACAAATCATACCCAATCTAATTAAATAATTACATTGATCGGCACTAAATTTTTCATCTGCAAAATTTTTCCCAATTGTTCCACCTAGTTGAACCGCAACACCTTCTCTTCCTACACTTACCCCTGTTAAATGAGCAAAAAATGTATTTATTACCAATAAAATCGGAAAATACCAGCTTATTTTTTTAATATTTGTCTGTATACCGGTAATTAAATATTTCATTCCTATATTACCGGTTTTAAAATATCTATTACTACGTTTAGTGAATATCAATACAACCGGAGTTAAACAGATTAATTATTGATAATAATTTTTTCCATATTCTATTAAAAATAATAATATTTGACCGAAGTATGAACAAGTTACACTTGTCAAAAAGACAATTATTAATACTCTTATATAAAATTTCAATTAAAATCAATACCCCTTTCCACACTATTAATATTAAATTTTCTAAACCTTGTATATTTCTTTTTTAATTTTTGTACCAAACTACCTAAAAAGTGGAATAAAAAATTTTGATTTTATAAATCAATTTTTCTATTCCACCTTTGAAAATCTATTAAACTTTTTAAAAAGTCGATTAAAATTATATTATTAACGTGTTCTATTTTATCACTTTTAAACCACTTAAATCACTCTTTATTTCTTACTTTTCTTTAATTTTATTTTCTTAGGTTGATCAAAACTAAATCCTTCCCCTATTACATCGTGAACTTCAGTAATAGTTAGAAATGCGTTTGGATCTATTTCATATACCAATGACTTTAATCTACCTATTTCCGTTCTTGCTACAACACAATAACCGATATTCATATCTTGACGTGAGTAACTGCCTTGCCCTTTTAAAAATGTTAAACCACGTTTCATATCTGTATTAATTTTTTCTGTTATTTCGTCTATTTTCTTAGACATTATCATAACACCTTTACCCGGAACTCCACCTTCAACAAAAACATCAATTAACTTAGTGCTAATGTAAACATAAATTAAAGTATATAGAATTGCAGGATAACTTTTTAATGCCATAAAGTTTAGAAGCAAAATTACTCCATCTATTATTTGGATAACTCTACCCACAGAAACACCAAAATGTAACTGAATAATTTTTGCTATAATATCAACACCACCGGTAGTACCACCAAAAACAAAAACAGTGCCTAACCCAACCCCTGCTATAATTCCACCGAAAACAGAAGCTAACAATCTATCTCCGCCAATATCTATTACAACATGATAATTTTCGAAAATATTTATCCAAAGTGTCAACATAATAATACCATAAATCGTATAAATCATTGTTTTTTTATCCAACATTTTATACCCCAATACTAATAACGGAATATTTATCAGCAAAGTCCCATATGATACCGGAAATCCAAAGGCATACCATAAAAATAATGCTATTCCAGCTCCACCGCCTTCTGCAAGATGATTCGGTACATTAAAATGTAAAAGTGCAAAAGAATACACTGCACAACCGAGCATAATAAAAAATAATTCTTTTGCAATTCTTTTTTTATTAACTACCTTTTTTTCTTGTTTCATAACAACCTCCCGAAAATATTAATCTCATCATAATTATATCAATATATTTTTTAAAAAACAATATTCTTCAAAAAATATTTTTGAATTCCCCAAAAAAATCTTATATTTTTTTAGACATTCTCAACATTTTATACTATAATTATATGTATCAATATTGGAGGGATAAGTCATGAATAAAAATTTCATACCGAACTATCTTACCCTTGGAAATATATTTTGTGGTTTTACTTCTATACTAACCACTATTCACGGGTATTATATATGGTCTAGTGTCTTTATTTTTTTAGCAATGCTTGCTGATAGATACGATGGTATCGTTGCAAGAAAATTAGGTGTTTTTTCTGATCTTGGAAAAGAATTAGATTCTTTATGCGATGTTGTGAGTTTTGGTGTTGCTCCGGCAGTTCTTGTTTTTGAAAAATTTGTAACAACTGATAAACCTTCTATTTCCTTAATGGTTATTGTCGCTGTTATTTGTGGGATTTTTGCATGCTGCGGTGCTTATCGCCTAGCAAGATTCAACGTTACTACGATGAAAAAAGGATTTTATCAAGGTGTCCCTATTACAACGTGCGGAACTATTTTGGCTATTGTATCATTGTTCGGATTACCTAGTATTATAATGCTGATACTTACCCTTTTAGGTTCTTATTTAATGGTAAGTAATATAAAAATTAAAAAAATATAATTTAAAAATTAAACTCAGAAATTAATCTGAGTTTTTAATTTTTATTAAACAAAATCAAACTGTGTGAACAAAATAAAATATACCTATCAGATTTAATTTTACTCCAAGCAACTGCTAATTACTTCAACTAAACCAATCGGATTATCCCATGCCATAGAATGCCCTGCATTAGAAACTGTCTTAACAACAATCCCATTCTTCGGCAACTCCTCTAAATCGTCATTCGGCAATGTTTTTTCTCCAAAAATAAAATATTTCGGTATTGGAAAGCTATAAAACAGTTTTCGCCAAGACACTTCCCTATCACTAACTGCATCTTTTGAAATTTGATATGCTGCTTCCGGTAACCAGTTACGCAAGGTCGCAGCCCACATAGTATTTCTACCACTTTCACATAGCTCTATCAATCCTTTTAGTCTTTTTTTGTAATCTTCTTCTGTATATTGTGCTACTGCCCAACTACTACGCCCTTTTTTTGCAGGATCTAAATTATGTTCTGTTAAAATAAGTTTTTCTACTTTTTCTTGGCACAAAGAACACAATTTTATTGAAATAGCTCCTCCCAAGCTATGCCCAAAAAGTATAACCTTGTCTAAATTCAAATCTTCCAAAAATTCACTTAAATATTGTGCGTGATTTTTCACATTATATACAAAATCCAGTGGTTTATCACTATATCCGGCTCCCAATAAATCAATTAAAATCTTTCTATACCCTAAAAATTTTTTATTTGCTGCTATCTCAACATAATCAAATGACCCGGCACAACCCAAACCATGAATAAATATTATAGGTGTTTGTTCCCCCGGAAAATCATTATACCTAATTTTATAATTTCTATTTCTTAATTGATATTCTTTCATAAGCATATCCACCATACCTTTTTTATTTTATTATATCATTTATTTACCTCTTCTTCATTTACTAAATGGTTATTTCTTTTTTTTTCAGCATATTTATTATATAATCGTATAGATGTTTAAAAAATTACATAAGGAGTTTTCTAATGATATTTACCGAAATTAGTAATGATGAATTAAAAAATTTTCAACAAGAAAATAACGAACGTTATTTATTTTCACAATCCTTTGACTTTGCTAATGTATTAAGAACTAAAAAACAAAATTATAAAATATTAGCTGTTAAAGATAATGATAAGATACTTGCTTATGGAGTATTTATCTATTTTCGATATAAAAAATATTTTTATAAAGTTACAGCACAGCATGGACCAATTATGGATTATTCTAATACAAAATTGGTTAAATTTTATTTTGAACAACTAAAAAAATATTATACAAAAAATCTAAGAGTTTTATGTGTTAGGGTAAATCCATTTTTAAACGAAAAAATTTATGACGATGTTAAATTTATTGAGTATAATGAGGAAGCTATTTCTACAGATAATATTCTAACATCTTTTGATTACAAAGCACTTAACGATGATTTATTTACAAATCCGACATTAGCACCTCGTTGCCTTTACTCAACTGAATTAAATTCAGACTTAACTACAGATAACCTTATAAAAAATATCTCTACAATGGCTAAGCGTTCAATTAACAAAGCTCTTAAAGAAAATATTATTATTAAAGAAATTGATATTTTTGATAACTATTATTCAAAAATATTTGATAATATAAATAAAAATACTGAAAAAAGAATAAATTTCGAAGTAAGAGATAGTACTCACTTCAAAATCTTAAAAAAAATTTTAAAAGACAAACTTCATTTAATGGTTTCTTATTTAGATTGTGATTTACTTATCTCTAACCTAGAGAAAGAGAATTTATCTATTACTAATGATAAAAGCAATTTAGTAGAAAAGTTAAATAGCAAAAAAATAAATAGAGATAAAACTTTAAACAAAATAGCAAAGTTAGAAGAATCTATTGTCTTTAATAATAATAAAATATCAAAAATAACAGACCTTAAAAACATTTATGGAAATATAATTTATCTATCCTGTGCAAGTTTTATTGAATCAAATCAAGATTTTATATACTTTTCCGGTGGTATGATAAAAGAATTATCTAAATTTAACGGTACATATGCTATTATGTATGAAATGATTAAATATGCTATCGAAAGAAATTTTAAGTATTTTAACTTCTATGGTACTTCTAAAGATTTTGACTCTGAAGATGCAACCGATTATAGCGTACTTCAATTCAAACGTAATTTTAACGGTAATATTGAATATTTTATGGATAATTATGAAATTCGTAATGCTATTGGAAAAATTTGGAAAATATAAAATTATAGTAAAAAGAAACAATACTGTCCTAAAAGCCGAAAATTATAATACTATTAGTGGTTAGATATAGTGGCGCATTGATTTAAAATACACTTTAAAAGACTTTCCAAAAATTAATAAAATGTATAGGAGCGACTTGATAAAATCGATTTTTTACGAAATCGCGATTTTGCTCAAGACGCTCCTATTATTTATATATCCACAATATAAAAATACCGACAGTGCAAAAGATATGATTGAATTTTGTTATAATCAAAATTAATATATTTTATCTCCTATTTAATATTCGCTTAAATTTCAATATTAAGACGATCTTTTATGGCTTTAACGGTTTTCTTGTAGTTATCTATAAAGAAAGTATCTATATCGCTATCAAGAATTAAAAGTTTATCTTTAAACCCATCCTGCTCAAGTAATTCAATAAGATGGTTTGTAAAACCGTCACGAATATCTTGACTTGCCATAGTCATATCACGAAAACCGTCATTAACATAAGCTGATTTTGGTGGAATAAGAACAATAAGATCCCATTTTTCTTTTGAGATAGCTACCTTATATGATAATTTAAGTGCTTGATATTCTTCTTCCGAGATAACACCTTTAAGATAGTAATCTACATAAGCCATAGTCACGGTAGCATTAGTATCTACAAATACAATACCTGAGTGGCTACCACTATCAATAACGTTTGAAGTCTGTTCATTCTGATTAGCAAAAAGACGAATATAATCATTGGTATCCAATTCATCATCACGAACATTATAAACTTCCTGATAATGTCGTGCATATTCAAGAGAGATTGGAGCATTAAAAACACGCCCAAGATCTTTTATAAGTGTTGTTTTCCCACCTGATGCAGAACCTACAACCAGCACTTTTTTTGTAAAATGGCGTCGAAAAGGCTTAGTAATATAACGCCAATATACGAGGGGATTTTTTCGAATTTCAGTTCCGGATACCGGAACTAAAGTACGATCAATAATTGTAATTGCTACTTCTTTTTCTCTAATTTCGTCAAAATCATTAATTTGATCCCTATCAACACGATATTCATTAGCAAATACTTTCTTAAAATAACTAAGCAAAGGTTTTTGGTAATCTTCTTCTCCAATATAAAATGTCATTTTTTCAAATTGATAATCCGTATTATCTTTAATAAGTTTATGAAGAGTTTTAAGCCAAGGTTCCCAGCCGTTTGGATAAGCTAACATACCTTCTTCATCGAGTTTATCTACTACAAGTTCATCATCATGAAAAACTTCTCGAACATAACGAAAACGGCGATTAAGATGAAGACCGTCACGTGTTCCGCGATCTTCTTCAGTATTTGTTCCCGAAACAATAATCAAAACACCATCATTTTCCCGTTTCGCCTTTGTTATAAAATCTACATGTCCTGTGTGCATTGGGGCAAAAGTTCCAAATACTACTGCTAATTTTTTTATTTTTAATAATTTATGCTTCATTTTTTACATTCCTCTTAACATACTTTTAATAAATTCCATAAATTGATTTATATTTCAAAAGTTTATTGATAATTTTCTCTAAATCCTTTTGTAAAAGTTTAATTCCATTTTTTATTATAAAACACCCCTAAAGTTAATTCTTTTCTTAATATAACTTTTGAGGTAATTTATATTTTTAGGTATTTCTTTCTAAAATAAGAATATTTATATTTATTATAATACATTTTTCATTATCTTAATCAAAACTTTATATTGGATACAAATTATAGTTTCCTTACACTAACTATATTTTTATAACCTATACGAATGTTCTTTGAAATTCCCCATAATTGTATTAACAGCCGTTACCGTAATAAAAGCATTCGGGCAATTTCGTGCTACTAATTTTTTCAGTTGATACATTTCATTTTGTTGTATAACGACTATAATCATACGTTTTTTCATATGACTATATCCCCCTTCAACATCAAGAACTGTTGAACCTCGATGTAATTGATAATTAATAATCTCTACCATTTTCTCCGGACAATCACAAATAATTGTACATTGAATATAAGCTGAAAATAACTTTTGAACACCTTTCATCGTTTGATTTCTTACAAAGCTCATCACCAAAGCATACATTACATATTTAATATCAAAGAAAATCCAAACTATTAAATAAATTGTAATATCTTGTATTAGAAAGACTGTCGGTAAGTTGACTTTTGTTTTTCTTGATAAAAACTTACCTGTTATATCCGTCCCTCCGGTTGAAGCACCACCGACTAATAAACAGCACATTGCAAGCCCTGAGATAATTCCACTAAATATTGCCGCTACCAAAGAATCTCCCAAGTAAACCGGTGTGATAAAATGAGGTAAATTATTTATTAAAAATGATGAAACGCTAATTACTAATCCTGTGAGTAAGATAAATCTTCTACTAATATATTTATACCCTATATAAAATAACGGTAAATTAAATAAAAATTGTGCCGTCCCTATTTTTATTCCTATTAATTTATTCAGAACTAAACTAAGTCCCAATGCACCTCCGGCACCAATGTTATTTGCCGGTATAAGTATCCCTGCATAAATTGAAAATAAAAATGTTCCCAGTATTAAAAGAAAAATATTTTTCAAACTCTTATGTTTATTTGTTTCATAAATTACATTCGACAACATCATAGTAACTATTCCTTATTTTTAATTTTTTAGCTTCTTTTATTGTAATACAAAATAAAAAAAAATCAAGAGATACGAAAATAGAAATTTACAATTTTAATTATTGTAATTTTGTGTTAAAATTTGAGTAATAAGTTTATAAAATTGTATTAATAGTAAATAAGGAGAGCAATAATGATTAAGCTGTACAACACTTTAACCAGACAAAAAGAAATGCTAAATACCATTGAAGAAGGGAAAATAAAAATGTATGTCTGTGGTCCTACGGTTTACAACTATATTCACATCGGTAACGCCCGCCCTATTATTGTTTTTGATGTTGTTAGAAAATATTTAGAACATAGTGGTTACACTGTTGACTTCATTTCTAACTTTACTGATGTTGATGACAAAATTATTAAAGCAAGCCATGAGGAAAATATTTCAACAACTGAACTAACCGATAAGTATATCAAAGCCTTTTTCAAAGATTACGACGCTTTAGGATGTAAACGTGCTACTAAAAATCCACGTGTAACTGAATACATGAATGAAATTATCACTTTTATTAAACAACTTGTTGATGAGGGATTTGCCTATGAATCAAAGGGAGATGTCTATTTTAGAACACGTAAAAAAGAAGATTATGGAAAATTGAGTAAACAATCTATTGATGACCTTATTAGCGGTGCTAGAATTGAAGTGGGTGAACACAAAGAAGATCCTCTTGATTTCGCATTATGGAAAAAAGCAAAGCCCGGAGAAATAAAATGGGAGAGCCCATTTGGTGAAGGACGCCCCGGTTGGCATATTGAATGTTCTGTTATGGCAAAAGAGACTTTAGGAGCTACCATTGATATTCATGCAGGAGGACAGGATTTAACTTTTCCTCATCACGAAAATGAAATCGCTCAATCTGAGTGCCATAATCATGCACCTTTCGCTAATTACTGGATGCATAATGCTTTTATTAATATAGACAATGTTAAAATGAGTAAATCACTTGGTAACTTCCGACTTGTTAAAGACATTATTTCCGAAATTGATCCGATGGTACTGCGTTTATTTATGTTGAGTGTTCACTATCGTACTCCAATTAACTACACAAATGAAAACATTGAGTTAGCCCGAATTAATTTTGAAAAATTAAGAACAGCTTATCATAACTTACAATTTAGACTAAACAATGAAATGTCTATTGAACAGCTGGATAATTCTGTTATAAATGCTATAAATCATGAACTTGAACAATTTGAAATATATATGCAAGACGATTTTAACACTGCAAATGCTCTATCATCGTGGTATGAAATTGTAAGAATTAGCAACTCTTATACTGCACAAGATAATGTCAATAAAGAAACGCTTGAACTTATAAATGCCGCTTTTGAAACTTATAGCAGCATTTTAGGTATTAATGTAAAAGAAAATAGCAACATCAACAGCGTTTATATTGAACAACTAATTGAACAGCGTGAACAGGCACGTAAAAACAAAGATTTTTCACTTGCGGATAAAATCCGTGATGATTTAAAAAAACAAGGAATTGTATTAGAAGATACAAAACAAGGAGTCAGATGGAAAAAGCAATAACATTTAAATTTACCGAAAAAAACTTTGATAATCCAAAACAAATGCAGGCACTTACCCTTGCTTATATCGGTGATAGTATTTATGATATTATAAGTCGGGAGTATATCATGAAATATCATCTTGGTAAAATAAATGATCTTCATCATACAGTGTCAACCATCGTTTCAGCTCGGGCACAAGCCGGATTTATGATATATTTATTAGAAGAAAATTTTTTAACGGAAGAAGAAAAAAAAATTTACAATCGTGCTAAAAATCAAAAAAATAACTCTAAAGCAAAAAATGCAAGCATTATGGAATATAAACTAGCCACCGGTTTAGAAGCTGTTTTTGGTTATTTGTATTTAGAAAAAAACTTTGAAAGATTGGAGGAGATGTTTAATCACATCATTAAATTTTATGAAAAAAAACAATAAACACTATAAAGAATTACGTCAAAAAAATAAATCTCAATACAAATTTCAAAACGATGACATTGAAATTGATAAAGAGGTAATAGCTGGACGTAATGCAATACTCGAAGCAATAAAATCGGGACGTGAAATTAATAAAATACTTTTTCAAGAAGGTATTGAAAAAGGACGTTTAAAATCTATTTTCACTATTGCAAATGAAAAAAAAATCATTTGTCAAGAAGTTCCAAAGCGTAAACTTGATAATTCAACTACCGAACGACATCAGGGAGTTATCGCTTACGTTGCACCATATAATTATTTTGAACTCGACGAAGTAATAAGCACTTTGGATATTGATAAAAATACTACATTACTAATCTTAGATCACATTGAAGACCCTCATAATCTCGGTGCAATTATTCGTTCCGCTGAAGCATGCGGTGTTAAGGCGGTTATTATTCCGAAACGTCGTGCTGCCGTCATTAGTCAAACAGCTGTTAAAGCCTCAGCCGGTGCTATTGAGTATATACCGGTAATACGTGTACCAAATCTAACCGATACAATTAAAAAACTTAAACAAGTCGGTTTTTGGATTGCAGGGACAACACTTTCAGAACGTTCTGAAAATTATACCAAAATTGCTAAAGATGTACCGCTAGCCATTGTTATTGGTAATGAGGGTACAGGTATAAGTAAGGTAATTGCTGATGAATGTGATTTCTTATACCATTTACCGATGCTTGGGAAAATACAAAGTCTTAATGCATCTGTTGCCGCCGGTATAGTGATGTATGAAAGAATAAAAGATAATTAGGAGGATAAACTATGATACTTTTTATTGATTACAACGATATAGACAATTTTTTAACAAAATTCAAAAAAACAACTGAAACTGAAGTTATTAAAATAAAACCTATTCCCAATACTCCAACAAAGATTACAAGCAGTAAGTTTGGCGGTGTTTTTTACCTACCAAAAAATGCAGAAATTCCCACTAATAATAAAGGTGAACAGTTAACATTTCTTGCCCAAATAAATTGTGAAGAATTACCGAAAAATAATATTTATCCAAAAAATGGTATTATGCAATTTTGGATTTACGGTGGAAGTCCTGATTTAGGTGCGGATTTTGAAGTTGACTATAACAACATTAATTCTAATACTAATAAACGGGTACTTTATTATCCGAATATTACAGAGCATTATAGCGAAGATGAAATAACTACATTATATCAACCAAAAAATTTTGAAGAAGAAACCGGAAATACTACGTTAACTCCACTGATGAAAGGTTCTCCTTTTGCATTATCATTTGAATTAGACAAACAATCTATGACACCGACAGATCACCACTTCGATGCTCATTTTGTTAAAGAATGGAACAAAAGATTTCCATCTTTTAAAATAGAGTTAGATTGGACAGGGTTATACGTATATGATGAAGAACTTTATGATTATATAGAAGAACAATTTAACGAAAATTTCTCTGCTGCTCAAATAGGCGGCTTCCCCTCATTTACTCAATGGGATCCACGTTTTAAAGATGAATTTAAAGATTATAATATTTTATTGCTTCAAATTAATTCATATAATAGTCCTGAATGTGAAATTATGTGGGGAGATTGTGGTATAGGTAATTTCTTTATTACCAAGAAACAATTAAAAAAACTGGATTTTTCTAAAATTCTTTATACTTGGGATTGCTATTAAACAACTTTATTATTTTAAGAAAGGAGAGATAACATGAAAAAACAATACTTATTTATTGATGGATATAATCTTCTTTTTCGCATGAAAGAATATGATTTAATAAAAAGTTCTACATTCCCTACTGAACGTGATATACTTATTGATATATTGAAAGAATATTCAAGTGGCAATAACTATATTGTTTACTGCATCTTTGACGCATATTTAACTCGTTCCAAAGAATATATTAAAGAAGAAGCACCAATTAATATCGTCTACACTAAAACCGGTGAAAAGGCGGATCAATGGATAGAACGTAAAACACGTGAACTTCGTATTGAGCATTTCGTTGATATTATTGTTGTTAGTGATGACCACGATGAACGTGATACAACGCTTGGTTACGGTGCAATATTACGTGATTGCCATCGTTTTATTAAAGACTTAAAAGAACGTAAGCAAAATGTTTCTCGCCTTTCTAAAAAACATAATAAAAACAAATTAAGAAATCGTCATATTCGTATGAGCGATAGAGACAGAAAAAAATTAGAAAATTTTCTTATTAATGGTGATAAACTGTAACAAAATCGAAAGTAAAATAAATCAAAATTTTAAAAAAATTGATTTTATAATTTTACTTTCGATTTTTAAATTAAATTTTATATTTAGCTCTCCGGTTTTAAATAAATTATTAGTTTTTATTTGTTAAGTTGAATTTATTATATTCCTTTATTCATACTGTTAATAATCTAATATTAGTATTATTTTCATATTCTCAATATAATTTCAGAAAAAATATTTCTTTTAACAAATAAACACTCTACTCCCGGTTTTTAAACTTAAAAAAGCCAAAATTCAGTTACATTATGCTTTTCCTATATTATCTCATAGTTACAAATTCTTCTGAACCTGTTGGATGAATTGCGACTGTATCATCAAAATCTTTTTTTGTCGCTCCCATTTTTATAGCTACAGCAAAGCCTTGAATCATTTCATCAACACCAAAACCGATACCATGCAGACCGACAATTTTTTCTTCTGCACCAACTGTTACAAGTTTCATTGTACTTGGTTGACGATTATTCGTAACTGCTGAATACATTGGTGTAAATGATGATTTATATACTTTAACATTTTGTTTACCAAATTCTTTTAATGCTTTTTCTTCTGTATAACCTATTGCGGCGATTGGAGGATGCGAAAAGATAACCGTTGCTACATTGTTATAATCTAAATATTCATTTACTTTACCGTTAAATAGTCGCTCTGACAAACGTCGACCCGCCGCTACCGCTACCGGAGTAAGTGCAAGGCGTCCGGTTACATCACCTACTGCATAAATTCCTTCAACATTCGTATTTTGATATTTATCTGTTTCAATAAAACCACGTTCATTTAACCCAACTCCAGCCGCTTCTAAATTTAAGCCTTGTGTTAACGGACTTCTTCCAATAGCCCACACCAGTAAGTCTACTGTTGTTTGTCTATCATCTTCTAATATTAATGTTAAACTATTATCGGAATTTTTCACTACTTTTTTCGGTATAGCATGAGTATGCAGAGTTGGTCCCTCTTTTTCCATAACTTTTACCAATGTATCAACTATATCTTTATCAAATGTTCTCAGCGGTGAATGCTTTCTCACAAATAAGTGTGTGTTAACGCCTAGGCCATTAAATACACCGGCTAATTCTACAGCAATATATCCTGCACCGACCACAGCGATACGTTTCGGTAATTGTTTCAATGCAAATACTTCATTCGAAGTTATTCCATATTCCGCACCCTCAATATTAGGAATAGTCGGTTTCCCTCCTGTTGCAATTAGAATATGATTAGCTGAATATTGTTCACCGTTCACTTCTACAGTATTTTTGTTTATAAATTTAGCAGATCCTTTAATTACGTCCACATTATTATTGCTTAATCCACGTTCATAAGAACCATGTATTCTATCAATATAAGCACTGCGGCTATCTACTAATTTTTCAAAATTAAATTCTAAATTATCAAATGTAAAACCGTAATCTGCTGCGTATAATTTTAGACTTTCTGATATTTGAGAAGCGTGCCACATCACTTTTTTAGGTACGCAACCGACGTTAACACATGTCCCTCCCAATTCGCCTCGTTCAATTAACAAAGTTTTTTCCCCATACATTGCAGCACGATTAATTGAAGCAATTCCTCCACTTCCGCCACCGATTGCAATATAATCATAGTGTTTTACCATATATTTTCCCCTTGTAAAAATTTCAATATATTATTTTACAAACATTGCTATTAGACTTGTTGCTGTTTTTAGTGGTGGAATACTGGCTTCACCTGAGATTATAAGCTCAGGTGAACCTTAAGAAATCCACTGCGTAGCAGTTAGTTCTTAAGGTTGCCACACCACTATAGAATCAGCAACAAATAATATTTTGTATATAAATATATAATATTTTTTACACTCTTTCTTATAAAATTAATACTTAATGCTTTCTGTAAGTATATTATGCACTATTGAAATATTTTTTTCAATAGAAGTGCTTAGGGGAAAAATCATAATTCTTCAAAGTATTTTTTCAAAATAGTGGTTTCTATCTATTTTCTACTATCATTTAGCTAAATCATTTTACGTGATAATGTTATTACTTAATAGTATAATCTTAATTATATAATACTGCGAGGTGATATGATGTTTGACTATATAGAATATTTAAAAACTATTGAAGAATTTAAGACAGCTAAAGAAAATAACGAAAAAGTAGTTTTTGTTTTTTCTGCAAATTGGTGTCCGGATTGCCTAATATTGGATAAATTTTTTGAAGAAACTATAAATAAATTTCCTGATATAAAATTTATCTACATTGATAGAGATAAATTCCCGGAAATTATTCAAACACTGAATATTTTTGGAATTCCATCATTTGTCGCTTATAAAAATAATAAAGAAGTTGCTAGATTTGTTTCAAAAATAGCAAAAACTCAAAATGAAGTTGAAAACTTCTTATTAAAAATTTAACTTTTTCCATAAACAAAATCTACATAATAAATCGTTTTGCTTTCTGCTGACAAAAAGTAACTTACAGAATTTATGTCACAATGCCAAAATCTAAAAAAAAAAAAGAGTTATCTCGATTTAACTTTAAATTCCGATAACTCTTTTTAGTTTTATACTGATATTTTATTTTTATTGTCTATATAATCAAGAAATTTTTCAAATAATTGCTCCATCTCTTCATATGTGTTAAGATGGTTAAGTTCTTTTTTTACCTTTGTTCCACCTTTAATACCTTTCATATAATAAGAGGCATGTTTTCTCATTTCATGTACTGCCACTTTTTCCGGTTTAATTTCCATAAGTCTTCTTAGATGTAGTAAACAAACATCTATTTTTTCTCGTGGGGTTGGCTCAGGTGTTAATTCTCCCGTTTCTAAATACTTCACCGTTCTATAAAGCATCCATGGATTACCCAATGCTGCTCGTCCTATCATCACTGCATCACAACCCGTTTCATCAAGCATTTTTTTTGCAAGTTCCGGACTTGTTACATCTCCATTACCGATAACAGGAACTGTTAATTCTTTTTTCACATCACGAATAACATCCCAATTTGCTTTCCCGCTATACATTTGTACCTTTGTTCTCCCATGAATTGCTATTGAAGAAGCTCCGGCACGTTCTGCATTTTTTGCATTATCCATCACATAGATATGCTCATCGTCCCAACCCATACGCATTTTTACCGTTACGGGTTTTTCCACTGCATCTACTATTCGTGAAATCACTTCATAAACTTTAGCAGGATTTAATAATAATTTACTTCCTGCATCCGACTTTGTTATCTTCGGAACAGGACAACCCATATTTATATCAATAATATCGGCTTGAGTATTTTTATCAACATATTTTGCAGCTTCTACCATACTATCTATATCTCCGCCGAAAATTTGAAGGCTAAGCGGATGTTCTCGTGGATCAATATGTAACATATTCATTGTTTTTTGATTATTAAATAAAATTGCTTTATCACTCACCATCTCAGCACATACTAATCCGGCACCAAACTCTTTTGCTGTTAATCTGAATGCCGCATTACATACCCCTGCCATTGGAGCAAGTACCACTCTGTTCGGTATTTCTACTTCTCTTATTTTAAACATCAGTTATCCTTTCACTTACAATTTTTTATACACCTTAATCTGACTATCAAGTTTATCTAAAGAATTTTTTACACTCTTATTATTTATTAATATATCACCGCATATTTCTAAAATTGGTAACAAAACAAAGATTCTCTCGTGTAAATACTTATGTGGAACTATTAACTTTTCATCATTAAAAACTTTTCCATTAAATTCTATAATATCTATGTCTATCGTTCTATCGCCCCAATGTTCTTTTCTCACTCTGCCAAGATTGTGTTCTATTTGTTGAATATTTTCAAGCAACTTATATGCTGATTTTTTATATTCAACAACGATACACATATTTAAAAAATTATTAGTAGCAACGCCACCCCATGCAGAAGTTTCATAAATGCTGCTACTTTTTTTAATTTTTATACCGATTTTTTCCATTTTTTCTAATGCCGAAATTAAATACTGTTCTCTCGGCTCCAAATTTGTACCCAACGCTAAAATTATCATAATAAATTATCAAACTCCACACGTGTTATAGTTAACTTAGTACCACATTTATCAAAAGAATACTTTAATGGAGCGTTAGGTTTATTTATTTCTAATTTGATCGCTGTAACTTCAGAAAATTTATTAAAAATATTTTTAACAATTTCTCCTGTCAATCGTTCCAATAAATTAAATGTATTTTCTGTTGCTGTCTTTATCACTATATCCGCTATACTTGCATAACTTATACTATCATTCATATCATCACTGAATAACGCCTTAGTATAATTTACATCACATTCAACATCAAAAATAAATTTTTGTCCCAATTTATTTTCTTCATTAAATAAACCGTGATAAGCAAATACTTCTAAATTTTTTATAAATAATTTTGACTGCATATAACACTCCTTAAAACTTCATTACATAACTACAAAATTTTACCATATTTTCAATTTTTTCTCTATTAAAGTGAATTCTCATTTTCTATCAAATCTTTAAAATAAATATTTTAGAACAAAACACTAGATAAATTCCTATAGCATTATCTAGTGTGTTATCTTAAGTAGTAAAGCGGTCCTAATATTCTTCTAATATTTTCTGTAGATTCCAATTCAAGAATTAGTGCTTCATCTATACTTTTTATTTTAGAACTTGTTATTATATCATCTACCGTTTTTGAAAACAGACTAAATTCAAATATCGGAGTAATTTTCAAATCGGAGGTTGGGACAATATTATACAATTCTTTTTCGGCAATTTTTTCTCCGGCAAAAATTTCCTTATAACCACTTTCTGTACTAATTTTAACATTTTTATTTGCTGTAAAATAGGATAAATTATAATGGCTTTTAGGTAATACCAAGATTTTGTTATCTTTTGTTGCCATCCCTATACTATCAAATTCATCTACTTTTAAAATATTTTGATTTGCTTTTGATAATTCTACTGAACCGGTTTGAGTTTTTAAAAATTCTATATTGAATATTTTCCTATAAATTGCTGTAAATTCAAGATTTTTCCCTTTTTCAGCTATTACAGCTCCCAGTTCATTAGTCTGCAATAATTTATTTTTAGACACTTGAATTTTATTTGAATTTTCATCTAATACAGTATAATCTCTATTGGCTTGCCAACCTAAAAATTCTCGTTCAGTTTCTCCTGTTGCTGTTGGAAGATTAACTGCACTGTCTATTCGAGAATTATAAAGAACTTCTTGCCCGTCTGATAAGAATTTATCAATTCCTTTTCCGATAAATTTCACATTAACCCATTCTTCTTCTATTTTTTTAAAGTAGATCTCTAAAACAATATCTTTATCAATATATGAAGATTCGTCGACTACTTTTTTATTTATTCTAAATACTACTTTATAACCGGAATTCGGTTTTACCTTTTCTCTTAATTTCTTTAAAAGATCTCCTATTTTTTTTGTTTGACTCCATTTAATATCCGCATCTTTTATATCATCCGACACTTTTCCAAAACGTTTATTATAATCATCTTGTCTTACACTTACTATATTAGTATTTTCCTCATAATTAGCCTTTATAACTATACTTTCATCAACAGTTTCATCAGCTAATGATGTAATATCTTTTATTTTTTCACCATTTTTTTTATATAAACTATAGCTTACAATATGATACTTTTCCTTATAAAAAAAGCTATTATCTATTTTTTCCAACTTTTCTCCGGTAACTAAGTTTTGTTCTTTAGTGCTTTTTCCGTTATCTAATATCAACTTAGTATTAAATTTTGCTTTTATAGTAATATTATTCGTTATTTCATCGTCATTGGAAGTATTGACTTCTTTGTCATCTAAATAATAACCGCGAAAAGTATAATTACCATTTTTCTCAAAATTATTTTTTAAATTATTGTTTTTAAAAAACTCTGATAACGGTGTATTTTTCTTAGCAGAATATTCTTTGTTTTCATTTTTATACTCTGTTGGAAATTCTACTTTTACGTTTCTCCAATTATCCTTATTTTTCACCAAATTTATCACTATCTTCTCAGCATTATAAGGAATAGTCAAAATATTACCGTTCAAAATAGTTTCTTTGTCATCTACTACTACCTTAGCATTGTTGTAAGTATAATATTTGTCCGTTCTATAGTGCTGTTGCAATTCATAAGGATTTATCTGTATCTCATCTTTGGTTGGTAGATTTATTAAAGTTATATTTTTATTTTTTACAGTTTTTTCATCTTCCATAACGGCTAAATGTATAGTTTTTTTTGTATAGTAATAATCACTTGATTTAGAATACTTTACTTCTCCAATATTTCCATTATTATCAATATTAAAACTCATTACTTTAAGAAAAAATTTTGTATTCGGCTTTAATTTATTTAGTAAATTGTGATCTTTTATTTTTCCGGTTCCAGTTTTATTGATTGCTATTCTAAATAATTCCGTTGGATTTTTCTCATCACCTGATGAATAAAAAATTAGATAATTGTACGAATTTTTATTATAATCTAATAACTCTGCTGTATAGTCTAACTCATCTGTTATTTGTGTTGTTATATTAGTATTTATTTTAGGAGGAGAATATTTCAAAGTTTTTTGAAATATATCAGTATCAAAAATATTTTTTTTCAGCATAGTATCTAAAACACTGGTATTATAATCTGTATAAAAATCAGCATGCACTGTTTCACTATTTATACTTGCAAATCCTAAACATACCAAACAAGGTAATATTAACTTATACTTCATTATTCTCCTCCTTTCATAATTATGGACAACTACTATTATATTACCTAAAAAATTTCACGTCAATTATTATACAGAAAAATATTAAAATCTAGTTAAATGCGATTTAGATTTGTTAAATTAACAACTACTTCGTATATGTAAAACGACATTAATTATAAGAAAATTAAGAACTATTGTTATTATTAATAAAAACGGCATTCTCTCTATTTATGCGCCTTGGTGTCTTGATTATGTTATTTATGAAAATAAAAAAATACAGAAGATATTTTTGTATAGATAGCGGTGTGTCACACTCTTAAATAATCATCGTGTAAAATCGGTTTGTAATATATTTTATTCACGGGAATTCTCATAACAAACAGAGCCAACAATATAAGATTTTATATCTTACATTATTAGCTCTGTTTCTTTGTGTTCGGTTCTTTAATTCAATATCTTTTCTCAACTTTATTAAAATTTTACTTTTGTATATAGAACATGGCAACCATACTATCACGTTCTATCACTACCTTCAACATCTTAACTTACAAATCAATTTCTTCAAAATCCTTTATAGCTTTCTGATATGAAAACCATGTACACAATATAAATGTAATGACACCAATTACAAATATGACAACTTGAGGTATACTTAAATTTGAAGGTTCATTCAAACTTTCTAAACCGGGGATATGATGTAACACTTCCCCTATGACTACTACAATAAAACTAACTATACAGAATATTATAAAAGGTTTCCAAATTTTGTAAGCTGTCTTAAAAAAGCCTGCGAGAAAAATACTGTTAAATATTGCAAATATAATTATTACATATCCAAGATAAGCAACATTTGCATTCATCAATTCTTTTATAGCATAAGGAGCAACGTTACTTGAAACTTTCATCCTAATAATCGTTAGTAGTGTGCATAGGACAAAAGCTATAAATTCGATAAATAAAACAAATAGATATTTAGCTGTAACCACATCTTGTTTCTTAACCGGTAACATTACCGTATATGTAATATCATCGTATTCTCGAATCTGCTGGTAAGTATGAAAAATACCAAGACAGATAAAAAATGTACCAACAAGAATAGGGTATCTTGGAATCATTGTCATAGCTGAAAAAACGATAAACCAATAACTCAAAGGATTTGCTGCCAGCTTTATTTCTTTATAAAAAAGTTTTTTCATCACAAATTCACCTCTTCTCTTTCAATATGTGCCATAATATCTTCAAGTGTCGGTGTACCACCTATTTCCTCGGTATAATGACGAATAAATTCTTCTTTCTTCGTTGATAAAAGTAATTCTCCGTTTTTAATATAGGTAATAGTATTCGCACATTTTTCTAAATCACTAGTGATATGAGTAGAAAATAAAATTGCTACACCTTTAGCGGCAAGCTTTCGAAAAATTTCATTCATTTCATCTCTGGATACCGGATCAAGCCCGCTTGTAGGCTCATCCAAAATCAAAAGTTTAGCATGATGAGAAAGAGCCAAAGTAAGGTAAAATTTCACTTTCATACCCTCAGAAAGTTCCATAATCTTCTTATTTTCGTCAAGCTTAAATGCGGTAAGATAATGACGATACGCCTCATCATCCCAATTATCATAGAAAATACGAGTAATGGCTACAATATCTTTTAATTTTTTCCTTTTATAATAATCTATTCCACCTACTGCATAACCGATCTGTTGTTTAATTTCATCCTCATTATCCAGATAGTCCATTCCAAGAATACGAACGCTACCTGCATTAGGATGTACAAGATTTAAAATAGACTTAAGTGCTGTTGTCTTCCCCGCGCCATTTCTACCTATAAATCCCATAACCTCACCAGCTTCAATACGAAAACTGGTAGGTTTTAATTCAAAAGCTGAATAAATTTTTGTAAGTCCATTTACTTCCAAAATATATTCCATATCATTCACCCTCTTTCTCTTCAAAAGCTGCTTCCATCAAATGTGCAAACGCTCCTTTTGGTGGTATAGCAATACCTCGTTTTTCATCGCCAAGAAGTAAAATTGTATCACCGGGTTTTATATCAAATACTTCCCGTGCCTGTTTAGGTATTACTATCTGACCTTTTTCTCCAACTGTAGCTATCCAAGCATGTTTTCCCTTTGGTGCTTTCATGATAATTAATCTCCTTTTTTGGTATGATTTGTATAACTTGTATGATTTATATAACTTATTATACTATGTAATCTCAAAAAATACAAGCACCGATGTTATAACATAAAACTCGCTACCGTTACACCCAATACGAATAAATCTAATTCTATTTTTTAGTTTTATAAGTAGAAAAATTAAGATTTCTATTCACATTATAAGTCAATAGAAAAGAAATTTTTAAGTTTGAAAACTATTTATTAATCCTTCTATTTCCATAATTGGGTTGTTCTTGAAAAAAGGGGTGTATAATAAAAAATAGTAGCGTAGCAGTCATTAAAACTACTACACTATCCTAAGTTTAACTTTTTGAGGTCAGATGCAACACATTTGACACAGAACCTTATTATACAGCCAATAAAGAAACTCCCAACTTTTTAATTGAGAGTTTCTTTACCGTCATTCAATCATTATTTTGTTGTTGCACTTTCTTCTGCACCAATAGCAGCTTTAGCAGCCGCTATACGCGCAATAATTACACGATAAGGTGAGCAAGATACATAACCAAGCCCAATTTTTGAACATAGTAAAATTGATTTTTCATCTCCACCGTGTTCACCACAAATACCAAGTTTGATATTAGGTTTAGTTTGTCTTGCTTTGTTTACTGCAATTTCCATTAATTGTAGAACTCCGCTTTCATCTAAGTGAACGAACGGATCAGATTCTAAGATATTTTTCTTTTTATAAATATCTATAAATTTCTCGGCGTCATCACGAGAATATCCAAATGTTAATTGAGTTAGGTCATTTGTACCAAAACTGAAGAAATCTGCATGTTTTGCAACTTTATCTGCAATTAAACAAGCACGTGGTATTTCAATCATTGTTCCAACTTTGTAATTGAAATCTGTACCATATAAATGAATTTCTTTTTCCACTAACTCAACAATTTTTTCACGTAAATCAGAAATTTCTTTTTCTAATCCTACTAACGGAATCATAATTTCAACCGTTACTTCATGACCGTCTTTTCTTGCTCTAATTGCTGCTGCACTAATTGCTTTTGCTTGCATTAAGTATATTTCCGGATATGTCATACCTAAACGACAACCACGGTGACCCATCATCGGGTTAAATTCTGCAATACTTTTTATTTTTGCATTCAGTTGTGCTACTGTTACCCCAATTTCTTCGGCAATAACTTCTATTGTTTTATCATCTTTTGGTAAAAATTCATGTAGCGGTGGATCTAATAAACGAATATTTACTGATTTTCCGTCTGCTGCTTTAAATATTTTGTAAAAATCTTCACTTTGAATTGGTTGAAGACGATCCAAGAATTTCACACGTTCTTGTGTATCGGCAGCAAGAATCATTTTTCTTACTAAACTAATACGATCTTCTTCAAAGAACATATGTTCGGTTCTACATAATCCAACCCCTTCAGCTCCGAAATCAAAAGCAACTTTTGCATCTGTTTCATTATCAGCATTAGCAAATACACGCATTTCTCGAATTTCATCTGCCCAACTTAATAATTTTTTGAAACGTTCACTGAATTGTGCTTCTACTTTTTCTACTTCGCCTGAATATACTTTACCGCTACTTCCGTCTACCGAAATTACATCACCTTCATTCAACACTTCATCTGATACTCGTAGTGTTTTATCCTTATAATCTATAATCATATTTTGGCAACCGCAGACACAACATTTACCCATACCACGAGCTACTACCGCAGCATGTGATGTCATACCTCCACGTAATGTAACGATAGCTTGAGAACTTACCATTCCCTCAATATCTTCCGGTGATGTTTCTTCTCTTACCAATATTACCGGATATTTTTTCGCAGCTTCAACAGCTTCTTCCGCTGAAAAATAAATATGTCCTGTAGCAGCACCGGGTGAAGCTGCTAATCCTTGCGTTAATTGTTTTGCATTTTTTAAAGATTTTTCTTCAAATGTTGCATGTAATAATTTATTTACTTCATCAGAACCTATTCGTAAAATAGCCTCTTCTTTGGTAATAACGCCTTCTTCTACCAATGAAACAGCAACTTCTACTACAGCGTTCGGTGTTCTTTTAGCATTACGTGTTTGTAAAATATAAAGTTTTCCATCCTCAATAGTAAACTCAATATCTTGCATATCTTTGTAATGTTTTTCTAATTTTTTAGAAATATCTACAAACTCCTTATATAAATTCGGCATATCTTCTTCAAGAACACTTATATTTTTCGGTGTTCTAATACCTGCAACAACATCTTCACCTTGAGCATTAATTAAATATTCACCAAATAATTCATCTTCTCCGGTTACCGGATTTCTACTAAATGATACCCCAGTACCACAATTTTCTCCCATGTTACCAAATACCATAGCTTGAATATTAACCGCTGTTCCCAATTTATCGCTAATACTGTGTAAACGTCTGTACACTTTAGCACGGTTGTTATTCCATGATTTAAATACCGCTTCAACCGCAAGCATTAGTTGTTCTTTTACACTCATCGGAAATTCTTTTCCGGTTTCCTTTTTGTAAATAGCTTTAAACTCTTCTACTACTTTGAACAAATCTTTTTCATTCATATCGCTATCTTGTTCATAACCATTTTCTTGTTTTACACGTGTTAACACTTCTTCAAATTTATACTTTTCTACACCCATTACCACGTCAGAAAACATTTGAATAAAGCGACGATAGCTGTCGTATGCAAAACGATAATTATTATTTTTCTTAGCTAATACTATAGTTGTTTCATCATTTAAACCAAGGTTCAAAATTGTATCCATCATACCCGGCATTGAATAAACTGCTCCACTTCTTACTGATACTAATAGCGGATTTTCAAGGCTTCCTAACTTTTTGCCGATTTCTTTTTCCAGTATTTCTAATTGCTCATTAATTTGTTTTAAAATTTCAGGTTTAATACGTTCCCCATTTTCATAATAGCTATTACAACTTTCCGTAGTAATAGTGAACCCCGGCGGTACATTAATTCCAAGAGATTTCATCTCTGCAAGGTTTGCACCTTTTCCTCCTAATAAAGAACGCATATCTTTATTACCTTCGCTAAAATTATATACATATTTTTTTGTCATGGTCTTCCCCCCCATATTTTTGTTTAAACTTACTTTTTATATTTCTAATCCGCGTTCTCTCATTATATTAATAACAAGCTCCGCGGTCTCCTCTATTGCCTTGTTTTGAACATCAATAACAGGGCAACCCATTTTCTCCATTATATTCATTGCGTATTCCAATTCTTCAAAAATTTGAACTTCATCGGTATAATCTGTTCCATGATCTACACCTAACGCTTTTAAACGTTCTCCCCGCAATTTATTTAACTGTTCTACAGAATTTGTTAAACCAATAATTTTTCTTTTAACCTCGTATAATTGTTCCGGTAAAATTAAATCCTGAACAATAGGTACGTTCATTACCTTAATGTTTCTATTAGCTAAATATAAACTAAGTGGTGTCTTAGATGTTCTTGATACGCCAAGAATAATTATATCCGCTTCTTTTAATCCGTTAATATCTTTTCCATCATCATACTTAACGGCAAATTCCAACGCATCTACACGTTTAAAGTATTCTGCTCCCATTTTTCTTATTAACCCCGGATTATTTTCCGGTTTAACTTTTAATTTTTCTTCAAAAATATTTAATATATCAGTTAGTAAATCAATAACTACTATCCCTTTAATTTTAGCTAATTCTTTTACATAACTTGCCAGTTCTTTATCTACCAATGTTTGAACAATAATATCATCTTTTTCTATATTAGCTAAAATTGATTCAATTTTGTCTTTTGTTCCCACATTGGAGTTTTTTAAAATTTTATAACTAACATCAGAATAAGAAAACTGAACTAACGCTGCATCTACAACATCTTTAGCAGTATTTCCTATAGAATCCGATATAATATGCACAGTTAACATACTACCCCTCCAATATCTCCAATAATATTTTTATTAATGTAGTTTTAGAAATTTTTCCCACGATAATTCTGCCGCCTGATTCTTCCCTTACTACCGGCAAACAGTCAATTTCGTGTAAAATAATCTTTCTAAGTGCATCACTTACCAAATCATCTTCGTGAATATAAACAACATTAGGCACCCTTGTCATAGCAAGTGCTATAGGTAATTTATCAGCCTCTGCATTACGTGATAATTTAAGCATATCTTTTCGTGATGTTACACCAACTAAATGATTATCTTCATCAACAATAAAAATAGTTCCTACATCATAAATAAATAATTTTGATAATACATCTGAGTAACTAGCTGTGCTTCTGGCAGTTATAGCAATTCCCATTACTTCTTTTATTAACTTACTTTTAAATTCCTCCCTTTTTTCTCCCGGTGAAAAGTCGTAATTGTAGTAATAACCAACATTAGGTTTAGCTTCCAATACTTCTAACATTCCCAGTACGGCTAAATCATTTCTTAATGTTGATTTCCCCAAAGATAGCTTTTCAGCAATCTCATCACTAGTAATCGGTTCAAAACTTTTCACTATTTCTATTATCGCCTTTTGTCTATCTGTAAGTTTCATTGTTCCTCCTTTATTTATATTACATTAACAATTATACAATATATTACATATTAATTCAATAAAAAATAAAATTAATATGTAATAATAATTCTTTAATGTGTTTCTTTCTAGTTTTTTTCTATAAAAACACGTTTAATTCAATGTTATAATGTTATACTAATATCTAGTTTTTTCTATCACAAAATATATATAATTTTATTTTCTTTTAAAGCTGTGTATGATATAATTAGTAGGGTAACGTATTGAAAAATTTATAGAAAGGACTTATTCTATGTCAAAATTATCTAAACTTTTTGTTATTGGAACCGGTATTGCGGTAGCAAATTATTATACAAAAAATCCTAATAAAATAGAAGAGCATGCTGAATTTATTAAGAAAAAATCTAAAGATTATTATGGTTATACTAAGTGTATGATTAGCTATACTAAAAAAAATGGTATCGAAGATGCAACTAAATATATGTATAATGATTTTAAAAACGTTATAAATAAAACTAAGAATAATCTGGAAAAAAGGTATAATAACGCCGTTGAGTATGGAAAAGAATTATCTGAGAATGTTTCTCAAATTAAAGAACAAGCATGTGACATAAAAGAATATTCAAAAGAATTGAAGGAAAACGTTGCTGTTGCAAAAGAAATCAGCGAAAAAACACAACCTGCATTAGATTCTTATAAAAAACATATGCAAACAACTCTAAATTCTATTAAGGATCAAGTAGAAAATATTAAACAAACGGTAACAGATTCTCAAACACAGGAAAAATAGAGGCATTTAAAAAGAATGCGATTGAAACATTAGAAAATGTTAAAGAACAAGTACAAACAGATGTACTACATAATAATAAATAAATAAGAGGTATATTATATGAAACTATTATCTACTAGCACCCTACCACAAACAGGTGAAATAGTTAAAAATTACGGAGTTTATATTGGTATTGTAATCATTATTCTTGTTATAATTTTTCTCATTTGGAGAAAAATTAAAGACAACAATAACAACGATGAAAACAAGCAAGATTAGTTTCTTGCTTGTTTCTTTTTTGGGCTTTCCTTTTAGGTCAACCCCTTTCTATTTTACTTAACAGCTACCTTTTTGTTATTTTGGTACGCTTCAACGGCATTATCTATTTTCGTTTCTGCTTCTTTTTTTATTTTTAAAATTTCATCTTTCTTAGCTGCTTTATCTATTCCATCAAAAGCTTGTAATCTAATTTTTTTTCAATTTTTCCACTAAATTATTATAATCCGCTTCAAAAGATTCTTCACCTGTTAAAAGGTTTTGTTTATGTACTTCTCCTAATGTTTCTAATTTCTTATTAGCGTAATCATTTAATTCTTTTTCTACATAGAATTTAAATGGTACAACTGGTTTAGATAATTCTTTTATAACCTCATATCGCACTTTATTGATTTGTGCATCAGTTGTTAATGAAGAAAGTTTTTCTATTGTTTCTTTTTCAATTTTTTCTAAATTTTCTAATGCGTTTGTTTTCTCTTCTTCTGTTAGAGATTTCATTTTGTTTATTTTTTCTTTTTGGTATTTAATTTCTTCCATTAATCCTTTTGCGAAGTTTTTAACTTTATCATTTTTAAAACTCTTTAAAGATTCTAATCTTGATTCTTCATGGAAGTTGTTACTTAATTCTAACAATTTATCAAAAATATCTTCCTTATCAATTTTTTTCTGTATTCTTCTTTTCTCTTTTCGCTTAAATTCATTTTATTTAATTCATCTTTTAATGCATCTCTTTGTTTTTTTAATTCTTCACCTGTTAATTTCTTGCTACTTGGTTTTTCGCTATTAGACTGTACTTTAGATTGAGTTGTTGCTGTACCGGCAGTGTCCGCTGCATGTGCTTCAACTGCGCTTCCTCCTATTGCTACTCCCAGTCCGACTAAAACAGAAGCTACTCCTATTTTATATTTTCTTATAGAAAATTTTTCTTTATTTTTCATTTTATATTCCTCGTTTTCTTAAATTTTATATTAGGGTATACCAACCCTAGAACATTGTTTATAATAACATATAATTTAATATTTTTCAATATAAATATACTTAAAATTTAGTTTTTTATTGTTTTTTTAATATTGTTAATAGTGAAAAAATAGTTGTTATTTCCTTATTTAACAGTATATTTGTGTTTATTTAATTTTATGTAAACTTAAAATTTTTATAAGTTTATTAAATAAATACAATCAATAATTATCTTGTATTAGGGTGAATAATTATTCACTTTTTATTTAATTTCAAACCTCTATATAAATATATTTTTTAAAATTAAAATTTAAGGAATTTTATATATTCCATGTAAATACAAAAAAAGAAATGAGTTTATAAACCCACTTCTTTATTAATCATTTATTATAAATTATCCAAAGACTCAAGACGCTCTTTTACACTATCATACTGCTCTTGATATAATACTTGTTTTTCTTTTTCTTTTGCTACTACCGTTTCCGGAGCAGAACCGACAAATTTTTCATTTGACAGCTTTTTATTAACACGCTCTAATTCTTTAGCTAATTTTTCCAATTCTTTGTTTAGACGTTTTTTTTCTTTATCAATATCAATTAAATCACTTAGTGATACATAAATTTCGGCACCTGATAAAATTCTGCTAATATCCGTTTCACTTACAGCTATATCTCTTTCCACAATAAGCTCACTAGGACGAGCAAATTTTTCCAGATAAGCACTTCCATTTAATAATATGTCTTTTACACTATCTTGAGTGTATTTTATTTTAATCGGAATTTCTCGTGACATCGGAGCATTTACTTCACTACGAATATTACGTACAGCAATTATAACTTCTTGAATAAATTGCATATTTTCAGTTTCTCGCTCGAATACCAGTTCCGGGTTAACTTCAACAAATTCTGATGTTACTATACTATCGCCGATATGGGGAATATGTTGCCAAATTTCTTCCGTTACAAACGGCATAAATGGGTGTAACATTTTTAATGACGCATCAAGTACATGAACTAATACTGATTTAGTTGTTTTTTTAGCTTCTTCATCTTCTCCATTTAATGAAATTTTTGCAATTTCGATGTACCATGAACAAAATTCTTCCCACACAAAATTATAAAGAATACGTGACGCTTCTCCAAACTCATAACGTTCAAACAACCGTTCAAAATCTTCTATTGTTTTCGCTAATTTAGTTAAGATATATTTGTCAGCTAATGTTTTTTCTCCACGCAAATCAATATCTTCGTATTTGAAATCTTCCAAGTTCATAATAACAAAACGAGAGGCATTCCAAATTTTATTGATATAATTCCAACTTGCTTCTATTTTTTCTGTTGAATAGCGAAGATCTTGCCCCGGCGTTGAATTAGTAGCTAAGAAGTAACGCAAACTATCAGCTCCGTACTCTGCTATAACCTCCATAGGGTCTACCCCATTGCCAAGTGATTTACTCATCTTACGACCTTGTTCATCCCGAACTAAACCATGAATTAAACAATCTTCAAACGGACGTACTCCGGTAAACTCTAAACCTTGAAATACCATACGTGCCACCCAGAAGAATATAATATCATATCCGGTTACTAAACAACTATTTGGATAATAACGTTTAAAATCTTCACTCTCCAAATCAGGCCAGCCTAATGTAGAAAATGGGAATAATGCTGATGAATACCATGTATCAAGTACATCTTCATCTTGAACATAATTTTCAATATCTTTTGGGGGATTAACATCAACATATATCTCACCGGTTTTTTTATGATACCATGCCGGAATACGATGCCCCCACCATAATTGACGAGAAATACACCAATCCTGAATATTTTCCATCCAAGTATTCAACGTATGAGCAAAACGAGGTGGATAAAAATTTACTTTTTCTTTATCATTTTTTTGATTTTTCAACACTTTTTCAGCTAATGGTTTCATATCAACAAACCATTGTTTTGACAGATAAGGTTCTACTACTGCACCGCTACGTTCAGAATGTCCAACAGAGTGTAGATGTTTTTCTATTTTGAAACATACACCGGTTTCTTTTAGATCCGCAACTAATGCTTTACGACATTCAAAGCGATCCATTCCAGCATATTTATCAGCATACTCATTCATTACAGCACCTTCGTCCATAACGATAATTCTTTCCAAATTATGACGTTCTCCTACTTCAAAATCATTAGGATCATGTGCCGGAGTAATTTTTACAACCCCACTTCCAAAATCTTTTTCTACATATTTGTCGGCAATTATAGGAATTTCCTTATTTATTACCGGTAATAATACTGTTTTTCCAATATATTTTTTATATCTCTCATCTTCCGGATGAACCGCAACCGCCACATCTCCAAACAATGTTTCCGGGCGTGTTGTTGCTACTTCTAAATATTCTCCGCTATTATCCGCTAAAAAATATTTCAAGTGATAAAATGCACCTTCCACATCTTTATGAATTACCTCAATGTTTGATAATGCTGTACGTTGTATAGGATCCCAATTGATAATTTTTTCACCACGATAAATAGTCCCATTATTATAATGATCAACAAAAATTTTTGTAACAGCTTTGTTTAATCCCTCGTCAAGAGTAAATCTTTCTCTTGTATAGTCAAGACCTAGTCCCAGTTTTGCCCACTGTTCACGGATATACCCCGCATATTCTTCTTTCCATTCCCAAGCACGCTCTAAAAATTTTTCTCTCCCTAAATCATAACGTGAAATTCCTTCTTCGCGTATTTTTGCTTCTACTTTCGCCTGAGTTGAAATACCGGCATGATCCATTCCCGGCAAATACAATACATCATACCCTTTTAGACGTTTAAAACGTGTTAACATATCCTGCAATGTTGTATCCCATGCGTGACCAATATGTAACTTACCTGTTACATTTGGTGGCGGAATAACAATTGTATAAGGATTTTTCTTACTTTTGTTATCTGCTTTAAATACTTCTTTTTCTAACCACCAACTGTAGCGATTATTCTCTACTTCTGTTGGATTATATTTTGTTGACATTTCAGTCATATCTATATCCTCCTATACTGTTGTTTCAATTCTACTTAGGTAAAAAAAATAACCCTCTTCCTTAATGACAAGGACGAAAGTTTCCGTGGTACCACCTTTATTCTAAATAATTTAGCACTTATTAAAGATTAACGCTCTTTCCACGTTTAAAGCTACCTACCATTCACTTTAAATGCTCACCGTCTACTTCAAAGTCTTGCCTAGGAGAAATCTCTCAACCACTGATCTCTTTTCTGTATCCTACGGTACGCAAGAACTTTTACTTATCGGCTCATCGCATATATTTTATAATTAAAATACGTTCCTTATAATACCATATTTGAAATAATAATTCAAGCAATATAGAAGTAATTATTTTAATTTTTTATAAATTTTTTGATAGTATATTATAAAATGAAATTAACTACTTAATAAAATGGAAAATTATAATTGAGCATTTATTATTATTTTACCTATACAATTTTAAAATTTATCTTTATTTTAAACTAATTATTATGTTATAATCATAATACACTATTACGAAAGGAATAAAGATCAAAAATAATAGTCTTTATGATTTGATATATGATAAAATTAATAGCCTGTGATATGGACGGAACTTTATTAAATTCTGAACATATCATTCCTAAAAAAAATGTTGAACTTATAAAAATTGCTCAGCAAAATAATATAAAATTTGTTGTTGCAACCGGCAGACCATATTATGAAGCACTACCGGCACTAAAATTAGAAAACATAAAATGCGATATAATAAGTTTTAACGGGGGTATAATTTATGATAGCAAAGGAGATATATTAGATATTATTCCTATCTCACTAAAAGATTTATACTATACTGTTGAAATTTTCAAAACTTTAGATATAAAATACCAATTATATACAAAAAACACAGTATTCACAGAAAATTTAGAAACTGATATTCAAGCTTATGTTGACCTTATTCGTGCGAACGGTCAGGAACCAAATATTGAACATTTGCGTAAAGATGCTTTCAAACGTGTCGAAAACGGTTATCTTACAGAAGTGAAAAATATAGAATTCTATTTTAATCAACCAAGTAATCCTCCTATAAAGGTAATTGGATTAGATGCCAATCCGGAAAAATTAAAAAAAGCACAGCAACTTTTAGCAGCCAATGAAAATCTTGCAGTAACTTCATCCGGAATCAATAATTTGGAAATTATGGATAAAAATGCCACCAAAGGTAAGGCACTAAGAAAAATTTCCGATAAATACAATATCTCACTAAAAGATATAATTTCAATAGGAGATAATTTAAATGATCTTTCTATGTTAGAAATATCAAATATCAGTGTTGCTATGATAAATGGTATGGACAAGTTAAAAAATATTTCCACCTATATTACTACCAAAGATAATACTGAAGCAGGTGTCGCAGAAACAATTTTTCCCATACTGGAAAAGGAGAATAATATATTAAATGAGGATAATATAAATAAATTATTAATGAAAGAGGCAATAAGAGCTGCCGACTACGCTTATGTTCCATATTCCAACTTTAGAGTCGGTGCTGCAATATTGGCAGATAATGGTGTTATTTATACCGGTTGTAATATAGAAAATGCCAGTTACTCACCAACCAACTGTGCTGAAAGAACAGCAATATTTAAAGCTGTCAGTGAAGGTGTGCGTAATTTTAAAAAAATTGCTATTGTAGGCGGTAAAAAAGGCGACAACTTAAATCCTTACTGCCCGCCATGCGGTGTTTGTCGCCAAGTGATTGCAGAATTTGCAGAAAAAGACTTCAAAATGTTGCTAGGTGATTCTCCGGATAACTACACTGTTTATAATTTTTTTGAAGAAGTATTACCACTTAGTTTTACATCAAAAGATTTAAAACAATAATATTTAACTATTCAAATACATTTAACAATGTATTACCCAAAAATATACTAATGTACTGAACCTAAAAAATTAGATATAAAAAATCTTACTTTTAGGATCAGTACATTTTTTCTCCTGCTCCATGTTTTACACATAACTGATTTGAAATTCACAATTTTTCCCATCATTCCTACATTTCATTTTGTAGAAAAAAAGATGTAGCAAATGCTACATCTTAAATGACCCGTACGGGACTCGAACCCGTGTTACCGCCGTGAAAGGGCGGTGTCTTAACCGCTTGACCAACGGGCCAAAAATATAAAAAGGCTAATGCTAATTGATTAGCCTTTTATTTAATGAGCCATGAAGGACTCGAACCTTCGACCCTTTGATTAAAAGTCAAATGCTCTACCAACTGAGCTAATGGCTCATGGCTGGGATACCTGGATTCGAACCAGGGGAATGACGGAGTCAAAGTCCGTTGCCTTACCGCTTGGCTATATCCCAATAATAAATGAATGGTGGGGAGAAGTGGATTCGAACCACTGAACCCTAAGGAACGGATTTACAGTCCGTCGCGTTTAGCCTCTTCGCTATCTCCCCTATTTATGACAAAATAAATGGTGGAGGTTAACGGGATCGAACCGCTGACCCCTTGCTTGTAAGGCAAGTGCTCTCCCAGCTGAGCTAAACCTCCTCCAAAAATGGTGACCCGTACGGGACTCGAACCCGTGTTACCGCCGTGAAAGGGCGGTGTCTTAACCGCTTGACCAACGGGCCAAAATGGCTCCACAGGCAGGACTCGAACCTGCGACCCTCTGATTAACAGTCAGATGCTACTACCAACTGAGCTACTGTGGAATAATAAGCCTAAAGCATTTGCTAAAGACTTCAAAAGCCTGGCAACGATCTAGCCTCGCAGGGCGTAAACCCAACTACTCTCGACGCTAAAGAGCTTAACTTCTGTGTTCGGTATGGGTACAGGTGTGTCCTCTTTGCTATCGCCACCAGACGAAAACTTTATACTCATATTATATCAATTCCTCTCCTTTTGTCAACTTCTTTACTTCTCTGCTTCTACTCTCTGATTAAGTCCTCGACCTATTAGTTTTAGTCAGCTTAATGTGTTACCACACTTACACTCCTAACCTATTCTCCTTGTCGTCTTCAAGGGGTCTTACCTTTGTGGGAAATCTCATCTCGAGGGGGGCTTCATGCTTAGATGCTTTCAGCTCTTATCCCTTCCATATTTAGCTACCCAGCTATGCCACTGGCGTGACAACTGGTACACCATTGTTATGTCCATCCCGGTCCTCTCGTACTAAGGACAGCTCCTCTCAAATTTCCTACGCCCACGACGGATAGGGACCGAACTGTCTCACGACGTTCTGAACCCAGCTCGCGTACCGCTTTAATGGGCGAACAGCCCAACCCTTGGGACCGACTTCAGCCCCAGGATGCGATGAGCCGACATCGAGGTGCCAAACCTCCCCGTCGATGTGGACTCTTGGGGGAGATAAGCCTGTTATCCCCAGGGTAGCTTTTATCCGTTGAGCGATGGCCCTTCCATTCGGTACCACCGGATCACTAAGTCCTGCTTTCGCACCTGCTCGAGTTGTCTCTCTCACAGTCAAGCTCCCTTGTGCCTTTACACTCTCCAAATGATTTCCAACCATTCTGAGGGAACCTTTGAACGCCTCCGTTACTCTTTAGGAGGCGACCGCCCCAGTCAAACTGCCCACCTGACACTGTCTCCCGGTTTTCTATTCCGTGGGTTAGAATTCCAATACACAAAGGGTAGTATCCCAACATCGCCTCCTCATACACTGGCGTGCATGCCTCTTTGGCTCCTACCTATCCTGTACATTCTGCATCAAAATTCAATATCAAGCTACAGTAAAGCTCCATGGGGTCTTTCCGTCCTGTCGCGGGTAACCTGCATCTTCACAGGTACTATGATTTCACCGAGTCCATCGTTGAGACAGTGCCCAAATCGTTACGCCTTTCGTGCGGGTCGGAACTTACCCGACAAGGAATTTCGCTACCTTAGGACCGTTATAGTTACGGCCGCCGTTTACTGGGGCTTCAATTCTTACCTTCGCTTGCGCTAAGCAATCCTCTTAACCTTCCAGCACCGGGCAGGCGTCAGCCCCTATACTTCACCTTTCGGTTTTGCAGAGACCTGTGTTTTTGTTAAACAGTCGCTTGGGCCTATTCACTGCGGCCTACTCTCGTAGGCACCCCTTCTCCCGAGGTTACGGGGTCATTTTGCCGAGTTCCTTAACGATGGTTCTCTCGCTCACCTTAGAATTCTCTTCCCAACTACCTGTGTCGGTTTGCGGTACGGGCACCTCTTATCTCGATAGCGGCTTTTCTTGAGAGTTTGGCTTCATTGACTTCGCTACTTTTTTTCGCTCCCCATCACGCTTCAGTCTTATAAGTAGCGGTTTTGCCTACTACTTAACCTTTGCGCTTAGGCGCCCTATTCCATCAGGGCACTCAATTAGCCTCCTCTGTCCCCACTTCTCTCAATCGATATTCGGTGGTACAGGAATTTCTACCTGTTGTCCATCGGCTTCACCTGTCGGCTTCACCTTAGGTCCCGACTTACCCAGAGCGGACGAGCCTTCCTCTGGAAACCTTAGTCTTTCGGTGGATAGGATTCTCACCTATCTTTCGCTACTTACACCGGCATTCTCACTTCTAACTTCTCCACTTCGCCTCTCGGCTTAACTTCTACGACGTTAGAACGCTCTCCTACCATATAACATCTGTTATATCCGCAGCTTCGGTTGTATGTTTAGCCCCGGTACATTTTCGGCGCGATGTCACTCGACCAGTGAGCTATTACGCACTCTTTAAATGGTGGCTGCTTCTAAGCCAACATCCTGGTTGTCTGTGCATCATCACATCCTTTTCCACTTAACATACAATTTGGGACCTTAGCTGGCGGTCTGGGCTGTTTCCCTTTCGACTACGAACCTTATCACCCGCAGTCTGACTCCCGTTTATATTTATCCGGCATTCGGAGTTTGTCTGAATTCGGTAACCCGGGATGGGCCCCTAGTCCAAACAGTGCTCTACCTCCGGTAAACTCTTTAACGAGGCTAGCCCTAAAGCTATTTCGGAGAGAACCAGCTATTTCCAAGTTCGATTGGAATTTCTCCGCTACCCACACCTCATCCAAACACTTTTCAACGTGTCCTGGTTCGGTCCTCCATTCAGTGTTACCTAAACTTCAACCTGGACATGGGTAGATCACTTGGTTTCGGGTCTACTCCATCATACTATCTCGCCCTATTAAGACTCGCTTTCGCTTCGGCTCCGTGTCTTCCACTTAACCTTGCATGATATAGTAACTCGCCGGTTCATTCTACAAAAGGCACGCCATCACCCCTAAGGGCTCTGACTACTTGTAAGCACACGGTTTCAGGTTCTTTTTCACTCCCCTCCCGGGGTTCTTTTCACCTTTCCCTCACGGTACTGGTTCACTATCGGTCACTAGGTAGTATTTAGCCTTACCAGATGGTCCTGGTCGCTTCCGACGGAATTCCTCGTGTTCCGTCGTACTCAGGTGCTCTCTCTTGCTTACTTAGCATTTCGTATACAGGTCTTTTACCTTCTTCGGCTCACTTTTCCAAGTGCTTCTACTATACTTCGTAATACAATTTCTTGAGAGTCCTTCTACCCCTATATGCATGCATATCGGTTTGGGCTTCTTCCTTTTCGCTCGCCGCTACTTGGGAAATCGATTTTTCTTTCTCTTCCTGCAGGTACTTAGATGTTTCCGTTCCCTGCGTTACCTCGCTTTTGCGTACCGCCTTTTTATTTGCGGTGGGTTCCCCCATTCGGATATCTACGGATCTTTGCTTACTTACTGCTCCCCGTAGCGTTTCGTCGTTTGTCACGTCCTTCTTCGGCTCCTAGTGCCAAGGCATCCTCCGTGCGCTCTTTTCTACTTAATCGTGTGTAGCTTTTTGCTTCGTTTTCTTCCTTGAACTCTTTTTGTGAATAAGTTTTTCTTACTTACCTTATTCTTCTGTTTCTCGGTTTTGTAAATCTGTTTTCTTTTCTAGAAATTTTTTGATCTAATATTTGTATTCAGTTTTCATTGTGCTTGAGTATTACTTGAACACTCAAAACTAAACGAATTCCCCAACATATCCTTTTTTCCTTAGAAAGGAGGTGATCCAGCCGCACCTTCCGATACGGCTACCTTGTTACGACTTCACCCCAATCATCTGTCCCACCGTGACCGGCTCCTCCCTTTCGGTTAGGTCACCGTCTTCAGGTGTTACAAACTCTCGTGGTGTGACGGGCGGTGTGTACAAGACCCGGGAACGTATTCACCGCGACATTCTGATTCGCGATTACTAGCGATTCCAGCTTCATGTAGTCGAGTTGCAGACTACAATCCGAACTGAGAATAGTTTTATGAGATTGGCTTACTTTTACAAGCTCGCTTCTCTTTGTCCCTATCCATTGTAGCACGTGTGTAGCCCAAGTCATAAGGGGCATGATGATTTGACGTCATCCCCACCTTCCTCCAGTTTGTCACTGGCAGTCTATCTAGAGTCCCCATCTTACTGCTGGCAACTAGATATAAGGGTTGCGCTCGTTGCGGGACTTAACCCAACATCTCACGACACGAGCTGACGACAACCATGCACCACCTGTATCTGTGTTGTCTCAAAGAGACAAACAACGTGATCTCTCACGCCCTCACAGTATGTCAAGACTTGGTAAGGTTCTTCGCGTTGCTTCGAATTAAACCACATGCTCCACCGCTTGTGCGGGTCCCCGTCAATTCCTTTGAGTTTCAACCTTGCGGTCGTACTCCCCAGGCGGAGTGCTTAATGCGTTTGCTGCAGCACTGATCTCTTTTGAGACCAACACTTAGCACTCATCGTTTACGGCGTGGACTACCAGGGTATCTAATCCTGTTTGCTCCCCACGCTTTCGCGCCTCAGTGTCAGTTGCAGGCCAAAAAGCCGCCTTCGCCACTGGTGTTCCTCCTAATCTCTACGCATTTCACCGCTACACTAGGAATTCCACTTTTCTCTCCTGCACTCAAGTTTATCAGTTTCCAATGACCTTCCACGGTTGAGCCGTGAGCTTTCACATCAGACTTTCTAAACCACCTGCGCGCGCTTTACGCCCAATAATTCCGGACAACGCTTGCCACCTACGTATTACCGCGGCTGCTGGCACGTAGTTAGCCGTGGCTTTCTGGTTAGGTACCGTCTGTTTTGTGTATAGTTACTACACAACCTTTCTTCCCTAACAACAGAGCTTTACGAACCGAAATCCTTCTTCACTCACGCGGCGTTGCTCCGTCAGACTTTCGTCCATTGCGGAAGATTCCCTACTGCTGCCTCCCGTAGGAGTTTGGGCCGTGTCTCAGTCCCAATGTGGCCGTTCACCCTCTCAGGTCGGCTATGCATCGTCGCCTTGGTAGGCTTTTATCCCACCAACTAGCTAATGCTCCGCAAAGCCATCTTATAGTGTCAGCATGACCGACTTTTAAATATCTCCCATGCGGAAAATACTGTTATCCGGTATTAGCTACAGTTTCCCATAGTTATCCCGGTCTATAAGGCAGGTTCTTTACGTGTTACTCACCCGTTCGCCGCTAAGAATTATCGGTGCAAGCACCAATAATTCTTCGCTCGACTTGCATGTATTAGGCACGCCGCCAGCGTTCGTCCTGAGCCAGGATCAAACTCTCCAAATATTTTCTTATTTGTTTGCTTGATTTAGCTCTTTTTAAAGTTTTATAGTTCCTTTTTGAACTGTCCTTTTTTGGAATTACGTTGACTTAATTCGTTTAGTTTTCAATGTTCAATTTGTTGCTTTAGCAACTTTTCTATCTTATCATTTTATTTCAGGTTTGTCAAGTTTTTTTCTTTTCCTTAACTTTTCCTACTTTAAAATCTTTTACTGTTCGTCTTCTTTCTTGAAGACCTTATTATTCTATCATTTACTTTTTATTATGTCAAGGTCTTTTTCTACTTTTCTTAAAAAGTTTATTTGATTTGAATATTTGTTCCGTCTTCGTGCGAAGACGTGTATTAGTTTATCATCTTTGTTTATTATTGTCAATACTTTTTTATAAAAAAATATGAACGATTGGTAATCGCCCATATTTTACATATTTTATATATTTTTTATAATTAAATTATTTTACTTTTTTTCGCAACAAATATAATGCACTCACAAGTGTTAATAATCCTATTAGTGACGTTTCAGCTACTAATCCCGTTTTGGGTAGTGTTTTACCGCCTTTATTATTACCACCTTTATCTTTTTCATCAGGTTTTGTGCCACCTCCTTGTTCTTCGATTTTTTTACTGAAATCTATTTGAACAATAACAGGATCGTGATCCGATGCTCTTCCATGTTCTTCCATAAATGAGGCATTTATATGAACCGGTGAAAATACCACTTTATTTTCTATATTTTTAGACACAAAAATATTATCTAAACTTTGATTACTTCCACGGTAGAAATAAGAATAACGATCTTTTGCCGGATGTTTTAGCATCAGATTTACCAGTTCATTCCCGGCTATCAAACGTGCTGTTTCCGAAAAATCAAAGTCATTGAAATCTCCTGTTAAAACAAATTTTAAATCAGGATTTTGGTTTAAGCCTTCTTTTATAAAATTGTTTAAAATTTTTGCCTCTTCCAATCTTTTTGGTAAAGTATTTTGAACTGCCGGTTGTGTTGAACCGTAAACTGCATCATCACCCAATTTTGATTTCAAATGATTCGCTATAACTACAACTCTTTCCCCTTTGAAATCAAATTCTGCTGCCAACGATTTTCTTACTTTGTCAAATGATGGATTCATTGGATCTATTCTTGCCGGATTTTTTTCTAAATGACCGTTTTTAAATACCGCAGCTTCCGTACTGCTACCTTTTTCTTTTTCTACTAAGGTCACTCTTTTTGGATTATATAAATATGCTACTCGAATGTTTGCTCCCGGTTTCCCTCCATCTTTTCCGTCAACAGGTGCTATTTCTGTATATTTATATTCTTTACCGCCTAATTCCGCTATACGTTTGGCTAATTTTTCGCCACTTTTAACTCCATCAACAGTTCCATCATTTATACCCCCATTATTATCTTGAACTTCTATTAATGTAATAATATCAGGACTATGTATCTCATCAATAAATGATTTTGCTATTTTATTTACTTTTTCTTCAGGCGTTTCATCTTGACCGTTTGTATTTGCTGAAAAATTCTCAATATTATAAGAAGCTATGGTAAGTTTATCTTCCGCAGGATATATTTTTGAAATTTCTCTAGTTAATCCACCGTCTTGAAGTGTAGGAATGTTTTTTGGATCTATTTTGTATGTTTTGTTTTTATATGTTACTACACCTGTAATATCTTCATTAAAATAGTCTTTAGCTTTAGCTATAAATTTATTCCCCACGATAATCGGTAATGTTTCTGTATTTTGAACATTAGGACGTAAATTTACACCACCTATATTATTAAGCGTTAATCCGTTATAATCACTCGGTAAAACGTAAATATCTCCTTTATACTGCGGGCCAAGAACACGCGGTTTTTTAACAGTTGTCAACATCCCTTCTAAACTTTCCCAATAATCTAATGCTTCAGTTTCCGGTTGATATGAGTTAATATTGTTATCCACTATATCTTTCGGCATTTTTTTAGAAATATCTATTGCCTCCGGCAATGATGATGTTCCGTTTTTCTCAACTTTAACATCTACTAACTGTGTGACGGTAAGACTGCCTGCTGGAGCTTTGAAAGTTGTACCGGGTTTAATACTATATTCTTCCATATATCCTTCTTTAACCGTACCCTCTATTGTCAACTTATCTCCAACTTCTACTTGAACATTACTTGCAACATAAATAGCATCTGAAGTTTTATTGTTATTGTCAGGAGTTATATCTTGAACATAAAACCCTGTTTTATCTTTATGCGTAACTACTACATTGCTAACTTTTATTTTTTTCCCCGCTAATACCGATTGATGCCCTTCACCTTGAATCTCTCCAATATTTGCTACTATTTTTGCATCTTCTACAGCTTTTACTGTATTAATATTTACAGTAGTACCTATCGTGCCTATTGACAGCACCGTAGTTGCCATAATAACTGATATTGTCCTCTTTTTCATTATATAGTCTCCTTTTTTGTTTATTGATAATATTATTTTACTACTTATATCAAAAAAATTCAACAAACGTTTTCATAATATTTTTCTATATTAAGAAAAAACGCCAAAATAATCCTGATTTCAGCGTTTTTATATAATTATTTTCTTAGTAATGAAATATTCAACTCCAATAATTGCTCCAAATCTACCGGCGATGGTGCTTGTGTCATCGGATCAGCTGCATTCGCCGTTTTAGGAAATGCTATTGTATCACGTAAATTATCACGTCCTGCCAATAACATAACAAATCTATCCAATCCTAACGCACACCCGCCGTGCGGTGGTACTCCATATTCAAAAGCATCTAACAAGAAACCGAACTGATCTTGAGCTTGCTCTTCTGTAAATCCTAATGCCCTAAACATTGAAGATTGTATTTCTCTATCAAAAATACGAATACTTCCACCACCTAATTCATATCCGTTAAGAACAATATCATACGCCTGAGCATATGCTTTTTCAGGTGTTGTTTCCAACAATTCAACATCTTCTATTTTCGGCATAGTAAACGGATGGTGCGCTGCACTATAACGACCTTTTTCTTCATCATATTCCAACAACGGCCAATTTACTACCCATAGATAATTATATTTATTTTTATCTATCAAATCTAAATCAGCTGCCAATTTTTGTCGTAAAGCTCCCAAAGAAGCATAACAAACTTTTTTACTATCCGCCGCAAATAAAATAATATCCCCTACTTCAGCATCTACTCTAGCCACTATTTCCTGTGCCACTTCATCTGTAAAGAACTTGGCAATAGCTCCGTTAAAACCATCTTCTGTGACTTTTACCCAAGCTAAACCTTTCGCACCGTAATTAGCCACATATTTCCCTAATGCGTCAATGTCCTTTCTTGAGTATTTTTCTGCACAGTTTTTAGCAACAATACATTTTACAGCTCCGCCTTGTTCTACTGCATTAGAAAACACCTTAAAATCTAAGTTTTTAACTAAATCACTGACATCTTTCAATTCCATATCAAAACGAGTATCCGGTTTATCACTACCAAATCTCTCCATTGCCTCTTCATAGTCTAGGCGTGGAAATGGTAAAACTACATCTACTCCTTTTACTTCTTTCATAACATGAGCAATTAATCCCTCAATTATAGAAATAATCTCATCTTGTGACATAAAGCTCATTTCCATATCTATTTGAGTGAAATCGGGTTGTCTATCTGCACGTAAATCTTCATCTCTGAAACATCTTGCAATTTGATAATATCTGTCAAATCCTGCTACCATTAATAGTTGCTTAAATAATTGCGGCGATTGTGGTAAAGCATAAAATTCCCCGGGATGAACTCTACTTGGTACCAAATAGTCACGTGCTCCTTCCGGTGTTGATTTTGTTAAAATTGGTGTCTCAACATCAATAAATAACTGGCTATCTAAATAATCACGTGTTGCCTTAGTTATTTTTGAACGCAGTTGCAAAACTTCTGCCAATTCACTACGTCTTAGATCAAGATAACGGTATTTTAATCTTAATTCTTCGCTTGATAAAGAAGGATCGTCTAAGACAAACGGTAAAGTTTTAGCCGTTGATAAAATTTCCAATTTGTCAGCAATAATCTCCACTTTCCCTGATGCTATTTTTTCATTTATTGTATTTTCACTACGAGGTACTACTTCACCTTCTATAGAAATAACAAACTCATTTCTTAATGTTTCGGCTAGTGAATGTATTTCGGCATTTTTCTCCCCTGAGAAAACACATTGTACTATACCCATTCTATCTCTCACATCAATAAAAATAAGACTTCCTAAATCACGACGTTTACTTACCCAACCTTTTATCGTTACTCTCTTCCCAATATATTTCTCATCTATATGACCGGCATATTCTGTTCTTCCGTATGCACTCATTACTGTTCTCCTCTCAATTTCATCTCTAAATATGATATTATATTCTCTTGTTTTATGTTTTCTTGCTCAAAGTTTGCCATATTTTTAATAATCACTTCCGCCGTTTCAAGTTCACTTTCTCCTACAATGATAGAAAATTTTGCATTATATCTATCGGCTATTTTCATCTGTGCTTTCATTTTCTTATCAAAATAATCATTTTGAACTTTAAAACCTGCTAGACGTAAATCATTTGTTAATTTCACACCATAAGTCCCGGCTTTTTCTCCCATGGATACTACAAATATATCAATAGTTTCATCAATAGGTAATTGTATATTTTCACTCTCTAATGCTAATAATAATCGCTCAATACTAAGTGCAAAACCTATTCCTTTTTTATCCTCAGGTCCTTCCAATAATTTTATTAATCCATTATAACGACCACCACCACAAAGTGTTTTTAATTCTACATTCGGATTATCTATCATTATTTCAAATGCGGTATGAGTATAATAATCTAAGCCTCTTACTAAATTGTGGTCAATTTCATATTTTACTCCTAAGTTATCCAAATGCTTGAGAACTTCTGCAAAATATTGTTTTGATTCTTCTCCCAAATATTCTAATAACTTAGGTGCTGTTTTTACTAATTCGTGATTAGCATCTACTTTACAATCCAATATTCTCATCGGATTCTTATATAATCGATTGTTACAATCCTCATCAAATTCATGAATACGCGGTTCAAAATGTTTAATCAATGCTTCATTATATGCTTGCCTTTCTTCCGGGTTACCTAATGAATTTATACTGACCTTTATATTTTCAATTCCAAACATTTTATATATATTATATGCAAGACTAATTACTTCTGCATCAATTTTAGGACTTTCGTCTCCGATAACTTCTACACCATATTGAACAAATTGACGGTAACGTCCTTTTTGTTTTCTTTCATATCTGAACATTGGCCCAACATAGTACAATTTTTGCGGTTGAATTGTTTTAGCAAATAATTTATTTTCGATATAAGAACGAACAGTCCCTGCCGTTCCCTCCGGTCTTAAAGTTATCGAACGGTTTCCTTTATCTAAAAAAGTATACATTTCTTTTTGAACAATATCCGTTGTATCACCAACACCTCTACTAAATAATTCCGTAGATTCAAACATAGGTGTTCTTATCTCTTCATAACAAAAGTTATTACTAATTTCTCTTAATTTATTTTCGATATATTGCCACTTTTTGCTCTCTTCCGGCAAAATATCTTGTGTACCTCTCGGCATTGTTATAACCATAATATTCTCCTTTCTTTTTAAATAAAAAACCCCATACAAGCCTCAGCTTATATGGGACGATATTATTTCTCGTGGTGCCACCCTAATTCGTACTAATTAATCACAATTAATACCTTATTTCCTTATTAAATTGTGCAAAAAGCGTTCTTTATTTTACCTATTATTATCTAATCTTTCAGCCACTGGATTAAATTCTCTTCTAAATTATAAGAATATAAAATAAACTTCTTTTTACCTCATTTGTCACTGTTTACTTAAATATATTATACTAAACTCCAGTTGTTGTCAAGAACTAAAATATATATTCAATTAATTTTTCTACAAATTTTCATTTTGTCATATTGTAAAATAAAATTACATAAAAAAGTAATAATAAACAACTTTCTTATCTATGCCGTATTTATTTACTATTCTTACAAAATTAATAATACAATAGTAGCCCACAAAATAATAAATTAAGACCGGAGAACATTGACCCCGATCTTAATTTTATTCTGTCCAATATAATGTTATTTTTCTACAGCAATAACTTCAATTTCTATATTTCCGCCCAACGGTAATGCTGCTACTTGAAACGCTGAACGTGCAGGAAGAACATCGTTAAATTGTTCCGCATAAATTTTATTTACTTCTACAAAATCTGCAATGTCTTTCAAAAGTACCAATGATTTTACTACGTGATTCATTGAACTTCCCGCTTCTTCTAATACAGCTTCAATATTTTTAAATACTTGTTTTGCTTCTTCTAACACTCCACCTTCTACTATTTTTCCGATTTCCGGATTAATACCTAATTGTCCTGAACAAAAAATTAAGTTTCCTACTTTATTCGCCTGAACATATGGACCAACCGCTTTAGGTGCTTTCTGAGTGTTTACTTTTTCTATTTTCATCTTAAAATCTCCTTAATTAATTATTTATTTTAATGCCTGTTCTAAATCTTCCACCAAATCTTCTAAATCTTCTACACCACAAGATAATCTTAAAAGAGTATCCGTAACTCCTTGAGCCAATCTATCCTCCTTACTCATACAAGCGTGCGACATCGTTGCAGGATGTGAAATAATAGATTCAACCCCGCCAAGACTGACCGCAAAAATCGGAATAGTTATTTTTTCTAAAAAACTATCCATATCTTCCTTAGAATAAAAATCGAAAGATAAGACAGCTCCTCCCGAACTGGCTTGTTTAGAATGAATATCAAAATATTGACAACTGGTAAGTTCAGGGTAGTAGACTTTTTTAATTTTTTCCTGTTTTTCTAAAAATTCGGCTAAACTTAGTGCATTGGTAACTGATTTTTCCATTCTAAGTCCCATAGTTTTCATACCACGAAGAGTTAGCCACGCATCTTCTACTCCCATTATACCACCAAAGTTTTTCTGAAGTAAACAAATTTCTTTGGCAATCTCTTCATTATTTGTAGCTATTGCTCCCGCTACTACATCACTATGACCGTTAATAAATTTTGTCATACTTTCTACAACTATATCACAACCGAGTTCAAGCGGTTTTTGATATATCGGTGTCATAAAAGTATTATCTGCAATAGTTCTAATATTATTTTTTTTCGCTAACTTAACTATTTCTATTATATCTGAAATTTTTAATAACGGGTTTGACGGCGTTTCTATATAAATAATCTTTGTATTATCTTTAATATGTTTTTCAACATTATTTAGATTACTATAATCTGTAAACGTAGTTTCTATCCCATACCTCGGTAATATTTCTGAACAAAACTGATAAGTACCGCCATAAACCTCTATCGGAAGTATAATATGCTCTCCGGTTTTCAAAGTCATAAGTGCAGTTGTTATAGCTGCCATTCCGGAAGAAAAAGCAAAGCCATATTTAGCATTTTCCAATTTTTCTATAGCTTTTTGCAAAGCAACTATTGTCGGATTGGCAAATCTGCTATAGCAATATTTTTTCCCATCAGTATAAAAATCCTTTTGATCAAAAGTAGAAGTTTGATATTTAGGAATAGATGCCGCTCCCGTATAATTATCTATTACCGGATAACCATGAAGTAAATTTGTATTTACCCCTTTCATTTTATTCGTCCTCCTTATTTTTTATTTCCTGAATATATTTATAAATACTCACCTCTGACATATTAAATATAGTAGCAACCTGTGAAATGGATTCTTTTAAGGTGAAAAATCCACGTTCGTTTAAAATGCTCACTATTTTTAATCTATCATCTTTTTTTAATTTTACATTGTCCAAATTATAATGCCCTGTTACTTTATAAATAGTATCTTCGATTATATTATCAACCGTTCCGTATAAATTTTCAATTTCATCACTTTGTTCTTTGTTGTAAAAATCTTTATTATTAACCTTAGAAAATTGCTCAAGAAATTCCTCTAATTTGTTAAACATCATTAACTCTTCTGAATAATCTATATTAACACAAATCATTCCAATTAATTCATTATCACTATTCTTTATAAAAAAACTGGATGATTTAAACTTTTTACCATTTTCTGAACGACTTTTATAGTTTGTCAGATAATTTTTTCTCTTATATATTTTTTTATTGAGAATATCCACTAATAAATCTGTTGCAGGTGAACCTATTGTTCTCCCCGATAAACTGTTCTTTATATAAATAACACTCTTATTCAAATCTCCACGTAAATCATGAAGAACTACTTCACATTTTTCGCCAAGAATTTCCGCTATAAAATCGACTATTGGTATGTACTGTTTCATTTTTTCTATCCTTTATAAAATTTTATAACTTTGTTATAATTTATTATAAAGGATAGAAAATTTTTTTTCAACCGATAGCAACTAAAAAATTATGATTTCGTTTAAAAAAATTTTCGAGTTTTCTTCGAACAATTTATTAGATTTGAAAAAAATTTTTAAAAGTAAATTTTCAAATTAGTAAAACTACTTGTGTTTAACTACTAATAAGTAACTCCTATTAAAATTTTAACTTTTAGTTTAATACCATCATTTTGAATCTTTCAATTTATGATATAATAAAATTATGGAGGATACTATGAACAAAATAAAAATTAATCTACTTATCATTATTCAAACTATTTCTTTATTAATCAGTTCCATCCTAGCTATTATTTTTTATAACTGTTTCAATTTTTCCTTTTATGAAAACTTCTATAAAAAAGAAAATTTAGCTAATAATATTGGCACAACTTATCCCGAACTTATTAATAATACTCATAATTTATTGAATTATTTAAAAGGAGATGCCGCTTTAAACACCGCTTGGTACTCTACTAAAGATATTCTTCATATGATAGATGTAAAAAAACTTTATGATATAAGTTATTATATTATGATTAGCGGTTATATAATTTTTGTTTTTTTGACAATACTTTTATTATTTTTATTAAAATGGAAATTTTTAAATTACTTGACTGCTATTTTTAACAAAGTGTCAATTTCCTTTGTACTTGCAGTTGCTATTCTTGGAATTGTTATTTCCGTTAACTTCAATACATTTTGGTTAAAATTCCACACTATCCTTTTTTCAAATGATTTATGGCTTCTTAGTCCGGATGAGTCTAATTTAATTAAAATGGTACCTGAAGAATTCTTCACAGCACTCGTTACAAAAATTGTTATTCATGTTTTAATTTTCTTCACCTGTTTAATAGTTGCTAATGGTGTTTTAAAAAAATACTTTCTAAAAACAAGGTAAAAAATTTTATTTAAAGTATATATATGTTATAATTGGTTGGTCAATAATTAAAAATAGATGAAAGGATACTACAATGGCTGAAAATAAAAATAAAGACATTATCACAGAAGATAAAGTTACTTTCAGATTATGTGACGATTGTCTTGGAGTAAACTTAAAAACTCTTATTCCAAAATTAAAGAAAAAAGCTCCTAATGCTGAATTTATTATCGGCTGTCAATCGTACTGCGGTCCGGGTAGAACTCAAACTTTTACCTTAGTAAACAGCAGAATCTGTATCGCTGATACCGAAGTAGAACTTATGCCACTCGTTGACGAAAAATTAAGAGATAGAATGAGTGCCGAAGATGAAGAAAAATATAGAAAACGTCTTGAGCGTCGTCTTGAGCGTACATTTTATTTTATTGTACCTGAAAATATTACGGTGAAAATCGGAACCGAAATACCCTTAGACAGTACCGATGTTATTGCGCGTAAAGCCGGTCAGTCTTATTTAGATAAACTTATAATAGAAAGCAATTTTGACAAAAACTTACCGGGAACTTATGAAATTATTTACAAAGTAAATATTGATGGAAAAGAGCATAAAAGAACCAGATTGATAACCGTAATTGAATAAAGCGTATAGTCGGAAATAATAAATATATTATTTCCGGCTATATTTTCTATATAAGAAATGTACATTTGTAAATGATGTGAGACAAAAAAGTAAAAAATAAATACCAGATATAATAGAATTACATAGAAGCTAGCTTCTATGTAAACCGTATGAAGCCCCCGACGTAAATTACATTATTTGATTAGATTTGCCAGCTTTAATTCCTTAGAGAACATTTCAGATTTCTAAAACTTATTTGTCAAGGATTTGAAAAAGGCGTAGCCCTTGTCCTTGACAAATAAGTTGTGAAATCTATTATCTAACAAGGAATTAAAGCCTGCATATTTTTATAGACTCTTTCCGTAGCTCTTTTCTTTTTTCAACAGGAGAAAGCCAATTTAAAGTCTGCATAGGAAGACGGTTAGAGCGATATAGATACTTTTTCATCTGAGATACAAGATCATCATACAAAAAGAAAGATAAACGCCTGTAAAAACGTTCATTATCATTTCTATGACTACGTTCAACCTTACCGTTATGTCTAGGAGTTCTAGGTCTAATAAGTTGATGTTTAATGCCAAGATTATTACACAATACATCAAAAGGGTGTATTCGTTTAGTATCTTTAAAATGCGTAAATTCAAAACCATTATCAGTTTGAATTATCTTAGGTTTATACCCAAAATAATCAATAGCCATTTTAACAAATTGAACAGTAGAATATGATGATTGTTCTTTAAAAGGGAAAATAAATCTTTCCCTAGTAGCTTCATCAATAATAGTATATTGATAAAATTTATCAGGAATTTTTCCTACATAACAACGTTTAGGAACATATTTCACATCAAGTTGCCATTTTTTACCAATTTCAGTAGGTGTGTTATAGGGTTTAGGTTTATAAGGAATTACTTTTTTCTTAGTATCTTTATAAAAACCTAATTTTCTAAGTACTCTAAATAAAGAACAAGGATGTCTTTTATAACCTTTGTTGAATTTAAGTTTAGCATATAATTCAATCATAGAAATATTAGGATTACGTTTAATAAGATTTTTAATCCAAGACAATTCTTCAACTGTATGGGCGTTAGGGTGAATGGAATGAGGTCTATGAGACTTATCTATAAGAGACTCTTTAGTACCGTCATATTTTTTATTCCAACGCAAAAGAGAGGCTTTTGATATTTTATAGCGCCTACAAACAAAACGAATAGAGTTACCGTTTCTATAAGTTTTAACTGCAGCTATTCTTGTTTGTAAAGTATGAGGTATATATCGTTGTGTTTTTTCTATATTTTCTGTTATAATAGTTTTCATAAGAGTAAATTCCTTTTTTTGATTTGGTGTAACTTCATCATACAGGATTTACTCTTCTTTTTTTTTATTATATGTCTCACATCTATTGTAACACTACACCGGCTATATTTTCTATATAAGAAAACGTTTTATTTTTAAACTGTAATATGATATGATATAAATGTATATACTACAAAGGAGGCTATACATATGGAGAATAATTATTCAAATATTTTAGTTGCTGTTGATGGTTCGTATCTAGCTGAGTGGGCTTTTGAAAATGCGGTATCTATCGCTAAAAAAAATAATGGTTCTCACTTATTTATTGTTTCTGTTGTTGATAAAACAATCTCAAGTACAAATAGTTTAGGAAATAATTATACTGCTAAACACTTAGAATTTGCTGAAAAATTAGTTAACGGCTATGCAACCGCAGCAAAAAAACACAGAATTGCTGCTACAGGCATTGCTGTAGTCGGTATCCCTAAAATCGTTATTACTGAAGATATTTTAGAAAAATATAATATTGATTTAGTTGTTTGCGGATCTTCCGGACTTACTGGTCTCAAACGTGTCTTAATCGGTTCTGTTTCAGAAGGAATAGTAAGATATGCAAATTGTGATGTTATCGTTATTAAGCATTACTCTATTCCGGAAAATTATACGGCGAAGATTATTTCAGAATTAAGTGATAAATAATTAACTATAAAAAATAAATTTAACTACTATAATGTAATCGTTAACTAAAAAATAAAAATTATATAACTTTCTATTGATTAATATCTCGATTATCTGATTGTTTTATGGCTTTATCACTAAAGAATTTAAGTAAGTTTTTTGAAAATAATTTTACTTTCTTTCGAAATATGTTATAATATAAGTAAAGATAATAAGGTTTGGAGGTTCTCGCTATGGAAAACAAATACTCAAAAATATTAGTTGCAGTTGATGGTTCTAAACAAGCTGAATGGGCTTTTAAAAACGCAGTAGCTATTGCCAAAAGAAACGAAGATGCTGAGCTTTATATAGCTTCTGTTATAGATGCAACAATCGCTACTTCCGGATTATCAGACCCTTATATTTTCAATTCATTCTACAAAAGAACAAAAGAATTAGTTGACAGCTATGTGGAATCTGCTAAGAAAGACGGCTTAACAAAAGTATTCGGCATTGTTGAACAAGGTATTCCTAAAATTGTTTTAAGTGAAGACATTGTCGACGAAAAAGGCATTGACCTTGTAGTTTGTGGTTCTTCAGGTTTAACAGGATTCAAACGTATGCTAATGGGTTCTGTATCTGAAGGTATTGTGCGTTACGCTAAGTCTGATGTAATCATTATCAAACAACGTTCAATACCGGAAGATTTTGAAGCTACTATCGCTAAAAAATTCCAAGAAGAACAAAACAATTAAAAAAAGTTCAAACGGGAAATTTTAATAACTTCCTGTTTGAATTTTTTTATAACAAAATAAGAAGGTGTATTTGATAATACATCTTCTTATTTACTCTACACTATTTATGCTCATCAAGGGTAAAACGCACTTCAATTTTAAAAATTCCATCTTCAGGTGCATAAGCCTTAATTGTTTCTTTATGTTTTTCCGCAATTACTTGTGCCATCGACAGACCTATTCCATACCCTTTAATATTACTATTTCTCGATTCATCCAAGCGATAAAAACGATCAAATACTTTTCTTAGATCCCCTTTTTTAACGTTTGCCACATTTGATACTTTTAACGTTGCGTGACGACGATTTTTCTTCAAGGATACATTTATCTGCGTATCCTTAGGAGCGTATTTTATAGAATTTTCCAGTAATATATCCATTAACTGAACTATTGCCTGTTGTTCTCCGCTATAATGTACATTATTATCTATATCAGTAAGAAAATGTTTTTTTTGAAAATTTGCAAGTTCTTCAAAATCTTCTATTCTTGTTTTTAGACATTCTGAAAGATTAAACTTAACTTTCTCCACATTATCTTTTTCTTCCATTCTACTAAAGACAACCAAACTGTTAACTAAGCTGGTCAATCTATCGACTTGATTTTGAATGTTTTTTGTCCATTTAGAATCTCCATTTTCGAGTTCAAGAACATCTGTATTAGAACGTATTATAGCAAGTGGAGTTTTAAGTTCATGACTGGCATCTGTAATAAACTGCTTTTGTTTTTGATAACCTTGCTGAATTGGCAAAATAACTTTTTTAGACATTAAAACTATTAAAACAAATACGGATAATATAACTATTGTTGATATAATAACAGTATTTCTTACAAATGAATGATATGAATCTAATTCACGTTGAATATTAAGAAATAAAATTAAATCTCCAACGCTTGTTTTTATTTTAAGAAACCTATAACTACCCACGTACCCATTATTATACGGTCTTTCTATCGCTGCATTAGTTAATTTTTGTACAGATTCATGATTTTCTAAAAGCGAATCATCTCTATAAGAGCGAATTACCTTACCCTCCGAATTAACTTTAACCACGGAAAAACCATTATAAGTAGTTGCACTGGAAGCATTTTTGGTAATAACCAAATCATCACCGTCTTCACTAAACACCGCTGTTAAAGTTGAAGAATTTGCCGCTTCATACAATGTTGCATCAACACGTTGTCCTATTTTATAATAATTGATAAAATTTAATGTTCCTGCCATAAGAACTATAACTACCGTTACACTCAAAACGGCAGTGGTTATAAATTTTCTTCTAAGACTCTTGAACATCTATTATCTCCAATGTATAACCAACATTTCTTGTTGCTTTGATTTGAATATTTGCATCTAAGGCTTTAAGTTTTTTTCTAAGATATGAAATATTCACCCAAACAACATTTATCTCAGAATCACTGTCATAACCCCATATTCTCTCTAAAAATTGCTCTGTCTGAATAACATTCCCCGGGTTACGCATTAACATTTCCATCATTTGATATTCCTTATTCGATAATCTTACCTTATCTTTTTCAGTAGATAATTCAAAAGTATACTTACTCAGACTTACATTTCCGAGTTCAAGAACATTACTTGTAAATGTAGCTTGTCGTCTTGTCATCGAACGTACACGTGCTAATAGTTCTTTTATAACAAACGGTTTTGTCAAATAATCATCCGCTCCGCTATCAAGACCGTATACTTTGTCTTCAACCTCTGATTTTGCTGTTAATAGTAAAACAGGAGTATTTTTCTTACTTTCTCTTAACTTCTGAACGACGGTTACTCCATCCATTTTAGGCATCATCACATCTAAAATAGCTCCGTCATAATCATCCAGTAATAAATAATCCAACGCATCTTGCCCATTATCAACAGTATCAACTGAATAATTATTATGTTTTAACATCGCCTCTAAGGCATCTGATAAATCTCTTTCATCTTCAGCAAGTAATAATCTCATTTCTTACACACCTCACTATAATTATATTGCAACCTAATTATACAAATATTAATTAAAATCTAGTTAAATATAAATCATAAACTATAAACATATTTATAAGATTAAATAACATACCTTTAAAACACTAAAACAGGCTATTACTCTTGCAACAGCCTGCTTCTAAATTTATTTATATAATCTTATAATTTAACTATTTCTCTATATCTAAATGTTGGATTTGGTCTGCCCGGAATTAATGCGTTTAGTTTTTCTTGTTTGTAACCTACTTTAGCAAACACACGGTCAACCTCTTCTTTAATTATTTCCACCAGTTTATCCGGATGTACTTCTACACGTGCATTAACTGTTAAGAATATCTTATCACTCTTGCTATCCAGTATTCTTAAACTACCAGTTTCTTTTTCACCAACAATATTACCGACAATACCTTCATTAGCACCTTGTAATAAAAATTTCACATGCCCTACATTTAAGTTAAGTGAGTCGAAACGCTCTCCTAAATTAGCTAAAAAGTTCTTAGCCAATTCCCCGAAGTTTTCTTCTTTTTCGATACTGTATGTACCGTTTAACCAACCGAATAACGCTTCTCCGTCGGCATATGTATCATAATCAACTTCTACAATTCTACGTCCAACTTCTTTTTTACTATTGATAATATAATCAAACCACTCATCTAAACCTTCACCTGTTTTAACGCTGGCTGTTAAAACATTTTCGTTATTAAATTCTTTTTTAGTTTTTTCAACTAAATCATTTAATTCATCATCTGATAATAATTCTATTTTGTTGATTAAAATTACATCAGCTTCTTCAAATTGTTTATAAATAATGTAATCACCTGAATTGGAATGATCTTTTAATACCGCTTTTAAACGTACTGGATCAGCTAGTGCTGTTAATTGTTTTAGATTTACACTATTACTATATTTTTCTTTCAGAGGTTGCATAATTGTTGCTGAAAGGTCAGTACAGCTACCAACAGGTTCTGCTAAAATAATATCGCTGTTGTTCGCTTCTTGTAAATGAGCGATTGCATCTGCAAAACCGCCGAAGTTACAACAAAAACAACTTCCACTTACTTCTTCAACAATATCATTATTAGTTTCTAAAAACGAAGTATCAACCAGCTCACTTGCTTGGTCGTTAGTAATTAAACCGACTTTTTTCCCTTTTTTATTTAAACGTTTTGCTATTTCCCATAGAAGACTGGTTTTCCCTGCTCCTAAAAAGCCACCTACTAAAATTAAATCTGTTTTATTAGTCATACTAGGATTCTCCTTTGATTATTAAAGTTTTTATTTGTTTAACTCTTTTTGTTTTTTTAATGCCGGTTCTAATACCTTAGTAAAGAAGAAGCCAGCCAATATACCTGCAACAATCGGCGCAAGAATGTATACCCAGAAAAATCCACCGCTTGCATCAGGAAATGCCGCACTACCCCAACGGAACATCCACGCTACCAGACGTGGTGCAAAATCACGTGTCGGATTCATACCTGCTTGAGTAATCGATGCTAATAATGCTAATAATGCACCAACTGTTAACCCTATTAGAATTGGTGCCGTATTATCATTCGGTCTTCCTACGTTTGCTCCTTCTGTAAATAAGAAAATCATAAGAACCAATAAGAATGTTCCCAACGCTTCGACAAAAATTGCCAATGGCATTGAAATCGAATAACCGCCCGGTTGATTATAATACTCACCGAACATTTTAGCAGTTGTTACCGATTCAAATGTCCCGCGCACAATATTTTTCTTAGCTTCGTATTGAGAAATTGATGAACCATATACTCCATATACCGTTAGCGCTCCTAAAAATGCACCAACGAACTGTCCTAAAATGTAAGTTGGCAATCTCTTAGCACTCATACGCCCCGTTAAAACCATGGCAACCGATACAGCCGGATTAAAGTGTGCATTACTTAAGTTTCTTGTCATATATATACCAAAAGTTACAGCTAATGCCCATAGCGTTCCTATTTGAAATAGACTTTGATGTGCATCATATAATACAGCCGCTGCTACAGCTCCCGTTCCAAATAAAACTAAAATAAAAGAACCAATAGCTTCCCCAAGGAAGTCATTTTTTAATGAATATTTCTCCATGAATATCCCCTTTCAAAATTTTATAGCTATATTGCAACAAAAAAAGTAAGATATTTGCAACCTTTAATTTTATTGGAAAATTACTATGTAATTTTTTAGATAATTATATTTATATAAAAAATATACCTCGAAATATAATTCTAATTTTATAATTTACTAAAAAGTACGTGTTTTATAGAAAACCTTTGAAATATAAGAAAAAAATATTCTTATATTTATTTTTTGGGAAATTAAGAAAAGAGATAATGAATCTCTCTAAGTTTCTTATCTCTCCTTATTTTAATTATAAAAATAATTTTGATTTTCCTCGTTCTCTACTTAACCTTTCAGATTTTGCTATAAGACTTACCGCAATAACACCTATCACCAATACTATTACCAAGTAAGTTAATAATATTTTCATATCACGCTCAACAGCAGGTATATAGACTCCACCTACCGCTTCACGCAATAAACCTATTGAATATGTAAATGGAACTTTCGGATATAAAGTTTGGAAAAATTTCGCAGTCATTTGAATAGGAAAAGTTCCTCCTGAACTCCCAAGCTGTAGTACCAACAATATAATACACAGCGCTTTACCAATATTTCCAAAAATATAAACTAATGTATATATGATTGATGAGAATAATAAAGCAATTAATAAACCATACACTACAAAACGATATGGTGATACCGCCTGTGTTCCTAGGACATACATATCCCCAAGCGTTACTATCATACTTTGAAATAGTGCTATTATCATAAACAACAACCAACGCCCAAAATATTTTTCATAAGGCTTGTATTTCTTATCTTTATCTTCAACTTTCGTTGTTAATAACGAAGATATTAATAGTGAACCTACCCAAATTGAAAGTACCGTATAAAACGGCGTCATAGCTGAACCATAATTCGAAATATGATATAATTTATTTTCCTGTAAATTTACGGGATTGGCAAAAAATTCCGCCTGTTTCTTATAATCTACTTTTAAAAGATTAAAGAGTGAATTTGTATCAACTTTACCTTCCGCTTCTTTTATCTCTTCTGACAATTTTTTAATTTTTTCTTTTATTGTCGGCATTTCGGAACTTAATGTCAGCAACTTATTATGAGCCATATTAACTTTCATTTCCGCTTCACTTAATTTATTAGAAATTATCGGAAGTTCTCCTTGTGCTTCATAAATAATATTTGAAAATTTTTCCGCATTTACTTTTGCTTTTGATAATACGTTTTCTATCAACGGTGCTACTTCACCATTTAATCCTTGATTAAAATTATATGCTGTTTCATTAATACTCTGTGTTCCCTCTACAAAACGTTCCTTAGCCTCTGTAGTTATTTCGTCATACTTATCAATATTATTGTAAAAATTTTTATTTAATTCACTTATTTTTTCAATATCAGCAATTAAATTATTTACTCTATTCAACTGATTGTTAAATAAATTTTCACCGGACAGTTTGTTAAAATAAGAAAAAATATTCTTCACAAGCTCTAAACGTTGAATACCGGTAGAAAATCTACTATCTAAAGTTTTCATTTTAGCTTTTAATTCATCCTTTTTAGTTGGTTTATTTTGAAATTCAAGTGCTATTTCATGTGCATCTTTAGAAATATTTTCAACTTCTGATAAATGTTCACTTATCTTCGGTAATAATTTCGCATTAAAACCTTCTATATTACTAATAGCTATCTCCGCTTTATCAGCCAACATAATGCTATTGGTAGCCACCTTATCTACTTCCGGTAAAGTTGTATGTATGGCACTTATAATATTTTGCCCACGTTCTACCTTGTTAATTAATTCATTTAAAGCACTTTCATAATTTGAAAAATTATCATTTAATTTTAGTATTTCTTCTTTTGTTTTCTCAATAGATGGTAAATTTTCTTCAAATTTTATACCGGCTTCATGAAGTTTCTCAAAGATAATTCCATTTGCCGTTTCAACAAAAGATTTACTAATGTTATTCGCTATTGCAGAAGCCCCGCTATTTGTTATTTTAGGACTAATAGCATTTATTTTTTCATTTACCGTATATTCTATTGTTGCTTTTTCCGGTGTACCTCGTGTAATTGATGTAAGATCTTTGGTAAAATTTTCCGGTATCACTATACTGGCATAATAATCACCTATCTTAACACCATCTTCCGCCTGTGCTTTTGTTTCTACAAATTGCCAATCAAGATTCTTATTATTTTTTAATCCCTCTATGAGATTTTTCCCAAGATTTATCTTATTATTTTCAACTGTTGCTCCTTTATCTTCACTCACAACAGCAACCTTTATCTGATTAGTATGTCCGTATGGATCCCATGATGATAATATATTAGGCCATGCGTACATCGAAGGCAATACCATAAGACCTATTATAATTAACCATGTTCTTGTCTTTCTGAATATTTCTTTAATATCATTTCTAAATATCTGAAATATGTTTTTCAAATAAAAAACTCCTCTCTTTTCTACTAATAATATATAAAATTTTAAAGGGAGCAACTAAAAAATTATGATTTTTAAAAAAATCATTTTTTAAAGTCACCCCCGCAAGCTTTACTAAATGCTCTGAAAACTTTTTGTAGTAAATTTAAGCACCTGTAAACTACTGCGTCATAATATAATGTAGACACTTTTATAAAAAAATAAAACTTTTAAGTAAATCGATTTTTAGTCCAAATATAAAACAATATTTTCCGCTGTTGATTTACGTAAATCTATTATTCTTTGATTACTACTCCCACGAAATCTAAGACCTAAATCTTTTAATGCTATTATAAAAGGTCCATCAACAAGAACGTCACAAAGTGCCAATAACTCCTTTTTATCATCGCTGGATTTTAACAGTTGCTCATATGTATAACCGCTATACACCCAAATATCTTTAGTATTACCAAATTCCATTCTTACTCTTTTTGCTAATGATAAAGCAACCTTAGTATTTAAAAACGGCTCTCCTCCTAAAATTGTTAATCCCTGAACATAGGGATGTCTTAAATCGGAAATTATTCTATCTTCCAACTCCATAGTGTAATCTTTTCCGGCATTAAAATTTTGAATACTTTCGTTAAAGCATTCTTTACAACCAAACAAGCAACCGCTAAGATATATTGAACACCTTACACCTTCACCGTCTACAAATTGAAATGGTTTGTAATCCGCATATTTATTTTTAGAGTATTTTGAAGCCAGCCAAAAATCTTTCGCTTCTCGGAATGTCTTCATTTCACAAGAGTTTATATTAGCCTTTTTTCTTTTACTATAGCCCGATGTATCAATAGTTTGAATAATTGTTTTAAATTTTTCTTCTCTTGACATTCTCTCACCCCTATTTTAAATATAATAGCACTTTTTTAGATGAAATACAATTTTAAATCGTTATTTTTTTAAGAGAAAAAAATTATTTCTTTATATTTCTACTTGACAATATATATATATATATATAATGTATTATAGTCTTTAAGGAAAGGAGGATATTATCATGAAAAAATTATTAACAGTTCTAACAGCAGCTGGTTTAGTAGTAACAGCGGTTGCTCCGGTAGCACTAGCTCAAGGAGAAAATCCTAAATCTTCTAATCAGTTAACTCAAAAAAAATACGTTTCTTGGCGTGATGCAGCTGATGAAGCAGAAAAACAAATTGCCGCACATAAAGCGGAAATAAATGAAGAAGCTGAAGCTTTAGCAGCAACTCTACCTGCTAAAAAAGCATTAGATAATGCAAATGCTGAACTTTCTAAATTTATCAATTCAGGTTACTCTGGACATGACTTTTCTGACAAAAAAGCTAAATTAAAAAAAGCAGTTTCTGAAAAAGAAGCCGAGTTTGCTAAAGCTAAAGCTGAGGTATTAACAAATGTAACTAACAAATACCGCAAACAATTTGAGGAAAGATTTATTGCAGCTGCAAAAGCTCAAGGTAATTATTATGATGAAACAGGGGAAGAAGCTAACCGTACTAACGCACAACGCATCGAAGCTGATATCGTTGCTCAAGGCGGAAAAGTTACTAAAGATAAAAATGGTAACAAAGTTGTCATTGATAAAAACGGCAACAAAATCCAATTAGATAAAAACAGTAATGTAGTTGTAGGTAAAGACGGAAAACCTGTTTTAGCTAAATTTTTACCTAAAACAAGTGCAGCAAAATAATACTTGCATTGTATATCAGTAAAGTCTGATAACAATACTTATATATGTTTTGTAAAAACAAGAGAGTTAGAAATTCTGGCTCTCTTTTTGTATTAAATTTTTATATTTGGAATATCTTTTATGAAGAAAAGTCTAAAAAAATATATGTATCAAAAATGTGAATTCTTTATTTTACAACTTATCAAAAAGAAAAAATTATTTTATAATAGATAATAAAAACTTTATTAGGAGAAAATTTTATGAAAGTATTAATTACAGGATTTGAACCGTTTGATAACGAAAATATAAATCCGTCCGAACTTGCGGTTCAATCTCTACCCAATTCTATTAATAATATAACAATTAAAAAAATCATACTCCCTACGGCGTTTAAACGTAGTAGTTTATTATTAAAAAAGGAAATCGAAAATTTTAAACCACATATTGTTATTTGTGTTGGTCAAGCCGGTGGTAGAAAAAATATTTCACTAGAACGCATCGCCATTAATATTGATGATGCCCGTATATCGGATAACGATGGCTACGCACCCATTGATACACCCATTCGTAATGACGGAAAAAACGCTTATTTCTCCACTCTCCCGATAAAAGTAATTGTGGAAAATTTAAAAAAAGAGAATATCCCTGCTGATATTTCCAATACGGCAGGAACATTTGTTTGCAATCATATTATGTACGATGCTTTGTATTTTTCCGAAAAGGAAAATATCCCTTTTTCCGCCGGTTTTGTTCACATTCCTTATATAAAAGAACAAATAGCGGATAAACCTGATATGCCATTTATGGAACTGAATACCATTGTAAAATCACTGGTGTCAATAATAAAAACAGCTGTAAAATACTATAAAAAAGATGATATTTCTGTAACCGGCGGTAGGGAAAGTTAATAATACCCAAAAAACTCGCTTAAAATCTCAATTTTTAATAAAAATACGTATTTAATTTCGGTTAGTAATTTTTCAATGTCCAAATTTACTTTACAAAACTATTCTGAATACCCGGTAAATTTTACGATAGGAGGTATTAACAAAATTTGATTTCTTAAAATCATATTTTTGGCATTATTTCCTTTTTTATCTTTTTGATTTATTATGTTTCTATTGACAAATGATATATCAGGTATATAATATATAGAGTATATTATTTTAAGGAGAATTATTATGCTACTTAAAGACACGCTAAGTCATCAGTTTATAGGTGCATTGGAAATTATTCGAAACTATCCTAAAGATCTCCTAACTGAGATTGGTATTACTTACGGTAACTTTATCACCCTTATTTTTATTGCTGAAAATGAAGGGTCAACTCAAGCACAACTTGCCCAAATTAATAAAAAAGATAGAAATGTAATAGGACGCCACATTGATGTTCTTGAACAAAAAAACTATGTTGAACGTAAACGAGGAATTGTAGATCGCAGATCTTATACATTATTCTTAACAGATAAAGGTAAGGAATTTATTCTTAATAATGAAAATATTATCATCAAAAGTGAACAACATGCACTAAAAAATTTAACAAATGATGAAATTTCTACATTGTATAAACTAATGAATAAAATAACATCAGATGCGTAAAACATTACTACCACAATTAGAATTTTAAAAGGAGATTTTTATGCCACAATCTATGACACAAAACCCGCTCGGAATAAAGCCGGTAAAAAAACTACTCATATCTTTTGCATGGCCTGCAATTACAGCTAACATAATTAACGCACTTTACAGCATTATTGATCAAATTTTTATAGGACAAGGGGTCGGCTATCTAGGTAACGCAGCTACAAATGTCGCCTTCCCTATTACTACTATTTGCCTTGCTGTAGGTCTTATGATTGGAATTGGTGCTGCCGCTAACTTCAATTTGGAACTTGGACGCGGAAATCCCGACAAGGCAAAATCAGTTGTCGGGACATCTGTAATGTCATTATTTATTATCGGGATAATACTTACTATTTTAGTTCATATCTTTTTAGAACCGTTAATGTACGCATTTGGTTCAACAGATGAAATACTTAGTTATGCCAAAACATTTGCCGGTATTTCATCACTTGGGATACCGTTTCTACTTATTTCTATAAGTACAAACCCTATTGTTCGTTCGGATAACAGTCCAAAATATTCAATGATTGCTATTGTTTTCGGCGCTATCCTTAATACCATTTTAAACCCAATATTTATTTTCGGTTTCAAGTGGGGGATTGCCGGTTCTGCTTGGGCAACAGTAATTAGTCAATTTTTATCAGCTATGATTTTAATATTTTACTTTCCTAGATTTAAGAGCGTTAAATTTGAGAAAAAGGATTTCATTCCTCAAATATCATTGCTAAAAATTTCTATTTCACTTGGAATGACTTCTTTTGTCTTCCAAGGATCTAATATGATTATTCAAATAGTAACAAATAATTTACTAAATATTTATGGTAAAGAATCTGTTTATGGAAATGATATACCTATCGCTGTTGCCGGTATTGTCGCTAAAATTAACATTATTTTTATCGCTATCGTTATCGGTCTTGTTCAAGGTGCTCAACCTATTTTTGGGTTTAACTATGGTGCTAAAAAATATGACAGAGTTAGGGAAACAATGAATTATATGATGAAATATGCAATAATTATTTCTGTAGTGTTCTTTGCAATATTTGAAATATTTCCTAAACAAATTGTTGCCGCTTTTGGTAACGGTAACGAACTGTACTTTGAATTTGCCGTTAAGTATATGAGATTTTTCTTACTATTTACTTTTATTAACGGTATTCAAATTTCCAGTTCAACATTTTTTGCCGCTATCGGAAAACCAAAAATCGGGGTGACTATAGCATTAACTAAACAAATAATTATTCTTCTACCAATGTTATTTATACTGTCTCATACATTCGGCATTGAAGGAATTATCTATGCAACACCGATAACTGATATTTGTGCATTTAGTGTGTCGGTATTCTTCTTGATAAGAGAATTTAGATTGATGCCAAAAAATAATATAGTAGAAGTATAAAATAACCTAATAAGAGCAGCCCTTAAATTGATTTTTAAAAATGATTTTTAGAGTTGCTCTTATTGAATTTATTAAATATTCGCTTAACTTAGAAAGTAAAAGTAACTATTAATAAAATATAACTCCTAGTATTAACAAAAAATTGACCACATGAAATAAACTATGTAAATTCCTTAAATTTTTTATAACAATCTATATGGTTATATAGGTTTTTCTTTTCATTATCAACTTAATACCTCCCTTTCTATAATAGTAAAACATTTATTGCTTTCTCTTAATTCTGAATTTAGTTTTTTTGACGATTTAGTTAATATATTTATAATTTTAAAAAATCTAAATTTCATCATATCATTTACCTTTAAAATCCTTGAAGTAGAAAAGTTCTCATATAACAACATCGTACTTTCATCTTTATTTTCTTGTAAACAATTAGTTATTGCTTCTATTTTTTTCCAATAAACAAATATATAATTATTAAAAATGGAAGCATTAATATACTGATAAGGAATAACTTCACGTTAGTTAAAATAGTATAACCAAATATGAAACAAACAGTAATATATTTAAAAACAAACTCCAAAATAAATTATATACTCCAGTTGCTAAAATATGTGTATCATTTATCAATACAGTTTGTATATGTCCTATTGTCATATTATCAAATTGAATTTTTGAATAAAACATAATAACATATAATCTATTTTTCATTTCTAATATTGCATTCTGTATAAATCGCTATTATCTAAGTCAAGAAAAAAACAACCTATCGATTTTCATCAATAGATTGTTTTTATTATTTATTATCTTGTCGCTACATATTTTAATTCATCTTTATGTTCTGCCAAGAAATCATTCATTTCTTCATCCGGAATTAAACGTAAGTAAAGATTAGAACGAATTGTTTCATCTTCTTCACGGCACGTTGATAATACAAGATACTTATCATTACCTTTTAATACCACATTATCATTTTTAGTCTTAGCATCTTTTTTAACATCTGTTAATTGCTTTAAAAAATCATTATCATTTTCAAAGTCTAAACGATAAAATGACGTTGTTTCCGGTACAATAGTTAAAAATGCCGCTTCGTAGTAATACTTACGTTCCGGTGTTTCTACAACCACATATTTATGTTTATTCATATAATCTTGCTTGTCGTAAAAATTAACATCATTAAACATTCTATGATCCCCTACTTTACTACCACGAGCATGTCCGAATAACCACGTCAGCCTATCACTAAAGTCCTTTTTATTGTCCATATCCATAAACACAGTTCCTAAATATGGTACATTTCCACCTTCAAATGTTTTATTCAAATATGTTTCATTATCATTTGTTTGCACAACAGGTTCATCTAACTCAGTTCCCGGTGCATATATATATGCTACTGTTTCATTATTTACTTTTGATAATTCTGAAAAACGCTTATTTAAATAATCTTTTTCCTCTTGACTTACTTTATACCCTGCAGTTGTAGTTGTTGTATTTGATGAAGGAGAATTTGAGTTGCTTTTTTTATTATACTCGGTCACCACTACAGCTGTGACTACTAAAGTAAATACTAACAATAAGATAGCAAATAACTTCTTAATGTTAAATACTTTTTTCATTATTTAAATCCTTTCTTTTATAAAAAATTTTACTATATATACGTTTTGTTACACATATTATAAACTATTTTTTATTATTTTTCTATTATTTTAGCGAACTACCACCGCTGTACCGGTAGCAGTAACTAATAACATAGTCCCGCCTTGACCAAGTGTGTCAAAGTCTACTCTTATACCAATCACAGCATTTGCTCCCATATTAGCGGCACGTTCTTGTAATTCTATCAATGCCTCTTTTCGTGCTTGAATAATTTCTTCTTCATAACCTTGACTACGTCCGCCAAAAAAGTTACGTAAGCCTGCTCCCATGTCCCGTAAAAAATTAATCCCTGCAACTACTTCCCCAGTAGCGAAACCTCTATATTCTACTATCTCCATTCCCGGAACATTAGGTGTTGTTGTTATAATCATGATTATAATCCTCCTTATTTATAGTTTAAAAATTATACATAATATTTTAATAATTGCGAATTTCATTATCATCACATTTCTTGAAATTCATGTTCTTGTTATATACTTTATTTTGCTCATTAGATTTATCAAATTGATAAAATAATGTATATATTTATATACAAAATATTATTTGTTGCTGATTCTATAGTGGTGTGGCAACCTTAAGAACTAACTGCTACGCAGTGGATTTCTTAAGGTTCACCTGAGCTTATAATCTCAGGTGAAGCCAGTATTCCACCACTAAGAACAGCAACAAGTCTAATGGCAATGTTAGAATATTTGTAAAATAATATATACTTTTTAATCTACTAAAATATCAACTACTTCTTCTAGTGTCGCACCTAAAAAGTAAGAATTAATATCTACTTGTTCCAGTGCTTTTTTTACAGCTTCCTTGTTATATTTTATTCCTATCAATTTTTCAGCAATGTCTTCTACATCCATCACACCGAAAAAATCTCCAAAAAACTTAATACTGGTGATGATACCATGTTCAACCATTATATTAGCTTCTATTTTTCCTGTTTTTAATCTTCTGTTACGTTTAATATTAAAATCCGGATTTTTTCCATATACCCAATCCCAAGAATTATTTTTTTCATCTTGAATTTTTGCTATTGCTTTCTCATCTTCTTCAGTCGGTATAAAATCTACCATATCATATTTTTCATTCATATAATTCTTAAGCGCTTTTTCAAAATCCTGAACTGCCATTTCTTGATTTGGTAAATGTTCTTTAATATTTGTTACTCTTGAACGAACAGATTTAATACCTTTTGATTCAATTTTATCTTTTGATACTTTAAGGGCATTTGCTAAAACGGTCGTATCCACATCAAATAATAGACATCCATGGTGCATAATTCTTCCGGAACGTATATATTGTGCATTTCCACAAAACTTTCGTCCATCTATTTCAAGATCGTTACGTCCGGTAAATTCTGCTTTTACTCCCATTGAAGCCAGAGCATCTATAACCGGTTGTGAAAATGACTTAAAGTCAAATTCTTCACCACTTCTTCCGTTAGAAATAATAGTGTAGTTTAAATTGTTCAAATCATGATACACTGCACCTCCACCGCTTACACGGCGAACTATTTTTATTCCATGTTCATCACAATATTTTTGATTAATTTCTTCCGTCGTATTTTGGTTTTTCCCAACAACGATACAAGGTTCATTTATCCATAACATGAATACATCATCTTCTTTCGCAAGTTCATTAAAAGCATAAAATTCCAACGCTGTATTGTAACGTGGATCGTTACTTTTTGACTCAATATAAATCATATTTTTTCTCCTAACATAAATTATTTACTCGTTATACATTATACAACAAAAAGGAGTTTTTCAAAATAAAATTACACTTTTTTTCTTTATTTCAACCACTTAACTTTAATTATATGATATAATTTAAAGGATATTAGTTATAAATAATATTTTTTATGACATTATTTTAGAAATTTATAAATTAAATAAAAGGAGTTTGCTATTATGACAAAAATTATTTTAACCGGAGATAGACCAACCGGAAAGTTACATTTAGGTCACTTCGTTGGCTCTCTTCAAAATCGTGTAAAATTACAAGCTGAAAATGATACAAATGTTTTTATTATGATTGCAGATCAACAAGCCTTAACAGATAATGCCAATAACCCCACTAAGGTTATTGAGAACATTACAGAAGTCGCACTGGATTATTTAGCTGTTGGAATAGATCCGACAAAAACAACGATTTTTATCCAATCACAAATACCGCAACTTGCTGAACTGAATATGTACTACTTAAACTTGGTTACTATTTCCAGATTGCACCGCAATCCGACTGTTAAACAGGAAATTAGCGACAAAAAATTCGGTGAGAGTATTCCGGCAGGATTTTTCACCTACCCTGTAAGCCAAGCAGCCGATATTACAGCATTTAAAGCGACACATGTACCGGTCGGTGAAGATCAGAAACCGATGATTGAACAAACCCGTGAAATTGTCCGTGATTTTAATAGAACATATAACAAAGAAGTACTTGTTTTACCTGAAATAGTGCTACCTCCAAAAAATCACGCCCGTCTTGTTGGAATTGACGGACAAGGCAAAATGAGTAAATCACTAAATAACGGTATTTATTTAGGAGATAGTGAAAAAAATATTAAAGCAAAAATTATGAAGATGTATACTGATCCTAATCATATTCGCATTGAAGACCCCGGTCAAGTAGAAGGAAACGTTGTCTTTAAATATCTTGATATTTTTGATCCACGTAAAGATGAAATTGCTGAGTTAAAAGAACATTACAGCCGTGGAGGTCTCGGTGATGTTAAGTTGAAAAATAGGTTAAATGAAGTAATGCAAGAATTTTTACTACCTATTCGCTCACGTCGTGAAGAATTTGCTAAAGATAAGGCTGAATTATACAATATGTTAAAAGTCGGTAGTGAAAAAGCGGAACGTGTGGCAGCAACTACACTTGATGAAGTAAAAGATGCGATGGGAATTAACTATTTTAAAAAATAACGATAACTATTAAGAGTGGCTCATCCACTCTTAATTATTTTTAAAGGAGAATATATGGCAAAAAAAAGAAAAACTAATCTATTTACTATTATATCAATTATACTTGTTGTTTTAATTGCGATTTTTATCGCTAAACATACTTATAAGTCAAATCATTCCTCACAAAATACTGATTTTTCCGCTACCGGAGCTATTCCCCAAGAAGTTATGACTTCTCTTAATGCACCTGATGAGAGTGAGGCAACTAATAATAATAGCTATAAAATATTAAATAACAATACCCCCTACTTTAGCAAAGAAGATCTATCTATTAAATCATTCGAAAATTATTCTAACCTAGATAATCTGGGTAGAGTTGGACAAGCCAACGCTGTTATCGGTGTTGATCTTATGCCTACAAATAAACGAGAAGAAATTTCTCATATTCGTCCCAGTGGCTGGCAAACTAACAAAACCACACATGTTTATGATCGCTCCCACTTAATCGCTTTCCAACTATCCGGAGAAAATGCAAATGAAAAAAACCTTATGACAGGAACAAGATTTATGAATCATAATATGATTCCTTTTGAAAATCAGGTCGCTGAATATGTTAAAAAAACAAAAAAACATGTTCGCTATCGTGTTACACCGGTATTTAAAGATAATGATTTAGTAGCACAAGGTGTAATTATGGAAGCTATGTCCGTTGAAGATAATGGTGCCGATATTAGATATAACGTCTTTATTTATAATTTTCAAAAAGGAGTAAATATTGACTATAAAACCGGGAAATACACTTTATCAAAATAAATATTATTGTTATCCTTCTTTAAATTATGTATATAGTTACAAATGAATTGTAAACAAAAGTACCACACTTAACCAATTATAAATATAAAGATCAATTTCAAAATTTTGATTTTATTTGAGTTGGTATCATGTTATAATAGAAAAGAATTATATTAAAGGAGATAATTATGAAAAAAAATCTTGTCTGTTATAAAAGGCTACCTAACTGGAATGCTTTATCTATTCCTAAAGAGTTTAGAGAAAAACATAACACCCGTACCGGTATCTGGGCTAAATTAACTATTCTAAAAGGAAAATTAAAATTTGTTTCTCTTACTGAACATGGTGATATTATAGAAGAATTTATCTTTACGCCTGAAACTGATATTCCTTTTATTGAGCCTGAAGTTTGGTATAGAGTAGCACCGATGTCTAAAAACTTGGAATGTTATTTCGAACTTTATTGTGAACCTAAAGATTACTTTTCTAATAGATATGACCTTAATCCTGCACATTCTGAAATAGTAGAAGCTGTTCAAACTATTTCAAAATGTAAAGCACTTGATCTCGGTTCTGGTCAAGGAAGAAATGCTTTATTTTTGTCTTCTCTAGGTTTTAACGTAACCGCCCTTGACACAAACTTTGAAAATTTGCAATACTTAGCTAATATTTCACAGGAAGAAAATCTGAATATTATTGTAGCTAACTACGATATTAATACAGCTAATATTCGAGATAAGTATGATTTTATTTATTCAACTGTTGTTTTTATGTTTCTTAATCCTACGAGAATCCAAAGTATTATTTATAATATGCAAAAACAAACAAATATTGGCGGTTACAACTTAATCGTTTCTGCTATGTCTACAGATGATGCCCCGTCTCCTATGCCATTTCCTTTTACATTTAGAGAAAACGAATTAAAAGATTTTTATAAAGATTGGGAGCTTATCAAATATAATGAAGATTTTGGGCATCTACATAAAACAGATGCTAATGGAAATCGATATAAACTAAGATTTGCTACATTGCTAGCAAAAAAAATAAAATAATAGCAAAAGCACTTAGTATGAAAAGTCATACCAAGTGCTTTTTATTATGCCAATTTTAATTTGAATTGTTTTCTTACATACAACGCCAATAAAACCCCGATTAACGTTATACCCGCATTAAATAAAACAATATTTACCGGACCGTTAGCCGGACTTGCTTTTGTAATATACCCCGCAATTTCAAGTATTACATAATTGGCAACACTTGATGAAATCATTACGATTGAGGTAATTTTACCTTTATTTGTTGGGAATAATTCATTAGCTGTCGATACCGCAAGTTGTAACACTCCACCCGCTCCTGCATATCCAATAACAAAACCTGCTACTAAACAAATAGTTGGAGTTTTAATGAAGTATGTAACTAACAACATTATAAATGAAATAGTTGGATATAATACCAAAACATCAACAGGTTTTAATTTCTTCAATACTACCAACGCTGTGAATAATACCGCACAGATAGTTCCGGCTGCATACATAGTTTGAATCATTCTCGGATTAGCCAAGCCATACATTTTCCCTAATTCTTGATTGCAATTTAACCATAGTTGGAATGTTGCTGTACATGTTAGACCGATTAGTATTAATGAGATTGCTGTAGAATCAAATTTCATTTTTGTTTCTTGTGCTTTTTCTCCGGCATCAGCATTCATTTTCGGGAATTTTAAGAAAATAATTAGCAATCCGTCCAATGCAATTAAAATACCTGCCAAATAAAATAGTGTTGTATACGGCAAACTCATACCTGATACTATCCCAATACAAAACGGTAATACTAATTGCCCAATAGAAATTGAGAATTTAGTAAACATATTTGCTACTGCACCTTTTTCTTTAAAAATTTCCAAAATTGACGGTGTTACGCATGTATCTAAAAACGAGTTAGCAATACCACCCATAACGGCAAAAGCATATGCGATCCACATTGAAGTTGACGTTGCTACTCCGATAAAATACAATACATAAAAGGCTATACCAATTAATCCCGATGTTTTACGTCCAAATTTATCTGAAATAACACCTGAAAACGGCAGTGAAATAAGACGCCCTAACCCTAGTGCGGCACTGACACGAATTACTAACCCTAGGTTACTTTCCCCCATGCGGCTACCAAATCACTTTTATACTGTGCTAAAATTGATACACCTATACCATGAATAAAATATGTAAAATACAGTGCTAATGCTGTAAGAATAAATGGTTTTTTTGCTTTTTGTACCATTGTTCTCTCCTTTAATTTAATTTTAATGTATCCAACATCTCTCTTAACTGGGCTACCGGCACTTGCCCCGGTGCTGATGATTGTTTTGCAGCACCAAATGTTGCTGTTGAGCCGAATACTTCTCCTGAAACACGACTAATCATCCCCAATGCCCCCATTGACATTGTAATTAGGGGTTGATTAATTTTTTCTTTTGCAATACGTGTTGCGTCTAATAATGTTATAACGTCCTTATTACTATTTGGCATTACCGCAATTTTGCAAATATCCGCGCCTTTTTTGCTCATTGCTGTTAAACGATTTACAATTTCATCACGCACCGGTGTTTTATCAAAATCGTGATTACACATAACTATTTTTACGTCATTGACATGTGCTTTTTCTATTAGTGCCGATACTTCTTCAACAGGCATAAATAACTCAACATCTAATAAATCTATATTACCATTTTCTACTACTTCATTATAAACTTCAAAATATTTATTATCTGATAATTCCAGTACCCCACCTTCTTTTTTAGTTCTAAACGTCACTAAAAGTGGTCTGTCAATTATTTTTCTTATCTTTTTCGATAGTTCGGATACTTCACCTTGTTCTTCCACTTTATCAAAAAAATCTATTCGCCACTCTACCAAGTCACAATCAATAGTTTTAATATTGCTTGCTGCTTCGAGTATTTCCTCTTCATTTTTCCCAACAATAGGCACTATTATTTTCGGACGTCCTTCTCCAAAAACTACATCACCAACAGTTAGTTTAGCCATAATTTTTCTCCTTATAAAATTTATTTCCAAAACTGATAACTTACAAATTTTATCTTTTTTATTTTTTAACAATGTTACATAGCTGAGAAAAAATTTTCACTATCTCTTATTACAGGTGGATTTTATATATTTTCAGCTAAGATTTAAGAAAAAACTTCTAAAAATAAAATGTATAAATTATTTTAAATTACTCCGCTATAAACATTGCCCAAAAATTAAGTATAATATTATTTTTATCAACTAATTTTTATTCATCGAATAACACACTTTTAACATGTTCTACAGGCATATCTTCTCCAGTGAATAGTTTAAATGCTTCTGCACCTTGGTAAATCATCATTCCAAGACCGTTAATCGCTTTTTTAGCCCCATGTTCTTTAGCAAATTTTAATAATTTAGTTTCTCTCGGTGAATAAACTACATCAAATACTACTAAATCAGGACGAATTACCGCCGGATCATCAATTAATTTTTCATTTTCTAACGGTTTCATTCCAACGCCGGTTGCATCAATGTAAATACTGCTTTCTGCGATTGATTGTTTAAATGCCGTTTGATCTGCCAAATCTGTCAGTGTTGCTTTACATTTTGTATGTTCATTAATTTTTTTAACAGTTTCTTCCCCATTAGTAAATGTAGCATCTTTAATATTAAAGATACGAAGTTCTTTTGCTCCATCCAATGCTGTTTGGATTGCTATTGCCGTACCGGCTCCACCACAACCGGTTAAAGTAATAATTTGGTCTTTAATATCCACACCTTCTTCCGCTAATGCACGAACAGCACCGGTTCCGTCTGTTACATGACCTACTAAATGTCCTTTACCGTCTTTATTAACTACCGTATTAACTGCCCCTACCAATTTTGCTGCCGGAGATAATTCATCCAAATAAGGAATAATCGCTTGTTTATTTGGCATTGATACATTTGAACCGCGAATACCTAAAGCACGAATACCTTGAACTGCATCTTTTAATTCTTTATTACCTACTTCAAATGCAAGATAAGCATAATCTAAACCTAGTTTTTTAAAACTTTCGTTGTGCATTGTTGGTGACATACTGTGTCTAATTGGTGTTGCGATTAAACTGATTAATAATGTGTGTCCTGTTAAACGTTCTGTAATTTTTGTCATTTTCTTTACCTCTTTTTCTTTTTAAGATTTTATTTTACTTTTAACGGTTTTAAAACTTTATTATAGCGATATGTTACTATTAGTAATAAAATCATCCCCATAATTCCTAAAAGCATATTATAAGCAAAAACCGTTTTTATTGATTGTTTTGCGATTAATCCTGTCAAATAAGGTGTTGCCATTAATGAAATAGATGTTGATAGCGAATACATACCGGTGAATTTCCCCTTATTATCCGGAAAAAATTCCAGTAGAAGAGATACACCTAATTGCCATATCCCTCCTGCCGCGAAGAAACCTACCGCTAAGCTAACTATAGTTATCGAAGTTATTGAAGTGTTTATCAACATATTAATTTGTGCCAATGCTGTAACTATACAACAAAATGCCATATACATCGGAACATTAAGCCCTTTTTTCACCATAAATGATGTTGCAAATACTGATATTATTGAACAAACGCTATAAATAGTTACAAATGTTAAACTCTGAGATTTTCCAATATTTATAGTTTGCTGTGCAAATTTCGGTATCCATATAATAAAAATATTAAATAATGATGCTGATATAAATGAGAATGTTAGAAGTGCAACACCCTCAATACTTATTTTTGATTTAGGTTTTTGCACAAGATCCTCTTTTTCTTTTACTATTTCTTTATACATCGGTGGAAATTTTATTCTGGAAATTACTACAAAGTTAAATACTATACATATAGCAATAATTATAAACGGCCATCCGAAATATAGATTTCTAAGTAAGACAAATTGCGTCATTAAAGGTAGTATGAATTGTCCACCTGATATACCTGCCTTAACAAAGACATTAAACGAACTACTATCTTCTTTATAAGCATCTGATATAGCCGGATAAGTTGCCGTGTCTAAAAACGCATTCCCTATACCCGCTATCATCGTTAAGATAAACGCTGCTATATAACTTGGGAATAATAACAGCCCTATGTAAAAAATTAGATAACAGGCTAGACCTATATAAACCCCTTTTTTTCTTCCGTATCTATCTGAAAAATATCCTGCATAATTTATACTAATAATTCTACCAACACCTAATGCACTTATTACCAAAGCAACTTTATTCTCCTCAACCTTCCAAAATTCTTCGAATGTTGACATATTTTGAGAAATAATTATTTGATCCATTCCTTGAAATATATAATTTATTAGTAAAAATGCTATAAGTGGAAGATAATTTTTATTATTGTTACTCGCCATACACTATCTCCATAAATTTTCTAATTATAGTATGACAGACAGATAAGTATTATTACTGTTTTATTTTCAAAATTTCAATACTTATCTATCTTGTGACATATCTTATTTTTTGTTTATTCTTTTTAGATATGCTTCATGTTCTTTCACAGCAAACTCACGACGTCCGCCCGGTTTCGGTGTCTGATCACCCATCATAATGCCGAATCCACCTTCTACTCTTAATTCATGACCGTTTGTATAATTAGAACGATCACTCGCTAAATACAATACCGCATTAGCAATGTCCATTGTGTTCCCGATACGTTTGTTTGCTGTTAATGCTTTACGACCTTTTTCTACTTCAGGATCGGCATAGAATGATTCTGATAATGGAGTTTTAACAAAGCATGGTTGAATACAGTTACTACGTACTCCAAATTCTCCCCATTCTGCAGCAATTTGACGTGACAACATATTTACCCCGGCTTTACTTGGGCTGTATGCTGCACTATATGTTTCAGGAAATACTGATGCAATCGTTGAAATATGAATCATATTACCATATTTTTGCTCAATCATAAGACGTCCGAAACGTTGTGACACTAAGAAGTAACCTGTTAAATTAACATCAATAGTTTGTCGCCATTCATCTAATGGTAAATCTTCCAGTGGGCATGCTCTTAACATCGCTGCTGTATTCACCAAAATATCCACACGTCCAAATTTTTCTTTAACAGCTTCTACTGCGTGATCTACTGTATCTTCTTTTGTTGTATTTACTGCTAAACTCAATGTTTCTACATCGTAAGTAGCTGTTAAGTATTGAGCATATTCATCAGCTTTATCTTTAAATAAATCTAACAGTACAATTTTTGCATTTTGTTTTGCAAACTCTTCACAAATTGTTCTACCCATTCCACCTACAGCACCTGTTACTACTACTTTTCCGTCTAATCCTAACCATTTATCCATTTTTTTTACCTCTTTTCCTTATTTATTTTCCGGAAGTTGTTCTTTCCACACTTGACCTAATACTTTAACTGTATTATCAAAATTATACTTAGCGGCTTCTTTTATCCCTTTTGCTAAAATGCTGTCAGAAATCACCTCAACACCAATTACTTTTGGATTAATACCGGATTCTTTAATCATCCTTACAAAACCTGCTGTATCTTTAGCTCCTGTTCCCGGTGCTAAACGATCATGCATACTCTCATCACGTAAAATTGATTTTGCATATGGTCGTTCATAAGCATCATTAATTTGAATTGAAATAATCAGTTCCGCTTCATCTTTTGTTAATGTGCGATATGATTGATCGGCTCTTACCCAATGCCATGAATCTAAAATAATTTTTGCATTTTCTACACCGGCTTTTTTTACTACAGCATACGCTTTATCAAAATCCGGAATTCCACTATAAGGCATCGGCTCTACTCCAATAACATATGGATATGAACGTTGACAAAGTTCTTTTAATTTTTGTGCTGTATGTTCTACCGAATAATTTTCCATTAGACCGACATTAATATGATTTACTCCAAAAAGTTTACACATATGGAAGCATAACTGTTCTTTATATTTTTGTTCATATGAACGTTTATTCTCCGCCCATTGAACTATATATTCGACTTCAGTTACTTTGATATTATATTTTTCTAATATTTTCAATATATCATCGTCATGTAACCCTTCTGCTAAAGCATCAACATATGTTTCAGCGCGAAGACCGATTCCTTCAAATCCCGCTTCTTTTGCTGCTTTTACTCTATCTTCAAATTTACACTCATCTCCAAGTGTCCATGAACTAACCGTTATAGGTGCTTGTTTACTCATTGTTTATTCCCCCTTGAGTATTTGTATATTTTTTATTGTTGTTATTTGCAATTTTAATATATTTTATATAAAATTAATGAATTTTTTTAAAATAAATGATAGAATATATTTATCAATAAATAAGGAGTCCATATATGAACATATCACAACTTGAAGCATTCGTACTTTTAGCAGAAACGGAGCATATGACTCAAACTGCTAAAAAACTTAATACTTCTCAACCAAATCTTAGCTACACTATCTCTGAACTTGAAAAAGAAATCGGTATACCATTATTTAAAAAGGTAGGACGTAATATCCAACTTACTAAATACGGTCACATTTTTTATAACCATGTAGTAGTAGCACTTGGTAAACTTAACCAAGCTATTTCTATTATCAATGAAGAGCTCAACCCTAATTCCGGAACGATAAACTTCGGTTTTGTCTACACAGCAGGTTCTGAAATAGCACCAAGCCTTACCAGAAACTTTCTTGAACAAGAAGAAAATCACAATGTGAAACTTTCTTTTACCCAAGGTAATTCATTCCAACTGCTAAAAGGTTTGGAAGATGAAACAATAGATATTGCCATTACATCATTTGTTAAGGATATTGATAATATCGTTTTTGAACCACTTATTGAACAAAATGTTTATTTGGTAGTTCCTAATGATCATCCATTGGCGAATAAAACATCTGTATATCTTAAAGATACTGCCGATTATCCTTACGTATATTTCGATAAAAATAGCGGTCTTCGCCCATATCTTGATAATCTGATGAAATCTGTTAACTTTGAACCGAATATTGCCATTGAAGCGAATGAAGATCATACCATCTTAGGCTTTGTTTCTCAAAATCACGGTATAGCAATTATGCCGAATATCGTTACTATACAGGCATATCCTGTCAAAGTTCTTGAAATTCTTGATAAACATGAACCACGTTGGCTATATCTTGCTACGAGAAAAGACGGTTTTATAACTCCGACTGCTTTGCGTTTTAAAGATTTTTGTAGTCATTATTTTGATAAATAAATTTTATATTATTAAGTTGTTTTCTGTGCAATTACAGTTATGCACAGAAAACTTTTTTATTTTACTTTTTAAATTTACTTTTTATTGATTCTGCTGCCAGTTTTCCTGAAGTTAATGCCCAAGCGTTATTGGCACCTGACGGTGAATCTGTTCCCATTACACCGCCGACTACTTCTCCGGCTGCGTACAATCCATTTATAACTGTACCTTTTTTGTTAACTACTTCTAAACTGTCATTAACTACTAAACCACCCATAGTTGTTGCAAAACGTGGTTTTTGTTCTACCAGATAATAAGGGCCTGATCCAACTTCTTTTTGTAAGAAACGTAATTCTCTATTAAAATCTTCATCTTTTCCGTTCTTAACAAAACTATTATAACGTGATACTGTTTGAGATAAACTTTCTTGTGGCATATGTGCTAGTTCGGCTAATTTTTCTAGGGTATCCGCATGGAAGAATTGCGGTGTTGTTTCACCATTATTATCTAACCAGCGTTCAATATCCTGTTCAGAAATTCCGCCTTCCGCTACCGCTTCTTTAAAAATATCAAAGTGCTCTTGATCCAACAACATATATAAAGTTTGATCTTCTTGCTCCATTAATACATCTAATATATCATGGTTACTTGCTCTTTCATTTACGACACGTACGCCGAATTTATTTACTAACAAGCCGTTTTCACGAAGTACAGCGATATTACCTCCGATTGTAGATTTAGCATACCCTTTTGATACTTCAATCCCATTTGGATAAATTTTCCCATATTCCATTAGGCGAGTTGCTGCATCAACACCTTCTTTTGTAGCCATAACCAAGCCTTCTCCATTTGAGCTTTTTGTTCCGTAGAATAATACTTTTCCTAATTCTTTACTTAGAAGTTGTTTATTGTTACCATACCCACCTGTCGTTAAAATAACAGCTTTTGCAGAAATAATATGTTTTCTACCCGTTTCTTCTCGTGCTATTAATCCTGTAACATTTCCATTATTATCTAAGATTAACTCTTTTGCTTTAGTTTGAAGTAGTAATCTAAGATTAACTCTTTTGCTTTAGTTTGAAGTAGTAATCTCACATTACTATTAGCCATCTTGCTTCTGGCAGCTCCGGCAAAACCGTGACCGCCATGATTATAAGCTAACTCTCTATCTTTGCGGTATTCTGCTAAAACATGCAGTCCTCCTTTAAGATCATATTCTACACCAACATAATCGGTTAACCAATCTGTTGTTTGTCCAACGTTATTTGCTAGCAGATTAAGTAACTCCGGAACATTTTTATTGTTTCCATTTTTCATAAAATCTTCAAACATCAATTCAGGAGTATCATCGGTAACTCCTAGTTCTTTTTGTAACTTAGAACCAATTACTACTTGATTACCTCCACTTATCGAAATAGCTCCTCCGATAAATGATTGTTTTTCAATTAAAGTAACTCTTAATCCTAATTCATCAGCTCTTAATGCTGAGGCAATTCCTGCTGCTCCGCCACCGATAATTATTACATCTGTTTCTTCTTCGACTACTTCTTTAACCCATTTCACCACCGGTTTAGGTCTTACATATAACACTTCCGGATCAGCACCTGCTAATTTAACAGCCTCTGCTACACCCTCTATTAAACCTTTACTTGAAGATGATGCTCCTGAGATGGCATCAACATTTAATGTTTGCCCTTCAATGATTTGTTTTGGAAGTCGTTTAAATACTTGTTCTGATAATCCCTCAGATTCTTCACTATTATCTACTTCAATTTTTTCAATTTTTTCTTTAGAGAATGTTACTTTCATCGGAAGACTATTATTATGCCCTCTAGCTTCTACATCATAACTTCCCTCTTTAAATTCTAATTTAACTTGTTGTAGCTTTTTAATACGTTCATGTTTTGCTTTTTCTATTTCCGGATCAGAAACCATATATGACATAAAGTCCCACAATGGTGCCGGTATTAATAACTCATGTTGTAAATTTTTATCGGCAAAATCCGGTACAGCTTTATCCATCTTAATTGCACTTACCCAACGTGGCTCTATTAAAAAACCTTTACCTACAGATACTATATCATACCCTAATTTTAATGCTTCTTCTGCATCTTTACGTTGTAATATTCCACCTACACCAACGACAGGTATTTTAGCAAGTTCAGGTGAACGACGTGCCAAAAATTGTGTAATCAATTCCTCCGGATCATCAGTATCTACTATAGAACTTCTTGTATATATTCCCATTGAAAAATGAACATAATCTAAATCATGTTTTGCAAGTTCATTCAGTAAATACATTGTATCTTCAAATCGAATACCGGGTATTTCTAATTCTTCAGGAGAAAATCTATATCCGATAATAAAATTCTCTTTCTTAGATTCTTTTACAACTTTTTTTATAGCTTCTAAAACTTCAATAGCAAATCTTGCTCTATTCTCTCTATTACCACCCCAATGATCTTCTCTTCTATTTGAATGTGGAGAGAAGAATTGTTGAACGATAAATGTATTTGCTCCATGAATTTCCACTCCGTCAAAGCCGGCTTTTATCGCACGTTTTGCTCCATCAGCAAACATTTGGATCATAGCTAATATTTGCTCTTCACTCATTTCCCTCGGAACAGGTGCATTAGGTCTGAGTGCAGCTACCGGACTTGGAGCAATCGGTTCAGCACCGCCATTGTATTCCGGCCACGCCATTCTACCTGCATGATATAATTGAACAAGTGCCTTTGACCCTAAATTTTTAATAGCTGTCGCTAATTTAGTTAAACCGTATATTTTATCATCACTATCAATACCTATAGCTCCCGGAAAACCTCGCCCATGTTTTTCAACAAAACAACTTTCTACTACTATTGCACCGGCTTCGCCTGCTCTATGTTCGTAATATTTTACAATTTCATCTGTTATTCCGCCGTCATAAAAAGCTGATTGTGTCGTCATTGGTGCCATAAATATTCTATTTTTCAGTGTTGCACCAGATTTTAATTTCAGCTCATCAAAAATTTCTTTAGCCATTGTTGCCCTCCATTAAATTAATAAATTTAATTTATCAATAATTATTTATGTATAAATATATTATATAACTTCTGTTTCATATTGTAAAGTGTTATATACATGTTTTTTAATTAAAAATCCTTGATATAACTGTTTTAATCTGTTATAAAATAAAACAGTACATTTTTATACTAACACTTCAATTAAAAGCGTTTAACTAAATAAAAAATATACTGTTTCATTTTTTTTATTAAAAAATTTAATTTTTATGGTAACTAAAAAAACGATATAAAGTTAGGAACTCCTAATTTTATACCGATAATCCATTATAAAAACACTTGGCGGGAATGTGTGGGAATCGAACCCACCCAAGAGGCTCCTAACCCCTCATACTAGTTTTGAAGACTAGAGAGCACACCAGAACTCATCCACTCCCACGTACAAGAGATATTATACAATAAAAAAATAAAAAAAGCAATAACTTATAAAATAAACTACAAATCCCTAAATTCGCTCTTAACTAAATTAAACTCATCTTATCAAAAACAATTTACCACTTACCTTTCTTATCTTACCACTTACTTAAAAGCCCTTATCAAACAACTGATTATGTAGTATTATATAAATAAGAACTACGAAAGGAGTATATTATGAAAGTTATTATTGAAATAGATACATCATTAGATAATATGGAAGTACACATAAAAGCACCTGAGTTTTCATCGGAAATAACAGAAATTAAAAATACTATAGAGAAGGCAATTTCTTCCTCACCTAATATAACTTTCTACAAAGAAAATACAGAATACTTCATTTCCTTAAAAGAAATTTTATTTTTTGATACTGATATGAACAAAGTATATGCTCATACGAAAAATGATTTCTTTGAAGTTAAATTCAAATTATATGAACTTGAAGAAATTATTCCTAATTATTTTTTTAGAGCTTCTAAATCTACAATTATAAACTTAAAACTTATACTTTCATTAGAAAAATCATTTTCAGGAAGTAGTTCTGCTTCTTTTATCAATAGTAACAAAAAAACTCATATATCACGTCATTACTATAAAATTTTAAAAGAAAAATTAAAAGAAACGAGGTAATTTATATGAAAAAAAAATTATTAGGTGCTATCTTAGCAATAACTGCTCTAATTATCTTTTTAGGAGATACAATCTTATTTCCTAAAGGAATTATTTTCCTAATAATAAGTACCATAGTTTTAGGATATATTATTATTAAAAATATTATAGATTTTGATTCCTTTGGAACTATTTTTCCATTAGCATTATTATTCTATATATATAATAAAAATTTTTATTTTCTTGATATTTCAGCAGGAAAAATATTTATATCCGCTTTACTTCTTAGTATAGGTGCTTCTCTACTTTTACCAAAAAAACTAAAATATAAAGAATTTAAAAAATATAAAAAAGAATATTCAGATATGAAATCTTCTAATATTATTTTTGGAAATAATTCTTTTTATATTAATATTAACGATACAAACTATTTTGCATCAACATCCACATTTAGTACAACAAATATCTATTTTGAAAAGTTAAACACTTACTATAGTAAAGAGTTTACTCTAGATATTTCAGCTACTTTTTCAACCGTTAAATTATTTATTCCAAAAGAATGGAATATCAATAATAATATTAATTCTACAATATCTGAAATCACTTACCCTCTAAATTTACAAAAAGAATCCGAAATCTCACTAAATTTAATAGGTAGTGCTACTTTTGCTGAAGTAGAAATCTTATATATATAAAGAATAATACCCCTTTTCCCGGACAAACCGGTAAAAGGGGTACATATCACTTTTCTATGCCTTGTATTTATAATATAATCTATTTCATTAATTATTATACAACAAAACAATACTATAAAATTAATTTTTTCTTTATTATTTTTTATTTATTTCATTATTATTTTTTTGTTGTTCTCTTTTTTCTACTATTTTTGACAAATAAATTGAACCTACTGTTAATAAAATAACAAGAAGTGATGCTATCAAAAATTCTTTACTAAACACATTAGTACTTGTTGCTCCAAAGTTTAGAAAAACTATTGTTCCCGGTATAATTCCTAGAACACTTGCTATCATATATTTTGATACTGAAATATTAGTTAACCCATAACCGTAATTTATCATATTGTATGGTACCAGTGGTATTAGTCTAAGAATTACTAAGCTCATCATTAATTTATCATCACTTACATTAAAAATTCTATCATGTTGTTTTGGTGACATTTTTTTCTTTAAATAATTTCTAACCCATTCTCGTCCAAAACGACGTGAAATTATAAACATTAAATAGCAATTCATCGAAGCTCCGACAAAAGTTAATAAACTTCCCTCTACAAAACCGAAAGCAAGTCCTCCGGCTACCGCTAATATCGGTACCGGAAAGAAAAATACCGGCAAAATTGTAAACATCAATACATAGATTATTGGTGCAGCAACACCGAAACTTTGAATAAATTCTGTCATTACTTTCCTCCTAACTAAAATACCTTGATATTTTTTCCAAAAATTCTATACTAACATATGCGGATATTTTTTTAAATGTAAACTCATCCATTAGCATTTTATCTTTTTCACTATACTGTCTAAACGCCATACTGCACCACGTTACACCACGTAAACAATTAAAAATGAGATAACGTTCAAAACGTTCTTCATTATATGAACGATACTTACTATACTCGGACAAAAACAAATCAATTTCATTTTTTGTTAATATTTTATCTGTTTTCCAAAATGTTGTCGTGGGAGCTAAAAAATGAGCTAAATCTTGTTCACATTCCCCAATTAACGCTTTCTCCCAATCAATAACATAACTATTTTCTTTAGTATCACCAATTAAAAAATTACCCGAGTTAAGTTCTGTATTAATGATACACGGTTTGTCTATAATGTAATTTTTAGGGATAAGTTTTTTACACTTATCTAAAAATAAATGAATATAACTACCAACAACACTATCTGTATATTCCCAATTAAGATACTCCTCTGCCATCGCACTACATTCATCATACATTAACTGAAACGGATTAGCAGCATGAATTAAATTATTTTCTCCAAATGCTGTATTATGAATTGAACTAAGTAAATACGCTGCTATATTCATATCTTTATCATAATCTAATACTCTTCCGTTTAAAAATTCCATCGTCAAGTATTTGTACGGTAATAATTTTGTTTTAGTTACCAAGTCATATACTTTAGGTGTAACCTTACTTTTTTCTAATAATTTTAAAGTTTCGTATTCATATTCAATTTGATTGGTTAAATTCATCTGACTTTTCATATTAATACGCAATACCTTTTTATCTTTATTATTATCTGTAAATGTAAAATTGATATTATACTCTCCGGCACCTAGCAAAACAATATCTTTAAATCCAGTTTCCGCTGATAATAAATCCTCTCTAGTATCAATGTCTAGGGCTGTTTCTCCTAAAAAATAACTAATTTTATTTTTATTACAAACTCTTATCAGATTTTCCAGCACACTAGCATCACCATAACTAGGTAATGCAAAAACTTCTTTTATCGGTTTTTTCATTCCTATTAAAAAATATCCACCATCTTCACTTGGATTAATGACAACATCATATTCATTTAATTTTTTAAAAGCAAGCTCTATCATGTTATTATTAAGATTAAAAATATCCGATCCCATCAACAATACTTTGTCAGCATTTACTAACTCATTATTAATCGCATTGTACATCTTATCACCAAGTGTTTCTCCATTTTGATAATAAAAATCTTTGATTGATAACAAATCTTCCATATTATTGTCGTCATCTTTATTTCCATCATGATAAATTTTTATTTTTCTACCGCTACTTTTTAGAGTATTATAATTTTTTATTAATAGTTTTTTTTGAACCTCAACCGCTTGTTTTAGTGTTATAAAATCATAAAGTCTTGTTTTCGTAGTCCCTTCTTTAGGAACACGTGTAAATAATATAATTGTTTCTTTCATCTTTATAGAAAAAGGGAAGACGTCGTCTTCCCTGCCTTTCATCTTACTAATATTTTAGTGACTGTGTCCTTCATGTTTTTGTTCTGAATTATTATGATTTGAATGGTTGTGATTTTCGTGACCTTCTTTGTTACCTTCCTTACAACAATCAGCCATTTCAAATTTATAATCATATTCCTTTGTTCCATCTAAGGCATTAAAAATATTTTTATACCCTAGATCTATCAATTTTTGGGCAATAACAGAAGAACGATTTCCACTATAGCAATATGTATAAATTGGAGTTTCTTTATTTTCCGGTAAAATATCTTGAAGATTATCTAATTTCTTAGAGTCTACATTTTTAGCACCGTCAACATGTTTTTCGTCAAAATCTTTCTTATCTCTGGCATCAAGAAATACTGCATCTTCTTTAGCTAAAATTTTATCTTGGAATTTTGCTCCTGTTAAACTGGTGTATTTAACTAAATCATAATTAAAATCTTTAATGTTCTGTGCATTTGAAACATCTTTAAAACCTTGTTTGACAAGTTTTTCAGCTGCTTCTTTTGTTTTTTTAGTATCATCACTATAAACAACAACAGATTTTTCTCTCCATGTTCTTAATTCCTCTATGCTTTTGTCGATTTCTTCTACAGGTATATTAATTGCATGTTTTACATGACCTTCTTTATAGCTTTTAGCATCTCTTACGTCAATAACAAGATATTTTTCTTTTTCTTTATCATCTTTCTCAATTTTGTTAAGATCCTCACCTTTTATCTCTTTTACCGATGTAGTCCCGTTGTTATCCGTTCCTTTACTTGTAGATGAACACCCCGTCAACGTTAATGATAATAATGTTGCCATTGATATAGCTAATAATTTGCTATTCTTCATTAAATAATTATTCCTTCCTTTTTTACTAATTATTAAAATTTATATTCATGTTCTTTAACGCCGTCAAAAGCATTGAACACATTTTTATAACCCAATTCTGTTAATTTTTTAGCTACAACTGATGAACGATTTCCACTATAACAATATGTATAAATCGGTGCTTCTTTATCTTTCGGTAATTTTGCTTCTAAGTCATCTAATTTTTTAGAATCTACATTAATAGCACCTTCAATATGTTTTTTATCATAATCTTTGCTATCTCTTGCATCTATAAATTGACCTTTTTTCTCATCAATAGCTTTTTGGAAATCATCCGCTAATAAAGTAGTAAATTTACTGATTTCGTAATCTTTGTAATCTTTAACGCCTTGAGCATTAGTTACATCCTTAAATCCTGCTTTGACAAGTTTTTCAGCTGCTTCTTTGCTTTTTTTACCTGTATTACATACAGTTACTACTTTTTTATCTTTCCAAGCACTCAAACGATCTACATTTTTTTCAATATCCCCTACCGGAATATTAATAGCATGTTTCACGTGCCCTTCATTATATTCTTTAGCATCTCTTACATCGATAACAAGGTATTTTTCTTTTTCTTTGTCATCTTTTTCAATTTTATTCAATTCTTCCCCCTTCATATCTTTTACAGTCGCATTCCCATCTGTTGAACTTTGATTTGATGAAGATTTACTACATCCTGCTAATGTAAATGATAATAAAGTTGCCATTGATATAGCTAATAATTTATGTTTTTTCATTGTAAATTTCCTCCCCCTTTAATATTTTGATTACTTAGTAATCACTAAGGTTTATTTACAATTAGTATTATAACAGATTTATATTTTCAATACAATCACTTTAACTAAAAAAATAATAATTTTTAAACTATATATTTTAAAATTTATAAAATAAAACTTCTTTTAAATTATAAAAACCCTTTAAAATATTTTATTATTAAATATTTTTGAAATCTTATTTCTTATTAATATAAAATAAATATTTTTATGTATATTTTATATTTATAAATATAATTTTTAATTATTTTATTTTGTTTTTCCTTCTTATATCTTTTTTAATAAGTTATCTAATACAATTTTTACATCATCTGCTTTGTAACCGTCATAATTTAAGTTTTTACCCTCATCATCAAAATGCCATCTTCTATCTATAAGACACGTCCTACACCCTAATTTTTTTGCGGGTTTTATATCATAAAAAATAGAATCACCAATCATTAAAGTTTCTTCCGGCAAAAAATCATTTTCTTCCAATATATTAATAAATGCTTCCGGTTTCGGTTTACTAATATGCGTTTCTTCTGAAATATATAACTTAAATAAGTTTTCCAAACCCAGTTTTTTTATTTTTTGTCGTTGTTCAAGTGCTTTACCGTTAGTTAATATTACCAAATTATATTGTCTTTTCAAATCTTTTATTTTATCTATTAACTCTATATCCGGTACAATTAAATCATTAATAAATTCAAACTGCTTTTCGTAATACACCTTACAATCATCATTCGTTAAAGAAATTTCAAATTTTTCAAAAGTGGTTATTAATCTTTCAAAACGCAATTCTTTAAATCTTAATTCCCCGCTACGAATTTTCTTAATCAATTCATTGTTTACTTCTTTATACTTTAGAAAAAAATCTTCATAATTTATAAAATTATTATAACCAAAATAATTAAACGTTCTCTCATTTGATTCTTTCCATATTGAACTAAAATGATAAAGTGTATTATCCAAATCAAATATAATATTTTTTATATCACCAAACACAACCTCTTCCACCTAACTTTTATATTTAATAATGTATTTTACAACTATAAAAAACAAAAACCAAGTATTTTGCTTTGCATCTTATTCAAACCTATTTAAAATTTTTCTTCCAATATATTGAATTATTACATTTATATAGTAAATAAACACTATTTTATTAAAATATATAGTTAATAATTATAAATTTTCCATCTATATATTAATACAATTTATAATACTAATGTTATTAATATGCTGTTTCAGTAATTAAATTAGGAGATTTATTAATATATAATAGTATACTATAAAAACATTAACAAAAAAAGTTATATATTTTATATCACTTTATACAGTTATATTGAAAATTTATGTTATAATTTAAGTAAGCGTTATTTTAACGTAAAATTTATTTTTATATTCAGGAGGACACATGATGAAATTAAAATCATCTAAAATAGTAACCTTTCTACTCACATTTATTATTTTAATATCACAGATATTTACCGGTTCGTTTGCATTTGCAAACAATGCAAATAACATAAACGATAAAGTACCATTTACTATTTTTCATACTAACGATATGCACGGTCGTTTAGCATACGAAGAATATAAAGGTACACCATCGTCTTACGGTTCAGCCCGTGAAAAAACATTAATCGATAATGAAAAACAAAATAATCCTGAAAGAACAGTTATCGCTCTTGATGCCGGCGATGCCTTTCAAGGTCTTCCGATTTCCAACCAATCAAAAGGTGAAGATATGGCAAAAGCTATGAATAAAATCGGTTATAAAGCAATGACAGCCGGTAATCATGAATTTGATTTCGGGCTTGATACTGTAGAAAAATACAAAAACAATACTAATAATGGCGGATGGCTTAACTTCCCTATTGTTTCTACAAATGTTTATAAAAATGGACAACGATTATTTAAACCGTCTACAATAATTACAGAAAAAGGTGTTAAAATCGGTATTGTTGGTGTTACTACTCCGGAAACAGCTACAAAAACCAATCCTGTAGGAATTAAAGGAGTAACATTCACTAAACCTATTCCGGAGATTATGCTAAAAACTTAATTCCTAATGCAGACGTTGAAAAAATTGTTAAAGCTGCTCAAGCTGAATTTGATAAAAAAGGAAGTGTAGTTGTTATTGATAAAGCACCCTATACATTAGAAGGGACAAGCGAAAATGTCAGAACAAAAGAAACTAATCTTGGAAACTTAATCGCAGACGCACTCTATAATGCTAAAGTATTTAAACATGAGTCCGATTTCGCCGTAACTAACGGTGGAGGAATTCGTACTACATTGAAAAAAGATTCTCCTATTACTGTGGGTGATATTATTAAGGCAATGCCTTTCGGTAACCAACTTACCCAAATTCAAGTAAAAGGTACTGATGTGAAAAAAATGTACGAACACTCTCTTCGTGCACTAATAAATACTGATAATGATGGTAAAGAGATACTGGACGCTCAAGGAAAACCGCAATTAGGTAGTAACGGCGGTTTCTTACAATCATCCAGCTCTGTTAAAGTTGGTTTTGATCCGCATAAAAAACCCGGTGAAAGAGTTTATTCTATTGAAATATTAAATAAACAAACAGGAAAATTCGAACCTCTTGATCTACAAAAAACTTACTACATGGCTACCAACGATTTTCTAGCCGTAGGTGGCGACGGCTATACTATGTTGGGAGGTGCACGTGAAGAAGGTGGTGCTACCATGGATTCTATCGTTGTTGAATATTTAAAACAATTAACAAACGAACAGTTTTTACAATATAAAGATCCGTTCCCATATTCTCGTATTATTCCGGGTGTTAAATCAACTGAACCTGTTAATCCAGGTAAAGATGATGATCTCAAAACTCCACCAACTAATGATCATAGCAAAGAAAACAAAAAATTTGGTTCAGGCAAACAACCTACTAAAGATAATGTAAGAAAATTACCAAATACAGGAATTGCTACAGATACGACTACCGTTGGCGTTGGATTATTATTAGCAACATCATTATTAATGACACGCAGAAAAAATGAGAAATAAAAACAAACGGCGAGTATAAGAACTGGTTGTATAATAAATACGGGGCATGGAAAAAAATCCATACCTCGTATTGTTTTTTAATATACAAAAAGACAAATATCCAATATAATTAAAGTGCAAAAAAAATAAACTATGAAAGGATATCTGTCATGAATAATTTTAACACAAAAACAAAAGAAATAAAAGAGGGAGAATTCATTAAAAACCTACTACAAATAAAAGATAAAAATATAACTATTGAGAAAACACATAACGAAACTATAAAAAATAATCAAAAGTACTTTGTATTCAAAGGTACCTTAACATATAAACCCAAGAAGTGTGAATGCTGTGGTTGTCTTAATAAAGGTTATACTGTAGTTAAAAACGGCTTTAATGAACTTACTAGAATTAATCTATTAAAAATATCAGGTATCCCTGCTTATTTGGAACTAAGAAAGCAACGTTTCAAGTGTAAAACTTGTAATAAAAAATTTGTAGCTACTACTTCTTTTGTAGATAAATACTGTAGTATTTCTAAAAATGTTAAGTTTTCTATAATGAGTGATTTAGCTGATACTTTATCTTTTAAACAAATAGCCAAAATGAATAATGTATCGGTTAATACTGTTATAAGAACTCTTTATAAATGTAAATCCCATGTAGACATTCTTAACTATAATACCTTACCTGAGTATTTATGCTTTGATGAGTTAAAGTTTACTAAAGATAGTAAAAATGGTATGAGTTTTATTTTTTTAGATGCTTTAACTCATGAGATTATTGATATAGTTGATGGTAGAACTGAGTATATTTTAAATAATTATTTTTCCAGATTTTCTAAAGAGGCTAGAAGTAATGTTAAGGCTATTTGTATTGATATTTATACTCCTTATATGAAGTTGATTAGAAATAAGTTTCCTAATGCTGAAATTGTTATAGATAGGTTTCATATTATTCAAAATGTTAATAGAGAACTTAATAGAACTAGAGTTAAGCTAATGAATATTTACAAAAAACAAAAAGGTATTAATTATACTCTTTTAAAAAAATAATTGGAAGTTAATATTAGAAGATGAAAGTAATGTTACTCATGGTAGGTTTTTCTTTAATAGGAGTTTTAGGAGTTTAGTTACTAGACGTGATATTTTAGATTATTTATTAGGATTAGATTGTATATTTAAGGCTAGCTATGAGAGAGTTCAGGATATTAGATATGCAATAAGGTATAGAAATGAGTTGGAGTTTAAAGAATTAATTGAAAAATCTACTATCGATTTATCTGATGGTGTTAGTAAGGCTATTAATACTATGAGAAAACATAAAGGGTATATGCTTAATAGTGTTAGGTATTCTATCTCTAATGGTTCTTTGGAGGGTATTAATAATAAGATAAAGGTTTTAAAGAGAGTTTCTTATGGTTATAATAGCTTTTATAACTTTAGATTACGCATTTTAGTTGTTTCTAGGTTATTTGTTTCTGAGTATAAAAATAATATTTCTTTTAAGGGCGTTTTGAAAAATGCCAAGCAACACTGCATTGCTTAGCATTTTATCCTTATTTTTTCTCATGCCCCGTATTTGACACAGAGCCTAAGAAGAACTCGTCGTTTGTTTTGTATTAAATTATATATTTATATACAAAATATTTTTTATTGCTAACTATATAGTGGTAAGGCAACCTTAAGAAATTCACCACTAAGAATGGCGATGAGCCTAATAGCAATGTTTGTAAAATAATATATAATTTTTTGACAAACATTTCCTCAAAAATATTTTCTTATTTATACCTATAATACTTATAAATTTAAGAGTTATTAATCAAATAAATCTTTTGCTTTTCTGCTTACTTTATCAAGGAAACTTTCATCTTCTTCTACTTTTTCACCATTCAGTTTTGCTAATTCCAAATATAATTCACGTTCTTTCGATGATAGATTTTTTGGAATTTTGATTGAAACTACAATATAGTGATCACCATGTCCATAACCCATTACATTTTTCACACCTTTACCGGATAGACGGAATTTACGTCCGTGTTGTGTTCCCGCCGGAACTGTCAATTCAATTTCACCGGTTAGAGTACGAACATCTATTTTAGTACCTAATGCTGCTTGGGCAGGTGATATTTCCAATTCTGTATAAATATCATCATCTTCTCTATGAAAATATGAATCTTCAGCTACTATTACTTCTATAAATAGGTCTCCGGCGGGGCCTCCATTCACACCGACACCACCTTTTCCTTGTAGTCTTACACGTTGTCCTGAACTAATTCCTTCCGGAATTTCCACTTCATACTCTACTTCACGATTATTGTATCCTTTTCCGAAACAATGTGAACATTTGTCTTTAATAACCTTACCACGTCCGCCACATTCTGAACATGTTCTTTGACTTTGTATGCGTCCAAACGGTGTATCTTGAATTACTGCTTCTTGTCCTGTTCCGTGGCATCTATGGCATTCAGTTACCGACGACGGATCTTTCGCACCGGTTCCATGGCAATGGTCACATTCTACGTCTTTACGTAATTTTATAGTTTTTTTAGTACCGAACACCGCATCAGTAAATGAAATGCGTATTCGATGTAACAAATCTTCTCCTTGACGTGGAGCATTCGGATTACGTCTGCCGCTACCGCCACCGAAGAAGCTTGAGAATATATCTCCTAAGTCATCAAATTCACCTGAAAATCCGGAGAATCCTCCTCCAAATCCTCCAAAACCGCCTTGACCTGCTCCGCCACCTTCAAACGCAGCATGACCAAATTGATCATATTGTGCTTTTTTAGTATCATCACTTAACACTTCATAGGCTTCTGTTATTTCTTTAAATTTATCCTCTGCCCCAGGTTCTTTATTAATATCCGGGTGATATTGTTTCGATAACTTGCGATACGCTTTTTTTATTTCAGCAGCACTTGCACCTTTACTTAGTCCAAGCACTTCATAATAATCTCTTTTCGCCATCTTTATCTCTCCTATAATAGTAACAGGAGCATTGAGCTTTACGCCCCTAGCTCCTGTTTGTTGTTATCTTAAATTATTTTTTTTCTGTAAAATCTGCATCAATTGTATCATCATCATTTTTTGAGTTTGTTGCTCCGGCATCTGTACCTTGTGCTCCTGCCGCAGCATTAGCTTGTTCATACAATTTCATTGTCATCTCCTGAACAGCTTTATTTAACTCATCTTTTGCAGATTTAATTTCTTCTAAGTTATTATTTTTAATTGCTTCTTTTAGCGTATCATTTTTAGTTTTAATATTATCTAATAAACTTTGATCAACTTTATCTTTTGCTTCTTCTAATGCTTTATCAGCTTGGAATGATAATTGATCTGCTTCATTTCTTACATCTGCTTCTTCTTTACGTTTAGCGTCAGCATCAGCGTTAGCTTCGGCTTCTTTAACCATTCTATCAATATCTTCATCAGTTAACGAACTGCTAGATTCAATAGTAATTTTTTGTTGTTTTTGAGTACCAAGATCTTTAGCAGTAACATTAACAATACCGTTTTTATCAATATCAAATGTAACTTCGATTTGAGGTACTCCACGCGGTGCAGGAGGTATATCTGAAAGTTGGAATCTTCCAAGAGTTTTGTTATCGGTCGCCATCGGACGCTCACCTTGAAGCACGTGAATATCTACCGCCGGTTGATTATCAGCTGCTGTTGAGAATACTTGAGATTTAGATGTCGGAATTGTAGTATTTCTTGGTATTAACACTGTCATCACTGTTCCCATAGTTTCGATACCTAATGATAATGGTGTTACATCTAATAATACTACATCTTTAACATCTCCTGTAATTACTCCACCTTGAATAGCTGCACCCATTGCCACTACTTCGTCAGGGTTCACACCTTTATGAGGCTCTTTGCCCATTTCTTTTTTAACAGCATCTTGCACTGCCGGAATACGAGTAGAACCACCCACCAAGATCACTTGATCAATTTCACTTGGATTTAACTCAGCATCTTTAAGTGCTTGACGAGTTGGAACCAATGTTCTCTCTACTAAACTGTGAGTCAATTCATCGAATTTTGCTCTTGTTAATGTATTTTCTAAGTGAACCGGTCCACTAGCACCTGCCGAAATAAACGGTAGTGAAATTTGTGTTGAAGTTACACCTGATAAATCTTTTTTAGCTTTTTCAGCTGCATCTTTTAGACGTTGCATTGCCATTTTATCTTGTGAAAGGTCAATCCCCTGTTCTTTTTTAAATTCTGCTACTAAGTAATCAATAATTGCTTGGTCAAAGTCATCTCCACCTAGCAAATTATCTCCTGATGTAGCTAATACTTCAAATACACCATCACCTAATTCTAAAATAGAAACGTCAAATGTACCACCACCAAGGTCAAATACCAATACTTTTTGATCAACATCAGTTTTTTCTAAACCATAAGCCAAAGCCGCTGCCGTTGGCTCGTTGATAATACGTTCTACTTCTAACCCTGCAATTTTACCGGCATCTTTTGTTGCTTGTCGTTGAGCATCGTTAAAGTAAGCCGGTACTGTAATTACCGCTTTAGTTACTTTTTCTCCAAGATAACTTTCAGCTGTTGCTTTTAAGTTTTGTAGAATCATCGCTGAAATTTCTTGTGGAGAGTATTTTTTACCATTCACATCTTCTTTGTAATCTGTACCCATGTGACGTTTAATTGAGATTACTGTATTTGGATTAGTAATTGCTTGACGTTTTGCTACCTCACCGACTTGAATTTCATCACCTTTGAATGCTACAACAGACGGTGTTGTTCTGTTCCCTTCCGGATTGGGAATTACTTTTGCTTCTCCTCCCTCTAATACCGCTACACATGAGTTAGTTGTTCCTAAGTCGATACCTATAATTTTTGACATATTATTGTCCTCCTAATATTTTCTTTATTTTTCAATTTTTTGTGGTTTGGTATAATCATATAAAAATAATTTATATCACTATACTCCTTTTATTACATAATTTTACATCTTTATTTAGATGTTCAAAGTTTTAATAAAGCATTTTATGAATTAACTTTAACCATTGCCGGTCTTATTATTCTATCTTTTAATTTATAACCTTTTTGGAATGTATCCAATATCATTCCACTTTCTTTGTCGCTGTCTTCTCCCTGCATTACTGCATGATGAATATTCGGATCAAATTGAGCATTTTCAGTTTCCACTAATTCCACGCCTTCTGATTTCAGTGCTGCTTGCAACCCCTCATAAACCATCTCTACACCTTTTAATACGGTTTGAACTTCTTCATTATCGGTTTCCAACTGCAACGCACGCTCTAAATTATCTAAACTTGGTAAGATTTCTGTAATTATCTTTTGACTTTTATAAGTGTTTATCGTATCAATCTCTTGATTTTTGCGTTTTTTAAAGTTTTCAAATTCTGCATATAGTCTTAAATACTTATCTTCGGAATTTTTAACTTCTTCTTTCAATTGCTCCACTTCTTCTTGCAATAGTTCTTCAGCAGTTTTTTCTTCTGCTATTTCCTCTTCTACTTTTTCAGTAGCAACGACTTCTTCCGCTACTTCTTCTTGTAGAGTTTCTTTTTGTTCTTCAGTAGTCATCTCTACCTCCTATTTATTTTAAATTATTGTTAAGATTATCCCGCACACATGAAATAAGTGTCATAATCTTTGAATAGTCCATTCTCTTTGGTCCAAATACTGCAATAATTCCTTGACCTTTTGATGTATTATACTTGCTAGAAACTAATGATAAATCATCTATATTCTCCAGTGCGAGTTCTTTTCCTATTTTTATAGAAGTTAATTCCTCACTATTACTGTTATTATCCAGCAACTCGACTATTTTATCATCTTCTAAGAGCGATACTACTTCTTTTAATTTATCTACATTATCTATATCGGGTTGTTTAAGTAAATTGTACTTACCCCCTAATGCTATAGTTTTTTTAATTTTATTTTGCAATAATCTATTTAAAGCTACAACTATCATATTGTAATTATTCACCTTATCTTTTAAATATTGTTCAAGTTCTCCATGAATAATCACATGTGCCGTTGCCATATCTACGTCATAAAAATAACTTTGTAAGAGTTTATTCACTTCTGCTATGTCTTCTGCGGTAAAATCTGCATCTAATTTATAGTTTTGTTGGAATACTTCTCCTATACTTGTTATTAAAATAACAAGAATACTGCGACTGCTCAATAAAATAACTTCTATCTTATTAATACGCCTATCTGTTTTAGTCGGTGCTAAAATAACCGCCGTACAATCTGTTAAATCAGAAAGAATAATTGCATTTTTTTCAAGATAGTTATTTTCTGAAACATACTTATCATTATCAAGTTCTTTTAGTTTTTCATTTTCACTATTAGATAGTTCATATTCTTTTTTGATATAATCTACATAGTAACGATAACCTTTTTCTGATGGAACTCGTCCTGATGAAATATGCGTCTTTCTTATCAACCCTTCTTTTTCCAGCTTACTCATATCGTTTCGTATCGTTGCCGAACTAAAATCTATATTTTCCGCTAATTGCTTAGAGCCGATCGGTTGATTGGTTGTAATAAAATTTTCTACTATAGATTGAAGAATGAGTACCTGTCTTTCTATTAACATTTTTATCACCTATTCTTCAAATTGTATTTTAGCACTCTAATCACTTGACTGCTAATTACATAATACAATAATATCATTAAGGTCAAAAAAAGTCAATACCTTTTTTAAATTTTTTTGACTTTTTTTGACTTTAATGATAAATATAAATAATATATTGTAAAATACACAAAGAAATTAGACACAGCACACAATAATAATATTATCTTCTAATTCGTCTTGTTATTTTCTTTAATGAAATTCTTTTATTTTTTCTTATGCTCCGTATTTAATATAGAGCCAAAAAAATTGGTTGTATAATAAATACGGGGCATGAAAAAAAATCCATACCTCGTATTATTTTTTAATATACAAAAAGACAAATATCCAATATAATTAAAGTGCAAAAAAAATAAACTATGAAAGGATATCTGTCATGAATAATTTTAACACAAAAACAAAAGAAATAAAAGAGGGAGAATTCATTAAAAACCTACTACTGTACATTTGTAAATGATGTGAGACAAAAAAAGTAAAAAATAAATACCGGATATAATAGAATTACATAGAAGCTAGCTTCTATGTAAACCGTATGAAGCCCCCGACGTAAATTACATTATTTGATTAGATTTGCCAGCTTTAATTCCTTAGAGAACATTTCAGATTTCTAAAACTTATTTGTCAAGGATTTGAAAAAGGCGTAGCCCTTGTCCTTGACAAATAAGTTGTGAAATCTATTATCTAACAAGGAATTAAAGCCGGCATATTTTTATAGACTCTTTCCGTAACTCTTTTCTTTTTTCAACAGGAGAAAGCCAATTTAAAGTCTGCATAGGAAGACGGTTAGAGCGATATAGATACTTTTTCATCTGAGATATAAGATCATCATACGAAAAGAAAGATAAACGCCTGTAAAAACGTTCATTATCATTTCTATGACTACGTTCAACCTTACCGTTATGTCTAGGAGTTCTAGGTCTAATAAGTTGATGTTTAATGCCAAGATTATTACACAATACATCAAAAGGGTGTATTCGTTTAGTATCTTTAAAATGTGTAAATTCAAAACCATTATCAGTTTGAATTATCTTGGGTTTATACCCAAAATAATCAATAGCCATTTTAACAAATTGAACAGTAGAGTATGATGATTGTTCTTTAAAAGGGAAAATAAATCTTTCCCTAGTAGCTTCATCAATGATAGTATATTGATAAAATTTATCTGGAATTTCTCCTACATAACAACGTTTAGGAACATATTTCACATCAAGTTGCCATTTTTTACCAATTTCAGTAGGTGTATCATAAGGTTTAGGTTTATAAGGAATTACTTTTTTCTTAGTATCTTTATAAAAACCTAATTTTCTAAGCACTCTAAATAAAGAACAAGGATGTCTTTTATAACCTTTGTTGAATTTAAGTTTAGCATATAATTCAATCATAGAAATATTAGGATTACGTTTAATAAGATTTTTAATCCAAGACAATTCTTCAACTGTATGGGCGTTAGGGTGAATGGAATGAGGTCTATGAGACTTATCTATAAGAGACTCTTTAGTACCGTCATATTTTTTATTCCAACGCAAAAGAGAGGCTTTTGATATTTTATAGCGCCTACAAATAAAGCGGATAGAGTTACCATTTCTATAAGTTTTAACTGCAGCTATTCTTGTTTGTAAAGTATGAGGTATATATCGTTGTGTTTTTTCTATATTTTCTGTTATAATAGTTTTCATAAGAGTAAATTCCTTTTTTTGATTTGTAGGTAACTTCATTATACAGGATTTACTCTTCTTTTTTTTATTATATGTCTCACATCTATTGTAACACTACAGGGAGAATTCATTAAAAACCTACTACAAATAAAAGATAAAAATATAACTATTGAGAAAACACATAACGAAACTATAAAAAATAATCAAAAGTACTTTGTATTCAAAGGTACCTTAACATATAAACCCAAGAAGTGTGAATGCTGTGGTTGTCTTAATAAAGGTTATACTGTAGTTAAAAACGGCTTTAATGAACTTACTAGAATTAATCTATTAAAAATATCAGGTATCCCTGCTTATTTGGAACTAAGAAAGCAACGTTTCAAGTGTAAAACTTGTAATAAAAAATTTGTAGCTACTACTTCTTTTGTAGATAAATACTGTAGTATTTCTAAAAATGTTAAGTTTTCTATAATGAGTGATTTAGCTGATACTTTATCTTTTAAACAAATAGCCAAAATGAATAATGTATCGGTTAATACTGTTATAAGAACTCTTTATAAATGTAAATCCCATGTAGACATTCTTAACTATAATACCTTACCTGAGTATTTATGCTTTGATGAGTTAAAGTTTACTAAAGATAGTAAAAATGGTATGAGTTTTATTTTTTTAGATGCTTTAACTCATGAGATTATTGATATAGTTGATGGTAGAACTGAGTATATTTTAAATAATTATTTTTCCAGATTTTCTAAAGAGGCTAGAAGTAATGTTAAGGCTATTTGTATTGATATTTATACTCCTTATATGAAGTTGATTAGAAATAAGTTTCCTAATGCTGAAATTGTTATAGATAGGTTTCATATTATTCAAAATGTTAATAGAGAACTTTATTCAAAATGTTAATAGAGAACTTAATAGAACTAGAGTTAAGCTAATGAATATTTACAAAAAACAAAAAGGTATTAATTATACTCTTTTAAAAAATAATTGGAAGTTAATATTAGAAGATGAAAGTAATGTTACTCATGGTAGGTTTTTCTTTAATAGGAGTTTTAGGAGTTTAGTTACTAGACGTGATATTTTAGATTATTTATTAGGATTAGATTGTATATTTAAGGCTAGCTATGAGAGAGTTCAGGATATTAGATATGCGATAAGGTATAGAAATGAGTTGGAGTTTAAAGAATTAATTGAAAAATCTACTATCGGTTTATCTGATGGTGTTAGTAAGGCTATTAATACTATGAGAAAACATAAAGAGTATATGCTTAATAGTGTTAGGTATTCTATCTCTAATGGTTCTTTGGAGGGTATTAATAATAAGATAAAGGTTTTAAAGAGAGTTTCTTATGGTTATAATAGCTTTTATAACTTTAGATTACGCATTTTAGTTGTTTCTAGGTTATTTGTTTCTGAGTATAAAAATAATATTTCTTTTAAGGGCGTTTTGAAAAATGCCAAGCAACACTGCATTGCTTAGCATTTTATCCTTATTTTTTCTCATGCCCCGTATTTGACACAGAGCCAAAAAATTAATAGTAAAAATGAGTTTTTTCTCATATTACTATTTTATCTTTATTTTTTCTATTATACTCCTATATTCCGTATTTAACTATACAGTTAACTCAAACAAAATGATTTTTCAGGGGGCATGGGATTTCGTTTTAGAATACTCAAAATTTACAGTTAACTCAAACAGACGAGTTGCTGCCGCTGCTTCTGACGGTGTTTTAGAATACTCAAAATTTACAGTTAACTCAAACACCATTTATGGTACTCTTCAAGCAGACCTGTTTTAGAATACTCAAAATTTACAGTTAACTCAAACATTTTGAAGAAGTTATATTCATGGAAAATAGTTTTAGAATACTCAAAATTTACAGTTAACTCAAACTTTTGATAAACTAACCAATCTATTCTTTTGTTTTAGAATACTCAAAATTTACAGTTAACTCAAACCTCAAATTGAAGTTTGGTATATATATATAATTTTGAATATCTTCTTAAAAAAATCGCTCACAATGAGCGACCTATCGGCAATTTAAATAAATTTTTATTTGAACTCTTTTGTAAATTTCGAGTATACCTATATTGTACAACCGCTTCCATAAAAAATCAAGTTATATTTCACAATTTTCTTCATCGAATATATATACTTTTTCCGTATAATCGACTGTTGATAAATTTTTATATTGTTGATTTTCTATATTAATAATTTTTATTTTGTTTATACACAGTTCTTTATATAACTGTTTAATTTCATTTTCTGTATAGTATATATGTAATCCCACAATAAAGATGACCTTTATACCACATAATTCAACTAATACTTTTAAATATTTTATCAATTTTTCTAGATCGTTATTACTTATTAAATTTATCTTAAAATCTGCCAGTTTTAACATCCCCATTATATCTAATTCATCTCTATATTCTAATTCCAATGAAGAGCTATGAATAAGATTTTCATAATAATTTAGCAGGTTAGTTTGAATGGTATTTAGTTCTATATAGTTCTCTACTGCATATTTCATTAATTCTGTATATATTTTAGTCAGTATTTTTTTATTATTAATATCTAAATTAAATAAATCTGTAATTAGATAACTATACTTAGCTAGTGATATCTCTTTTAATCCATCTGAAAATATAAATAAACCCTCATCACCTTGATGTTGTAATTTTAATGAACGAACACATTCACGAAAATATTGTTTATTTTCCAATATTATAGTATTAATTATATTTTCTTTTAATTCAATACTTCTTTGCCATTCTCTATTAACAATCTTCATAATTCAATAAACCTCTCATCTGAATCTACATATTCGTTTTGCGACTCTCCTACCAAAAATTCCATTTTAGAAAATTGTTTTTCTGTTACAGTAAGAATTTGTACTATTCCCTCATCAGGGCAATATTTTCTAATGCTTTTAATTACTAGGTCGGTACTATTTTGATTCATTGATAATTTTACATAGACCGATTCTTGCATCATAATAAAACCGGTTTTTATTAGGTTTTTTCTAAATTTTCTATAATTTTTTCTTTGTTCCGATGTCTCAGTAGGCAGGTCAAACATTACTAGTATTCTCATAAACCTATAACTCATATTTATACATTTTTATATACTCTAAATCACTATCATTTAATGCATTGAATAAGCTTTGACAATATATTTTTATTACATTGGCTACCGTTTGGTTTTTATTTTCTATACAAATAGTTCGATTGAGTATATTAACTAACCTGTTTTTATGTTCTTTTGTAAATTCTGTTTCTGTATATGAATAAACTTCTTCATCTATTAATATTCTGAAAGGTTCCATAAAATCACTTGCCAGATTAAATTTATTAAATATATTTCTGTGACAAATACCTAATTGAGTACAATATCCACTAGCCGCAATTTCTCTATTAAAAGCTGATAAAATTATTGCATATCCATAATCCAAACAAGAATTAACAAAGCACTCTTTATTACGACTAAAATCCATACCATACAATGCATTAAAATATACCTTGGCTGCATGACCTTCTCTGTTACTTTCATCGTTGTAACCCAACTCTGATAAATACAGTTCAAGAAGTTTATGCTCATTTTTTCCTAATTTTTTCAAAAATTGCATTTGATTGTATATTTTCTCATACACTATTCGTGTCCAAACATGTGCTTTAATCTTATTTGACCATTCCATCTGTTTACGATATTTTAAACTTGTATCATGGCTACCATATAGTGAAATTAACTCTGAGCTTGGATTACGTTTTTCATCACAAAAAAGTACCTTTACTTTGTTTTTATTTAATTCATTAAGTAGTACCGCTGTGATACTCACAGCAGTACTTTCTATAATAAGCATATATATTTCATTTAAACAAATTTTTTTAGTTTCATTTTCCTTGCGTACGGTCATAAAATTTAAACTATAATCTAATTTAGCCCTATCTCTAATTACTATTGTTCTCCAACTCATATTAATCCTCTATTATTTTTATTTCTTTTTCATATAATCCGGTTACTGATTGTTCAATTATTGAAAATTGTTTTTGATTTAATAAATTAAATCCACATTTTACTCTGGAAGTTTTTTCATTAATTAAACTTAAATCAAATGTTGTTTTTTTATTTGTTAATAAGTTCAATATTTCCAATAACACTTTACATTGTTCTTCTAAACTTAACTTATTAAATGTATTTTTTGCTTTATCTTGTGTCAAGTCATTATATTTGTTATTCTTTTTGTGTGTAAAAATTTTTGTTGCCATTTTACATACCAACGTATTATATAATTTTATATTTTCTTCTAATGAAATATGTTCTTTTGAAACTTTTGCTTCTTTATTTTCACGTTGAAAATTAACAAATTTAACCACTTCTTTTAAATATCGTTCAATATCAGAAGAGAGCAATACTTGGACAGCTCCATCAACGTAAAAATTATCATCTGTTTTCCCTCCGATATAATAAGGATAATGATCTATTTTTACTAAAGCGCCTATATTTAATTTTTTATATATAAGTTGTAAATTTTCTATATTTTCACCTTTTTTAAGTTTTATTTGTTTTTCAGCAAAATTAATTAAATCTAAATCTGTTTTTATATTTTGTGAAATATAAATAGGAATTGGAATAATTTTGATATTTTCTTTAACTTTATCTTTATTTCTAATATCGTACTTGAAGATTGAATAATATGCAATTTTTATACTGGTAAATCCGCCATATCTCGTTACATTTTTTAGATTTTTATTGTTTGTTTTTACCGGATAATAACTTCCTTCTTTCGCTGCATTTGCCTTATAGATTGTCGCCTCGTACAATGCACCTTTCTGTTCAGAAGTTCTTCGTGTTACATTTATTAAATTATTACACATTACTGAACTAACTATTTCTTCAGTTTTTCCTTTTTCCCATGCTACTTCTCCGTTACGTTCAACCTTATCACTATAAAATAGTGTATTCAATGTATATTCTCTATTTTTAAAATTTTTTCGAATAAAGTTCTTAGGATTTCGTGTGAATTTTATATGGTATACATTACCTACAACGATATTTAAGTAGGCATCCTTTGCGTGATGTAAATCATTTAAATCACGAACTTTAATTAATTGCCCTTCTTTGGCTTTTTTCTGTTCTTCTTCTGTTAAATTTTTTCTTTTGCCTACTTTTATTTTCCCGAATTCCTGTCTAAAATCAGATACATTTTCCGCTTTTGAAAAACAAAGTTCAGTTGTAGGATTTAAGTTTTGTAAGATTTTCGATACTACTTTTACAGATTGTGATGTTTCTATTAATTGACGTGCGATAAAACCGCTTAATTCACCATCTGTAAAATCTTCCGTTCTTGTTAATCGTTTATATTTTTCTTCCGAAATAAGATTTTTTGCTTTTAAAAATCTCCAAAAATGTTTATTTTTTCTTTGAATACTTTCACTTATTAAACCATTAGATTTTTTTGAATTCTCTGTTTTGTTGACTAATACTAAATTATTCCAACTACCGTCTTTTGTTTTACTTTGTGGATAAATATGGTCAATATCATATTCACTATTGCTACCAAATAAGTTATTTAAGTCTATTGCTTTTCCAGTGTATAAACAACGACCTAATTGAGTATAGTATAAGTATAATTTTCTTGCTTTTAACTTATTATTATCAATATCAGTTAAATCTTGTTTTTTCTTATCAAAATCTACTGTATGCCCTAGAGCTTTTTCTAATTCAGCTATATCAGATGTTTTTATTTTTTTATATAGTTCCAACAATGCTTTTTTCCGAGAATCTTTGCGTCCGTCATCACCTTTTTTTTCTTTATTACTACGTGTTGTTTCAACGAATATTCTTTTCGGTTCAGAACCTATTACTTTTTTTAGTTCTTCCACTATACGTACTACCTGCCATATAGAACGTTTTACTGCAGGGGATACATATAAATCATCCAGTATATGAGGTGTGATTTCTGTTATTTCTTTACGTAATTTTCCATTATATGTATTAATTTTTTCAAAATAGTCGTAATTAGTTCCTAATAATTCTATAAAAAGTAGAGTATTATTACGCATTGCATTAATAATATTAAAACACTCTCCTGTACTTTCATCATACAGTTGGCTACTTACTATTTCTGTTAACAGTTTTTCAGATAGTCGTCCCCAGTCTTTATATGTTAAACCGGATATTTTTTTTATCTCCTCCGATGAGTAAATATCTCCGTATTCTTTTGTTATTTTATCAACCAGCAGTTGTTTAGATTCTCCAAATAACGTTATCCAGCGAATCATTTTCTCCACTTTTTCAGAATCAAATTTTTCTCCTAAAATTTTTTTAAAATCACGATATGATTTTAAATCATTTTTTATTGAAATATCAAAACCTGATAATTCATCTTTTCCGTCAATTACTCCTTCTGACATTAGAAATTTTTTTAATTCTTTTCCTGTTGCCTTTGGTGCAGATTGTTTAAAGAAACGCTCTATAATTAAATTACGGTGTTCTACAGTTAAACGTTTACCACCATAATTTATTGAATTCAATTCATTGAGTAGGGTAAACTCTGAATATAGTAATGAATGTTTAGGAAGTACATCTTCGTACAGTAGATATGTACATTGATTGGTTAAATTTTCAATAAAGTTTTTAGCACTTTCTTCTTTGTTTATTACCTTATTGAAGTTCCAAGGAGTAACCGCTGTACGTTCATACCCTTTATTTCGTACTGACCATGAAAAACCTCCATTACCAACTTTGTGCGATGTATTTAGCGAACCGACATAATACGGTATTCTAAATTCAAGTAATTGTATTATTTTTTCTTTAATACTAATACCATATTCATCGGTATTATTTAAAAATGGATGATATTGTACGGCATTATTTAATATTTTTTCTAATTCTTCTTTATGGATTTGATATGGAATAACCGAATTATCTTTAGTTCGCTGTCTGGGAAGGAATGTCTCTAATTCTAACTCAGCAAGAATATCTTGCTTCAATTTACTTTCTTCACAATACTTTAATTCTTTTATTAAAGATTTTTTAAAATCTTCATAAGAACAAGATGATTTTGAACTTCCCACATTATTTTTCCCGATATAATTAACGTAATTCGCTTCTTTTTCATCTTCTTTAACAAATATATTTTCAAATAATTGTCTTTTTTCTTTTTTTGATAATTTGCTATCTTCTTTTATTAACTGTTTTAATTGTTTTAAATCTTTTCCATGTTTTTCATAGCTGATTACTTTAGATTCTGAAATTGTCATATTTTTGATTTTTATTTCAGATAAAATAATTGCGTCATATATAAGTTTTGCAGTATCTAATACTATAATGTATTCTCCCAATATTTCTTCATAGTTACTACGGACATCTTCATATATTTTCTCTTTGAATGAAATCGTTTTAATTGATATATCAAGTTCTTTATATGCTTCTATATCAAATAATTTTGCCAGTTGAGTTTTATTACCAAGTGCTAAACGTAATGCCTCTATTAATTGTTTTTCATCAGCAAATAATTTTTTAAACTCTATTATCTTATCTGTAGAGTTTTTCTTTTTCAACAATATTTCTGCTATATTATTAATAAGCTCATCAGTTATATCTATTTTGATATTTAGTGAATTATATTGTAGTAATTCTCTTATATTGTCTTTTATTTCAGAGCCTTTAAATTGTTGTCCGGCAAATAAAAAATGCCCACGATATTTTAGTATATGATGTATTGCAAGGAACAATTCTCTTATATCCGGATTATTTTTATGGATTAAATCTGCACGTAGGTGATATATTGTTTTATAGTCACGATAATACTCTTTATCCGTATAATTTTTGTCATTAAACAAGATACTAGGAACATTTTCTGTTTTATCACCTACTTTATATTTACTTTCTCTAAGACGCATAAAAAAGTTCGGATCTATTTTATTAATTTCTTCAGCGAATAATTCCTCTAATAACCCTAAACGCCATTTTCTACGTGCTAAACGACGTCTTTTTGACCTACAGTCACGTCTTTCTTTTGCTGTTTGTGCTTCATCAAATAAGCGTACTCCCCATGATTTTTTACCTTTTAATTTTAACAGATTATAATTTGTATCTGTTGCTGCCCATCCCACACTGGTAGTCCCTATATCTAATCCTAAAAACCATTCTTTATTTTCATTCATTGTTATTTTCTCCTGTATTTCATTTATTATAAGTTTGGATTCTCTATGTTTTTTCTATGTTTTAAAATTTTTCATAATAAATTATTGTTACTCCCTCAATATATTATTTTTATCTTTTGAAGATATTTGTTAATAGCGTATTTTTATATTTAATTAAGAACATTATATCATATTTTTTATTACATTATACCGTTTTCATTGAATATATTTTAATATTAATTTTATTTTTTAATATGTAAACGTCATTAAAATATATCTTTCACTTTATTTTACAACTTAATTTAATCATTAAAAAACTTCCTAAGAAGAAAATACTTGTTTTTCTACTTAGAAAGTTCTTTATTTATCGTTCACACCATGGTGTTATTTTTTCTACTTTTTTGCTAATTTAGCAATTTCTACAATAACGTCAGCTGCTTTTTTCATATGTTCTAAACAGCTAAATTCATATTGGCCATGGAAATTCTCACCACCAACAAAAATATTCGGCGTCGGTATTCCCATATATGAGATTTTAGAACCGTCTGTTCCTCCACGTATTGGAATAATAATAGGAACTACCCCTACATTTTTAATCGCTTGTTCTGCAACGTCAACACAGCGTTTATCTTCCTTAATTACGTCTCCCATATTATAATATTGGTCAAATAATTCATATTCAACTACATTACCATATTTTTCATTAATTTTTGCAGCAACTGATTCACAAAAGGCTTTTCGTGCCAAAAATTTTTCTCTGTCATGATCACGAATAATATACACCAATTCCGCTTCTTCTATTCTTGTTTGCATATTATGTAACAAATAGAAACCTTCATAATCTTCTGTATGTTCCGGTACTTCTTTTTCCGGGAATAATGATGCCAACTCTACGGCAATCATATTAGCATTTTTCATTTTTCCTTTTGCTGTCCCCGGATGAACACTCACTCCGGTAATTTTATATGTTATCTGTGCTGCATTAAAACTTTCATACTGAAGTTCTCCTAACACACTACCATCCATAGTATAAGCATAATCGGTTGCAAAACCTTTAGCATCAAAATGATCAGCACCTCGTCCTATTTCCTCATCCGGTCCAAAAGCAATTCGAATATCCCCATGTTCTATTTCACGATGCTCACTCAAATATTTAACAGCCTCTACTATCTCGGTAATACCTGCTTTATCATCAGCACCTAGTAGCGTTGTCCCGTCTGTTGTAATCAACGTTAAATCTTTATAATTTTTAAGATTTGGAAATTCAGCCATCGTCATAATAATATTTTTCTCTTTGTTTAAAACAATATCTTCGCCACTATAGTTTTCTATAACACGTGGACTAATTCCTTCTACATTGAAATCAGCGGTATCAACATGAGAAATAAACCCAATAGTATCATATGGTTTATCAGTATTAGCCGGAAGTGTAGCGGTCAAAAACCAATTTTTTTCATTTAAAACAATATCACTTAAATTTAATTCTTCCAATTGTCCTTTTAACATACGCAAAAAATCCTTTTGTTCCGGTGTTGACGGTATTGTCGTACTACCGGAATCAGATCTTGATTTAAACTTAACATAACCTAAAAAACGTTCCAACATAGTTTCATATTTCATTATTATTTACCTCATCTATTTACTTTACTTATATTATAATATACTTTTCTACTAAATGTAAGGGGGTAACATTTGAAAAATTAAAATTCTTTATCACAAAAAAGAGTTAGTTCACTACTAACCCTTAGTCCTATCTATTATAATATTTTAAATATTCTTTGCAAAATTCTCTAGCTGTTAATTTCCCACTTTGTCTATCTGAGTAGCTGCTACTTACAAATTTAGAAATTTCATCCGTATATTCAACTTGCGGTAACGGTTCTTCTAATTTTGTTTCTCTATTTATCGCAAATGTTGAAAAACAAATTCCCACCAAACGTGTTTTTCTTGTTTCATGATTAAAAGCACTTAATTCAGCAAAAATCTCCACACTTCTAGTTCCAACTCTGGAAATATAACTTCTTATTATCAATGCTTCGTGTCTATGTACAACATCTAAAAATTGATAAGTGTCAATACTTGCTGTAAAGAATGGCAGATGTGTGTATCTTCTAATTACTAAACCTTGAACATCATCTAACCAATATAATGTTTGACCTCCAAATAGCGTATCATGTCTATTCATATGGTTGGGATATATTGTATGAAAGTTCTCTATCATTGTATCTTTATAATTTAATACTGTTGTCATTTTATTAATTATCACTCCTTTTTTCTACTATAACTATTACACCTTTGTTCAATAAACAAGAAATAAGAAAAAGGCAAGAATATAACTATCCTTACCTTTTTCCTTAATTACTTAATTGAGTAAAGCAGTTCTAATACTTTTTCTTCAAATTTTACCAGTTTTTCTTCCGCTACCGATTTATCATCAGCTTTAACATAAATATATAATTTAATTTTCGGTTCTGTTCCACTCGGTCTAAGAGTATACCATGATTCATCATCATAACTGAATTTTACTGCATCTGTTTTTTCAATTGTTATATCTTTTTCTTCACCCGTTGCTACTATTTTTTCCTTCTGAGTTAAGTAATCTGTTACTACAGCTACCTTACTTCCCGCAATTTCACGTGCGAAGATTTCTCGATATTGTTCCATCATACGTTTTATACGTTTAGCTCCACTTGCCCCTTCTAAAACGATCGAAATAGTTTTATCTAAATAGTATCCATATTTTTTATAAAATTCGTCCAGTACATCAACCAATGTTTTACCTTGTTTTTTATAAAATGCTGCCGCTTCCACCAATAGCATTGCTATTGTAACACCATCTTTATCACGTAGGAATGTCCCTACATTATAACCGATACTTTCTTCATATCCCATTACATAATTTTTTTCAGCGGTTGTATCCCACTCATTCGGTAATGCACAAATATTTTTAAACCCTGTTAAAACGTCAATAACTTCTACTCCATACTCACTGCATAGCGGTTCAACCATTTTAGATGTTACGATTGATTTTACTAATGCAGGATTTTTCGGTAATTTTCCTTGTTTTGCAAGGTTTTCGATAACATATTGCACTAAAACGGCACCGGTTTGGTTACCGTTAAAGGATATTATTTCCCCATCGTGTACTACCTCAACTGCAAGTCTATCACAATCAGGATCCGTTGCAATAAGAATATCGGCATCAACTTTTTTAGCAAGACGTTCCCCATATTCAAAAGCTGCCGTATCTTCCGGATTTGGATATTCGATAGTTGGGAATGTTCCATCCGGATCTTTTTGCTCTTCTACTACATAAACATTATTAAAACCACGGTGCGCCAACACTGTTGTTACTGCTTTATACCCTGCACCATTTAGTGGTGTATAAACTACCGAAATGCCTTTATCAATATTATCATCATTAATAGCACAATCTAATGATTCTTTATAGAATTTTTCATCTATTTCCTTACCGATATAAATAAGCAATCCTTTTTTAATAGCTTCTTCTTCCGTCAGGGTTACATAATTATCAAAAATGTCCATTGAGTTTATATATTCAAGCACCTTGTCGCTGATATTTGATTTAATTTGTGAACCCTCTTGCCAATATACTTTATAACCGTTATACTCTTTTGGGTTGTGACTAGCTGTAATATTAATACCACTTGCAGTTTTTAAATAGCGTATAGTAAATGATAATTCCGGTGTTGGACGTAAATCTTCAAAAAGATATGCTTTTACACCGTTGCTAGCCATTACCAATGCTGCCAGTTTTGCGAATTCTTTTGAAAATAAACGTGGATCATGGGCAATAGCTATCCCCTTATCTTGCAAACCGTTATCAATAATCGTTTGTGCTAATGCTTTTGTTGCACGAGCGATAATAAAACGATTCATACGATTAGAACCCATTCCTACTTTTCCACGTAATCCGGCAGTCCCAAATTCCAATTCTTTGTAGAAACGATCTTCTTTTTCTTCTTCATTATTTGCAATATCAACAAGTTGCTTTCTTTCTTCATCGGTTAATACCGAACTATTTAACCATTTATCATATAATTCTTTATAGTTACTCATGCTTCACCTCTAAAATACTTTTTATTTTTATGCTAAGTTTAATGCTATTTCCATCATTTTTGTAAATGCTGTTTGTCTTTCTTCCGGAGTAGTTTCTTCTCCTGTTACTAATGAATCACTTACTGTTAAAATAGTCAAAGCATTAACACCTGCAGCTATTGCGTTTGCATAAAGTGCCGTGCTTTCCATTTCCACAGCCAGAACTCCCATTTTAATCCAATTTTCCATAGCATTTTTGTCAGAATTGTAGAAAATTTCACTGCATAAAATATTGCCGACATGTACCGGTTGCCCCATTTCTTGTGCCTTGTTGTATGCTTTTAATAACAAGTCAAACGAAGCAGTTAAACTTAACTCTCCCGGAATATTGTATTGATGCATATAATTTGAGTTCGTAGATGAACCCATTCCTAAAATCACATCATATAATTTTATATTTTTTTGTAGTGCTCCACACGTTCCAATTCTAATTAAATTTTTTACTCCGAATACATGAATTAATTCATATGAATAAATTCCTATACTGGCAGGTCCCATTCCAGTACCCATAACCGAAACTTTTTTACCTTTATATGTTCCGGTATATCCTAACATACCACGTACCTCATTAAAGCAAACGGCATCTTCCAAAAAGTTTTCAGCAATAAACTTCGCTCTTAATGGATCTCCCGGCAATAGCACTGTTTCTGCTATTTCAACTCCATTCGGTTTAATATGTGGTGTTTGTTTGTTTGACATTGGTTGTTCCCTCCATTTATTAGTTTGATAACATTATTATACCTTTTTTCCAACTCTTAAACAAGACTTATTTAAAAAAATAATTATCTTTGCTTAAACCAATCAAACACAAAGATTTCTGTTATTATCCGTTAATTAAAGAAAGATTTTTACTTAATAAAATGTTATTTAATAAAAGAAATATTTATCAAAACTTTTATTACACTTTTTTATAAAATTCATTAATAAATAAATCTTTTAAATATTTTCTGTAAAATATTGTCATTATCATTTAACGATTTCAATAGTATTTTCATACAATTTATTATATAATTAAAGCTATAACAAAAAAATATTAGAAAGAGGTTTTCTTATGTTACAATTAACTGTATTTTTACCGGTGATTGTTATGTTTTTTATTCCAACAATTAGAAAAAACTTTAAAACCATTCACCTAGGAAAAGTCGTTGTAATTGTACCGCTCGTGTTATTTGGATATTTTCTCTCACAACTAAAAAATATTTATTCAGGTGGTATAGTATATAAGTCTTTGGCGTTTGCAACTAATGTAGGCCTAGATATAAATTTTAAACTTGACGGACTATCTCTACTATTCACATTGCTTATAACAGGAATCGGAACTCTTGTTATTTTATACTCATGTTATTATATGGATATAAATGATCCTAAGCTACATAAATTTTATATTTTCCTACTGATTTTTATGTCGGCAATGTTAGGGGTTGTACTATCTGATAATCTGCTAAGTATGTATATGTTTTGGGAACTGACTTCTGTTTCTTCATTTTTACTTATCAGTTATTGGCATGAAAATGATGCTTCACGTAAAGGTGCATTGAAGTCACTTATTATTACTGTGTTTGGCGGCGTTTTAATGTTGCTTGGAATTTTTATTCTTAATAATGTTACAGGTAGTTTTAATATTAGTGAAATAATAACTTTCAGCCAGAATAATAAATATACTTCTAAGTATATACCGGCAATGATTCTAATATTGTTTGGAGCATTTACCAAATCCGCACAATTTCCGTTCCATATCTGGTTACCTGATGCCATGGCAGCACCAACACCGATTAGTAGTTATCTTCACTCGGCAACAATGGTTAAAGCCGGCATATATTTACTGCTGAGAGTTGGAATTATCTTTTCATTCAGTGCGTCATTTGGAAATATTTTAATTATTTTCGGTACTTTAACAATGTTAATCGGTTCGATTTCTGCAATTTTCCTTAAAGATTTAAAAGGAATTTTAGCATACTCCACTATAAGCCAACTTGGTATGATGACGTTAATGATCGGTATTGCAAACTTAGGATTATATGACAAGAATCATTATATTTACACGTTTGCATTTTATGCTGTATGTTTTCATATTATAAATCACGCTGCATTTAAAGCTTGTTTATTTATGATTACCGGAATTATTGATCATACCTTTCACACCCGTGATGTCAACAAATTGCGTGGAATTAGAGCTTATTTACCGATAAGTTTTATTTTAAGTATTATTGCAGGATTTTCCATGGCAGGAATACCACCATTAAGTGGATTTTTCTCTAAAGAGTATTTCTTAACAAGTGTTTATGGATTAATCAGTACAAGCAGTTTATATATTATTATCGCTATTTTAGTGGTTATAGCGTCGCTCGGTACTTTTATATATTCATTTATTTTAATCTTCAAACCTTTTTTAGGTACTTTTAATAAAACTTTCTCTAATGAAACAAAAATACACTTACCTGATAAAAAAATAACTGTCGCACCTGTTATTTTAGCTGTTTTTGTTATAATTAATAGTTTTATTAAAGATTACATCATTATACCGGCACAAAATGCAGCATTAGCCGGAGATGTTACAAATAATAAAATTATTTCTCACATCTCCCATGACAATTTTTTATCTAAAGAATTAATTACTACAATTTTAGTTGTTTTAATTGGAATATTTATTTATAAAACATTTGCTGCCAAAAATATTATTTACAAGTATAATCCTAGTATTATATCTATCCATCGTTTATACAATAGCTTAGGTACAAAGCTTCATGCCGGTGCAGGTTATCTTCATAATAAATTTATTACAAATGAACTAAAACGTAATATGAGTTATATTTTTCTTAGCTTATCGATTACTATTTTAGCTGGTTATGTTGCTGTTGGAAAACCGATTATTATCAATTCTTTCTCAAGTGTTCATATAATGAATATAATTATTGGTATTTGTATTGTTATTTGTTGTATCGCTATGGCGCGCTGTTACAATCGTTTAGTGTTGATTATTTTATCTTCAGGTGTCAGCTTTATGATGACTGCACTCTATGTTACATTCAGAGCCCCTGATCTTGCAATGACTCAATTTGTTATAGAATCAATTTCAACAATTATTTTCTTAATCGCATTTATTTTGCTAACAAATAAAACCAAACATGTTGAAAAGCAAAAATTTAAACTTACCAATGCGATTATTGCAGGATTAACCGGTATAAGTTTTATAACTGTCGGTCTGGTTTCTTATGCGTATAAAAATCCGTCAGCAATAAGCCAATTTTATTTTGATAATGTGGTAAGTTCCGGCGGTGGAAATATCGTTAATGTAATTATTGTTGACTTCAGGGGATTTGATACTTTGTTTGAAATTACAGTTATGACTATGGTTGCATTAATTATTTATGCAATGTTTAAAATTATTAAACGAGGAGGTAATAAAGATGAAAACTAATGATTTAATTTTAAAATCACTATCAGCCATTATATCCAGTTGTATATTCTTACTATCTCTAAGTTTATACTTTGGCGGTCATTTCTTACCGGGCGGTGGTTTTGTCGGCGGTCTTCTTTGTACAATGGCATTAGCTTTATCGATGTTTACCTATGGTATTAAACGTGTTACTAAGTTACTACCGATTAACTATATATATGTAACCGCAATAGGACTTTTATTTTCTGTCGGTACGGCATTTAGCGGCATTGTTACCGGTGAAAATTTCTTCAAACACCATTTTACTCATATACATGTTCCGCTAATGGGAGAAATGGAGCTGCACACAGCAGCAATATTCGATCTTGGAGTTTACCTAATTGTCGTTGGAGTTTTAATGTCTGTTATATTAGCTTTTGGAAAGGACGGTAAATAATGGAATTTTATATGATTATCTTATGCGGTATTCTTGTCGGTTTTGGTGTTTACCTAATGCTTTCTAAGAGTATGATTCGTATTATTATAGGTGTAGGGCTTTTCGGTCATGCAGCAAACTTAATAATTTTAATTTCCGGTGGTCTTGGTGATGGTGCCATTCCCATTATTTCAGAACTTGGGAAAAACTATGTAGACCCCATTCCGGCAGCACTTATTTTAACAGCTATCGTTATCGGTTTTGCTGTAACATGTCTACTTATTTCAATATATATAGCAAACTATAAACTAAAAGGCAGCGATAATGTTATTGAATTAGAGGATGTTGAAAATATAAAGGAGGAAACTCACTATGCTAAGTAATTTGCCGGTTATTCCGATTTTTATACCTCTTCTATTTGCTGCTATTACAATTCTGTTCAGACGTCGTGTAGCGATGCAAAGATTACTTGCTTTTACAGCTACACTGCTAACATTAGGATTTTCGATACTTAACATTTATATGGTTAATAAACATGAAATTCTAATATTAGAAATGGGAAATTGGGCTTCACCTTTCGGTATTACCTTAACATTAGATGGATTAAACAGTATTCTAGTTACTACATCCGGCATTGTGTTTTTGGCAACACTGTTTTATTCTTTTAAAACTATTGATAAAAAAAGAGAACTCAGTTTCTTTTACCCGGGATTTTTACTGATTATGGTTGGTATCAACGGAGCGTTTACAACAGGAGATATATTTAATTTGTTTGTTTTCTACGAAATTTTATTAATGTCTTCTTACTTATTGCTGTTAGTGGGAATTAATAAGGAACAATTAAAATCTTCTATCAGTTATGTGTTGATGAATGTTTTCGCAGGAAGTTTGTTTGTTATCAGCATTGGTTATCTATATACTATTGTCGGTAGTTTGAATATGGCTCACATCTCACAAACAATAGCAAATATGCAGGATAGACGCGGTATCTACCTAGTTGGTGCTGTAATGATTTTTGTTTTTTGTATGAAAGGTGCATTGTTTCCTCTATTTACTTGGATGAATCGTTCATATGCAGCACCTCCGATTTCAATTTCAATTATTTTCGGGGCATTATTAACCAAAGTCGGACTTTACTCTATTATTAGAACATACGGATTATTCTATTCGGAATCAAGTTTTATTAAAACTTACTTACTTATTCTCGGTACTATATCAATTATTGCAGGCTCAGTAGGTGCAATATATCAAAAAAATTTAAAACAAATAGTTATCTTTAACATAGTCATATCACTCGGCGTTATGGTAACCGGAACAGCCACATTAAATTCTTTCGGCGTTAAAGGGGCATTATTCTATGCCGTAAATGATATTCTTCTTAAAGCAGCCTTATTTATTATTGTAGGTTTGATTATCTACGCTAGCGGTGTTAAATTCCTACAAAAATGTGGTCTTATAAATAAATATCCCACTTTAGGTTGGGTATTTCTTATTGTAACTCTGTCGCTTGCCGGTGTTCCACCATTCAGCGGTTTCTACGGTAAAGCCCTAATTGTAAAAGGTCTTGTTATTGATCACCAAATTTTTGTAGCCGGTGTTGTTACACTATCCGGACTTGTGGTATTTTACTCACTAATTAGAATATTCCTTAATATTTTTTACGACAATATTAATAAGAATTTAGTATTAAAACCACTTCCTAAAGGTATTCTTATCCCTTTAGTTACATTGGTTGCTATTGCACTAATTATTGGAGTAAGCAGTAATTTATTAGACGGATTTTTTGAACGTGGAATTTCTACCATTTTAAATTCAAAAGACTATATTGACTTAGTCTTAAAGAAAGGAGCATAATTCATGGCAATACAATTTTTAATAAATATTTTTATCGGTATTCTTTGGATGTTCTTTTCTGGTAATTATAACTTGGAATATTTCTTTGTCGGATATTTTTGGGGTATGGTTATACTCTTTATCTTTAGAAAAATTTTCTTTAAATTTTCTATCGGCAAACAACTTTATTATACTTATGCTTACAAGTGGTTAAAACTTATAGTGATATTTCTTGTAGAGTTGCTAAAAGCAGGTGTAAATGTTCTAAAAATGATGTTTAGAAAAAACTTAGATGTCAATCCGGTCATTTTTGAATATGAACTTACAATTAAAAAAAATTGGCAAATTACATTACTTGCTAATATGATTACATTGACACCGGGGACTTTAACCGTTAATGTCGGATACAATAACAAAACATTATTCGTTCACTGTTTAGATACAGATAATATTGAAGGAGAAATTGAGAGCATTAAAAACAGTTTTGAAAAAGCAATATTGGAGGTTGACTTAAATGGATAAAATAGTTGAATACACAATATTATTAGGTATTTTCACCTCCCTTGCAATGATACTCTTTCTTTTAACTTATATCGTCAAAAAACCCGGTATTTTTGATAAACTGATTGCAAGTGATTTACTGGCTATGCCGCTTATTTGCCTAATAGTCTTAGTAAGTATGTATTACAAAACATTTTCTTATGTTTCACTAATTTTGATAATTGCTATTATCTGTTTAGTAGGTACTGTGGTTACAGCTAGATTTTTGGCTAAAAAGGAGGTTTTCAAAAATGATACTAAATAATATTTTAAGCATTATTGTTATACTCCTTATTTTAGTAGCAATAGTTTCGATGATAGCAACTATAATAGGTTTCATAAGACTTCCTGATGAATTAACAAAAATTCATGCGGCAGGTGTTACAGGTTCATTCGCAGTAGAACTAATTTTAATAGCAGGTTTTATTTACTTCTACAGATATTTGGAAGTATTTGAATACAAATTTTTGCTAGCTATACTTTTTCTATTCTTAGTAGCTCCGGTATCGGCACACATGATTTCACTTAATGCTATTATTTTTAACAAAAAAATCTACTCTAAAAATAATACTGATGAAGCAAAAAAAGTTTTAGAGGATATAAAAAAACTAAATAAATAATATTTAAAATCGGCATTAATTGTCGATTTTTTAGTTAATAACTCTTCAACTACAGCCTTTTTCAGCTACTCTTAATCATTCACATCTTGACTTATTTTGTTTTATATAGTAATATTTTTATAGATTATTAAACAAGGAGTCATATTTATGAGAAACTATTTTGGAACAGACGGTATTCGTGGTGTTGCAGGAAAAACATTAACAGCCGATTTGAGTTTTAAAGTTGGTAAAGCACTTGGAACATTGTTAACGAATAAAAAAGAACATCCAAAAGTAATAATAGGAAGAGATACCAGAATATCTTGTGATATGATTGAGTACGCTCTTATCGCCGGCCTTACAAGTGTCGGTGTTGATGTTATGCCTATCGGCGTTATCCCCACTCCGGCTATTGCCTATTTAACAAAAACTATGGAAACTGACAGCGGGATTATGATTTCGGCATCACATAATCCTTATCAGGATAATGGAATTAAAATATTTGGACCGGATGGTTTTAAATTAACAGATGATGAAGAACTGAAAATAGAACACCTAATTAATTCTTCAAATGAAATAAAAAATACTTCATTTGATAAAATCGGAAAAACATATCTTGCTACCGAACTAACTCAAAAATATATTCAACACATTAAACAATCAATTAATAATGATTTGTTGGGATTAAGTATTGCACTTGACTGCGCAAATGGTGCTACAACCCAAGTCGCTCCGTTTCTATTTGGAGATTTAGAAGCAGATATAGAAACTATCGGTTGCAAACCTAACGGAATTAATATCAACGATAATGTAGGTTCAACCAAAATACATACTCTTGCAGATTTTGTTAAAGAACATAATGTTGATGTTGGTTTTGCCTTTGATGGTGACGGTGATAGAGTTTTAGCAGTCGATAATGAAGGAAATATTGTAGATGGCGATAAAATTATGTTTATTTTAGCTAAACATCTAAAAGATAATAATGAATTAAAAGATAACATGGTCGTTTCTACTGTAATGAGTAATATCGGTTTTTATAAAGCCCTAGAAGCAAACGGGTTATCCTCTAAAAAAACTTCTGTCGGGGATAGATATGTAGTTGAAGAAATGAGAAAAAATGATTATTCTCTTGGTGGAGAACAGTCAGGGCATATTATTATGATGAATTACGCCACTACCGGCGACGGCATTTTAACCGCCGTTCAGTTAGCTAGTATTATAAAAAATTCCGGTAAATCATTAAAAGAATTAGCCGACGAAGTAAATATCTACCCGCAGAAGTTAGTAAATATAAAAGTTAACAACAAAAAAGAAGTAATGGAAGATGAAGAAATACTTTTAGAATGTAAAAAAGTGGAAAAGGAACTGGAAAATAACGGTAGAATTCTTCTTCGAGCTTCCGGAACTGAAAATCTTATTCGCGTAATGGTGGAAGCCAGCACTGACGAATTAACAGATAAGTACTGTGAACAAGTGGCAAAACTGGTAAGAGAAAAATATGAAGTTAAATGATAATTTTGAAATGCGATCTCTATTTTCAAATAGAGACGTATTTTATTTTTGTACTTTAAAATCATATTAAATATGATATTTTAATTTTTTCTAAATATTTTATATTCGCTCTTTATTTTTCTTTTTTTAAGAATAAATATATTTAAGCATTTTCATTTACACAAGTAGAAAAATTTTTGTATATTATGTACATTTTTTTATATAATTTTTTTCTAAATATTATATTAATAGACATGTTTTTTATAAAATTTATTTTATATTTTTATTATAATTTATAATTTTATCTAACTAGAGCTACTATCCATATTTATAATATAAATAATTAGTAACTAATTCTCAAAATATTAATCTTTTTATGTAATAATTTCACTATTAATATTTTAATAAATTATTTATCTCCCTTTTTGGAAAAGAATTTATTTTTCTCTTGTTTTTTGTATATACTTCTGATATAATTATTAGTGAAGTAATTGTTATATTACTTCGAATGTTCTTTTATTATAAGTCTCCCTAGCTTATAATAAAGACTTTTCATATTTACTCCCTTATTTCTACCTTACAATATTTTTTGTAAGGTAGGTTTTTTTATTTTATATTTTTCCGCAAATAATATACTCCTATTGTAAAATATATTGTTTCTTACTTTTATTGAATATTTAGAAAATTATTTTATAACCCCTTACTCAGTAACATGTCTTTTTAATTTTCCTATCATTTTCACTATAGTTCCAAAAATTTTCCTTGACTTATAATGTTTCCTAGGGTAAACTATTGTGTAGAAGTAAAAGATAGGAAGTGGGAATTATGATTGAAATAAAAAATTTATCCGTTACTTATAAATTGGTACCGGCACTTGATAATGTATCGTTAAATATAACCAAATCCAATATAATCGGAATTATCGGACCAAATGGTGCCGGAAAATCTACTTTATTAAAAGCTATGCTAGGTATTATTAATTTTACCGGTAATGTTAATATTGATAATAAAGATATAAATTTATCATTAAAAAATATTGCTTATGTCGAACAAAAAATAAATATAGATTATACGTTTCCAATTAAAGTAAAAGAGTGTGTTTCTTTAGGTTTGTATCCGAAAATAAAACTATTTCACGGTTTGAAATCCGAGGATTGGAAGAAGGTTAAAAAAGCATTAGAAATTGTTAATTTAACTGAATTTGCCGACAGACAAATTAGCGAATTATCCGGAGGACAATTTCAAAGGGTTCTAATAGCCAGATGTTTAGTTCAAGAAGCGGACTATATTTTTTTAGATGAACCTTTTGTCGCAATTGATTCTGTTAGTGAAGATATTATAATGAATACCTTAAGAGAATTAAAAGCACAAGGTAAAACTATTCTTATCGTTCACCATGATTTGAGCAAGGTAAAATCTTATTTTGATAAAATACTTATTCTTAATAAACAGCTTATAGCTTTCGGGAATACTGATGATACTTTTACTAAAGAAAATCTTAAAAGAGCCTATGGTTCTAATATTTTTGTAACAGGAGGGGAATAATATGATTAAAGAATTTATAGATGGTTTATATAATTATCACTTCTTACAAAACGCTCTAATTACGGCTATTATTATTGGTATTGTAGCCGGTGCAGTTGGTTGCTTTATTATTCTTCGCGGTATGTCCTTGATGGGAGATGCTATTTCTCATGCTGTCTTACCGGGTGTTGCAGTATCTTTTATTCTAGGTATTAACTTCTTTATCGGAGCTATTATTTTTGGACTTTTAGCATCTGTTATTATTACTTATATAAAAGGAAACTCTATTATTAAAAGTGATACCGCTATTGGAATTACCTTTAGTTCATTTCTTGCACTTGGGGTTATTCTTATAGGAGTTGCTAACAGTTCAACAGATTTATTTCACATCTTATTCGGTAATATCCTTGCCGTTCAAGATATTGATATGTATATCACCATCGGCGTAGGTATGTTTGTCCTACTTATTATTAAGTTATTTTTCAAAGAGTTACTGATAACTTCTTTTGATGGATTACTTGCGCAGGCTATGGGTATGAAAGTTAACTTCTATCATTATCTTCTAATGATTTTATTAACGTTGGTTTCTGTTACCGCTATGCAAAGTGTTGGTACTATTTTAATAGTTGCTATGCTTATTACACCGGCTGCTACAGCTTATCTTTACGCAAACAGCCTAAAAGTTATGATAATTTTATCTTCAACAATAGGTGCTGTATCTTCTGTGTTAGGATTATTTATAGGTTATTCATTTAATATTGCTGCAGGTTCCAGTATTGTATTAACATCTGCCGTTATATTTGTTATCAGCTTCTTCATAGCACCAAAACAGCGTTTTTTCAAAAATTAAATAAAATTATTTAATGTTTTTATAAAAAATTATTTTAATAAAGGAGGACCTATTAATATGAAAAATATTAAAAAATTAGGTTTTATTTCTCTTCTTTTGGCATTAGTTGTCGGGCTTTTTGCCTGTTCCGCAGGTCAAAAGAACAATTCAAATACCAGCGAAACTACTAAACTTAAAGTCGTCGCTACCAACTCTATTATTGCGGATATTACTAAAAATATCGCCGGTGATAAAATTGATTTACACAGTATAGTTCCGGTCGGACAGGATCCACACGAATATGAACCTTTACCTGATGATGTGAAAAAAACTTCAGAAGCTAACTTAATATTTTACAATGGTATAAATCTTGAAACAGGTGGCAATGCTTGGTTTACAAAACTTGTAAAAAATGCTAATAAAACTGAAAATAAAGATTACTATGCAGTAAGCGACGGTGTTGAAGTTATTTATTTAGAAGGTAAAAATGAAAAAGGTAAAGAAGACCCTCACGCATGGTTAAATCTTGAAAACGGAATGATATATGCAAAAAATATAGCTAAACAATTAATAGAAAAAGATCCAAAAAATAAAGATTTTTATGAACAAAATCTTAAAAACTACTTAGAAAAATTAACAAAATTGGATAATGAAGCAAAAGATAAATTTAATAATATCCCTACCGAGAAAAAAATGATTGTAACTAGTGAAGGTTGCTTCAAATATTTCTCTAAAGCTTATAATGTACCATCAGCTTACATTTGGGAAATTAACACTGAAGAAGAAGGAACACCTGAGCAAATTAAAGCACTTGTGGAAAAACTTCGTAAAACTAAAACTCCGTCATTATTTGTTGAAAGTAGTGTAGATGATCGCCCAATGAAAACTGTATCTAAAGATACTAATATACCTATTTATGCTAAAATCTTTACAGATTCTGTTGCTGAAAAAGGTGAAAGAGGAGATAGCTACTACGATATGATGAAATGGAATTTAGATAAAATTTCTGAAGGACTTGCTAAATAATGTGGTCGATTCAATTAAAACAAAATCAAAATACTAAACCTATAGATCACATATTAGTGCAACAAAGTGAAATGACACAATATATACTTAAATTAAAATTACTATAGTTACCAAATAATAATTACTCAAAAAATACCTAGAGATTGTTAATCAACCTCTAGGTATTTATTATCTTATTTATTTTTCATATATGGGAACATCAATACGTCACGTATTGATGTGGAATTTGTAAGTAACATCACAAGTCTATCAATACCGATTCCTAACCCGCCGGTCGGTGGCATACCATATTCTAATGCTTCTACAAAATCTTCATCCATCTCATAAACTTCCTCATTACCTGCATCTTTTTCGTCCATTTGATCTAAGAAACGTTGTTTTTGATCAATCGGATCATTTAACTCACTAAACGCATTAGCATGTTCACGACGCACAATAAACAGTTCAAATCTATCGGTAAATCTCGGATCATCTACATTAGTTTTTGCTAACGGAGAAACTTCTACAGGATGACCATAGACAAATGTTGGCTGAACTAATGTTTCTTCAACAAACGTTTCAAAAAATTCATTAATAATGTGCCCAACTTTCATATCTTTTCTTACCGGCACATTGTGTTCTTTAGCTAAATCATGAGCTTTTTCGTCTGTCATTTTTTCCCAGAAATCAATTCCTGTTACTTCTTTAATAATATCAACCATATGCACTCGACGCCATTTTGGTGTCAAATCAATCTCATCTTCACCGTAGGTAATTTTAGTTGTTCCGTGAATTTGTTCACAAATATAGGCAATCATTGATTCTGTCAAATCCATAATATCATTAAAGTCCGCATATGCTTCGTATAACTCTATCATTGTAAATTCCGGATTATGTCGTGTTGATACACCTTCATTACGAAATGCGCGTCCTATTTCATATACTTTCTCCAATCCACCCACAATAAGTCGTTTTAACGGTAACTCTAAGGCTATACGCATAAATAACTGCATATCCAACGCATTGTGGTGGGTTACAAACGGTTTTGCCGCAGCCCCTCCGGCGATACTGTGCATCATGGGTGTTTCAACTTCTAAATAACCACGTTCGTTTAAATAACTACGCATAATTTGAATAATTTTTGAACGAAGAATAAAAGTTTCTTTACTTTCGCTATTCATAATTAAATCAACATAGCGTCTTCTATAACGTTCTTCAACATCTTTAAGACCGTGAAATTTGTCCGGTAAAGGGCGTAATGCTTTTGTCAAAATTTCAAATTTATCGGCTTTTACCGATAATTCACCCACGTTTGTTTTAAATAGTACACCGCTAACCCCGACAATATCCCCTAAATCTAATGTTTTAAAATACTCATAACTATCTCCTACTCTGTCTTGACGTACATAGATTTGAATTTGCCCTCCTAAATCTTGGACGTGAGCAAACCCAGCTTTACCTTTTCCACGTTTTGTCATTACACGACCTGCTATTGTTACAGAGATATTTTTTTCAGAAAGTTCTTCTTTACTGTATTTATCATACTCATTCACAAGTTCACTTGATAAATGAGTTCTTTCAAATTTTGTACCAAATGGATCTATACCGTTTTTACGCATTGCATCCATTTTTTCGCGACGCACAACCATTTGATCATTTAATTCAAGTGCATCATTTACTTTGATTTCTTCTGTCATGTTGTGTTCCTTTCTAGCTCTTTTTTATCTAATCTTTTCCACATAAACACTATTATAACACATTTTAATCGTTTTTTGTTACCCTTTATTATTATATTTATTGAATTTTTTTATTTTCTGGTTTATAATGGCATTAAAATTATAAAGTAAAGGTCAAAAATATGAAATTTATTAATAAAATCCCCATACCAATAGCCGGTCTGGCTTTAGGGAGCGTGGCACTGGGAAATCTTTTAGCAACATATAGCTCCTTATTACAATTATTTTTTAGTTTAATATCACTAATTATCGTTATATTATTGACGATTAAATTTTCTATTACTCCTAAAATATTAAAATCGGAATTTACTAATCCCTTAATAGCTACCGTATTTTCTACTTTTCCCATGTCAATAATTTTACTAAGTACATACTTTAAGAAATACCTTGGGTATTCAATGAGTATTATTTGGGTATTCGGCATTGCATTGGATATTTTTGTTCTTTGTTTCGTTGTTAGTAATTTTTTGATTAAAAAACAAAATATTAAATTTATTTTTCCAACATGGTTTATTACATTCGTAGGGCCTGCAGTTGTAACTGTTACAGCTATTTCTTATAATCTTGAAATGCTGGGCAAAATATTTTTTTGGTTTTCGTTTATTAACTATATTATTTTAATACCTTTTGTATTGTATAGGGTATATGTGTATAAAAAGTTAAATGTTGCCGCACTTCCCACCTTAACTATTTTTTCTGCACCGGGTGGACTACTCCTTGCAAGCTATATGATTGGAATTACTAATAAATCAGAACTGATTATAAAAATTTTATTAATTCTCTGTTTTATATTTTATATGTTTGTTCTTATCCAACTGCCTTTACTACTAAATAGAAAATTCTATCCTAGTTATTCAGCTTTTACTTTCCCACTAGTTATCTGTGGAATGGCTTTTCAAAAAACCTATAATTACTATTATGATACGGGAAATAATTCTCTCATTCTTAAAATAGGAGTATATTTCAGTGAAGTATTAGCTACTATTATTGTTATATATGTTTTATATAGTTTTATTAAGCATGTTTTTAAACTTGAAAAATAAGTTAATTAATTTTTTTAATTAACTTATTTTATTTTTTAATGTTATAATGTCAGATTTAAGTTAGATAAATTAACACAAATTTGACTTTAAGTATTGTTTAGTCTTCAAAAATAATATATAATATACTTGCAAGAAAACATTTTCAAATTTTTGTGCTAATGATGGAAATTATTTCACATTAAATTTTTGAATATGTATTTTATTTTTTTATAGAAGGAGATTTATTTATGAATGATTTAAAAAAAGATATCGGTTTCTTCGGTGCTTTCTCTACAGTTGTTGGAGTCGTAATTGGTTCCGGAGTGTTTTTTAAGGCAGCAATTATTTATAAAACCACCGGTAATGTCAGCCTTGGTTTACTTGCTTGGATTTTAGCCGGTATCATCAGTATTTGCGCTGGACTTACCACAGCGGAATTAGCTGCAGCTATTCCTGAAACCGGCGGAATGATTGTTTGGGTGGAACGTGCTTATGGAAAAACTATGTCTTATCTGCTTGGTTGGGCTCAGGCAGTCATCTATTATCCGGCAAGTATAGCGGCAGCATCAGCTATTTTTGCTACACAATTTACCAATTTGTTTCATATAGATAAAAAATATTCTATCCTTGTGGGAGCTTGTGGGGCAGCAACTGTTACTTGTTTAAACTTATTAGGCAGTAAGGCTAGCGGTCGTATTCAAACGGTAGCAACTATTTGCAAATTAATACCTATTATAGCAATTATAGTTTTCGGTTTATTGCAACCTAATCCGACAACGATAGAATTTTTACCTACCGGTTCCGGTAACAGCTCACTAGGCGGTGCTTCTTTATCAGCTGTAGGTGCAGCCTTGCTTGCGGCAATGTATGGTTATGACGGTTGGATTAATGTTGGTACCGTAGCCGGAGAAATGAAAGATCCAAAACGTGATTTACCAAGAGCAATTTTATATGGTTTACTGGTTATCACCGCAATATATCTACTTATCAATGTTGCTTATTTAATGACTATGCCAATGGAACAAATCGCCGGAAATGGTAATGTTCCTAATGATGTTGCAACAAAATTATTCGGTTCTTATGGTGGTAAGATAATCACAATCGGTATCATGATTAGTGTTTACGGTACTATGAACGGCTTCACTATGACCGCTATTCGTGTCCCTTACGCTATGGCTATGAAAGATCAAATACCGTTTAAAAATATATGGATAAAACTTAACAGCTTTTCTATTCCTTATATATCTGCTCTTGTTACACTTGTACTAACTATTGCAATGATGTTTACAGGAGAGTTTGACACATTAACAGACTTCTTGCTGTTTACAATATGGATTTTCTTTATTTTGACATTTTTCGCTGTATTTGTTCTTAGAAAAAAAGAACCTGAATTACCAAGACCTTATAAAGTTCCATTATATTCAATTATACCTATAATTGCTATTGTCGGCGGAGCATATATTGTCATTGCTGCTATTATAACTCAATTCACATTAGCAGTAAGCGGTGTTGCATTAACATTAGTCGGTTTGATTTTCTATACAGAAATACATAAGAAATTTAAAAAATAATAGATAATTGTAAAGAGATTAATTTTAAAATTGAATTTTTTGAGATCAATTAATTTAAAATTAATCTTTTTATTATTAAATATTTTTTAGGAATTTTAGTAGATAATTCTGACCCTTTTATTACAAAAATTACATTTCATAATCTTAGACAAAACACCGTTAAATATATCTCAATTACTTTACTACTCCACTGTACTGAATATTTGATTAATTTTACTTTTCATATTTTTGGCTATATTATTTGGGTTCAATTTTTAAAAAATTTTTGATACAATATAACTATAAAACTTTAAAGGAGCGGCTATGAATAATTCTTTGAATAAAACTTTAAAAAAAGAAATTAGTATAACTGAATTATTATATGATTTTATTTTTTCTTTTGCTTTTTGTAATATTTTTAATATAATTCTTGGTAGTTATAACTCTTCATTAGGTTTTAATTTTTTTCTTTCTTTTCTTTTTATATTTATTATTTTTGTAAATACTTGGAATATTGAGATGATCCATATTAATCGTTACGGAAAAAATTCTTTATTTAATATTGTTTTTATGATTATTCAAATTTGTATTTTAATAATAACATTGAATAATATTGATACTTATCACTGGACTATATTATACAGAAATTTAATATTGTATTTAACTATATTATCTTTTATACTTAGTGTTCAGCATACTGTTCAGTATTTTATCGTTACCGATCTTATAGAAAAAAAGATAACTGAGCCTTTTATTTATATTCTTAGCGGTCGTACTTTCAGTTTATTTTTGGGTATTATTTTACCTCAACCATATTCATTATTATTTATTATGATTAGTTTCTTTACAAGTTGGCTACTTCCCAGTTTTATCTCACGTTCACTTCATGCTAAAACCATTATTTTTTCTCATGTTGTTAAACGTTGCTTTATTTTTACAACAGGTTTATTTAGTTCTATTATTATAAATAACTTTATTACTACCGAACAAAAAAATTGGTTTATTATATTTGTTATTATTGCTTTATTGTATCTATTTTATCAAATAAATATCGAACGCTTTATAGATTTTTTCCTGATTAATCAATCAGGAAACAGTTACCTATATCATAATTATTTTATTATACTGGGATTATGTATTATTAATTTTACACTTCCAAAACTAACCGAAAATAAATTATTTTTATTATTTATAATGGGAGTTTTCTTCTTTTTAGTCGGTAATCTATTGCAAAATCAATACAACAAAAAAGGCTGTAAATATTCTAAATATTTTTTTGTAACTATTTTTCTAATTTTTCTACTTGGCTCACTACTGAGCATGATACTAAATTATTCATTGATCGTTATACTTCTAACTATTATTTTTATATTATTATCTTATTTTATTTTCAACATAAAAAGAACTAATCCTAAGTTATAGAATTAGTTCTTTCCCACTATCTTGCTTCTTCATAATCTAATATTTCTGATACTTTGCTGGCAATATAACGACCCAGTTGCTCATGTTTTTTTTCATCTAAATGAATACAGTCTATTGGTGATGCTTCCGCTACTCTTGCCGCATTTAAAAAATCTACCTCGTATTTATCGCTTATTTCTTTAAATGTCTGTGGTAAAAATTTAGATTGTTTTAAGCTATTTTCATCAAATTCTCCAAAAGAACTTTGTCTTTCTACTATTTCATCACGTAAATAAACCGGAGAAACAACTAAGATTTTCGGTATTTTATATCCCTCCACTAAATGTGGATTTCTTATATATTTTATAAATTCTTCCATACCTCGTGCCAAATGTTTTGCACTAGGGTTAAATTGTTTTTTTAAATCATTAGTCCCTAACATTATAATAACTAAATCAACAGGAACATGACTAAGCATTAAAATCGGTAATGTATCCACTCCACATCTTACAGGTACTATAGTATCTTTTGCCGTAATTGTTCTGCCACATAATCCTTCTTCTATTATTTCATCTTCTGAACGAATTTCAGATAAAATTTTTGTCCAGCGTTTTTCCATTCTTAAATTTTCATCTCCGGGTACAAAGCCCCAAGTATTACTATCTCCTATACATAAAATTCGCATTATTACCTCCACCTTTTAAGCATCTTTATTTTAAAACTTACATTTATTCTATCAAATAGACTATTAAAAATCAATATCCTTAACATTATAATTTTTATTTAATAAAAATACAACTGTTAATTATTAAAAATTTCATCATAACTTCATATATGCTATAATAATATTAAATTTTTAACTCTATACTAAAGGAGATAATATGATTAAACTTATTGAACCGACTATTGAACTTAAAGACGAAATACTATCATATAAACAAGAATTTATTGATAATAATGAAATTATTCATGGTGGATTAAACCTTGAAAAATATGAGAATATAACTGATTTTATTAAAAGTTTAAAAAATTATAAACATAAAGAAACCTGCCCCAAAAATTTTGTTACAGCTCATACCTTTCTTATTATGAACGACGATCATCTTGTAGGTATTATTAATACCCGCCATGGTTTAAATGATTATCTATTTAAACATGGAGGACATATTGGTTATAGCATAAGAAAAAGTGAGCGTCAAAAAGGCTATGCAAAAGAAGCATTAAAACTTGGTTGTGAATTTTTATTTAATGAAATTGGATTAGAAAAAATTCTTGTTACATGTGACAAGAAAAATATTGCCTCTAAGAAAACTATAGAAGCAAATAATGGAATATTCGAAAATGAACTACAAGAAGATGAACGTACTACTTTAAGATATTGGATTAGCAAACTTTAATTAATACTTTTTTCTTGACCTTAATTCTTATTTTTTTTATAATTGGTAAATATATAAAAAAACTTTAGGAGATTAACATGAAATTAAATAATATCGCTAAGTTTTCTCTACTTAGCATTTCTATATTACTTATGTCGCATTTAGCCATTTCTCCGGTTATTCCCAATTTGTATAATTTATATCATACAAAAAATTCTAATATTGGACTAGCTTCCGTTGAAAGTTTAGCAACTATTCCTGCGATGATGATTACTATTTTTGTTTTGATAAGTAATATTGTTATAAAATATCTTGGTAAAAAAAATACGGTTCTTCTCGGACTTATTATTATTTTCTTTGCGGGTCTGACACCGATTTTTACCACAAATTTCAAAATAGTTCTTATTAGTAGACTTCTTTTAGGCGCAGGTATTGGATTATTCAATTCTCTATCTATAAGTATGATCAGTGATTTTTTTGACGGTGAAACTAAAGGAACAATGATTGGTATGAGGACAGCATTTTTAAATATAGGCAAAGCACTCACTACATTTATTTCCGGGTATTTACTAATATTTGGTACGCAATATATTTTTCTGGTATATTCACTGGCACTACCTATATTTTTCTTGTTTTTAATATTTGTTCCTAATACCGATAACGAAATCAGCAAAAAAGTAAGTGTGAAATTTCATAAAGAAACTGTTATTTTAACTCTGTTAACATTCTTTGTTGGAATTTGTTATATGGGTGCTACTATAAAAATTCCTACTCTTTTAGCAGGAAAATATTTTTATTCACCGGATGTAACAAGAAATTTACTAACCGTCTTAGCTATTAGCGGAATTTTCTCAGGATTTTTATTTGGTAAACTGGTTAAAAACTTTAAAAATTTAACTTTAACCATTATGCTCGGTTTTATGACTGTTGGCAGCTTTATTTTTGCTGTATCCAATAATACCTTACTATTCTACGCTGCTGCGGTTTTAATAGGAATCAGTTTTGTCGGTACAATGTCATTTAATTTCTTTTATATTTCTAAAAAATTGGAAAATAAATTTATTAATTTTTCAACGAGCGTTCTGTTAGTCGGTGGAAATATAGGAGTTATTTTAACACCGCTAGTACTTACCAAACTACCGGAAAAATTACATTTAGAGCCGTTTATTACACCATTTTACATAACTTCAATAATTATGCTTATCTGCTCTATTATAAGTTATTTTAGTTTAAAAAATAGCAATTAAATAGTTTTTAACTAAAATTTACTATAAGTATAAAAGAACAAAATACCCCAAAAAACTTATATAAGTCTTTTGGGGGAATTTTTATGCTCTGCACTTATTATAACAACCTGAATTTTGTAGGCTAATTCACCATATTTAATTGTTAGATTTTTATACTTCTCTTATATTAACAAAATCTGTTGGTGGTACATCTTTTTTCCCAAGATCCGGTTGACCCGCTGTTATTAAAATAAAATCACCCTTATGCGCCAAATCTGCTTTTTCAGAATAGCTTGTTGCATATTTTAGCATTTGCTCTGTAGTTAGCGTTTTTTCTTCTATAAAAGGAACTACACCTCTTGTTAAAGCCAACTGCCTTGCTTTTTGTTTATTTGAAACTACTGCTAAAATTGGAACTTTAGGTCTATATCTTGCAATAAATTTTGCTGTTTGCCCGGATTTTGTATAAGTTACAATATTTTTCACTTCGATAGAATCCAATAGATGTTTTATAGAAATTGCGATAGCATGAGCTATTCCCATTGTATGATTTTTATACTCATTATCTTCTTTAAAAATATCCTGTTGTTCTATATAATTAATAATTCTGTCTACTGTTTCTAACGCTTCTTTCGGATAACTTCCTATTGCTGTTTCTTCTATAAGCATTATAGCATCTACTCCGTCAATAATAGCATTAGCAACATCTGATACTTCAGCACGTGTCGGACGTGGATTATAAATCATAGAATGCAACATCTGTGTTGTCAAAATCACAGATTTCATAGAATTATTAGCTTTTTGAACTATTTCTTTTTGTACACTTGGAAGGTTTTGGTATGGCATTTCCATTCCAAGTTCATCTCTATTAATCATAATAGAATCAGCAAAACTTATTATTTCATCAATATTTTCATAGGCTTCCTTACAATCTATTTTTACGATCAAGCCTATATTTTCTTTATTATGTTCTTTTAAAATTGCTTTTACTTTTCTTATTTCATCTAAGTTACTAACAAAAGGACAAGAAATAAAATCAACGTCTTGCTTACATGCAAACTCTATATTTTTCTCTTCAATTCTAATTAATTTATATTTGCTTTGAGCATATATATGAGCTAAATCGTATATAATAGCTGTATTAACATCGTTTTTATCTCGTAGTTTTTTTACCTCTTCTATTCTTCTAATATTTTCCTCTTCTTCTCCATAGTAATTGTCTATTAATATTGCATCAACATCATTTTTTATTATGTCTTCTAAAATTTTTTCTGTACTATTTCCTAATGTTGCAATTACTTTTACTTTTCTTACCATAACAATTCCACCTTATAACAAAACATTATATAGAAAAATTATAACACATTAGATGATTAATTTCTATTCTTTGTAATAATAACACAGATAAAATTTTATCACTAATATTATTTTTTAATATATTCATCTGTTATTTATGTTATAATAAAATTTATATAACATTTTAAGGAGATTTTATGATTACTACATTAATAAAAAATGAAATAAAAAATATTTCCCTGAAATTATCAAACTACGTAGGTATTTACATAAATATCCGGAAGTATCATTCCAAGAAATAAAAACTTCTCAATTTATTGAACAATATTTAAAAAATATCGGTATTACCGATATTCGTACACATGTGGGACTAAATGGAATCGTTGCTCGCATTAAAGTACCAAATAGTAAAAATACTATAGCTTTTCGTGCTGATTTTGACGCTCTTCCTATTAATGACGCTAAAAATACTGAATATAAATCTGCTATTCCGAATGTAATGCACGCTTGCGGTCATGATGGTCACACTACCGCACTACTGATTACCTGCAAAATACTTATGAAAAATATCGATAAACTTACCAGTGATGTTGTCGCAATTTTTCAATATGGGGAAGAGCAAGCACCGGGTGGTGCTAAACCGATGATTGATGACGGTTGCCTTATTGATGTAGATGCGATTTTTGGTGCACACCTGTGGACACCGCTTCCGTTAGGTATACTAGGATTTAATTATAAAGAACTTTGTGCAGCAGCTGATAGATTTGAAGTTAAAATTACTTCTAAAAAGTATGCAAATATTATAGGTGCTGAGTTTGTCAGTCTTACACAACAAATTGTTTCTCGTTTTTCTAAACCTCGTGAAACTCTTGTTATTACCTTGGGAAAATTCGAGAGTACCAAATCATGTGCAAGTATTACAGGAACTATCCGTCATTTTAATAAAAAACTTCACAAAACTGTGCTAGATAAATTAAACAGATTATGTAAATCATTAGAAAGTGAATATCCGGATACAACAATAGAATTTATTTATTATGGTGGTTATCCTCCATTGATTAATCACAAAAAAGGTACGGAAGAAATTCTTGTTAAAGCAAAAGATATTCTACCCGAACTGAATTTACAAAAGGTTGAACCATTAATGATTGGGGAAGATTTTGCCTATTATTTAGAAAATATCCCCGGTGCATTTTTCCTAATCGGTGCAGGAAATAATACTTTTGCTCAATATCCACATCATCATCCGAATTTTGATTTTGAAGAACGTGTTATGCAATATACAGCAAGTATTTTCCTAAATCTTGCCTTTAACGCCGACGAAGTAATACAAAATTTAAAGGAGAATAGCAATGAATAAATGGAAACTAACTATAATCGGAAAAGGCGGTCATGGTGCTGAACCTCATAGTACAATAGATGCGACTGTTATAGTAAGTGAATTTGTAAGAAAAATATCAAAATATCCCGAAATTGATATTCTCTCAATTTCAAGTGGCAATGCCTTTAACGTTATTTCAGGTAAAGCAGAAGTTATAATACAAACCTCTTATAAAGACATAATAGAACGGATTATCTCATCATTGTTGTTATATTATGGCGATAAAACGTCCTACAAATTAGTAAAATGGTAAAAGTTTTATTACAAAAACTGACTAATGGGAAAAAATTTAATATTTTCTTCTCATAGTCAGTTTTGAGTTATTTGCAAATTTTGAGTATTCTAAAACCCATTTTTAGCACAATTCAATCTGCTGCTTGTTTGAGTTAACTGTAAATTTTAAGTATTCTAAAACATACTACCTCCGATATTGTTTCCGAACGTTGTTTGAGTTAACTGTCCAATACTTCCCTTACTTTTTCTTTTAACACCGGTACAACATCTTTTTCAAACCATGGATTTTTACTTTGCCAACGAAAATTTAATGGAGATGGATGCACTATTGGGAAATATTGTGGTAAATACTCCTTGTAGTGATGCACAGTTTCCGTTAGATTTTCTTTTTTAACATCACATAAATAATAATCTTGAGCATATTTTCCTACTAAAATAATTAGTTTAATATTTGGTAATAATTCCAATACTTTATTATGCCATTTGGAAGCAAAATTTTTTCGTGGTGGTAAATCTCCACTTTTTCCTTTTCCCGGATAATAAAAATCCATCGGTACAACGGCTATTAAACCGGAGTTATAAAATATTTCATCATTTATACCCATCCATTCACGCAGTTTCATACCACTTTTATCATTAAAGAATATTTTACTTTCTTGTGCTTTTATCCCCGGTGCTTGACCTATTATCATAATTTTTGCCGTACTAGGAGCTGAAAATAGTGGTTCTATTCCTTTATCCGTATATTTTCTATTTTCATCATCTCCCATAATCTCTTGTTTTAGATATTCTAATTTATTATCCAAAATTATTCCCCCCTTACTGAAATTTATAATTTCTTACTACAATTTAGATAATTTTATTTATCATTTATTATCGCTATTATTCTACTTCCTTACCAACTCTACTACCGCTTCTATCGCCGGTGTCCCCGGAAACATATCTATTGGTTGAATACGATGAATTTTATATTTTCTTGCTAATATCTTTAAATCACGAGCAAGGGTTGATGGATTACAGCTAACGTAGATAATTTTTTTCGCTCCGATATTTAAAAGATTTCTGGTTAGATGTCCCAACCCGGCACGTGGAGGGTCAACTATCACAACATCAAAGTTAATACCTTTTTTTATCCACTTAGGTACTATTTTGTTCACATCACCTGCTACATAAGTACAATTTGTCAAATTGTTAAGTTTAACATTATTATTGGCATCTTCTATCGCTTCTTTTACTATATCAACACCGTACACTTCTTTACATTTTTTTATTACATATTGCCCTATCGTCCCAACACCGCAAAAAGCATCCAACACTATATCATGCTCTTTTAAATCAGCAAACTCTACTATCTTATCATAAAGTTTCTTTGTTTGCAGCGGGGTTAATTGGAAAAATGAATTTGCTGATAATTTATATTGAATATCTCCGATTTTTTCAATTATACAATTATCACCATAAAGTGTAATATTTTTTTCACCCATTACTAAGTGGTCTTTATCATTAGTGATGTTTAACACTATACTTTTAACATTTTTTTCATGTTTAATCTCATTTATAACTTTATCAAGATTTCTTATTTTCTCAGTATTGGCAACAAAAATAAGCTGAACGTCTCCGTTATAAAATGATGTTCGTGTGGCTATATATCTTACTCCATAATGATTTTTATTCATTGAGATAACTATTTTATATTTCTCTAAACATTTTGTAGCAAGTTGAGTAATCTTATTTCCATTATTGTGTAAGGCTAAGTCTTTCTTTATTTCAACCAACTCATTTGTCCCTTCTTTATACAATCCGGCTATAACCTTGCCGTTACGTACAGCAACAGGAAATTGATTTTTGTTACGATAGTGTTCTGTCAACGGGCTAGCTAATGTTTTCAAAACTAATTTATCAGTTTTAGGGAGTTTATAATATTTATCAAAAGCGTCTATTAATATCGAACGCTTGTACTCTAATTGTTTTTTGTACTCAACATGAAGTAATTGGTATGCTCCGCTTTCTGCATATTCTTTTTTCACTTCAACACGATATGGACTAACTTCTTTTATTTTTATTAATTTTCCTATAATATATTTTGGAGTTTCTTCAACTATTTCACAAATAATCACTTCATCGGGTAATGCCCCTTTGACAAAAGTAATTTTCTTTTTATAATACCCTATTCCCTCACCATTAATTCCAACTTTTTTTATCGTTAATAAAATATTTATCTTCTTGCTGTTATTTTTCTTTTCCATTTTATCCTCATATAAAAAGAGCTAAATAAAGAAATCACTTGATTTCATTTAGCCCCTTGTATTCTATTTTATAGTTTTTATTTCATTATCTAATTCTTCTACCAAAGCTATTAATCTATCAATTTGTGATAAGTCTACCTTTTCAGGTTCGATATTCTCCAACTCGCTCGCAAAATCTTCAAATTTTGTTTTTAATTCCTCTAAAATACTATTAGACACTATAAATAATCTCCTTTTTTATTCTCTTCTTCAATTATAATATAATTCCATAAAAATTCAACTTATATATTTTATCGCTTTTTAAATATACTATAAATTAGTTCATCTCCTAGTTTTGGAAATATCATATTAATTTTTGCACCTAACGCCAATTTAACCGGTGTATTCACCTCACGTTTTTTTCTTTCTATACCTACTATTATTTTTCTACAAAGACTTTTTGGCGTAATAGTTTTATCACCCAATTTTTTTAAATATTTCTTATTTTCGTCCGAAGCACTAAAGAAATTTGTCGCAACCGGACCGGGATTTACGGTCATAACATGAACATTATCTTCTTTTAATTCTAATCTTAAAGAATTACAATAACCCATAAGCGCAAATTTTGTTGCTGAATAAATTGATGTATATTGAGTTGCTATTTTCCCTGATAATGATGCTATAGTTACAATAGTTCCTGATTTTTTCTCACGCATTTTTCTAGCAATTTCATTAGTTAGTTGTATCGTTCCTATAACATTTGTATCAAACATTTTAACTACTTCGTAATCATTAAATTCACTGAACTCTTTCATAATTCCGAAGCCGGCACCATTAATCAATATATTAATATTATCTAATTTTTCTATCAGTTTATCTACTTGTTCCTTATCTCCAATATCAACTGAATATGTATTTGTAGTTACATCATCAAAAGTTTCGCATTTTTTGGCTACTTTATCAAGAGCTTCTTTTCTTCTGGATACTAATATTAAGTGAACATTTCCTTTTTCTGCAAACTGATAAGCGAGTTCCCTACCTATTCCACTAGAAGCTCCGGTTATCACAATCGTTTTTTTATCTTTCCCCATAGTACTGACCCTCTTTTATAATTAGTAATACCAGTATATCATATTTTAAAAGGTTTTTATATATAATTATTGATTTGTAATAATTATATTATGATATCCTAAAAATTCTAGAATTAACCTAGGTTAGTTGTAGGCGTCCATACCACTACTAACCATTGCTTAAATATTTGTAAAATAATATATACTAAAAAAGACTGTTTATACAGCCTTTTTATAATTTTATTCTTTTTAGTCTTAGGGCATTTAATACAACAGATACAGAGCTTAAGCTCATTGCCAAGCTTGCCATCATCGGATTAAGAAGCATACCGCCAAATGCGTAAAATACGCCCATTGCCATCGGTATTCCAATAATGTTATAAATAAATGCCCAAAATAAATTTTCTTTTATATTTTTTTCGGTTTTTTTACTTAAATTTATTGCTTTAACTACATCTGCCAAATCATTTTTTAATAAAATTATATCAGATGAATCTAATGTTATATCTGTTCCGGTTCCTATTGCAACACCTATATCCGCTTGAACTAACGCCGGAGCATCGTTAATACCATCCCCAACCATTATTACTATTTTATCTTTATTTTGTAATTTTTTTATAGCGGCAGATTTCTCATCAGGAAGAACATCACTTATTACTTCTTTTATTCCAACTTCACCGGCAATTTTCTCTGCTGTTTGTCTGTTATCACCGGTTAACATAATAACCTCCAAGTTGGAATCTATCATTTTTTTAATTGCAAGTCTGCTACTTTCTTTAATTTCATCACGAATAGCAACAATACCTAATAACATATTATTCTCTGCTAAATAAACTACTGTTTTAGATTCATTGTTATAATCATTTATTTCGTTTTCAAATTTAGAAATATCAATATTATTTTCATTCATGAGTTTTTTATTACCTAAAAGTAGCTTTTTATTATTATAATTTGCTCTAACTCCCTTTCCTACTATCGTCTCAAAATTTTCCACTTGAATATCTGAAATATTATCAGTATAGTCAATAACCGCTTTTGCTAACGGGTGTTCTGATTTTTTTTCTAATGCTTTTAATAATATTAAAAAGTTTTCTCTATCATAATTTTTTACGTTTACATCAGTTACTTCAGGAGCACCTTTTGTTATTGTACCGGTTTTATCCAAAACAACCGCTGTGGCTTTTGAAATAATTTCTAAAACTTCACCGTTTTTTATAAGAATTCCATTTTCCGCCCCTCTACCTGCACCGACCATTATTGCCGTAGGGGTGGCTAATCCCAACGCACATGGGCAGGCGATTACCAATACAGAAATAGCAATAGTTAGTGAAAATTCTATGTTCTTATCGGCAATAAAATACCAATATAAACCGGAGATTAATGCCAACACTATTATCGTTGGAACAAAAATTCCGGCTACTTTATCTGTCAAACGAGATAGTTCTCCTTTATTATTTTGGGTATTTTCTACTAAGTTTATAATTTTTGACAAAGTAGTATCTTTTCCTACATCAGTTACTCTAAAAGTAATATAACCGTTTGTATTAATAGTACCTGCTACAACCTTATCATCCTTCTTTTTTTCTACCGGCATACTTTCACCGGTCAACATAGCCTCATCAATAACAGCATTTCCGGAAACTACAACACCATCAGCTGAAATTTTCTCTCCTGCTTTAACCCCTACTATATCTCCAACTAATAACTCTGTAGCTTTAATAATTATCTCTTGATTATTTTTAATCAATGTTGCCTTTTCAGGAGTTAGTTGAATTAATTTATTTACAGCTTCCATTGTTTTTCCTTTTGATAAACTTTCAAAATATTTACCAAGTGTTATTAATGTTAATATAACTCCTGCCGATTCATAATAAAGATGATGAACAGCATGAATATTTCCATCTAAAACCCTAATGCTGTTATATAGGCTATAAATAAATGCTGCACTTGTTCCCAAAGCAACTAAAGAATCCATATTAGGATACCCTGTAAATAATGTTCGATAACCTTTTATAAAGAAATTTCTTCCCATATATAAAATAGGAATAACCAAAATAAATTGGATAATTACAAAAGTTTTTGAATTTGTATTCATATCTATTATATTTGGTAAATTTATCATTTCTGCCATGGAAATATACAGTAACGGTAAAGCAAAAATGATAGAAACAATTAATCTACTTTTTATTTTACTTAATTCTAATTGTTTTTTATTCTCTTTTTCTGTAAAGGAACTTTCCTCTTGCAATTTTGCTTTATATCCTACCTTTTCAACTTTATTTATTATTTCATCAGTAGTTTTATTATCTTTATATCTTACTGTTAATTTCTCACCAGCAAGATTTACATTAGCCACATCTACCGAATCTAGTTTTGAAATAGCCTTTTCTATTCTCATTGCACATGCCGCACAAGTCATCCCCTCTATATCGAATGCTTCTATTTTCATATTATCATCTCCTAAATTTCAGTAAGTTCATAACCAATTTCTTCCACTGCTTTTATTACTTCATCAACCTTTTCTCTTTCAGAATATTCAACAGTCAATACTTTATTTTCAAAATCAACACTCACACTTTTCACATTATCTAAAGCACAAACAGTCTCCTCTATAACCCTTACACAGTGCATACAACCCATTCCATCTATTTTAAATTGTTTCATTTTTCTCTCCTCCTAAATTTGTTATCTATGACAAATACATTGACCATTATTATGACAGGTACATTGACCTTTAACACAATTACATTCTATTATTTTTTTAGCCGTTTTTTTCTTTTCTTTTAATCTTGAAATAATATTATCTATATCTTCTACATTTAGTCTGTCCTCATTTATTATGATTTCCATTATTAAACCGGTTTTCCTTGCACAAATTTTACTTAAAAATTCCCTTGTAATACTCTCAAGACAATCATTTTCACTATATACCGCATTATAAATGAATTTATTACCCTGTTTTCTTGTATTTAACATATTTTTTTCAACTAATCTTGAAAGTAATGTCTTGATTGTAGAAACTGACCACCCTTTCTTAAAACTCAGCGTATTAATAACAATCTTACTTGTAGTATCTATATTACTCCAAACTACTCGCATTACTTCCCACTCTGCTTCAGAAATATTAAGCACCATTCGTTAATTCTCCTTTGATTGATTTCCGTCTACAACTGTAACCTATATATTATTATATTCCCTTTGTCTACAAACGTCAACAATTATTTTTAAAAAATATGTATTTTAATTATAAAAATACAAAAATAAGAAATCTTAAAATAACTACAATGATAAATAATAAAAAAGAAGTAACTGCCAATTACTTCTCTAAAACAAATATTATTCTTTCCGAATTTTTATAATTTTTATTTTCCCTGTCAAAATCACAAAAATAATCTTTAATTTTAAATCCTATATTTTTTATTTCTTTTTTCACTTCACATATATCATACGTTCTTTGCCTTTGATATTCTTCTAATTTCTTATATAGGTTATTTTTTTCTTTAATGAAAAATGTAAGCTCATTCTCCACTTCTAAATTATTTTCCGTTTTATAGGTAAACCATATATAGCTAATTTCATCATCATCGTATGCAAACACTTTATTTTTTATCATAGTATTAATTTTATTCGGTGTATGAATATCAAAAATAAATTTCCCACCTTTTTCCAGTGAATTATATACACCTTTTAATCCTGTTTTAAATTGTTGAAAATCTTCCAGATAATTAAACACATCAAATGCGCTTACAATAAAATTAAAACTTTGATTTAATTTCTCTATATCTAGCAAGTTCATCACAAAATAATTAACACCGGATTCTTTTTGACTTGCTAAAGCAAGCATTTCCTCACTATTATCTATTGCAAAAACACCGCCATATTTTTTCAGTTCTGTAAGTAATACACCACTCCCACAACCTAAATCAAGAATTAGAAGATCTTCTTTATCTCCTAATTCTTCTCGTATTATCTCTTTATAAGTATCGTAATCAACGTCCATTAATTTATCATAAACAACACTTAAATTTTTATACATTTTAAACCTCTTTTAGTGGATATCTTTCAAATAACAGATCTAATTCATAATATTCTCTGTCATCCCTTGTCAAAATATTGACAATTACATCACCTAAATCCATAAGAACCCACCTAGCCTCTTTTAAACCTTCCGTACTGTAAATGTCAACACCGCTTTTTAATACTTTTTCTCTTACTTCATTAGCTATAGCTTCTACTTGTCTTGATGTTGGAGCATGACAAATAACGGTATAATCATACAATACTCCTGCATCTGTTAAATCATAAGCTACGATGTCGTATCCATGCTTATCATCACAAGCATCAACTACCATCTTTAATAAATTTTCCACTTTCATTATGTATCCTCTTTCTTTATTTTTTTATAATGTGGAACATCACTACATATAATACATCATCATCCGGATAACGTTCCGCTAATTTATTTATCAGCTCTTCTAATGTAACACCGTAATACTTAGCATAACGTTCAATCAATGTTTCTCTGGTTACCGGTTTTACCAAATCTACTTCCAAAGTGGCAAACACTGTATCCGGATCTTCATATGTAGTTGCCTCCAATAAATCTCCTTTTTTGAAGTGTGCTTCACTTTTATTTCTTATAGTTATCGTTTTTTCGTCCGCTAAAATTTTATCTTTATTTTTTTCTTTAAAACCTACTCGATAATTTTTTATATTATAATAATTATAACATTCTAACAACGACGGATAAATTCTCTCATCATTATCAATCAAATATACTAATGTATATTTTGCAGCAAGTCTTACCGCCTCATCTAAATCGTACTCGGCTATTTCTGTTACTTCTTTTAGGTGTGGATGTTTTCTTTGCGGTTCTATATAATCAGCAATAAAAATTATTTTCTCAAGTAGAGTCATATGTTTTCTACCGAATGTATGGGTAGCAACTGCAAGTTTTACCTCTTCATCTTCAATACCAAACTTCTCTCCAATATAAGCACTTCCCACCGGCCCATGTAATACAGCTACAGGATAATCAAGCAACTTCACATCTAAATTATGTAAGATAACATATTTTTTCATTTCCACTTCGTCCATCGGTTTGCAAACGTCATGTACTAAAGCGGCAAGAGCTGCTCTTTGCTCACTGACTCCATAAACTTGTGCCAAATGTTTAGCAACTTCTACTACTCTTAATGTATGTTCATATCGTTTTTCCGGTAATATTTCTTTTACTTTATTTTGAATTTCTTGAAAATCCATATAGACTCAACTCCTCTATGTAATTTTTACATTCTTTTGTAATCATGTAATCTACATTTTTGTTATTCTTTATATTATCTCTTATTAAACTGGAACTTATTTCAATAATTGGCGACGGCATTATTTCATAGCTTATAGATTTATAAAAATCATCATTTTCAATAATGTTTCTTAAACTCTCTTCATCTCTTGCAACAAAAATAAAAGTCACCATTTTTGAAAGCTCTATTATATTATACCATTTTTTTAAATCTTTTACCCTATCCGTTCCAATTATAAAATACAGCTTATCGTCCGGATAAAATTCTTTAAAATATTTCACCGTATTAAAGCTATAACTTATTGCAGAATTTCTTATTTCATAATCACTTAATTCAAATTTTCTATTACTCTCTATACTTAAACTTACCATTTTAGCTCTATCTTTATCACTGGCATTTAAAATTCTTTCCTTCAGCGGTGTTATATGCGAAGGAATAAAAATCACTTTTTCTAAATTATAAAAATCTAACGCACAACTTGCTGTGATAAGATGTCCTATATGGATAGGATCAAAACTTCCCCCATAAAGTGCTATTTTCATACTACTTCACCAACTCAATTTTTCTGTACTTTTCTTTTGAACTTTGTTTATACAAAACTATTGTATTTCCGATTAACTGTACCAATTCCGAAGTCGTTCTTTCCGCTAACAGAGTAGCTAATTCATTTTTATCTTCATCACAATTTTGGAGTATGCTGACTTTTATCAACTCTCTTCGCTCTAAAGCATCCCTTACACCTTTAACCATATCGCTTGTTACTCCGGATTTTCCTATTTGAAAAATTGGAGTTAGATGATGTGCTAAAGCTCTTAATTGTCTTTTTTGTTTTCCTTTTAACATATATTCTCGTTTCTTTCTATATTATTGATTCTCTTACAAATACTTCTATTTCATTCGGTGTGTAAATATCTATAAGACACCCTTTATCACTATTTACCGTAATCCACCCTAATCCTGAAATCACTATATCCATCTTCTTATTATCTATTTTAAAACTTCTCTTAACCTGCTGTCTAAAAATTGATACATTCTCTTTAAACGGCGGTTTTAACATTGTTCCTAAATGTTTTTCAAATATTGTTTCGGCATTACTCAATTTCGTTCTATGAACTTCTACTAAATTTGAAGCATATATTGTAAAACTTTGGCGTTCTCCTGAAACAAAATCCATTCTTGCCATTCCACCAAAAAACAACGTTTGCTTCGAATTTAATTGAAAAACACGTGCTTTTATTTCTTTTTTCGGCATTACTAATTTTAAACTTTTCGAATCCAAATAATGTGCAATATCATAGTCTAAAATAATCCCCGGTGTATCATAGATACTGGTTACCTTATCTAGCGGTATTTCTATCATACCTAAAGTTGTTCCCGGAAAATGTGAAGTTGTAATTACATTTTTATCTCCACTGGTCAATTCTATTAACTTATTGATAAGCGTCGACTTACCGACATTAGTCGCTCCAATTATATAGATGTCTTTATCTTCCCTTAACTCATCCAGTCTATATGCTAATTCTTCAACTCCATAATTTTTAATAGCACTAATCAAAAGAATATCTTTCACTTTTATTCCTTTTGATTTCATCATTTTAAAGAGCCATTGTTTTATCTTGTTTTCTTTAACTGATTTTGGCAACAAATCTATTTTATTAGCAACAAGAACTATATCTTTATTATTACCAACTATATCTACTACATCCTCAATCCAGCTTCCGGAAAAATCAAAAATATCCACCACTTTAACTATAAGAGCATTTTTTTTCTTGGATAACGTCTTTATTAAGGCGTAAAAATCTTCCGCACCCAATTCAACATCAGATACTTCATTATAATTTTTCAAACGAAAGCATCTTTTACAAACTAAGTCTTTATCTTTATTTTTCTCAATTACGCTATTAGGTAAATACCCTTGCTTTTTAGGATTCTCTGATTGAACTTCCGCTCCACATCCTATACAATATAATTTATTATCCAATATATCCTCCATTATTGCCCTTTACCTTTTTTTTGGTGAGTTTATATTTTAATACTTTCATCTGTGGAAATACTTTTTTTCTTTTTAGAATTGTTATTATTATCCCTTCAAAAAAACGGTTAATTCTTGTTTTAAACGCATCTGTTTTTGAAATTGGCTTAACAAGTACACTCATTACGCCAAAACTCTTAGCACCCAATATATCCGTTAACACTTGATCACCTAAAATAATAGCTTCTTCCGGCTTTCTATTCAACTTATGAAGAGCTTTTTTAAAACCGGTTGTAAATGGCTTTTTAGCTCCTGCAACGTACTGTAAATTAAGTTGTTTACAAAATTCTTCAACACGTTCTTCTGTGTTATTAGATACTACAATAATATCAAATCCGGCTCTACGCATTCGTTTTAACCAACGATTCAACTCTTTTGTATCTTTTTTACTATCCCACGAAATAAGCGTATTATCTAAATCGGAAATAATTACTTTTTTATTGTGCATATTCATATATTCAACATCAATAAACTCATATTTTTCTATAAAATCATCCGGTAAAAAATATCTTCTTAAAATCACTAATATCACTCAACAGCTTACAATACCGTAGCTATTTTTTCTCCCATCTTAATTACTTTGTTTTCTAAATTTTCCTCTAATAGAATATTATCTTTTTCAAATAATAACACGACCGTAGAACCAAATTCAAAATACCCTAACTCATCTCCTTTTTTAACATAAATACTTTCATAAGTCGGAATAATTGAGTTTACATTTTGAGCACCTACAGGTATCAGTGTATAATTAATTTTTCCTGATAATTTATAAACCTGACGATAATTGTAACTTAATATATTATCCCCTAACTCTAATCCCAGCTTATTGACCGGATATGAATACTTTCCTAAACTATAAGCCTCTTTTACTTGGCTGTTAAGCGGGAAATGTATTCTATGATAATTCTTAGGACTTAGATAAATAATTATATATGTTCCACCTTTATACTTGTCAGCGAATTCTTTATCACCTACCAGCGTTTTTACATTATATACCTGATTTTTAACAATAAATGTACTATTTTCAGAAATATGACCTACTTCTGAAATCACACCATCTGTCGGACTAACGAAACTATCTTCTTTTTTGTCGATAGGTCTGGCATTTGGGTGTAATTTTCTTATGAAAAATTCATTCAAATTTCTAAAATCATCTAATTCATCTAAAATTTCATCAGTATCAATATCATATACCTTCGCAAAAGGTTGTATCATTAATCTACTTAAATTCGATTTTGTCAATTTTTTTAAAGCCTTTGAGCTTAATTCTCCATTTGTCAACTCTACACACAGTTGAAATATCTTCTTTTTTACCATGGCAATCTCCTTACAAATATCACTCTATATTTTACTATAAAATCGCTATTTATTCAATATTTTGGCTGTTATCTACCTAGTAACTTACAAAAATTACATTTAAGTCTATTTTCTTTTTTAGTGGTGATTTATTTTTTATTTTTTATATTTTATTTTTTATTTTTTTAAAAAGTAAACCGTTCTCATCACTTTTAATTTAGCAATTCTTTAAATTATATTTTTAAAATAAATTATTATATATTATTGATTTTTTGTATATAAATATTGTATAATAAGAATACAGATTGGTGTATAAGGGAGGGAAACGACATGACACTTAATAATAAAGTTAAAGAAAACATTATATTAACCACTGTCCAAAACGTTTGAACTAAGGGCTACTCTCTGACAAGTGTTCAGGATATAATTAAAAAAGCAAAAGCCCCTAAAGGAAGCGTATATTATTATTTCCCAAAAGGAAAGGATGAAATCTACTTAGAAGCTTTGGATAAAATAAGTTATAATGTTAAAAAGGAATTTAAAACTATTTCTCCAAAAGAGAAAACTTTGGAAGAATATTTAACTGCGATTTTTGATTTATTTATTTCAAAAGGTAAGGCATGTAAACGAAGTGGTTTTTCTTTAACGCTATTAGCATTAGAAACTGCAGAACTTTCACCTGTAATTGCTGAAAAATGTAGTGACATACTTGAAAATTGGAGATTGCTTCTTGCCGATGCTCTTTTTGATAAAAATATCGCAGAAGAATTATGTAATCCTATTAGCGAATGGCTTTTCACCAGTATTCAAGGTGCTATTTCAGCACATAGAATCCATAAAGATGAAGCATTTTTATACAATATAAAATCTTCTATTAAATTTATTACGGCTGCCAGTCCTGAAATGCTTAAAGAGATATTCACTAAGGTGGATGAAGAAGAAAATGTTGCATAATAAAAAACTGAAATTTAGATCTATAACATAATAATCCTCTAAATTTCAGTTTTTTTATTTTATAGTATTTATCATCTGAACTGTAAGTGCATTAACTTTTTGACTTAAAAATTTTTTTATTGCCGGATCTATCTCTAATCTATTCAATGCAATTTCAAAATCCTCAAACCAATACTTCGCTTCATTTATTGAGATTGGCAAATTTATATGCTTTTTCTTTAAATTTGGTGTATTAAAAATAGAATGTCCCGGTTCTCCAAGAAATAACCTAAAAAATTTTTTTTGCTCTACCTTTATTCTATCAAAACCATTAGAAAATAAAACATTAATTCTATCATCATTTGGAATAATATCATCATACATATAACTTACTAACAGGTCAATATTTCTTTCTCCTATTTGATTGTATAAATTCATGCCTATCTCCAACTTTCTTAATATATCCTTATATATATTAAACATCATAATAACCGTTTTTTCAAACAATATGCAACTATATTATTACAAATATTAACTACTTAAGTAAAATTAAGAACCGGAGTTATCTTAAAAGCTAAAAACTTTAATAGAATTCGTTTATTAGTAGTTGTCCGCAGTATTAATTAATTTGGCAATCCGCTTTAAATACTTTTCCAAAATTTAATGAACTGTGCAGAGGCGACTCTGCAAAATCGATTTTTAAGTCGCCTCCAATTTTTATTTCTATTTTAATAATTTTTTAAATTCCTCTACTCTGTCCAATCTTTCCCAAGTAAAGTCCTCATCATCACGTCCAAAGTGGCCATAAGCGGCAGTTTTTTTGAAAATTGGTCTTCTTAAATCTAATGTTTCAATTATACCGTTTGGTGTCAACTTGAATTCTTTTTTTATGGTTTTAACAATCTCTCCCTCATCAACTTTTGAAGTTCCGAATGTTTCTACGAAAATTGATACCGGATTAGCAACACCAATAGCGTATGCCAATTGAACTTCAATTTTATCGCAGACCCCACTTGCTACAATATTTTTAGCAATATAACGTGCCATATATGCTCCGGAACGATCAACTTTCGTTGCATCTTTACCGCTAAATGCACCTCCACCATGTCGAGAAAAACCGCCATATGTATCAACGATTATTTTTCTTCCTGTTAAACCGGCATCTCCTACCGGTCCTCCTATTACAAAACGACCTGTTGGATTAATAAAATATTTCGTATTCTCATCTAACAATTCTCTATCTAAACATGGTTCTACTACATATTTTTTAATATCAGCATGAATTTGTTTTTGAGGTATTTCTTTATCGTGCTGAGCCGATACTACTATAGTATCAATTCTTTTTACTTTATGATTAATGTCATATTCTACTGTAACTTGAACTTTTCCATCAGGTCCTAGATAAGATAAAGTTCCATCTTTTCTAACATCTGCCAATTGTTTTGACAATTTATGACTTAGATAAATAGGTAATGGCATATAAGAATCTGTTTCATTAGTTGCAAAACCGAACATTAAACCTTGATCTCCTGCACCTACCTCTTTTACTTCAGATGATTCTTTAGTTTCTAAAGAATTATCAACTCCAAGTGCAATATCGGGTGATTGTTTATCAAGTCCTATAAGAACCGAAATATGATCTCCTGAATAGCCATTTCTCGGATCATTATATCCTATTTCATTTATAGTATTCCTTACTATTTGTTGAAAATCTATATTAGCCGTTGTTGATATTTCTCCAACGAGAACTGCTAAACCGGTGTTAACACAAGTTTCACACGCCACTCTTCCGTATGGATCTTGTTTTAAAATCTCATCTAAAATTGCGTCAGATATTTGATCTGCAATTTTATCCGGATGCCCCTCTGTTACTGATTCTGATGTAAATAAATATGTTTTACTCATTTTTTTATCTCCTAAATATTTTATTTCTGATACTAATATAAAACTATCTCATTTATCCTTATAATAAAAATAACCCCTCGCCTTGAAACGAGGGGTCTTCATATCTCATCGTTCAAAGTTAACTTTGCTAAGGAAAGCACCTTAATCAATCGACTAGGTTGCCGGAGTTCATCGGGCCTCATCCCTCACTCACTCTTGATAAGTATTTATATTGCTCCGTCAGTATATCAAAATTAATTATGTTTGTCAAATAATATCCATTATTGAAAAATAATTTTAACTAACATCATTTCTTGCTCCGAGAATGTTTATAGCATTTTCTATTCTATCTTTGGTTGGCGGATTAATATCATCTAATTCATATTTTATTCCAAGTTCTTTATATTTAAACTTCGCCATATCATGATAAGGTAATACCTCAACACGTTCTACACCATGCAATGTATCAATATATTCACGTAATTTTTGTAAATAATAATCGTCATCTGTCCATTTAGGTACAAGAACATGTCTTATCCACATTTTCGCTCCATTATCGCTAAGAAATTCAGCAAATTGAAGTATATTTTTGTTTGTTCTTTTTGTTAATTTTATATGATGTTCATCATCAATATGCTTTATATCCAATAAAAATAAATCAGTAAGAGATATTAGTTCCAAGACTTTTTTGTTCATACTTGGAGCATTTACATAAAATCCGCCACAGGTATCAACACAAGTATTAATACCTAACTCTTTTAATTTTCTAAATAACTCCAATATAAAGTCTATTTGTAATAATGATTCTCCTCCACTAACGGTTACTCCGCCCCCATTACTGGCTTCAAAGAAATCACGATATTTTACTATCTCTTTGGTTAATTGGCTCACTGTAACCACTTTTGCATCTGGATTATGCATTCTCCAAGTATCCGGATTATGGCAATATTTACATCTTAACATACAACCTTGGAAAAATACTACATATCTAATCCCCGGCCCATCAACGTTACCGAACGACTCAACAGAATGTATATTAGCAGTTAGCTCATTAGTTTCTTCTACTGGTGCTAAATTTGTCAATTTCATAGTTTGCCTCCTCCTTTACTAATATTTTATTCATATAATCATTATATATTATCTTATAATTATATGTAAATCTATTTGTTTATTTGTAACATAAAAAAGTGGGGGCTAAAAGCCCCCTACCTTTCCTGTCTTTTTTACTTTTATTACATGAATTGGTGCATTGTACGACTTAATACGTCACGTTGTTGTTCCGGAGTTAAACTGATTAAACGTACAGCGTATCCTGATACACGAATTGTGAAGTTTGGATAATCTTCTGGTGATTCAATAACTTTAAGTAAAGTTTCTTTGTTAAATACGTTAGTATTTAAGTGGTAACCACCTTTTTTGAAGTATCCGTCCATCATTGCTGTTAAGTTTTTGATTTGATCTTGTTTTGTTTTACCTAATGAATTTGGAGTGAATGCCGCTGTTAAGCTGATTCCATCACGGCTGTATTCATATGGTAATTTAGCTACTGAGCTTAAGCAAGCTAACGCACCACTTTGGTCACGTCCGTTCATTGGGTTAGCACCTGGTGAGAACGGTTCTCCTGCACGACGTCCATCCGGAGTGTTACCAGTTTTTTTACCGTAAACTACGTTAGAAGTAATTGTTAAGATAGATGTTGTAGTTTCATCTGCACGGTAAGTTGGGTGTTTTTTCAATTTAGTCATAAATGTTTTTAATAACTCAACCGCTATGCCATCAGCACGATCATCGTTGTTACCGAATGTTGGGAATTCACCTTCAATTTTGTAATCAACTGCTAATCCTGTTTCATCTTCAATTGGAGTTACTTTAGCATATTTAATAGCTGATAAGCTGTCTACCGCTACTGAGAATCCTGCAATACCGGTTGCCATGAAACGTCTAACGTTAGTATCGTGTAATGCCATTTCTAAACTTTCATAAGAATATTTATCATGCATGTAGTGAATTACGTTTAATGTGTTGATGTATAATTTACATAACCAATCCATAAATCCACCGAATTTTTCCCATACTTCATCGTAGTTTAATACACCACGTAGCGGTTCTGTTTTTGGCCCTACTTGGATTCCAAGTTTTTCATCACGACCACCGTTGATTGTGTATAATAATGCTTTTGCTAAGTTAGCACGAGCACCGAAGAATTGCATATCTTTACCTGTAGTCATACCACTTACACAACAAGCGATAGATTTATCACAAGTTCCTAGGAAGTCCGCTAATAATTCATCACTTTCATATTGAATAGCACTGTGGTTGATTGAAGATTCAGCACAGAATTCTTTAAATCCGGTTGGTAATTTACTAGACCAAAGAATAGTCAAGTTTGGTTCCGGAGAGTTACCCATATTATCTAATGTATGGATGAAACGGAAGTCAGTTTTTGTTACTAATGATCTTTCAGCATCTAACATTTCACCTACGATTAAAGTAGCCCAGATTGGATCTCCAGAGAATAATTGGTTGTATTCCGGAGTACGAGCGAATTTAACGCAACGTAATTTAAGAACTAAGTGGTCAATTAACTCTTGAGCACCTTCTTCAGTAAGTGTTCCGTCTTGTAAATCTCTTTCAATATAAATATCTAAGAATGTAGCAATGTTACCGATACTCATCGCAGCACCGTTTTGTTGTTTAATAGCTGCCAAATATCCGAAGTATAACCATTGAACTGCTTCTTGAGCATTTGTTGCCGGTTTTGAAATATCAAATCCATAAATGTTAGCTAATCCTTTTAATTCGCCTAAAGCACGAATTTGATCACTCACTTCTTCACGATCACGGATAACATGTTCAGTCATTACTCCGTCAGCACCGATTTTTGTTAAATCTTCTTTTTTCCATTCGATTAATTGATCAACACCATATAAAGCAACACGACGATAGTCACCGATGATACGTCCACGACCGTAAGCATCAGGAAGTCCGGTAATAACACCAGATTTTCTTACTAAACGCATTTCCGGAGTATATGCATCAAATACACCTTGGTTGTGTGTTTTACGGTAGTCAGTAAAGATTTTAATAACTTCTTTATCTACTTCATAACCATATGCTTTACAGCTGTTAACTGCCATGTTAATACCACCGAATGTCATTAAAGCACGTTTTAACGGTTTATCAGTTTGCAATCCTACTATTTTTTCTAAATCTTTTTCTATATATCCAGGTCCATGTGAAAGGATTGTTGAAGGAATACTAGTATCCATGTCCAATGTTCCACCGGCAATACGTTCTTGACGCATCAAATCATTGAATTTTTCTACTAAAGTTTTAGTAGCTTCAGTAGGCCCAGCTAAGAATGAAGCATCTCCTCTGTATTCTGTATAGTTAGATTTAATAAAATCCACTAAATCTATTTCTGTTTGCCATTTACCACCAACGAAAGCTTTTTTTTCTGCAATTGTTGTCATATATATTTCACTCCTTAAAATTTTATAATAAATGTGTGATAAATAAATTTATAATTAAACTATTTGTTACACTTTTAGTTTACATCAACTATATGGATAATACAACATTATTTTTTTTGAAATTGTGTATAAACTGTGAACTCCAGTTATACTACACTACTTCTCTGTTACAATATTTTACCTGTTATATGATAAAATATTTGTATTAAATATTATGAAATTTAATAGAAAATAAATGAAATAGTAAAGAAAACGTAAAAAATTAATATTACAATCATTGCTTGAAAATTTATCATTTTTTTATAACTGTTATTATACTGTTTCACTTTTTAAATGATAAAATCTCGAAAACAATTCCTTTTTTAGCTGAAAAATATCTAAAATAAAATTCTCTTCTACACTAAATGATAATCGTTATTACTTAGAATATCTTCTATTAATATATGGTATTAAATCTCCATATCCTTCTTCTTCCATATCTTCTTTTTTAATAAATTTTAATGCTGCACTATTAATGCAATATCTCAATCCTCCCAATTCTTTCGGTCCGTCGGTAAATACATGTCCCAAATGCGAATCTCCTATTCTGCTTCTAACCTCTATTCTCTCCATTAGATGAGAATTATCTTTATAATACTTTGCAACATCTACGCTAAACGGCTTAGAAAAACTTGGCCATCCACAACCGGAATGAAATTTATCTTCCGAAGAAAAAAGCGGTTCTCCTGTTGTAATATCAACATAAATTCCTTCTTCGAATTTATCACAATATTCCCCTGTATAAGGGCTTTCTGTTGAATTTTCCATCGTTACGGCATATTGTTCTTGTGTTAATTCTTTCTTCAAAAGTTCTTTTTCTTTTTTCTTATACTTAGTTTTATCTATTAATGGTTCAGATGCTAAGTTCGGATTTATATGACAATAACCGTTCGGATTTTTTTTCAAATAGTCTTGATGATATTCTTCCGCTTTTATATAATTTTTTAAAACTTCCAATTCTACTGCCAATGCTTGATGATATTCGTCTTCTTTTTCTTTATATACCTTCTCTATTTCTTTTAAATCTTCTTCATCGGTATAATAAATCCCTGTACGATACTGTGTTCCTACATCGTTTCCTTGTTTATTAACACTTAACGGATCTATTATTCTAAAATAATGTAATAAGATTTCTCTTAAACTAATTTTATCAATATCATATTTAATACAAATAGTTTCAGCATGATTGGTTTGTTTTAACAATTTATATTCTGCTACTTCTGAATTTCCATTAGCATATCCAACGGTTGTTTCTACCACACCGTCTAATCTTGAAAAATATTCTTCTACTCCCCAAAAACAACCGCCTGCTAAATATATTTCTTTTATATTACTCATCTTTTCACCCTCTTATTATTTTTATAATTTTATTATAGATTTTCCATATGCAGTATACTATTTATTCTGCCAGATATTCTTTCAATTTTTTAATTATATCATGACCGTCTTTTTTACCCAGTTCATAAATATGTTGAAGTTTATCTATATCTTTTTCCAATCTCTTTATTGTAATGGCTTCACTCGGTCTTATGACAAATATTTCATTGTTTTTTTCCAGTTCTATTATCTTCTCTACAGTATTATTATAATTTTTATATCTATTTTCTAGTTTATCTACCAATCTTGGATACTTACCGTAAAACAACCTGTGCAATAAACCGTTACTCTGTTTCTTACGATAATCTATTGATCTTGTTAAAATAACTATTATTTTATCAAAGTTTTGTTTTTTAAAAAATTCTACCGGAATACTGTCAGCTATCCCTCCGTCTAAATATTTTTTCCCATTTTCTTCTATTATCTCCGAAATAAATGGTAATGCAGATGTAGCCCTTAATATTTCCATTTGTTTAAAAACATCTGTGATTTTAATATATTCCGCTTCTCCTGTTTCTATATTGGTAACTGTTGCAAAAAAATTAATTTCTGAATTTTTAAAAACTCTATTATCAAATTCATCTAATTGAAACGGAATTCTATAGTAGGTAAAATCTTTATTTATCAAATTTCCGGTTTTCAGCAGGCTTAATACACTCATATATCTTTTATCATTAACATATTTTTTATTATATCTCCACGCTCGTCCTTTTTGCTTTGAAACAAAATTGACACCGAACAACGTTCCTGCTGAAACACCAATAACATCAGTTACTTTTATATTACTCTCTAAAAATACATCTAACACCCCTGCAGTGTAAAGACCTCTCATACCTCCACCTTCTAAAACTAATCCTATTTTCATAACTACAACCTCCATACCTTTCACAATCTTTTACTTTTATCTTCTACTATGTTACTATTTTATAAAATGAACTTGAAATATAATTAATATTTTCACGAGGTATTTGCTTATGAATATACTTTTAATCGGTGGTAGCGGTTTTGTCGGAAAATCCCTAAGTTATGAGTTAATAAAACATGATCATTTTGTTTCTTATCTCTCACGTACCGCAAATAACACTCAACTTCCTTGGATATGTGCCAATATTTTTTCCATCAATACCCTTAATCTCAAAAACTATAATTTTGATATTGCTATTCATCTTATAGGTACTATAAAAAATAAAAATCAGTATAGCAAAATAAATACATTAAGTGTTAAAAAATCTATTGAACTTTGTGAAAAATCCAATATTAAAAAATTAGTTTTTATATCTGCTCAAGGTGGATTTAAAAGTTATTTAAACAGTAAACTGGAAGCAGAAAAACTTATTATTAATTCAGGATTGGATTACCTTATCGTAAAACCCGGTTTAATGTATGGGAAAAACCGATTATCTTCTTATCTAAATGTCATACCTATCAAAATTTTTTCAACTTTAGGAATTAAATTCTTCAAAAATGTTTATCCTCTCCCTGTAGAAACTATTGCTAGAAAAATCGTTTCTAATCTGGAATTAAATTGTACTTTTTTGACGTTAGATAACTTAAAAAATTGATTATTAATAAAAATTTGGCATACATTTTAAAGTTAAGCTATTGATATATTACATTTGTCATATTTTTATATGACTTCTCCTACTGAAAAATTATATTTTTTCTATGATATAATGTAACTACAAAATAACAAGAGGTAATAAAAATGGATAATAAAAAAATTATTTCAGTAAAAAATATAACTAAAACCATTAAATCTAATAATATTCTAAAAAATATTTCATTTGATGTTTATGAAGGTGATTACCTAGCATTGATAGGACCTAACGGAGCGGGTAAAACCACATTAATGAATTGTCTTTTGGGTAATAAATTTATCAATTCAGGTAATATTACAATTAACGGTCTAAAGCCTACAAATTTGGAATTAAAAAGATATGTTAATGCGCTAAGACAAGAGAATAAAATTCCCAATAAATTAAAAGTAAAAGAATTAATTAACTTTGTTCAAAGTATTTATCCTGAACATCTTAATATCGAAGAAATAGATAAAATTCTTTGCTTTGATGATAACCAAAAAGAAAATCTCGCATCAAAATTATCTGGAGGGCAAAGAAGATTATTGTCTTTTGTATTAACTTTAATCGGAAAACCTAAAATAATTTTCCTAGACGAACCGACAGCCGGTATGGATACTTCTACACGTGTTCGTTTTTGGGAAATCGTTAATGACTTAAAAAAGCAAGGAGCAACGATTATCTACTCTTCCCATTACATTGAAGAAGTCGAACATACAGCAGACAGAATACTGGTTCTTCATAAAGGAGAACTAATACGTGATACCACACCGCACGCCATGCGCGCTGAAGATGTGGAAAAACTATTTACCCTTCCTGTTAAATATTTTGACTTATTAAAAAATTGTGAAAATATATACAGTCTAGAAGTTAAACTGGATAGTTTCAGTTTCCTTACTAAAGATGCAGATAACATCTGGAAATTATTAGAAAGAAACGGTTGTACTTTTAAAGATTTGGAAGTACAAAATAGAACTTTGTTAGATAGTATTTTTACTACTACTAAAGAAAATTAAGGAGTTATTATTATGAAAAATTTTTTAACATTATTAAAAATGGAATTTATTCTTACTAAACGAAACATATCAAATTTCACAATGGGTCTTGGATTTCCGGTTATATTCTTTATACTGTTTTCGGGAATGCAACAATTCGATGATCCGAGTGTTCAAACTCGTGTCATTAAAGATATGCTTATTTCTATGACAGCATTTAGCAGTATCAGTTTCGCTTTATTTTCTTTACCGCTATCTATTAGAGAAGATGAAACCAATAGTTACCTAAGTATTATTGATAATGCTCCAATTAAATTAGTTGAATACTATTTTGCTCGTTTTACCCGTCTTTTAGTAACTTTTATCATAGCAGTTATTGTTGTCTTTACGGTCGGTCATTTCTTACGTGATGTCAATATGAGTGCTAAAGAGTGGATAATGGCAGGAATTTTAATGGTTATAGGTAGTACAACTTTCTTAGGAATAGGTCTTATTCTTAGTTTAATTCAATCTACGGAAAAATTAAGTCTTTTGTCTAATATTTTATATTTAGGTTTAGCAATGCTAGGCGGTTTATGGTGGCCTACCTATCTTTTCCCGGAATGGTTACAAAATATTTCAAAAGTAACTCCAACCTATCATTTATTAAACTTTGTCAATAAATATATAAAAGAAGGTACCTTTTCTTTTAATTCCCTTGGCATTCTCTTAACCTATGGCGTTGGTTTTATTATTCTTACTTTAGTTATTAAAAGAAAAATGGAAATTAAATAATTGTTTAAAGTGTGTGAATAATTATCTAGTTTATTCACACACTTTATATTTTATGCTAAAATGTAAATAAAGTTTTTTAAATTCACTTTATCAACATCAAAATATAGTAGAAGGAGTTTTCTATGAAAAACTTAATTAAAAAATTGGCTAATTTCCCTTTTTATATTTCGTTAATATTTTTCGCCTTTCCTATTACATATGTATTAGATGGAAGTTATCCAAAATATACGTTATTGCTTACATTACCAGCTATAATTTGTTATATCTCCATGATTTATGCTAATAACAAGTATATTAGTTTTATTCTTTGGTTTTATCTATCCTGTTATATTATCTACATGACAATTTGGATTCATCCTATGAATATGCTATTTTCATTTTATCTTAGTAATCTGATAGTCTGGCATTTTAAAGATATTTCATTTCGTTCATATAGAATTACGAGCTTCTTTACTATATTGAACTTTTTAATAATAGCTATTCTTTTTGGGAACTACCGCATTCCTGAAAAATTTATTATGTCTTGTTTTTACGTTTTATGCTTAGCCACTTTTATTTTCCAACGCAAAGCATATTTTGATAAAAAACTTAAGGAAGAACATAGAAAACACAACGAACATATTAATATTTTATTAGCAGAAAATGAAAGAAATAGAATAAGTCGTGATTTACATGATAGTATAGGCCATGTTTTTGTTATGCTAAAACTTAAAGCCGAACTTGCAGAAAAACTTTTAATAAAAAATAAATTAGAAGAAGCACAAAATGAACTTCGTGAAATTATAGAAATCAGTACGAAATCTATGCACGAAACTCGTTCTATTATTAACAATCTAAAATATCGAACAATAAACGAAGAATTAAAAATTATTGAAGATATTACTTCGTTGGCAGAGATTAAATGTAAAATAGAAAATAATATTTATACCAAAGAACTTAGCAGTTGGACCACTACTACCACTACTATGATTTTAAAAGAGTTGATAAATAATATTATTAAACATAGCAATGCTGACAACTGCTCATTAATTCTTAATGAAAAACAAAATGATATAACCATTATTTCAACAGATAATGGAGTCGGTTTTAAAGAAATAACCGGAAATGAACTAAAATCTATTTATGAAAGAATTAAAATAGTAAATGGAACTATTACGATTATATCAAAAAATAATCCAACAAAAATTCAAGTAATTATACCGAAAAAATTATAAAATAATAGGGGGATTTTTTATGAAATTGCTTATTGCTGAAGATCAGAGTATGTTAAGAGATGCCATGACAAAATTATTATTAATGGAAGAAGACATAGAAAATGTTGTTCAAGCTGGTGACGGAAAAGAGGCTTTAAGCTACTTAAAAAATAACAATATTGATGTTGCAATTTTAGATATTGAAATGCCGAAAATGACAGGTTTGGACGTGTTGGAATGGATTAAAAAAAATAATATTCCCACCAAAGTTATTATAGTAACCACCTTCAAACGTAGCGGTTATTTTGAACGTGCCGTTAAAAATAATGTTGATGCCTATGTTCTTAAAGATCGCTCTATAGAAGAACTTATGCAAACTATCCATAATGTTCTAATAGGTAAAAAAGAGTACTCTCCTGAACTTATGGAAAATATTTTTTCAAATCATAACCCATTATCAAATCAAGAAATTATTTTATTAAAAAACATTAAAGAAGGTTTATCAAATAAGGAAATTGCTACCAATTTATTTTTATCGGAGGGTACTACCAGAAATTATATTTCTAATATCTTAGCAAAACTAAATTGTAAAAATAGAACGGAAGCTGTAAAAAAGGCAACTGAAGAGGGATGGATTTAAAATAATATCAACTGTCAAAGCCGAAAAAGAGAAAAGCTAAGCAACTTTGTACTGCTTAGCTTTTTTTTCTTATTTTCTCATGCCCCGTATTTGACATAGGGCCGATTTGTTACACTCCAAGATATTTAATATATATTTGACACGGATTCCATTCGTCCCATAAAGTCGGAAAACATTCCAATTCTTTATATCCCATCGCTATATAAAAATTATTGGTAATATCATATTCTTTGTAATGTCCCATCTGTACCGTTTTTACCTGTGAGTATGTGTAACCCAACTTCCTTGCCATAGTTTCGTATGCTTCATTAAGTACCGATCCGATACCCATTCGATGGAATTTCTTTTTTATGCCCATTACAAAAATATCTGCACAATCCTTGCTGGTTGCGTTTAATACAACAAAACCAACGGGCTTATCATTCATATAACAAGCGAGAAAAGGCTTGTCCTGTGAATCACGAATATAATCTTCCGTGCTTTCCGGCATGCCGAACCATTCCGGAAGGTCATATAATACTTCTCTCGATACTGCTTCCTTTTCCGGTTTATCTACAACTTCTTTTATTTTTATATCCATTTACGCCTCCACAACTTCTAATTTGGTTAGTATCTTTTTCCATATAAACTTTTTGCTAAATTTGTATATTTTTTTATAAAATCTGTTTTTGCCTTGGTATATCCATCCCTATCATGTTCAAATTCTTTCCAAAGTGACAGTTTTAAAATTTCATATTCTTTGCCTATTTCCTTATGCTCATTCAAATAATCTCTAAAATACAGTTCATCATTATCTCCAACAAGTCTAATATGAAGATGGAATACTTTTTCTGCAAATCCTTGTTCTGTGTACCCTTTATTTAATGTAATGCGGGTTTCAGTCATATTCATACAAAGCCAACTATTATTTATGAGAATATTTTTAACAAAATCTAAATCCGCCTTGTCGTTTACTTCAACCAATATATCCACAATATTTTTTGACAATATTCCTAATATAGCTGTGCTACCGATATGAGATATTCTTTTTATACTTTTACTCGGCACTGCTGATAATATCAATTTTCTTTCTTCTTCATACCATTTTATCCACTCTTTATTATGTTCAACTAGAAATATCGGAAACAGTTGCCAAAGTTCTTTTAAACTCATTTCTTCCAATTTTTTATTCATGCCTAACCTCTACAATTCTAATTTATATCCTCACGATATAATTACCTGAATAAGCAACTATAATATTTATTTCATTATAAAGTCCATTCAATGCACTTTCGTCTTTTAACTTAATTTTGCTCATCTTCTTCCTTTTCATAATCATCATCAAAACTAAACACATCATTAGGAGTACAATCAAGTACCTTTCATATTTTCTGTTGAATTATATTTTTTAATAATAATTTTTATCTTATTAACTCCATTACACTTCTTATTTTATAAGTCGGAATTATATTTGTGATGTTCTCTATATCTTCTGCGTTTATCCAACAGGTATCTATTCCAAAATTATTCCCACCTAGTATGTCAGATACCAGATTATCTCCTATCATCAATACTTCACTTTTATTTTTACTTCCAATTATTTCAAATACTTTTTCAAAAAATTCTTTATCAGGTTTTTTATACCCTAATTCTTCTGAAATAAATATATAATCAAAATATTCATCTAGTTTATTATTTTTAAATCGGGTGCGTTGAGTTGCCGCTACGCCGTTAGTAGCGATATAAAGTTTATGAGTTTGTGCTAATTTTTTTAAAAGTTCCGGTACTCCTTTAAATACTTGGTTACCTTCTGCCAGATAAATTCTATACTCCTTATCATACTTCTCATCATTAACTTCTTTATTTAATAAACTAAAAAAACGTTTAAACCTCCCCTTAGTTACATCTTTACTGCTAAGCTCTCCTAATTCAAGTTTTCTCCACAATGATTTATTTATTGTAATATATTTTTCAAATAAATCATCACTATATTCTATATTATGGTTTAACAATAATTTTTTAAATGCTCTTCTTTCCGCTTTTTTAAAATCTAATAATGTATCATCTAAATCAAATAATAAATACTTATACTGCGTTAAATTCATCACCAGTTCTCCTCTATTATATTATTTTTATTATAACATAAATTTTGCTATTTTCCTTTTTAGGTGTAATACCTCAATTATTATATATTATATAAGTAAAAAAGCAATCACTCGTGTTTTGAATGATTGCTTAGTTTTTATTAAGTTTAAACCCTTGTCACCATTTCCATTTTAAAATAAACTGTTACTTTGACCCCATTAACAACTACCTAATTAATCAAAATATACCAAAGTTCCTCTTAAAAATTTATGATGAGTTTTTTTCTACTAAAATAAAATTTCAAAGAACTTACCTCTGAGAAAAATATTTCTTCTCAAATTTTTACTATAAAGTCTTTAAGATACTTTTTTCTTTAATAATTTTATCAAATCCATATATTTCCAAAGTTGTTTTTCCTTGTTTCAACTTCCTAATAACTTCCACCTCATGATCGAATTTAGCCAAAGCTTTTTCAAATACTTTATCTTCATATTCTTTAGGAATGACGACAACACCGTCACAATCACCAACTATAATATCTCCTGGATTGATCTGAATACCTCCACAGTGAACCGGTATATCCAACTGAGCTAGACTTTCTTTTACCGTACCTGATGGGTTAAATCCTCTTGAAAAGACAGGAAACCCAAGTTTTTTTATATCTTCAGCATCTCGACAGCTACCATCAATAACAATCCCGGCAAGCCCATGGAGTTTGCACGCTGTTGCCATAATATCTCCAAAATGACCTGCATTGACATATCCATGAAGGTCTAATATCAAAACATCTCCCGGTTTTGAGGCATAAATTGCCTGATGAAGTGCTAAATTATCTCCTGGAAAACATCTGGCCGTAAAAGCTCTGCCAACCATCTTCATTCTAAAATCTACAGGTTTAATCGCTGTATCCATAACTCCTTGATTGGGAACTAAATTATTATTATCTGCAATATTTCCTGTTGGTAATTTTAATAATTTTTGTCTTACTTCCTCTGTTAAATTCATACTTTCCCTACCTTTCTGAAGTTTTTGTAATCAATGTGTAATTTTCATCAAGAATTCCATCTTTTTTATCTTTCCATAGTCTATATGGAACGCTCACGATTAATGGTATCAACATAACAGGTCCTACTATCATTGTAAATCCACCATAACCGTATTTAATAATATTAATCAAACCTAGGCTTGATCCAAATGTACAAATCAATACAAAAATTATAGCAATTAAAAATTTTCGTACTGAAATACTACTGTTTTTCCATTTCTTTGCAAGCAATGGCTCAAAACGATTACAAACTGTAAATATAAAGGCAACCGAGCTTGAAACCATAGCACCAATGGCAAATATAGCATATAAAATTTTAGAAAAATTTCCGGAGTTTGAAAGTGTGTCAATTGCCCAAAGTGTTGGAATGTCTTCTTTCATAATATCCGGCATTCCTGCAGAAAAGATATATGTAAAAATCATAGTAGAACCTGCACATAGCACTGCAGTTACAGTAGATTGTAAGATAATATCTTTTCTCGTTTTTAGAACACCTCGTGATGCCGGTACACAGGCATCATAACCATTCATGAAAAAGACAACAATAGTCAACATCGAAAACCAGGCTTGCGATGCTGAAAACCCATAAGATGTATAGGAAATATGTTCTTCCAAATAATTATTAGCAAGAGGGATAGCATTTTTAAGACAGATAATTGCTACTCCTGCACAAACTAATAATACGGCAATTCCAAAGATAGCTCCCATCTTACGAAGAACTCCAGCCCCTAAGAGTGCAAACAGCAACACTAGAATACAAAAACCAATAGTTCCAATAATTCTTGGCACGCCAAATATCTGATTTAACAGAATTGCTGTTGTGGAAATTTGTGCTGATAAGGCAATCAGAACAACTGAAATAACCTGAATTTCTTTAAAAGTTCCGAAAAAAAGTTGCAATCTTTTAGGTCGATAAATAGTGTTATAGGCATCTCTATAAGACACCGGTTGATAAATTCGATTAACTTCAAAGAGAAGAATACTAAAAACAAAGCATAACAAACCTGCTAATGCTGGGCCGAGAAAAATACCAATCCATCCTTTATTGTTAAAATAAGAAACCGTCTGTGTTCCTGAAGCAAAGCCCGGACCAACATATGCAGTGTACATGATGGCAGAAAGCGAAAGAATTGCTGCCGTTTTTTTACGAGATGTTGCTACCATAAAAATCCCTCCTTTTATTTATTCTTAGATTGTAGATTATGATAGCCGAATCTTTCACGTGCTACTTTCAAAGTACTACCATTTTTTACTTCAGCAATAATCTTTTGTTCTACTTCTTCAATATGTTTAGCAATTACAAGAACTTCTTCTGCTCGTTCTTTTGGAATTACTAATACACCCGAATCATCTCCAAGAATAATATCCCCCGGGCGAACTTGAACTCCGGAAATAGCAATCGGAATATTCACCGCATCGACCGTTACACGTTCCTTTCCTGTAACCATATATTTACCCTTTGTATAAACTCCATAATCTAATTCTTTGATACCGTCAACATCACGACAGACACCATCAATCACCGTTCCTTCAATTCCCTTTGTTTTTGCTGTATAGGTCATAATATCTCCCCATACTGTGCAATAAGTTCGTTCGCCATTATCAATGACCACAACCTGCCCAGGTTCTACATCATCAATAAAATCTCCTACATTGCCTTTTTCTAGTCCACAGGGGATATAATGAACCGTAAATGCTTCTCCACAGATTTTATTCCCACCGGCAACCGCTTGAATTCCTAGTAAACCACAAGAAATCCCTAGTTTATCCATTGCATCTGAAATACTGGCTGTATCCACTTTTTTTATAGCTGCGATTAATTGTTTTTGTTCCATAATGGTAACTCCTTTGTTTTAATAATAATTTTCAAGGTTCAGTACTGTATTCTGAGTTTTGTTTTTCTATGATTTTAATATATCATATAATATATTACTTGTAAAACAGATATTTTTGATATAAAATATCAATAAATTCGTTATTTATAAAACGAAAATAAATGTGAAAACGAAGGAGAATATAAAAATGTTTTATGAACAAATAGAAACTTTTTTAACAACTGTTACTTACGGAAGTATTTCAGCTGCTGCAAAGTATTTGTATGTATCACAATCAACAGTTTCTTCAAGACTTCAACAACTTGAAAATGAATTAGGAGTACAACTTTTAATACGAAACAAAGGTCATAGGAGAGTGGAACTTACAAATTATGGACATTCATTCATTCCAATTGCAAGCCAATGGGCTTCTCTTTGGAAGGACACCCAACATCTAAAAGATATTGAAAATATACAAACTTTAACAATCGCCAGTGTGGATGCAGTGAACAACTATACTTTCGTATCATTTTTTAAAAAATTCATGTCCACACATCCAAATATTCGTCTGAATATAAGAACTCACCATTCTTCTGAGATATATTCATTGGTGGAAGACCGCATTGCTGACATAGGTTTTGTCTTTTCAAGAATTAACTATCCTGATGTTGTTAGTAAACCTATTTATCGAGAACTTATGTATCTCATCTGTAGCAAAAACAGCCCTTATCATAACGATATGGACTGTGGTGAGTTACCTACCGAAAAAGAAGTTTTACTGAACTGGGGGTTAGATTATAAAAGTTGGCACGACCTTCATTTCAACCCATCTTGCCACCCTGCCTTAAGCATTAATACCGGTTCCATGCTTCAACGATACATTCAAGATGACAGTTGGGGAGTTGCACCAATGTCCGTAATCAACGGCGCCATGCGTTCTAATCCTAATCTGACTTTTTTCACATTAACAACCCCACCGCCTCCTCGGATTTGCTATATTATTAGAAACCCATATCCAAATGTAAATAATTCAAAGCTGATTGAAGAGTTTGAACAAGAATTAACTTCATTTATTTCTGATGATGAAAATATCTGTTCTTTTGAAAATTGGATGTTAAACGATTAAATTAGCTACGATTTTTTTAAAAATTATTTTAAATTAAAAAATAGATGAGATAAATTTTATCCAATCTATCTCATCTTCAATATTATTTTTTATCTTCAAAATATTATCTTACTTACAGTATTCTCTTTTCGTTAAATAATTAATAATTAGTTATTTTGCAATATCTTTATGTGCTATTATACTTCTATAACCGTATAATATGCGGTTCTACTTTATCATCATGATTTGCTAATACTTCAATACAATTTTCATTTATTGTATGAGTTTTAACCCAATCAAGTGATTTTTGTGCTTGTTCTCTATTTTCGACAACACCCGGTGTTAAGTTTTCTTCCCACGAACGTGCTGCATAACCCGCATTCGACGCCAATAATACATAGTGTTCATCATTCAAACTTTTAACTTTTGTTGCACATAATCCCTTACTATGACCGGATATTGAAATAACAAATTTTTTATTTGATGTGTTCTATTATTAATATGCCATCCTGTATCAATTAGAATTAATCCTTTTGGGTGTTCTATCAAGTAAATTGAAACCAGAATAGAAATTTGTTGTTTTTTTGAGCGAAATATCCCCGTCCACGCTATTTTATTTTCTCCTTTTTTATAAAATGACAATGCTTCATCAACGATTACTCTCCCGATATGTAATATATGTATTTTTATAGCTTTATTACCACCTCTGTAAATTATTAAATATATTTTATAACCTAAAATAAAATTTATCAATACAAAAAATAACTTTTTTAAAATAGCTAAACTTCTTTTTCTAATCTATAATTAATTTATAATTCCTGCTTCAATTATAAATTTTTCCTATTTATTTTTAACTTTACTTTTTCTATTAAATACTAAATTCATTACAATTGCGACAATCGTTCCCAATACTATTCCACTATCCGTAAATACTCTTATAAACTCCGGTAGTTTGGCAAAAGCTGTCGGTACTGTTGTAACTCCTAATCCTAATCCTACCGAACAGGCAATAATCATTAGATTTTCTTGCTTTGCAAAATCTGTACTCCCCAACATTTTTACCCCATAAGCGAGTACCATTCCAAACATACTAATCATCGCACCACCAAGAACCGGCTGAGGTACTATGGTTGCTAATGCCCCAATTTTCGGTATTGAACCAAACACTAGTAACAATAATACCATAACATACATTACTTTTTTGCTCTTTACTCCGGAAATTTGAACAAGTCCGACATTTTGAGAGTATGTAGTATATGGAAAGGCGTTGACGCTTGAACCTAACATTACTGCTAATCCTTCTGCTAAATATCCTCTTCTTAAATCTTGCTCTCCAATTTTTTTATCGCAAATATTTCCAAGTGCATAATATACCCCCGTAGATTCTATCATGCTTACTATTCCAACAATAACAAAGGTTAAAATGGCACTGCTCTTAAATTCAAATCCCGAAAATTTAAACGGCGTAGGATGTTGAAACCATCCGGCTTGACCTACTTCTGCAAAACTTACCATTCCCATAAAATTTGCCAACACTGTCCCTATTACAAGACCTAATAAAATAGCTATTGAATGAATAAATCCTGTTGTAAATTTATAAATTATTAAAATAATAATCAATGTTACAAATGCCAATAGAATATTTTTAGGATTCCCAAAATCAGCTGATCCCTGCCCTCCGGCTATATAATTCATCGCTACCGGAACTAAAGTAATTCCAATAATTGTCACTACACTACCGGTTACTACGGGTGGAAACAACTTAGCCACTTTAGCAAAAAACGGTGATATAAGAACAACAACCAATCCTGAAATAAAAATTGCTCCATACATTGTAGCAAGCCCGAAATTTTTTCCAATAGAGATCATCGGTGCTACTGCTGTAAAAGTACAACCGAGAACAACCGGTAACCCAATACCGACAAATTTACCTTTATAAACTTGTAGAAAAGTTGCAACTCCACACATAAATATATCAACAGAAACTAAATATGTTGTCTGTTCAGAAGAAAGTCCTAGCCCCGCTGCTACAATAATGGGAACAATAACAGCTCCCGCATACATAGCAAGTACGTGTTGTAAACTCAAAATAAATGTTTTCAAAATAATATCTCCTTATAGTTTTTGTAACACAAATAATACCTTATGAAAATTTTTTATAAAATTTAATAATAATATATTAAAATAAAAAATCGCCCCTTTAAATAAAAGTAGGCAATTTTCTTTAGTTTCTTAATATATTCAATTTAAAGTTATTAAATAAAATATAATATAAAAAATGCCCATAGTCATCTAATTTAAGGTCAGATGGTAGAAACTTGCAAGCCGTATTCTTGCCTTTATATGTGCTATATACATTTAGTTATAATATCAATTTTTCTTACTATTTGCAAGAGATAACAGTCATATTTTTAAAATTTATATCCTATAAATCTTTAATTTATTCTTATGATAGACTGCTATAATTTATAAAACCATTTATAATCAGACTTGAAATTCTAATTATAAATGGTCTATATTTAATATTTCTACATTACTCCGGCTACATGTGCTAAAATACCTAATGCGAACAATCCGAAGATTATTATGATTGGGCTTACTTTACGTTTTAATAGCCACATACATACGAATGTTAATAGTAATGCCGCAAAGCCCGGAATAAGTTGGTTTAAGTTATCTTGCAATGTTGTTACTTTTTCCGGTGTTAAAGAATATTCTCCACTTTGCACTTTTGTAATAATATCTTGAAGTACACCACCTGTAATATGTTCTTTTTCTCCAGGGAAATGAATAAATGCCTTATCATCTAACGGTACTTTTGATACTACTAACGGGAAGCTGATATTAGTCCAACGTTGAACTAAAATACCCATTACGAACATACCAAGAATTGATGCACCTTTTGTAACTTTTTGTAAGATACCGCCTGAAAGGTCACTAGTAATTTCTGAACCTTTTTTGTAACCAAATTCCTGTGTATACCATAGGAAACCTATACGTATAGCATTCCATGCGATAAAGAATAACAAAGGTCCTAAAATAGAACCACCTAAAGCTAGTGACGCTGCAATAGCTCCTAAAATTGGTCGAACTGTAAACCAAAATACAGGATCTCCAATACCGGCTAACGGCCCCATCATTCCGACCTTAACACCTTGGATAGCTGCATCATCAATTTCCGCACCATTTGCACGATCTTCCTCAAGAGCAAGTGTTACCCCAAGGATAGGTGCTGCAATATATGGGTGTGTGTTAAAAAATTCTAAATGACGTTTTAATGCTTGAGTTGCATCTTCTTTATTCGGATATAATTTTTTAAGTGCCGGGATTAGAGCGAATGCCCAACCACCATTTTGCATACGTTCATAGTTCCATGATCCTTGAAGGAACTGAGAACGCAACATAACGCTACGACGATCTTTTTTACTTAATGTAACTTTTCTCTCCATTATTCGTTCCTCCTACTAATAATCATTTAATATATCACCTAATGGATCACCTGATGAGGCAGATCCACCGCCACCACCTTTTCTATTAGAAAGATTTAGGTAAACAATAGCGATACATAATCCGATAATACCTGTCGCAATAAGTGTCAATTCTTTTAACGGTGCTAATGCAAAACCTAAGAAGAAGAATGGCCATACTTCTTTTGTCGCCATTAGATTAATTACCATAGCGAAACCTACTGCTACTACCATACCACCACCGATAGTCATACCTTTTGAGAACCATTCCGGTAGTGCCTCTAAACCACTTTTAACCGCTTCTGACGGAATAAACATTAGTAAACCTGCCGGAATTGCTACACGTAATCCTTGCATACATAATGCTACATAATGCCAGAATTGAACTCCCGCAAAATTACCGTTTTCTGCCGCACTATCAGCACGGTGTACTATTACCACCGCCAATGTACGAACTGCCATTGTTAATACTAATCCTACTGTTGCTAATGTGATAGCTGCTGCAATCGCAATGTTACGTCCATCAGCAGAAAAATTAGCAGCTTTTACAAAAATAATCGCTGATGCTACTGATGCCAATGCTGCATCTGGTGCAACAGCTGCACCGATATTTGCCCATCCCAAAGCTAGTAATTGTAACGCACCACCTAAAATGATACATTCTGTTAAATGTCCCGTAGCCAAACCGATTAGCGAACATGCAATAATTGGTTGATGGAATTGGAATTGATCTAAGATACTTTCCATACCTGCTAAAAAAGCAACTACAAGGACTAAAATCACTGAAAGAATATTAAAATCCATTGTGTCCTCCTAATATAAATACATAATTAAATTATAATTTTAAACCTTCGTTTGATTTTGCTTCAATTAATTTGAATAAATCTACCGGGCTATCGCTCAATACTTTACGAACATCAAATTTGACACCTAAATCACGAAGTTTTTTATAGACATCTACATCATCTTGATCTAATGATAAAACATTATTAATTTGAACTTTTCCTACAGAGTGTGCCATTGAACCGATATTTAATTCAGGAATTTCTACACCTTTTTCAATAACTGTTAATGCGTCTTGCGGTGTTTCAAATAACAATAACGCTTTAGTATCTCCAAAACGCGGATCATTATACACTTGAACAAGTTTATCTAATGGAATTACGTGAGCACGTACTCCGGGAGGAGCTGCTTGCTCAATAAGTTTTTTACGCAATTCATCTTTTGATACTGAATCTGATACAATAATAATTCTGTTAGGATTTGTAGATTTTGTCCAGTTAGTCGCTACTTGTCCGTGTAGTAAACGTGTATCAATACGTGCCAGTACAAATTTAATTTTGCCGTCACCCAAAACCGTCCCTTCCGGAATAGTGCTTTGTGCAACCGATTGTTGTTTAACCGGCTCTTGTTTCGGTTGAAGTTCTTCAGGGCGAACTTTCACACCGTCAATCGCTGTTGGAGCGATAGCTTTGGCTATCTCGTGTGCAGTTGTCATTGTTAATCTACTTGCATATGCTTCAATCAACATTGGCAAGTTAAGACCTGCGACGATAGCTCTTTTTTCCGGGGCTTCTTCAAACAGTTTATTCGCTTGATTAAATGGACTTCCACCCCATAAATCTACAAGGAAAAGAATTTCTTCAGAATCTACTTTTTTTGTAGCTTCTTGAAGTTTTCTTTGCAAGTCTTCCGGGCCTTCGTTTGGCATAAATACAACAGTTTCTACTTTTTCTTGTTCTCCGAAAATCATAGTTCCCGATTGCTTAATACCAGCAGCAAATTCACCGTGACTTGCGATGATAATTCCTACCATCCTAGTACCTCCTTTATTTATAAATTAATTTAATATGACGTGTACACCTTTGTATACAACATAAATTATATCATTTTACATAACGTTTGTAAATGTTTGTATTTTAGTCATTTCAAACATTGAATACGATTTCTAATGTTTATTTTTTTACTAATTAATATTTTTACATTATAAATGTTAAATAATCTTAGTTATAATTTGTTTTTCATCATGTTAATAACTAAATTATCTTGTTTATAATTATCAAAATTTAAAATAAGAAATACATTAAGAAAATTTTATTTTCATTTTTTCACTATATACTATTTTTATATTTTACATCAATATGTAGATAAAAATATATTTTTACTTTATATATACCCATAACAATAATAATATAAAATATAGAAATAGGAGCAACTCAAAAATCATAATTCCATTAGAAATTGATTTTATTAAGTCGCTCCCACACAATTCGTTAGTTTTGAAAAACTTTTTAAATAGTTTAAAATTAACGAACTACTGCATCTGTCTGCTAATAAGTAAATTCTATTAAATTTTTAACTTTAGATAAACCCCTATTTTTATATTATATTTTTATCCGGAAAAAGCATTCTCAAAACATCAAGTGATAATCTTCGTGATTTACCTTTATATGGATAAATATGCATCATCATCATAGGATTAAAGTTTGCTTCTATCACTCCATAATTATTGTTATCTACTTCCGATTTTATATCTGGTATTATTAAATCCACGCCACACACTTTTGCTAACATGGCATCCGAAATTTTTACAGCTAACTTTTTATAACTGCTGTGAACTTCATCTGTCATATCTATAGAATCACCACCGGTACTAATATTGGAATTTTCTCTTAAGTTTGCTACTTGTCCTTTTTTCAAAACTGTATGTATCGTTAACCCTTGCTCTTTTAATTGCAACTGTTCTATTTCGCCAAGCTCCAATTTTTTTAGAGGTGTTTTTTTGGCATCACCACGTAATGAACTGTTATTTTTTATTTCTACCAACTCTTCTATTGTATGAACTCCATCACCAACAACATTAGCCGGAACTCTAAGTAAAACAGCCTTTGTTTTACCCTCGATTACAAAAAAGCGATATTCCGTTCCTTCGATAAATTCTTCAATTATTACATCTTTATCTTCTTTTAGCGCTAAATTAATCGCTTCTGAATAGGTTTCTATATCATTTATCCCATACTTAAAAATGGTAATTCCTAATCCAAAATTTGTACTTTTAGGTTTAATGACAACAGGTTTATTTTTTATATAATTAAATACCATAACAGCATCATCTAAAGTTGATACTTCATACCCTTTAGGTACTCTAAAGCCTTGCTCAGCGAGAATTTTTTTCGTAACTATCTTATTTTCCATAATAAGTGGTGAAATATAACTATCTCTACTTGTCATATTTCCGTTTTTAACATACTCCACCTGATTATTCCACTCCAGACGTATAAATTGGTCATTTTCATCAATAATATCAACTTTAATTCCATTTCTTATTGCGTCTTCTATTAACGCTTGGGTAGATAGTTCCATATTTTCAAATGCCTTTAGTGAATAATAATTTTCCGTTGCTTGCTTTTTATATTTTTTTGCAAGTTTCATTCCCACCTCCAGCGGTGAAGTATTTTTATAATCTCTAACCAATCTGCCGCCTATTGTGAGTGTTGAATCTATTAATTCATTTTCTTTTTCTTCAATAAGAGTTAAGTCTGCTTCCGATAATTTTAGCTCTTTAACCATTTCCTTCATATTATCCAAAAGTTCCAAACCTTCTTCTAAATACTCAGGTTTTGACAAAGGGTGCGCCAAAGCTATCTTCTCACTGTACTCTTTTCCTATTTCTACCGATTTAACAGCATTTTTTTCATCTAACCATACTAAAGTTTTAATAAATAAATGAATAAAACGAATATCTTTTTCCAAAATTCCGAAAGGAGCATACGGATTTAAGTCGAATAGTCTAAATTCTATATACTTAATACCGTTATTTAAAAATTTTTTTACAGTATCTTCTCCTCTAAAACGGACGCTAGAGTAGAACTCTTTTTCTGCAATGAGTTTTCCGGTTTCTACATAAGATACTATATTATCAATATACTCTTCTAAAGAGTTATAAGATACAACAATATCTTCATCATTGACATAACCAAAACGGCTCATTCTTATACTTCTTACATAATCTTTCGGTTTATCATTACTATTATAATAATACTTATCCTCTACTAACGGACTTGCACCGTATAAATAAACAAGTAGCCACTGATAGCGAATAAATTGACGAGCCAATTTCATATAAATATTATTTTTTACATCTACTATATCTTTTTTTTCAATATCAGCTATAGACTTCATTAAATTATCAGATAACTGAAAATTATAATGAATACCCGAAACCATTTGTTTATATTTCCCGTATTTTTTTACTAAATACTCTCTATATTCTACATCCCATTTATCTTCAAACTGCGCTACCTTAATATCTTCTTCATTAGGTAATTTTACCGGAATACTAAGCGGCCATATAAATTCATCTTTAGGAAGATTTTTTAAAACAACTTCATGTATTGCCGCCAGATAACGAAGTACATTTTTTTCAGAGTTTTCAGGTGAAGTGATAAGCTCTATCTGAGATTCTGCAAAATCTGTTTGAATATATGGATGTTTTTGTCTTATTCCGAATGTTTTAGGATGACCTGTTTTAGAAATATCACCACTTTCCAGAACTCGTTGACCTTCTTTTTCTATGCCAATTTTTACAGCATTAAACAATTCCTCAAGGTTATTTTCTTTAACAATTTTTCTAATATTCATAATACTCATCCTTTATAAAGTAATTTGATTAGTTACCATATTATCACAAATAACTAAAATATAATAGAAATTAGTACCAAACTTTGTGTAATAACAAAAAACTAAAAGAATTTAGTTCTGTTCAGTATAGAACTAAATTCTTTGTATAAATATTTATCTAACTTTGAAAATCAACTGTCTAAGAGGAGTTGCTTTATTTTCCAAACAGTCGTTGAATATCATTCCATGTAACTGCCAACATTAATGCCATTAACAATAAACCAAATGCAACAGTCATGTAATATTGAGCCTTCTTATTAATCGGTTTTTTAAATATTGCTTCGTAAATAACGAAAACAATACGACCGCCATCCAACACCGGTATCGGAATTAAATTCATAAGTCCTAAGTTTACACTTAGTATTCCTGTCCAACGCAATGTTGTAATTAACCCACTCTGAGCAGCCGCGCTGGACATTTCATAAATTGCCACCGGCCCTCCTAGTTGATTTAGACTAAATCCCCCTCTAAATATTGAAACAAATAAGTTAACAATACCTGTAAAAATCATCGTTCCGTAATACAATGTCTGAGAAAAGCCGTTTTTGATAGCTCTTAGATAATCTCTCTCATAGGCAGGATTAATACCTAACTTGTATGTTTTTACTTCTTTGCCTTTTTTTATCGTTGTATCTTCTTTCGGAGTTACTTTAATTTCTTGTGTTTGACCGTCACACACTACTTTTAGTGTTAATTCACTACCGTTAGAAGCAATAACTTTACTTGTCATTTCAGCCCATGTTGATACTTTTTCTCCATTAACCTCAGTAACTACATCACCGGATTTTAAACCTGCCGAAGCAGCGGGATAATTGGTTGCTAATTCTCCCAGACGTGTACTGTTAGTTGGAACGCCGCTATACAAAGATATTCCTAAAAATATCGCCAGTGCTAAAACAAAGTTCATTAACGGGCCTGCAAATAGTGTCCAGAATTTTTTCCCCCATGAATGTGATGAAAACATACGCTCAATGGGTGCGATTTGTTCTTCCATTCCATTAAAAACTACACAAGCATCTTTTCTTACACTATATCTTTCAATAGCTTCCCCAACAAAACCTTCAATAAATAATTGTTCAGTTAATTCAAAATCGTTTAATTCAATTGGTAATAAGTCAACATCATTTGTTTTATCAAGAATAATTTTCTCAACTTTATCATTATTATCTAATTTTAAACTAACGTGCATACCTTTTTTTAAATCATATGGTGATACATCATTGTTAAAATCAAAAACATTATCGGGCATCTTAACATAACCGCCAATTGGTAGTAAACGAATTGTAAAGTTTGTTTCTCCTATTTTTTTATGGAAAATCTTCGGCCCCATTCCTATTGCAAACTCTTGACATAAAATACCGGAACGTTTTGCAACTATAAAATGACCGAACTCATGTATTGTTACAACAACAAAAAATATTAATATAAATGCGATTATTCCTTGCATCTAATACTCCCTTCTATAAACTATGCTATTAAATTAAGCAACAATGCTAAGCATGGTGCTGCCAATATTACGGAGTCAAAACGATCAAAAATTCCGCCATGCCCCGGTAATAAATTACTACTATCTTTTACACCACATTCACGTTTGTAAGCTGACTCTATTAAATCACCTATCTGTCCAATGGCGCTAATTACCAATGTGATTATAACAGCCATAACTATATTAGTAAATATAGTTGTCATAAAGTAAAATAATAACGCTACTACAATTGATGATAGACTACCAATTACAGAACCTTCTATTGATTTATTCGGGCTAATATTTGGTGAAATTTTATTTTTTCCGAACTTCATTCCGCCTATATAAGCAAAACTATCAGTTACCCAAATTGTAAACAACAAATATAGTACATATGATAAGCCTAACTCACGTAACATAAATAGACTATAAAAACCAACAAAAACATAAGCAGTTAGAAATATAATAACACCAATTTCAGTGAGTTTTATCTTATGTCCACTTATTACTACTGTCATTAAAAAAGCTATGCCGATTAAAAAGAATACACTATAAAAATAAACAGCCGGCAAGGGATAATTAGTATAAATAATTGCTCCGGCTATCACACTAATTAATAATACTGAATTGTTTATTTTTTTAAATGTCATTTTATTTATTTCATACATAGCCAATATCCCAAGTATTGACGTCGTATATTTGAAATACCAATTACCCAGATATAATAATGGTACAAAAATAATTAAGGCAACTATCGCCGTTTTTACTCTAGTTTTCATTAAGACCTCCAAATCGTCTATCTCTACTCTGATATACCAATAGTGCATTATAAAACTCCGCTTCAGTGAAATCCGGCCATGCAACTTTGGTAAAAAGAAATTCACTATACGCTATTTGCCATAACAAAAAATTTGAAATACGCTGTTCCCCGGATGTTCTTATTAATAAATCCGGATCCGGCGTCCCTTTTGTATAAAGATTATTACTGATTATATCTGCATTAATATCACTAATATCACACTTTTCATTTTTTACATCACTTGCTATTTTTTTTACTGCCGAAACTATTTCATCTTTAGAACCGTAATTTAAAGCAAAAATCAAATGCAGTCCTGTATTATCCTTTGTCTGCTCAATAGCATTCAACACCGCTTTTTGAGTATTTTCTGGTAATTGTTCAACTACACCGATAACTTTAATCTTAACATTATTTTCCATTAATTCAGGCATAAAGCTACTGAACATTTTCTCCGGTAGATCCATCAAATAACTTACTTCTTCTTTCGGCCTCGCCCAATTCTCCGTAGAAAACGCATATAACGTTAAATATTTTATTCCTAATTTTGAAGCATATTTAGTAATTTTTTTTACGGTTTGCATACCCTCATAATGCCCTTTGATACGTGGCATATTTCTTTTTTTAGCCCAACGACCATTTCCATCCATAATAATAGCAACATGTGTTGGGATTTTTTTTAGTTTTTCATTTTCTGTTTTAATTTCAGGTTTATTTTTCTTTAAAAATTCAAACATATAACCTCCTGTGCAACACAACATATTATACCATAAATACAACTAAGCAACAAACTAAATACGATATAATCACAACTTAATATTGAAAAATGAAGTTTGTACATTTATAAATTACAATAAAGAATTTGTTTTACTGTTTTAAAAGTGGTATATAAATAAATTAATAACTATAATAATCAAATATGATTTTAAATAAAACGATAAGTTTTTCTAAAAAATTACACTTTATGCTGGAAAAATGATTAAAGTAGTGGTATAATAATTTCTGTTGTATGAAAAAGTTGTTAAGATAAATTTTATAGGAGGTTATATTCATGCGCGTAAATGTAACATTAGCTTGTACTGAATGTGGTGATAGAAACTACATTACTAAAAAGAATAAAAGAAATAATCCGGATCGTATTGAACTTAAAAAATACTGTCCAAGATTAAAAAAAGTGACTTTACACAGAGAAACTAAATAATAAAGTTAGAAAAGCCTTAAAGTATAAACGTTTAAGGCTTTTTGTTTTATACTCTATGCCCAAATTTCTGGGCATATGCCGGTTTTTTTAAAGGTTTATTTTTTCTTACTATCTAATAAAGCTTAACTAGTTGCCTTATTTATTAGTTATCACTTAACTAATATTCACTATTCTCCAAATACTTTTTTATAGTCTTGTTTGAATTTTTCTATACCGATTTCTGTTAATGGATGAGCAATCATCTGTTTTATTACTTTATATGGTACTGTGGCAATATCACAGCCAAGTTTTGCACACTCGACTACATGAATCGGATTACGAACGCTAGCCGCAATAATTTCTGTATCTAAGTCATTATTGGCGAAAATTTCTACAATTTCCTCAATTAACAATAAACCGTTGTGTGAAATATCATCTAAACGCCCTAAAAACGGACTAACATAAGTCGCCCCTGCTCGTGCGGCTAATAATGCTTGATTGGCGCTGAAAATAAGAGTTACATTTGTTTTTATACCTTCTGATTTTAATATCTTTACAGCACGTAGCCCGTCTTCTGTCATCGGAATTTTTACAACCATATTCGGATGAATTTTAGCAATTTCTCGTGCTTCTTTTACCATATCTTCCCAATGTTCAGTTGTCGCTTTTACTTCTCCACTAATTGGACCGTCTACTATTTCTGTAATTTCTTTAATAACGTCTTCAAAGTTTCTTCCCTCTTTTGCGATTAATGATGGATTGGTAGTTACTCCACAAACTACACCTAAATCATTTGCCAGACGAATATCATCTACATTAGCAGTATCTATAAAAAATTTCATTATTTTATCTCCTTTCATGTACTACTTATATATCTTATCATACGTTGAAAGCTATTTCAAATCTTATTATTGTGCATAATATTTTTTATTTCTAATCCTTAATAATATCATAAAATTATTATATTATTTTTTATATTGGTAAATTTATCTTTTAAAAATCAAACTGAAATTTTAACTTTATTAATATACTGTAATTATTAATAATGAAATATCTATTTCTATATTAGAGATACTATAAACTTATATAATCCATAATTTATATATTGATATTCTCAGTCTATTCCCATTAAACAGCCGATTACATTTGTTTTTTATTTCAATATATGATAGAATAAGTCTATATTTAGGAGGAGCATTATGCAGAAGTTTTTAGAAAAAGTACCATACTTGATTTTTTCTTTCTTTTTATTTATTATCTTACCATTGTGTTCATATTTTATATCAAATAAATCCGGGATGATTATTTTATTACTTATTTTTATATATCCTATTGTAAGTTTTTGTATATCGTTCTTATATGCGTATAGCAAACTTGATTTCAGCTATATCTTTTCACTTATAATTGGAATTTTTTATTTAATATCATGTACAATTATATTGAATTTTGATATTTTAATTTATGGTTTAGGATATATCTTCTTTAGCCTTTGCGGTCAAGGTGTGGGTTTTCTAATCGGACAACTTAGAAAAAAAACTAAAAAACAAAAGAAAACTAGAAGTTAAACAATGCAATGTATTGTTTTCTTCTAGTTCTTTTATTTTAAAAATTGCTGTAAACAAACTCCTTTACATTAGAAAAGTCCGTCATAAAACAATAAATAATTATTATCATAAGAACTGCATAGAAAAATATCGTCCACAATAAAAAGCTATACTTACCATTAAGTTTTTTTTGCAAAATTGTATAAATCTCGTTCAAAGTCTATCCATCCTCTCCAACCTAAATGCATAGTATCATATAAAAAATATTTTTCGTACTCTTTATTACTATAATCAAAAATTTCTATATTATTTTCTTTAGCAATTCTTTTTATATTATCATAAGCAACTTTTCGACGTTCTTTAGTAATTCCTGTATAATCATTCCATTTACCATTTGATGGAAAAAGTGCAAAACGTAATTCAATACCTAAATCTTTGGCAATGGAGATAAATATATCTAAATCTTTATACTCCGGTGAATCATTATACATCGTATTTTTTGAAATATCTTTTAAACTTTCGTACTTATTACGGATATATTTATCATAATAACTATTTTCTATAGCGTATTCATTATTACTTGTTTGTTTTTTAGCCTCATTTGTAAAATGTTCTTTAAGTTCTTCCCAATTATACTTCGGTGTTACAGCTCCGTTTAATGAATAATTTTCAATGCTGTTATTTTTATAAAACTTATATTTTGTTTTAAAACCGGTAATATAATTATCTAATTCTAAAAATTTTCTAGTAATACCGCTACCTTTGTTATCTATAAAATATTTTTTATAACTTTCAAATTTTTTAGCCATTTCCTTATTGTTTGATGCTAATTCTATAACACGGTTAATAAATTTTTCTTTTGTTTTCTTCATTATTTTTGGATTATTCATAGTATTAAAAACGTGTTCTTCAGAAATTTTGGAGATAAAAGCATCTTTTTGAATACCGTTTTTATTATCAAACCACTGAATAGATTCAATCATAACAACCTTATTGTTAGGTATAGCATTTCCTATTGAACCCAATGTTGCCGCATGAATAATATTTTGTGAATTTCCTACACCTATTTGCATTATATTAAAATCATTATAATTAAAAATATTTTTGGGATGATACTTTTCATTAATCGTTGCCGTTAATTCCGATGAACCTAATAAAACGGTGGTATTTTTTGTCATATTTTTTGTTAATATATCATAACTTTTATATTTTTCCGCTGAAATATTATAACGAACTCTATTATCCTCCACTTTATAATAATTTTCTATTTTTTTTATATAAGTACATTTTAACATCGTTAAGGACAGTGCAACTAATACAACAGCTAAAATAAATGCTTTTAATTTCGCCATATTACTATACTCTATTTTCCAAGTAACTAATAACTTTATTCGGCGTATCAATTTCTTCATATGTTACTTCTGTCGGTGCTATCACAATACCGAAATTTTCCTCAATATGCGCCAGCATTTCTACAAAAGCTAATGAATCCATTAACCCCTCTTCTTTCATATTAACATTTAAATCTTCTTTTACAATTTCATCTTCACAGATTTCTTCCAACATATCTAATATTTCTTCTCTCATTATTCTACTCCTATACTTTTAGTATCACACGTATTACTTTCTCCGCTTCTCCTGAGAAAATAAATAAACCGAATGTGATTAAATTTAACGTAATAACCCAACTTACTACCTTATACCATTTTTTATTCCTATTTCTTTTATAAAATTTTACTTTTTTCTGATAATATTCAAAACATGCCATTAATATTCCATGATAAACACCATATATAATATAACTAAAGGTCAATCCGTGCCATAATCCCATTAAAATCATATTAACCATATAAGCATACATTGCTGTATTAAGACGTGTTTTAAAAATCTTTTTCTTAGTGGTTGAAATAAATACTCTTGAAAATACAAAATCCCTAAGCCATGTTGATAATGTGATATGCCACCTATTCCAAAAATCTTTTATATCTACACTTAAAAAAGGTTTATTAAAATTTAACGGTGTCTGTATACCGAGTATATTACTACTTCCTACAGCCATTAAACTGTATCCGGCAAAATCAAAAAATAAATATAATGTGTATAAGTACATATATTTAACTGAATAAGAAATAACCCCATGATTTGTTAACGTTATCAGGTAATGATAACAATAGGTTGATATTACAACTTTGTACAAAAGACCAAGTATTAAACGATATACACCTTCTCCTGCCAACTCAAAATATTCCTTTTTTGATAAATCATTTTTTATATCCTCTTTAAAACGTCTACTTCTATCTATCGGGCCTGAACTAATTGTTGGGAAAAACAATAAGAAGTTTAAATATTCTACCGGTAATATTTTTTCTTTTATCACCCCATCGTATATTTCAACTATTATTTGAATTGTTTTAAACGACATATACGATATACCGATAAAAGTAAAAAGTTGGATACTTGCAAGTGTAAATATTTTGTTTAATACTAACGGTGCTATCGAAATAAATATTAATAATTTCAATAACTTTTTATTATTTGTGTTACGTTGGGCAATAAATACTAATAAATATTCAAATACAATAAAAATTACCAAATAGCACAACATTAATGTACTTTTACCATAAATAACACCCGCAAACACAATTGACAATAACAATATATAATATTCTATATTTTTTCTAAATAATTTCAGTATAAATCCAACTAATAACGCTATGATAAGAAAAAAGAAAAATTCATTACCTTCAAAATAATTCATTTTACATCCCCTTTAATTTTTTCTTATCTATTTTCCCGTTATTATTAAGTGGCATTTCATCTAGGAAAATTATTTTTTTAGGAATCATATAATCAGGAACCAGTTTTTTTAATTCCGATTTTATTTTTTTTATAACTTCAAAGCGTTGTTCTATATTTTCACCATAGACTATATATGTAGTTAAACTATGAACTTTTTCATCTTTATAATTGGGTATTGTCGCTGCTTGCCTTATTTTCTTATTTTTTAATAGGTTAGCATCAATATCCTCCAACTCTATTCTATGCCCATGTAACTTAACTTGAAAATCCATCCGTCCTTCACAAAAAAGAAAACCGTCTTCAAAATAACCCATATCACCGGTTCGATAACTACGATGTACCGTATTATTAATTTTTTTCGTTGAAAATTTTTCTTTCGTTATTTTTTCATTTTTAAAGTATCCTTTAGCAACCGTATCCCCAATAATGACAATTTCTCCTTTACCGTTAGTATCCGGATTTACTATTTCTACCTGACTTTTCGGTTTTATCACACCTACCGGCAGGTTAGTAGAATACTTCTTATTTATCTCTTCTGTTATTTCTATCCATGTAACCATAACCGTTGATTCGGTTGGCCCATAAGTATTAATAACCTGTGAATTAGGAAATTTCTTGTGAATTTTCTCTACCGTTGTACTGAAAAGTTTTTCTCCACAAAAGATAAATTGTTCTATTTTAGGAAGTAAATTATAATTAAACCTTTCATCCATAAAACACATTTCAATAAATGACGGTGTTGAAATCCAAATATCAGCTTGAGAACTAGATAGTTCTATAAACATATCTTTAAAATTTTCCTGATGTTTTCTGTCTATTTGAATAAGAGTAGCACCTAAAAATAACGCAGGCCATAGTGACATAACCGACAAATCAAATGAAAACGGCGGATGTCCTAAAAAAGTGAGTTCTGTTTTATCTTTATAATACCCTGTATACCACTTGAGGAAATTATTCAAATTATTGTAAGTAATACAAACACCCTTAGGTTTTCCCGTACTACCTGATGTAAAAATAATATAATATATATCTTCATCCTGAACATAATATTTAGAATTTATTCTATTTTTACCGGTAGCAATAATTTTTTCTGCATATTCTACACTTAAAGTTTCACATTCCAATTTTATGTCTTCTGTAATTAAAACCAATTTAGTATTAACTGTATCTACTATTTCTTCCACTCGCTCTTTAGGAGTATTAGTGTCAACAGGACAAAAAGCTCTTCCTGATTTCACACACGCTAAAAAATACACCAACATAAACGGATGTTTATGCCCATAGACAACTATTGGCGTCTTATCGTAACCTAATCGTTCTTGTATATAATATGCAAGTTTATCTGAATATTCCAGCAGTTGTTTATAAGTAAGATTGGCATTTTTGTAAATATTATTAATGTAAGCTGTCTTTAGGCTTTTTTCGTATTCACTTATTTTTTCTAAAAATTTATAGCTTTTCATAATAACTCTCTCTTGAAAAATAATCATTCTATTATATTACAAATTCTAACAAAGGTTATTAAAAATTAATTAAAAGGCGAGATGAAAATTATGATCTCAAAGAAATCTACTTTCAATCCCACCTTACAAAATCTATCAAACTTTAAAAATTTTTATTTAAAACAACTCAAAGTTAAAAATCATCTGTGCCAATTATTGTTTTTTATTCAACTACTTTATCGTTTATCTATTATCTTAACAACCGCATCTCCCAAAAATTGTAGAGCGAAAACTATAATTAAAATTAGTATTGTAGCTACAAATGTCAAGGTATTATTATTACGTTGAAAACCGTCAAGATAAGCAAGATTCCCTAATCCGCCGGCTCCAATAATTCCTGCCATTGCAGTCGAACCGACAAGGGCAATAGCTGTTACCGTTATACCTGAAACAATCGCAGGTAAACTTTCCGGTATAAGAACTTTTAAAATAATTGTTGAATTTTTTGCTCCCATTGCTCGTGCCGCTTCAATAACACCTTTATCTACTTCACGTAGACCAATTTCTACTAAACGGGCATAAAACGGTGAGGCTGAAATAACTAACGCCGGTATTGCCGCTTGCACTCCTATAATACTGCCAACTAAAATTTTAGTAAACGGTAATAACAATACAATCAAAATAATAAAAGGTATTGCCCTAAAAATATTAACGATTGCCGTTATTACGGTATAAAATCCTCGTCCGAACGTACTTTTGCTATTTGACGTAACATACAATAACAACCCTAAAAACAACCCTATTATAAAAACTAATATCAATGACTCAAAAGTCATTATTAATGTTTCGACTGTCTTTCCTTGTACCTTATCCCAGTTAATTCGTGAAAAATCAAACATTATAACACCTCCGTTAAAATTCCTAATTCATTTAATTTTGTAATTGCTTTTTGGATATTTTCGTCTGTTCCTATTAATTGAACAAATAAAGTTCCAATATTTGCATCTGCTGTCTTATCAAGATGTCCGTTAATAATCGTAAAATCGAAATCTATTTCTTTTACTAATGTGCTTAAAATCGGTTTTTTCGAAGTACTGTTACTAAATGTAAATTTAATTATAACACCATCAGTAAATGTTTCTTTCCATTCTTTAATATTTTCTTGTTCCTCAGTTTGCGAAGCAAACGATGTTTGACTTAAGAATTTTTTTGAAACCTCTTGTTTCGGATGATAGAATACATCAGTAACTAAACCATTCTCCGCTATTCCTCCATTATCAATAACAGCTACTTTTGTACAGATTGTTTTAATAACATTCATTTCATGAGTGATAAGTACCACTGTAATATTAGTCTCAGCATGAATTTTTTTTATTAAATCAAGTACTTCCGCAGTTGTTTCGGGATCTAATGCACTTGTTGCCTCATCACATAAAAGAATTGTCGGGTTTCCTGCTAAAGCACGCGCAATACCGACACGCTGCTTTTGACCTCCTGATAGTTGCGATGGGTAAGAATTTAATCTATCTTCTAAACCGACTAATTTAGCAAGTTCTCTTACTCTTGGTTTAATTTCAGATTTTGATTTACCTAAAATTTCCAATGGAAAAGCAATATTCTCAGCAACCGTTCTACTCCACAACAAGTTAAAATGTTGGAAAATCATTCCGATTTTTTGACGTTTTAGACGACGTTGCTCTTCATTAATTTTATTAAAATCTTCACCATCAATAATAACTTCACCGCTCGTTGCAACTTCCAAACCGTTTAACAATCTGACAAGCGTTGATTTTCCTGCACCGGAATAGCCTATTATCCCGTATATATCACCTTTTTCCACTTTTAAATTAATATCTTTTAAGGCGTGAACCTTATTATTATAAATTTTGTTAACATTTTTTAACTCAATCATATATTTCTCCTTTCAAATTGTAATAAATAAAAAAGACCCCCTTACTCTGCAAATGCAGAATAAGGGCGTCGTCCGCGGTACCACCTTATTTTTTACTTTCTAAGCTACCAACATAGCCTTTCCTATAACGTGGATACCCGAATAAAGTTCACATAATGTTTACTTCATTAACCACTCAAACCATTTTCCAAAATTTTATAATATGTCTTTTCAGCCACCGACACTCTCTATTAATTATAGCCATTTTGTACTTATTTGAGTTTTGGTTTTTATTAAGATTACTCAAAGTATATCACTATAAAAAATTATTGTCAAGATAAAAGAGTGGAATTTTCTGATAATTTAATATTATTTTCTTTCCAAAATTTTCTTTCTTAATTCCTTTTTACTAATATCTACTTTATGTTTATATTCCAACCTTGTATCAGTATTGGATGAATAGTTATATAGAGTTTGTTTTTCTGACATATAGTTATCCGATACTTCATAATCATCCAATACATACTCAAATGTATAAATTTTTTCTAAAGCAACCATTATGTTATCTAAATTTTTAGCCGTTATTATTGAAAGTTCTCTACTGTTGTACGCTTTATGAATATCCGAACCATGTATTCCTTTTTTTGTAATACGAAGATACATAATATCACTTGTAATTTCTTTAAATTCACTAAGATTTACTAAATCACTGTTAGCTATTCCTCTTAATCTAAATTTACTTAGCTCTTTTCCAATTTTTGCTATTTCCCTGTAAAAAACACCGAAAATATCATCACTTTTTTTATTAAGAAGCATTTCACTCGCCAGAGCATAGGTTAAAACCTGTGAAACAAATCCTAACTCCAACATATCCAATTTAAAATTCGTTTCACTACTTTTATAGTCTATAACCAAAATATTCTTATTTAAAACATCTATCCTATCTATTGTTCCGGTAAATTTCAAAGTTGGAACATTATATATTCTTTCTAATTTCTTGGTTATAACATTACCTGTTTCTAACTCCTTACAACTAATTTTATCTTCAGAAATAACTAACTCGAATTTTTTCTCTAAAAATTTCGGCTCATATTTTGTTAAAGCAACATACTTAATTTCTATTGCAACAGCCAGTACTAAACGTCTAATTAATATTTTTAAATTATAACTATATGTATTTAAAATCTTAATAAATTGTAGAGTTTCCAGTATATCTTTATTAGTAGAATTGTAAACTACACTTTCTATCTTCTCTTGAATATTAAATAATTCTATAATTTCCATATCTTCCAAATATTCTAAATCTACTTTATTTGCCGAGTTTTTTATAAAATTTATAATTTTTTCATCAGCTAATACCGCATGGAAAAATCTTCCCGTTACTAAATTGTCAAGTTCTACTTTACTATCTTCCTTAACTCCCAACATTCTTTTTATAAAAAATAAATACGGGTTTTTTTCAAAATCAGAAATTTTGGAAATACTGAAATTTGAAAATTTATCTCCATGAAGTTCTAAAAACTTACTAATATTTTCTTCCGATAACTTAAATTTGTAATCTTTTATAATCATAGGTAGATAGTTTCTCACCACATTATTATTAGAAAAATATATTCTATCATTCAACTCTGAATAAACTTCCGTTTCTATCTTAGTTTCCTGTTCTCTCAAACCAATATAGTTATTTATAAAAAACGTTATTAATTGTGATAATAGAGAAACTTCTTTTGTTTCGCTACCTTTCACCTCTTGATAACGACGGTATATTTTTACGAATAAGTAATTAAACTCCTGCGCTGTGTAGATTTCATTTATATTCTCCAAATAGTAACTATAATTATTAATATTAAACTCCAATATTTTATCTGTTTCTTTCTCTGAAATATTGACCAGCATAGATTTTACTACATTTAGATAAGTAGAGGCGAAACTTTCTTTAAAACTCTTATCAATGCTACTATAACTAATATATGTACATTCCTTTGCCCTTGTTAATGCTATATAAGCAACAAACTCTTCATCTATCAATGAAGCTTTTACGGTCGGGGATATATATAACTCTTTCGTAATAAAATATTCTTTATCATTATCATCTAATAAACCACTTTTTTTAGATTTCGGAAGAACTTCTTTATTAAAACCAATAACAAAAACAACTTTTTTATTTTCAACTTTCGCAAGATCCATTGTTGACATTATTATCGAATTATTTATTTCGGGGATACTGCGATATTTTATTTTTGATAAACCTATAGTTAATAAATCAACAAATTTATTATAACTTAATACTTCGTTTTTAAAATTATTATTTATATTATCTAATAAGGTTAATGTTTTTTTGTAAACTTGACGATCAATACTATCTATTTTCAACTCTTCTATATTGTCATACTCACCATCTTCTTTATCTAAAGTCATTTTAATATCACAATAACTAAATAGCTGTTCTATTTGTTTTATATAAGCTGTTATCTTTTTATTTTTTTCGTTAATTATAGCTTGTATTTTTTCTGTTAGTTCAGTTAAGGCTTCTGCCAACACAAATAATTGTTCTGTACTAAAATCAAAAACAGGTTCTGTAAAGTAATCTATTTTTAAATCTTCAAGTTTTGTTATTAATTTTCTTGTTAAAATATTGTCGATATCATAAATAGAAATATCCTTGATAATTACACCGCTTATCTTTTCTTTATCTAATAATTTCACCCTTTTATCAAACTCGCTTTTACTTAGCTTACTGTCATTGAATAAAATAACTGATAACATTTTTTGCTTATAAATTTTTTCAATATTTGTTAAACGTGTTTTTAATATTTTTATTATACTATCTTTAAAATTTTTGGGGTCAAAGTTTAAAGACAATGTTAAAAATTTTATTAATCGATGATGACTTACATTTTCATCTTTATCAAGGTGAATGACTAAACCATAATCATTAAAAATATTAATATAATTCTCATAGGTATTATCCCGATACAAAATTGCTATATCATTTTCTAAAATATTTTTCTCCGATTTTAATTTCAAAATTTCTCTCGCTACTTGCTTTACTTCTAATTCTTTATTTTTAGCACGAATTATTTTTATACTGTCGTCCGATTCTTTTAAAGACTTAAATGCTTTATAATAATTATTAGCTAAGTATTCATTAGATACACCTTTAAAACGTCCGATATGAGTGTTTATAATTTTAGAATTTATAACTGTATCTTCCTTTATTTTAAAATACAACGTATTTATATTTTTGTTTTTTACCATGGCAATGATATTAAAATCAATATTAGAATTTTTTCTAAGTATTTCATTCAAATTAGCAACTACCTCATGAGATTTTCTAAACATATCAAGTTTATATTTATTGTCACCATGAAGATCCGCCAAGTAAAATTTATTGTATTTAATATTTTCTATTTCATAACCTTCCGCCACCTGCTTCAAGTCTACATTAAAATATCTGTTTGCATCTGCTATTACACTAAATACTACTCTTTTAGAAAGTTGAATTAGTTTTTCTATATAACTGTACTCTTGCAAAGAAAAATTGTAAAAAGCATCTATATAAAAAATATAATTACTTAAATCTAAATACTTTGAATAAAGTAAAAACTCATCTATGTAGTCTTCTTTATCCATTAAGAAAGATTTTTTTACCAATTTCGTATATTCCAGATAAATTTCTAAAACTGCTTCAAGTTTATTTTTATGAGCTTCTTCCGGATTTTTATTATTTTCTAAATAATCTTCCAATCTATTAATAGTTATTCTATATTGCTTTAATTCTCTTATAATATCTTGCACCACTTCAATAAAACTGCTATCTTGCAAAATTCTTCTTACTAAAAAATTATCACTATTTTTTAAATTCAAGGCAGCTTTATAAAAATAAAATGGTTTAATATCATCTCCTAAAGAATTTGAAGTATCTATTCCTAGTTTTTTATATAATTTTTTTGTTAAACTGGAAAAATTCATAACATCAATGTTAAAAGTACCGCCAAATTTCTCACATAATAATTTTTCAAAATTATAACTGTTTTGCTCCGGCGTTAAAACTATTATCTTGCTATTTTTTCTATTTTTATCTATGTCATTAAGTATAAAATCGGTCTTCCCAAAACCGCTCGGTGAAATTAATAGATCTAACTGCATATCACACCTCCTATATCTTATTATAATCAAACAACAAGGTCGAGTAAATTATCATCTACCCAACCTTATTTTTGTTTTAATCTAAAATTTCATTTTCTTTTCTATAGTTAGATACCAATTTTGCTAAATCATCAAGTAAATCATCTAATTCAGCCCAGTTTTTTACGGTTGCACCACTTGCCATAGGATGCCCACCACCTGCATATTTTTCTGCAAGTGTATTTATAATAGGCCCTTTAGAACGCAATCTCACGCGAACCTTATTACCTTCATCTATAGCGAAACACCAAGCATACAGTCCTTTTAGATTACGAATCAAATTTACACCGGTTGATACCTCCCCCGGATCTACCTTATATTTATCCATATCCTCTTTAGTAATTTTTAAATATGCCACCCCGTCGTGATAAACATTATAATTATCAAAGATAAACGCTCTAAAACGCATAATATTATCATCAATAATTTCCATTTTATCCAATAACTTACTCATATTAAAATTATATTTAATAAGCTCTGAAGCAACCCTTAAGGTATCAGCACTTGTATTTGGGAATAAAAATCTTCCTGTATCTCCTACTATACCTAAATACAATAATTTTGCCGCTTCATCATTTAGTACTATACCATATTTTTTATTTATATAAGTGTAGAAATTATAAATCAACTCACTACACGACGAAACTTCCGTGTCAACCAAATTTATATCAGCATAATTATCCAACGGCGGATGGTGATCTATTTTTATTAGAAAGTTATTTTTTGTAAATAATTTACCATCTACTCTTGGGAAATTTGCAGTATCGGTTATAATTACCAACGCATCTTTGTAATCTTCTTCCGTTACTTCTTTATTTTTAAATAAAAAACATAATGATGGCGAATCTTTTCCTACTGTTATTACTTTCTTTTCGGGAAAATTGGCTTTAATTATTTGATACATTGCTCCTTGTGAACCATAAGCATCCGGATCGGGTCTTTCATGGCGATGAATAATAATTTTATCACTCTCTTTTATTTTAAGAAAGATTTCTTCATATAATGTTTCATAATCTTTATTCATTACAATTCTTCTTTCTACTAATTTCTTTGGAATACTTGACACGTTACCATTGCTTTAGCCACCAAGTCGGTTTTATCAAATACTTCAACATCAAACTTCGCAGTTTTTCTACCTATGCTTAAAATAGTAACCTTTGTAGTTATAGTTCTATCTAATGGAACTGATTTTAAAAAGTACAATGACGTGTTTTGCATAAGTACTTCACTTCTGTTGTAATTATAGCTGGTTATATGAATTGATTCATCTATAATACTTAGTAACGCTGAACCGGAAAAAGTACCGAATTGGTCTAACATTTGCGGTATTACTTTTACCTGCAAACCGTCAGCACGTGGCACAATACCTTTTCTCATAATTTCATCAAAGGTATCATTATTATGCCCTTCTTGGAAACGATTATTAGTTAATAATGAGTTTATAACTATTTTTCGTGTTACAACACCTAAAAGAGTATTTTTGTTATCAATTACAGGCATCAATTCATAGCCTTCAGAAAGCATTGTATTAGCTACTGAAGATATTGGTGTATCAAGCGTAGTTGTTTCTACTTTTCTCTCCATTACTTCCTTAATAAGAGAATCTTTATCTTTTAAAAATACATCACGTGCGGTAACTATACCGACTAATTTTCCATATTCATTAACAACCGGATAACGAGTATGCCCTACTTGTAATTGAAGTTCATACCAATCTTTTACGGTATCATTCATATTAATGGTATATAATTTTTCAACTTTAATATAAATACTTTCTACTGTAATAATATCACGTTTAATAATTTGGTCATTCGTAACACGGTTAATTAAATGCGTTACGGAAAAAGTATCATGCGGTGTAATTATAAGCGGTAGATTTTTTTTATCCGCCATTGCTTTTATATTCTCATTAGGAATATAACCACCTGTTACTAAAATGGCACATCCTTTATCTAATGACATTTCTATGATTTTCGGACGATTTCCGATAATCAATAGTGTTCCTTGTCTAATATGCTGTCCTACTTGTTCGGAATCCATCGCACCTATCGCAAAATCTTGAACAATTTCATGAACACCTCCGCGACCGGCAATTAATTGTCCACTTACAATATTTACTATTTCTGAATAAGATAATTTTTCTACATTATCACGTTCTTTTTTCTGAATACGAACAGTTCCAACTCTTTCGATAGATGATACAAACCCTCTATTTTCAGACTCTTTTATAGCCCTGTATGCTGTTCCTTCACTAACTTTTAATTCTTTTGCCACCTGTCTTACAGAAATTTTACTTCCTATAGGTAGACTTTTTATATATTCTAATATTTTTTGATGTTTTGATTTCAATATAATAACTCCTTATTTTTTTTATTATAATACAATGTTAAAAATTTAATACATTTCCGCTTACTATCAATTATATACTTTTTATGTACTTATTTCAAGAAATTAAAAAGTGAAACAGAATATATTTTCTTCTGTTCCACTCTTGTAATATAAGTTAAATCGGTAAAATAGATTATTTAAAATTTCTATACAGTTAGTATTTCCCTACATATACAGAAATATAAATTATTTTCTGAAAAAATGCAACTAATTTTGCCAAAATTTATTTTCTATATTTTTGTATAACACTTTTAAATTCAATTAAAGTATAATATATTTCTATTTTCTTCCCGCAGGAAGTTTTTTAGCATAACCGATTTTATTTTCTTGTTTTGCCCTAGCTATTACCAACGCATCATCCGGCACATTTTTGGTTACCGTTGTTCCCGCCGCAACAATAGCACCATCTCCTATTTCTACCGGTGCAATTAAATTAGAATTACAACCGATAAACGTATCACTTCCTATGGTAGTACGATATTTATTCTTCCCATCATAGTTTACAGTTATTGTTCCACAACCTATATTGGTGTTGCTACCTACAGTTGTATCACCTAAATAACTTAAATGTGCCGTTTTAGAACCGTTTCCATATTTTGTATTTTTAAGTTCTACAAAATTCCCAATTCTCACATTTTCTCCAAGAACACAGTTGTTTCTAATATGAGAATACGGACCTATTCTCGTATTGGCACCGATAATAGAATCTGTAACAGTTGATGATAACACCTTAACACCATTTTTAATTATAGAATTCTCTAAATATGAATTTGGCTTGATTTGACAATCTTCTCCTATAACGGTATTTGATTTAATCGTCACATTCGGATAAATTGTCGTATCTCTTCCTATGATAGCATTTGGAGCGATATAAGTATTAGCCGGATCAACCAAAGTAACTCCATTTAACATATGTTTAGTGTTAATTCTATTTCTCATAACATTTTCCGCATATGCCAACGCTACTCTGTCATTTACTCCAAATGTTTCATCAAAATCATTACAAAGATAAGTTTCAATTATCTCCCCTCGATTTCTTATTAAATATAAGACATCCGGTAAATAATACTCACCTTGTTTATTATCATTTTTTACTTCTTCCAACATTTCAAACAATAATTTATTATCAAAGCAATAAATCCCTGAGTTAATTTCCTTAACTTGCTTTTCCGGTTCGGTAGCATCCTTTTCTTCTACTATTTTTTCCAGTTTACCGTTAGTATCTCGAATAATTCTTCCGTATGCGAAAGGGTTATCTGCATATGCTGTCAACACCGTTGCTTTTGCCTTCGTTTGTTCATGATGATCCAACATATTATTAATGGTTTCCGGTCGAATAAGAGGTGTATCTCCATACATGACGATAGTTGTTCCGTTCTTGTCCTTTAGCATATCCTTAGCTACTTTTACAGCATGTGCCGTTCCTAATTGTTCTGCCTGTAAAACAAATTTCGTTCTATCTCCAAGTACCTCTTTTACTTTTTCGGCACCGTGACCGACTACTGTAATTACCTCGTCCATTTTCAAATCATTTAAACTGTCCAACACAAGCTCAACCATAGTTCTGTCACAAACTTTATGCAAAACTTTATATAGTTTTGACTTCATTCGTGTACCTTTACCTGCCGCTAATATCACCGCATATCTATTACTCATTTTTTAATTCCTCATTTTCCGCTTGTCTTAATTTTTCTATAACATTACCTAATTTAACATCAAATGTTCCGTTATATTCATCAATATTATTTATTTTTGATAAATATAAATAATCTTCCTCATGTTCCCTTACTGAGTCAAAACATTGAGTAATAATTACTTTCCCTATGACCTCAGCATCGAATTCACTAATAAGACTTTCCATTCCGGTAAGGACACCGCCACCTCGCATAAAATCGTCAACTAACAATACTCTTGATTGTGATTTTAAACTGCGTTTTGATAAAATCATTGTTTCAATTTTTTTTGTAGAACCTGATACATAATTAATCGCAACAGTCGTTCCCTCAGTTACTTTATTATCACGACGAATAATAATTACCGGTTTATTTAAAATAGAGGCTATAGCATATGCAACAGGTATCCCTTTTGTCGCAACAGTAACAACAGCATCAATTTCTTTATTTTTATAAACTGTGGCAATTACGCGTCCCAGCTTATTCATTAAACTCGGATTACCGATTATATCCGACATAAAGATATAACCGCCGGCAAGAAGTCTATCCCCTTCTTTTATTTTTTCTACAAACTCATTAAGTATTTTTACCGCATCTTCTTCTACTAAAGTCGGAGTAAAAATAACACCACCGCTCACTCCGGCATATGTTTTTACTTCTCCAATCTTTTCTTCTTTAAAACCGTTTTTTATAATATAAATGTCTTCACTTATCGAAGATTTTGCTTGATTAAATTTTGATACAAAATAAGTAAGTGGAATTAATTTATTCGGATTATTCAATAAATATTCCGTCATTACCACTATTCGTTCGCTTCTTTTTAATTTCATGTAATACTCCTAATTCGTATATTATATGTATATAATACCATTATTGTTCGTATTAGTAAAGTAAAATCTTATATTTAACGCATAATTAAAGTGTTCAATTATTGTAATATTCGCTTTAACATTTTAATACACTATAAAATAGGCTACAGTCTTTGACTGAAGCCTATTTATTATCCTTCCATACCTCAAGGGTTCGTATTTGATTTTCTTCTACTTTTCTTACTATGAAAGTTAAGGTATCTATTGAGTATTCTGCCCCAACTTTCGCTTCATATTTTTCTAAATAAACATATGCACCGATTGTATCGACTTCTTCATGCGGTAATTGGGCATGAAACAAAGCATTCACATCTTGAATAGGAACCCACCCGTCGATTAAATAATGACCATTTTTTAATTTTTTTATTAAACTTTGTTCATCTTCATCAAATTCATCACGAATTTCACCGGTTAATTCTTCCACTATATCCTCTAAGGTAACTATTCCGCTTGTTCCACCATATTCATCAGTTATGACAATCATGTGTTCACGATTTTGCTTTATTGTAGCTAATACTTGTGAAATTGGAGTATGTTCAAATACCTTTATAGCAGGAGTAATATATTCTTCCAAGTCTTCTGTAGTTTCTAATTTTTTATCAGTAAATAACAATTTTTTAACATTCAATATCCCGATAATTTGATCTTTGTCTCCGTCTTCTATAACGGGATAACGAGTATACTCTTCTTGTTTGAGTTGACGCATTATGACAGCAAGGGAATCGCTCATATCAATAGCCTCTACTTCTGTTCTCGGTGTCATAATCTCTTTTGCGATTTTATTATCAAACTCAAATACACGTTCCACATAACGATATTCTATATCATTAATTTGTCCGTGTGCTCGAGATAATTTCATAATGGTACGTAATTCTTGTTCACTGTGAATATCATCATGTTCTGCCGCAGGTTCAAATCCAAATAATTTTGCAACAATGTTTGCTAATGAATTAAGCAACCAAACCAAAGGTCTCATCACTTTATCGAACATATACATTGGCCATGCGACTTTAAAACAAGTTTTTTCTGCCGCTTGAATAGCTATTGTTTTAGGAACTAACTCACCCAATACCACATGCAGTAATGTCATAAACGCAAATGAAACTACCAATGAAATAGTATGTGTTAAAGTCTCATTTAAGTGCATCAAATCGAATAACGGTCTAAATAACGCATGAAACGTTGATTCTCCCAACCAACCTAACCCAAGCGAAACGATTGTAATTCCTAATTGTGTAGCTGATAAATAGTGGTCTAACTGTTCCACCATAACTAACAATATCTTCGCTGTTTTATTCCCTTCTTCCGCTATTTCTTTAACACGAGTAGGTCGAAGTTTCACCAACGCAAACTCAAACATTACAAAAACAGCAGAAGCCATAAGTAATAATATTATTATTAAAATTTTTATTAAGATACTGAGATCCATAACGGTTTAATTTAACCTCTTTCTTGATATAACTTATTCATAATTTTACTATATATATGTTATTTTTTCAAATGTTACGGCAATCTAACTATTATTTTATTAGCATTAAATCTATTTTAAAATAACAGTATATATTTGCTACTCTGTTGTTAATTATTAACAAAGATTCTGTTAAGTTATTAATTTCGTTCTGACAATTTTTTCAATATAAAATCGTCAAAAGCATGCTGAAAAATTTCTTTATATTCCAATTTTCGATAATTAATTACTTCTTTATTTTTTAATAATGCTAAAAATTTTTCTTGGCAATTTTTAGGTGTTTTTACATCAAGTTGTGAAAAACAATAATACACCTTGCTTCCCACACTGACTGCATAGTTCAGTATATCTATTTCGTCTAATTGTTTTAATAAATAATCTTCTTTTTCAGGATAATTTCTTGAGAATTTTCTTATTGCCAAATAATAATCCTCATCTTTATTTTCTTTATAAATTTCTTTAAAATCACACAAAGCTATATCGGCGATAAATAAATTTTTAATATCTTTATTAAAAGCTGCACAAACTACACTAAGTGCAGCCCCTTGCCCTACTCCAAACAACAATAACTCAATATTAGAAAATTCATTTTTTACTATCTGAATTATATCAAGAGCATCTTGATAAACAAATTTGTAATAAGGTTCATTGCTAAAAATTTCTACATATGGAAAATAGATTGATCCCGGTTGTTTATTTTCACTTTTTCCTGCCTGTCCCCGAACGTGAATACTTACTACTGCATATCCCAGTATTAAATATCGACTAAGAGTTAAATAATCCTTATTTTGTGTTTCATACTCCGGAAATTCGATTATAACTCCTTTTATATTCCCTTTCGGAACAAGCATATCTGCATAAATATTCGAATTATCCACCGCTAAAAATTTTATACTAAAATAATCCGCATTTAGGTGTTCAAATTTTATCTTTTCTTTTGTATAAGTAAATTTCCTATTTTTAATTAATTTCATATTATCTCTCCAATAAAAATTTGAATATTTCGTTATTATAAGGAACTATAGCTTCATGATCGTATTTTTTATAAAAACATAATTTTTTCTCACAAATTAGATTGTTGAATACTGCATATTGTGTTTCCAAAGGACAATCACTATCCACCCCACTCATTCCAAACAATACCTTTGCTCTAACTTTGCCGGAGAAATTTTTTGTATCAATATAAGCCAGTTTATCAAAAATTTCTTTATTTCGCTTTTCATCATTATTAAACCAGCGTGAATATAATCTGAGTTCCCCATAAGCGCCGGTATCTCTATCTAAATCATAAACCATTTTATAATCAGATAAAAACGGATACAACGAAATACATTTTTTAATATTTTTATTTAAAGCTGCACACATAATGGAAAAAGCTCCTCCTTGTGATGCACCATAAGTTACAAAATTATTTTTATCCACTCCATCCAACTCACCGGCTATTCTAACTAAAAGGCACATATCCATTATATTTTTCACATAAAGCAAATTATCAATTATATCATCTAAACCTATTGTTATATGACCGAAGACGGTTGAACCGTAAATTCCACCTATATCTTCACTCTTTCCACCTTGTCCACGAAAATCTATAGCTAATACCGAATACCCGAGAGAAGTATATGCTGTTTTTTCTAACCAATTTCTACCGGATGCCGGATATCCGTGAAAATAAAATAATACAGGGCTAGGTTTATTTAATTTTGATTTTATATATTTTGCATATATTACAGCGCCGTCAAAACTTGTAAAGTACAAATCATAATACTCAATATTTTCAAAATTAGAAAACTCTTTTTTTATTATTTTATAATCCAAGGAAACTTGTCTTATCTCTTCTAGTTTTCTATTCCAAAATTCGTCAAAATCATTCGGCTTTTTCCATGTCCCAACGTACTTTTCTAAATTCATATTTCACCACTTCTTTATATTTTCTCTTAAATTATTATAAACGTAAAAAAGAGATGCGACAAGCACATCGCATCTCTTTTATCAATTATTTTTCTGTAACTTTTAGACGAGCCAATGCTCTAGCCAATGCCAACTCTGCACGTCTTACATCAAGTGTACTTTTTCTTTCAGATAAACGTTTTTCCGCTCTTTCTTTTGCTCTTTTAGCACGTTCTACATCAATATCATCAGCACACTCTGCCGTCTGAACAATCACAGTTATGTCATTTTTATGTGTTTCCACAAATCCTTCACTTACAGCTATACGTTCTTCTTTCCCGTCAGGAAACGCCACTTTTAACGGTCCTATCGCTAATGATACAACCATTGGAACATGGTTTGCCATAATACCCAGTTGCCCGCTGGTAGTCCCAAGAACAACCATTGAAGCGTTTTTTGTGCTGTAAACTTCTCCATTAGGAGTGACAATACTTACATTTAAAGTATTCATAATTTACCCTCCTATTGTATTATACTTCAACTCCCAATTTACGTGCTTTTTCTAATACATCTTCTATACCGCCTACTAAACGGAAGCAATCTTCCGGAATATGATCGTACTTACCGTCTAAAATTCCTTTAAATGCTTCTACTGATTCTTCTACCGGAACATAAGAACCCGGTTGCCCTGTAAACTGTTCAGCAACATGGAAGTTTTGTGATAAGAAGAATTGAACACGTCTTGCTCTATCAACGGTTTTCTTATCTTCATCACTAAGTTCGTCCATACCTAAGATAGCAATAATATCTTGTAATTCACGATATTTTTGAAGTGTTCTTTGAATTCTTGTCGCAACTTGGTAGTGCTCTTCTCCTACAATCTCCGGTGCTAAAGCACGTGATGTAGAAGCCAGCGGATCAACTGCCGGATAGATACCCATTTCAGTTAATGCACGTTCAAGGTTAGTTGTTGCATCTAAGTGAGCAAATGTTGTAGCCGGTGCCGGGTCGGTATAATCATCGGCAGGAACATAGATCGCCTGAATAGATGTAACAGAACCTTTTTTCGTCGATGTAATACGCTCTTGAAGACGCCCCATCTCTGTAGCAAGTGTCGGTTGATAACCAACGGCAGACGGCATACGCCCAAGTAATGCAGACACCTCAGATCCTGCTTGCGTAAAACGGAAAATATTATCAATAAATAACAATACGTCCTGTCCTTCTTCATCACGGAAGTATTCAGCCATTGTCAATCCTGTTAATGCAACACGCATACGTGCTCCGGGCGGCTCGTTCATCTGTCCGAATACCATGGCAGTTTTATTAATAACACCTGAATCTTTCATCTCATAATACAAGTCATTACCTTCACGAGTACGTTCTCCTACTCCGGTAAATACCGAAAGACCACCGTGTTGTTGCGCAACGTTGTTAATAAGTTCTTGGATAAGAACCGTTTTACCAACACCTGCACCTCCGAATAATCCGATTTTCCCACCTTTAATATAAGGTGCAAGTAAGTCTATTACTTTAATACCTGTTTCCAATACTTCTACATGAGTAGATAATTCTTCAAAGGTTGGCGCTTCTTTATGGATAGAATCTTTTCTTACATTGCTATCAGCTTCTTCCCCATGATCCACCGCTTCACCTAAAACGTTAAATACACGCCCAAGAGTAAAGTTTCCAACCGGCACTGAAATTGGTGCTCCTGTATCTACTACTTCCGCTCCTCTATTTAATCCATCAGTAGACGACATCGCTATAGTTCTAACGACATTATCACCAATTTCAAGAGAAACTTCAAGAACTAATTTTTCTTTATTTCCATCACCTTTATCTACAAATACTTCAAGAGCATTCAATAGATTAGGCATATGCCCTGATTCGAACTTAACGTCTACTACAGGTCCCATAACTTGGAGAATATAACCTTTATTCATATGTTGTTTGCTAACTTAATAGCTTCTCCTTTCTTCTTTCTATTTTGCAGCCGCCGCTCCACTAACAATTTCGGTAATTTCCTGTGTGATTGCTGCTTGTCTTGCACGATTATATTTAATCGTAAGTGTATCAATAATATTTCCTGCATTATCAGTTGAATTTTTCATAGCTGTTTTTCTTGCAGAATGTTCACTAGCCTTACTGTCCAATATACTTCCATAAATCATACTCTCTGCATATTGTGGTAACAGTACATCTAATACCGCTTCTTCCCCGGGTTCAAATTCATAAGCACCTGTTACTTGGTTATTAGAATTTTTAAACTGTGTTGTATTTTCTATCGGAAGAACTTGATCTTCCGTTACAACTTGTTGAATCATACTAACAAAGTGATTGTAGTGGAGATAGATTTTATCATATTTTTTATCAGTAAAATATCCCACAACTTTATTAGTAATCTCCTTAACCTGAGTGAAACTTGGCTCATCCGGTATATCTCTGTAACTTTCAACGATGCTATAACCATTTTTCCTGAAAAATTCAGCACCATAATTACCTATTGCAACTATACCATATTCATCATGACTTGTATGTCGCTCTTTTGTAGTATTAACAAAATTTCTTATAATATTGGAGTTAAACCCTCCACATAATCCGCTATCACTGGTAATAACTACATAAAGAGTTTTTTTCAGTTCTCTTTTTTCCAACATTGGGTGTTTAATACTACCCTCTTTTGAAAAAATAGTAGCCATTACTTCCTGCATTTTTTTCATGTAGGGATTAAATTTTTGAGTATTGGTCTGTGCTTTTAGTAATTTAGATGTTGATACCATCTCCATCGCTTTAGTGATATGACTAGTTTTTTTCGTCGAGTTGATTTTATTTTTTATATCTCTTAGTGACGCCAATTAGTTCACCACCTTTTTCTACTGAATAATTTACACTAAGCAAAAGTTTTTTTGAATGTTTCAATAACTTCATTCATAACTTTTTCTTCAGGTAAATCTTTTGTTTCTTGTATATATCTTATAGCTTCTGTCGGATGTGCATCAAGATAAGCATATAATTCTTGTTCAAATCTATGTATATCTTTCACTTCAACATCATCTAAATAACCATGTGTTAGAGCATATAAAATCATTACTTGTTTTTCTACAGGAATAGGTTTATGTAAATCTTGTTTTAATACCTCTACCGTACGTTTACCTCGTTCAAGTTTTTCACGAGTTGCCGGATCTAAATCAGAACCGAATTGTGCAAAACTTTCCAGTTCTCTGTATGATGCCAAGTCAAGACGTAATGTCCCTGATACTTTTTTCATGGCTTTAATTTGTGCAGATCCCCCTACACGAGATACGGACAATCCTGCATTAATTGCCGGTCTGATACCAGAGAAAAATAGGTCTGATTGTAAGAAAATTTGCCCGTCTGTAATAGAAATAACATTAGTTGGAATATACGCAGAAATATCCCCGGCTTGGGTTTCAACAAACGGTAATGCTGTAATACTTCCACCACCAAAATCTTCGTTAACACGTGCCGCACGTTCTAATAAACGGCTGTGCAGATAGAATACATCCCCCGGATATGCCTCACGCCCCGGTGGACGTTTAAGTAGTAATGATAACTCACGATAAGCTGCTGCTTGTTTAGATAAATCATCATATACTATTACTACATCTTTTCCATTAAACATAAATTCTTCAGCCATAGCTACCCCTGCATACGGTGCTATATATAGTAACGGTGCCGGTTGCGAAGCCGCTGCTGTTACAACAATGGTATATTCTAATGCCCCATGTTCTTTTAACGTTTCAACAACACTACGAACTGTTGATTCTTTTTGACCGATAGCAACGTAGATACAAATAACATCCTGACCTTTTTGAGCCAAAATTGAATCTATTGCAACAGCTGTTTTACCTGTTTGTCTATCACCGATAATAAGTTCACGTTGTCCTCGCCCAATCGGTACCAATGAGTCTATCGCTTTAATACCTGTCTGGAATGGAACAGATACAGATTTACGCCCCATAACTCCGACAGCCGGCGATTCTATCGGTCTTCTTTTATTTGTATTTACCGGACCACGCCCGTCTACCGGTTGACCCAACGGATCTACTACACGTCCAATTAATTCTTCTCCAACAGGAACGTCCATAACACGTCCGGTACGTCTTACTTCATCACCTTCTTTAATATCGGTAGTTGGTCCTAAAATTACAATCCCGACATTAGTATCTTCAAGGTTTTGAGCAAGCCCCATAACTCCGGTTTTTGTAAATTCAACAAGCTCTCCACTCATTATTTCGTTAAGACCATATACACGTGCTATACCGTCCCCTACTTCAATTACTGTTCCGACATCCGTTGACTTAACTTCAAACTGATAATTTTCTATTTGCGATTTTAGTAATGCACTAATCTCTTCAGCTTTAATAGCCATTTATGTCCCTCCTTGTTTCAATTTCTACTAGATATTAGAAATTTGTTTTTTTATGCTATTTAATCTTGCTTTTATACTGGCATCAATAACTTTATTATTATAAGTTATTTTCAAACCACCGATTAAACTCTTATCAATTACATTACTAACTTCTACATTATCTAGTTGCAACTTAGCTTTAAGTTTTTCTTTTAATTCTGAAATTTGTTCTTGTGTAAGTTGACTAGCAGACTCGACTTTAACAAGAATATTTTTCGAATATCTATTAAAACGTTCTTCAAATTCTTCCAGAACAAAATTTATTAAGCTGATTTGCAAGTTTCCTGCTAATATTTTGACTACATTAACAACATTTCGATTTACATTGGTAAATGCAGCATCTATTAATTCTATTTTCTGTTTTTTTTCTATATTAGGGTTGTTCATCAAAGTAATAAAATCGTCATTTGAAGTAATTGCTAAAGCAACTTCTTTCAAATCATTAAGAACTTCTTCTAATGAGCTACTGTCACGTGCAACATCGAATAATGAATCTCCGATTTTATTAGCAAGCACTGATTTACTCATTATTTCACCCCTACCTCTTTTATAACTTTTTCTACGAAATCACCATGTGACTCACTAAGTTCTTTTTCCAAAATTTTAGAAGCTACTAATACAGATAGTTCAGCAACTTGTTTGTTAATTTCTTCAAGTGCCCTTTTCTTCTCATCTTCAATATCTTGTTGAGCATTTACTTTTAATTGTTCCGCTTGTTTTCGAGCTTCATCAAGAATTGCCTGTTTTTCAATCTTAGATTGTTCACGTGCGTCTTCCATCATTGCCTTTATTTCTTTTTGGGCATTTTTTAATTTTTCTTGATTTTCTTCAAGTAAAACCAATGCTTCTTTTTGATTTTTGGCTGCATCATCCAGTTGATTGTTTACCAACTGCTGACGTTCATCCAACATATCAATTAATTTATCCCAAGCAAATTTTTTCAGTAATACCAATAAGATTAATACAGCTACCATATTAATAGCCATATTCCCCAAGTTAAAACCTTGATGAGAAGAGTGTTCAGTAGCTAAAAATACTAAATTTTTCATTTGCTGACTGCTCCTGTTCTTCTTGTTGTTCTTTTAATCGGATATACTTATTATTTGAATGAAAGAATAAACGCTACTACGATAGCTAAGATAGGCACCGCTTCAACAAGTGCAAACATTACAAACGCATTAGATTTAAGTTTAGGTTCGATTTCAGGTTGACGAGAAACACCTTCCATAAATTTACCGAATAAATATCCGTTACCAATACCGGCACCAATCGCTGCCAATCCTGCTGCCAATCCTGCTCCAATTAATCCTACCATAATTATATTTTCCTCCTTGGATAATAAATAAATTTTTATTAATTATTAATTTTACACATTTTTTGTGTTTGTTATATAAAATGCAAATTAATGCTCATCACTAATTTTATGTGATAAATATGTAAATGTTAATATCGTAAAGATATACGCTTGGATAACACCAATAAATAGTGAGAATCCTTTCCACACTACCAACCCGGCTATACCGGCTATTGCACCGAAAACACCAACTGTTGCAAGTGATGCTAAAAGTGCTAATAAAACTTCTCCGGCATAAATATTACCGAATAAACGCATTGATAAGGTTAGAAGATTTGTAAACTCCTCTAATACCTTAAACGGTGTAATACCTATACCCGCAGATGTATATGTGCTAAAGTAATGTTTTGTTCCTTTGTACTTAATTCCTGCATAGTGAGTAAAGATTATAACTAACAACGCAAGAGAGAAAGTAAATGTCGGATCCGCTGTTACTGAATTTACATAAACTACTTCATCATAACTTACTTCTATCAGAACACCAATAGTATTAGCTACAGCAATAAGGGAAATAAGTGTTAGTGCCGTTGCCCACAATCCTTTACCATACTTCTTCCAGCTTACATTACCTTTGATAACGTTATCGCTAACAAAAACTGCAAGTAACTCAGCTGCATTTTGTCGTTTGCTATCAGGTCTTAATTTTATTCTACTAGTAATAAACATCACAAAAATAAAAGTAAGCAACAGTGTAATTAAAGTTGTGATTACACTAGGAATATTGACCGTTATGTCATAGCCAAACATTTTGGTAATAAGATATGTATGCTCTTCCATATATTTCTCTCACCTCTTTTCTTATGTATCTTATATTTCTAAATCTGTTGTATGATAAATTCAAGAAATACCTATTGAATATTATAATACCATTTTAAAATATTTACCAGCCATTTCTAAAATTTTACAAAATTTTATGAAAAAATCACTTTTTCATTATTTAGTTCCGAAAATTCTATCCCCCGCATCGCCTAATCCGGGTACGATGTAACCATGATCATTTAATTTTTCATCTAAACCTGCTATAAAAATATCCACATCAGGATGCGCTAAACGTAATGCCTCTACTCCTTCCGGAGCTGCTATTAAACACATAAATTTAATATCACTTACTCCACGTTGTTTTAATGAATTTATGGCTGCTATGGCCGATCCACCGGTTGCTAACATCGGATCAACGACAATAAATAAACGTTCTTCCGGTTTGCTTGGTATTTTTACAAAATACTCATGTGGTTGAAGAGTTTCAGGGTCACGATATAACCCGACATGCCCTACTCTTGCCGATGGTATTAAATTCATTAAACCGTCTACCATCCCTAAACCTGCTCTCAAAATAGGAACAAAAACTATCTTTTTACCGGAAAGTCGTTTACAAGTAGTAACTTGAATCGGTGTTTCAACTTCTACTTCTTCCAACGGCAGATCACGAGTTATCTCATAAGCCATTAAAGACCCTACTTCGTTAGTAAGTTGTCTAAAGTCTTTTGAACCCGTTCTCTTATCCCTGATAAAAGATAGTTTATGTTGGATTAATGGATGATCAAATACATGAACTTTTGACATAATTTCAATTCTCCTTTTTAGTATTGTTATATTTATTTTACTCTAATTAAACTTTTTTAACAAGTTAAATCTGAAATATTTTCAACCGTTATCAAAAAATATTTTCCTACTATTCAACATAAATTACTAGACTTATTTACATTAAACTATTAAAATTAGAGAGGTATATATTTATATTTAAACCTAGGAGATGTCATGAAAACTAAAAATGTTTTACTTACTTTTTTAATTACGAGTATTTTTTACTATGTTGTTCCATTTTTATTTTTACATTTTTCCAAAGAAAATAACTTATCAAAAATGGGACTTATACTGATATTATTTTTTACCTTTGCATCATTTGCGATTAATCTTATGATTTCGTTCTTTTTAGAAAGAAATATTTTAATTCCAATTATTACTTCAGTCTTGGCAGTTCCTCTATTATATACTTTTAACACCAGTGCCGTTGTTTTAATAATTATAATTATTATTTTTTCTTTTCTTGCTTATGGACTTTCCGGTTTGTTAAAATAATTAATTTTCAGGAGATTTTTATGACTACATTAAAACGAAATTTACTAATATCTACAGGCATTTATATGCTGTTTTATCTTGGACCTATCTTAGTCAACCCGTTTGCTATTCTCAATATTGCCGAAGCATTTGCCGTCGCTTTATTGGTTTATGGCGGCTTTTATCTGAGTTATATATTTTTATACACTAATAAATCAAAACTAGATGAACGTACTAAAAATACCATTATTACAATTATAATTATGACACTGGCACTTATTGTCTATTATAATCCTTTCACGTTCCCTGCAATGTTTAATATTATAATCAATAAATATCTAGCAATTTTTTTATTAGTTGGTTTATTAGTTGTACTTCTTCTGGTAGCTCAACGTGTAAAAAGCGTCTATATACTGGCAATTTTATTTGCACCGTCTATTATTCAAGGTGTTTTAATGCGTTCATCCAATCGTGCAATGTTATTTTATCTTAATAATCCAAACTTTACATTGTACTGTATTGTAGTATTATTTGCCGTCTACTATATTTATTATAATAGACGCCGTTAATAACTATATCCCCATAATTATCTATAAAACTTTTTATCGGATATATGGGGAACTTTTATAATTGATTACATATACTAACCTTAACAATTACATTAAAATCCATATAACTATAAAATATTTTTTCAGATAATTCCTACAAACTTTTAAATAATTTTTAACAATAATATGAATATCTACAAGAAACTCATTATTTAAGCAGTTTTTTATAATAGTTTTATTTAATATTTTATTGTATAATAATATTAATTATTTAATGAAAGGGTGTACATATCATGATAAATTCAGAAAACACATGGGCATTATGGGCAATTATTATAGCTATCGCAACGTTAAGTATCTATTTAGAAGAAAAATATCGTTGGGCCTCTAAAATTAGCGGGGCGATTATCGGTCTTATTATTGCCGCAACGTTAAGTAACCTACATGTTATTCCGCTTGAATCTCCAGTATATGATACAATCTGGACATACGTTGTTCCGCTTGCAGTGGCGATGTTACTCTTCCAATGTGATTTAAGAAAAATTTGGCGTGAAAGCGGACGAATGGTTATTATTTTTCTTATCAGCTCACTTGGAACAATATTAGGTGCAGTTTCCGGTTATCTTGCTTTACATAATCTCGTACCGGCACTTAATCATATTGCCGGGGTGATGACCGGTTCGTATATTGGTGGAGGAGTTAACTTTGTTGCTGTTGCGAGTGCTTTTGAAGTACCCGCTGATTTGATTTCCGCTGCAACGGTTAGTGATAATTTGCTAATGGTGTTGTACTTTTTCATACTTATAGTTATACCTACTCTTCCAATATTTAGAAAATTTTTTATCACAACATTCGATAATAAAACGAATATACAGCAACACAGTAGCGATAGCAGCAAAACGACTGTAGCAGTTAGAGATATTGCATTTACTTTTGCCACTGCGGTTATTATAGTAGCTATTAGCTTTAGCTTATCTACTTACCTCGCTTCCCTAGGCAAATCGCCTCTGATAGCATTTATTTCTAACAAATATCTATTAGTAACAACGCTGACCGTACTATTAGCATCACTTTTTCCTAAATACTTCACATCATTTAAAGGTGCTAATGAAATAGGAACTTTTCTCATTTATATTTTCTTTGTTGTCATTGGAATTCCTGCTTCAATTCAAGCAATTGTTGAAAAATCACCATTATTACTTCTATTTTGTGCAATAATGATAATTGTTAATATGCTTGTAACCTTTGGAGCGGCTAAATTATTTCGTTTTTCTATTGAAGAGGCTATTATCGCCTCAAATGCCAATATAGGTGGCCCTACAACAGCTGCCGCTATGGCTATTTCAAAAGGTTGGAATTCACTCGTTGCTCCGGCAATGTTGGTCGGCACCCTTGGTTATATTATCGGAACATACATAGGTATATTAATCGGACAGTATTTAGGTTAAACGTAAAAAAGGATTATTATTTAACTTGGTAATTAAATCAAATTAAACAATAATCCTCTTTCTTATAAATTTTTCTTAATCAAATAATCTAAACTTCATATCTAACTATAATTTTTAAAAATAAGCAAGTAGAACACTTATTTAAAATTAAATATTAAGTGTTTTTATTAAACCTTTATCAAAAACTACTATATATTTTATTCTAATTTACATCATTGCTTTCTAACTTATTTCTTCAAAAAATATTTAATTATTTTATAATTTTACAACAAGGAATGAATAACACCATCACGACATTGATTTACACTTATTACATAAGGCAGATTTCTACTATCTCTTATATTACGTCCCCCAAGTATTCCACCCGGTTCTAAAGGAAATAATACCGTATCATACATATTTCCCAAACCGGATACTATTTTCACAATAACCACTTTAGCTTTATCAGGTTTTCTTACATCATAATACTCATACTTTTTATATGGAATATTATCTACTTTTACCAATACACCACGAATTTCTTGAACAATTAAATCCGCCAGTCGATGTGCACCGATAACTCCATCCGCTGTTCGACCTTCTCCGTCAAAAAACGAGAAATCAATATGAATTATATAATCAGATGTACCGGGTGTCCCTGCTCTATCGAAATATACTCTATCCTTTAATACACCTTCTGATGATCCGATATTCGCCGGTTGATAACCCGTTCCTATTTTTACTCCGGTTACCATAACTGTAACACCAGCTAATTCATGCGTTACACCTTCTCCTAATTCTCCGGAATATTTACACGCTATTGGCATGCAATCTAAGTTAGAATTGACAAAAATATTATGTTCATGCGGTTTTATAATGTTTACTTTTATTTGTTTAATTCTCTTATCAAATGAGATAAATGTCCTAGCTATATTTTTTCTGATAATTAGCTTATTATCAATCAGCTCCGTTTTTTCACCGAACGTTACTTCGTTAATAGTAAACACTTTTTTGGTTAACTTCCCTACTCTTAACTCTTTATTGCTGTTTATATTATTCAATCGTTGTTGTTTACTTAACTTATTTTTCAAAATTGCCACTGCTTTTTTAGCGTCATAATCCGTCAAGTTATTCTCGCCTACCATACATGATTCATAGCCTGTTGTTCCCTTATTTATGTCTATGATACAATCTATATATTGATTTGTACATACCAATCGTCCCTGCAAACCGATAAAACTAAGACCTATACTTGAAATATCGTTTTTCCCGAGACTTTCAATTATATTAACAAAATCAATATGGTGATTTCCCCAACCGTCGATAGCTACTAAAGCACCGTCTACCTGCAAGGCCTTAGCTATATCACCTACTCTCTTAGCTGAATAAACCTTGTCATCATAACTTTCAGAAACACCGCTTACTATAATTCCAACTATTTCAATATCATTATCTTTTGTCGCCACCTCTACAAGTGGGCATCGATAGTGATGAAGCGTTGTCATTTTTATACTCGGTCCTAACCCCATAGCTACAACTCCTTTCCAAACAAAGAAGGAGGATACCCCCCTTCTTCATTTCTATATACATTCAATATTACACGTTATGACGGTATTCATAAGGTAATATTTTTGTTTCATTAAAACTTGGACAATCTCTTACCCATTCTAATGATTCTTTAACAATTGCTGTTTGCATAGGGATATTATTAGGTTCCCCTGCATTTGAACCGATTGGTACGTGAGGTGCAGTAATACGTGGTGCCCCTTGTTGACGAGCAATTGGTGGTAGTGCAGCAATTACACAGCAACTCATTCCTTGTTCTTCACAGCAACGTGTTACGATAGTTGCTGAACGGTGACATGTACCACATCCACCTGTACATAATACAATATCTACACCTTGTTCTTTTAATTTTCTAGCAATTTCCGGTCCTGTTTCATTGGTGAATTTTTCGACGTTACCGCCTCCACCCATAAATGTATATGTTTCTTTTGATAATGATCCGATAAATCCTTCTGCTACCAATTCATGTAATCTATCAATCGGTAACATTGCGTTTGGATCTTTATTAATATCAGAGTTATCAAAACCACCATGTGTTACCATTAATTCACTAGATGGTGTATCAAACGGAATTGTACGATATGTAAAGTCCCCTGATGTATTAAACGGTTCTTGTGATTTGATATGTATTCCACCTGCTGTAATAAATGCAACTTTACATTCGCTTAACGGTTTTTTTAGTTCTGTAAATATTGCTTTAGGTGTAATAGGCACGAAAATTTCTGATTGCATCCCTGGTTTTGTTGTTAATTTCATTGTATTTTCTCCTTAAGCTCTAGCTAATGTAATTTCCTTTTTTCCTATCACTCTCATGTGACTAAGATAAAATTCTACATCTTGATTTTCTTCTAACACCACAGTTGTAAACGCCCAACGTCTTGGTACAGCTATAGTACCCAATCCGTCCATTATTGCTACTTCTATGGCAGTATCATTTACTTGAGTAATTTTTCCTCCCAGTAAACATGGTTGCATTTCCTCATAAAGTATATCTGAACTATCATATTCATAAGGGTCTTCCATTACTTGAATATAACTAAAGTAAAATTCTAATACATGTCCCATCTCTAAAATATTATCTGTCTTAATTAGTTTTGTCGGTACAGTAATCACGCCTAAACGACCGTGAAGATGAATTTTTACTTTATCATCTTTTACTTCCTTAATTATGCCGCCCATCATTACCGGATTTATAATATAATCCATTATTACTCCTAAATTAGTGATATGTTTTACTGTCTACTAATACTGTTTCCGGAAGACCTAAAAGTTTGTTATTAGCATTAATAACGTCATTATTCCATTTTTTCTCTGCCGGTTTTACTTCTACGCCTGCCATTTTGTTTTTCAACATTTGAATTGCACGTGCTGCTACTGACGGTGTTACACAAGAACATCCGGCTATATCATTTTCAAATCCGCCTTTATCGATATTTTCTTCTACCATAGCAGTAGCATATTTGTTACCCACTACTAACTGACCTTGATAAGCACAGAATGAAACCCCTACTACCGGAATATCTCTTACCCCTGCTTGACCGATATGTTCGATAAAGTCTATATGGTTGTTACCAAATCCTTCTGTTGTGATAACTACACCGTCTAAGTCTAATGATTCAAATAAAGATCCTAAACGTTCAGATACCCATAATTTTTCATCATTTACTTGTGGTGAACCAACACAGATAACCCCGATTAAATCAAGTTCTGCATCTTCTGCTAAACCTTCTACAAGCGGTTCACGAATGTAGTGACGAGTCATTTCTTTTGTTGCAGGTCCGATACAAGTTAAAGCGTGAATAGAACCGTCACGTACTTGGTTCGGTGTTAAAATAATCGGCACGTTACCGCAGTCAACATTTTTTTGACCTCCAATGATACCACATGGTTCTGTCGGACAAATAACATTATCGTGCATAGCACCTTGTCCCATAATTTCTTTAACCAATACAACACGTGGGTTACCGCTTCTTCTTACATCTTCACATATTTCTTCTCTTACTACTTCACCGTCATAATGTTTTAATTCTTCACGAATTGCTTGTACAATAAAGTCTTGACATTTATGTGCTGCAAAAGGTCCCGGTCTTGTCATACCTGATAATCGTTCGATTGTTGCATGACAACGAATAATAATGTCGTTTTCATCTGCACAGCCCGGATGTCCATAGAACATTTTTTCATCTAAGAATCCTTCTGAAGAACCGAATTCATGCACTTGAACTCCGTCTTCATCAACACCGGTTAGCATGAATACTACACCATCTAATACTTTAGTTACACCTTCACCAAGTTTTCCTTCTACTTTTGTTGCAATAGGACACACGTCCATAATTGTTTCAGTGTAGATGTGACGTTTATCAGGATAGATAACATCTAACTCTAATTTTTTACATAATTCATCTTCACCAAGTGCAGCTTTTGCTAATTTTTTATCAATTGTAATAACACCATCTTTGATAGAAGTTTTGTCTCCTAATTTTACATCTGTTATTTTGATATGTTTTTTAGTTAATGTGCGGATTACTTTTTTCTCACCTGATTTTTCTTCTTTTTCAGGTGCTTCTGCCACTTCCGGAGCATTTCCGGCACCCACTACTACAGGAACATCTAATTTCAATCCTTCAAATTTTTCGGCTTTACCAATTTCTATATGAATCATTCCATTCCCTCCGTGAGTTGTTTGTGTATAAACCGATGATTTAGCATCTTTTACTTCTTCAACCACGTTTCCTTGTTTTTCTTCTGTAATATCTTTTTGTACTTCGTTTACTTTATCCAAGTACTCTTTTTTTATCGGTGTTAAAGCTTCTACATCTTCCAATAATGTACTTCCTAACACTTCTTCTATAGTAAGCCCGTCAGGACTTAATGTTAGCAATCCCGCATCAATCATGTCTTCGAATAGACCCGGATCTTCTAAATCGGCAGCTCCGATCACTTGACCTTTCTCTCTTCTACAACAAAAAATCGCTGGATCTTTTAAGTGTTTTTCTAATGTTTCTACTGTAATAGACATTGTTTTACCTCCCAATATGTATTATTTTTATGTATATTACTTTATAATTTTAAATATGTCAGCGAAATTCCATATTCATATCTTCTCCTCTCGTATTAGTTTTTAAATTTTCTTATCAGTTTATAGTTAACGGATCTTAATGCACCGTCAGTACAATGGTAAACCGGCAATTTTAATTGTGGAGCACAAGACATTACAGTATTCGTACAGTCTGTACAGTTGCTGATTAAAACAGCCTGCGCACCTGCTTTTTTTAGTGACATTACCTTTTGTACTTGTCCCGGACAAATTCCCGGATTTAAACATTTTCTGGTTCCATTTTTCATCAACATAGCATTTTTACAGAACTCCACACCTACTACTTCACTATTCATACTAGCTGCTTGTTCACGAAGTCTTTCTTCATTTGCACCGCACGCACAAACCAATACTCCTATTTTTTCAGGACTTGGTAAGAATTTTTCTGCGGCAATTAAACCACCTGTAGTTTTTACAATCGGCGCTTCAACATATGTTCTTTTCCCTGTAAAAGGTCCTCCCATAATCAACTCACCATACTCTTTATCTAAACCTCCACATTTATCAAATAGTGAGCCGACCGATGACCCTAAAGGAACATCGAATAACACATGGATACTACCGGCATCCGTCAGTTTACCTGCTACTGTTAAATCTTTATCAATCAACGGTTTTTTCTCTTCTACTATCTCTCTTACTTTCAACACCGTTTCTACATTAATTACTACAGCATCTGCTTCTGACGGTAATTTATCCGGTTTTAACAACACTCCTAAACTTTCTCTAATAATAGCACGCTCTTCTCCCATCGGATAAATATTTTCCAATTCAAAAATGGTAATATCATCATCTTGAACAGCTGATTTTAATATTTGCACAGCTTCCGAATGAATACCTTTTAACGCTATAATTCCTTTTTTAGCATTAACTATATTCATTACGATACGCAATCCTTTAAGAAGATTTTCCGGCTTATCTTCTATACGTGCGATATTATGTGATAATATCGGTTCACATTCTGCTGCATTAACAATTACTGTTCCGGTTCCATTTTCAAAACGTATTCCAAGTTTCACGGCAGTCGGAAACCCTGCGCCGCCTAATCCTACCAGACCCGATTCTGCTATTAAATCTTCAGGTGTAGTAGAGGTTAACGGTTTGTATGTAGAGAAATCTGTATCTTTTTCTTCAATGACTATTTTTTCTTCTGTTACATCAGTTACTATTCCACTGACACTTGAAAATATATTACTACCCAATGCGGCATCCGGTTTTTTTGCTATCATTTCACCTCTTGCTACAGTAGAGTTTTTCTCTACTATTACTTCAGACGGGGCGCCTACATGTTGCTTAAGCGGAAAAATATATTCCATTTTCTAAATCTCCCTTCTATAATTCTCACTGTTATTATACAGCTGTTCTTTTAGGGTTGTATAATAAATACGGGGCATGAAAAAAAATCCATACCCCGTATTGTTTTTTAATATACAAAAAGACAAATATCCAATATAATTAAAGTGCAAAAAAAAATAAACTATGAAAGGATATCTGTCATGAATAATTTTAACACAAAAACAAAAGAAATAAAAGAGGGAGAATTCATTAAAAACCTACTACAAATAAAAGATAAAAATATAACTATTGAGAAAACACATAACGAAACTATAAAAAATAATCAAAAGTACTTTGTATTCAAAGGTACCTTAACATATAAACCCAAGAAGTGTGAATGCTGTGGTTGTCTTAATAAAGGTTATACTGTAGTTAAAAACGGCTTTAATGAACTTACTAGAATTAATCTATTAAAAATATCAGGTATCCCTGCTTATTTGGAACTAAGAAAGCAACGTTTCAAGTGTAAAACTTGTAATAAAAAATTTGTAGCTACTACTTCTTTTGTAGATAAATACTGTAGTATTTCTAAAAATGTTAAGTTTTCTATAATGAGTGATTTAGCTGATACTTTATCTTTTAAACAAATAGCCAAAATGAATAATGTATCGGTTAATACTGTTATAAGAACTCTTTATAAATGTAAATCCCATGTAGACATTCTTAACTATAATACCTTACCTGAGTATTTATGCTTTGATGAGTTAAAGTTTACTAAAGATAGTAAAAATGGTATGAGTTTTATTTTTTTAGATGCTTTAACTCATGAGATTATTGATATAGTTGATGGTAGAACTGAGTATATTTTAAATAATTATTTTTCCAGATTTTCTAAAGAGGCTAGAAGTAATGTTAAGGCTATTTGTATTGATATTTATACTCCTTATATGAAGTTGATTAGAAATAAGTTTCCTAATGCTGAAATTGTTATAGATAGGTTTCATATTATTCAAAATGTTAATAGAGAACTTAATAGAACTAGAGTTAAGCTAATGAATATTTACAAAAAACAAAAAGGTATTAATTATACTCTTTTAAAAAATAATTGGAAGTTAATATTAGAAGATGAAAGTAATGTTACTCATGGTAGGTTTTTCTTTAATAGGAGTTTTAGGAGTTTAGTTACTAGACGTGATATTTTAGATTATTTATTAGGATTAGATTGTATATTTAAGGCTAGCTATGAGAGAGTTCAGGATATTAGATATGCAATAAGGTATAGAAATGAGTTGGAGTTTAAAGAATTAATTGAAAAATCTACTATCGATTTATCTGATGGTGTTAGTAAGGCTATTAATACTATGAGAAAACATAAAGGGTATATGCTTAATAGTGTTAGGTATTCTATTTCTAATGGTTCTTTGGAGGGTATTAATAATAAGATAAAGGTTTTAAAGAGAGTTTCTTATGGTTATAATAGCTTTTATAACTTTAGATTACGCATTTTAGTTGTTTCTAGGTTATTTGTTTCTGAGTATAAAAATAATATTTCTTTTAAGGGCGTTTTGAAAAATGCCAAGCAACACTGCATTGCTTAGCATTTTATCCTTATTTTTTCTCATGCCCCGTATTTGACACAGAGCCTCTTTTAGTAACGCAACATTTTATATTCTTAAAAAAATAGCGAAATGTTATTTTTTTATCATTTTTGTTATACAGCTATTTTTTATTATTTAATTTATTGTGCAGTTTATCTATTTTTTTATTTTCATTTTTATAAATTATATTTTTATTTATTTTAATTTTGAAAATGATATATATTATCATTTGAAAACTCCTATTTATAGCATTTTATATGCTTGAATATAATTTTTTTGTTAATAAATTATAATAACTTTTCTCTTTCTACTGTTTTAAATATTTTTTTATTAATTGAAACAAAAAGTATAATTTAATAATTAGTAAACTCTATTATTTAATTACTTTAGCTTCTTTGGTTGTTAATATTAAATTTAAAAACTAATCTTCGTATTTTATATATTGCAACCCATATATTTTTAATATTATGGAAATAAAAATAAAAATAATATACTTACAATAACTGATGATAGTTATTATCATTGCAATTATTTTTACTAATCAAATATAAAAACCAGCCTAAAAATATTTTTAAGCTGGTTCTCTTATTATTCCGTATCTTCTAAATTATATAACAACTCAAAAATTGCTTTCGAATCTAACTTTTCTTTTTTTTCATTACATATATCCTTAATTAAACGTCCACGATGTAAAATAATAATACGATTTCCATATTTTACCGCATCTTGAATATTGTGCGTTATCATCAATGCCGTTAATTTTTTTTCTTCGACTTTTTTTCGTGTTAATTCCATTATTTTTTTCTGAGTTTTAGGATCAAGTGCTGCAGTATGCTCATCAAGAAGTAATAATTTTGGCGTCTTTACCGTAGCCATCAGCAGTGCAATAGCCTGCCTTTGCCCTCCGGATAAAAGTCCCATTTCACTATCAAGCCTATCCTCCAGTCCTAACTCCAAAGTTTTTAATAACTGTTTAAATAATACCCTATCTTCTTTTGTTATTGATTTTTTCAATCCCCTTATTTTACCACGTCGAAGTGCCAATGCCATGTTTTGAGCAACTGTCATACGTGGCGCTGTCCCATCTAAAGGATTTTGGAAAACTCTACTTATGAACTCCGCACGTTTATATTCAACAATTTTACTAATATCTTTCCCGTCCACTAAAATTTCACCGCTATCCAATAAAAACGAACCTGCAATAGCATTAAGAAACGTTGATTTTCCGGCTCCGTTTCTCCCAAAATAGTAATAAAGTCTCCATTATTTATTGTTAAATTAACATCAATTAAAGCGTGTTGTGCTCTATTGGTATTAGGGAAAAATGTTTTATTAATATTTTTTATTTCGATGTTTGACATTTTACTTTCCGCCTCTTTTATTTACCTTTAATTGCGATAACGTTAAGAATAATGTAATCACCAACGCTGAGATTAATTTAAAATCATTTGCCGCAATAATATTTAGGTTAAGAACACCAACCAATAACAAACGGTAGATAATAGCACCAAAAATAATACAGGCTAAACGTTGTGTAAAACTTACATCTTTAAAAATAACTTCGCCAATAATAATAGCTGCCAAAGCTACAACAATCACTCCAATGCCACTATTAACATCTGAATACCCGTTATTTTGTGCTAAGATCGCACCGGCTAACGATATAATCCCATTAGCGAGCATTAAACCTAAAATTGTCATATTTTTTGTTGAAATACCCAACGCAGTTGCCATTTTTTTGTTATCACCGATAGCAATGAGTGCTTGCCCTAATTCTGTTGAAAAAAATAATGACATCGCTAAGATAATTAATATTGACAACAAACAACCGACTAACACAGTATCATAATGTGTCGGTAAACCCAACTGTGATAATTTACTGAAAATTGTATCTTTATTTAACAAACTTAAATTAGGTCTTCCCATAATACGAAGATTTACAGAAAGAAGTGCTGTCATAGTTAAAATTCCTGCCAACAAACTGGGAATTTTGCATATCGTAATAAGAAAACCGGTAATAATCCCAGCAACCATTCCCGCAAACATCGCTATTAATGTTGCGACAATAGGATTTATTCCGTTATGAATACAAATAACACACACACCCGCACCTAACGGATATGCACCTTCTGTCGTCATATCCGCAATATTTAATACCCTAAAACTGATAAATAAACCTAATGACAATAACCCCCATAGCATACCTTGTGCTATTGCCGATATAATTAAATCCATATATAATTTACCTCTACTATCAATATTACACAAACAACATACACATTAGTTGTAATACATTATTTTTTATCAACTATTTTTGCTTTATCTTTAATATCTTTTGGAATTTCAATACCTAACTGTTTAGCTTTTGCTTCATTTAAGTAAATAACTCCTTTATTTGCCAACACTATTGGCATTGTTTTTGTATCTTCACCTTTCAAGACTTTGGCAACTACTTTAGCAGTTTCAAGCCCAATTTTATATTGATCAACTCCAAGTCCCAATACTCCACCGTCCGCTACCATAGTATCAGCTGACGGAAAGACCGGAATTTTTTTTAGCATCCGTTACTTTCACCACTGTTGCCATTGCACTTGCTATTGTATTATCAATCGGAACAAAGATTGCATCTGTTTGTGATGCCAAATTTTCCGTTACTTGTTGTATATCATTTGTATTTGCTACCGTTGCCGTTTTTGTTTCAAGCCCCAATTCTTTAGCCAATTTTTCCGCCTCCTGAGCTTGTTTTACCGCATTATCTTCACTCGCTGTATAAAGAATACCGACTCTTTTCATATTAGGTAGAACTTTTTTCATGACTTCAAGTTGCTGTTTAATCGGTGTTCTGTCACTAACTCCGGTAATATTATTGCCCGGTTTATCTTCTGCCTGAATCAATCCCGCCTCTACCGGATATGTAATACCTGCCATAATAATAGTTTTTTCTTTTGTTGAATTTGATAATGACAGGGTTGCAGGTGTAGTAATACCGACTAAAATATCATTGTTATCACTTACTAATTTTTGCCCCATACTCGCCAAATTACTTTGATCCCCTTGAGCATTTTGTAGATCAATTTTCAAATTTTTCCCGACAATATATCCTTCTTTTGCAAGTCCATCCTCCAAGCCTTTATAAATCTGATCTAAAGCCGGATGACTTAGCAGCTGAAGTACACCAACCTTAACCTCTTTGTTTTCCTGTTGCTTAGAAGTTTCATCACCCTTATTATGCGTATAAACCCCATAACCTAATACGCATGCTAATAATACTGCGAACGCTACAAAAATTTTATTAATTTTCATTTTGATATCTCCTTTAAATTTGTTAATAATATTTTTAATATATTTTCGAAGCGTATCTATGCGAAAAAAAGACCACCGGCATTATCCCGACAGTCTTACTATGAACAAAAGTATAATAAAAGACCACCCGGATATATTCCTATGTGGTCTTTGTTCATGTATCACAAATAATCCACATAGATACTCACTTCTCAGTTGAGAGTCGTATCTATGCTTTTTGATTAAGAAACAAGATCGACTCCATATCTAGTGGCTTTGCCAACGAATATTCAGTTGTAATACGTCAACTTGATACAGTCTCATTTATTTCTTTCTCCTTCTTTCTATCTTTGCCATTATTTTAACAAACACTTTAAAAATTGTCAATATCTTTTTTAAAACTTTTTAAAAATATCTGACAATTACTTCTATAAATCACTAATATTTAAACTACTTTCAAATTTTAATAAAGTATAATTAATACAGCCGATAACAATAATACAATCACCATAAGCATTAATATTCTTATCACACTTTTTCTTATTAAAATCTCATCTTTTAAATATTTTATTAATTATTTGGGCAATTAACTTAACTGCTTTTCCAAAACGTTTCTTTCAACACTCTTTATTTCGTTGTAACTTTTACCGAATGCCGAATCAAACAATATTATAATCAGCTATCCTTATTTTAAAAAATTATTAAAAATATATTAAGAGCATTTTAAGTTATATATTTTCGTTTAATATTTCGTTTTCATCTTTTAACAGAGTTTTTGAAAACTTTAGAAATAATTCGTTTTCATTATTTTGTTTTAAGCAAATAAAAATCTCTCTATTTATAAAACTCATTAAAAAATGTTATATTCAGGGGTTTTTTACATATTAAACTTATTCCCTTTATTGTACGATGAAAATTGAATATTTATCATTTCATGAAAAAATTCCCTATTGAAAATTAATTTTCATAGGAGTATTATAGTTAATATAAGAAAAAATTAGAGATTACTTTTTACAAGGAGAGATTTTAATGGACACTCATTCTAGTGACACTATTCAAAATGAAAAATTATTTAATAAAGGCTTTATCACAATAACTTCAATTAATTTTATTGTATTTTTAATTTACTATTGCTTTGTGGTTATTACTGCTAAATTTGCTACCGGCGAACTTCACTCCAGTGCTGCTGAAGCAGGCTTCGCTGCCGGTATTTATATTATAGGTACTCTTATCGCTCGTCTTTATATGGGTAAAAAATTGGAAATTGCCGGTCGAAAACAAATTTTGCGCTTCGGTGCATTGATTTACTTAATAACAACAGCTGCTTATCTTATTTCATATAATATTATCATACTTGATACCGTTAGATTTTTAAACGGGTTTGCTTACGGTACTATTTCTACCGCCGCTAATGCTATTGTTACCGCATATATCCCAAAATCACGTAACGGCGAAGGTATTAACTACTATGGACTTAGCACCAGTTTAGCTGCCGCTGTAGGACCATTTATAGGCATGTTGCTGTTACCAATGCTTGGTTTTAATGCAATTATTATATTAGCTATTGCATTATCAGTAATCGTTGCCGCTTTCTGTTTTCTTTTTCCGGTTCAAAATATTGAACTGTCTGCTGAGCAAAAATCTTTACTTAATAGTTGGTCATTAAATACATTTATTGAGTACAAAGTATTATTTATCTCGTTAGTAGCATTTTTAATCGGACTTGCGTATTCCAGTGTACTTGGTTTCTTATCAATTTATGCAGATAATTTACATCTAAGTACAGCAGGTGCATTTTTCTTTGTTGTCTATGCACTTATTATTACAGCTACTCGTCCTTTTGCCGGAAGAATTTTTGATGCACGTGGAGAAAATGCCGTAATGTATCCCAGCTTTGTTTTCCTTGCACTTGGTTTAATTATGCTAAGTTTTACAAATGGTAGTTTTATGTTATTATTATCCGGTGCTTTAATCGGACTTGGATATGGTACATTTATGTCAAATGGTCAAGCCGTTTGTCTAAAATTGGTTGATTCAACTAAGGTAGGTATTGCCCTTTCTACTTACTTTATCGGTCTTGACCTCGGTCTTGGATTCGGACCGTACGCACTAGGTACTGTACACAGCTTACTTTCTTATAGAGGTATCTATATTTTATGTGCCGTCTTAACTATCTTTGTAACAGTATTATATGCTTTATTTTACAAATCAAAAGATATAAAAGTTCTACAAACTAAAACAAGTAGATAACTAAGAAAACTCAGTCGAACTTAATCGGCTGAGTTTTTTGGTTGTATAATAAATACGGGGCATGGGAAAAATCCATACCTCGTATTGTTTTTTAATATACAAAAAGACAAATATCCAATATAATTAAAGTGCAAAAAAATAAACTATGAAAGGATATCTGTCATCAATAATTTTAACACAAAAACAAAAGAAATAAAAGAGGGAGAATTCATTAAAAACCTACTACAAATAAAAGATAAAAATATAACTATTGAGAAAACACATAACGAAACTATAAAAAATAATCAAAAGTACTTTGTATTCAAAGGTACCTTAACATATAAACCCAAGAAGTGTGAATGCTGTGGTTGTCTTAATAAAGGTTATACTGTAGTTAAAAACGGCTTTAATGAACTTACTAGAATTAATCTATTAAAAATATCAGGTATCCCTGCTTATTTGGAACTAAGAAAGCAACGTTTCAAGTGTAAAACTTGTAATAAAAAATTTGTAGCTACTACTTCTTTTGTAGATAAATACTGTAGTATTTCTAAAAATGTTAAGTTTTCTATAATGAGTGATTTAGCTGATACTTTATCTTTTAAACAAATAGCCAAAATGAATAATGTATCGGTTAATACTGTTATAAGAACTCTTTATAAATGTAAATCCCATGTAGACATTCTTAACTATAATACCTTACCTGAGTATTTATGCTTTGATGAGTTAAAGTTTACTAAAGATAGTAAAAATGGTATGAGTTTTATTTTTTTAGATGCTTTAACTCATGAGATTATTGATATAGTTGATGGTAGAACTGAGTATATTTTAAATAATTATTTTTCCAGATTTTCTAAAGAGGCTAGAAGTAATGTTAAGGCTATTTGTATTGATATTTATACTCCTTATATGAAGTTGATTAGAAATAAGTTTCCTAATGCTGAAATTGTTATAGATAGGTTTCATATTATTCAAAATGTTAATAGAGAACTTTATTCAAAATGTTAATAGAGAACTTAATAGAACTAGAGTTAAGCTAATGAATATTTACAAAAAACAAAAAGGTATTAATTATACTCTTTTAAAAAATAATTGGAAGTTAATATTAGAAGATGAAAGTAATGTTACTCATGGTAGGTTTTTCTTTAATAGGAGTTTTAGGAGTTTAGTTACTAGACGTGATATTTTAGATTATTTATTAGGATTAGATTGTATATTTAAGGCTAGCTATGAGAGAGTTCAGGATATTAGATATGCGATAAGGTATAGAAATGAGTTGGAGTTTAAAGAATTAATTGAAAAATCTACTATCGGTTTATCTGATGGTGTTAGTAAGGCTATTAATACTATGAGAAAACATAAAGAGTATATGCTTAATAGTGTTAGGTATTCTATCTCTAATGGTTCTTTGGAGGGTATTAATAATAAGATAAAGGTTTTAAAGAGAGTTTCTTATGGTTATAATAGCTTTTATAACTTTAGATTACGCATTTTAGTTGTTTCTAGGTTATTTGTTTCTGAGTATAAAAATAATATTTCTTTTAAGGGCGTTTTGAAAAATGCCAAGCAACACTGCATTGCTTAGCATTTTATCCTTATTTTTTCTCATGCCCCGTATTTGACACAGAGCCAGTTTTTTTATTTTTAAGGTTAATAAATATTAAAATTACATTCTAAATATTACCCTTAGTTAATAACTTTAGCAATTTTTCTCCGGATAACGTCTTGCCACATCAATAAGTTTTTCCTTGATTATTTCTTTCGGCTCCACTTTCATATGATAACACATCGCTAATGAATATATAAGGACATCGGCAAGTTCGTCCTGAACTTCCTTTTTATCAAAATTTTTTTCATCCCATTGAAAATGTTCTAATAATTCCGCCGCCTCTATTGAAATACTTTTTGCAAAATTTGCCTCACTGTTGTAATCATTCCAGCCACGTTTTTTTCTAAATAATGTAATAATGTCTTTTAATTCTTCCATGCCAATTCTCCCTTAATTTATATTAATTTTTTATTTTTCAACTCTGTATACAACTCATAAAACTCTTTTAGTGTTAATGTTTCGCTACGTCTTGTGCTATCTATATTTATATTACTACAACTGATTTGAAATTCTAATTTTTTGTCTTTACCGTAACCTGATATTAAATTATTCAATAACGTTTTACGACGTTGAACAAAACAAGATCTAACAAATTTAAAAAAATCATCCTCTATTTCAAACTCATTTTTCTCTTTCGTCATAATTTTTACAACGGCACTTTCAACATTCGGTGCCGGCACAAAAACTTTCTTAGGCACTGTAAATAAATATTCTACATCAGTATAGTAATTCAATAAAATTGTTAAAGAATTATAATCTTTTGTTCCTACTTCGGCACTTAATCTGTTAGCAACTTCACGTTGCATCATCACAACATATCCATCAATTTTAGTTGTATTTTCTATTAAGTGTGTCAAAATCGGCGTAGTAATATAGTATGGTAAATTTGCTACAACCATGATCTGTTTACAATTTGCCATTTTTTCAGTAATAATTGAATCAACATCTACTTTTAATATGTCGTTATTAATAATTTCAACATTAGAATACATAGCCAACGTTTCCGATAGAATTGGCAATAAACGAGCGTCAATTTCAAACGAAATTACTTTTTTAGCTTTTTTAGCTAATGCTTCCGTTAATGAACCGATACCGGGACCTATCTCAATGACACCAACATTACTATCTATCCCCGCACCGTCTACTATACGATTTAATATATTAGCATCCACCAAAAAGTTCTGCCCTAAACTTTTTTTAAAAGTAAAACCATGTTTTTTTAATATTTCAAATGTTTTTTTAGGTGTACCTATCATCTTTTTATCCTTTATTTATTCTGTTCATTTCTTCTATTAATCGTTCTTTTTCTATTCCATACATATTTAATTTATTTAATAATTGCTTAGCGTTTGTGTATTCAATATTTAAACATTCACATAATTGTTCACGCAGTATTTTTGATGTCATTCCCCCAACCAGACCTAATTCAATCAATAATTCATTTGTAATTTCATTTATCGGTTCGGTTAACGGTGTATATAGTTTTTTCAACGCCGCTACAATATCTTCTTTTTTTGCAGCTTCAATACCGATTTTCCCCTTGCTATCAACCGCTCTTTTGTTTGATATATAAGCGTGCTTTGCTGTTGGAATATTATTTGTAATAATACTTCTTATGCGTTTACCTGCATAATCCGGATCCGTTAAAACAATAATACCTCGTGTTTTTTCTAAATATATTAAACGCTCAATCTTTTTTTTTGTAAGTGCCGAGCCGTTTGTTTCAAACGTATCACAATCAACCGCTTCTTTTACCCGATTGGTATCATCACGACCCTCAACTACTATTATCTCTTTAATTTTCATTATTATTATCCTTAGTAAAATTTATATCTTATTATACCATAGTTACTCTTTTTTGTCCTAAGTAATCATTATTAAACAAAAAATCATGATTAATTTTTAAGATTAATCATGATTTTAAAATTTTATTCTTCTAAAAAATAACTACATACTTATAACTTAACATCAACAAAATTCCTCTAAATTTTCGGTTTTATTAGTATTAATGTATATCTTTTTTCTTGAAGTTTCCACCGCTTACTTCACTTACCGTTCCTATTGATAGAAAAGCATTTTTATCATTTTTGAAAACAATTTTTTTAAGTTTAGACTCTTCTATTCGAGTAATAACACAAAAAACAATTTTTGTTTCATGACCTGAGTAACCACCTTCCCCATGAAGTAATGTTACCCCTCGCCCTAATCTATCTTGAATTTCTTGACTGATGGTTTGATAATTAGCGGAAATAATCATAACAGATTTAGAGTCATTAAGCCCTTCTATAACAATATCCATTACTTTCGAAGCGATAAAATAACTAATCATTGAATATAGTGCCGCTTCCCATGTAAAGACAAACCCAGATATAATAAAGATAACTATATTAATACCAAGTACCATTTCCCCTACGGAAATAGGCAGTTTTTTCGTTGCATATATCGAAAACATTTCACTACCGTCAAGTGTCCCGCCATTCCTAATGACAAGTCCAACTCCTATACCGAGTATAATACCACCGAAGATACATGCTAAAAACGGATCCGTTACCAACGGTTTATATGGGTGAAACACCGATGTCGCAACGGATAAAACCGTAATCCCAAATATAGATGCAATTGCAAAACCTCTACCAATCTGCTTATATCCCAAATATAAAAACGGAATATTTAAAATGAAAATAAACACTCCGAGCGGTAAAGGTAAATAATGTCTAAAAATAATCGAAATACCTATAACACCACCATCAAGAATATTATTCGGTATTAAGAAAAATTCCAAGCCTGCTGCAAATATAACCGAACCTACTATTACACTAATGTACTTTTTTATAAAATCTATTGCATTCTCCAATATCCAATCTCCTTCTTATTTTCTTTTCTGACAAATCGGACAAAAATAACTCGCTCTACCTTTTATTTCTATCTTCTCAACATTATGACCTATAGGACAATTCTTTTTACCATATATTTGATGAAAATTTTGCATATTTCCTTCTCCACCGTCAGTATGAACATAATCAGAAATTGTTGAGCCACCTTCTTTAATCGCAAACGCTAAAATATTAACTAATTCTCTAAATAATCCTTTCTTATCTGATAAACTAAGTTTATCAGCTGTAGTTAACGGATGAATTTTTCTTCTATATAGCACTTCACAATCATAAATATTACCACAACCGCAAAAAACATTCCCGTCAAGAAGCAGTGCTTTTATCGATTGTTCTTTATATTTTTTCTCATTCAATTTAGATATAAAATATTGTTCAGTTCCTAAATCAAACGGTTCCGGCGCTAGATTGTTAAAAGGTTTAAATGTTGTAATATCATCTATATACCTTAACTCTCCAAAACGACGAATATCACTAAACACCAACTTTTCTCCGGTATTTAGATTAAAAATAACATGTCGATGTTTATAATAATTCTTATTATCTATTTCCCTTACGTCCTTTACTACAAAAAAAGCTCCCGTCATTCCGAAATGGATAATAAGATACCCTTTATCTAAAATAAAATATAAATATTTCCCTCGGCGTACAACGTTATAAATAGTTTTTTTTACAATATTTTTTCTAAATTCCAATAAATCTTGCTTTACTATTGTTTGCTTACCGGTAGAATGACCATTTTGTACAACTTCGGAAAAAGTTACTTCAATAATTTTCTTTTCTTTTAATTTGTTTTCTAAACCAAATTTTATATTTTCAACTTCTGGTAATTCCGGCATAAGAAACTCCTTAATTTTTTATTTCAATACATCTATTTTAAAACATTAGAACAATAATATCAAAAGATTTCTACTTATTATTTGGAGCAATTATCTCTTTTTTGTAGATAAATAGATAATTATATAGTATAATAAAAAAGTTAAATGTTTTTTAAAGGGGATAATTTAGAATGACTGAAAATATGTCAAGACGAGATAGAACTAGACGTCGCTATGAAAATAAGAAAAAAAATAAATTCGGTTTAAAAAGAATAATACTTTCTGTTATAGGTTTATTATTATTTGGAACGATTGCTTTTGCAGGATATACACTGTTTAACTTCCATTCTTCCGCTAATAAGGGGTATAAAAAAGCCGATTACCTTTCTTCTGTGGATCCAAATTTTAAAAAATTCTCGGTATTATTTTTAGGAATTGATGAAAATGACTCTCGTGCAGCTCAAGGGCAAACAAGAGAGGATAGTAGAACCGATTCTATGATTTTAGCTACTGTAAATAAAGATAAAAAACGTATGGATATGGTTAGTATCCCTAGGGATTCTCTTACTTTAATGCGAGATAAGAAAGATAATAATACGGAAAATGCTTTTTTCTTTGATAAAATAACTCATGCTCATGCGTACAACGGCGTTCAAGGTACAGTTAATGCAGTAGAAAATTTACTTAATACACCTATTAACTTTTATGTATTAATAAACTTTAAAGCATTCGAGCAAACCGTTGATGCTTTTGGCGGAATTGATTTATACGTTCCGTTTGATATGGATGAACAAAACGCTAATGGAGAGGCAAATACTATAAAACTTAAAAAAGGTTGGCATACGCTAAGTGGCGCGCAAGCACTCGCTTTTGTACGCAGTCGTTACTATGATAGTGATATCGAACGTGGTCAACGACAACTACAAGCTATCCACGCATTAATTGATAAAGCTAAAAGTTTAAATGCTTTAACAAAAATTAACGAAGTAATTAATATTGCCGGTAATAATGTTGAACACAACTTGGAAACTACACAAATATCTTCAGCAATTAAAATGTTCATTAACGATGATATTGAAATAGTATCACACAGAATATCCGGCTATGATGTAATGTATAATGGTGTTTATTACTATTATCCAAAACCAAGTTCTCTATTATACGCTTCTTCGGCATTAAGAAATAACTTGGATTTATCATTACCTAATGCTACAGATTTGCTTAATATCTACTACCAAGGTAGAATTGCTATCGGACGCAAGGAATATAGAACAAAAAATCTACTTCCCGCTTCAAGATACCAACCTATAAGTCTTACTTCTTTAGCACCTGAAGATTTATTGGTTAATCTTCCTGATAGACTATCGGAAGCGGATTTGAAAAATGATCCTACTATCAGTAACGAAAATCGTCCGACTATCGATAAAAATAATTAACAACAAAAATAAGTTTTATCTAATCTTAAAGATAAACTTTTAAAATGCTAACTACTCATATAAAACTGTATCATTTACAAACACACAAACGGTATAGTTTTTCAGGAGTGGATCTATAAAACTGATTTCTTGAAATCAATATCTTAGATCTACTCCTATTTTGCTACTCTATAATATTGACTTTTTTCAAACATTGTAAGATAATGATTACAAAACTTGATTTAATACTAAAAAACTTATTTATCGGAGAACCTATGTCAAAACAATTTATTACAATTAAGGAAAATTCTTATGATGAATTTATCGAAAAAAAATCTACTTTTATAACACATTTAGTACGAATTAATAACGAAGAAGATGCTAAACCATTTATTCAAAAAATGAGAAAAAAACACTATAATGCAACTCATGTTTGCTCTTGTTATGTTATTGGTGATAATAACGAAATAACACGTGCAAATGATGATGGTGAACCCAGCGGTACTGCCGGAACTCCAATGCTTGATATTTTAGTGAAAAATAATATTAAAAATGTCTGTGCTGTTGTTATTAGATATTACGGTGGTACAAAATTAGGAACCGGCGGTCTTGTACGTGCCTATAGTGGTGGTGTTATCAACGCTTTAAAAAATTCAACTCTCGTCGAAAGAAAAAATGCTTTTGAAATAAAAATAGAGTTGGATTATAATCTTAATGGAAAAATAGAATATGAAATTCAAAAAACTAATTTTATCGTAAATCATTTAGATTACACTGATAAAATCATTTATACAATATATGTTATACAGGAAGATATTGAAAATTTTAATAATTGGATTGCTGATATTACCAATGGCAAGTATAAAATACTGTCTTCAAATGAAAAACAACTGGAATTTGAAATATAAGTATATTCCAACACAAAAAATCCTAAAAGTTTGACTGCATAATAAATGAAGCACAGAAAATAATTTACTAATCCAAAAATGTTCTTCAATAAATACGAAATTTAAAAGAAAAGATATATAACCACGTGTTGTGTGGTATTTACTTACCAAAAAAGATGACTGCTTTTACATACCAAAAACAGTCATCTTTAATTTTTTTCAATATAATATAAAGTTTTTTATATTTATCTATTTAATCGTTAACTACTCTCTATTTTATCTCATACCCTTATCATAAGGTACTCCAAGTGCCTCAGGAGTAGAAGTTTTCTTAGAAAAGACAATTAAGGCAATAATCGTTGCAACGAACGGAAACATATTCCAAAACGATACCGGAATCGGTAAATCCGGTGCTAAAATTGAAACTTTTTCCGCAAATACCTTAGTTCCACCAAAGAATAATGATGCTAAAGTTATTGTTATTGGATTGTACTTACCAAAAATTAAAGCTGCTAATGCCAAGTAACCAAATCCATATACCGTAATTGCTGCATTAAAGCCTTGGCTAAATGTTGTTGCAATAATCGCTCCGGCTAATCCTGCTAAACACCCTGATATAAATACCCCGATATAACGATATTTAAAAACATTAAGTCCCAATGAATCACTGGCTTGCGGATTTTCCCCAACAGAACGAAGTCTTAATCCGAACGGACGCTTATAAATAATATAATAGGTAATAATTACCAACAATATTGCTACCATAACCGTTGGATATACCGTAAATTTCCCGACAATTGTATATCTTGGAAAACCGTTAGCTAAAAGTAATTCATATGTTCCGTTAAAATGGTTGACCAAAAATAATGCTATAGCCGGCGTAATTAAGTTTATCGCCGTACCGGAGATTACCTGATCCGCTTTTAAATTAATACTGATAAATGCGTGAATAAGCGACATTAAACCACCGCAAAGTGTTGCTATCAATAAGCAAAGTATTAATTGTGTCATTGTTGGCGAACCGTCAAATGCTGATACCGCTATAAATGAAGCTATAAATGAACCGAAAATTACGAAACCATCAAGGGCAATGTTAACAACACCACTTTTTTCCGAATAGAAACCACCGATAGCTGCTATTAGAATAGGTGCTGTATATTGTAACATTGAGTCTAATAGTGATAATATTGTATCCATCTATTTTTCTCCTTTCTGTTTCTTACTGTTAAATAGTTTATCAAGTAACTTATTATCAAAAATAGCTTTTGCTGCTACAAATAATACTATTAAGCCGATTAAAATATTAGCTATATCTTTTGGAATACCGATAAATGATAGTTGTGGCGTTAATACACCTAAGAATCCAAATAATAACGCACCTAATAATGAGCCTAATGCAGTATTAGCACCTATTAAGGCTACCGCAATTCCCATATATCCAAAACCTTGGAATGTTGAACCTGCTACTACCTGCCCTACCGGTCCCATATTGTATAATGCTCCTCCCAAACCTGCAAAAGCTCCGGAAATAGCCATTGAAAGAACCGTATTTCTATTAACTTTCATACCGACAAACTTAGAAGCATTCGGATTAAATCCTACTGAACGAAGTTCATATCCAAATACCGTTTTTTCCATAACGATATAGAAAATAATAACACCTATAATTGCTAAAAATAAATCCGTACCAAGACGATAGTTGTTAAAAATTCCTTCAATCAGAGAATTATGTAGATATCCAACACCGGTATCATCAGCTATCGGTTTAGAAATAATATCATTTGTTCCACGAATAAACTTAGGAACTGCAAACTGAACGAAATATAATGCCGTATAATTAAGCATGATTGTTACAACTACTTCACTAATATTAAATCTTGCTTTTAAATATCCGGCTATTCCTGCCCAAATACCACCAACTATAATACCAGCCAATATTGCAGCTACCAATACTAAGTAAAAATTCATACCCTGCATTTTAATAGCTACAATCCCCGCAAAAAGTCCACCCATTATAAATTGGCCCTCTGCTCCTATATTGAATAAACCTGTTCTAAATGCGAACGCTACCGATAACCCTGTACAAATTAACGGAATAGTTGATACAAAAATCTCAGCTATACTATTTGAATCTGAGAAAATAGCTCCTACTACACTTAATACATCACCCGGTGTTGCTCCTATTGCTGAAATAAGTATAGCACCTATAATAAATGAAGCTAATATCGGTAGTACCGCATTAGTTAAAATTTTCTTTAACATACGTTCTCCTCTCTACTTCTTAACCCCTGCCATAAGCAGACCTAATTGTTCTTTAGTTACATTTTCATCATTATCTACAACATCAATAATATTACCGTTATGAATAACCGCTATTCTATCCGATAATGTTAATATCTCATCTAAATCAAACGAAATTAGAAGAACACTGTTTCCTCTATCTCGATAATCTATCAACATTCTGTGAATACCATTTATTGCTCCCACATCAAGACCACGAGTGGGTTGTGTTGTAACTAATAATTTCGGATCTAACTCTAACGCACGACCGATAATAAGTTTTTGTTGATTCCCTCCACTCATACTACGGGCAGAGATTTTTTCATCACCTGCTTTTCGCACATCATACTTCTCACATAATTCTTTTGCAAATTTAGAAATAACAGGTTTTTTCAAAAAACCGCGACCGGCAAATTTTGATGTATAATAATTTTCCAACACCGCATTTTCTTCTATACTAAAATCAAGAACCAGTCCATCTTTATGTCTGTCTTCTGCTATAATTTCAAGACCTAACTCTTTACGTTTTGATGTTGATAGCGTAGTTATATCTTGCCCTTCAAAAACAATTTTCCCTTTTGTTTGTTTTAAAAGAGCATTTAATACCTCTACAAATTGCTGTTGGCCATTCCCATCAACCCCGGCAATACCAAGGATCTCTTTCTCTTTTACTTCTAGGTTGAAATCATGTAAAATATTTTGTTTTTCAGTAGTATCAGCATAAACGCCTGCCACTTCTAATATATTTTTCACGCCATCTCGTGAACGCTCATATTTGATTATTTCCAAATCTTTACCAATCATAAGACTTGCTAATTTTTCTTTAGTTGTTTCAGATATCTCAACAGTACCGAAGTATTCCCCACGACGAATAATACTACAACGATCGGCTACTGCCATAATCTCGTTTAATTTATGCGTAATTAGGAGTATTGTTTTTCCTTCAGCTTGAAGATTTTTTAAAATTGCCAAAAACTCTTCAATCTCCGCAGGTGTTAATACTGCAGTCGGCTCATCAAATATTAAAATGTTAGCATCACGATACAACATTTTAAGTATTTCTACCCTTTGCTGCATTCCGACACTAATATCTCCTACCAAGGCTTTAGGATTTACCTCAAGTCCATATTTTTTTGACAGTTCTGAAATTTTCGCAGCAGCTGTTTCTAAATCTATTTTACCGCCTTTTACTTCTTCCATTCCCAAGATAATGTTTTCAGCAACTGTAAAATTTTTAATCAGTTTAAAATGTTGATGCACCATTCCTATTCCCAATTTATTAGCATGTTTCGGATCTTTGATGTCAACTTCTTTACCATCAAGTTTAATTACACCCTCTTCTTGATGATACATCCCAAAAAGAACCGACATCAACGTAGATTTACCAGCACCATTTTCTCCAAGAAGTGCATGAATTTCATTCTTCTTAACCTGAATGGTAATATCTTTATTAGCGTAGAAGTCGCCAAACTTTTTAGTAATGTTCAGCATTTCTATAGCATACATATCTTTACCTCACTTTTGTATTTTCTTACCTATATATTATAATATATTTTTTCTTACTAGAAAAGTATTTTAAACAATTTTATACTATTAATTTGTTATTATTTGTACTTTTTTATTTTACAGTCGTAAACTGAATTGTATACGTTATTATTTATTCTTGAAATAATTAAAAATTATAACAATAATTTAAAAACAAATTTTTTATTATTTAATACTAAATAACATAATAAATTATACACAAAGGATAGCATAAAAACTTTTTTAAAATTACCATACTACAAAAAAATAATGACTTTTATAGAATAATCTCCAAAAAAGTCATTACTTCGCCGAATTAATTAACAATTTTATACAACTAAACTTATAAATTATAAAAGTTTACTATGTTATTTGCACTTTCCTTATAAACTACTTAATATTATTGATAATTGTTTGTTGAATTTCTTTAAATTCATCAGATTCAATTTTTTGTGGTGGCCATTTTATCTCCAAATTATCAAAGTTAGCGTCTTTATTTTTGTAACGTGGAACAATATGGAAATGCAGGTGAAATACACTTTGCCCGGCGTATTCTTCATTATTTTGAAAAATATTAACACCGTCACAACCATAAGCATTTTTTACCGCATTGGCAATTTTAGGTAAAACACGACCGATATTTGCTGCTACTTCAGGGTCACAATCAAAAATATTACGGCTATGTTTTTTAGGGATTACTAAAGTATGACCTTTAGTAATTGGAAAAACATCTAAAAAGCTATACACATGTTCATCTTCATATATTTTGTAACTGGGAATTTCATCATCAATAATTTTTTCGAAAATTGTTTTTTCCATAATACACACCTCTATTTTAAATTTTCTAAAGTTTTTACAAGTAATTGTTTTAAATTAATACTTATTTGTTTTGCAACTTTTAAAACATGCTCATGATCATGCTTTTTCTCTTGAATACCGGTTGCCATATTAGTAGCACAAGCTAAAACCGCCACCGGTAACCCTGCGTGATTTGCTGCAATAACTTCGGGAACGGTAGACATACCGACTAAGTCACATCCCATTGTCTTAAACGCCTGAATCTCGGCACGGGTTTCAAAGTATGGTCCTTGGAAAAAACCGTAAGTACCTTGTGGTAAATTAATATCCAACTCCCTTGCAGAATTTTTTAGTGTTTCCACTAAATAAGGATCGAACGGTGTTGTCATATCAACAAAACGTTCTCCAAGACGCAAATCATTTTCTCCTATTAACGGATTATCACTAACCAATGAGATAAAATCATCAAGACAAACAATTTCCCCCTCAGAAAAATCGGTATTAACAGCTCCACAAGCATTAGTGATAAATAACCCTTTTACTTGTAAAAATTTCACAACATAAGTCATAAATGCAACGTCTTTCATACTATGTCCCTCATAGTAATGAAGTCTGCCATTAAGAACCAGAACATTTTTCCCGGCAATTTGCCCAAATGTAAGTTTATTAGCATGACCTTTTACATGATTAGCACGATTATTTCCCGGAAAATTTGGGATAGCCTCATAGCCAAGTTCTTGTTGATTTTCTAATTCAAGTGTGATGCCACTGCCAAGAACTACAGCATAATCTATCTTAGCATTAAAATATTTTATAATATAATTAGCCGTTTCAACAATATTATTATAGTAAGTCATATAATTCCTCATTCCTCCTGAAAATGCTTTATCACAAATATTATAGCATAAACCAAATAAAAAAAGTAGAATTTTCATTTACTGTAAAAAAATTAAAAAAACATGTTGAAATCGTTTAAATTTTGTGTTATTGTGTATTTATAAAATATTATAGAGAAAGCGAACTAAGGAGGATATTATGAAAAAAATACGCACTCTTATAACAATTTTATTAACATTATCATTGGTGACTTTAGGTTGTTCATCAAAAAATGATAAAAAAGAAACCGGCTCTACCGATGGAAAAAACTATAAAATCGGTATAGTAACAGGTGAAGGCGGAGCAAAAGATAAAAGTTTTAATCAGGCTAACGTCGAGGCTATACAAGCATGGACAAAAGCTAACGGTTCAAAAGATCCGGCTGTCATTGAAACTAAAAACCAATCAGATATAGCTGCAAACTTACAAAACGCAACAAAAGCATCTGATATAATTTCGGTAGCAGGTTATGAATTTGAAAAGGAAATTCCAAAAGTTGCTCAACAAAATAAAGATAAAAAATTCTTATATATAGATACTTCTGTTGATGAACCGAATATTGCATCTCTTATATTCAAAGAGCAAGAAGCAGGTTATCTAGCAGGATATATAGCAGCTTTACAATCTAAAACCGGTAAAGTAGGATTTATCGGGGGAACAAAAATTCCACCGGTAGAGCGTTTTGGTATCGGTTTTGTCCAAGGTGCTAAAGCAGCGAACAAAGATGTTAAAATTATGTATAACTATAGTGGCACATTCTCAGATACAAACAAAGGTAAAACCTTAGCAGCAACAATGTACGACTCAGGAGCGGACGTTATCTTCGTAGCTGCAGGAAACACAGGTAACGGTGTCATCTCGGAAGCAAAAGAACGTGGCGTTATTGATATGAAAGATAGTGGAGAAATAAAACACTGGGTTATCGGAGTGGATAAAGATCAGTACGAAGAAGGAATCTTCAAAGGAAAAGATAAAGATGGAAAAGACTATCAAAAATCAGCTGTTTTAACTTCAGCGGTGAAAAATATTGAAGTAGCCGTTACAAAAATTTTAAACGATATAAAAGCAGATCAATTTAAAAACGGCGATCATATCTTTGGAATTAAAGAAAACGGTGTAGGTATTCCGAAAGAAAATCCTAATTTAGATCAAACTACAACGGAAAAAATTAAAGCAGCTGTAGAAGAATTAAAATCAGGTAAAGTGGAAATAGTCGGTACCGGTTCTGAATTAAAAGAAAAAGGAACAGCTACTAATATTGAAGGCGAGTTATAAAAAGTAAAAAATCAGGATGAAATTTTATCCTGATTTTTTTATTTAAGCATTATTTTTCAAAATCTCTATCGGTAATCCGTTCGATTTAATAGGCAATAATTACTTGCATACAAAAATTTTCTAGTTTATATACAATATTCTAATATAACACTTAAAATCAGATTTATTTTTTATTTTTTATAAAATAAATATTATTATTTAGATAATTATAAACTAATATATTAAAATAATATCTTAGTGATAATCAAAGTCAAAAAAAGTTGTGAAAATGCTTTATTTTTCATATGTATTAGCCTATTGCACAAATAAATAATGAACATTAAGATTTTATATATAAAAGAAAACGTATTTAATCGTTATAACCCGAACATTATAAAAATATGTAGTATTAAAATAAATAAAATATTGATATTTAAGTTATTTTGTGGTATTATTTTAATATAACTAATATATACAATTATAAAGGAGATTATTTTTTATGAAAAAAGTTTTTTCACTAATTGCAGTTGTGTTATCAGCAGCATTAATTATTGTAGGATGTTCTTCTAAATCGTCTAATAATAGCGGTTCATCTTCAAAATCTGATTTAAAAATCGGAGTAGTTACTGATGAAGGCGGAGCAAAAGATAAAAGTTTCAACCAAAGTAATGTAGAAGCTGTAAAAGCATGGGTTGAAAAAAATGGTGGTAAAGCACTTAATCCGATAGAAACTAAAAACCAAAGTGACATCGCTGCCAACTTACAAAATGCAGCGAAAGCATCTGATGTTATTTCATTGGCAGGTTTCTACTTTGAAAAAGAATTACCAAAAGTAGCAGATTCATTTGGAGATAAAAAATTCATCTTTATTGATGGAGTAGTTGAAAAACCAAATGTAGAATCTATTAACTTCGCTGAACATGAAGCAGGATATTTAGCCGGATATGCAGCAGCTTTACAATCTAAAACCGGTAAAGTAGGATTTATCGGTGGTGCTAAAATTCCGGCAGTAGTGAAATTCGGTTTAGGATTTGTTCAAGGTGCTAAAGCAGCTAATAAAGATATTAAAATCATTTATAACTACAGCGGATCATTCAACGATACAAACAAAGGTAAAACTTTGGCAGCAACAATGTATGATGCAGGAGCAGACGTTATCTTCGTAGCAGCCGGCGGTACAGGTAGCGGATCTATTAAAGAAGCACAAGAAAGAGCTACTAAAGATGTTAAAGAAAGCGGAGAAATTAAACATTGGATCGTTGGGGTAGATAAAGACCAATATTCAGAAGGTATCTTCAAAGCTAAAGATAAAGATAATAAAGATGTAGAAAAATCTGTTATCTTAACATCAGCAGTTAAACGTATTGATGTTGCTGTAACTCAAGTATTAGACGCAATTAAAGATGGTAAATTTGAAGGCGGAAAAGCAAAAGTCTTCACAATCAAAGAAGATGGTGTTGGACTTCCTGAGAAAAATCCTAACTTAAGCGATGATATTGCTTCAAAAGTTAAAACAGCAGTAGAAGACTTAAAATCTGGAAAATCCACTGTTGAATCAGATGTAGCTAAAATTACTGATAAAGCAAATATTGACGGAGAACTATAATCTTTCCACAATATAGAATTAAATATTATAAAATATCCCATAAAACTCAAATGAGTTTTATGGGATATTGTTCATTTACATATTTTATAAAAAATTATTTTTATTGATTTCCATATTTTTCAAATAATTCATCCAACGGTTTATACATTATTTTATTCAAATCCTCAATAAGAATTTGTAATTTTTGTTGAACTTGCATAAACTCTAAAAATTTTGAATTAGCCATTAATTTTTGTTGAATTTCTTCAAGGTTTTTTAATTCTTCTTTTGATTGCTCACTATCAGAATCTGCTTTTTCCATTATTTTTTTTTGTACTGATACAAATTCAGTATATAATTTTTTAGCTTCTTCATCTGCATATAATGCTTCTGTAGCTTTTATTGATGCTTGATATTCATCACTATTTCTTAATGCTCTTTCAAATTCGTTTGCTTTATCATAAATATTTACCATAATTATTTACGCTCCTAAATGTGTTTTTCTACATTGTATCATAGTTTAACCTTTTTTGACAATAATAAAGTTATATTTAAAATTTTTATTGATATACTACAAAAAAGGAGCGACTTGAAAATCCTGATTTCGTTAAAAATTGATTTTGTTAAGTCACCCCTACAGTTTTATTAGATTTGGAAAAAACTCTTTTAATATATTCCCAAATTAATAAACCACTGAATCTGACTGCTAATAGGTAAATTCTATTAGAATTTTTTAGGTCAGTTTTTATTCGGTTAGTTATTAACCTTTTCTTCTTCTTGAGTAAGCTAATGCCGCTCCGACTAGTAACAATCCTCCTATTACTTCCGCCATACCGTTACCTGTTAATCCTGTTTTAGGTAAGTTCGGTTTTGGTTTTTGCGGTATCGGATCTTTTGGTTTATCTTTATCGGTAACTGTTAGTTTATTTCCTTCTGCTTTTGCAGTGTTTCCATTTACATTTGTTATTTTTACGTTTCCGTCTTTATCCACTGTAAACGTTATATCTGTTACCGCTAAGTATCCTTCCGGTGCTGCTTCTTCATGGAATGTATATGTTCCTGCTGTCAGTTTTAATTTATGTGTTTTGTTTTCAACTGATGTCCAGCTTTCTATTACTTTTCCATCTTTTAGAATTTGGATTTTTGCTCCGGCGATTTCTTTTCCACCTAAGTTTACTTTACTGAATTGTACTTCTTTCGGTTGTTCCGGTTGCGGTTTATCTTTATCGGTTACTGTTAGTTTATTTCCTTGTGCATTTACAATATTTCCATTTACATTTGTTACTTTTACGTTTCCGTTTTTATCTACTGTAAATGTTATATCTGTTACCGTTAAGTATCCTTCCGGCGCTGCTTCTTCATGGAATGTATATGTTCCTGCTGCCAGTTTTAATTTATATGTGTTGTTTTCAGCTGATGTCCAGCTTTCTACTACTTTATTTCCTTGTTTGATTTGAATTTTTGCTCCGGCGATTTCTTTTCCACCTAAGTTTACTTTACTGAATTGCACTTCTTTCGGTTGTTCCGGTTGCGGTTTATCTTTATCGGTTACTGTTAGTTTATTTCCTTGTGCATTTACAATATTTCCATTTACATTTGTTACTTTGACTTTTCCGTCTTTATCTACTGTAAATGTTATATCTGTTACCGCTAAGTATCCTTCCGGTGCTGCTTCTTCATGGAATGTATATGTTCCTTCTGTTAAATTAACTTTGTGTACTTTATTTGTTGATGTCCACTCCTCTACAGGTTTTCCATCTTTAAAGATTTTAATTTTCGCTCCTGTCAGTTCTTTTCCACCTAAATCTACTTTACTGATTTGTACTTCCTTCGGTTGTGGTGTTACAGGTTCCTCTTGGTCGGTTACTGTTAGTTTGTTACCTTCGGCTTTTACAGTATTTCCATTTTCTTTTGTTACTTTTACATTTCCGTCTTTATCTACTGTAAATGTTATATCTGTTACTTTAACATATCCATTTGGTGCTGCTTCTTCGTGGAATGTATATGTTCCTTCTGTTAATTTTACTTTATGAGTTTCATTCTCTTTTGAAGTCCATTTTTCCACTACTGTTCCTTGAGCATCTTTTATTTGGATTTCTGCTCCGGCTATTTCTTTTCCACCTACATTTATTTTACTGAATTGTACTTCTTTTTGTTCAGGTGTTTTTGGTTTTACTACAAATGTTTGTGCTTTATCTTTTGGATCTTTATGTTCTACTTCATGTTTTTTATCCAGTTTACCGTCACCATCTTCATCTACCAGTTTTTCTAATGAAGTTGCTGTTTCATATACTACATATGATTTTCCGGCTTCCACTCCGTCCACTTTTCCGAAGTTTAATTTCCATTCACCTTCACCTGAATCTGAAACTGTATATTCGCCGTCTCCGTTACTTATTGTGATAGGTTTACTTGGATCTACCAGTTTCCCATCTTTAACTTCGTATAAAGTACCTACTACTTCATATTTTTGTTTTGGAATTAAATCTTTATATTTTATTGTATCTACTACATTCACCCCGTCTTTGTTTTCTGTTACTTCTGCCGGTTGTCCTGTAGTTGAACTTTGTCCATTTACTTCTACTGTTGTTTGTAAACTTGACACAATTTTCTTATTAGTAACACGAATTTCAAAACCTACACCTGCTTCGGATTTGATTTTTATTCCGTCCATATTTTCAAATTTAAGTTGTCCTTTAGTATCAACAGTGAATTTTTTATCTGTAAGTGTGTAATACCCGTTCGGTGTTACAACCTCATTTAAAGTGTAAGTACCTGCTTTAAGTGTAATCGGTGTAAATTTATCCTCTAATGAATTCCAAATTTGGTATGGAACTTGATTACCTTGTTCATCAAGAATTCTAAGTCTTGCACCTTTTAACGGTTTATCATTTTCATCAACTTTCCAGAAGTTAAATACAAAACTTTGCTCTATAGATTTAATTGTAACCGTTTGGTTTTGATCGTCTTTAACGACATGCTCTGCTACAGGTTTTTTCCCTGCCTGCACAGTACCGTTTTGAACACCTTCTGCTTTATATACTTTTTCAAGAACGGTAAATTTATTACTGTTATCTTTATCTAGTTTATCTGTTTGTAAACTTAAATCAACAGTTACTGAACCTTTGCTTTCATTATTTTTGACTTCAAAGTCTTTTTTCGCTGTTGCTACAACATTATTTTCATCATTATTTTTAATCAAACTTGCAAAAGCAACATATTTTCCTGATGAAAATCCTGTATAATCAATGCGATCCAAAATAGTTATTTTATCTGTTGTATTATTATTTACTGTTACTTCTTTACCGGTTTCTACATCATTTATCTTAGTTGTTGCATAAGTTCCGATAAATTCAACTTGTTTATTTTTAAGTTCTAAAGTTTTATCCTGTTCTGTTAAATTAACATCTTCATTTCCGCTTGTAACTTTAATTTTACCTTGATTATCAACTGTAAATTCAATATCTTTATCAATTTTTTTGTAACCGTTAGGTGCAGATTTTTCTGTTAAAACATATTTTCCTTCTTTTAAGCTAAACTCTTTTTCAAAGTTTTTATCTGATGTCCATGTTCCTACAACACTACCGTCATCTTTTTTCAGTTCCAAATTAGCTCCGGAAATCATAACATTACCGTCACCAATTTTTTTAATTTTTACCTTATAGTTATTAGTTTCTGTTTTTTTATCTAAAACAATAATATTATTATCGACTAGTTTTACCGTACTACTTTCCTGAACGCTAACTTTACCGTCTGTCCCAACTTGGAATTTAATATTGGCTTCTTTTTCATAACCGTCAGGTGCTTTTTCCTCAACTAAATAATATGTTCCGGCATTTAATAGCACACCTTGAAGTTTTCCGTTTGTTTCCCAACTTAATTCTGTTGTTGTATCGCCCAGCACAAGCGGTTTTCCGTTTTCATCCAATATTTTAAATTTTGCACCTGCTAAACATTGTTCTTTTGTATAAATATCTTTTATTTCTTCATTGGTAATCCCTTCTTTATAGGCTTGTTTACCGAAATATACCGCAGGTTTAGTTGTAATACGTCCTGTAACTATTGATTGAACCCCTTTAGTCCATATTCCTCCAATAGGTTGTGATTTATAGACTCTTAATTCGAATAAATCTTCATCGGGAATTATTTCTTTAATAGGTTTTTTTATCAATTCTCCTACCATCTGAGAAGCAGCATTTTGTGCCGGATAGTCATATTTTGTAGGGTGCTTACCTCCACCTTCTGTATAATAATATACCCAGTCTTGAATAACATTCCAGAACCCATTACGTGCAGGAGCTTCTCCTAAGGCCTCAAGCCCTGATCTACCTAAAATATTAGTTCTATCTTTCTGATAAATATAAATTAATTTGGTAATTTGCTCATGAAATTGTTGTTCATTCAAATTATTCGGGATTGTAACTTCTCCAAGATACCCGTTATTAGCGTGGTTACGTTTATACTCATTAACTAGGGTAGTTGCATCCGAACCGCTAAGTCGTTCAAATGTACCGTAGCTATGACCGCTGTTATTGTCATATGTAGGAGTTCCTTTACCCTCATTTATACAAAATGCAAAATCTTCAGCTACCTTACCGTCAGAGGTATAAATTTGTAATCTGTTCGCTTTATCCTTAGCGTGATAGATATTATCAGGAGAGGTTGCGGTTGCAACATTAGGATATCCTTTTATATTCTCCGAGTAAGCAGCTTTATTGTTTATAAAGCTGTTCATTATAGTTGTTATTAAAAATATAACAGTTATACCTAGCAACTTAACTATATTTTTAAATTTTTTCTTTTTTAGTATTGACATTAGTTAATAACATTCCTTTCTTTAAAATAATGCTGTGAGTAAATTCTTTTAATAAAATTTCAATTCTCTATTTTAAATTTTTTCATTATTTTTCCTCCTTGATATATATAACAACTCACTAAAAATTAAAAATAAAAAAGATGTCCTATTGTATTACTTAAAGATATGTTATTTAAAACCCTATCCTTAATATTAATCCCCAGATCATCTTTTTTACTTCCCACTATAGATTGTACCATATTTTTTTATATCTTACTAATAATATCATAAAGAAAATATTAGGATATACTGCATTGCGGTAGAAAATAATATCCTATAATAAAAATTTATTAATTAAAATTTAAAAAAAATTTCCATAACATGACTTATAATTATAGATACTATCATTATTATTATTATATAAATTAATAAAAGAAAATATTTTTAATTAATTATTCTAAATTTTTTAAAAATTTCTTTACTGATAACCTTATTTATAGATTTTCTCAAATAAAAAACCAACTCTTAAAACTTTTATCCAAATTTTAGAGAGTTGGTTTATATTTTCTCTTTAATTATTTATTTTTCTTTTTAGGAGCATGTATACACATATCAATACAGTCAGCCATAGCCTCATATAATGCTTCTGAATATGTTGGGTGTCCATGAATAATATCCATCACATCATCAATTGTCATTTCTGTTTGGATAAGCGTTGATCCTTCGTTAATAATTTCAGCCGCTACAGGTCCAACAATATGAATACCCAAAATTTCTCTATATTTAGTATCCATAATTACTTTAACAAACCCTTCACCTTGGTTAGAGGCTAATGAACGTCCATTAGCAGCAAAGTTGAAACGCCCAACTTTTACATCATGTTTTTCACGAGCCTGATCTTCTGTTAAACCTACCATTGCAACTTCCGGGTGTGTATAAATTGCTGCCGGAGTAGACTTAAGGTCAACTTTTTTACTATGTCCCATTGCATTTTCAGCAGCAACTTCTCCCATTTTGAACGCTGCATGTGCTAACATCTTAGTACCGTTAATATCTCCCGGTGCATAAATACCTTTTACAGATGTTTCCATATACTCGTCAACTTTCACACGTCCACGTTCCATTTCGAATTTACCTGCTAGCTCTCCAAGACAAGTGTTATCCGGTACACGTCCGATAGATAATAATACTTTATCTGCTACAATATCAGCTTTACCTTCTACTTTAACTACCACTTCATGCCCTTTATCAACAATTTCCAGTAATTTAGTTGAAGTAAGAACGTTAATTCCTTGTTTTCTAAATTGTTTTTCTAATGCTACAGAAGCATCTTTATCCATATTGGCGATTAATCTGTCAGCCATTTCAACAATAGTCACTTTAGAACCGAATGTTGCAAATGCCTGTCCTAATTCAGAACCGATTACACCACCACCAATAACAGCTAAACGTGACGGTACTTCCGTAATATCTAAAAATTCATCACTTGTTAATACTTTATCGCTATCCATTCCCGGAATATTAATTCTGCTAACTTTAGAACCACCTGCTAAAATTACGTTATCAGCATCAATAGTTTCTTTATCATCAACAACAACTTTTTTATCGGCTGTTAATCTACCTACACCGTTAAATACTTTAACACCATAAGATTTAAGAAGTCCTGCCACTCCACCTGATAATGTTTTAGAAACTTTATTTTTAACCGCTACGGTTCTTTCCATATCCACCGTAAAGGCATCATTCACAAGTTTAATACCACGATCTTTTGCTGAGTGAATATAGTTAATAATTTCTGCATTGTGTAAGAATGTTTTTGTCGGGATACAACCACGATTTAGGCAAGTTCCACCTAGTTCACGATTTTCAACTAATGCTACTTTTCCACCTAATTGAGCCGCCTTAATAGCTGCAACATAACCGGCAGGTCCACCACCGATAACGGCAACATCGTATTCTCCACGACGTTCACGTTTCGGTAATACTTTTTCTTTTTTAGTTTCCGGAACTTTGACATCAGCTGCAACTTCTTTTACTACTTCTTGAGCTTCCGCTACCGTTCCATCCGCACTCGGTATTTCTTCACCGGGTTGTCCGATCCATGCGATTGTTTGCACTACCGGCACTGTTGATCCTGCCGGATGTAAGATTTTTAATAATGTTCCGCTCGCTTCGGCTTCCACTTCCATATTTACTTTGTCAGTTACAATTTCAAGTAGGACTTCACCCTCTTTAACTTCGTCCCCTTCGTTTTTAAACCATTGTACGATTTCGCCTTCTTCCATTTCACTACCGGCTTTTGGCATAATAACTTCTACTGCCATGTTTTTCTCACTCCTTAAATACTAGTTTATATATATTTTCTCTTTAACATTATATCATTATTAGATTAGTAATGATAGTGGATTTTCAATAGCTTCTTTCAATGTCTTCATGAATTTAGCCCCCTCTAATCCGTCTACTACACGGTGATCTGCTGTTAAGGTAAGAGTCATAATCGGTCTTACAACTATTTCGCCGTTCATTACAACCGGTTTCGGTACAGTTGCACTAACACCTAAAATTGCTGTATTAGGTTGGTTTATAATAGGTACAAAACTTTTAACACCGTACATACCTAAATTACTGATTGTAAATGTTGAATCAGCCATTTCGTCCGGTTTTAATTTTCCGTTAAGAGCTTTTGTTGTAATTTCTTTAGAAGCTACCACTAACTCTTTAAGACTCATTTTATCTGCACCTTTAATTACCGGTACCACTAATCCGCTGTCCATACCTACAGCTATTGATAAGTTTACATAATGATGTAGATACATCTCTTTCTCATCTTTTGATAATGAAGCATTTACATACGGATGTTTCATCAATGATTTAATAACTGCTAATGAAATAAAGTCAGTTACCGTTGCTTTTTTACCTGTTTCTTCTATGATTGTATCAACAACTTTTTTACGTAATGCTAATAGTTCCGTCATATCCACTTCAACATTAACTACAAAAGTCGGTGCGCTGAAATATGATTCACTCATACGTTTAGAAATAACTTTACGCATCGGCGACATAGGTACCGTTTCAACAACGCCCCATTGATTTTCATTAGGTGCAAGCGGCGCTTTTTTAGCTTTTGCCGGTGCTACCTCTTCTTTTTTCACCGGTGCCGCTTTCGGTGTACCATGAAGCACTGCAAGCACATCTGCTTTCATAATCTTACCGTTTGGTCCCGTACCGACAATACCTGTTGTACTAACTCCCTCAATTTCAGCAATACGTTCTGCTAACGGAGAAATTTTCACCTTGCTGTTAAGTTTATATTCAAGTACATCTTCTTTGTGAATACGTCCTTTAGCACCTGTTCCTTTAACTTTTGCTAAATCAATTCCTTTTTCACGTGCATACGCTCTTGCCGCAGGTGTTGCACGCAATCCTGAATAATCTATTTTTTCTATTTCCTTAACCGGCGTCACATCAACTTTTTTCTCTACTATTGTTTCCGCTGGTGCTACCTCTCCTGTTGCACTTGCTCCGGGAATTTCTTCTCCTTTTTCCCCTATCCATGCGATAGTTTGTACCACAGGGACTACATCCCCAGCTTGTGCCAATATTTTTAAAAGTGTACCGCTAGCGTCAGCTTCTACTTCCATATTTACTTTATCAGTGACGATTTCTAATAGGACTTCTCCTGCTTCTACATGATCTCCTTCTTTTTTAAACCATTGTACGATTTCGCCCTCTTCCATTTCACTGCCGGCTTTTGGCATAATAACCTCTACTGCCATTTTGTATTTCACATCCTTCGCTAACTAAATTATTATTTTTTATTTATCGCTTTTTTAATTGTTTCTTTAATGTCTTCTACATCCGGAACAACTAATTTTTCTAAATTTTTAGCTGATGGAATATTTGTATCAGCTCCTGCCACACGGTATATAGGACTATCCAAGAAATCAAACGCATCACTTTCTGCAATACGCGCAACAATTTCTCCCCCAAAACCGCCGGTTTTAAATGAATCGTGGCATACTACTAATTTACCTGTTTTCTTAACTGATTTCACAATAATATCAGTATCCAGCGGTACTAAAGTAATCGGATCTACTACTTCTACCGAAATGCCTTCTTCTTTCAGCTCTTTTGCAGCTTCTAAACTACGCTCCAGCATACGTCCCCAACTAACTAATGTAATATCGCTACCTTCAGCTTTAATGTCCCCTTTGCCGATAACACCAATTTTCCCAACTTCTACCTCACCTTTACGACCAAATAATGCCTTTGGTTCAATAAAGATAACAGGGTTATTATCTCTTACAGATGCTCTCAAAATAGAGTAAACATCACCCGCCGTTCCCGGTGCTACTACTTTTAAGCCCGGAATATGACAAAACCACGCTTCTAATGCTTTAGTGTGTTGTGCTGCAGCTCCTGTTCCCGCACCGGAAGCACAACGGTATACTACCGGCACTTGAACATCTCCACCTAACATATAGCGCATCGGAGCCGCTTGGTTGACGATAGCATCCATTGCTATTGTTACGAAATCCATGAATGTTACATCAACGATTGGACGCATTCCTACAGAAGCAGCTCCTGCCGCTGCTCCGTTAATAGCCGCTTCACTAATCGGTGTATCAATTATACGTTCTTCGCCAAATTCTTCCAGCATACCGACAGTAGTACCGAAATCTCCTCCGAAGATACCGACATCTTCACCCATTAAAAATACATTTTCATCTTCACGCATTTCATGAGTCATCGCTTCTTTGATGGCTTCACGAATTGTCATAATTTTTGTTTCTTTAGTCATAACTATCAATCTCCTATGTATAAATATTATTCTGGTATTTATTAAATATTACGCAAATTAATCAGCGTAGTTATCTTGGAATGCAACTTCCGGTTCAGATAGTGGTGATTCTTTTGCAAATTCTACCGCATCATTGATAGTTGCATTTGCTCTAGTTTCAATTTCTTTTAATTCTTCTTCTGTCGCAATATTATTTTCTAATAAGAATTTTTTATATTTTACGTTAGGATCTTTTTTCTTCCATTCCGCTACTTCTTCACGACTACGATATTTTCCGGCATCAGAAGCAGAGTGACCGAACCAACGATACGATACAGCTTCAACCAACACAGGCCCTTTACCGCTTCTTGTATGCTCAATAGCTTCTTGCATTGCATCATACACTGCTAGAACATCGTTACCATCTTCTACATGGATACCTTTAATTCTATAAGCGGCAGCACGTTCGGTAATTTTTTCAACACGCATACATCTTTCTTGCGCCATTGAAATACCATATTTATTATTAATTACATAGAAAATAAGTGGTAAATCCCAGTTAGATGCCATGTTCAAACATTCGTGGAAACTTCCTTCATTTGTTGCACCATCTCCCATACAACATACAACGATATTATCGGTTTTTTTCATTTTTTGTGCTAAGGCAGCTCCTGTGCTTAATCCGTGTCCGCCACCTACAATACCGTTGCAACCCATGTTCCCATGCTCTAAATCATAAACGTGCATACTCCCTCCACGTCCTTTACATTGTCCGGTCGCTTTACCAAGAATTTCCGCCATCATACGATCAATTTCGATACCTTTTGCGATTGTTTGTCCATGACCACGATGATTAGAATACATTAAATCTTCTTTTTTTAACGGGTAGATTGCACCGACATTTGCTGCCTCCTCTCCTACAGAATAGTGAGTCATACCATGAACTAAACCACGTGAGTATAGTTTACTTAACTCCATATCAAAATCTCTTATAAGTTGCATTAGTTCATACATTTCTAAATGCTCTTGTTTAGTTAAGTCTTTTGATGTTTTTACCATAATAACCTCCAAAGTTAATATATATTAAATGTATATAAATTATGTATTCATATATTACTCCACTAATATACAACTTTTAAAATTGGTTGTCAAATTTTCAAACTGAAATAAAATAATAATATTTGCTTTGCCTTAAAAACCCCCTTTATTTAACACTGATTTTCAACATTTATAAACAGCTATTAGGATTTTACTATATTCGCTTTTATTTTCAATTTAATCTGTGATAATATAGAAATTCTCTGTTGCATACTCATATTAATACAGAAATAAATTATTACTCTTATAAGATATATTCCATTTTTTAATATTAATATATATATATTATTAATATTAAATTCATTTCGTATCTAAATTATTTACAATAAATCGCTTACATTTTAGTGAATTTCTTTTATTACTTAGGCGAAAATAATATATTGTTTGCTCTTCTAAATATATTGTGACAAAATTGTGATAATATCTGAGCAAATATATTGCATTTTTAAAATTTATTAAATTAAAAATAGAAAAAAGCAATATATTCGTTATCACTTTCCTATTCATGCTAATATAGTTTAATATATTAAAAAAAGAAGACCGACAAAAATCAGCCTTCTTTTTTTCCTTATGCCGCATGGTCATTACAGTGACATTCTCCTGTTTTGCAGTTACCACATTCGCAATCTTCTTTTGCACTATGACAACCACATTTGCAATTTTCTTCACAATTACAAGTTCCTTCTTTACAATTACCACACTCACAATTTTCTACAGCATCATGGCAATGGCAGTGATGTTCACATTGACATTTTTCCATTTTAATGTTCCTCCTAAAAATTACTTTTGTTTCTACTTTAATTTTATATGTTTATGTACTAATAGTCAATAGAATTTCAAATTAAGGAATCATTACGAATAAGCACTCTAGCAACATTTATAACTATTTAGCAATCAATAATTAGTAAACTTTTATTTTCTCTTTTATTTTAATTATAGTTTAAGTTGATATTATATAATGATAATCAGTTAATAATATTTTTTTCATAATATAGGCTTGCAAATTTGCAAGCCTTTCTCCTTGTTTAATCTATAAATTTTTATTTTATCTCCATATAATAACTCTATAAATAAATCCCTAATGCTAGACATATTCTTATCTAACTTTAGGGATCTATTACAAAATAATTTAAGTATTAATTATTGTTAGTTATTCTCTTTTAAGAAATCAACAACTTTTTTAGCTGTTAGTTCTGAAACTAAACTTTCTACACTAATACGACTTCTAATGCCTTCATCAGTCATAGAATACATTTCAGCCAGTTGTTTTACTTCTAAATCAATCTCTTCTTCCGATACTTCAACATTTTCTGTTTCAGCTATTTCACCTAAAACAAATGATGTTTTAATTTTATTTTCCGCTTCTGATTTCATTTCTTCTTTTACCGAATCGGTACCTTTTCCGGTAAGTTGCTCATATAGGTCAAACGACAACCCTTGGCGAGATAAATTACCGGTAAATTGTTCAAACATTGATTCAATCTCTTGTTCTATTAATTTTCCGGGTATATTGACAGTCGCATTTTCAACAACTGTTGTAATAATTTTATCAGAATGAGTTTTTTCTGTTAATTCTTCTTTTTCAAGTTTAAGTTCTCCTTTTAATTTATCTTTATATTCTGCAACCGTTGATGCCGCTTCTTTAGAAAATTCTTTTATAAACTCATCTGTTAATTCCGGTAGAATTTTTTCTTTTACATCGTGAATAGTCACTTCAAAACGTGCGGCTTTTCCCGCTAAATCTGCTACTTGATAATTTTCCGGGAACGTTACATTCACTTCCGTATCTACCGGTGCAACTTTTCCTTCTAATTGCTCTTCAAATCCCGGGATAAATGAACCTGAACCTAATTCCAATTCATACCCTTTAGCTTCTCCGCCTTCAAATGCTTCATCGCCAACGAATCCTTTAAAGTCGATTACTACTATATCACCTTTTTTAGATTCTCCTTCTTTTATTTGCCATTCAGCCTCACGACCTAAAATAGTTTTAATTCTTGCTTCTACATCTTCATCTGTTATAGAAATAGTTTCTTTTTCAATGTTTAATTCTTTATACACACCTAATTTCACATCAGGTTTAACTACTACATCAGCTTCAAATGTTACGCCATTTTCTTTACTGATTTCTTTAACATCAATGTCAGGCACTGCTAACGGTGTAACTTCCAATTCTTCTAACGCTTTAGTATATGCAGCCGGTAAAATAGCATCAATCGCATCTTGATATAAAGATTCTTCCCCATACATTTTGTTAAATACCGGTCTAGGTAATTTACCTTTTCTAAAGCCGGGTGCATTGACACGTTTAACAACTTTGGCAAATGCTCTATCTAAGCCTTTCGAAAAATCTTCTTTTGATGCTGAAAAAGAGATAACTACTTTTCCATCTTCTTTATTTAAAATTTGTGACATTTATTCTTCCTCCAAAAATACTTTTAAGTATTATCGTTTAAAATACAAAAAACTCTTGATTAATTATATAGTAAATGCTTAAAAAAGTCAATGATTAGCGTTATTGTTCAGAAAAATTAGTCAGGAATATTTAGAAAAAAAATATTTTTTTACAAAAATTATCCGGTAAATTTTTTCTTTTAATCTATCGATACTTTACATTTAGAAAATTAATCTTTTTATAATATTATTTTGTAATTTTTTCCAATGAGTTTTTTACCAAATCAAATTCTCTTGTTCTTAATGTTCTCATATCTAAAATAATACTATTATCTTTTATTCTGGTAATTATTGGTATTTCAACTTCTAATAATCTTCTTTCTATTTCAGTTGAACTTAAATTTTTATGTTCTAACTTAACTACAACACTTTCTAAACTACTAGCCGGATAACTTCCGCCGCCCACTTCAGCCTTGTCTTCCTCAATAGTTATCATAAAATCTAAATCACTTAATTTTGTCTTTAATACATCCGCCTTACCGAATAAACGTTCTTTTGATAATGAGATCATATGCAGTGTCGGAATATGCTCTAGCGCAACTTTTTCATCTAAATAAAGTTTTAACGTTGCTTCTAAAGCAGCCAAAGTCATCTTATCTACACGTAATGCTCGAGTAAGTTGATTTTTTTTCATTTTATCTATATATTCTTTTTTACCTACGATAATTCCCGCCTGTGGCCCACCAAGGAGTTTATCACCGCTAAAAGTTACAATATCAATACCGCTATCCAATACTTCTTTTACCGTCGGTTCATAAGGTAAACCATATTTTGAAAAATCAACAAGCTGACCGCTTCCTAGGTCATTAATAGATACCAACTCATTTTCACGTGCTAAATATGCTATTTCTTCGTTTGAAACTTCTTTTGTAAAGCCTAATATTTTATAGTTGCTGGTGTGAACTTTAAGCAATGCACCGGTGTTTTCATTTATTGAATTTTCATAATCTTTTAAGTGGGTTTTATTGGTTGTTCCTACTTCAATCGGTATCCCGCCACTTAGTTTAATAATTTCAGGTATTCTGAATGCTCCACCAATCTCTACCAATTCTCCACGTGATACAACTATTTCTTTATCCTTTACCAAAGTATTTAGTGTAAGCAATACAGCTGCGGCGTTATTGTTAACTACAAGAACATCTTCAGCTCCTGTTATTTTTTTTATAATATCTATTAGGTGAACATAGCGACTACCACGTTTTTTATTATCAATATCAAATTCTAAGTTTGAATAATTAAATGCTATACTTTCAATATTTTCCTTTATTTTTTGACTTAGTAAACTTCTCCCTAAGTTTGTATGTAAAATAGTTCCTGTTGCATTTATTACCCGACGCAATGAATTTTCATCTTCTTTTTCTACTATTTTTTTAACTTCGTCTACTATTTTTTCTAAACTGGGTACTTCATATAATTCTTCATTTAAAATTTTATTTTTTATATTTTCAATATAACTTTTTATGGCAGATTTTACCGCTACTTCCGAATATGAGTTTATTAACTCTTTAATTCTATCCAACAATAATATCTTATTTATTGCCGGTATTTTCGACAACAACTTATTTGGCATAATACTTCTCCTTTATAAAATTTATAATTAAATATTTTCAGCTATTTTTTTTATTGCATTTATGGCATAATCAATTTCTTCTTCGGTATTCATACTCGAAAAAGAAAACCTAACTATACCTTGCTCACGTGTTCCAAGCACCTCGTGCATCAACGGAGCACAATGAGCGCCCGCTCGAATGGCGATATTATACTCTTCTGCCAGTACATCAGCAACATCTCCTGCCGGTACACCTTTAAAGTTTAGTGATACTACCGCTGTTTTTTTCTTAGAAAAATCTCCATAAAATTCAAGACAGTCCAAACCTTTTAAAGAATTGTAAAACTTATTGGCAAAGCTCATTTGTTTTTTATATAGATTCTCAATACCTTTTTCTTTTATATATTTTATTCCTTCATACAATCCCAAAATTCCTGCTGTATTTAAAGTTCCCGCTTCAAGTCGTAGCGGATATTCTCCCGGATGAACTTTGTCAAAGGTACGAACACCACTGCCACCAACTTTATAACGGCGTATTTCCGGAGATTCCATATTTACACATAAACCACCAATTCCCTGTGGCCCATATAAACTTTTATGTCCTGTAAAGCAAAGGATATCAATGCCGTCTTTTTCTACATTAATAGGAATAACTCCCGCTGTTTGCGAAACATCTACCACTAAAATAAGATTGTGTTTTTTACAAATTTCCGATACTTTTCTCACATCTATAATATTACCTGTCACATTAGAACCGTGAGTAATGGCAATCATTTTTGTATTGGGCTTAATCGCATTTTCCAAGTCTTCATAAGATATAAGTCCTGTCTTATCCCCTTTTATAATTGTATATTCACAGCCGATAGTTTCATGTGCCAAATAAATCGGTCTTAATACAGAATTGTGTTCCATAGTTGTCGTAATAACATGATCTTCTTTATTAAGTAATCCTAAAATTGCTATATTTAAACTTTCTGTCGAATTGCCTGTAAATACTAATCTACTTTCATCTTTTAAACCGAAAAATTCTGAAATTGCTTTTCTTGCTTCAAATACGGCACGAAAAGCATTATTAGCCTCCTGATAGCTACCACGAGAGGCATTTGCATATTGTGCCGAAGACAATACTTCGTATACTTTATCAGCAACAGCTTTTGGTTTTTTTAAAGATGTTGCACCATAATCAAAATAATAACTCATAATATTCTCTTGTTTAGGTAAAATAATTTTTTATATTATTTTCCTAAAACTTCCCCCTTTTTTATTTTTTTGCTAAGAACACGATAGTTTTCTACACGACGTGTTATTCCAAGTTTATCTATATATTCTAAAATAGCCATCGAGTATTTTCTACTTGATCCGCTCATATCACGAAACTCTGCCAATGTAAGTTTTTCATTTGTTTTAAAATGATCTTCCACCATATTTATCGCTTGTTCAAGAATATCCTTATGCAAAACTAAATCGCTATCTAAACGAATAATAGTATTATCCACCAGTGATTCTAAAATCTCCAAACTGAATTTAATACCTTTTGTCAAATCTTTTATTGTTGGCGGTGTAAAGCCACCGTTCAGCAATTCTTTTTCAAGACGATTTTTTTCGGCTATTTGCTTATTGTCTAATTTAACTTCAAAACCTTTTTCCGAAACTAAATTACCAATATAATGTACTTCATTATTTTTTATAAATAACTTTATTATTTCAAGCACTTCTTTTTGTGCCAACTTAAATTTGGACATAAGTTCGATTTTAGGTATACCTGCTTTTAACCTATTGCGTTTATGATAATCGTTTAAAATGATTTTTAATCTTTCCAGCAATTCTTCATATTTTTTACTGTGAATAAACCCTAATTTCGTCTCATAAATTATTTTATCTTCCAATAATGATGATAAATCTTCCTCTATTTCGTTACTTGGTAATTGCAAATCTTGAATAATTTCTTTTTTGGGGATAATGTACTGAATATGGGTTAACAAATAATTATCCACCAACTCTTTCGAATTTCCTTCTAATTGAACTTTTAATTTTCTAAGTATTTCTTCATTAAAACGGCGATGTTTTTTAGGGTTGGCATCTAAAATTACACCACCACCGATTGTTATCATCGGTGAATAAGTTCTTATGATAAATCTATCATAATTTTTCACAGCGACTTCTTCTTCTAGGCGTAGCTGGGCAAACCCTTTATCCCCTTGTTTTAACTCATCTTGTCCTAACGGCACAATCCTTGCCATAACTTCAACAGTTCCGACATAAAGTCGAACCCTGTCCCAAAGTTCAAGATTAGCCCGCGAATCATCTATTAATGTTATCTCGCTGTCTAACATATACGTTTTAGTAAGACTTCCGGTTGTTGCTAATGTATCTCCACGACTTATCTCATCAAATTTTATATTCGCCAAATTTATAGCTGTTCTTTGACCGGCAAAGGCTTTTTCTACATCTTTTGAATGTACTTGGATATTTCTAACCTTAGCTTTAATTTCACCGGGATAAATAGTAAGTTCATCACCAACAGCAACTACACCTTCGGTCAAAGTTCCGGTTACAACGGTGCCAAATCCTTTTACCTGAAATGAGCGATCGACGTTTAAGCGTGCGTTTTTTTCTATATTCTTCGCTTCTATATCTTCTGTTTTTTTGTCAATAATCTCCAACAGAGTATCCAACCCTTTTTTACTTATAGAATCAACTTCTACAATCGGTGAATTTTCTAACACGGTTCCTTTTATAAATTCTTCTATATCATCTTTTACCAATTCTCTATATTCTTCTTCTACAAGATCAATTTTTGTCATAACGATGATATAATTTTTTATACTCAGTAGCGTTAAAATATCAATATGTTCTTTTGTTTGAGGCATAATACCTTCTCTTGAATCAATCAAAAGCAATACCAAGTTAATGCCACTTACTCCTGCTAACATATTTTTTATAAATTTTTCATGACCCGGCACATCAACAACACCGCAGCGTTTTCCGCTAGGTAGGTCAAAATAAGCAAATCCTAAATTTATTGACATACCACGCTCTTTTTCTTCCATGGTAGTGTCTGTTTCTATTCCGCTCAATGCTCTTATAAGCGTCGTCTTCCCATGGTCAATATGCCCTGCCGTTCCAATTATTACATTATTTTCCATCTATTTTCCGCCTCAATTTTTATTAAAAGCAGAACAAAGTTAATAAGAAAACTCTATATTACTTTGTTCCACTCCTTTTTAAATTTATTTTAACTCATAATCTTTCAATTCAACAACCATTCTTTTAATTCCTATTTTTTTCGAATAATACAGCCCCTTGTATTCTATTTGTTCGCCATGAAGTAATTTTACCAATTCATCAAATTTTTCCCAAGCTATTTTCAGCATAAAACCACAACCTACTGATATACTGGGATGAGTTGGAATAAGCGAAGCTCCATTTCCTTTTTTTAAACAAATATCATCAGCCTTTATCGCATCATGAGTATTGTTAAATACTACTAAACCTTCTTCTACCATTGAGCCTCCTACGGATGAATAATTTTATTAGCTTTTCTCATATCCTCTACAATAAAATACATATTTGTCGGATTACCGACCGCTAAATCAATTTTATTATAATCTATACACGCCCCGCAGCAAACTATTTCCACACCACGATTATCTAATTCACGAAGTTCGTTTAATACATGACTACGTTCTTTATCTACCAACAATGCTCCACCATTGTAAAATATTATTTTTTGCGGTAACACTTCTTGTTCTGTCAAGCCGTAAAGATATGCTTTTATTAGTCGTTTCCCTAATTCTTCACTACCATGCCCCATTATACTTTTATTAATAACAACTATATAACTATCATCTTTAAACGCAGGTATTTCCGGTTGTTTTTCTTTTTCTTCTCGCTCTATTATTACTTTATATCCATTTTCTACTTCTTTTACTATAAAAGAATAATTATTTTTTGCAGCAAATTTCTCAAGGCTATCTACACTTTCTTGTGCTTTTACTAATAATATTACTTTAGTTTCTTCTTCTAATGTTCTTTTTGCTTGGGTAACCGGAACAACGCATTTATCCAATAAAGTATCAATAACCACACCATCTTCTAAATCTTTATCTTTTTTTATTGTTACAATATACTCTGTATTAGATATTTCTTTCATAGAATAATTGTATCCTAACTGAGTAGCTAATTTTTCCAAGTTTTGAGTTGCAACAAAATTATCAACCGTTGTTTCCACTACATCATTTTCCACTAATAATTTTTTTGTTTGAATAACAGGTAAAGGACAAGCCAATCCTTTAGCATTTAATTGTTGTTTTTTCATGCTGAATTTCTCCTTAGTATTAATATTTATTTTTTAATGTTATAGTTATTTCACTATAACTGCTTTTTCTTGTTTTTCTATTACCGTTCCTACTATCGCACTTTTTACATCAAGTGTATTTAAACGCTCCAAAAGTTCATCCACTACATTTGCCGGTACACTTATTAACAATCCTCCTGAAGTTTGCGGATCATACATTATTTCTTCTAACGCAAAATCTTTTATTCTATATTCCACATTAGGCTCCACATATGTTCTGTTTAATTGCCCACCTGAAGTAATTATAAATTCTTTAGCACAATCATATGCTTCTTCAATATAAGGAATATCCTTTGCAATAATTTCTGCTGAATATTTCCCATCCAACATTTCTACAAGATGTCCCAAAAATCCGAAACCTGTAATATCAGTACAACTATTTACAGGGAAATCTCTCATTATCTCTGCCGAGTATTTATTTAATGTCGTCATTTGTTTTACACTTTGGGCAAATGCCTCATCAGAACATCCTTTTATCATATATGCCGTGTTAATAATACTTACTCCAAGCGGCTTGGTTATTATTAACTTATCTCCGGCTTTACAATTATTATTTTGCAAAATTTTATCCGGATGCACTACCCCTGTAACTGATAATCCATACTTAGGTGTTGCATCATGTATAGAATGTCCACCGGCTAAAACTCCACCGGCTTCATGAACTTTTTCAGCACCACCTTTTAATATTTGATGTAATATTTCTAAATCCATACTCTCAGGAAATGCAACAATATTTAAAGCGGAAATTACTTCTCCACCCATAGCATAAACATCACTTAAAGCATTTGTAGCTGCAATTTGTCCATACAAATACGGATCATTTATCATTGTTGTAAAAAAGTCTAATGTTTGAATAATGGCTTTATCATCTGAAATTTTATAAACGGCAGCATCATCAGATGATTCATACCCTACTATTAAATTCTTATCTTCTTTTTTCGGCAGATCACTTAATATACTCGATAAAGCCCCCGGCCCTATTTTTGAGTTTCAACCTCCGCATACTATCATATCTAATTTTTTCTTCTCAGACATACACTACCCCCCATTCCTCTATATATATTATTATACTATCATACTTGCAATTTTAAAAGAGTTATTTAATTATTTAGTTTTGTTGAAGATTAATATTAAAACACAAAAAGAGAATACCCAAAAAGTAAAGTCCTTACCTTTGCGTATTCTCTTTAATTACATTCTATACGATACTAGTTTCTGCTTCCGTCAAGATATACCCCGGGAATCGGAGTTTTACCTTGGAATGCTCCATGATGATCTTGGTGTTGAACTAATGCTACTCTACCTCCGGCGATTGTTACACCGACACCTAATTCGGTTGCCGATTTGTCAAGTAACGTATTTCTATGTCCATAAGGGTATTGAGTTACAACATTTCCGATTTCTTTATATAAAATATCCAATAAGCGTTGTGCTACTTGTTCCGGCGTTCCATAATTAGAACTTACCGCTACATTATATAAAATATGTTGCGGATCAGCATATCCTGCCGCTGCAGCTGCCGATTTTTCTAATGAACCTCTTACCCCGTGAATAGAAGATGTAATAGGATTTGACAATACATCAGTCGCTCTTTGTTTAGTTCCAATATTTAAAGCAGCATTTTGTTTTAATTGTGATAGACCGTTCATCGCACGTAATTGATTTACTTTAGCGATATACGCCTGTCTAATTTGTTCTTCACGGCTGGTAGCTACTGAAGTAGTTGTTTGTGTTTTTGTTACCGCCGGATTGGTTGTTTGTGCCTTAGTTGTTTGAGTTTGTTTTGATTTTTGGGTATTCAAAACTGTACTACTTGTTTTAAAATTAGTATGTTTACTAGTATTTAATGGTAATACACTCGGTGCGGCTGCCGCTCTATTTACAGCAACAGTAGCCTCTGAAGCCGGTTTTTCCGCCGGTACTACATTATTCGGAGTCGGAGTTTTCTCTTTTACCGCTGAATTTGTTGCTTGTTGAGTTTTTTCTTCTTTAGGTTTTTCAGAAGTTTTTTTCTCATTACCTTTATTTTCACCTGTTTCTTGTTTTGGTTTATCTTCAGGCTTTTTAGGTTCTTCAGGTTTTTTAGGTTCTTCTTTAGCTTCAACATCATAAGTTACAGTAACATCAAACTTATGACCTTTAACTGTTGTTGAAGTTTTTATTGTTTCTCTTTTCACAGCTGTTTTCGGTAGCACCTTAGCAGGAACAGGAGCATTAATATTTAATTCATACTCTACATTTTCTCCAGCTTTAATCGCATCTTTTTTAATTATAAATTCTGATTTACCATCTACACTTACTCTCACCACTACATTTGTTACATTTTTAGTAGTTGTCAGTTTCGCATAATAATGACCATTTTTTTCATAAACACTTACTTTTACATCTTTAACATTCACGTCTACCGCAGCAGGTTGAACTTCGTTCGCATTTGCCGGGATAACCGTAATTCCTGTTAATAAAACTAATCCGGCAATAACTTTACTAGTTACTTTTAAACCACTCTTCTTCATCTTTCGTTACTCCTTACATTTTTATTTCTAAACTTTACCGTCTACTATATTATAATTTATTACAAAAGTCTATTCAATAAAATTTCTAATTTGTAATATAAATTCAATGTTGTAACGATTTTGAAATAATTTAAGTTTATTTTTAGCTACAAAAATATTCCCCACAAAAGGAACTGTCCCCAAAACTTAGACAAGTTTTGGGAACAGTTCCAAAATAGGGAATACTTTATTTTTTTGAAAGGGATTCTCTATATTTTAATGGAGTTACTTTCATTAATGTTTTAAAAATTCTAATAAAGTAACTTGTATCAAAATAACCTATATAATCCGCAATTTCCGAAATAGAGAAATCTGTATTTTCTAGCAAATAACAAGCATTTGATACACGCTTATCATGAATATAATCTACAATACTAATTCCCATATCTTTGTTAAAAATTGAAGATAGATAACTTTTATTTACCCCTAAATAATCACTAACATTATCTAAACTAATTTTTTCGGAAATACGATCATTAATATAAGCTATACAATTTCTTACAACAGCTTGTTTATCTTTATATTTTTCTCTATCAACCAACAAGCAATAACTTCTTATTACATCTTCTGATAAATCATAGTTATCAAGTTTATTTTTTATTTTAACCCATAACTCCTCAACTCCAAGATAATCATTGCTATGTTGTTCTAAAGCATATCTTAATAAGTCGTTCATATTATATGATTTTCTACGTCTTACATTAATTCCTTGCTCTACAGATTCTTCATCAACACCATGAATTTTATGTCTTAAATCAAACAACATATTAACCCTAGAAATGTTACCATCAACTACAGCTTCTAATATTTCCTTTTTAAATTTAACTTCACTTTCTAAAATACTATTCAAATAATTATTTTTCTTAGCTGCACTGCGTCTTACATTTTTTACACTTGTGTCTTCTATTAAAACTATAGAATCTAAATAATCCACATTTTCTGAACCCATAAGAAGCTCTACAAGATAATTAAATTTCTTTCTCGGGGTGATTGGCAATGAAAAATAAACATCACAAACCAATTCGCTAATACTGGCACCATATTTCGTCAATGATTCGTGGAATAATTTTGTCGGAATAAGATACTCTAAAAATGGAGTTAACAGGTAAAATTCTTCTTCATTATCACTCGGAATAAACAGACAAGAGATACCCAACCCACTTTGACATTTAACGAGTTTCCCATTATTTAATTCATTTTTAATTGTTGAAAGATTTCTTTTTATAAATCTGCTGAAAATACTACTTAATTGCTCTTCTCCAAGATTCAAAGTAATCTCTTCATCACTGTGTTTATAAGTCAAAACTTTTCCGTTTAAATCCAATATATCCTTAATTCGCTCTATTTTTTGCAAAGAACTTCTCACTATATTTACCTCCTAGTTATCTATAAAGTTTTAAAATTATTAATCAATTGTAATATCGCGACGCGCGTTAATTATATACGAAATAATCAAAAATATCGCAGTATAAGCTACTAACATAATCACCAGTGCATTGGCATCATCAAATTTATATACTGATTTTACAAGATTACGACTTGATTCACGGTTATAGAAACTGCCGAACAAATTCACATCAAACATATGATATTTTATCCAAGACCATTTTTGAACTGCCAGTGCTGTTATTCCTTGAATAATCGATCCGCCCAAAACTGCAAACATCACAAGGACAAGAGATAGTATCTGTGTTTTGAATACTACGCAAACCAAAAGTACCATAGATATATAAAATATCATAACGGCAAGCCCCGCTAAATTAGAAATAATAAGTTGATTCAAGACTGTTCGTCCGAAATAACCTTCTGCGATTGTTTCATTAAGTTTTCCTAAATCCATTTTACCTTTAAAAAATACATAGTTTTTAATAATATACTCAAAAACTGTTCCAACTATAACAAAAATAAAATAATTTAAAATAGCCAATACTATTTTTGCAGTTAAAATTGCAGAACGTGACTTAGGTTTTGTGTATAAAAATTTAACCGTTCCTTTTGAATATTCCTGTGATAGATTATTGGCAAACATAATTAAAACCAAAATACTGCCAAGTCCGGCGGAAATTTCAGTAATTCCTGCTAAAGAACCAACAGCATTAAAACTGTCAACACCTACTGCTTTATATAAATAAAAATTATAGGCAATAATTACTAAAAATACTAATAATATATACAACCATGTTGTTTTCTTTTTATAATCTTTAACAAATTCATTAATTAACAATTTCATTATTTATTCTCCTTTCCGGTAATTTCCAAGAAACGATCCTCTAATGATGTACTTAGCACCTTAACAGTATCCAATTCCACATTGTTCGTTACTAAGTATGTTAATAGTTGAGCCTTATTCTCTCTTGATAAGTTTTCAAAGACAAATCCGGCATTTTCTTTTTTGTAACGAATACCTAATTCCTCAATTAATGCTTCCGCTTTTTCGTTATCATATGTCGAAACAAACGTTTTGACGATATTATCAGCTTTCAAATTCGCCAATTTATCATCTGCTATAATGTGACCTTTTTCAATAACGATAATTCTATCACTAACTCTTTCAATTTCATCCAATAAATGCGAAGAAATCAAGATTGAAACCCCTGTCGCTGCAATCTCTTTTAACTTATTACGGAAATCTTGAACTCCTTGTGGGTCTAATCCGTTAACTGGTTCATCCAATATTAAAATTTTAGGATCATTCAATAAAGCCTGCGCCAAGCCTAAACGTTGACGCATTCCTAGAGAATAGGTTTTAACTTTCTTATGAATTACATCTTTAAGCCCTACAAACTCAGCCAATTCTTTTATTCTTGAACGGCTAACTTTTTTTCCACATGTTCTTGCTATTTGTTTCAAGTTTGACCAACCTGACATATAGTTATAAAATTCAGGTGTTTCAATCATAGAACCTATTTCTTTTAACATTCTCGTTTTCCCTAAACCGAGAGGTTTTTCAAAACAGTAAACATCACCCTTAGAAATTTTGGTCAACCCTACCATCATTCTCATAATAGTAGTTTTACCACTGCCGTTAGGTCCAAGCAACCCTATGATTTCACCTTTTCTCATTTCAAAAGTAATATCATCCACTATGGTTTTTAAACCAATTCGTTTTTTTAATCCCAACACTTCAAGAACAACTTCACCTTGTTCTTTTTTTTCCGTAGTTTTCCCTACCTCTACAGAAACATTTGGAACATTTGAAACATTTTCCTGCTCAAATGCTTTTTGCAAATCTTCACGATTTAAAACAACTGTTTCACTATGTACATCTTTATTTTCCTGTACATCTTCTTTTTTATATTCACTTAAAAAGTCTTTTGTGAAATTAGATTTTTCTTGAACAGTTGAATTGTTTTCGCTATCAACCTGCTGTCTTATTTTTTCTAACAAATCTGAGTAACCTTCCGTTTTACTTCCCTTATCTGTTAGATTATCGTTTAATACATCTTTATTTTCATCTAAATTTGTCATTATTGATAGAAGATTCCTTTCTCATAAATTTTCTTTTATATTATATCATACTTGAAAAAGTTTTTCTACTAAGATGTGAATAATTATTTCTTATTTTTCTACTGAAAATATCTTGTAATTCCTGCTTTTAATTAAAAGTTTTTCTTATTAAATCAAAAACGTTATTTCATGCAATTAACAAAGATAATTATACTAATTTTACACTCAATACATAGATATTTAATATATCTTAAAATAAATATTATTGTTCTATCTATATTTTAATTAAATTTCTTAAAATTAACTTATAAAAAAACACTGACATTATATTTGAATTTTCAAATAATACCTATAATTGTTAATTAAGAAAATTTGATTGTTATCCCTTTTTCTATAAAAAAGTTAAGAAAACACTTACTACAAAGTAAAATCAACAATATTTACATAAATATCATTGATTTTAAAATATTATATTCTTTATTATAGAAAGTTATAGCCTACTTATCACAAAAATCGTAATAATAAACCGAAACCAAAGTAATTATATAAATTGATTTTCTTCTTTTGATTATTTCTTATATTCTCAGTTTAATATTCATCAACTTCCATGTAATTATCGGAATTAATACTACTGATATTACTGTAATTATATACTTATTAACAAAGAATGCTAATCCTAATATAGCATACATTCCTGCTATTATTCCTAATACTCCGTACAAGTACAGTAATTTATCGATTATATTTATTGTGAAAAATTTTCCTTCACTTTCAATATTGTGTTTTTTGTAAACTTTACTCATTAATAAAGAAATTATAAACATTACCCCGAGCCATATTAATATATACTTCCATTCTACATAAGTTACATAATAAGCTATCGGCACAGAATTTGGACTTATCACTATATGTTCGATTATTAACTTTTTACCTGCTACAACCAGCCAAATTATATAAAATATCATTATAGGATAGATATGCAGGGTAAGTAATGGAACATACATAGCTATAATGCTGATAATACTTCCGCAAAAGCTGGAACTTATTGCCCCTAAAATAACTATACCTAATCCTAAAATAAAGATCTTGCTATGGGCTGTAAAGGTATTTGTAATAGAATACAATTCCGATATAACGCTATTTTTCACTACTAAAACATTCGAAATACCCACCAACAAATACGCTACCGCTACAATGATTATCGTAAGAATTAACTTTGCAAAATATATTTTTTCCTTCTTAAACGGTAAACTTGCTATAAATTTACCAAAATTAGTATGGTACTCAAATCCGAAAATAGTAACCACAATAACTAACATTAAAATAATGTACATTATATTTGTATTTTCGTTATGCAAAGTTTCTTTTACTTCTGTTTTACTTTTCTCAAAATTTTCCAATACAAACATTTTTATTTTTATCGGATTATCCCCAAAATATTCCGGATAAATTTTTAACATTTCTATATTTTTACCTGTATTCTTGCCATTATTAGAACTTTTGGCTTTGAGTTCATTGTATTTTTTTAAATTATTTTTTTCTTCTTGGCTTAAATATTTAAAATATTGCTCTCTTTGTTTAACAACATTTATATCGCCGGAACGATAAAAGTTCCTTTCACTTTGTTCTGAAATTCTTCCTAAATAAACGTCAACAGCAAATCTATTCTGCATTTCCGTTAGCTCTTTTTTTGACAATTTTCCATTGAAATTTTCAATATACTTTATTTTTTCAGTTGTTAGTTTATAACTGTTTTTTTCTTGCTCATCTACATTAATAATTTTACTATTCTCTATTCTTTTATTATTACCGATATTTTTCTCAAACTCATAACCGGCAATATCATCTTTTAACTCTTTCATTCTGTTTGCTGTGGTTATTCCGGAAACAATAACAAATCCCGCTAACAATATTAAAATAAAAATAAAATATTTTTTTACATAAATTTGAATTATTTTAAAAATATCATTGAACATAATTATCTTCCCTCCCTATTTCGTAATATAAATATATCCTCAAGCGTAGCCGGTAACTTATCGTACTGTAAAGTTCCACTGTCTTTAATTAGCTTATCATTATCGCCATAAGTTATAACTGTATAAACTCTACCGATATTACTTATAACGGCTATGTTCTCATTTTGGAGTATACTTTGTGGAATTTCTTCTTTATAAACCAGTTGATATTTTATATAATCGGTTGGATTAACCTCTTTCGTTAAATAATCTTTATTATCTAAATAAATAATTTTGTTACTGATATTTTCAACATATGCCAACTGATGACTGCTTATCAAAATCCCCACACCATTTTCTTGAGCTTCTATGATATAATCAATAATTAAATTAATATTTAAAACATCTATACCGTCAAACGGCTCGTCTAACAATACAAAACAAGTTTTACAAGAAAAGCTCAAAATAACAGATAAAATAGCCCTTTGACCTTTAGATAATTCAGAAACCTTTGTACTTAAATCTATCTTGTTTTTCTCAATCTCCGCTATAAAATATTCTTTAGAAAATTTCGGATATGAAAGTTCATAGTAGCGTATTATATTTTTTATTTTCTCATTTTCAAAATAGTTAAATTTGTCAGGACTATAAATTATTTCATTTTTTATATCCTGCAAATCAGTTTCATCTATAAACATCTCTCCTTCTTTCAAATCATAGATACCCGCAATCAACTTGAAAAGTGTAGTTTTGCCACTGCCATTTCTCCCTATAACAGCAACAACTTCAGAATTTTCAACCGAAAAGCTAATATTGGATAACACTTTCTTTTTACCAAAATTTTTACTCAAATTTTTTATTTTCAGTTTCATTTTTATTCACCCCTTCGTAAAATTGCTCTACTCTTTCAAAAAGTTTTTCTTTTGATAATTCCAATAATTTCCACTCTACTAAAATTATTTTTAAAACATTATTAAAGTTTACATTTTTATCCATAATATCCCCTGCCTTATTCTTCAAACATATCGCTAATTTTTTTTAGTAATTCTTCTTTAGTTATCCCTAAAACTTTTGCTTCTCTTACTAAATCTTCAATCAATGTGTCAATTAACTTATAGTTTGGTTTTATATTATCAAAATTATTTGTTATAAATGTTCCTTTCCCTACTATTGTTGTAATTATCTTCTCATTTTCCAACTGTTGATAAGCCTTCTGAATGGTACTTATATTGACTTTTTTTATTTTTGCAAACTCTCTAACCGAAGGCATCTTATCATTTTCCTTAAGCATTCCTTTCGCTATTAACCCTTTTGTTTCGTCAACTATTTGCTTATAAAGCGGTTTGTTAGAAAAGCTACCATTACTAAACATAAAATCCCACCTTTCATAGTGTACCATAAATAGCCATACACTTATTTCATTTTTAGTGTACCATAAATAGCCATACACTTCAAGTGAAAATATATTTTTTATTCTATTTTTTAATTAAATTATTTTTATACAATGTATAACACAAAAGAGCCGTAGATTATTCTACGACTCCAAAGTCTTTTAAAATTTATTTAACAAAATCAAATTCTTTTTTTAAATCAATATCATTAAAGGAAACCATAACTCTATCATAATTTAATGGTTTAATCAGATTATTAACAGCTTGTGCAACCTTTTCACAAACTTCAATCGGGCGTGCTACCCAACTTATTTCAATTCTAACACGACTTAATTCTTCACCATCACTAATTGCTACAGTTTCAACTAAATCCAATGTGAAAGCTTCACGCGGTCTTTCTATAATATTAGAAATTGTATCAAACAACTCCCCGCTAATTTTTTTTAAATCATCTTTTTTTATCCCTTTTGCTACTATTCTCGGCATAAAATTACCTCCCGTTTGCATTCGTTTTCTTTAATTATATCATATCTGTATAAAATAAAAAAGATAGAAAATATCTCCTAATTTTAGAATTTGTAGTGTTACAATAGATGTGAGACATATAATAAAAAAAAGAAGAGTAAATCCTGTATAATGAAGTTACCTACAAATCAAAAAAAGGAATTTACTCTTATGAAAACTATTATAACAGAAAATATAGAAAAAACACAACGATATATACCTCATACTTTACAAACAAGAATAGCTGCAGTTAAAACTTATAGAAATGGTAACTCTATCCGCTTTATTTGTAGGCGCTATAAAATATCAAAAGCCTCTCTTTTGCGTTGGAATAAAAAATATGACGGTACTAAAGAGTCTCTTATAGATAAGTCTCATAGACCTCATTCCATTCACCCTAACGCCCATACAGTTGAAGAATTGTCTTGGATTAAAAATCTTATTAAACGTAATCCTAATATTTCTATGATTGAATTATATGCTAAACTTAAATTCAACAAAGGTTATAAAAGACATCCTTGTTCTTTATTTAGAGTGCTTAGAAAATTAGGTTTTTATAAAGATACTAAGAAAAAAGTAATTCCTTATAAACCTAAACCCTATAATACACCTACTGAAATTGGTAAAAAATGGCAACTTGATGTGAAATATGTTCCTAAACGTTGTTATGTAGGAGAAATTCCTGATAAATTTTATCAATATACTATCATTGATGAAGCTACTAGGGAAAGATTTATTTTCCCTTTTAAAGAACAATCATCATACTCTACTGTTCAATTTGTTAAAATGGCTATTGATTATTTTGGGTATAAACCCAAGATAATTCAAACTGATAATGGTTTTGAATTTACACATTTTAAAGATACTAAACGAATACACCCTTTTGATGTATTGTGTAATAATCTTGGCATTAAACATCAACTTATTAGACCTAGAACTCCTAGACATAACGGTAAGGTTGAACGTAGTCATAGAAATGATAATGAACGTTTTTACAGGCGTTTATCTTTCTTTTCGTATGATGATCTTATATCTCAGATGAAAAAGTATCTATATCGCTCTAACCGTCTTCCTATGCAGACTTTAAATTGGCTTTCTCCTGTTGAAAAAAGAAAAGAGTTACGGAAAGAGTCTATAAAAATATGCCGGCTTTAATTCCTTGTTAGATAATAGATTTCACAACTTATTTGTCAAGGACAAGGGCTACGCCTTTTTCAAATCCTTGACAAATAAGTTTTAGAAATCTGAAATGTTCTCTAAGGAATTAAAGCTGGCAAATCTAATCAAATAATGTAATTTACGTCGGGGGCTTCATACGGTTTACATAGAAGCTAGCTTCTATGTAATTCTATTATATCCGGTATTTATTTTTTACTTTTTTTGTCTCACATCATTTACAAATGTACAGAAAATATCTCCTAATTTTAGAATTGTCTTACTTTTACTAAATTATCTACTGCATGCTATTTAATATTTTATTGTATAATTATTTATTTTAATTTTTTCTGCGGTATATTTCATTATAAATATTAACATAAAACTAAACAAAAAAATTCTTTATAATTCTTTCTCAATTAATTATACAAAAAAAATAAATTTTCGATATTTATTCACAATTTATTTTACACTAAGACGCTTTCTTATTAAATTTTATATCAAATTATACAATTCTTATTTTTTTAAAATTTTCACCTCATTTTAATATCATTTTTTCTATAAATATGTTATTATTAAAGATATAAAGATAACTATAATATTATAAAGGGGAAATTTTTATTAAATTTTTATACAAAAAATACCTTTCTCTAAGTTTTTTAATTATAATCTGTATTATTATATTTTTATTTTCGCACCAAGCGGGTTATGAATCTTCAAAAATTTCCGATAACTTCTTTATTAGAAAACTTGGACATTTTAGCGAATATTTTATTTTAGGTTTTTCAGCATTTAATTATTTTACCAACATATTTTCAAAAAATCTAAATAAAATAAATATTTCAAAAATAGCTTTTACAGGCTTTTCTTTCTCAGTTCTTTATGCTATAAGCGATGAATTTCATCAAATTTTTATTGCTGATAGAGATGGAAATATAAAAGACGTTTTTATCGATAGCTTAGGAGTTTTTATCGGTATTAGTCTGGCTATTTTAATTTTTCGCTTTTGTTTCCGTAAAGAAAGTTAAAAATATTTCATTTTTTAGTTGTATTTTTCAGCCAAAAGTTATAAAATAGTTATCTAGGAGTATAAAAATAAAAAAGGAGGAGTTCTAATGCTTAAAGCACTTATTATAGAAGATGATAAATTTTTAGCAGCACGATTAAAGACTGCTATTTCAGAAAAATTTGATGCTGATGTATGTTATAACGGAATTGATGCTATCACTCTAATCGACAATAATTCTTACGATTTTATTATTGCTGATAGTATTTTACCCGGAAAAGGTGGTATTGATATATTAGATTACTCAAGAGAAACGAAAGAAGAAAGAATTCCTACTATTATTCTTTCCGTTACAGAATCTACAGATGAAAAATCCAGAGTGATGAAACATAGAATTACAGAATATCTACCTCGCTACTGTGAAGCTTCTTTAATAAATTCTACCATGGCTAACCTTCTGCAACGTGGAAGTAATCTCCAAGCAGAAAATAAAATCACGTATAAAAATCTTACACTTGATTTAAAAAATGAACTTGTTAAAACAGAAGAAATTACTTTAAATACAATTAAAGGCAAATATCTTGAACTTCTTTCTTTCTTTGTTATTAATAATAATATTGTTTTAGAAAAGGAAGAAATTTTTGATCGTGTTTGGGGAGTTGATTCTGAAACCACTATTAACGCTATTGAGGTTTATATCTCCGGACTTAGAAAAGAACTTCGTAAGATTGGTTTTGACAAAAACTTACGTACTGTTCGTGGAGTTGGTTATACTTTTGAATAATAGAGGTATCTATGGAATTTAATTATCCGATAAATTACTCATTATATACCCCGAAAGAAGTCGGTATTATAATTCAATTTCTTGATATTGTTGAACTTTGTTACACAAAAGGTGTCGAACTTAATGAGTATAAAAAACATTACAAGGCATTCAAGCAAATTGTAAAAGCTAAATCTGAAGAAAATAATTTATATAAAGATTTCAAAAATATAACCAGTTTTGACGGGTATCTTACTACAAAAGCGATGAAAAACGAAAACAAAATTATATTGATAAAATCATAAGTGTTATCAATATAATTTTGTTTTAAAATATATAGAGGGTGCGACTAAACAAAGTTTGTTTCTAATGAACTCACGATTTTTAAGTCGCTCCTATTTTTATTTGTATTTTAGAAATTTACTTATCTAATTCTATAACTCCATAGTGAAATTTCGAATTTTTTCTCACAATTCTTTTAAAACCGAATTTTTCAAAAATATCATCACGAAAATGTGCTTTTACCACAATTTTTTTACTTGCTACCCTTTTCGCTTCTACTAGCAACTCTTCACTCAAACTATCCCTACTTGCTATTTTTTCTATCCCTTGTAGATTATTGGATTCCATAATTGAATTTATAAACATCGGGTCAAAATAAACCACATCAAAACTATTATCAGTACAATTCTTTAAATATTCAAGGTTATCGGACAAAATTGTTTCAATATTCCTTAATGCTTTTATTAACATTTTATTATCAGAAATATAATTTTTTAAACCTTTACTTACAATTAAATGGATAATTTCACTTTTTTCAACAGCCACTACTTTATGACCATAATAGCTGATTACAATACTATCACTTGCTAATCCCATTGTCGCATCAAGTACTCTCTGATTTTCTGCATTGATTATTTCAATTAACGGTTCATTGTCGTTATTTTTAATTCTAAGAAAAGCCGTATCCGGATGGAAAAAGAATTCATTTTCTTCATTATAATATACTAATTTATCCTTATAAACGACAACTACTTCCTTATATTTTGTTAAAATATCCTTTACAGTTTGTTTTTTTCTTTCAATGTAATCAAACTTTTTTTGATGCGCAATTTCTTTTGCTCTTTCTATTAATTTGTCATTAGTTCTAACGCTTGTAGTAATTTTCATTTATTACCCTAACCTTTTTTTCAGTAATAACAAAATCAACCGCAATATCATGAGATTCTATCGGAAGATTTTCCTGTAATATTTTTTCATAAGAAACACCAATCATAAGTTTAGGTGCTGTTTTCGATAGATATTTATCATAATAACCTTTTCCATACCCTATACGATAACCTTTTTTATCATATACAACACTAGGAACAATAGCAATATCCATTTCTCCCACATAATTATCCGTATTAGTCGGTTCTAATATACCGAATGCCCCTTTTTTTCTAAGTTCCTCCCATTTATGTAAGGGGATAATCAGCATTTCTTCGCCTGAAATTTTTGGCACAAATATTTTTTTTTCATTAAGATATTTCTTTATAAATTGTTCAGTTGCAACTTCACTTCCAAAAGAAACATAGATAAATATTTTATTTAAGTTTTTAAATTCTTTTAATTTCTCTATTTGTTTAAATATTTTTTCACTTGCCAATTTTCTATAACTTTCGGCAAGATTATCACGTTCAGAAATAAATTTTTTTCTAGTCTTTTCCTTCACTAACTACCACCTCACTATTATTTGCCCTAAAAAAAGGGGACTTAAAAAATCATGATTTCTAAAAATGAGATTTTAATAAGTCACCCTGCAAGGTCTACTAGATATAAAAGATCTTACAAAGCGAATTTTTACAAATAAACTACCTCATATAAATTAAATATACCCTTTTTAATTTTAAGGCAATCATTTTTATCTAATATTCAACTGTTCTATTTTTTTATTCATATGAGTTCTTAATTTCATAAAATCTTCTTTTATTACAACAGTATCTGCAATATAATCATGCAAACCCATTTTTTTACTATTAAAAGCAACTACTAAATAAGGTAAACTGAACAATGCCATATTTAGTAATCTTCCAACAATTTCTCTGTATAAAACATCAATTAATGTTAATTTTTTTGGAGAAATTGCCGCTACTTTTAATCCCATTATTATTTTTCCAAGTGTTTGATTTATTGAATAAGTCATAATCACAAAATAGAAAAGCATAACAAAGATATAAGTTAGCGAACTTTCTCCAAGTAACGGTATGTTCATCGTGATATTTAACTTATTGAAAGTTAATGTATTGAAAAGTCCTGTTATTGCATAAGTAACAGCTATATCAATTATATAAGCGATTAATCTTATCCAAAAACCTGCATAAAAATGTTTTGATATTTCTCTATAATCTTCTAATGTTGTCGGCAAGATAAAATCTTCTACATTTTCTTTTGTTATTTTGGTTTCTTCCGTCATATTTTCCGTTTTTAGCTCTTCTTTATCATTTTCAGTTATGAAATTTTCTCTATCCAAGTTTTGTTGTTTATTTTCCATGTTATCACCTAACCTAGATAATTTTTTTCTATTCTTGTTGAGCTTTCGCTATTTAACTCTGAAACAAAAGCACGTGTAGTTGCTCTAATAAAACGTGTTAAAAAATTACTTGAAGCACGTTCGCTGCGAATTTCAATAACGCTTGGATTTGATAACTTTTTCTCCTCTTTGATGTAATTAATCATGTCATCTTCCGTACCAATTTTATCAACCAATTTATTCGTTACCGCTTGGGTTCCGCTATAAGTTCTGCCGTCTGCTAATTTTCTAACATCATCTTCACTCATATTTCTTCCCTCGGCTATAACTTTTACAAAGCGATCAAATGATTCTTTATTTTGCTCTTGCAAAATTTTTCTTGTTGATTCCGGTAAATCTTCAGCAACACCGCCGATTGCTTTTTGTTCTCCTGAGCGAATAGTTTCTTGTTTAATACCTTTATCATTAAGGTACTTTTGAGCTGAGATATAACTCATAATAACTCCGATAGAACCTGTTGTCGTTTCATTATTGGCAAATATTTTTTTTGCTGCCATAGATACATAATATCCACCTGAGGTTGCTTGTTTTTTCATAACAACATAAACATCTTTGCCACTTTCTTTTAATGCTTTATATAATTCTGCAGTTTCATATACTCCACCACCTGGGGTATTTACAGATAACAATATGGCTTTAACATCTGAATTATTTTTTGCAGTTTTTATCTGGTTCAAAACTGAACTTTTTGAATATTCATTTGTCATCTCCGAAGTTATTTCTCCCTCAATAGAGATTTTTTGGATTATTTGGTTATCATCTCCAGATTTTAATGTTAATTTTGTTGTCGATTGATTTGCCAAAAATGACCATAAATACTCACTGATTGTTTCTTCTTTTTTTGTATTACCGTTCTGTTGTGATAGCGTTCCTTTTGCTAATGATAAAAATATTAATACCACTACCACAACAAGCGAAATTATTCTTTTATTTTTTTTATTCACTACTTTTCCCCTTTACTTTTATTTTTAAAGTGAGAACAATATAAATTTTAAGCTCTTTCCCTACTTACCTTTTATTCTCCATAACTTTTTGAAACAAATTTATTATATCGTTTCATAAAAGCAAGTTCGGCAGTTCCGGTTTGCCCATTTCTATTTTTTGCAACAATTACCTCAACAGTTGATACATCGTTTTGTTCTTGTATTTCACTTTCATCTGTATCAGCATTGCGGTAATAATCTCCACGATATAAAAATGATACTATATCAGCATCTTGCTCAATACTTCCCGACTCCCTTAAATCACTCATCATCGGGCGTTTATCCTGACGTGATTCCACACCACGTGAAAGTTGAGAAAGTGCAATGACAGGGCAGTCCAATTCCCTTGCCATTTGTTTTAAACTTCGTGATATTTCTGATACTTCCTGCTGACGATTATCCGTTCTTTTGCTTCCTTGTAGAAGTTGAAGATAATCAATAACGACCAAATCCAATCCATGCTCACTTTTTAACAATTTACATTTTGCTTTAACTTCATTAACCTTAATAAATGCACTGTCTTCAATGAAAATATTTTTCTGATTTAAAAAATGAACCGCAGTTTCTAACTTAAATAAATCATCATTATCAAGTGTTCCTTTTTTAATTTTTTCAGAATCCAACATTCCTTCACTGCAAATCATACGAGATACCAGCTGATCCGCTCCCATCTCCAGAGAAAAAAGTGCTACCGTTTTTTTCTCATCTTCAGTCTTATGATTTTTACCCGCAATATTTAAAGCGATATTCAAAGCAAAAGCTGTTTTACCCATTGAGGGTCTTGCCGCTAAAATAAACAAATCTCCTTTCCCCAGTCCTACCAACTGATCCAAAGAACTGAATCCGGTTGGCATTGCAACGTTTTGCCCTTCACCTGACATTCTAGCCAATATTTCTTTAAAAACTTCATCGGTAACATCTTTCATGTTTTTAAAGTGTGATTGTTTGGCACGCTCCATAGCTCGTTCAACTTGATCGAAAAGTGTCGCTGTCAACGAATCAATATCAGCATTCCCCGCATTCATCTCCTCCGTACTGCTAAGAAGAGCTCCACGTATTTCACGATAAATTGAATAGCGTTTTACCAAAGTTGCATAGTGCATAATATTACGTGTACTTGGTGTTACATCATATAATTCCACTATGTATAATGAAGCATTTGATGTTCGAAATGCCCCGCTGTCGTTTATTTCTTCAAATATCGTAGTAGTATCGGGTGTAATTTCCGCTTCATCTAATCTCAAAATCGCACTATAAACGTCTTTATTTCTTTCATCATAAAAATCTTCAACTTCAACAGCAGCCTTTACCTCAACCAACTTTTCCGGATCTCTCATTAAAGCCCCTAAAAGCGACTGTTCTGCCAAAATGACCGAATCAATATGATACTTCATATTACCACCTCATTTTTACGCTTGTTCTACCACATGTACTTTAATCACACCTTGCACTTCATTGTGAATTTTTATTTTTACATTAGTGTACCCTAATGACTGAATTCCTTGAGGTAGGTCAATTTTTTTCTTATCTACTTTAAGGTTATGTTGTTTTTTTAACTCTTCAACAATCTGCTTAGAAGAAACAGAACCGAATAAACGTCCCCCTTCTCCCGCTTTTACACTAATTTTTACCTCAATATCTTCCAATTGTTTAGCTAATAAATTAGCTTGAACCAATTCCTCTTGTTTATCTTTTTCGACACGTTTTTGTTGACCTTTTAGAGTTGCCATATTCGCATTATTAGCGATAACTACCTTCTTATTATTTAAAAGAAATTTCGCATAACCATCTGCTATTTCTTTTACTTCTCCTTTTTTACCTTTACCTTTTACGTCTTCTACAAAAATTACTTTCATGTCCCATATCTCCTTTTTATGCTAATAAAATTTCATCTATCGCTTTATTCAATCTCTCCAGAACTTCTTCAATTGTCGTCTCCTCAATTTGAGTTGCCGCATTGGCAAGATGTCCTCCACCACCAAGCTCTTCCATTACCAACTGAACATTCATATTTCCTAATGAACGTGCCGATACCCCGACTTTATTTTCATCTAAATATCCGACAGCAAAACTGCACTCTATCCCCTTAAGGCTAAGAAGTAAATCAGCACTTTGAGCAAGCATTACATTAGTATATTTTTTATCATTTGGTGCTAATGCTATAACTATCTCTGACGTTTTTTGAATGGAATTATTAATAATTTCTACCCTATTCATAAAGTTTTCAATAGGTTCTTTTAATATTGTTTTTACTTTAGTAGGATCTGCTCCATTGCTGCGAAGATACCCTGCGGCAGAAAAAGTTCTTGACCCTGTTCTTATAGAAAAGTTTTGAGTATCAACAACTATTCCGCCAAGCATTATTGTAGCAGCCAGCGGTGTTATTTTTTCTATCTTCGTTTGATATTCTATTAATTCTGCTATTAATTCCGATGCTGACGACGCATATGGCTCTATATAGGTTAGCAGCGGATTAGTAATAATATCTTCTCCTCGTCTATGATGATCTATTATTACTTTTTTAGTTGCTTTTTGTAAAATACCGACATCAATAACACGAGAGGCATCTGACGTATCAACTATAAGAAGAGTAGTTTGCGGTGTCATAAGTTCCCATGCCTCATCACTTGTTACAAATACTCTCGCAAGATTCTCATCCGTCGAGTGAATTTCAGCCATAATTTTCTTAATTGTTTCATCCATATCGCTCTCATTTAAAACGATATAACACTCTTTACCGACTATTTTCGAAAAAGTATAAATACCGATACAACCACCTATAGCATCAAAATCAGGACGCTTATGTCCCATAACAATAATTTTATCACTATCATTAACAATATCTGCCAAAGCATTGGATACCACACGTGCCTTAATTCTCGTTCTTTTTTCTTGAGGGTTTGTTTTTCCGCCATAAAATCTAATTGTTCCGTCAACATCCTTTATAGCTACTTGATCTCCGCCACGCCCTAAAGCCAAATCTAATGAACTTTTCGCCAATTCCCCAAGCTCCGGTAAAAAATCTGTTCCTACTCCAACACCGATACTTAGTGTGACCGGTGCATCAAAATCTTCTTTTAAGTTTCTAATTGAATCTAAAATTTGAAACTTATCTTTTTCTATTTTTTTTAAATCTTTAACATTAAGAAGTCCAATAAATCTGTCCTCGTCTATTCTTTTGAGATAAATACTGTTTTTCTTCGCCCACTCTGTAAGAGTTATGACAATATTTGCATCTAACCTGCTAGCTACTTCATCATCTAAAGAATCATAAACATCTTCATAATTATCAAGACTTAAATTTAAAATAATAGGACGTGTATCCCTAAAACGTTGCATTACAACTTTTGCCTCGGTTATATCAAAGAAATAAATATAGCCGCTATCTTTTTGGTAATTAACTTTATAATGTTTCCCAAAAATTTCAAACTGGTTGTCCACAGGTGTTTCCACCTCAAAAAGATTGGCTAATTCCGGCATAAGTTCTAAAATATTCACACCATGGATTTCATCAACTTTTATATTTTTATAAATAAAATTATTCGCCCACTCTATATTTTTTTCTTCATCAATAACAATAATTCCAATAGGGAATTTATTTATTCCTTTCTCAGTCGAATCTTTAATCCTGTTAGTCAACTTATTGATATACCTTGTTGTCTGTTCTTCTTGTTTTTGTCCGTGGTAATAAAAAGGAATAAGCAACAATAGACCTACTATAAGATAGACGATTAAACTTTCTATACTGAATATCGAAATAAATACCGCACCTAAGATAAATATTATTAAAATAAGTACTTCGTATTTTCTTTTTTCACTCATATACTTATCTTCCTTTCCGCAATGTCATAAATTTTTCTCTTAACTTAAATAAACTGTCAACAAAACCGATAAGTTCAAATATCGGACTTAGAAAAATCATCATTATCACCAACAACGGTTTAACCGCCTTTACACCTCTATTCTGCTCCACAAAGAAAAAGACGGTAAACAGCCCGTTAAGCGTAAATGCCAACGCTAATACCCCGACAACATTTTGTGTAACAATCGTCCAGAAGTCATAATTATTTGTATTTTGCATTTCTAAAAATAGACTAATCAAGGTTAACACAACATAAAAATATCCTATTTTAGTGCTTAACATAATTCTGCTAAATTTAGGAAACGTCGGTATAATTACATACTCTTTTGATAACATAGTTAAGGTATACTGTCCAAGTCCTAAACTATAAACAAATAACGCTACAAATATCGTTACCGGGAAAGTTTTCTTAAATGATTCAAAATTTGCAAGAAGTAAATTTTTATCAATCTCTTTATTTGCCATTATCATGGTATTAACATTATCATTTACTATTTTAGATATTTGTTCAAAATTAATATTTAATGCACCTTGCTTAATAAGTAACGCTACATAAATTGCCAGCCCCAAAAACAAAAATGCTGTCATAGTTAAAAGCAAAATAACTTTAGAATGTCTATCGCAAATTAATTTATAAATAATATAAGCTATAAAAATATGTAATGTAAACCAAAGAGCAAACCCTGACGGTGAAAGAACCAAAACTATAACAATTCCTATTGTTGAAAGCGGTAAATATAATTTTTCGCCTTTAGCTCCTAATACATAAGTTAAAGGGAATACCGATAAAAATGCGGCTATTATTTCTACCCTAAGCAACGCCCCTAATAATGCTAATAGAATAAAACTTATACTATAAGCTATTACTTTTTTATTACTTGGTTCTTTAAAGAAAAATTTATTTGCAAGTAATTTTTCCAATTCTTCTTTTATCATTTGTGAAATGTTATCTTTCAATTTAACACTCCTTTATTCTTTAATTAAAACTAATTTTTTATACAGAATAAAAAATAAGTTAATCTCAAATTTGTTTTTATTCAAAAATTAATAATTTTCAATATTTTAAATCAACATTATCCTTATTATTATACCAAATTAGAACTATTTTTTAAAGAAAAATATTATTTTTATTTCACAGCTCTCCCTTTAAATTTTTTTATTAATTTTTATAATTTTTTATTAAAATAATTGACAAAGATTATTATTCAAACTATTATTATGTGTGTAGAGAAGAAAATAATTTAAAAAGGAGGAATATTATGAAAAAATATATTATTACAATAACTACCACAGTCTTAGTTGTCCTTATTTTCGCACTTGGAGGTTATTATTATTTATCAGTTAACAATAATTCAAACACCACGAATGAAAACTCTCAAACTGTAACTAAGAAAGAAAATTCTTCTCAAGATGAAAAAAATAAAGAGTCGGATACCAATAATCCAGTAGAAGCTTTAGACAGTCTTCGTGGAAAAACTCCGGATAATATTAATAAACCAACTGTCATCAACGGAATATTACTGGCAAATAAGAAGCATCCACTTCCTAAAAATTATAATCCGGGAGAAGATGCTACGGCTAGGCAAAATGTTAATAAACTTATTAAAGATGCACAAAAACGTAACCTTAATGTTTCAAATCAAGTTTCCGGCTTTAGAAGTTATCAAACTCAAACCGAACTTTATAACAACTACATTAATGAGCATGGTAAAAAAGAAGCCGATACTTTTTCCGCACGTCCGGGTTATAGCGAACATCAAACAGGTTTAGCTTTCGATTTAATCGATAATGACGGTCAACTGCTAGGTTCCAGCGGCACCAGTGACAGTAGCGTACAAGCTGCACGTTGGCTTGCTGATAACGCTCACTACTACGGCTTTATTATAAGATATAAACCCGAATTTGTTAATAAAACCGGCTACATGGCTGAAAGTTGGCATATCCGTTATGTCGGAGAAAATATTGCCAAAACAATTTATGAAAAAAATATTTCACTCGAAGAATATTTAAACGCCTTGGGTGGAGATTATTTAGAGTAAAAGGAGAATTATATGAATAACGAAAAAAACAATAGTTTTAACCCTCAAAATTATAATGAAAATAATGAACACCAATTTAATCAAAATGGTTATTATGATGAAAACGGTAATTATATTGAACTGAACGGTTATTATGACAATCAGGGGAATTTTCATACACAAAGCGGTTATTACGATCAACAAGGAAATTTTTTCCCTTATAGCAATAACTATTATAACGATTTTGGAACACAAGAAAACTATGTTGAACAAAATAGTAGCGGATACGAGAATCCCGTTACCTACAATACGAAAAATCATTCCGGTAACACAAACCATAACGATCACCCAAACTTCATACCGCCTATAAATAAAACTCATAACAATGACCAATATAACAATCAACAATTTACCCCATCCGACGGTTATAGTAACAAGAAGAAAAAAAGTATTGTTCCAATTATTTTAACGAGTATAGTTACTTTCGCAGTTCTTGTTGTCGGATTATACTTTGGTTATACTAAATTTATAAAAAAAGAAGCTGTTATTGATTTATCTAAATATGAAGTCAACTTTGTAACTTATGGTACTGAAGGCGACGGAAAACCTGAAGTTGATATAAAAAAAGTTCCCGATATAAATAATACAACATCAGAAATATCAAACTTCCTTGCTAACCCCGATGTTAGTTTTGATAAAAAAGACGGGCTTAAAAATGGCGATAAAGTGGAAGTAACTATTACCCTTAACAAAAATACCGCAAAAAAATTAAATTTAAAAACTACCGGAGAATTTAAACGTCAATTCACCGTTAACGGTTTAAACGAAAAAACGAAGGAAAAAGAAACCATTATTGTCAAAGATAAATCGTCAAATTCTTCAAATAATTCAACCCCTTCTGAAGAACGAACAGTTTATGTCAAACCGACTGAAGGAGTAAATCTTAGAAGTTCTGCTAATGACTCAAGTTCAATTTTAGCAACTATAAAAGTTGGTCAACGTATATCTCAACACTATATTGAAAAAAATTCAAACGGTGAAAAATGGGCATATGTAACCTACAACGGGAAAAATGGCTGGATAAGAGCTGATCTTCTCGAATAATAACAAAAACACAAAAGATTTTCAGTAAATAAAGTCTTTTGTGTTTTTTTATAACTTAGTTGTCTCTTACCCTTAGCTTAACCATAAGCATACTTAGAAGTGTTATACAAATAACAATTAAGAATATTGATTTCCCTTGACTAAATCCTAAAAGTCCATTTTTAATATGTTTAGCTATCCAAACATAAACATAGTCACCATAATAAATACCAAGTGCAAAAAATGCTTGATAAATACCCATACTGATATTTCTATATTCTCTATCAAAATACTGCATGGCAAGGGAAATTAAAACATTATACGACCCTCCATACGCTAACCCGTTAAAGATATAGCTTACAAAGATAATGTAGGGATTGCTCACATAAAGTGCTATAATGTAAAATATTAAAGCACTGCTAAAACAAACCAACAATGTTTTTTGAATACCAATTTTTCTTGTAAAGTAAACTCCTACTAAAATACCCGCTATTAATTGCGGAACTGCAAATACTGCATCTATATAAGCAAGCATAAGCGGAGACATATTTAATTCAGTTTTTCCATAAGCTACCATATTAGCACCGCTAGTAGAAAATTTTATAAATGATAACAACAACGCTAATAAACAAACATAAATAAAACTTTTATGTTTCAAAACTGTTCTAACCTTATTAAAAGAAAAATTACTGTCTTTAGATGCATAATCTTTCATCATAAATGTTAAAATAAATGTTGCAACAGCAATACTTCCGGACACTATCCACATATAGTTGAAATGTTTATATGTATTCATAGTCATAACATATTGAATTGGTGCTGCCACAAACTCTGCCAACAATGGTGCTGCTGAAAGAATGGACACCGAAACAGCCACCTTATCTCCGGAAAAAGTTTCCGAAAAAATAACATTAAATAACGCCAACATCGTTGCACTAAGCCCAAGAGATAATGAGGATAGATACAACGTAATATAATTTCCGTTAAATGCTACTAAAAATGAAGTAATAATAAGTAAAAACAATGAAATTTGAACAAATATTTTTCTTCTTCTGAAAATATCACTCGCCAAAAACATCGGTAATCTTACTATTAAACTCGTAAGCCCATAGCCCGCCGCTATTTGAGCCGCAAGTACCGGACTTAACGAAAGTCCGCCATGCTCAACAGGGGTTATCGCATACAGTTTTCGATATGCCCTTATTATGCTGATTGCAGACCAAAAAAGAACCAAAATCCAAAAAATTATCATTTGATTTTTATTTAGCTCGAATTTCCTTGATAAATAAAATACAACTGCCAAAATAAAAACAATCATAATTAAAGAAAGTAAAATTTTTGTTTTAATCATCTCCCAACAAAATTATTAACCTTTTGAATTATAACATAAAATTTAAAATATATCAGCTGATAGGAATGCTACAAAGAAAAAAAGGGTAAAATCCCCTTTTAAAATTATCAGTAAAAATATTTTATTATACATTTCTTACGAGTTATCTTTTTCTATATCATTTAAGATTAAAGAAAATGTACTTCCCCTTCCATACTCACTTTTTACCAATATATCACCATTAAGCTGATGAGCAAGTTGCTTTGCGATAGAAAGCCCTAATCCATAGCCGCCGGTTTCTAAATTACGAGAGGTTTCTACCCTGTAAAATCGTTTGAAGATACTATCCAATTCTTCCGGTGAAATACCTTGTCCTTCATCTATAACTGAAATTTGCAATTTATTATTTTTTACTTCTGCAATAACTTCGACTTTCGTTCCTTTTTTTGAATATTTAAAAGCATTATTTATAAGATTTACTATAATACGTAATAATTTGTCATAACTGCTAACTATCTTAGCTGATTCCGGAATAACTTTAATGTAAATATCCCTTTTTTCTTTTTCTATCAACAGTCTAAATTCTGACATACAATCAATTAATAACTTATCCAAGAAAATAATATCTTTACCGGTAAAATCATTCTCTTTATCAAAAGTATTAAGTGTTAAATAATTTAACTCTTCTACAAGTTTATTAAGTCGCTCGGTTTGTCGTCCTATAGTTTTAAAATAATGTGGATACTCTTTTTTATCAATTACGCCGTCCAACATACCCTCGACTGTTGCCTGAATTGACGTTATAGGGGTCTTTATATCATGCGATAGTTGAGCAATCATAATACTTTTTTCTTTTTCACTCTCAGCTAAAGATTCAAAAGTTTCCTCCAGATTTTTTGACATTTCATTGAATGCCTTAGCCAATTCAGCAAATTCTATTGGATTTTTCACATCTGTAACAAAATCAAATTTTTTTTCAGAGACGTAGTTAACTTGTTTTTTTAGACTCGCTAAAGAGCTGAATACACGAGATAATAAAAACAAACTGACTACGGCTCCTATAACACTCGCTACAATAGTTGTTAAAATAATAAAATATGTACCTTTTGTATCAATTAACATTTTATTTACCGCCCAAATAACCGCTATAATGGTTATTAACGTTGAAATCAAATATCCAATTAAAATATAATTTTTTAGTTTCATTATTATCTCCTTTCTTTAAAATTATTATACTTAAAGTTACAATCGCTCTATACAGCTTTTTCAATTTTATATCCTAATCCCCAAACCGTTTTAATGGTTGGAGTTTTTTCTGTACTGTATTTAGATAAATCTTGACGAAGTGCATGGATATGTACATTTAAAGTATTAGTATCATCTACATAATCTTCTTGCCATATTCTTTCATATAACTCCGTTTTAGAAAAAACACGTTCCGGATTGCTTGCTAAAAGCCATAATAATTCAAAAGATTTTACGGTTAAATCCAACTCTTTTTCTCCAACAATTACCAATCTGCTGGCATGATTTATTTGAAGATCACCTAAAGTAATTGATTCTGATGCTACCCCAACTTTTTTTATTCGACGCAAAATATTTCTCACTCTAAGCACAAGCTCTCTCGGGCTGAACGGCTTAGTTATAAAATCATCAGCTCCCATACTAAGCGCATAAATTTTGTCAGGCTCTGCTGTTTTTGCCGTAATAAATAGAAATGCTTGTTCAGAATTTATGTATTGAATCTCACTTATAAAGTCATATCCGTCCATATTCGGCATCATAATATCCGTAATTATTAAATCTATCTTCATTTTCTTAAATATTGTAAGTGCTTCTATCCCGTCATGAGCCGTTACTACATCATATCCCGCTTGTTCTAAATACCTTTTATTTATTTCCGTTATTTCTATTTCATCATCTACCAACAAAATTTTATTTTTCATATTTATCCTCTCTTAAAAAATAGTGCTATACAGTAAGAGTATAGCACTATCTTATTCTTATATTCAAGCAAAGCCTCTTAATATATACTTATGCCCCTACTTTTATTATCTGTTTTTTCTTTTTATCGCAAAGAACCCAAGAATACTCGCAAAGATAAGTCCAATAATTCCTGCCAATGTCAAATTCGTTTCAGATTGACCTGTATTAGGCAATCTTGTTTTACCGTTTGATAAAGTTCCTTGATTAGTTGTACTATTGGTTAACTGCGAACCGTTTTGGTTGGTATTTGATGAATGCATATGATGCCCATGATGTCCACCCATACCCATATGTCCTTTATTCATAGGATCTGTTGGATTATGCCCGTTATGATTATGATCTTTGTGGTTATGTTTTCCTTTAAGATTAATCGTTACCTTTTTAGTTGCTATAACGTTACTTAAATCAGGTTTACCGTTTTTTGAACCGTATACTTTTACCGTTGCCGAGTAACTTTGTGTTCCGTTTGCTTTTAGTTGCTCAAGCAATGCTTTATCCGATTTACCTTTTGCTTTTCCGTCCAGTTCTACATTGTAGAAGTAATGACCATTTGTTAATTTATCCAATGGTAACAGTCCGGGGTGCTTCGCTGTTCCGTTATCAGACCACGGTGCTTTGTCAGATGATTTTAGTAACAGTCTTGTTAACATTCCATCTCCTCCAAAGGCTTCATATGGTATTACTTGGTTTACCCCTGCTGTAAACGGTCCGGGATATTTTGCATTTTCTAAATAACTTGCCGGTACATCTATTTTATCTTTAATATTTTCCGATACTGATTTTTTTACATCTTCCGGTTTTGTCATTTCGTGTTTCATCATTCCTTTTAAGTTAATCGTTACCTTTTTGGTTACTATAACGTTACTTAAATCAGGTTTGCCGTTTTTTGAACCGTATACTTTTACCGTTGCCGAGTAACTTTGTGTTCCGTTTGCTTTTAGTTGCTCAAGCAATGCTTTATCCGATTTACCTTTTGCTTTTCCGTCCAGTTCTACATTGTAGAAGTAATGACCATTTGTTAATTTATCCAATGGTAACAGTCCGGGGTGCTTCGCTGTTCCGTTATCAGACCACGGTGCTTTGTCAGATGATTTTAGTAACAGTCTTGTTAACATTCCATCTCCTCCAAAGGCTTCATATGGTATTACTTGGTTTACCCCTGCTGTAAACGGTCCGGGATATTTTGCATTTTCTAAATAACTTGCCGGTACATCTATTTTATCTTTAATATTTTCCGATACTGATTTTTTTACATCTTCCGGTTTTGTCATTTCATGTTTATGTTTCATATTTTTATCTTGAGATTTTGGTTCAGCTTTATTATCAGCGACTTTCTTTTCCACCTTAGAATTTTCGGTCATCATATCCGATTTTTTTATACTTTTACCTGTCATCTCTAATTTCTTATTAATTTCATCTATATTTTTAGGTTGTAAAATATCTCTACTTTCTTTTACTTCCGTAAGTTTGTTGGTTTTTAATTCAGCGGCATTTACTTGGGCAGCACCTCCTATCATACTACTTGCTACAATTACTGAAGCAACTCCTACTCCACTAAGACGTCTAATTGACCATTTATTACATTTTTCATTATTTAAACTCATACGATTATTTTGCATAAAATATTCTCCTTATTTTTTCTTTATGATTAAAGTATACAAAATTAAAATTAAATACTTCTTAGAAAAAGTTAAAATATTTCTTAAATAATCCTTATTTATTTGTTATATTCGGTTTTTATTAGAAAATAACTTCTTTAAAGTTGAGTAAAAATATAAAATAAGCTCAATTCTTTATACCTTTCAACCGTTACAACATAAATATGGAGGATAATTTTCTTATCCTCCATACTATTTTATACATTTAGAAATTTACATACTAAATTTTATTGTATAATTTATTCTATTAACTTTAATACAAAGCTATTAATTATCGCAGATATTTTTTTCTACCTACTATTAATAACGCAGCTGCCAACAATCCTATTCCTAAGTTTTCTAATCCGCTATCTGTTAGTCCTGTTTTTGGTAGTGGCGGTGTTGGTGGCGGTGGTAATAATTTGTTTGTTAAATTATAACCGTTTATTTCTTTTGTATATCCTGCTACGTCTTCTTCATCTATTGTATACTTAACTTCTTTTCCGTCTTTGTATTTATCCAAATTGTCAAAGCTGTATTTCCAACCGTCTTTTTCCGTTACTTCTTTTGAAGCTACTTCTTTTCCATCAGCCAATAATTTTACTTTGATTTTTGTTGGACGTTTGCCACTTTGGTTATTGTTGTCAATCCATGTTTTTAGTCCTGCTACACTTACTTTTTCAGGTACATGTTTGTTTATTAGATTAAAATTGTGTATTATTGTTTCGTAGAATTCTACTACTTCTTCATCTATTGTGTATTTAACTTCTTTTCCGTCTTTGTATTTATCCAAATTATCAAAGCTGTATTTCCAGCCGTCTTTTTCCGTTACTTCTTTTGAAGCTACTTCTTTTCCATCAGCCAATAATTTTACTTTAATTTTTGTTGGACGTTTTCCATCTTGGTTGTTATTATCGTCCCATGTTTTTAGTCCTTCAACTTTTGTTTTTTCAGGAACGTGTTTATTTGTTAGATTAAAGCCGTCTATTGCTTTTTCGTAGAATTCCACTACTTCTTCATCTATTGTGTATTTAACTTCTTTTCCGTCTTTGTATTTATCCAAATTATCAAAGCTGTATTTCCAGTTGTCTTTTTCCGTTACTTCTTTTGAAGCTACTTCTTTTCCGTCAGCTAATAGTTTTACTTTGATTTTTGTTGGACGTTTTCCGTCTTGGTTGTTGTTGTCGTTCCATGTTTTTAGTCCTTCAACTTTTGTTTTTTCAGGAACGTGTTTGTTTGTTAGATTAAAGCCGTCTATTGCTTTTTCGTAGAATTCCACTACTTCTTCGTCTATTGTATACTTAATTTCTTTTCCGTCTTTGTATTTATCCAAATTGTCAAAGCTGTATTTCCAGTTGTCTTTTTCTGTTACTTCTTTTGTAGCTACTTCTTTTCCGTCAGCTAGTAGTTTTACTTTGATTTTTGTTGGACGTTTTCCATCTTGGTTATTGTTGTCGTTCCATGTTTTTAGTCCTTCAACTTTTGTTTTTTCAGGAACGTGTTTGTTTGTTAGATTAAAGCCGTCTATTGCTTTTTCGTAGAATTCCACTACTTCTTCGTCTATTGTATACTTAATTTCTTTTCCGTCTTTGTATTTATCCAAATTGTCAAAGCTGTATTTCCAGTTGTCTTTTTCTGTTACTTCTTTTGTAGCTACTTCTTTTCCGTCAGCTAGTAGTTTTACTTTGATTTTTGTTGGACGTTTTCCATCTTGGTTATTGTTGTCGTTCCATGTTTTTAGTCCTTCAACTTTTGTTTTTTCAGGAACGTGTTTATTTGTTAAATTAAAGCCATCTATTGCTTTTTCGTAGAATTCTACTACTTCTTCATCTATTGTGTATTTAATTTCTTTTCCGTCTTTGTTGTATTTGTCCAAGTTGTCAAAGCTATATTTCCAACCGTCTTTTTCCGTTACTTCTTTTGTAGCTACTTCTTTTCCGTCAGCCAGTAATTTTACTTTGATTTTTGTTGGGCGTTTGCCATCTTGGTTGTTGTTATCGTCCCATGTTTTTGTTCCACAGATTTTTATTGTATCTTTTTCGTTAAGGACTTCTTTAGTTATTGATTTATCACTACCAAAATCATTTGGGCCGATTTTTATTTCTGTCGGATCTAATTTATAACCGTCAGGTGCTTTTGTTTCTTTAATAGTATAGTTATCTTTTAACAGTTTTGTAATTGATATTTTTCCGTTATCATCTGTCGTAAACTTCCCTATTACTTGTCCGGTTGTATCACGTGTTACTTGGAATTCAGCACCTTTTAGTGCTTTTCCTCCATTTTTATCTTTTTTAAGTAGATTAATAGAGTACACATATCCTTCCGCTTTACCTCCGGCTGCCAAATATTTCAAATCAAATTTCATTTCATAGTTTTCTGTTCCACTATGCTTTAATATTGCTTTATTTGTAAATACTTCTCCATCTGCAGGAGTATAGTCAGCTTTTATATCATAAGTTACCATGTAACCTTTTTTACCGATGTTCCCTAATTCAAGAGAAAATCCTTTTTGGTCAGCATCCATAGTTATCTTACTCTTGTAAGTGGCAGTAACATCTTTTTGATTTTTATAATTCCAATATGCCTTATCTGTATCCCAAAACCATTCTACTTCATACACTTTAATAGTATCTTTTAGTATATTAACTTTGTAAATATCGTCACCCAGTCTATCTTTAAGAACTACATTTTTTAAATCTGTAGCACTTCTGTTAACAGCAACGGTATAGTGGAAAAGACTTTTATCTTTTGCGTCTTGTACACCGGTTTTATCTACTGTAGTATCAACTTTTTTATTAGGTCCTTTATAATGTAATGTCCCTGCAGAAATTGTTACATCATTACTTATAGTGAATTTAAGATTAATATCTTTTTCTTGTTTAACTTTAGTTTCATCAACCCTTGCGTAGAAGAATAGCTCTCCTTTTACACCTGAGTGTTTTTCAGGATAATCCGTATATGTTAAAGTAATTGTTTTAGTAGCAGAATCTATTACAGCTTTAGCTACTAGTTTACCTTCAGAATCATTTACATCAAAATCTATTGTGGTACTAAAAGCTAATTCGTCAGGTAATTTTATTGTACTAGTATCACCCTTATGAACTTTATTATCTTTAAGAGCAAACTTAGCGTTTACTTTAAAAGTTTCCCACATCTTAACTCCATCTTTAGGTATCGGTTTCCCATCGTTATCAGTGATATACATTTCTGTAATTATATCATTATGCATTGCGGCATTTCTTGCTATAGATTTTATTATATTATCAGGAATATTTTCGGTTTCACCTCTTTTCTCTGATACAATATTTGTAGTTCCTTTAGCATTAACACCTAAATCCACAGTATTGTCAGCTTTTTCATTTGTTTTTGCTGTATTATCAGCTTTATCGCTAACTTTTTTCTCTGTAGCTTCGGTGCTCTTGCCTTGAGTTTCTTTTTTAACTTCATTTTTTTGTACTTTTGTACTTGTAGTTAAATTCTCTCCCTGTTTTCCACCTTCTGCCCTAGCAATATTTGTGTTTGAACTTATAACTGTAGTCAATATTGTACTACATATTAAAAGTACAGTCGTTATCCATATAAAAATTTTCTTTTTCATGAATACTTCTTCCTTTCTTTGTATTTTTAAGTAGGATTTAATTTACACCTTAAATATTACATACACTATAACATACCTGACAAGATAAACACACTCATATCAGTAATGCAAACTAATAACCTACTCCACGATATATTATAACATACCGCAGTTTTATTGTAAATTAAATCCTAGTTTTTTGTCCATTTTTATTTAATTATCTTACTCTTTTCCCTATACTAACAGTATTTAATAGTCTTTTATTGTAGCTTAAAATAATATTCAAAAAACCGGTATTTATAACTAACTTATCAAAAAATATAAATTAAAATTATATACATTATCGCAAAATATTTTAAAAAGCCAAGATTTTAAGAATTATACTTCTCAAATCTTAGCTCTTTTTACTTTTAAACTGTTTTAATTATTCCTATAGATTATTTTTTAAAATCGGCATTAACATTTCACTCGCTATGTCATTTGAACTTCTTTCATTTAATAAATATTTAACTATTTCATACCCGAAAAGCGTAGCTACTGCCGGCCCTTGTGCCGTAATAACATTTCGGTCCACAACAACGGCTTTAGCACTGTTGTATAATCTACATTCTATTTCTTTTTTAAATCCCGGATATGATGTTACTTCTTTATCTTTCAGTATCCCCGCTTTACTTAACACTATTGGAGCTGCACAAATGGCAGCTACTAATTTATTTTTCTGATATATTGTTTGATAAAATTCAATAATTTTTCTATTGTCTCTAAGCAAGGTGCTTCCGGGCAGTCCACCGGGGATAACTATAGCATCATAGTCTAAAATATTTTCTATTTCTTTAAGTTTTTTATCGACTAATACTTTCACATTGTGACAACCGGTTATATAATTTTCGTTATTTGCAGATATAAGATCTACATTTAATCCGGCACGTCGCATAATATCTAACGGTGCAATAAATTCTAATTCTTCACTACCATTTTCCACGAATAAAGCTACTTTTTTTGTCATTCTAATTCTCCTCCTTTAATTATGTTTTATAGTTTTATTTTAACTTATCGTTTTAAAAATAAAAAGAAATAACATTTAAAATAATAAAAATTATAACATTTATTATATCTTATATTCAAAAAAGCAACTACCTGCGGAAGATAGTTGCTCAGTGTTTAAACTCTTATTTAATTATTTACTTAGAAATTTCCAATACACCGTACCCTGTATCACGACGTTTGTAAACTATAGAAATTTCGTTAGTTTTTGCATCTAAGAATGCGAAGAAATCATGTCCTAAAAGTTCCATTTGAATTACAGCTTCTTCTCTTGTCATTAATTCTACTGTTAATTGTTTTACTTTGCCGAAATCTAATGTTGATTCTTCCGTTTCTACTAATTCGCTTGTCAATAAGTTTTCATTGATAAAGCCTTTTTCACGACCTTTTCGATTAATTTTTGTTTTATGTTTTCTCATTTGACGTTCAAGTTTGTCAACTGCCAAATCAACGGCAGCATACAAGTCTTCATTAACTTCTTCCGCACGTAAAGTTACACCTTTAAGCGGTACGGTAATTTCAATTTTTTTCTTACTATTTTTATATACTTTAGCATTAGCATAAACGTTTGCTTCTAAACTTTCAGCAAAGTATTTTTCTAATTTAGAAACTTTGTTTTCAACATACTCTCTAATCGGTTGAGTAATCTCCAAATTCTCTCCACGTACTTGATATCTTAACATTTTAAAGCACTCCTTTCATAAAGCAACCTAACTGCTTTATAGGTTTTCCCCTTTATTTATATTTTCATTATACCATTTTATAAAAGCATTATCAATATCTTTTTACTAAGAATTAGCATTATAAAATTAAAGTATTTTTAAGGTTTTAAATCTATTTTTTGTCTTCGGTAAATGCTAATGTTAAAAAACTAATTTCACAATTTTTAAATTTATTTTCTAATTGTTTCGCACAATTTTTCAATGTATTACCACTTGTAAAAACATCATCTACTATTAAAATTTTTTTATTATTTTCCCCTACCGTATCTCCAAGGAGTTTAAAATTATTTTCCATTCTTTTTTTATGTAATTTCGCCTGTTTTTCTCGATATGAGCAAGTCAATAATTTTTTATACTCTACATCGCAAAGTTCACAAATTAACTCAATATGATTGTAACCTCGAATAGTTTCTCTCGTTATATTTGACGGTACGATTGTAATAATATCAAATTTATATAATCTCAAAAACTCTTTAAATAATTTTTTAAATTTTATTCCTTGAGAAATATCTCCAAAGTATTTTATATTATAAATTATTTCTTTAATAAATTTATAATTACAAAAATAATATAAAGTATAATTTTCAATTCTGATTTTATTAATACTGATATTTTCTCTACATCTATCACATAATTTTATAGTTTCTTTTTTGGAAAAAATATTTTTAAAGCTGAGTTTCTCTTTTATCTCCTTATCGCAAAAACTACATTTCATAATAACTCTCCCTATTTTTTAATATTCAACTTTTTCTGTTTAGCTAGTGCGTTCATATACTTTATTTCTTTAATCGCAGAGTTTATATTTTTTGTTACTTTATCTGTTAAAAAAATAATCTTCCCAGAATTATCATATTCTTTTCTGCCTACTCTTCCTGATATTTGGATTAACGCCTCTTTTGTAAAATGACTATGGCTTGCGTCAAAAACCGCTATGTCTAAGTAGTCAAAGGTAACACCACGCTCAAGCACCGTAGTCGTTACAAGAATATTAGTCTTATTACTATAAAAATCCGCTATTTTTTCAGAACGTTTTTTATCTTCACTATGAACACTGTTAATAAAAATACTGTCATCTTCTAACAATAGCTTTATATAATTTACTAAGTTTTCACACATTGCAATAGCTGGCACAAATATTAGAATTTTCCGTTTATTTTTTAATGATTCTAAAATAAAATCCTTTAAATTTTTTGATAATTCTTCTAAAATAAATACATTATTTTTTTCTATCTTGACTTTGGGTATCGGTAATAAATGTTTATGATACCTTATCGGTATTTTTATAATTTCATCTACAAATCTTTTAATTTTTTTTGATGGTGTTGCAGATAAAAATATAAGGGAAGAATTTTCTTTTAAACCGGTAAGTACTCCTTCTTCTAATAAAGAATCACCATAATACGGAAAAGCATCAACTTCGTCAATAATAACTACATCGAAATAATTATAATATTTCATTAGTTGATGAGTTGTCATTATGTATATTTTTGACCCGGTTAATATTTTTTCATCACCATGTAAAACATTAATTGCCAATTCTTTAAAATCTCGTCTAAATCTAATTGCCAATTCTTTTTCCACGTCTTTTCTCGGAACGGCAAAACATAGAGTTTTATTTTCATTAATGGTTCTATATACCGTTTCATAGACTATTTCGGTTTTTCCCGCTCCACATACTGCCCATACTAATGTATTTTTGTTTTGTTTTAAATTTTCTACCAGACTACATGATGCTTTCTTCTGTTCAAAACTAAGTTCAACGTCAGGTTTTTTTATTTTAATATTTTCTAAGGGGATATTTATATAAAACTTCGGCACTCTGTTATCAGCTCTACCAAATTTCACACAACGTTTGCAGTAAACAACCTCTTTTTTGTTATAAATAAAAGTAAAAAAATTACTTTGCACCTTATTATCACACTGTAAGCAGTGATATTTTTTATCCTTTTGTTCAACACAAAAAACTCTTTTTATATATGAACTATAATCTAAATAATGAATTTTTATTTTTAGAGATATAAGTTGATTAATAGATAATAAAAGACCGTTATATCGGCTGAGATATAAATATTCTTCTTGTGAAATTTCACAAATAATATTGTTTATAATATCACTATATATTTGTTCAAAATCTTTATTATAATGATTATATTCCCTGTATTCTTGGTAAATGTTATTATATATTTTTATTTTTTCTTCTTCATCTAACGTTGAATATTTTACATAATATAATGCCTCAATAAATTCACAATATGTATCAAAAAACATCTTACTTTCCTCCTGTGTTCATTATACAGCTATTTTTCTTTAAGTTAAACTTATTTTGTCATTATTTTTGTAATTTATCATCTAGGTTAATTTTCTCTTTAACAAAAAACTAATTTTTTATATAAAACTACAAAAAAGATGAACTCTCTTTCGTTAATTCATCTTTTTTATTATTATTCAATTATTTGTTCGTTACGAAGATTGCTTTTAGTATATGTTATATTTCATAAATTTTATTCTTTCGGGAAAAATATCGTTCCTTCTGTTTTAGTTTGACCTTTTGTTATAGAATCAACAATCGTACTGGCTTGCTCTAAAGCAATAATATTCCCATTTCTATCTTCTATCAAAATCTTTCTTCCGGTATATGGAGTGTAAACACTTGTTGCTATGTTTTCTATACGAATATAATAATTTTCATCTAAGCCTTTTTCTTTTAACATATTTTTTATTTGAGCTAAATTATCATCACTATAGTCAACATATTCAAAAAGTTTGCGATTTAGCAGACGATACGCCAAATCACTCGCAATAATATCATCTTTATTTTGTATTAACGAACAACAGTAAAACAACGCATTTTCATCCAGTTTAAAATAATCTTCTACACTTGTTTTTCTATCGGTCAAAAATGGTACGAGTACGGTAAGGTCGGCAAAATATTCGGGATTTACTTTGAATAAATCTTTTAAACGTTTAAACAACTGAATAAATACCGTTTCATAACTGCGGGCTACCGGATGAAAATATACTTGCCAATACATCTGATACCTTGCCATAATATAATCTTCTACACTGTGAATACCCGTATATTTAGTCACTAAATATTTTTTTCCGTCAATATTTTTCCTAACACGTAACGTTCTTAACACACGTTCAAGGTCAAACTGCCCGTAACTCGTTGCTGAAAAGTATGAATCTCTCAAAAGATAATCCATGCGATCTGCATCTAATTGTCCTGAAACAATTTGATTTAATATATCATTAGGATGAGTATGTTGAATAATTGATACTATATCATGCGGTAATTTTTTATGAACTTTACACAATATACTGTTTAATTGTGTATTTTCTAAAATTATTTTCGCCGTATATTCTTCATGATTATATTTTGTCACATGTTCAAAAGCGTGCGAAAAAGGTCCATGCCCAACATCATGTAATAGCCCCGCTAACATAACACACACTTTTTCATATTCGGTTAGCTCCACACTTAATGACTTAATCTCCGTTACCATACGACGAACTATTTCGTATACACCTAAAGAGTGAGAAAAGCGTGAATGTTCTGCACTTGGATATACCTGAAAATCACCACCGAGTTGGCGAATACGACGTAAACGTTGAAACTCCTTGCTATCCAAACAATCCCAAATTACTTTGTATTTAATGTGTATATAACTATGCACCGGATCTCTTAGCACTTTTGTTTCTTCTAATTTATTTAACTGCATTTAAACAACTCCTTTCATTACTACATTGTTTCTTACACAGTTATTATAACAAAGCTGATAAAAAAAAGACAGACCTAAGTCTGTCAGATTTTCTTATTCTTATTTTTCGTCTACAACGTATGGTAAAAGTGCCATGTGTCTAGCTCTTTTAATTGCTGTAGTTAACATTCTTTGATACTTAGCTGAAGTACCTGTTACACGACGTGGTAAGATTTTCCCACGTTCTGAGATGAATTTTTTTAGTAATTCTACATCTTTATAATCGATAAATTCAATATTATTTTTTGTAAAATAACATACTTTTTTACGACGACGCATATTATTACGACGATTGTTATTTACTGCCATTTTGCATATCCTCCTATGTTTTTTTTAATCTTCTTTAAACGGATTTACTACATCCTGCATGAAGTCATCATCTAAATTACTTGGGAAATTTTCTCCAAAATCAGAGAATGATGAACTGTCATTAATAAAATCCTGCATAGCTGTATTAGCTTGTCCTTGGTTTGAATTAGAATATCCACTGTTAAATGGATTTGGTTGAGATTGTTGTTGATTAAAACTCATTGAGTCAAATCCGTTATTTTGTCTATTTGTACTAGACTTAGGCTCTAGAAATTGAACAGTATTAGCTACTACTTCCGTAACATAAACAGTATTACCGTCTTTACCTTGATAATTACGTGTTTGAATACGTCCTTCTACACCTATTAAGCTACCTTTCGCAAGAAATCTTGCCATATTTTCAGCTTGTTTTCTAAACGCTACACAGCTGACAAAGTCCGCATTACGTTGCCCATTTTGATCGGTAAATGTTCTGTTAACAGCTACCGTAAAATAAACCATAGGTATATTTGAACTAGAATATCTTAATTCTGGATCTCTCGTTAATCTTCCAACTAACACTACGTTATTAATCATAGTCTACCCTCTCTTATTTTTCTAATCTTACAACCATGTGACGAATAATATCATCGCTAATTTTTGCTAAACGATCAAATTCTTTTGTAGACGCATCTGTTTCTGAAGTTAATTCTACTACATAGTAGTATGCATCGCTGAAGTCTTCAATTTCATATGCTAGACGTTTTTTACCTAAGTCTTTTACTTCAACGGCTTCTGCACCTTCTGAAAGAATATTTACAAAACGATCAACCACAGATTTTTTAGCTTCTTCATCAATACGTGGTTGAACAGCAAACATTACCTCATATTTTCTCATGTGTGTTACCTCCTTTTGGTCTTTGCGACTCCCTATTTTAGCGAGAGTAAGGAGTAATAAAATTACTCTAGCAGTTATTGTATCAAATATAAAAATAAAAATCAACTAATAGTCCTATATTTTCAAAAATTATTTTCACACTAATTTGCGACATAATTTTCTACAAAAATACCGCTTAAAATTATATCCTTTATATTTTATTATGACTGTTTATACTTACTTCATATTAGCTTTTTCTTTCATTTTGTACTATACTATTAGTGAAGTATATAACGGAACATGAATTTCATTGTCACTACGTTTCTTAAAATTCAAGCTCTTGTTACATACTTTAATTCTAAGATTTATTTGTGCTAAAAGTACTCATAAGCCTAAGAATTAAAGAAAGTTCTTAAGACTGCCTCACCACTGCGGCAAAAAATATTTTGTATATAAATATATAATAAAACGAAGATTTTAACTTTAGTTAAATTTACTTTAATATCATATATCTAGTATGCAAAAAATATTTGATTACTTGTAAATAAAGGAAAATCTGTATGAAATTAAAAAAAATTAGCATTGTTGTTATGCTTTTGACATTATTAGTTCCTAGTTATGTTAAATCGGAAACAACATTTTTAGATAATAACGCTATTTCAAATTTCGGTGATACTAATAGCCACATAGTTATATCGGAGCTTAACACCGGAAAAATTATCGCAAAGCGTGGAGAAAATGAAAAGACTTCAGTTAGTAAATTAGCAAATTACCTTGCACTATTTTTATTAACCGATGGTTTAAAAAATAATAAAATCAATCTTAACAGTACGATAAATATCACGGAGAGTGATAGTATTTTATCCAAATACAAACTTAGCAATAAAATTAGTATTAAAGATGCTTTATTTTTACTGGAAAATGTAGAATCAAATGCTCTTTTAAACTCTATTTTTAAAGAATATAATTTTAACCTTAACGATGCACAAACTCTTATTTCCGATATGTCATTAACCGACACTACACTATCTTCTTTAACAGTAAGTGATGATAATAAGAGTACAGTGAAAAATATTTCTTATCTTACCGGTTTAATTCTAAAAAATTATCCCGGTTTAACAGAAATTACAAAAAATCCTAAGTACACTTTTGCTTCAGGCGAGAGTGCGGATAATAGTGTTAATTTTGCCGAATCTGATAAATTCAGAGTCTTAGGTCTTGATTATTCCGGTAAAAACAGCGTTACGTTCGCTTATAGCGGTAATACCAAATTACTGATTACCACTTTAAACCAGACCGATAGCAAAGACAAATTTTTCGCCGGTCTTCAAAAAACTTATGATTATCTTTTTACTAATTATAGCTATAAATTAGCTCTTAAAGCCGGTTCTTATAAAATTAATAATGAAAATATTACTTTTGAAAATGATATTTATGACTTATTCTATGAAAAACATTCTATAAAAGACGTTACTTATTTACTTATGAATAAACGTATCCTATTATTCCAAAAATACGAAACTGTTTCAGCTAATGACGGAACTGTTTATTCTGATTTTTCTTCTAATAATGACTCAGGAAAATTCACTAAAGTAAAATCTAATTTTATTAATGATGTTAATTTCAGTAAAAAGAGTAATTTGGAAAAAACAACAATTATTATCAATAGAACAAAATACTTTGCCGCAGGTATTCTAACTGTTTATTCACTTGTCTTTATGGCATTGTATATTATAAAACCTATTGTTAGAAAGGATTAAAATATGGAGATTGAACAAAATAACTTAATCTTTGAAGTTGATGGAATTATTTACGAATTAATTTATAATTTCAAAGATGCCTTTCAAAAGGAAAGTTTCGAAGAACGTTTAGTAGACGTTCTTAAAAATAAACCTTTTATCGTCGGAGATATTTCTCACGAAAAGTTACGCCTAACAGGTTTTGTTTTAACGAAAGATAGTACAAACTCCAAAAATATCAATAATTTGGAAGACTTTATTTTAGAATATTGTAATTTTGGTTCTCCATTTTTCGTTGTTAAAAAAAGAAATTCTGGCTCTGTGTCAAATACGGGGCATGAGAAAAAATAAGGATAAAATGCTAAGCAATGCAGTGTTGCTTGGCATTTTTCAAAACGCCCTTAAAAGAAATATTATTTTTATACTCAGAAACAAATAACCTAGAAACAACTAAAATGCGTAATCTAAAGTTATAAAAGCTATTATAACCATAAGAAACTCTCTTTAAAACCTTTATCTTATTATTAATACCCTCCAAAGAACCATTAGAAATAGAATACCTAACACTATTAAGCATATACCCTTTATGTTTTCTCATAGTATTAATAGCCTTACTAACACCATCAGATAAATCGATAGTAGATTTTTCAATTAATTCTTTAAACTCCAACTCATTTCTATACCTTATTGCATATCTAATATCCTGAACTCTCTCATAGCTAGCCTTAAATATACAATCTAATCCTAATAAATAATCTAAAATATCACGTCTAGTAACTAAACTCCTAAAACTCCTATTAAAGAAAAACCTACCATGAGTAACATTACTTTCATCTTCTAATATTAACTTCCAATTATTTTTTAAAAGAGTATAATTAATACCTTTTTGTTTTTTGTAAATATTCATTAGCTTAACTCTAGTTCTATTAAGTTCTCTATTAACATTTTGAATAAAGTTCTCTATTAACATTTTGAATAATATGAAACCTATCTATAACAATTTCAGCATTAGGAAACTTATTTCTAATCAACTTCATATAAGGAGTATAAATATCAATACAAATAGCCTTAACATTACTTCTAGCCTCTTTAGAAAATCTGGAAAAATAATTATTTAAAATATACTCAGTTCTACCATCAACTATATCAATAATCTCATGAGTTAAAGCATCTAAAAAAATAAAACTCATACCATTTTTACTATCTTTAGTAAACTTTAACTCATCAAAGCATAAATACTCAGGTAAGGTATTATAGTTAAGAATGTCTACATGGGATTTACATTTATAAAGAGTTCTTATAACAGTATTAACCGATACATTATTCATTTTGGCTATTTGTTTAAAAGATAAAGTATCAGCTAAATCACTCATTATAGAAAACTTAACATTTTTAGAAATACTACAGTATTTATCTACAAAAGAAGTAGTAGCTACAAATTTTTTATTACAAGTTTTACACTTGAAACGTTGCTTTCTTAGTTCCAAATAAGCAGGGATACCTGATATTTTTAATAGATTAATTCTAGTAAGTTCATTAAAGCCGTTTTTAACTACAGTATAACCTTTATTAAGACAACCACAGCATTCACACTTCTTGGGTTTATATGTTAAGGTACCTTTGAATACAAAGTACTTTTGATTATTTTTTATAGTTTCGTTATGTGTTTTCTCAATAGTTATATTTTTATCTTTTATTTGTAGTAGGTTTTTAATGAATTCTCCCTCTTTTATTTCTTTTGTTTTTGTGTTAAAATTATTCATGACAGATATCCTTTCATAGTTTATTTTTTTGCACTTTAATTATATTGGATATTTGTCTTTTTGTATATTAAAAAACAATACGAGGTATGGATTTTCCCCATGCCCCGTATTTATTATACAACCGAAATTCTTAAAAGCTCCTAAGAAGTTTGAAGTATTCTTCAAAACTCTTAGGAGTTTTTCACATTCTTTACTATTTATCTTTCATTCAACTTGAGATATAATTATATTAATTAAAATTTTTAAGGAGACTAGCTATGACAGAATTGAAATTAATTCCCCGTAGTGAAGTTGATGAACGCTACACTTGGGATATAAGTTTACTATATAAAACAGAAGAAGATTTTAAAAAAACTTTAAAGATTGTAAAACAAGATATTAATACATTTAAAAATAATTATGAGAATAAAGAGCTTTCTTTTGAACTTCTTGACAAAGCTCTTAAAGAATTCGAAAAGCTTCAAGAAGAATTATACAAACTTTCACACTACGCTGAACTTCCTATGACCGTGGATCGCTTTAATGATAACGTCATTAATAATGCAACACTTTTCCAAGAAGTTTCAAGTTACTGGGCAAGTAATATGAGTTTTTTCCAAACCACTCTTGTAGATTTAGATAAAGAATTTATTAATACTTTTGTTAATAAGTACCGCCCCGATTTAAGATACTTTTTTGAAAAAATTATTCGTAGTAAAAAATATACACTTTCAAAAGATGCCGAACAAGTAATTTCAAATTTTGAAAATCTACCTAATTTTTACCATTTGTATGAAGTAACAAAACATGAAGATATGAAGTTTGACAGTTTTGAAGTAGACGGCAAAACTTTTGAAAACAGCTTCGTCTTATATGAAAACCTATATGAAATGGATAATAATAAAGATATTCGCAGAAAAGGTGCGGAAAGTTTTTATTCTACATTGCGAAAATATAAAAATACTTCTGCCAATGAATATATTTCACAAATAAAAAAAGAAAAAATGATCGCTACCATGCGCGGTTATGATAGTGTTATCGATTATTTATTAGCTAATCAAGACGTTAATAGAGAATTATACGATCGACAAATTCGTGTTCTAATGACAGATCTTGCCCCACATATTCGTCGCTATATTAAATTATTAGCACGTGAACATAACATCAAAGATATGAAATTTTCTGATTGCAAAATTAATTTAGACCCTGATTTCGAAGTAGACATGACCATTGACGAATCTCGTTCTTATCTAAAAAAAGCACTTGGTGTTTTAGGCGATGACTATGTTAAGATGATTGATGAAAGTTATGATAAACGTTGGACAGATTTCCCTCAGAATATCGGGAAAAGTACCGGTGGATTCTGTGCTACCGTTCCTAATGTTGCCGGATTTATCTTATTATCTTGGACAGGAAAAATGAACGAAGTATTTGTTCTTGCTCATGAATTAGGGCATGCCTATCACTTTATGAATGCCGGAAAACATCAAACAATGTTAAACTTCGATTGTTCGTTATATTTTGTTGAGGCACCTTCAACATGTAACGAAGTTATTGTTTCGAATTATTTACTTAAAAACAGCACAGACGCTCACTTTAAACGTTGGGTTATCAGCAATATGATTAGCCGAACTTATTTTCACAATATGGTAACACATTATCTTGAGGCTGTATATCAAGACAGAATTTACAAAAAAGTAGATAATAACGAAATGTTAAATGCCGATGTGTTATCCGATGTAAAACGTGAAGTTATGGAAGAATTTTTTGGAGATAGCCTTGAGATAAATGAAGGTGCGGAATTAACTTGGATGCGTCAACCTCATTATTACATGGGTCTATATTCATATACTTATTCTGCCGGCCTTACCATAGGAACAGCTATTGCTAATAAAATTGAAAAAGATAATAATCATGCAAAAGTGTGGTTAAATACTCTTTCTAAAGGGGGAAGTATGTCAGCACTTGAGCTTGCCAGACTGGCAGGTTGTGATGTTAGTACAGAAGCACCGTTAAAAGAAGCTATTGACTATATCGGTTACCTAATAGATGAACTGTATAATTTAACAGAAGAATTAAAAAATTAAACGATAAGTCGTACATAATATTTTCTTTTATTCCTGATAATATAGAAAATATCTAATAAAAACTCAAATATTTATAAACATAGTCAGTAGAAGTCGACACCTATAATCTAAATTAAGATAACTGTTAAAATCGGCTTCTACTTTACATTTCAATCAAAAATTAAAATTTTTTACCTTGTTTAATTTAAGAGTGCTAACGGTTGAAAAATTTTTTATTTTAAGATAAAATTGTAATACTGATAAAAAATTTTGAAATTTAATTAACAACATATATAGGAGAATCGCAATGAGTAAATATCACTTTATAGGTATTAAGGGATCGGGTATGAGTTCTCTTGCTCAAATCGTTTATGATATGGGGCATACTGTTCAGGGGTCTGATCTTGCTACCTATTTCTTCACCCAAGAAAAATTAGAAAAAAGAAATATTCCAATGTTTGAGTATAGTCCGGAAAATATTAAAGAAGGTTATGAGGTTATATTGGGAAATGCCTTTAATGATGATCATGAAGAGTATGTTCGTGCTAAAGAGTTAGGGCTTAAAACATACACTTACTCAGAATTTCTAGGAAAATTATTAGGTGAAACTCCTTCAATAGCTATTACCGGAGCACATGGTAAAACTACAACTACTACTATGGTCAGTAATATCTTCAAACACAATTTCATCACATCTTACCTTATCGGTGACGGAACAGGTTCGGGGCAAAAAAATTCCGACTTTTTGGTAGCTGAAGCATGTGAATACTATCGCCACTTTTTAGCTTATTATCCTGATTATGCTATTGTAACGAATATCGACTTTGATCATCCCGACTACTTTAAAGATGAAGATGATGTCTTTTCTGCTTTCCAAAGTTTTGTTAATCAAGTTAAAAAAGCTGTTATTTTCTGCGGAGATGATAAACTTGCTTCCAAGCTGACAAGTTCAAAAGCAAAATTAATTTCTTACGGTTTTAATGATGGTAATGATTATCAAATTAAAAATTTAACTACAACTTCTGAATTTAGCACTTTTGATATTTATAAATATGGTGAAAAACTTGCTACATTTAAAATGGCAGTTTTCGGACTTCATGATATTTCCAATGCAGCTGCTGCGATTTCACTGGCTGATATCATCGGTATTGCACCGGAGGAAATTCAAGAGGCATTAAATCACTACAAAGCTGCAGAGCGTCGTTTCAGCGAGCATAAAGTAGGAAGTTTAGTTGTTGTTGATGACTACGCTCATCACCCAAGCGAAATAAAAGCGACTATCAATAGTGCAAGACGAAAATATCCTGATAAAAAAATAATTGCGATTTTTCAACCTCATACTTATACAAGAACCGCTAAATTTTTAAATGAATTTGCTGAAAGTTTACTTACTGCTGATAAAGCATTTCTATGCCCGATTTTTGCTTCAGTTAGAGAAAAAGCTAAAATCGTCGGAATAGAAGATTTACAAAAAGTAACAACCGGTTCTGACATTATTAATGGCGAGGAAGATTTCCCGAAATTAAACTTTGATAATGCTGTACTTTTATTTATGGGCGCCGGAAATATTAACAAACTTTGTCATAAATTTCTTGAAAAAATTTAGAGAATATAACTAAATAGGTTGTAATTAAAACTACAATACTTTAAAATATAGTTATGTATGTAACCAAGGAGGAAATATTAATATGACTATTAATTGGCTTATTTTAGCTTATGCCGGAATCTTTTTGGCCGGCGTGGGTGTACTTATTATTTGTATTAGTGCGGCAATAACACTGGGAACAGTTAGAAAATCACTTAATATAGCTACGGCGTGTGCAGAAGATGTCACCGATATTGCAGAAGATGCATTAACTCTTGCTAAAGACTTAAATGAAACCGTTAAAAAAGTAGAAGGCAACTTAGAACCTATTATGGTTGAAGCAAATATTCTTTTACAAAACACTAATATTTTAGCTGAAGATTTACAGGTTAAATCTGAAAAATTGGATCCGCTATTTAATTCGGCAGAAGGACTTGCAAGTTCAATAAATGGTTTGAATAACTCTGTCGGTAATATGAAAAATAATGTTACCGGCTTTAAGAAAAGTACAGACGAAAAGTTTGAAGATTTATCCGAAAAAGTAGATTCAAACCGAGCCAAAGCATCTAAGCTATTAGATAAATTTTTAAAAAAAGAACAAAAAAAAGAAACTGAATAAATTTTAATTTGTATATACTTATATAAACCGCTATAAACTAGGATTTTAAAGCTAAAATCTTAGTTTATTTTTGTTAATATTCCCTTTATATTTTCGATTTTTTTAGGTTTATACTTGATTTTTTTCAATTTTTCATTTATTATACTTTAGTATTAAATTTTTAAAAGGAGGAACAGTTTTTATGTTAAATGAATTTAAAAAATTTGCTTTTAAAGGCAATGTATTGGACCTTGCTATCGGGGTAATTATGGGGGCAGCTTTCGGTAAAATTGTCAGTTCATTAGTTGCGGATATTATGATGCCGCTAATTTTACTTATTTTCCCATCAAAACCGGATTTCACTAATCTGATATGGAACGGTATTCACTATGGTAACTTTATCCAAATCGTTATTGATTTCTTAATTACAGCGATTGCTATTTTTATATTTGTTAAAGCAATTAACACTGCCAAAGATAAAATGGTTAAACAGGAAGAAGCTGAAGAAGCAGCACCTGAAGTTGATGCTAAAGAAGAGCTTCTTAAAGAAATTCGAGATTTATTAAAATCAGAAAAATAATCTATATATTTATATACAAAATATTTTTTGTTGCTGATTTTATAGTGGTGTGGCAACCTTAAGAACTCTCTTTAATTCTTAGGTTTATGAGTGCCTTTAGCACGAATAAATCTTAGAAGTGACGTATTCAAAGACACTAGTATCATCAAAGCCATAGGCGTAGATGATACGTTAGTGTCAACTGCTGACCCATGGCAGTAGCTACTAGCTAATCTTTTACTCACTTTGTTCGTAAAGATTAGAGTAGCCTTGCATACCTTATTTCTACGAATTAACCTAAGTTAGTTGTAGGCGTCCATACCACTGCTAACCATTGCTGAAATATATTTTTAAAATAATGTATATTAAAAAATCAAGCAGAAATAATGAATCTACCTAAAAAATTCCGTTATATCTACTTGATTTTATTTTAATTATATTTCCCAAGTTTTGCATTAATTTTTTTTATATCAGATTTTATAGTAAAATATGAAACAACAGCGATTATAATATATATAATACTGGAAAATACCAACATACCTAGCAATGTTTTTATACTGTTAAACCAACATAAATAATATCCGGCTAATACAAGCGGTGCGATTATAAGTATATAATGCACAATAAATATCTTTGCTAACCCCGTATATTCTGCATTTTTAAAAATAATACCGGCGATGCCTTGTAATATACCCAATATCATATAGATAACGGTTTGCACTACAACCGCACTATTAACGCTACCAAAACTATCTATAAATTTCGGTACTCCCGGTAAATAACTACCATACGCTATGCTGAACCCCAGTGTTATAATATTTCCTATCCCGACACCCAGTAATGCATATATGAATATTGTTTTAATTAATTTCATCTTTTTTCCTCCTATATTCCTAACCTTATTTTAAATGTTTTTATCATTCTTCTTGATACATAACTTACATCTTTGTTCGTGTATTTAATTGCTATCGTTCCTTTAATTCCTAAATCTAAATTTTTTATATAATGTATATTGGCTATTTCACTCTGAGAAATTTTAACAAAATCTTTTCCTAAAATTTTCTCCACTTCATATAATTTCATTTTTATGGTAAATATATTATCAATAGTTTTTACATATAATTTTCTATTTTCTATAAAAATACGCACTATTTCATCAAACTTCAATATTCGTGTTTCCGTTTCATTATACCCTACAAGATACGTTGTATTATGTTCTATATAATTTATTAAATTTTGTACTTCCTCATCAACCGTACGAGTATATATATGCACTAAAGTTTCTTTTATATCTTTATTTATATTTAATTCCAGTTTCATACCAATTACTCCTTTCATTTATACTATATCAAAACAGATAACGTTTATCTACCATCTTTGTATATACGGTAATTTCTTTTGTCTATATGGTGTAAATTAAATAGAAAAAAGGACAATGTTTTAAACTATAATCTCCAAAATTAAATTGGAAATTAACACATTTACTACATCGCCCTTTTTAACTACTTAGTATTTTTTAATTTTTTATCAATAAATTGCAGTGTATTTTATATCTCTCCACTATTATTCAATAATATTTACTGATGTACCCGTTTTAATAACATCAATAGCCGAATTTAATCCACCGTCTACTAAATTTTGAATAGCCGTTTCTGTATAAAATGCTGTATGCGGTGTATAAATAACGTCATCTCTATCTATCAATGTTTGTAGAAGTTCATCATCAAAATCTTTATCTTCAAAATTTTTCGGAACGTATTTACTTTCGTTCTCATAGACATCTAATCCTGCGCCTAAAAGTTTTCCACTATCTAATGCTTTTAATAATGCTTTTGTATCTACCAACATTCCGCGTGCCGCATTTAATAAGATTGCGCCGTCTTTCATCTTAGCTAAAAATTCATCACTTACCATATGTTTGTATTGTTCCACCGCCGGCATATGAATAGTAATAATATCTGATTTTTCGATTAACTCATCAACATTATCAACATACGTTAATATTCCGCGAGCTACATCATTCGGATAAACATCATAACCGATTACTTCTGAACCTACCGCTTTAAATAAACGTGCAGCTTGAGTTCCGATTCGTCCTGTACCGATTACTCCAACAGTAAGTGTTCTTAGCTCACGAGATAAGATACCCGGATTCCATGTAAAGTTATGTTTTTCTACATTACGTTGAATCTTAATTGTATTTCTACTAATTCTTAATGCTGTTGTTAAAACATGTTCTGCTATTGCATTCGGTGAATATGATGGAACATTCGTCAACTTAATTCCCAATTCTTTTAACAAAGGTCTATCAAAAACATCAAACCCTGCTGAACGTGTTGAAAAAACTTTTACACCTTGCGCTTTGGCATAGGGATAAATTTCTTTATCAAAAGGTTTATTTGCCGCAAAAACAGCTCCATCTGCCCCATCTAAAAGATGTTTATTAGCAGCATTTAATTCCTCTTGATAAGTCGCAACTTCTACTTCAGGATGTGCTTTTATCCAGCTATCCACAGCACTCTTCTCATCTTCCCTTACATTAAATAGAACTAATTTCATAATTATTCTCCTCCTGTTTTCGTTAATTTTATTGTATCACAAACGATTACAATTTTTCAATTTGTTTAAATTGTTTTCTATAATATTTTTTATTCCCCGAAATAAATTTACGTTTAATTTATTTTTTTAAAAATTTCTATTACTTCTCCGAGATTTTCTACTATGTTATCCGTTATTTCAATTACTTCCTTATCGGGTATAAACATATCAGGTACCATATAAACCGTTGCTCCGGCACTTTTTGCAGCTTTTATTCCGGCTTTTGAATCTTCTAACACTAGACAATTTTCCGGTTTTACTCCTAAGCGTTTTGCAGCCAATAAAAATACATCCGGTGCCGGTTTCCCATTTTCCACTTCCGCACCGCTTGCTATTACATCTATATATTTTTCTAAATCTGTTTTTTTCAGATTATTTTTAATATAATGTAGTCCCGAAGACGAAGCGACACCTACCTTATAATTATTTTCTTTTAAATAAATTAATAATTCTTCCACAAACAGTTTTTTATCCGGGCCTGTTGTAAATAAAATATTCTCTATATATTTGTAATGATCTTCTGTCAACTTTTTTCCATCAACTTTTGTATCTTTAAAATAATTTGTCCAAAATTCATAGATACTAGCTTCTGTAAACCCTAAAACCTGAAGTGTTTCATCAACACTCATTTCATAATTCTGTTCTTTAGCACAACGGATCAACGCCTCTGTTGAAAGTTTTTCCGTATCCACCATTAACCCGGCCATATCAAATAACACTGCTTCTATCATACTTTTTTCCTACTTTACTTTATTTTACTTAAATTATACGTCAAACAAGATGCTCTTTCAAATTATTTAATAAATATTAAAATATAATATCAAATGCTAATGATAAACTAGATTTTTCATTAATATAGACTGAAAATCATCCTAAATAATATAATTTTTTTAATTAAGATATTTATGTTTATTGAATTATAATTAAATCCTTTTTTATATAACTTTTATTGATATAACAGTTTTTTCGGAAATAATAACAATAATATTAGTTACTCTTTCTATCTTTATTATGTTTTTTTATATATTATATTAAAATTAATTTTTTCACTATAACTAAAAAATATTTTGACTTTTAGTGTAAATAGGTTTAAAATATTCATTACGAGATTAACTAATATAATTTAAGAATTTTTATTTCAATTAGTTTTCTCAATTAAAATTAATATGCTCTTAGGAGGTTCTATGATAGAAAAAGAATTTAAACATTTACTTAAAAGTAAAAAACTTCTTGTTTCTCTATCGTTAGTGGCACTAGTTCCAATTTTATATGCAGGAACATTTTTAAAATCTGTATGGACTCCTTATGATAATACGAGCAATCTAAAAGTTGCCGTTGTCAATACGGACAAACCCATTGATTTTAATGGTAAACGACTTGAAATTGGACAATCTATGGTAGACAAACTAAAAGAAAATAAGAAAATAAACTGGCAGTTCGTTGATAAGGATACTGCTGAAAAAGAACTTCGAGAAGGTGACTACTATATGATAGTTACGATACCGGTAAACTTCTCTAAAAATGCGACTACCTTATCAAATGAAAATCCGGAAAAGATGAATATTGATTTTAAAACCAATTTTACAAAAAGTAAAAATGGAGAAAAAATCATGGAAACTGTTGCAAGTAACCTTACCAATACAGTAAAAGACCAAGTTGTAAAAACGTATAGTTCTACACTTTATAACAAACTTTCCGACATTGGAATTTCACTTAGTAAAGCAGCAAACGGTTCAGGACAACTTGCTGACGGTTTATCAAAACTTAATGATGGCGGTAAACGTTTAGGTAACGGGGTTGACCAACTTCATAACGGGTCAGGACAACTTGCGGGCGGACTATCGAAACTTAATGACGGCGGCAAACGTTTAGGTAACGGGATTGACCAACTTCATAACGGGTCAGGACAACTTACAGGCGGCTTATCAAAACTTAATGATGGTAGTAAACGTTTAGGTAACGGGATTGACCAACTTCATAACGGGTCAAGGCAACTTGCAGGCGGACTTAGTATCCTTAACGGTAAAAAAGATGAGCTTGCTAACGGAATTGATTTATTATTTAACGGAGATAATAAACTTCATTCCGGTTTGCTTCAATATACTAACGGTATTCTTACTTTAAATGAAAAATTATTTTCTAAAAAAGACAACCTAAATTCCTTAATTAATGGCGGAAATTCTCTGGCTTATGGTATTTCTCGTTATACCGAAGGTGTTAGACAAATCGGCGGTGGACTAGATGCTAAGCAGGAAGATTTAACAAAACTTCTTACCGGCGGAATTGAACTGGCAAACGGAATTAATACATTAGCTGACGGTGTTCCTAAATTATCCAATGGGGCTTACCAAATTGCTAACGGTCTTGATTTACTTAACAGAAAACTTCCATCGGATAAGGAGATTGCTGATAATAAAGCTAAACTTTCTTCTCTAACCGAGAAGTTACAATATTTAAAAATAAGTTCAAGACAACTAAACAGCTCTATATCATCAAAATTTGAAAAACTTGGAAATGAAATTACTAAACTTGAAAAACTTATTGATAAAACAAATTTAAAAAATAATACAACAACTACAACTGTTAAATCTACCGATGTATCATTTTCATCTTTAAAACAGCAGTTAAATTCGACTTCTTTAACCGAAGAACAAAAAACAGCTATTTTAAATGCCGCTAAAAGTGATGTAAGTAATTCGCAAATTTCAACAGTGAATAATACAGTGATAAATAATAACAATGATATTAAAGTTGAACTTGCTCAAATTATGAAAAGTTACCAAGATCTTCATAAATCACTAGAAAGACTAGGAAAACTTGGTAAGGAAATAGATAAAGTTGATGTCGGTAATATAAAAACTCAGTTGCTATCTTTGGTTGACGGTTATTCCAATATTAAAGCAGGTGTTAATCCATTAGCTGTAGGAAGTTCTAAAGTAAAAGAGGGTCTTTCTGTTATGAATCAAAAAACTCCTAGATTAACTAACGGTTTTAGCAAATATAAAACCGGAGTTGATGAAACAGTTACCAGCCTGACAAGTGGTAAGTTGGCAAATGGAATTAAAGAACTTATTTCTAAAAGCCCACAACTTACGAGCGGTTTCGAAAGATATAAAAATGGAGTTGACGAAACAGCTACCAGCTTAACAACCGGTGAAATGGCTCAAGGGATAAAAAGATTAGCAGATAATACCTTCGCCCTACAAAAAGGTTCTACCGATTTGAATAGAGGGCTTAGAAAATTAAAATCTAAAATTCCTGAACTTTCTATCGGTATCCAAAAACTTGATGACGGCGGACAAAAATTATACAAAGGTATTAGTGATATGAAAGCCAGAACTCCTGAACTGTTGAACGGTATTCAAAAACTTGATGACGGCGGACAAAAATTATACAAAGGTATTGATGGTATGAAAGCCAAAACTCCTGAACTTTTGAACGGTATTCAAAAACTTAATAACGGCGGACAAAAATTATACAAAGGTATTGGTGATATGAAAGCCAAAACTCCTGAACTTATTAATGGAATGCAAAAAGCTAAAGAAGGCTCGGATAAATTAGCCACCGGTTTAGTAAATGGAGCTACTCAGTTAAACACAGCTCATACCGGAGATAAAAATTCAGACATGTTGGCAAATCCAATTAAAACCAACACCAGCGATATAGCCAACGAAACCAGCTACGGTAACGCCCTAGCACCATTTTTCTTAGTATTCGGATTACTTATAGGTGCTGTAATATTCAATATATTATATCCGATATACCAGAAAGAAAACGGTATTCCCACATTAACTTGGTTTATCAGTAAACTGTCGGTTATGGTTATATTCTCCCTATTAGAAGTTGTAATAGAAGTAATTTCTATGAAATTATTCTTTGATTTTAAGGTTGAATATTTTGGAATGTATTTCTCAGGATTATTATTATCAGCAATCATATTTATGATTATAGCTCATTTCTTTACATTTACATTTGGTAAAATAGGTAATATAATCAATATTTCACTAGTAGCGTTGCAGTTTGTCCTAACTACCCCGCTATTTCCTCGCCAAATGTTACCGGCATTGTATAACGGTTTAATTCCGTTCACTCCGATTTACTATGCGGATATGTCAGTTAAACATGCCGTTCTTGGCGGATTAACTAATAACATTTATAATAATTCAATGTTAGTATTGACGATTTTAGGAATAGTGTTCCTAGTTCTAAATTATATTTTCTATACTAAGAAAAATCGTACTATGCAGACTGCTGACTAATAATAAAAACCCGAAAGAAAATTCTTTCGGGTTTTGGCTCTGTGCCAAATACGGGGCATGAGAAAAAATAAATCGGCTCACTAACGAACCGATTTATTCTTCTTAGCACTAAAATATTTTTCAAATGCTTCTTCTATATCATCTAACGCCGTAATACAAAGAATAATTACTAATAATATATATAATCCTAAAATTATAAATGATGGATTTTCTAAATAATTTATGCAAGTTCCTAATGTAAGACTGGCATAAAACCCTAAAGTTAAACTCTTTACAATAATTGCTATGACTAAAGCGCAAAGTATTACCACTAAAAACATATGCGGTGATAATGCAGCTATACACCCAAAAAACGTTGCAACACCTTTACCTCCCTTAAATTTAAAAACAACAGGTTTAATATGTCCGAGAATCACTAAGATAATACAGATATAAATAATAGTGGCATTTATATTAAATATTTTTAATAAAATAACTACTAAAAAACCTTTGAAAAAATCAACGGCGAGCACAAAGACAAATGATTTAGGTCCTAAAACTCTTCCGGCATTCCTTGCTCCGACATTCCCGGAACCTTTATTGGTAAACTCTTCTCTATAAATAATTTCTAATAATTTTCCGCCCATTATATTCCCTAAAAAATAAGCTAGAACAAAATAAACAATATTTATAATCATAATTTTTCTCCTCTCTTTCTGAACTTTTCTTTTATCGTTCTTAATCCTTCTGACGCAAGCATCAAACAACCTATTGAAAACGGAACTACATAATAAGAAAGTCTATATATTATTATCGTTGCACCGATTACTTCAGGATTAATGCCGAGGTTTTTTAAACCGATTAAAACTAATGTATCAAAAGTACCTAACCCCCCCGGTATCATCGTTAAAAGTCCTATTATAGATGCTATAATAATGACTCCGACTATTTGAAGCTCCTTATTATATACTGACTTTCCTGTATAGAAATAGAGGATAATTAATATAATAATCGCCGCAAAAACCCACTCAAAAAAAGAAATAATAGTAAGTTTTACACTTAAATATCTATCACCTTTTATTTTCGGTTTTTTTAAACTGAAAAATAGGTACAACGGTAAGAAAAAGGACATTAATATCAAACAATAGTAAAATATCGTTTTTTCTTTATAAAGTGCCTCTCCCGGAAAAACATCACAAATAACAAAAATAGATAATAAACTAATTCCTGATAACATCGAAATTAAAATCATTCCTATTGCTGTCACTAAAGTCTTCCCACTTTTTGTATAAGGTTTATACATATAATACCTTAATCCTGCACCGATAAATCCGCCAAAACCTAATACCATATTTAGTGTATTTGTCATAAAACTTATTTTAAAGATTCGAAATGATGACATATGTTTTGTTATATTTATCGCTTTTAAAACAAAATAATCATAAAGACATAAAATAGTTATCCCAAACAAACCACACAACAAAATAAAAAAGAACTTTCCATAACCTAATTGTAAAGTTAACTCCCTTATTTGTCGAAAATTTAAACTTGTGATTTCTTTTTTAAAGTAGGAAAAAATTAAATAAAATATTGCTAATCCCAAAATTATCTGAATAATACCTTTTAAATAATTAAAGGATTTCTTACTTTTTATATTGTGCATATTATTTTCCTTAAATAAATATTTTTCCTAATTTATAATATACCATTTTATCGCCTTTTTTTCAATTCAAATTATTAAAAGATTAAAGAAAAATCAAATAATAAACTTAATTTCTTTATTAATTATAAAAATAAGATAAAATAAAAATATTCATTATCGGAATGATAATAAATATTTTATTACTTAATTAATTGCTACAACTTCTTTATAAGTTCTGTTGTTAATATTGACGAATTAAGTGCCGCAATTTTTAAGAATTCGTCAAAAGTTACTCTATTGCCTTCTTCCGCCTTATCACTCACACTACGGCAAACTATAAATTTAGTGTTAAATTGATAGCAAGTTTGTGCTATTGCCGCAGCTTCCATTTCTACTACCTGCATAGTAGGAAAATTTTTTAAAATATTTTTCTTTATTTTTTTATTAGAAATAAATGAGTCTGATGTCCCCACCAAACCGAAATGAACTTTATGATTTGGCAACACAATCTCACCGGCTAACTGTTGTAAATATTTATCACTTTCGTATTTTGCCGGCATTTGCGGTACTTGACCTATTTCATAACCGAATTCCGTTGCATCAACATCAAAATGCCTTACCTCTGTCGCTACTATCATGTCGCCTATTTCCATATCACCTTGCAATGCACCGCACGTTCCGATATTAATAACATAATCAATATCATAATTATCAAGTAAAAGCGTTGTTGCTATTGCTGCATTAACTTTTCCGGGTAAACTTAGCATAAGTACAATATCCTTATTTTCATATTGTCCTTCATAAAAATTGACATGAGCTATCTTATTTTCTTTAAGATTTTTAATTTTTTTTCTAATAATTGCCACTTCTTCCGGCATCGCTCCGATTAAAGCTATCATACGTCTACCTATTCAACGGCAAGGATTTTTATATCCATTGAATCTTCCGGCCCAGTAGGTAATGAAACTTTAGCTATGTCGCCTACTTCTTTACCTAATAATGCTTGTGCAACCGGACTTTCGTTTGAAATTTTAAATTCAAAAGGATTCGCTTCGGCACTACCGACAATTTTATATGTTTCCGTTAACCCGTTCGGCAGTTCTTGATATGTTACCGTATTTCCTAAACGAATAGCACTCGTTTTCTCATCTAATTCGACAATGACTGCATAACGAATCATTTGCTCCATTTCAAGAATTTTTTGTTCAATAAACCCTTGTTCATCTTTTGCAGCATCATATTCCGAGTTTTCAGAAAGGTCACCGAAACTACGAGCCACTTTAATTTTTTCGATTACTTCCGGACGTTTTACTTTTTTATAATGTTCTAATTCTTCAACAAGTCTATCATACCCCTCTTGGGTCATTTGATATTCTAATTTTTCTTCTAATGCCATACTTATGCTCCTTTGTTAAGTCTTCTTACTTATTATATCTTTTTTTTTATTATTTTGCTAGTAGTGATTTAATTTTTGTAATTAAAATATCAATCGCAATATCGTTATATCCTCCATCCGGAATAATAATATCTGCATATTGTTTGGTAGGTTTAATATATTTTTCGTGCATAGGACGTACTGATAATAAATATTGATTAATTACTGATTCAACGGTTCTCCCACGCTCGTTAATATCGCGCAAAAGACGTCGTAAAATACGTAAATCACTCGGTGTATCAACAAAAATTTTTATATCCATTAATTCTCGTAATTTTTCTGAATATAAACCGAACATCCCTTCAATAATAATAACATCTCTCGGCTCTTGATATTTTTTATCTGTACTACGTGTATGGTTAACATAATCGTACACCGGCAGTTCTACAGCTTCACCGTTGATTAATTCTAACAACTGGTTGTATAACAGTTCATTATCAAAAGCATTCGGATGATCATAATTTGTTTTAACACGTTCATCCATTGTCATATGACTTTGATCTTTATAGTAATAATCTTGCTCGATTAACGCCACTTTATCTATCGTTAATTCTTCTATTATTCTTTTTGTTACGGTAGTTTTACCGCTCCCGCTTCCACCGACAATACCGATAATTTTAGGTCGTTTTGTACTCATTAGCGTCCCATTTCCTTTCTCATCATGTTACTTTTAAATACTCTACTATCCAATTTAGTTCTGATAATTTGCAAAGGATGACGTGCTGCATCAAGCAACTCTCCGTCCTCATCGTAAATTTCTCCGATTACTTGTCTAAAGGTATTAATCTCAGGGCCGAAAAATTCAACTTCTTGCCCTGTTTTAAAAAAGTTACGTTGTTGAATAGTTGCTATACCCGTAGCATCATCATAATGTAATACTTGTCCTACAAAATCATAGTTAGTTTTTTTGCTGCCCTCATTTCCAAACATTTGTTCTGTATATTGCGGTATTTCATAGAAAAACGACATAGCAGTATCACGATTGGCACATTTGTACAGTTCTTTTTTATATTCTGAACTCATTACAAAATTATCCGGATCTGAACAATAATCATCGATTAATTTTCTGTAAACACTTGCTACCGTTGCGACGTAATGAATAGATTTCATTCTACCTTCTACTTTTAGCGAATCAATACCGAGCTCAATAATTTTAGGCACTACCTCAATTAATGTTAAATCCTTGGGACTCATAGCGTAAGGATTTGCTCCGGTATCAAATAATTTTATATCATCTGTGTCGCTTTCTTCATATAAATCATAATTCCAACGACACGATTGACAACAACCACCACGATTGCTGTCCCTAGCCGTCATATAATTACTTAATGTACAACGCCCCGAGTATGCAATGCACATCGCACCATGGACAAACATTTCGATTTCTACATTTGTTTTTTCACGAATTTCTTTAATTTCTTCATATCCTGTTTCACGTGCCAATACTACACGATGCACACCCTCGCTTTCCCAATATTGTACTTCTTTATAATTTGAGATTGATTGTTGGGTACTAATATGTATTTCAACTTCCGGTGCTACCGTTTTACATCTTTCTATAATATACGGATCTGCTACAATAATACCACGCACACCGGCATTTTGCAAGGCAATCAAGTATTCATCTAAACCTGCAAAGTTCTCATTGTGCATAATAATATTTGCCGTTACATAGATATCTGCTCCATATTTTGCTGCAAACTCACACCCCTCACGGATTTCATCTATCGTAAAATTATCCGCATTGCTACGCAGTCCAAACTCCTGACCGCCTAAAAACACGGCATCTGCACCATAGTGAATAGCTATTTTTAATTTTTCTAAATTTCCGGCTGGAAGAAGTAATTCAGGCTTCTTCACAATCACCCGTTTCCCATTTTGTATTTCTGATATATTTCCTATTGCCATATAGTTAGATCACATTCAAGTATGATCCTTCCTCCTTTTATATCTTCTCTAACACTTTATAACAATATTTTACTTCGATACGACCATTATAATATGACTATATTAAATTAATTTTTCAGCTGGAATTTAAAATTTCTCCCGCTAAAATATTCAACATCGTAAACTTTATTGAAAATTTGAGCTTTTAATGTACTTTACCGTTATAAAATATTTTTAAATATGCTCCTAATACATTGTTTTTTTATAGAAAAATCCTAAATCAACTTCTCTATATTTTGGTTTTATTCGTTCAATGTCGTTATAAAAATCTTGTTTTTCATCTTCATATGCTTCTTTATCTTCATAATATAAATCAATTGCATCTCGATAAATTGTTGTAACTTCTGTAATATAATCTTCTTCTTTTAAGACGCCTTCAATTTTAAAAGCACTAACTCCCGCTTCAATCAATCTATCCAACTCTTCAATAGCACAAATGTCCTTAGCACTCATAATATGCGTTCCGTTTGAATCTTCAAAAATTGGATAACGCTCATTTCTATCTTGACTATATAAAAATAACTTTTTAGAATTACTATATTCTTCAATGTACTGTTCTTTTTCACTATACATAAAATAATTATCAACTAATTTTCTAACAGATTGAAACATACACAACATTCCCTGTACTTGAACTTCAATTTCGTACTCACTATCTTTTGTTATTTCCAAAATTTCATCAATAGTTAATTCTTTAGATAAGCAGGTACGATATGCTCCACGTTTACCCCAATAATTACATGAAAATGAATTTGTAGCTAAAGTATGCGGATCCCATTGCAGCTTGAAATTAAGATTTTCATCTCGTAATATTGTTATTATCGTCGGTTCACCAAAAATCAAAGCATCTATATCCAGTGTTGCTAAATAACGTAGATAATCTACCAAATCATCTAAGTGTTTATTGTGAAAGATAGCGTTAACGCTAACATATGCTTTTTTCCCGGCTTGATGAATAATCTCAATCGCTTTTTTTAATTCGGCTCGCTTAAACTCTCCTGCCAAACGCAAACCATATTTTTCCTCACCTATGATAAAACCGTCTGCTCCAACGTTAATTAGTTCATAAATATGTTCGATACTCTTAGGTGTCACTACTAACTCTACCGTCATCGTACTGCCCTTTCTAAAAATTATAGTTTTTTATTCTTTTTCGTAGTTATTGTAATACCGTCCCCAATAGGTAGTATTACACTATCGTATTGTTCATGTTTTAATAACCATTCATTATAATTATTAATTTTTTTTAATAGTTGTTTTAAATTTTTACTATGTTCAATAATATCGGAATTTGCTACCATACCTTTGAATAGAACATTATCCGTTATTACTACAACATCATCCGTAAAATATGGCTCGTACAATTCAAAAAATTTACGGTTTTGGCTTTTAGCTCCGTCAATAAATACAATGTCGTATGGTGCATTAGCTATTACCTTACTATGTAACTTCAGTGCATCACCATGTATTAAAGTTATTTTTTCGCTAAGCCCACGTTCCATGACATTATTTGTAGCAATTTCATACATTTTGTCATCACGTTCCAATGTTGTTACCTTGCAACCGATAGTTTCCGCTAATTTTAGAGCTGTATATCCTATCGCTGTTCCTATCTCTAAAACATTTTTCGCTTGTTTAATTTTTAATAGTTGTAATAGAAAGCGAATGCCTATTTTATCAATAATCGGCACATGATTTTCTTTTGCATATTGTTCTAACATTTGATAAAATTCATCAAAATCTTCTAATAAATTAATGATATATAAATCATCTTTTGATTCTATAGCAACCATATCTTCCTCCATAATTTATACATCATATTATAATACCATAAATATATTAATAAATGCAATTTGTTTGATTATTGAACAGCCCATAATTGTAAGCACCATATATTCTCCCAAATATATAGAACAACTTTTTATAAAATATTTATTTAGATTTTCCCTTGACAAGTGAGCGTTTACTCACTATAATGGAATTGTAAGAGTGAGTGAATACTCACTTGATTAAGGAGGAAGCTATTATGGAAAAATTAATTCACATAAAAGATTTACAAAAGAAGTTTGATAATACGGTTGTTTTAAATAATGTACGATTTACCTTGTTTAATAATGAGATTATAAGTTTATTGGGCCCGTCGGGTTCCGGAAAATCTACTCTTATTAAAACAATGTTAGGCATGGAAAAAGCAGACGCCGGAACTGCTTTAATACTTAACAGTAAAATGCCGAATAGGTTAATTTTAGGATGTATTGGCTATATGGCACAATCAAATGCCTTATATGAATTATTAACCGGTTATGAAAACTTAAAGTTTTTCGGTAATTTAAAAGGGCTGACCAAAAAGGAACTTTCTAAAGAGATTAAAAAAGTATCCGCTGTCGTTGATTTAACGGCACACTTAAAGAAAAATGTCTCAACATATTCCGGCGGTATGAAGCGACGTCTATCATTAGCTATCGCACTTCTCGGTTCTCCGAAACTTTTAGTTTTAGATGAACCGACCGTGGGTATTGATCCATTGTTAAAAAAATCTATTTGGAATGAACTTATTGAACGTAAAAATAATGGTACCGGTATTCTTGTAACAACACATGTTATGGATGAAGCTGAGCTATGCGACAAGGTTGCACTCATACATGACGGTAAAATAGCAGCTTGCGATACTCCGGAGAAACTTAAAAAACAATTTAACTCTACTAATATTGAAGAAGTATTTTTAAATATTGAAAAGGGGGATAATTATGCGTATTCTAGCAATAACTAACCGTATTTTAAAAGAATTATTTCGTGATAAAAGAACATTGGCTATGATGTTTGTAGCTCCTATCTTTGTTCTCTGGTTGATGAATCTGATGTTTTCCAGCAGTGATAAAGTATCCGTTAATCTGGCTACTTTCAATGTTCCTACCTCTGTTACGGAAACATTAAAAACTGTTGATAATGTAACTATTACTAATGTCCATTCCAATGAAGAAGGTAATGATTTATTAAATAATAACACTGTTGATGCTACTATTACTTATAACAATAATACCGGTTATACCGTAACTTATGAAAATACCGATGCAATCAAAACATCTTTCACCAGACAAGTATTAATCAGTTCACTGGTAAAAGTTAATACAACAGAAATTATAAAAAAACTTCCACCACAAATAAATATCCTTCAATATAAATCAACTATTAATGAAAACTTCAAATATGGAAATAAGGATACTAATTTTTTTACTAAAATGATACCGATTATAGTTGGTTTTATCGTCTTTTTCTTTGTTTTTCTAATTTCCGGAATGGGATTACTAAAAGAAAGAACAAGCGGTACTTTAGAAAGATTATTAGCAACTCCGGTTCGTCATTTTGAAATAGTTTTCGGCTATATGCTCTCATACGGAATTTTAGCTATTATTCAAACAACAGTCATTGTCGTTTCTGCAGTAAATTTATTAAAAATCGAACTTGTAGGAAAGCTGTTTTATGTTATAATAGTTAATGTAGTCTTAGCCTTAATTGCCTTATCATTTGGCTTATTACTTTCAGCTCTTGCTAAATCTGAATTTCAAATGATGCAGTTTATTCCTTTGGTAATAATACCGCAACTCTTTTTATCCGGTATCATTCCACTAAAAAACATGGGTGTTTGGGCGGTTAACTTAGGAAAATTTCTACCACTTACTTATGCAGGTGAGGCACTAAGTAATATCATTTTACACGGTTATAGCCTTGGAAAAATAGGCCAAAATATTGTAATACTTATTATTTTTCTAATAGTATTAACAATTTTAAATATAATAGGCTTACGTCGTTATAGAAAAGTTTAAAATCAGTTAGGAGCTCTAATGTCAAATATTTTAATGTCTTATACAGAATACTTATCAGAAGCAAATATGCCTGCCGGAAAAAAGAAAATCATCCTTGCTGCAATCGATCTTTTTTCGAAAAAAGGATTTCACGGTACTTCTACCGCTAAGATAGCCGAAACAGCAGGTATGAGTCAAGCTACTTTATTCAAATATTTTAAAACAAAAGATGATTTATTAAATAGTATTATATCTATCGGATTTCCACCTATCCTCGCTTCTTTTGTCGCCGGCATAAATCAGGAAAAAAATCTTAAAGATATGATTCATCTCCTAGTATTTAATCGTTTTGAATTTATGAAAAAAAATCAAAAATTAGTACGTATCTTTTTCCAAGAATTTATTATTAATAAAGAGTTTAACAGTAATCTAAAAAACATGATTAAAAACGATCCTATTAATTCTAAATTAAAAACGTTGCACCTCATACTTTTAAAGAGTGATAAACGTTTTAATAACAATTTAAATATTACTCAAGTATTACGTATAATTGTAGGCCCGCTTTTCGCTTATTTTTCACAATGTTTTATTTTTTATATTGAAAGTGAAAATGAAGAAGAAGATTTATTATTAATAGAAAAACAAATATATCAGTCGTTAATAGAAAACAACTAAGAAATTGGTTAGCAATTTCTTAGTTGTTTAATTTATTATTCTGAGATTGCTTGAATCGCTGTAATTAGTGATAATTTTAATACATCATCGCTTGAGCAACCGCGTGACAGATCATTTACCGGTGCATTAAGGCCTTGTAAAATCGGTCCTACCGCTTCAAAACCTCCTAGACGTTGAGCAATTTTGTACCCGATATTACCCGCTTCTAAACTTGGGAAGATAAATACTGTTGCATCTCCCTGAATTTCCGAATTTGGTGCTTTCAATTTTGCAACAGGTGGGACAAAGGCAGCATCAAATTGCAGTTCCCCTCCAACCGGTAATGTTGGTGCTTTTTCTCTTACCAATTTAGTAGCCTCCGCCACTTTTTTGGTTTCATCTGTAACAGCTGATCCCATAGTTGAAAAACTCAACATCGCTACTTTAGGATTGATATTAAAACTTTTAGCTGTTTTTGCACTTTCTACTGCAATTTCTGCTAATGCTTGTGCATCTAAACTTGTATTAATCGCACAATCGGCAAAGATAAAACGTGACGCATTTCGTGACATGATAAATGCTCCGCTTGTTCTGCTTACACCCGGTTTAGTTTTTATAATTTGTAATGCCGGACGTACGGTATCTCCGGTTGAATGGATTGCTCCCGATACCAGTCCTGCCACTTCCCCCATATAAACCAACATTGTACCGAAATAGTTCACATCTTTTAACAATTCACGTGCTTTTTCTTCTGTTACTTTGCCGGCACGACGTTCTACGAATTTAGCTAACATTTCGTCATATTTTTCGTAGTTTTCATGGTCAATAAACTCAATACCTGATACGTTTAAGAATAACGGCTGTGCTAATTTCTCCACTTCTTCACGCTTACCGATTAGTACCGGTTGTACATAACTTGTTGAACTCAGCTTAACAGCCGCTTCTAAAATACGTTCATCATATGCTTCCGGCAATACGATTCTAACTTTTTTCCCTTCTAATTTTTCTTGAAGCTCCACAAATAAATTACTTGTCATCTTCTTACTCCTCCTAATTGTATATAATATCTTTAATATGTTTTATTGACTTTAAACTAACGGCATCCATTAAGCTGCCTTTTCCAAAAACAACATAACCTATAATTGTTCCGATATAGAACACAAGCAATATCAAGGCTATATTGCGTAAGTAACGTAGAATAGTATTGTCTATTTTCATAGGCAGTTCCTACTCTTCAATTCTTTCAACATGAGCACCAAGTTTACGCATTTTTTTCTCAATATCAACATACCCTCTATCTATATGGTAAATATCAATAATTTTCGTTGTCCCCTTGGCAATCAGTCCTGCAATAATAAGTGCTGCTCCTGCACGAAGATCCGTCGCTCTAACTGTTGTTCCTTCTAAGCGTGCCGGTCCTTCTATTAAAGCACTACGTCCTTCAATTCTAATTTTTGCATTCATTCTTCGTAATTCTTCGACATGCATAAAACGATTTTCAAATACCGTTTCCGTAATGGTACTGACACCCTCACCCAATAATGTCAATACACTTACTATTGACTGCATATCCGTTAAAAATCCCGGATGTGGTAGTGTTTTTACATCTATCGGTTTTAATATATCAAGATGGTTACTCACACGCATTCCGTCTTGCAATACTTCGATTGATATGCCCATTTCACGCATTTTACTAACAAGTGCTATGTTATCTTTATATAATGCACCTTTTACAAAAACATCGCCTTTAGTCACAGCTGCCGCAATCATGTACGTTGCCGCTTCCACACGATCTGACATAATAGTATGCTCAGCACCTGTCAATTTATCAACACCTTCAATTTCAAGGACAGAAGTGCCTTTACCTGAAATTTTAGCACCCATTTTTGTTAAAAAGTTAATCATATCTTCTATTTCAGGCTCTTGTGCCGCATTAACAATCGTGGTTTTACCTTTTGCTAAACAGCTTGCCATAATGACATTTTGGGTCGCCCCAACGCTGGGAAAATCGAAAAATATCGTTGCACCTTCTAATTCTTTTTCCGCTCTTGCCTCAACAAAACCTGCGTCTTGAATAATTTTTGCACCCAATATCTCAAATCCTTTTAAATGTTGATCTATAGGTCTACTACCGATCGAACACCCTCCGGGCATTGCTACCTTCGCTTTTTTCTCACGTGCCAACATCGGTCCCAGTACAAGAAATGATGCACGCATTTTACTTACAAATTCAAACGATGCTTCTGTTAACAATGGTCTTTTCGCATCTATTTCTAATGTATTTTCTTCCGGTTTATAATCTACTTTTACTCCTAATGATTCAAATAGTTTGCTTATTGTCTTTATATCTGATAATTTAGGAACATTGTAAAATTTACTCGTACCTTCAGTTGCAAGCAGTCCTGCCGCAAGTATCGGAAGTGCCGCATTCTTTGCACCTGAAATCTGTACTTCTCCTATTAAAGGCGCCCCACCTTTAACAACTATTTTTTTCAAGTGTATTCCTCCAAATCTGTATTCACATTTATACAGTTACTATACTACCACAAATCTTAAAATAAATAAAGTTTGAATTTTTTTTCTAATGATGAAAATCTTCTATTTTAAACATTGTTATAAATAAGATGTTCTAAAATTAAATTTGTTATTTTTTATCTTTTGTGATTAAACATTTTCTACAATTCATCAAAAAATGATAATTGCGCTCTTTCCGGTAAACCTTTTAGCGTTCCCATTTCTCTTAAATATTCTATTATTGTAGTTGATACACTTCCACGTTTTGATAAATCTTCTATCGACAAAAACGGTTTTTCTTCACGTGCTTGAACTATTTTATTTGCCACATTATCTCCTAATCCCGGCACAATAGAAAAAGGCGGTATCAGCTTATTATCCTCAATAATGTAATCATGGCTTAATGATTTTTCCAAATCAACTTTTGAGAACGTAAAACCACGTTGTAACATTTCATTTGCTATTTCGTAACTCACCAGTGCGTCTTTATCTTTTGTCGTTACTTCATTCTTATCCTTTTCTTTAATTTCTTTTATTTTTTCTTTAAGTGACTGTTCCCCTCTGACAACCGTAATAATATCAAAATCGCTTGCTCTTACCGAGTAGTACGCACAGTAGTAAATCAACGGTTGATGAACTTTAAACCAAGCTATACGAAGTGCCATAAGTACATACGCACAAGCATGCGCTTTAGGAAACATATACTTTATTTTTTTACATGAATCTATATACCAATTCGGTACATCGTTTTCTCTCATAGCTTGTTCAAACTCTTCTGTAAGACCTTTACCTTTACGAACGCTTTCCATTATTTTAAATGATAATCCTTCTTCAAGACCCGCATGAATTAAATAAACCATAATATCATCACGACATCCGATAACATCTTTCAGTTTACATGTACCGTTCCGTATTAATTCTTGAGCATTACCAAGCCAAACATCCGTCCCATGCGACAATCCGGAAATTTGGACAAGTTCTGAATATGTAGTCGGTTTTGTATCATCAAGCATTTGAATAACAAAGTTTGTTCCAAATTCCGGTATTCCAAATGTTCCACTCGCAGAATCAACCTGTTCACGTGTTACACCAAGTGCTTCAACTGTTGAGAAAATCCCCATAACTTCCGGATCTGATACATCAATAGTTTTTGGATCTATTCCTGATAAATCTTGAAGTTTTCTTATCATAGTCGGATCATCATGCCCCAGTATATCAAATTTTAAAATATTATCGTGAATTGAGTGGAAATCGAAGTGTGTCGTTCTCCACGTACTTGTTTCATCATCTGCCGGATATTGATATGGTGTAAAATCAAAAATATCCATATCATTAGGCACAACCAAAATTCCTCCCGGATGTTGTCCGGTTGTTCTTTTTGCCCCTTCGCACCCTGCGGCAATACGTTCTATATCAATACTGCGTTTATCAATCTCATGCTTTTCGTAATAATCACGTGTAAATGAATATGCCGTTTTTTCAGCTACGGTTGAAATAGTTCCCGCACGATAAACATAATCTTCTCCAAAAATTTCTTTTGTGAAATTATGTGCTGTCGCTTGATACTCTCCTGAAAAGTTTAAATCAATATCGGGAACTTTATCGCCATTAAAACCTAAAAAAGTTTCAAACGGAATATCCTGACCGTCTTTTTTCATTTTCTCATTACAATGCGGACAATTTTTATTCGGCATATCAAAACCAGAAGCATATTCAGCATTAACGAAAAACTCACTATGTTTACATTTAGGACAAACATAATGCGGTGATAGTGGATTTACCTCGGTAATTTCCATCATCGTAGCAACAAGTGATGACCCTACAGAGCCCCTTGAACCTACCAAATAGCCATCATCAAGTGATTTTTTTACCAGTTTATGCGAAATCAAATAAACTACCGAAAAACCATTCCCAATAATTGATGCAAGTTCTTTTTCAAGGCGTTTTTCTACGATTTCCGGTAAATTTTCTCCATAGATTTTATGTGCCATACTATAACTTAAGTTTCTTACCTCATCTGCCGCACCTTCAATATTTGGTGTATACAATTTATCTTTCAACGGAACTACTTTTTCTATCATATCGGAAATAACATGTGTGTTATCAATAACTATTTCTTGTCTTAATTTTTCATCTAAAAATGAAAATTCTTTAAGCATTTCTTCTGTTGTTAAAAATGTAGCCAACGGCTTAATATCCTTAGCTCCCGGATTATTTTTTACAGTTAGTCGTAAAATTTGGCGATAAACATGTTGATAATCATCCAAATAATAACAATCTCCGGTAGCAACAACTAACTTTTCTTTTTTCTTAGCCAAACTGATTAAGTGTTTTAAAATCTCTTCCAGCTCCGCCTCGTCATCAATACGCTCACTTCTTATAAAACTTTCATAATGATGTTTGGGCTGTATTTCTATATAATCATAAAAATCAATAATTTGTTCAACCTTATCTTCCTTGGCATTAAGTAGTTCTTCAAATACTTCATTATCAGAATTTCCGTTTCCTATAAGTAAATGTTTTCGATATTTAATCAACAAACTGCGGGGAATAGTCGGTTTCCCAGACGATAAATAATCCGTACAGCTATATGACACCAATCTAAATAAATCTTTTAATCCTTGGGCATTTTTTACAAGTATTGAACAAGGAAATGACCTTGAACGCTTGTGTGCTAATTTTAAATCTATCATACTATCAATTTGATTATGGTATTCTATCCCCAGTGCATAAAGTTGATCGAGCATTTTTATAAAAATATCCGCCGTTGCTCTTGTATCATATATCGCCCTATGATGTTGAACTAATTTTACCTTGTATAACTTCGTAAGATTACTTAATCCGTGACGTTTTGCTTCTTTATTTTCAGCACGTGAAATAAATAGTGTATCAATACTTGCATGATTATTATTCTTTAAGCCTAATCGCTCAAAACTTTTATCCAAAAATCCTAAATCGAACTTTGCATTATGAGCAACAAGTATATCATCTTTATCAAGCCAGTTATAAAAGTTTGTCATTACCTCTTTTTCAAACGGAGCATCTTTTACATCCTCGTCAGTAATGCTCGTTAAACGTGTAATCAATTCTGATATTGGTCGTTTCGGATTAATATAACTTTCAAATGTGTCAATTTGAGCACCGTTTTTTACTTTAACGGCAGCTATTTCTATTAATCTGTCTCTTTCCGCTGATAATCCTGTTGTTTCAACGTCAAATACAACATATGTTGCATCTTTTAATCGAAGTTCTTTTGGATTTGTTGTCGCTGTAAGGCTATCGTCCATAATAAACGCATTAAGTCCGTATATTGTTTTAATATCTTTTTCTTTTGATTTTAAACAAATTTCCGGATACGCCTGCACACCGTAAGTATCGGTAAATGCAATTGCCTCATGCCCCCAAGAAGTTGCTCTTATCAAATAATCTTCCGCCGAAGAAATACCCTCCAGTTGTGACATTTTTGTATGGGTATTAAGTTCAATTCGTTTTCGCCCGTTGTAGTTATCTTTTTTTTCTTCTTTAGCAGTCACCTCTATAGCTTTCGGCTCAATTATCGTATCTCTTAAATATGGATCATTGCTGACAGTACCAAATATTTTTATCCATTGACCTTTTTTAATACCTTGTATCAATTCAATCAGTTGATTACGACGATTATTTTGAAATTTAGAGTTAGGGTTGTTACCGAATAATCGTAATATAATAGAATCACTATAATCTGTAAGTTTCAATCTATATTGACTTGAGCCGTTCCTGTGAACAATCTGCTCTGTTCCGAATACTTGAGCCATTATGGTTACATCACCGGAATAGCCGATAACATCCTTTATGTCTACTATTTCCGCATCATGAATTTCTTTTCCGTATTTGGTTCCTGCATTAAAACCTCGATTTTTTTTCGGTTGCTCTTTTGTTTTTTTCTCAGTTTCTTTTTGTTCTATCTGTTCTAATTTTTCCATTTCTTTGGAAATTTTTGCTTCTTGTTGCTCTGTTATATCATGAACATTTGTCTTAGCAAATTCAGGTACAATATCTTCAATGATTATCCCTAATTTTTTATAGCTATCTAAGATAGCGTTTTTTCTTTCACTAACAAAGTTTTTCCAAATTGACGGTGCCATTGTTTTTATTAATAAGTTTTTATCTTGAACCTTTACTTCACTGAATAAAATACTTTCTATCAGAACACCGGATACCTCACCAAAATTTTCTAATATAACATATTTCCAGTATTCTATAATTTTTTTATCTGTTACTCTTTCGTTTGTACTTAAACGATAATTAACGAGATAGTCTCCTAGAAAACTATCTCGTAATTTTTGAATAAACAGTGTCCAGTGAGCAACATCCGGCAGTGCATTACCACTAAAGTTAAAAGTCCATACTTTATTGTTGTTATCTTTTTCTATATTATCCAGCGAAAAATTTTCAAAATTTGAATCGGTTAATTCCTCAGCCAGTTCAAGAGTATCTATTAATAGAGAAAAATGTTTATTGCTCATTGTGTCTCCTTTTTTAAGTAGCTTAATATATAAAATGGTTGCATATTATTGTAACGATGTAAAATATATAACTTCTGCACCGCTTAGCTACTTTTTTTATTTTAGTAATTATTTAAAAAACTTTTGCACAACGGTTAGAACATCTGCCACAGATGTATCTTGTTTTTCCAGTGTTTTTCGTTCTTTTATTTCTACTAAACCTTCACTTGCTTTATTTCCTACAATAACTTGTAAAGGCATACCCAACAGGTCGGCATCATTAAATTTAACTCCCGCACGTTCATTTCTGTCGTCATAAAGGACTTCTATTCCTGCTGCTGTTAATTCTTCGTATAATTTTTCCGCAACTTCTATTTGTTCAGCTTTTTTAGTATCTATACAAACAAGATGTACTTGATATGGTGCAACTATTGATGGCCAGATAATACCTTTTTCATCATTGTGTTGTTCAATAATTGCAGAAATAATACGTGTTACACCAATGCCGTAACACCCCATGTAAAAATGATTCGCTCGTCCGTTAGCATCAAGGTAAGTTGCATCCATAGCCTCCGAATAACCTTTACCAAGCTCGAACACTTGCCCTACTTCGATACCTTTAGCAAATTTTACCGGACCTGATAAATCTTCTGCCAAGTCCCCTTCTTCAATCATACGCAAATCATAATGTGCATCAATAGGATAATCGCCGGGATTTACATTAATATAGTGGAATCCTTTTTTATTCGCTCCACAACTGTGATTATACATATATTTAATCGCATTATCTCCGATTATTTTACAATTTTTAATACCGAATGGCCCCATATAACCTACATAACCGCCCATAATTTCTTCAATTTCCTGTTCGGTAGCCATCTCTACTTCTGATGTGTTGGTGGCTTTCCTAAATTTAAGATCATTTAATTGATCATTTCCACGCATTAGAACTAAATAATATTCGCCATCCGCTTTTAGTGCCAGAGCTTTCATAGCACGATTAGTTTCAACTCCACAGTATGCAGCTATTGCATCAATTGTTTGTTGTTCAGGTGTTTCTAACAATTCACGTTCTTTTTTCTCAAAACCTGTCGGCATTTTGTAATTTTCTTCTACGACAACGGCAGTTTCAATATTTGCAGCATAGTCACTTCCCTCGGTATAAACAATCGTATCTTCCCCTATTTCCGCTAATGCTTGAAATTCATGCGTGTAGCTACCGCCAATATTTCCTGAGTCCGCTTTTACTATACGATATTTTAAACCTAATCTACTAAAAATTTTACTATATGCACCATAATAATCATTATAAGACTTTCTCAATGATTCCGGAGTATCATGGAATGTATAACCATCTTTCATTATAAACTCTTTTGTTCTTAAAAGGCCTAAACGGGGACGAATTTCATCACGGAATTTAGTTTGAAATTGATATAAATTCACCGGAAGTTGTTTATAAGACGTCACCATGTTATTTACAGTTTGACAAACCACCTCTTCTGCAGTTGGACTAAGGGCATATCCTGCACCTTTTCTATCGGTAACACGCATAAGCTCGTCACCCATTTTGTACCAACGTCCAGATTCTTTCCAATATTCTTCTGATTGAAGGATCGGCATTAACAATTCTGAAGCACCGATTTTTTCGTGTTCTTCTCTAATTACCTTTTCTATTTTTTGAATTACTTTAGTCGCAAGCGGCAAGTAAGTATAAACTCCAGAAGATACTTGCTTAACCATCCCCGCTTTAATTAACAACTTATGACTAATTGCTTCTGCAGTGGATGGTACTTCTCTTGTCGTTGGAATAAACGTTTTTGATTGTCTCATGTAATACCACCTCTTATATTTTAAAATTAATACTATTATACCATAAAAGTTGGATATTGGCTCACAATATTATAAAATTTAAAATTTTTTCTAAAATTGTATATAGCATTTTCTTTTATTAAAATTATATAGTATAATAAAAGGATAATAATTTTATGGAGAATTAAGATGTTTAACTATCCAAATAAAAAAAATAATTTCGTTCAGAAGACTAAATATTCCAATCGTGGAATGGAACTAGAAAGTGATATTAACTTTGCGAATAAATATTACTTAAATAATAATGTTGCCGTCATTCATAAAAAACCGATACCTATTCAAATAGTAGAGGTCAATTATCCAAATCGAGCAAGTGCGATGATTACAAAAGCATTTTATAAAATACCGTCTACTACAGATTATAATGGTGTTTTTAATGGAAAGTATATTGATTTTGAGGCTAAAGAAACTAATTCAACAACATCTTTTTCCTTAACCAATATTCATGAACATCAAATTATTCATATGAAACAAATATTAAAGCATGGTGGTATTACATTTATTATTGTGCGATTTAAAAAAATAGATAGAACTTTTCTTCTCCCCTTTAAAAATTTTCTGTTTTTTTATGAAAGAGCAATAAATGGCGGAAGAAAATCTATAAAATTAATCGAATTCGAAGAAAACGGATTTGAATTATCTTTCCACTACAAAATTAGATTAGATTATTTAAGTATTATAAAAAATAATGAAAGTGAGTTTTAGTATTAAATGAAAAACATATTTAAGTATATTAGTTCAATATTTTTTACGCTAGCCTTAATTTTATTTTTTGTTGTTCTGGCATTTTTTGCTAAAGAACTTAAAGATGTACCTGATATAACAAGAGCAAATCTTCAAGATCCGCTATCGTCGGAAATATATGATAAAAACCTTAACTTAATCGCAACCGTCGGTGCGGAAAAAAGAGATTATGTATCAATTAACGACATTCCGGAAAACGTAAAAGATGCCGTACTTTCTACTGAAGATTCCCGCTTTTATTCACATATCGGTTTAGATCCTATACGTTTGATTAAAGCCATCATTGTTAATGTTCGTTCAAACTCCGCACGTGAAGGAGCCAGTACAATAACACAACAAGTAGTTAAAACTTCTCTACTTACAGCAGAGAAATCATTAGAAAGAAAAACTCAAGAAGCCTACTTATCTTTAAAATTGGAAAACAAATATTCCAAAAACGATATACTTGAGATGTATCTTAATAAAATTTATTACTCTGATGGTCAATACGGAATAAAAACAGCAGCAAAATATTTTTACAATAAAAACTTGAATGAGCTTACTATACCGCAAATAGCACTTTTGACCGGTATTCCTCAACAACCTATCCTATATAATCCTTATGATTATCCGGAAGATGCAACGAAACGTCGTAACACCGTTTTGTATGCCATGTTAAACAATGACAAAATAACAAAAGATGAATACGACAAAGCGATAAATACTCCAATAACCGAAGGTCTAGTAAGCAAAACAAAAGAAGAAAGAGCCAATCAACATACATATAACCCTAAATATGCTGCCTATATAGATTTATTAAATAAAGAATTAAAAGAGAATAAAAACTTTGAAAATGTTAAAGATCCTTTTTCTTTAGGTTTAAAAATCTATACTAACCTTAATTCAGAACTTCAAATTTATGTTCAAGATATGTTGGATAATCAACGTGCCCCAATGAAACCGCACGCTTCTCAAGCCGCAATATCAGTTATTGATACAAAAACCGGCTTAATCGAGGCTGTCGGTGGAGGTAAAAATTATAAAGCCGGCGGTTATAACTATGCGACAGATGCAAAAGTCCAACCCGGTTCTGCGATTAAACCGCTAGTGGACTATGCACCCGGCATTGAGTATTATGGCTGGGACAGTCAAACTACATTCTCAGATACACCTTATAAAATAGCCGGGACAAACTTCTATATTCAAAACTGGGATAGAGCTTACCACGGAAATATTTCTATGCGTCGAGCTTTGTCTTGGTCATATAATATACCGGCGGTTAGAGCCTTTGAAAGGGTTGGTTTCGAACGTTCTAAACATTTCGCTGAAAAATTAGGTATTCCCGTTTCAAAAGATGAACCGACCACCGCTATTGGTGGTAACGTTGATGGAGTTTCTCCGTTACAAATGGCAGGAGCATTCGCAAGTTTCGGTAATAAAGGATACTACAATAAACCATCAACGGTCGTGAAAATATTTAATGCTAACGGACGAGAACTACAATCCATGAAAGAACAACCAGTAAAAGCAATGTCGGAGGAAACAGCCTACATTATGACCTCAATACTGAAAGACGTATTATCAAACAACGGTACATCACCAAACGGCAAAGTTAAAAACTTTGATATGGCAGGCAAATCCGGATCAAGTACCTTTGACGATAGTGCATATCTCAACTATGGAATTGATGTAGTAAACTCAACCAAAGATAGCTGGATGATCGGATATTCTACGGAATACACCGTTTCCGTTTGGCAAGGTGCAGATACGGTGGACTCCGCAGCTAAAGCTCTTTCTCCCACTCATGCAGGAACAACACAACAAATAATGGCAGATATAATGAAGAAGGTTTCGGACAACAAAGCACCCGCTCCTTTTGAAAAACCTGCCGGTATTGTTACTAAAAATGGTGTTGAATACTCCAAAGAACGAAACACGGAAACGGATTATATGTACGCCGGTAGTAACCGTGATGCAGTGTATCAGGCTAAAGCTGCAGAAAATGAACGAAACGGCAGATCTTCTCTTACCACAGCATTTAATTCAATAAGTGGTACTGCGGGATCTAATTCAACAACTAACAGTAGAAATACAAAACGAAACACCAGAAGATAAAACTAAAAAAAGCGACTTAAAAATCGATTTCTAATGAAATCACGGTTTCTAAGTCGCTTCCTTACTTTTGGAAAGGCTCTTTAAAGTAAATTTTATTAAAATTTTTAACTTTTAAGCCGGACACTTTTTTATTATATATTCTCTTCTTGTAGATTTTATTTTATCTGAAAATACCTATAAAAAAGAGTTTGAACCAATCCCTCTTTTCCATATACTAATCTTTTAATTTTACAGTCGGTCTTGCTTCATACACCACAGCCCCTGTTGGCACATCATGTTTAACAACAGCATTCGCTCCTATTTTTACATTATCACCAATAGTTACATTACCCAACACCTTAGCCCCGGCACCTATCATGACGTTATTGCCAACCGTTGGATGACGTTTTATAGGATTAAAAGTTGTACCACCTAACGTTGTACCATGATAAAGGGTTACATTATCACCAACTACAGCTGTTTCTCCAATTACAACTGCCATTCCGTGATCAATAAATAAACCTTTCCCTATTTTTGCACCGGGATGAATTTCTATCCCTGTTATTCTTCTCGCCCTTTTAGAAAATATCCTAGCCAAAGTGTGGTGATTTTTCTTATAGAGTTTATGTGCAAAAAAATGATAATTAAGAGCTTTTATATGGGGATAAGTTAAATAAACCATTAATTTAGATTTAGCAGCAGGATCCTCTTTCAGCACTCTATTAATATTATAGCGTAAATTTTCAAAAAATTTCATTATATTTCTACATGAACAATATCTTCGAATTCAAGTACAGATAAATATTTATCTACACCATCAGGAAGAATGGTTACAATTTTTTTATTTGGATACTTCTCTGCTGCCTTTTTGGCACCGGCTATTGCCGCACCTGATGAAATACCTATCCCTATACCTGTCGTTCTTAAGAAATTTTTTGTTTCTTCAATAGCTTCTTCACTTGATACCGTAAATATATCATTCATATACTCTTTTTTAAAGTTTTCCGGTATAAATCCTGTACCAATTCCTTGAATTTTGTGAACTCCACCATGTCCTTCACTAATAGCAGGAGACTCTGCCGGTTCTACTGCTATCGATATAACTTCAGGTTTATGCTCTTTTAAATACTTAGCTACCCCGGTAAAAGTACCACCTGTTCCTACACCGGCTACAAACACATCAATATCCGGAACTTGCTCCAAAATTTCTTTTGCCGTTGTTTTGTAATGATAATTCGGATTAGCGGGATTATCGAATTGACTTAATGAAATGGCATTATCGTATTTTTCTATAATTTGTGCAGCTTTTTCAATAGAACCTTTTATCCCTAATTCTTTAGGTGTAAGAATTAACTGAGCGCCGTATGCCTTAATAATATTACGACGTTCTACACTCATACTCTCAGGCATGATAATAACAGCCTTAATCCCAAGAACTGAAGCTAAAATTGCAACGGCAATACCGGTGTTTCCACTGGTCGGTTCAACAATAATCGTATCTTTATTGATTGCATTTTGACGCATAGCCTCTTCTAACATTCCAAGAACAGCACGATCTTTTACACTACCTCCTAAATTATACTTCTCCAGTTTCACAAAAATATTTGTGTTATCCAGTTGATAAATAGGTGTATTCCCCACAAATTTTAGTGATGTCGCTATCATAAAACTTCCTCCTTTTTCTTTCCAATTATGAATATTTTATTTATTGACTATGATTATAACATAAACCCTTGATAAAAATAAAGAGTTTGCTTGAATTTTTTCGCATTCTAATACATTTTCAAATAATTAATAAAACAACCTGCTATAATTAAATTTTTCAATGTTAATTTGTTATAATGCAAGTTGTTAAATTTTCTTTTACTATTATTTTTAAATATTTTCCACACTTTTATCTAGTAATTTTCCCTTATTATTTTTTCCATATCATTTGGCAAAGGGCAGGTTATATCTATTTTATTTTTAGTTATCGGATGTTCAAACTGCAACTGTCTACAATGCAGTGCCTGTCGTTTTATCAGCTGTAAACTTCCTCCATACAACTCATCTCCTAAAAGAGTGTGTCCTATATACTTCATATGAACTCTTATTTGATGAGTTCTTCCGGTAAAAAGTTGAAGTTTTACCAAACTGATATTTTTTTTGTTATAATATTTCACCAATTCAAAAAATGTCTTCGCATATTCCCCGTCTTCTGCCACTTCTCGTATAATTATACTATTTTTTTGCCGTTTTATATTAGCTTCTATAACTCCTTGTTCTTCGACTTTACCTAAGACAAGTGCTAAATAAAACTTATTAATCTTCATTTTGCTGAATAAAGCATGAATATGTCTGTGCTTAGCTATCAATACCAATCCTGAAGTATTTTTATCAAGTCTTGTTACTATATGTGGAATTGTTGTATATTTTTGCTCTTTAAAATAATAATTTACCCTTTCTAAAAGTGATTCATCTTCTTCATTACGTGATGGTATAGAGGGGAGATTAATCTCTTTATTTACAATTAATAAATATTCGTCCTCATACATAATCTTCAGCGGTGAATCAATAAATCTTACTTGCTCGCTGAATTTTTCTCCGGGCAATGTAATTTCAACTTTATCACCTTTTTTCAGATTATAACGAACATTTTCTTCTTTTTTATTTACCTTAATACTCCCTCCATTATCAAATTTTATGCGAGTTAATGTTTTTTTTGAAATATTATTGGTTAATAAAAAATCACGAAGCAGTTGTTTTTCTTCTACATTAAATTTTAAAACTAACTTACTCATCTCCGATAAACGATCTCTTTACTCTCTTCCAAAAATCAACATCATTATATCTAATAAAAGAAATTTTTTTGTCTTCTGCCAAAGTTATTTTTATTTTTGATACGGTGTTGTAATTAAAATCCATATAATCAACCCTTATTCTATGATCATCATATTCATTAGGTATAATAACAAGCTCATCATCTTTTGATAAAATAATAGGATTACCTAATGTTCGATAAACTAGATTGTTTAGTGCCGCTATCTCGGTAACTTGAAATAAGTCCATCTGTGGATGAATGACCGCTCCCCCCAAACTTTTATTGTAAGCTGTTGAACCTGTGGGTGTACTGATACATAACCCATCTCCACGAAAATTTTCAAAATGTTCACCGTTAATATAAACTCTCGCCGCATAAGTTGAACCTGTCATGCTGTCAACGGTTACTTCATTTAATGAATAGTAATCGGCTATAAGGTTATTATCTTTACAATAAGCGTTAATCCTAAGAAGCGGATACTGATCAATCACGGGTTCAATTGACACCATATCATGAAAAATTTTTTCGAAATTTTGAACGGAATAATCCGTATAAAATCCTAAATGTCCGGTATGAATAGACAAAAATTTCACATCATTTACTATATCAACATATTTATTAAAGGTGCGAAGTACCGTTCCATCTCCACCCACTATAAATACATAATCTGGTGCTATTTTACTTTCTTCCATTCCGTTAAATAACAATAATCGCTTTAATTTAGTAGCTATTTCTTGCGACACGTCATCATCTCTTATCTCTACACTAAATGTTCCCTTTAGCATCTTGCACCTCACCTTTTATTTTTTCATAGTTCTCCAACCAAATATTAACAAAATCCGGTGATAAAGCTCCCTGTTTTTTATCAATCCAATCTTGTAATTTGTTAACATTATATTTCAAAATTTCATCAATCTTTTGCCCATATTTATAACGCTCTTTATTTTGGTTATATTCTTCTTCATCAAGTAAAAAATATTTCCCATCCGGATATTTTTTAATATCCAAGTCATAATCAATATACTTTACTCCGTCAACATCATAGATAAACGGACTGCTAAGGTTAGAATAATAATGAACACCGTCTTCTCTAAACATACATATTATATTGAACCAACAATCATTGTGAAAGTACACAAGAGCCACTTCTTTTGTAACCCAAGTACGACCGTCACTTTCGGTTACAAGAGTTCTATTATTTGCTAATATTAAAACTTGTTCATCTGCTTCAAGAACAATATTTTTATGCCAAATTCTATGAATAGAGCCATCATGCTTATAAGCAATTATTTTTACAATGTCACCCTTTTTGGGCTTCTCTCCAATATACATAGTGCCTCCTTTCACTATTTTTTAACTTTTCCTTTTAATTATATCATATTTTTTCTTTTATAGACTACTAAGATTTGTCACTTTTAAACTTTTTAAAACATTTTATGTACTACTATTTTCTCTTAATAAATCTCCTAAGCGTCTCTAAATAATTATTTTAATAGCCTTTTTCACGTTAGAAAATTAACTTTTTTTCAACATCGGTTAGATAATAAAGTATTTTCAAAAGATAAAAAACCGAGATTTTTAGGATACATCCCGCTATTTTGAATTTTTCGGATAGTTGTATATAAGTGCAGCCTCCTTTAATTAAGTTTGTATATTTCTATTTTATTTTCATTTATCAATTTCATTAAAAATTGCCCTCAAAACTTGTCCAAGTTTTGAGGGCTAGTCATATTTTTCACTTTTTTAATTTGTATTTTTACACCTTATCTCTTGTAAAATATTCATAAATATCTTCTCTTATCGGTGTTAATATTTTGTAGTAAAACTGAATTACAGTATCTTTACTTTTTTGTCTATGTACTAATTTCGGGCTTCCTATTGTTTTCATTTCTCCTAAAAAGTAGAATACTCTTGCACTGTCTTTATCGTCTTTGTTTTTTCTCATAAAGAGATAAATTTTCGTATTCTTATTATAAAAATACTCACATTCTTTTGAATTAAGATTTCTTCTCGGTTTCGACATTGAAGTAAATCTATTATCAGGGAGAAAGCCATGTGTGTAATCATGATTAAATGAATTTTCATCAATATCATAGTTAATAAACACCGGCAATGTTTTGGTTTGTTCGTCATATTTATATCCCCCTATTGCTAAAGGCACATAATTAATACTCCATGAAAAAAGTTTACAAATATCTTCAAAGCTGTATTTTTCATAAAGAACAAAATTGGTGTCATTATATAATTTATTTTTATATTTTTCATTGTATATATAAATCCCATAATCTACCAGCTCTGTAATTAACTTTTTAAAAATTTCCGAACTTAACTCCGTTTTAAATTCTTTTGAAATTTTCAGAATTTTTTCTTTTTCATCTAAAAATATACAATCGCTAAATTTCTTTTTCGTAACCCTACTGGTCACAAAATTATTTGTTAATATTTTTTTGCTTACTTCCAATTCGTAGTCCGCAATAAACTTATTATAATCGTCAAACATTATCTTTTTGAAACTACATTCTATACTTTCAGTTTTTGTTAAAAGTAATTTTAATATTTGTAATTCCTCTATTTTTTTACTTAAAATTAAATTTTTTGATATAAAACTCAGCATATTTTCTTGAGTTTTAGTTAATTTATTTTTATATTTATAGTTCGGTTCCTTTTTGGACAAAAATGTGTAATAACTTCCGGCTACTTCAAATATCTTTCTTATATCAAAATTGTTGTCAAAATCATAATATGCAGGAATTTTTCCCAGTTTATTTTTCAACAAAAAATATTCATCAGTTATTAAATGCCAAGTGTTTAATTTTACACTATCTATTGATTTATATATATGTTGCTTAGAAATATTATCAAAGTGAATTGTTGATGTCCCCGGTAAATATCTCGTACCTTGAGCAAGAAAACGACGAATATTGTCTTTATCATAACTGTTATCTCCGGAAAGTGCTACCGGTATTAAAAAATTATTTTTACAATTCGCAATAAAATCAACTATAACGACAAAATTTTTAAGGGCTGCTTTTCTTAAGCCCCGCCCTAGCTGTTGAACAAAAATAATCGCACTTTGTGTAGGACGAAGCATAACAATCTGATTTATTTCCGGAATATCAACTCCCTCGTTAAAAATATCAACTGTAAAAATATAATCTAAGATTTCTCCATTATCACTTACAAGTTTGTTAATTTCTTCTTCACGTTTTTTAATACTGTCATCACCGGTCAAATAAGAAGTTTTATATCCTTTTTTATTAAATTTTCCTGATAATTCTTTTGCTTCTTTTTTTGTTGAGCAAAAAATCAAACCTTTTACCCTTTTTCCTGAGTACCCATAATAACTTATTTTGTTAATAATATGATTCACTCTCTCATCTGTTACAAGTTTATTAAAATCAGTAAAATCATCTAGACCTTTTCCATTAACGATTAAATCACTAATACCAAAATAATGGAAAGGGCAAAGTAAGTTTTGCTCCAACGCCTCCTGAAGTCTTATTTCATAAACAATATTATTATCAAACAAATCATAGATATTAAATCCATCCGTCCTATCCGGGCTTGCCGTCATTCCTAAGAAAAATCTCGGTTCAAAATATTCTAAAATTCGTAAGTAACTTTTTGCTCCGGCTCTATGAACTTCATCTATAATTATTTCATCAAAATGTTTCTTACTAAAACCGGATAGCACTTCTTCTTTCGATAAAGTTTGCACCGTTGAAAAAATAAAATCCGCTTCTAATTTTTTACTGGTTCCACTAAGAAGCCCATATGTTTTAGTATTTCCAAAAATAATTTTGAATGTTTCAAGAGCTTTTTGGGCAATTTGCTCCCTATGCACTACAAATAGTATCCTTCCCGCCTTTACACTTTTCATTGCAAAAGCGGCAGCATAAGTTTTTCCTGTCCCTGTAGCTGAAATCAAAAGTGCTCTTGTATTATTTTTACGTATATTGAAAAAATTTCTTATAAAATTTTCCTGCATTTTATTTGGGATTATAACTTTTGGCTTTAGAGAATTTTTTTCTTTATCTACCATTTTATATTCCAAATACTGATTTTTATATTTATTTTGTATACTTGTGTAATCAGTGGCATTTTTCCATAAATTACTAAATTCCGTCAAAATTTCTGCGACTAAAGAATTATTATCTTCTATCAAAGTGTTCCACTCTTTATTCGTTGTTAAGGCATTAATAGTAAGGTTTGCACTTCCTAACAACACTCTCCATCCATCTTCATACTTAAATAAATATCCTTTGGTATGAAATCCTATTTTATTAGTTTCAATATCAAAGATTTTTAATTCTATATTTTTAAATTTTTCTAATTTATCCAATACTTTTGGAGAATTAAAATATAAATAATTTGTTGTTAAAATTTTACCATGAATATTTTTTTCTTCTAAATTTTTTAATATTTGAAGTAACCCGGTTAAGCCGCTTTCTGAAATAAATGCTACACTGAAAATAAATTCTGAACACCCATCTAATTCTCTTTCCAATGTGCTTAGTACCTTTTTGGCATTCAAATGATCATTATATATAAAAGTATTTTTCATATGCTTTATCCATTTATTTTTTCATAAGTCAACACAGCTTCTTTCATAATTTTCACATTATGAACCCGTACTATCCTTGCACCACGTCTTAGTGATTCAATGGATAAAACGGCACTTACTACATCTCTATCTTTAGGATTTGTATTCCCACCTAAAATGTAATCTGTCGTTCTTTTTCTACTAACAGCGTACAAAATTTCACAATTCAAAGAAGACAATAGACTAAGATTTTTTGTGATAGTTAAATTAGCTTCCGCAGTTTTCCCGAATCCCATGCCCGGATCAACTATAATATTATCTTTTTTCACACCAGCATTTAGACAAATATCAACACTTTCTCCCAATTCTTTTACTACTTGTTCTATTTCCTTAGTTTCCTCTACACCTCCATTGTGCATCACAATAATCGGAATATCATATTTTGCAGCGATTTGTGCCATATTGCTATTTTTCGCTCCATTAACATCATTAAGAATATCAACCCCTTGCTTTATCATATACTCTGCAACATTTTCTTTATAAGTATCTACGCTAAAACAAACATTAGGAAATTCTTTTCTTAAAGTAGGAAAAATGCTCTCCAATCTCTTTATCTCCTCTTTCTCCGACACAACAACCGCTCCCGGTCTGGTAGATTCCGCTCCAATATCAATAATATCCGCTCCGTCTTCAATCATTTTTTTTACCTGTTCTTTTGCACAATTAACGTCAAAAAAATCTCCACCGTCCGAAAAAGAATCAGGTGTAAAATTTAAAATCCCCATTATTAAATATTTTTTTTCATTTAAAAGTTTTCTTAATTTACTCATTATATTACCCACTCTTTTTATTTTTTATAATTATAACACTCATCTACATTAAAATAAAGATGAGTGCTTTTTTACAACATATCAACACAACCCTTTCTTTACTTTTTTTACTTACTGTTATAAAATTATTCTATAATATTTTTTACATTGGCAGGCAAGAATTTATTCTCTTCTTCCCGGACAATTATATTAGGAGAATTATTATGATTAATAACTGTAAATTAAAATATAAAAACTTTTTAGAAAAAAATAATTTAAAAGATGAAAATAATATCTTTGAACTTTTTGATAAGTTTGAACTTGATGAAATACTAAAAAAATTAGAAACATTTAATAAAAATATAACTATTGATTATGTTACAGAAATTATTTGTGAAGAGTTACTGATAACTTCTTCATATAAAATTGAGCGCTCCGGTATGAAACTGGGGCTTCATCGTATGAAAAAAATATTAGGACTATTTAATAATCCGGAAAAAAGCCTTAATATTATCCATGTTGCCGGAACAAACGGCAAAGGCTCAACCTGTTCATACCTTAAAGATATTTTGAAAATCAAATATCGTGTAGGTTTATACACAAGCCCCGGTATGCTTAGTTTTAACGATCGTATTCGTATTAATGATAAATTTATACCTTATAAAAGAGCATTTGAACTGTTTAAACTTGTAGAAAAAACTTGGTCTGATAATAACCCACATTCAACCGATAACTTATCATTCTTTGAAATTATAACTACAGTTGCTATCCTTTATTTTAAAGAACAAGGTACAGATTTTGTTATTATGGAAGTTGGGCTTGGTGGACGTTTTGACGGTACAAATATTTTTGAAAAAAAACTACTATCCGTTATTACAAAAATTAGTCTGGATCATACAAATATCCTTGGTAATACTTTAGAAGAAATTGCCTTTGAAAAAGCCGGAATTATCCAAAAAAATGATAATGTAATTATTTACCCTTCTTCTAATTCGATCGAAATGGTTATTAAAAATATTTGCAAAGAAAAAAATGCTACATTAACTATTTTAAATACTAAAGATATTCAAATAAAAAGCATTCATGCTCATGGAAACGAATTTAATTACAAAAATAAAACCTACTCTACTAAAATGATAGGAGAACATCAAATTTATAACTGTTCACTCGCTCTACTCGTACTGGAAAACTTACAGCAAAGAAAAATAATAGATATAGATTTTAACACTATTTCTCGTGCTGTAGCTACCTCAAACTGGGCAGGTAGACTTGAGTGGATAAGAGAAAATATTTTATTAGACGGTGCCCATAATAATGACGGAGTAAATAGTTTAGTAAATTATTTAAAAATGGTTAAATTCCCTAAATTAAAAATTCTTCTGGGAATTTTAGAAGATAAAGACTATTCTTCTATGATAGAAATAATAAAAACTATTCCTGCAGAATTTTTCATTACAAAAGTTCCTATTGCAATAAAAGAATCCAATCTTAACAGTTTAGTTAATGCTTTTGATACCACCTTTATTACAAAGTTTGAAGATTATGAACAAGCATTAGCCAACTTAGTACCAAACCTGAAAAATGACGAAATACTTCTTATAACAGGGTCTTTATATCTCATCTCAGCGGTAAGAAGTGAAATAATTGACCATTATTAAAAGTATATTATTTTATACAAGTAAGGAGTGTTTATTATGAATAATACAAAAAAAAGTTTAATTGCTATTTTAATTTGTTATTTATCATGGGGAGTTTTTCCCGTCTATTTCAAATTATTAAAAAACATTGATGCTTATGAAGTTTTGTCACATCGAATAATTTGGTCTTTTGTTTTTATGTTGTTTATCGTTCTAATTTCAAAAAATAAAAAAAGAATATTTAAAGAAATTTTAAAATTATGGAAAGATAAGAAAAAATTCATACTTTTAGTTATAGCCGCTATTCTCATTACAATTAACTGGCTAACCTACATTATTGCTGTTAATACAAATCATGTACTGGAAGCAAGTTTCGGTTACTACTTAAATCCAATAGTGACAATTATCCTAGCTGTTATATTTTTAAAAGAGCATCTCAGTCGTACTCAAATTATAGCTTGTATTTGTGTCGGCATATCATTATTATATTTATTTATATCTTTAGGGTCACTTCCTTGGATTTCTATAATGCTCGCACTAACTTTCGGTTTATATAGCTTGTGTAAAAAGAAAATTGTTATTAGCCCTAAAGCTAGCCTGTTAGTAGAAACTGTAATTGTTTTCCCAATAGCACTTATTTATATTTCATACTTAACAATAAATAATAACTTAACTTTCTATACTGACGGTACTATGACTATTATCTGGATTTTACTTTCCGGTGCTATAACTGCAGTACCGCTTATGCTTTTTGCTAAAGGTGCCAACCATATACCGCTGTATTTATTAGGAATACTTCAATACATTCCACCATCAATGCAATTTCTTATAGGAATCTTCGTTTATGGAGAAGCTCTTAGCATTGAAAAACTCATTTCATTCATAATAATTTGGATAGCCGTTATTGTGTTTTGTTACTCAACTGTCCAATCATTCAAAAATAAAAATATATAATAAACTAAAAAGCTGATTATCCGGTAACTAAATTCATACAATGTTCGAAAACATCTCATTGATTTATTACTAATTAATCAGCTTTAATATATTCACTAAACTATTTTTTGATGATTTTTAAATCCTTTCCTTAACATCATAATACCTGTATAAATTACTACAACAATAATTATCCATATCAAACTGTCTACTGATAATGATTTAACAAACTGGTATCCTATAAACACTCCGACTATTCCACCGATAGCTAGTCCCAGTGTCCCTTTTCTTGGATACATACCTTCTTTAATAAATTTTGGAGATCCCATTGCCATTAAGGCGGCACATGAACCCATCATAATCGGAAAAGCAACTTTTGGATTTAATCCCAATAGTGATACCATTGCTAAGCACGGTGCATACAACCCCACACCTGCCATCGTCAATGCTCCAAAAATAATATTTCCTACAATACCGATAATTAAAGCTATACCGGTTAAATTAACCGCCGTATTATTTTCTCCCAATAACGCCAACCAACCTATCTTTTTGGCAAACATTAAAAATGCTGTTATCAATAAGGCAAATCCCATTACAATTTGTATTTTATATTCAGGTAATTTTGTTACTATACGTCCTCCCACCAATGCACCGACAACTGCCGCTATAATTAAGGATAACAATGTAACTGCACCGACCTCGACATTTGAAATAAATAAAAATGCTTCAATTAAAACCGGTACAACACTCGCTATGTTTAACATCCCGGGTAATAATCTATTGTTTTTTATAAAACCTGTCAACTGTGATGCTAATGTTATTGTTGAAAAATTTCCTATCCCAAGCACATCAAAAAAATTCGTAATAATACCTATTACAAATCCTAAAATCGGATTAGAGTTATCCGGTTCATTCCAGTTTTTTATAATGTCTTGCGCCCAAATCACAACATAATATACCGCCGCTAACGACAATAAACCTAACAATATTACTACTAAACTCATATAACCTCTCCTTTAATATATTAATGAATACCCTTGCAAATAAATATTATATTATATTTATTATTATTTGTAAAGTTTAATCGAAAAAATATTTTACTTTTTTTCTATATTTTTTTGTAAATTTGTTATAAAAAAATCGGACTTGATTTTTTCATCAGTCCGATTTTTTGTAGACCCAATTTTTTTGTATATAGTTATTCTTTATTTTGTTAAATTAATAATTGTCATAAAATATTATTAAGACATTTTTTTATTAGTTATACCTTTTCTCAACATATCAAAGCCGGTTATAGTAACTACGGCAATTACTAACCACATAAGACCTGAAACCGATAGTGAATTAATAAATTGATAAGCAATAATTACTCCGATAATTCCTCCAATAGTAATTGCAACACTTCCTTTTCTTAGGTATAACCCTTCTTTGATAAATTTAGAAGAGCCCACTGCCATTAACGCAGCACATGAACCCATCATAACGGGAAATGCAGCTTTCGGATCCATTCCTAACAAAGAAACCATAGCAAGACACGGTGCATACAATCCTACTCCTGCCATCATCAATGCTCCAAAAATAAAGTTACCAACTATTCCTATAATCAACAACAACCCGGTTAATTCAAGTGCGGTGTTGTTTGCACCAAGTAAATCTAACCACCCCATTTTTTTAGTAAACATCAAGATAGCTGTAAATAATAAGGCAAATCCCATTACAATTTGTATTTTTTTCTCCGGTAATTTAGTAACTATACGACCGCCGACCAGTGACCCCACCACAGCCGCAACTATTAATGATAAAAGTGTAATAGCTTCTACTTTTACAGCAGAAATAAATAAAAATGCCTCTGTGGCTGTCGGTACTGCATGTCCTATATTCAAAGTTCCCGGTAATAACCTGTCGTTTTTTATAAAACCTGTTACTCTTCCTAACAGAGTCGTTATCGCAAAACTACTAATTCCCAAAGTATCAAAGAAATCTGTTATAATTCCTATTATAAATCCTAAAATAAAATTTGATTCCTTTTTTACTTTATCCTTATTCTTAATCACATCCATAGCTAATGTAATGACAAAATACACGACAGCTATCCCTAATAACAACAACACTGTGTTTACTAAATTAATCATCTTTTCACCTCTTGCTTTTATTATAATTTACCTTCTATCCGGTAAATAATTACTTCTAATATGAAAATATTTAGTAGTTTTCTGAAAAAATAATATTTACAACTTTTTTCTTATAGATTAATCTCATCACAAAAATGTATAGAGTGCTAGAATTCTCTAACACTCTAAATCGGGATTAATCCCCCTACTAAATATATCTATGTTCTTTCTTTCATTATATTTCACTTTATTCAATACATTTCTAATATCTCACATTATTATTGTAACATATTATCATTGTATTTTCAAATGTGTTTTCATAACTACAAGGTGAGCTGACATTAAAGTTTTTTATCTCTATGCTACTTCTTTTTTAAATCCTTTTCTTAACATATCAAGTCCTGTGATAATAACTACTACGATAATTAACCATAGTAAACTTGATAATGATAATGAAGTAATAAATTGATATCCGACGATAACCCCGATTATACCTCCGATTGTAACACCAATTGCACCTTTTCTTGGGTATAATCCTTCTTTAATAAATTTAGGTGACCCAATCGCCATTAATGCGGCACATGAACCCATCATAATAGGGAATGCAGCTTTCGGATCCATTCCTAATAGGGATACCATTGCTAAACATGGTGCATACAATCCTACTCCTGCCATCATTAATGCTCCAAAGATAAAGTTACCAACTATACCTACTATTAAAGCAATTCCTGTTAATTTAAGTGCTGTGTTGTTAGCACCAAGTAATGCAAGCCATCCCATTTTACTGGCAAACATTAACAACGCTGTAATAATTAAAGCAAATCCCATAACAACCTGAATTTTTTTCTCAGGTAATTTTGTTACTATACGTCCTCCGACTAAAGCACCAATAACTGCTGCTGCAATTAGAGAAAGTAAGGTTACAGCCTCTACTTTAACCGCTTGAATGAATAAAAATGCTTCGATTAATACGGGAATTGTGTGCCCTACATTTAATGTTCCCGGTAAGAATCTGTCATTTTTTATAAAACCTGTTACTTTTGCAAGTAATGTTGTCGGAGCAAAACTACCGATACCTAAAGTATCCATAAAGTCTGTTATTAATCCGATAAAGAATCCGATTATAGGGTTTGAATCTTCACTTTCAGTATCTTTGTTTTTTACTATATCCAACACCCACATTGCCAAAAAGTATATGCCTGAAGCAGCTAATAACATTAATAATATATTTACTAAACTAAACATCTCTTTTCTCCTATCCTAATAAGAATCCATAAGTTAGTGAATCATCCGGATCATATACATAATTACTAAATCCTAAGATATAACCAGAACCTGTTATTTCCGGAATGATAGCATCATAATCCGCTAATTTTCTTTCTTCAACAATTCTACCTTTGAATAAAGTACCTAAAATACTTTCATATACAAAAGGATCTCCCGGTTTTAATTCACCTTTAGCATATAATGTTGCTAATTTTGCAGAAGTACCGGTTCCGCAAGGTGATCTGTCAATATTACCATCTCCAAATACTACAACATTTTTATATGTAGCTTCCGGATGAGTCGGTTTATCATAAATTTCTATCAAATCTACAGTTTTGATATGCGATAATGTCGGATGTTGAATTTCTACATTTGCATTAACCGCATCTCTGATTTTTAGTCCCATTTCTTTTAATTTAGAAGCATTCTCCGGTTTTACTTCCAACCCTAATTGATCAGCTGAAAGAATACAGAAGAAACTACCACCAAATGAAATATCAAATTTAATATGACCGACACCTTCTACATCTAATTCTAAATCACGTTTATATAAGAATGACTCAACATTTCTAAATGAAACTTCTTTTACTTTTGTTCCATTATCTTTTAATTTTGCCGTTGCGTAGATTAATCCTGCCGGCGTTTCTACAACAACTTCTTTTTCTGTAGCTCCTTCTTCCACATCAACCATACCTGTTTCAACTGAAGCTGTTACCGCTGCGATGGTATTATGTCCACACATATTTAAGTAACCGCCGGTATCCATGAATACCAATCCGAAATCCGCTTCTTCTTTTGTTGGAGGTAGTAAGAACGCTCCGAACATATCCTGATGCCCACGTGGTTCAAACATTACAGATTTTCTAACATCATCTAAATGATCGATAAAATATTGTTTTTTCTCTACCATATCCTTACCGGGAATTTTTGGAATACCCGCTGTTACTAAACGAGCAGCTTCCCCTGCTGTATGTGTATCTATAACCGAAATCATTTTATTTAATTTCATGATAATTCTCTCCTTAAATTATTTATTTGCATCTTGCCTCATTTTTAATTTTAAAAGTCCCAACGCTTTTCTCGCATCAGAATAATCAACATTATTCTGACAAACAATTTCCGTTTCTACACCTTCTTTAGACTTATTAAAATCTAAGACATATTTTGTATACTGATTTTCTACCACAAATTTATGTTTTCCCATAAATTTTAAACCAACTATAGAAATTCCTCTCTCTCCTATTTCAAACATTGTATTGGCATAGTCAACATCACTATTCCCCCAGCCGTCTGCCGAAATAATAGCTCCATCTGTTCTCATAGCCTCCAGCCATACGGCGGTTCTCCAGCCTACAAGATGTTTTAATCTATTGTCTTGTGGCGTTCCAACAATAATTACACCTTGAAAATCAATATCCGGATCAGTAGCTAATGTATCAAGTAACGGATCTCTAAAATGGTGTAAACTGGTTTCTTTTGTAGATGGCCCTATCCCCATACTAACACCTTCTTTCTATACCATAGCCCTTATAGCACCGTCACGATATTCATTCGCTGTAAGTAAAACCGGCATATTATTCATATCTATAATAGAAATACCCTTATCTATTCCACTGGGTTCTATCGGGAATAACTGATTATCATACATCATTCCTTGCCCGGCTACTTCTTTTACAAGAGCAACTTTAGGCTTACCCGGATTTGATGTATTATAAAATTCATGAACTTCGTCAGCATCACGTCCGCTAAGTACCTTCATGCCTTCTCTAATTTCTTGAAGATATAAGTCTGATAACTCAAAAATTGAAAATGCTAAAGCTCTATCAAAATCTATATTATCTTTAATCACAACATCAATATGAATTAAGTAATCATCAACTGACGGTGATCCTGCTTTATTAAGCACCAATTGCTTACTTAAAATACCTTCTGATGAACCAAACTCATGCATCTGTTCCCCTTTAGTATTTGCCCCGGTAAGCAATGTGTAAACACCGGTCAATGTATGAGTTATTCCTTCTCCAAGTCGCCCTATTACTTTTGTCGAAATTGGCACTATATCCATTATAGTATTAACATAAATATCATGTTCTTTCGGTTTAATAATTTTTATACTTACAGTTTCAAAAATATCTTTATTATATACTATTTCTGTTGGTATAGTCAGTACATTATTATCAATCTTAACTTTCTTACCAAGTGTAACAGTATTAATATGGAATGCTTTTATTTGTAATTTTTCTTTTGGCATAAGTCATCATCCCCTATTATTTATTAAAAACTGTATTGAAACACAACTGAAACTGTTTTATAATACAGTTTCTTTGTTAAAAAAGAAGAGAGATTCACATCCCTCTTCTAATTTAGTAAACTCCTACACGTGAGCGATGTACTCAAATGGAAGAGGAACTATTTTACCTGCACTTGGTATTTTAACTAGTTGCTCTAAAGTTGCTTCTAGAATTTGTGTTTGTTGCTCAACGTTACCAGGTTCTCCTGCGTTTGCTCCCATTGGTACAAGTGGAGCAACGGCTCTTGGAGTACCGTTTTGACGCACTACCGGCGGTAGTGCCGCTATTAAGATTGTTGGAATACCTGCTTCTTCAATTGCTCTCTGCACGATCACGGCAGTTCTATGGCAAGTACCTCAACCAGCAGTTAAAATAACTGCATCAACATTTTCTTCTTTTAATTTTTTAGCGATTTCCGGACCTGTTCTGTTAGTGAAAGCCTCTTGGTCTCCACCACCACCCATGAATCCATAGTGGAATTCTGCTACGCTGCCGATAAATCCGGCTTTAGCCAGTTCATGTAATCTATCAATCGGAAACATACAGTTGATGTCTTTGTTAGCGTCAGCATTATCGTACCCACCATGAGATACCATAAGATCTGAACTGTGTGCAGTATCCGGAATTTCACGGAATGTTGTATCCCCTGCTAAGTTAAATCTTTTATCTGTTTTTAAGTGAACTCCCGCAGCAGTTGCTAATGCTACTTTCATGTCTTTTAATTCTTTAGTCACTGGAGCCCAAACTGGTTTTGGTGTAATCGGTACATAAATCTCTGATTGTAGACCTTCAAATATCGTTAATGACATTCTAAATTCTCCTTCCTACTATTCTTCTTTTAGTCTTCTATTTTTTACTTCTTCTTGTAACTTTTTAGTATTTTTTATTGCATTTACATAATGTTCGTCAGGTTCTTCTGTTATAACTTCCGGATAGCTGAACAAAAAGGCAACTTCTTGACCTATTTGCACAGGATATTCAGAAATCAACATTCTCATAGGAATTTTAAACTGCCCTAAACGTCCTTTAATATCTATCGTAACGCTGGCATCGTTATGATCAACTATTATCCCTTCGAACACTCTTTCTGTAGACGCATATTTTAATTTTTCAATCATAACTTATTTCCTACTCTTAAAAATTAATCTTCTTTTTCGTAAATTTCTTGACGTTTTTTAGATTTTGGTAAAATTTGTTCGTTTTCTAATAGCTCTATTTTTTCTCCTGTAGCTTTTTCAATAACTTCTACGTTATTTAATTTAACATTAGGATTCCATTTTCTTTCAGCTTTTTTTATTTCTCCGCCACCCATTTGTGTTTTAAGCATTGCTAAAGCACGGACAGCATCTTCTCTACATAATGTATTGTTTGAAAGAATTTCGTTTTCAATACCTTGTTTAGATTTATTATTATCTACCATGGCTTTCATGTATTCGTTACCTACTACAAGAGCCCCTTGAACCGCAGAGTAAGTCATACCTACTACAGACACTCCACGAGAACCGATTTGTTCAATATGTGATGCAAAGTCGATATGGTTGTTACCGAATCCTTCTGTTGTAACGATAGCACCATCAATATCCATAGCTTCAATAGTCATACCTACACGTTTAGATACATAGAATTTTTCTGAGTTAGCTTGTGGAGATCCAACTAGTAATACCCCTACTAAGTCGATTTCTTCATCAGCCATCGCTTCTAAGATTAACGGTTCACGATAGTAATGACGAGAAGTTTCTTTTGAAGCTGGCCCGATACATGTTAGCGCATGGATACCACCATCTAATACTTCTGTTGGAGCAAGCATAACCGGTAAGTTACCTAAGTCAACGTTAGGTTTAGCACCAAGTGTTCCTACCGGTTCTACCGGTAAAATCAAGTTATCGTGCATCGCACCTTGTCCCATGATTTCTTTAACTATCAACACTTTTTTATTTCCCGGATGACGATATTGTTCTAATTTAATATCACCAACTACCAAACTTTCATCATCTAATTCTTTAAGAGCTTTACGAATTTCTTCTGTAATATGGTCAAATGCTTTGTGAGCTGCCAATGGTCCTGGACGTTCCATGTTAGCTCCCGCTTTGATTGTTACTTGTCCTTTAATGAAGATTTCTCCTTTATCCGGAGCACCTGGACGGCCCCACATAATGTTACGATCCAATTCTCCTTCTGAAGAACCGAATTCCCCGATTTGAACTCCGTTAGCATCTGTTCCTGTAAGAACCATTACTACACCTTTAAGTTCACGAGTAACACCATGACCGATTTCTCCTTCTTCTTTAACCGCAATCGGTTGCACGTCCATTATTGTTTCACTGTATGTACCATACTGTTCAGGAGTGATGATTTCTAATTTAACATCCTCTACTAATTCTTCTGATTCAATAGCAGCTTTACATAAATCTTCCGGAGTTCCTAATACTAAAGTTGTACCTTTAATTTCTGTTTTTTCACCGAAGACTACTTTATCAATTTTGTAGTGTTTTGTTAAAAGAGAACGAATGAATTTTGGTTCACCTTCATGTTTTTCTTCTGCTTCTTTTTCTACTACTGTTTCTGTTTTAGGAGCTTCTACAGCTTTTGTTTCTACTACTTGAGCAGGTGCTGCCGGTTGTGCAACCGGTGCTGCAGATTGCCCTGCAAAAGCTGATAGTGGAATTTCAAGGTTAATATTTTCACCTTTACCGATTTGTAGTTTGAATACTCCTGAATTTACCGGAGCTTGTGTTTGTTCTGCCACCACTACGGGAGCAGGAATCGGCTCTGCCACTACGCTAGCTTCTCCTACTACTTCTTCTTCTTGTTTTTCTTCTGCTTTTTCTTCTTCTACACCTTGGACAGCATCAATGATATCCGGTGTAATTGGTATTAGAGCGTCTGTTGTTTTTGTTAATTTTGCTCCTAATACTTGTCCGATTGTTAATGCATTGTCTGGGAATGATAGTAACCCTGAATCTTCTAAGTCATCGAATAACCCTGGATCTTCTAAGTTTTCAGGACTAATTACGATACCTTCCTCAGCTCTGCAACAAAATACCGCTTTGTCATTTAAGTGTTCTTTTGCAGTTTCTACTGTAATTGACATTACTTCTAACCTCCAACTAATTATTTATTATTATGTAATTCTAAGCTTTTATAGCTTCTGTATAAATGATGGTCAGTGGCACGAAGTACATGGTCGGTACTATGATAAACTTTTACTCCTAACCTAGGAGCTACACCTGTCACGGTGTTGGTTCAATCTTGACAAGTACCAGTAATGACTGCTTTCGCACCATCTTTTTTCATTTTCAATACTTTTTCCGCTTGTCCTGGGCAAATACCCGGTAATTCACAACGTAATCTACCGTTTTTATCCGGTTTCATACGTTTACACATTTGGACAGACACTACTTCAGCACCCATTCCGTCAGCAATTTGGCGAAGACGTTCTTCTTGTGCACCACATTCACAAATTAGTATTCCTACTTTCTCTCTTTCTTGTGGATATGGCATAGCCACTAGAAGACCACCGGTTGTTTTATTAATAGGATCTCCTTCTTGTGCCGGACGTCCCGTAAATGGTCCCCCACGAACAATCTCTCCATGTGGGTTAATATAACCGCCGGCTTTTTCTATAAACACACTAATCGGTAATCCGATCGGTACATCTAAGAATATGCTTGGGTTATTTACACGTCCGCCTACTGTAAGATCTTTGTCAATCAGCGGCTTATCTTCTTCTATTGCTTCCACTATACGCTTAATAGTCTCAACATTTGAGATAATTGCATTAGCTTCCAATGGTAATTGACCCGGTTTTAAAATCACGCCTAATGTTTCCCTAACAATAACACGTTCGTCTCCTGCTGGATACATATTAGGCAAGATTTTTATACTAATATTAGGTTCATTTTTGCACGCTTTACCTAATGCAAGCAATGCTTTACGATATTTTGTTTTTATCGCAATATATCCTTCTTTTGCGCCGGTTAATTCAACAATATATTTCAAACCGCGTACAAGTTCTTCCGGATGTTCTTCCATAAACTTAACATTATGTCCTAAAATCGGTTCACATTCTGCTGCATTGGCAATAACATACCCACCCGGTATTTGTGCCGATAACTTAATTCCGGTAGGAAAGCCGGCTCCCCCAACTCCGACAATACCTGCATCTTTTATCTTTTGCAACTTATCGTCAGTTTTTTCTAATCTCACATAGTCATCTGTTTGTTCTTTATCTAATTTTACAACGATATTCATATCGTTAATTTCTTCTACAACACCGGATAAACTAGTGTGAATATTAGCACCTAACCCATTGGGAGTAGCAACTAATTGACCACGTTTTACATGATCCCCGACATTAACAATAGCTTGACAAGGACCACCAACGTGTTGTTTTAGCGGAATATTGATTTTTTCAACATTATTAAACTCTAACATATTTTTTCCTCCTTTCCTTAAAGATTATGAATAAGCAGTAGCATAAAACTCCTACTATATTTATTGTATAACAGTCTTAATAATTTTGCAAAACATTTTTAAACAATTTTTCAAAGTTTTTTTTAAAGTTTTTTAAATTTTGCATAGACAATCTGTTAAATTATTGAATATATGCCTTTTTCAATAAAAATATTTTAATATAATTCTCCCTACAATTTATTCTCTAATTGAAATGTATTATCATTTAAAAATCTGTTATTAAAAGTTATGGTTACACTTACAAAAATAAACTTTTCTCTAAATAACTCTTGTAACATTCAGAAGTTTCTTTTTTTGAATTTTAATATATGTTAGAAATAAAAATAGATTAGAATTGTTATATAAAATTTTTAAACATAATAAATTTCTTTCTTAAAATTTTACTTTTACTGGTATAATACTATAAAATTTTAAATATAATTTTTCAAAATTTTTTTAACAACTTCTTTAAATAAAATCTCCTATTTATATTATTTCAAAGTAAAAAACAAGATTGTAAATTTCAATCTTGTTCTTTGTAACTATCACTTATAAATTTGCTAATTTTTCTTTTAAAAATGGAATCAATTCATCCCTTAAATCGCTTTGAAGTGCAAAATCTATTGTAGTTTTTACAAAGCCGATAGTTTCACCAACGTCATAACGTTTCCCTTCAAAATCATAAGCATAAACTTTTTCTTCTTTATTTAACATTTGAATTGCATCTGTTAACTGTACTTCTCCGCCAACACCAACTTGTTTTTTCTCAAGATGTTTAAATATTCCCGGATTAAGAACATAGCGACCCATTATAGCCAGATTAGATGGTGCTGTCCCTTGTGCGGGTTTCTCAACAAAATTTTCCACCTCATATAATTTTCCATCATTTGATCTTGGAGCGATTATTCCATATCTATGAGTTTGATTTTCAGGAACTGTTTGTACTCCAATAACAGAGCAACCTGTTTTTTCCGATTTTTCTATTAACTGTTTAATTGCCGGTTTTTCTTTATTTACTACAACGTCATCTCCAAGTAAAACGGCAAACGGTTCATCTCCTATAAAACTGCGTGCCGTCAAAATAGCATCTCCTAAACCTGCCATTTCTTTTTGACGAACATAGTGAATATTAGCAAGTGTTGTTGGGTATTTTACTTTTTCCAACATTCCCAACTTACCTTTATTTTCCAATTCTACTTCCAATTCTACATTTCTATCAAAATGATCTTCTATAGCTCTTTTTTGCTTTCCTGTTACTATTATTATATCTTCTATTCCGGCTTTTACCGCTTCTTCTACTATGTATTGAATAGTAGGAGTATCAATTATCGGTAACATTTCTTTAGGTAATGCTTTAGTAGCAGGTAAAAATCTAGTACCATATCCTGCTGCCGGAATTATAGCTTTTCTTACTTTTTTCATTTATTCACCTATTTTCTTATATTTTATCATAGGTATAATAACATATTTTTATTTTTTTAGCAAATATCAAACATTTTTCAAACTTATTATTTTTTAAAAATTACAATTCAAAGTATTCTATTGCGTACAAATATATAATTAAAAACATTTTTCAAACAAAATAAACCAACTTAATAACTCTGTTTCAAATTTATTTTGATTATTAAGCTGGTTTTCATTTTATTAGTTATTACTTAATTAATTATTCGATAAAGATTGAACTACTACATCTGTTGTTTGTTCTTTTCCGTTTCTGTAATAAGTTACGGTAACTTTATCTCCGATTTTGGCTTTTTCAAATAAATATTTTCTTACCGCTGCAACATCTTTTACTTCTACACCGTTTAATTTAGTTATGACATCATACTTTTTTAAACCTGCTTGAGAAGCCGGAGTATTTTCTTCTACATTTCTTATAACAACTCCCGATTTACCATTATATTTTAATTCAGATTTTACAACATCACTATCAACTGATGCTAATGAAACTAATTGTACCCCAAGAGCCGGTCTTGTTACTTTCCCGGATTTTTCTAATTGTTCTGTTATTAATTTTACTTCATTTGACGGAATACCGAAACCGATACCTTCAGCAGAAACATTTGAAGTGGCTTTAGCAATTTTAGATTCATTAATTCCGATTAATTTTCCTTCATTATTTATTAATGCTCCTCCACTATTACCCGGGTTAATAGCAGCGTCCGTTTGAATTACCGTTTGATTCCAGTCGCTTGTACCGTCACCGTCAATATCCATCGGTATCTGTCTATTAACAGCCGACACTATACCTTTTGTCACCGTATTTGATAAATTAACATCTAACGGTGACCCTATGGCAAATGCCGTTTCACCGACAGCAACTTTGTCACTATCTGCAAAATCCATCGTAGTAGTAACATTTTCGGCACTTATTTTTAAAACGGCTATATCTGTCCAAACATCTGTTCCTACAACTTCAGCATTGACCTTAGTTCCATCGCTGAGAATTGCTGTTAATTTTTTCGCCCCTTTTATAACGTGGTTATTCGTTACAAGATAAGCTGTATTTCCCGTTTTTTTATAAATTACTCCGCTTCCGCTTGAAGCAGGTTTTAACTCACTTGAGTTTGAATTATTTCCACTTTTACCGGTTATACCTCTTAAAGCAGAATCTAAACCGTTATTTGATGTGCTTTGATAATTAACTATTGACACTACAGCATCTTTTGCTTTTGAGATTGCATTAACAGTTGTTGTTTGGTTATCCTGTTCCTGTTTTGTCGTTGCAACACTTGACGTTTTCGTCGTTTTTGTAGAACCCATAATTGTTTGTGCTCCAAAGACGCTTGTTGCTCCCAAAGCAAAAGAAGCAAATATCGTTAAAAATAATTTTCCGTAGTTTCTATTATCCTTTGTTGTTTGAGGCATTTCAAAAGAATTATCATATTGGTAATCATTACCGTTTTGATAATCGTTGTTATAATGTGTTTGTTGATCGTTATAATATTCTTGATTTATTTGTTGGTTATTGTATGATTCGTTATTATAATTTTGTGTGTTAAATTCTTCATCTCTATTATTATTGTTGTTTTCCATAAAAATCCTCCTAACTTTATTCTTAACTTGTTTTAATCTTATCAATAAAAGTTTAAACACAGTTTAAAGGGAGGTTTAAACACAATTAATATTTTTATTTAAGTTTTGTTAAGGTTCAGTTATAATTTTGCCGTAATATTATTTTACAATGTATCATTTCAAAAAATAATTACCTTTAGTCGCCCTAAATTTAAAGTTTTAAAATTTGGTTAAAAAGGTAATTATCTCTTACTAATATTTTATTTTTTTAGCCGTTTTACATTGTAGTTAATATCTAAATCGCTTGTCAATAAATGAGATACTTTACAACGAAGTTTTATATTATCTAACACTCCTTGTCTATCACCGTTTACAAGCTGTTCTTCAGTTCTATCAACATAAATATCCGCAACAATTTTTTTATTATCATAATCTACTGTTAGTTCAACATTTAATTGTAAATTTTTTAGAGCATATGTTCTTACAAAATATCCCTTAGCACACATACTAATACACCCAACATAAGCTACGGAAAACAAATCCATCGGTCCATCAATATTTTCTTCAATGAACATCCTATATTCTCCACCTGATGAAGTTACCGCTGTTGTTGTAAATCCCTCTTTTATTGTTCCTTGTATCTTATACATAATTTCTCTCCTTATTTTTTGTTTAATATATATTTTATAACTGTATAAAAATATAATTTAAAACAGTAAATTTCTCCATTCCACAGTTTTTACCAAGCCGACTTGTTTCTTTAATTATAAACTATTTTTAGCGGCAATATTTTTTATTGTTTCTAATAAATCTACATCTTTATAAACATAATTTACACCGCTAAAATCCATATATTTTGTTATCTCATTTGTCTGTAATATAAGTGTAGCCCCCGAAACACCTGCACCTAACGCTCCGGGTCTTGAGTCTTCTATAGCTATTGTATTTTTTATATTTACTCCCAATTTACTTGCTGCATGTAAAAAAATATCCGGAGCAGGCTTAGGATTTTTAACATCTTCTCTTGTTGCAATGACATCTATATATTTATCAAGTCCTTTGTTTCTTAACCCTGCTTCAATATGCCCTAATTTACCATTAGAAGCAACTGCCATTTTTATACCGCTTTCTCTTAAAAAACTCATCGTTTCCGGAATCCCCGGAAGGATTTCCGCATTATGATAATTTGCTATAATTCTTTTTGTAATTTCTAATTCGAATTTATCATATTCCTCGCCTGTCATATTATATCTCTTATTATAATATCGTTTGCTGGTTTCTTCGTTTGTTCCTGAAACATTATGAATATAATCCATTTTATCAAGATTTTCATTAAGCCATTCCTTCGTTAGTTCGCTCATAGTTTCATAATATATTTTTTCCGTATTTACTATCGTTCCATCAAAATCAAAAATTACCGCTTCTAGTTTATTCACTTTTCTTCTCCTGACACTTTATTTTAGTACAAATATTATTTTATACTTTTATAGATTAAATTAAAAGTAATATGAAAAAACAAGCCTAAAGAACTTTTTAGGACTTGTTAAAATTATTACTATGTTTATTTCTTTTACTCAAACGATACTAGACTTTCCGCATCCATCCTTGTTGTTTTGTGACCGTCTTTTTCTTTTTCCCCTAATGATATTAGCATAATCGGTACAAAATCTTCTTTTACCTCAAAAAGTTCTACTATTTTTTCCTTATTAAATCCTGCCAATATATTTGTATCGTATCCTTTGGCACGTGCTATATTGGCAAACTGCATTGACCAGAGTCCACAATCATAATAAACTATTTCCCGTTTAGTTTCTTCATTTAATGAATTAACCATTCCTTCCATATCGTTATACAACCCGTCTTTTATTTCTTGTGGAAGATAACCTTTATCTACAGCAGAACCATAAATCATATGGAAGTTATCAAAATAATTCAAATCACCTAATAAAACAATCATGGCTGCCGACGTTTCATTTTGAGCTTTGTTATAATTCGCTTTAGCCAGTTTTTCTTTCCCTTCAGCAGTATCTACAACAATATATCTCCAAGGTTGGAAATTACAAAATGATGGAGCGGTATTCGCCATATTCAACATTTCTACTATCTCTTCTCTTGGAATTTTCACTTCATTTTTATAATATTTTACAGAACGTCTACTCTTAATTATCTCAAAAAAGTCTTTCATTACCTTACCTCTTTCACCTAACCTATTTTTCCCAATAACGTCTACATTATATAGTAAATGATAATTATTATCAAGCCATATGTTTTAAAAGTATATATTATTTTACAAATATTTCAGCAATGGTTAGTAGTGGTGTGGACGCCTACAACTAATTCACTGCGTGAATGGATTTTTCGGCTAGAATTTTAGCCAAGGTCTAAAATTCTCCAAGTAAAATGCTAAAAGCATTTTACTATTACCACTACAAACATTGCTATTAGGCTCGTCGCCATTCTTAGTGGTGAATTTCTTAAGGTTGCCTTACTATTATAGAGTTAGCAATAAAAAATATTTTGTATATAAATATATAGAAATAGAAACAACTGATTAACTTTTTAAGATAACCAGTTGCCTTTAATAAATTTTTTTATTTGAATTTATAATATACGTTTTCACAATTACAAAATTTTTGAAAAAATAATGTATTTTATTAATAACATACAAAATCTTACTTAAGTATAACTTTTCCATGAATAAACTTTATTTATTTAATATATCTATTATCATATTTGGTTTTGTTACCATTAATAGATGATCGTTCTCCTCTATTTGAATATAATTAATTCCGACTAATTTAAAATATGAAAAAATAGTCAATCTATTAAAAATTCCCCTATATCTTTTTAATAATTTTAAATTATCTATCCCTGCATAAAGGGATAAATATTTATATTCCGTTTTTGCGGATGGACTTATGACATATTCACTACCCTTACTTATAAGTCTTTTTAATAACATTTCTTTTAAAGACTCATTTTCTAACTCATTTCCACTAAGTGTTTTTTCCAAGTATTCTTCTCTACTTTTAAACTTTACTTCATCTTCAAAATATTTTTTCAATATAGATTTTGGCGGTACGGGTTCCAGCCCTTCAACCACTATTAAATTAATTCCGTCAAGATATTCAGAAAATTTTTCCAGACTATTTAGTAACGCAACAGTTCCGTAAGAAACGCTTATAATATAACCACCACGTTTTACCTTTGTCATTTTATTTAATAACATCTGTTCAATTTCTTTTTTTGATATTGTTTTAAAACTTTCTTCTGTAAACTCTACGAAATCAAAAATTTTATTATCAATATTGTCTATAATTTTCGACCAAATAAAATTATCCCAACCTAGCGGATTTATAAATAAGATATCTGTCATAATTATCATCCTTTCAAATATCTACTAAAATCCCAGTTCGTCGTTAAAGTCTTCTAATTTATTTACTAACACCGCCCCCTCTTTTATATATTCATTTATAGCAATGCTCATCTTATCCCCAAATTTTCCCGGAAGACAAAAAACAGTATTACCCACATCAAGTGCAAAATTAACAGTTCGTGATGTTCCGCTCCTTTTTGCCGCTTCTGTTACCAATAAAGCCCAAGATAATCCGGCAACCAATCTATTTCTTTCCAAAAATTTATACTTCCTTATCGGTGAAGTAGGAAAATATTCCGAAATAATTAAGTGATTTTTCTCAAGTTCTTCATATAAACTTTTACTTTGTTCAGGATAAATAATATTATGTCCGTGTGCAATGACCCCAATGGTAAAACCGTTACTTTCTATCACACTGCTATGAGCCAAACTATCAACACCATACGCCAGACCACTTACAATAACAAAATTATTCTTAGTTAAATATGGCACTATTACATCAAGCGCTTCCTCCGAATAGCAGGTATTATTTCTACTCCCAACTATTGAAAGTTTTCTTCCAAATAACAGTAACTTTTTATTGCCTCTGTAAAAGATTACAAAAGGATAATCATAAAGTCTAAAAAATTCTTTTGGATAGTAAATATCATCACAAAATATACACTTTACATTATAAAACTTAAAATAACTATCAAAATCAAAATCTAAATTATACAAAAACTTAGAATACAGTTCACCGGATTTATCTTCAAAATAAATGGCAAACTCTGCCGCACTAAGCGTAGAAATCTCCTCTATACTACCTGTTACTTTTAAAACTTTATGTAATTTTAATGACGTTATCTTTTCTATTGCCATAAGTGATAAAAGTATTTTTTTCTCATGTTCTGTAAATTTTTTTTCATACTTTCCCCTAAACATAAATTCTCCTTCTAACTGCTTGCAATCAATAATTCATAATATCGCTTTACTACCTTAATGAAAATTTCCCCTTGTTGAATATTTTTTATATGAATACTCTTTTTAAACTTAATAATATTACCCATTATTCTAAGTAACTCGGGATATGTTTTTCCATCTTTATAAAACCTATACATCAGTCCTTGCCAATAGATCAGCGGTGTACTTATTAATACTTGTTCTAAAATATTCACCCCGATAATTTTTGGGATATTATTTAATTCTATTCTTTGATTATAGAACATGCTTAAAATTTTATTTTTTACGGTTTTATCATATTTTATTTGTTCATAAACATAATTCTCAATGTCTTTAGGATATAATTTTGACGTTAAATCTTTATCTAACAATTTCAAATCAAGTGGTATATTAAAATTATCAATATCGAATGTTGTTTTTATACATACAGCATTTCGTTTCTTCAGATTATGCGACCAAATCTGATAAAATTCAAATTTTTTATTTTCATTATCCCAACCGTAAAAAAATACTTTGCCTTGATAGTAATTCAAAAAATTGCCAACAAATGGTGCATACCTAATATAACTAATACCGTTATAATATCTAAGTTCTTTTATAAATTTATTTGTATCAATTAACCAAATTAATTTAATTCCGGCTTTTTCATAACCTCTTGTTCTCTCTTCTATAAGTTCATAAGGTATAACTGAACGTTGATACTCAAAAGCGACATTAATATCTTTTATATAAACATCCGCTATTTGAACACTATCCTGCGTTTTAAAAACATACTCAACCTCAACGTTATTATATATTTTTTTAAAATGGTTATAGAGATTTTTCTTCGTTTCCAAATGCTTTGAATTCTCTGTTTTATACGTATTATACTCACAACTGCAATTTTTAACGTGAGCAAAATGCGACTGTACCTTAACACCTTTTCTAAAAATTACTTTCCCTTTACAAACAGGGCAATGGTACTCTTTAGCTTTTTCAATATCATCATCTAATGCGTTAAAAATCGTTTCTTTATCATCATATGCCACATACATAATCTGCTCCCTTTCTATAAAAAACTACTTTTTCAACTTAAAGTTGTAATATACCCTTTTATTTCAACACCCTGTATTTTTTATAAATATATTCTCCTATTTCCACTTCTTCAAAATTATCTAAACTCACCCAAGATATTTCTTTTTTATTATTATCGCTGTCTACAAGGTAAATTTTCCCTTCTTTTTCACATAGATAATAATTCTTTTTTTGCTGTACCAATTTTTCATAAAAATCCGGATGTTCATATATGTTGAATTCTAAAAATTTACTTATCCACTCTTTTTTATCATGTTTTATCACTTCTACTACACTCTTATAGTCTGCAATATTCATTATTATCACCCCTTGTATAATTTTTTATTTTACTTCATACTTTTTTCGACAGACTAAAATCTCCAAGTCTATTGTAATTTCCTTTAGAGATTTTATATCATTTTCTGATAACTTTTTAGAAAATGTTAGCGGTGTCATCTTCAAAAAATTTTTCGCTAAAATTTCCGTTAATCTATAAGTGTTATTAACCCTTATTCTTTCAACTATATCACAAGTATTTTCAATAAGTTTTATTGTATCATAGTTAGTATATTCACCAGCATTAACTAAATTTCTTATCTCTTTTAAATAATCAGCATTAGGAATAATTTTTATTAAATATCCCTCTTCTCCAAGAACTCTAAAAAATTCTTCATAATTAGCAGGTGTTAATATATTAAGTACACATGAAATACTTTTATCTTTAAAAGGTAATGCAACTAAATTTGCCAACATATAAGGGTTATCCTTATCAACTTTTACAGCGGTTTTCACCGCACTTTTGCTATTATCCAACCCAAAGAAATATTTATTAGGAAACATTTTTTTTAAATTCCTTATGTAATATCCTTCCCCACAACCGACGTCTACAACAATCTTTTTAGAATATTTTTCCATCAATACCTTTAAAACTTCCAACACCGGTTTATAAAAGCCGGTTTCAAAAATATTTTTTCTTGCAACAAAGAGTTCTTCATTGTACTTCGTCTTCTTATAATTATTTATAAGATGGATATATCCTTTCTTTGAAAAATCATACCGATGACTATTCTCACAACATAGACTTATTCCGGTAATTTTGGAGTTAGCGCAACACTTAGGGCAGCGGTAAATTTCATCTTGATTAAATTTCTTTATAACATTTTCTATTCGCATTAATTTCCCTCTTTTAACCTCTAGTTTAATTGTAACAGATATTCACAAATAAAGACAGCAATAACATAAAAATATTTTAAAATCTTTGTTGATTTTAAAAAATATTTTTTTGAGATTTATTATAATTATTTAGCGTTTATAACTATATGTAAAATATAAAACAACAATTTCTATTTAATTTAAAATTGTTGCTAAATTATTTCCTCTATGAATATTTTTCATTATTTTATAAAAAATATCTAAATATTTACTAATATTATTTTTTTTCTCTCAATTCTTTAAAAAAGCCGGTTATCAACTGTGAACATTTATCTTCCAAAACACCTGCCACTACATTTGCTTTATGATTGAATTTATCACTATTAACAATATTCATTCTACTACCGCAACAACCATATTTAGAATCTTTTGCTCCAAAAATAACATTTTCTATCCGAGCTTGCACAATTGCCCCGCTACACATAACACAAGGTTCTACTGTAGTGTATAGATAACTGTTGTTCAGTCGCCACAAACCGATCTTTTCGCATGCTTTTTTTATTACGAGAATTTCTGCATGATTTAATACCTGTTGACTTTCTTCACGGGTATTATGTGCTTTAGCAACAACCCTATTATTTATAACAAGTACCGCTCCTACCGGTACTTCTCCTTTTGCATAAGCACACCGCGCTTCTTCTAAAGCTAACTCCATATAATAATTGTGATCCATCTGTTTCTCCTATATTATCTTATTTACCGTTTTTTAACTATTTTTTATAAAATTAATTATACCATTTTTATATTATACTACACAATAACAAGATAACATAGATTTTTAGTAAAATCTTTTAGCAGCAATTATCAAACGTACAAATACTTGCATTTATTTTAAAATTAAACGTAATAAATCCGGCAAATTTAGTTACTGTAGAAATTCATAAAGTTTAGGAAATCATACTTAAAAATCTTAGTCATTATAATGACTAAGATTTTTACTTTGTTAATCGGCTCTCTTTCAAATATAGGAATAAAATTTTTCTTATACTCCATATTTATTATATAACCGTTAATTTCTTATTTTTAAAAAATTTACTATCTTTCCGATTATTAAATCTATATTTTAAAGTTTTTTAAAACTATTCCAAATGTTGTCAAATTATGAAATATTGCTAACCATTTTGAAGAAATCGCATTAGTTAATCCGAACATAATTAGTAAACTGTTGATTAACACTGTTTGTTGAACATTGTCTTTCATTTGATTTTGTAGCTTTTTAGATATATCATCTAATAACAACAATGATTTCAAAGAATCCGCCTTTAATACTATATCACTTACTTGTCTTGATAAATCTGCACTTTGGTTCATAACGATACTAATATCACTCTCAGACAACGCTGCTGAATCGTTCAAACCATCTCCTATCATTAACACATTTCTTCCCTGCTCTTTTTCTTGTTTTATATATTCAAATTTCGTAACAGGGGTCATATTGGTATAAACCTCATCAAAAGAAATATTACTTAGCAGTTTTTGAGTTCTTAGTTTATTATCTCCGGTTAATAGCACTGCCTTTTCCCCCATATTTCTTAGTTCTTTAATAACCAATTTCGCTTCATCTCTAAGTGGTATATCTATACAAAATATTGAAATCAACTTACCTTTATATCCCAAAAATAGTAAATTATACTCTTCTTGTTTTTCTTCAATAATTTTTTGTTGTTCAGATGTTACCGTTATATCTTCTTCAACAAGCAACTGCAAACTACCTATAACCACCTTTTCTTCATTAATATGTGATATAATCCCTCTTGAAGCTATATGATACAATTCAGTGTGCATTTCTTCATGTTCTATTCCGTCCTCTTCCGCCTTGGTAACGACTGCACTGGCGATGGGGTGATAAATATGTTCTTCTAAACATGCTCCTATTTTT